>NZ_JAFMYU010000024.1 GCF_017353255.1 Fibrella aquatilis | reverse complement strand
GTAATCTACTTATACATAGCCGCTGGTTAGCTGAGTCTATACTGTTACCATAAGTGCTTTTTTCTCGATAGGACATGCGAATTGTTATTTGATTGATTAGATATTTTGTGTCTTAACAATCTGAAAATACTGATTGGTTGGTGGCAACGGGCGGGTGAACACCTTTTCCCATTCCGAACAGAGCCGTTAAGCCCCGCACTGCCGATGGTACTGGTGTCACGACCGGGAGAGTAGGCGGCCGCCACCTCAGCTATTAGTGAAGAGCAACTCAAACGGGTTGCTCTTTTTTTGCTTTATAAATAGAGTAAAGACCTGATAACTAGGTTAATAATTGCTCTTTCGGACAAAAAAGGGTTGTTCGACCACCTACTTCCGTTCGACTGATTTTAGCGCCGCAGCGAGGACATTTCGACAATGCTTCGACGTCGTCATAAGGCGAATCATCCCATTGCCGGACGTGTATTAAAAAATCAGTTGGGAAGTCTCGATATCGGGCTTCATGCTTAATCGCTGTAGTTAATACCAAGCTGATGGCTTCATAAAGGGCATTTACTTCTTTGTTTGTTAGTAAGTTGGCTCTTTTCTCAGGGTGTATTTTCGCCTGAAAAAGTACTTCGTCGACAATCCAATTGCCAAGGCCGGCCACAACGGCCTGATCCAATAGCACAGGTTTAATTAACGACCCTCGCTTTTTCAGATTGTTTGCAAACTGGTCAAATGAAATGTTGAGTGCGTCTGGTGCCAACTTCTTTGCTTTTGCGTAGCCTTCAACAGAATCAACCAGACCAATGCGTTCAAATTTTCTGGGGCAAACGAAACCCAGATTAAAACCGCTGGCAAATTCAAAGACGATGCGGGCATGGCGCGGTCTGTCGAGGCTATTGTGATAATAAGCCAGATCGCCGGTCATACCAAAATGCATCCGCAGAATTACGTCTTCCCGGTCCGTATAAATAAACAGGTTTTTGCCAATACGTTCGGTGGAAACGAACTGACGATCAACTAACTGCTGCTGAAGTGTGACATAGTCTGTAGTAAGCAATTTAATGTCTTCTACCAAAATAGACATGATAGGTTGGTGCAGCGATGTAGCTTCCAGATATTGTCGTCTGATCTCGACTTCGGGTAATTCGGGCATTGGTTTGTGACTGATTTTTAGAGACAACAAGCCCACTTCATGAATGTTCGGCAGTAAAAAATTATCATCAGTTCTATAATACCACGCAAATCATGCTACTTTTGCCACTGCAAACGGGGTGTAGCGCAGCCTGGTAGCGCGCTACGTTCGGGACGTAGAGGTCGTGGACGGTCCGCCGCTGCGGTTCGAATCCCGCCACCCCGACATAGATACAAAGACAATGACACAGCTCGTAAACAACGCATGGTGGTGGCACTTTTCCTGCAAGGGATGAAGGTTGCCGCATTATGTCTGTTACGAATACGTACAACAAAAAGGCTCACCGACATCCCGGTGAGCCTTTTTGCGTAATAAGCCCTTCAAATTAAGTTTGATCATGGTACAGGAAATTAATAAAAAGCAGACGTACACAGTGCACACGGTGCATCGTAAGATGCTGGCCGATATCATCACGCCGGTTAGTATCTATTTGCGCGTTCGGGACAAATACCCAAACAGTATCTTGCTGGAAAGTGCTGATTATCATGGGAATGATAATAGCTACTCGTTTATTGCTTTTGATCCAATAGCCCGGTTAACATACCAGAATGGTACATTAAGCACACTCCTACCAGAATTGCAGGAGGAGCATCAACAAACGACTGCGACTAGCATAATTCCTGCTTTGCGCGGTTTTAAAAATCGGTTTAAGGCAGAGAAAAACAGTTTTCCATTTGTGACAAATGGGCTATTTGGCTATCTCGGATTTGCAGCGGTAGAGGGCTTTGAAGATATACACCTCACTGCGCGGCAAGCCGACGAAAATCAGATTCCGGCGGCTGTTTTTCAGGTGTATCGATACGTGGTAGCGATCAACCACTTCAAAGACGAACTCTATCTATTTGAGCATCAGTATGTACTGGATGGTCATGAGCTTGGTGAAAGCAAACTAGACGAGATAGCTGCTTTCATTACCAGTCGGAATTTTGCGCTGTATTCGTTTACGGCTACTGGCGAAGAAACATCCAACTTTACGGATGATGAGTTCCGGAATGTTATTCAGCATGGAATTGACCATTGCAAGCGCGGCGACGTGTTTCAAATTGTCCTGTCGCGGCGATTTCAAACGCCATTTCGGGGCGATGAATTCAATGTGTACCGGGCGCTACGGTCACTGAATCCATCGCCTTATCTGTTTTACTTCGACTACGGCAACTTTAAGTTATTTGGCTCTTCGCCCGAATCACAGATTGTAGTGAAACAGGGGAAAGCTACAATTTACCCCATTGCAGGTACGTTTCGGCGGACGGGTGACGATGCTAAAGACGCCGAACTGGCACAGGCACTATATGACGACCCCAAAGAATCTGCAGAGCATGTAATGCTGGTTGATTTGGCCCGAAATGACCTTAGTCGTAACTGTGACGTGGTCAATGTAGAGACGTTCAAAGAGGTGCAGTATTACTCACACGTGATTCACCTAGTGTCGAAGGTGGTGGGTGATCTGAACGCTGACGCTGATCCGTTGCAGATTGTGGCTGAAACATTTCCCGCAGGTACGTTATCGGGAGCGCCCAAGCATATGGCGATGCAGCTCATTGACCGTTACGAGAACCAAAGTCGGGGTTTCTATTCAGGCAGCATTGGCTACATGGGTTTTGATGGGGAATTTAACCATGCCATCATGATCCGCACGTTTATGAGCCGCAATAATGCTTTGTATTACCAGGCTGGCGCAGGTGTAGTTTCTAAATCTCTGGTAGAGAATGAACTACAAGAGGTGCATAACAAACTAGGCGCTCTCCGGGCTGCTCTCAAGCAAGCACAAGCGATTTAAAAAGTTAGAAACAGTAAACTAAAAAACAGCAAACTCATTTTCGATGAACATTCTTGTTTTGGATAATTACGATTCGTTTACCTACAATCTTGTTTACATACTGCGCGAGTTAGGCCATCGCCCCGACGTGATAAGGAATGACAAGATGACGGTAGAAGATGCTTCCCGGTACGACAAAATCCTCCTCTCGCCGGGGCCGGGTATACCCGATGAAGCCGGTATTTTGAAGCCACTTATTGCTGAATATGGCCCAACCAAGTCGATTATGGGCGTTTGCCTGGGACATCAGGCTATTGGAGAAGTATTTGGTGCTACCCTCGAAAACCTCGGCGATGTGCTACACGGCGTGGCTCATGAAGCTTATGTGCTTGATTCAAACGAGCTACTCTTCGCCGACCTGCCTGAAACATTGACCGTAGGCCGGTACCACTCCTGGTCGGTTGTGCGCGATTCGATGCCTACCGATCTGGTGATTACGGCTGAAGATGAGCAGGGGCGTGTGATGGGAATGCGCCACGCCCGCTACGATGTTCGTGGGGTGCAGTTCCACCCCGAATCGATCCTGACTGTGGGAGGTATGCAGATGATGAAAAATTGGGTCAACGCATGAAAGAGATATTAAATCACCTGTTTGAATACAAAACGCTGGCCAAAGAAGAAGCTAAGCGCGTGGTTATTGGCATTGGCCGGGGCGAATACAACCCCGCGCAGGTGGCCGCGTTTATGACCGTATACATGATGCGAAGCATCCGTGTGGAGGAATTGGAAGGGTTCCGCGATGCCATGCTGGAACTGTGTCTGCCTGTTGACCTCAGCGCCTACGATGCTATGGACGTTTGCGGCACCGGTGGCGACGGAAAAGACACGTTCAACATCTCGACGCTTTCGGCGTTTGTGGTGGCGGGCGCGGGGCAGCGTGTGGCCAAGCACGGTAATCATGGGGTATCTTCCCTGACAGGGTCAAGTACAGTGATGGAAAAGCTAGGCTATCGGTTCAGCAGCGACATAGGTGAACTGGAACGGAAGATTGAAACGGCGGGAATCTGCTTTTTGCACGCGCCCTTGTTCCACCCAGCCATGAAAAACGTGGGACCAATTCGGAAGGAGTTAGGCGTGAAAACGTTCTTCAACCTGCTGGGTCCGATGGTGAATCCGGCACAGCCGAAGAAGCAACTGGTGGGGGTGTTCAGCCTTGAATTGGCCCGCCTTTATGCGTACCTTTATCAACAGACAGACAAGCGGTTTATGGTGCTGCATTCGCTGGATGGTTATGACGAAATATCCCTTACGGGTTCATTCAAGGCCATTTCCAACCGAACAGAGAATCTGATGACGCCTGCTGATCTGGGCTTCGAGTCGGTAACTGCCGAGGCACTGTCGGGGGGTGAAACGGCAGATGATGCCGCCCGGATTTTCCTGAGTGTGTTGAGTAACGAAGCAACTGTGGCCCAGACAAATGCCGTATTGGCCAACGCCGCCATGGCGTTACTCACGGCGGAAAAAGTTACTACCCCCGCAGATGCCGTAGCCATGGCCCGCGAATCGTTGGAAAGTGGCCAGGCGAAGCGGTCTTTCGATCTACTAATGAACTAGTACGCATGAATATTCTTGATCAGATTATGGCCCGGAAGCGGGTGGAGATAGCTGAACGAAAGGCGGTCATTTCGGCCCAAACGTTGCGCGAATCGCCTTTGTTTGGCCGGGTAGTAAACTCCGCCCGGGCCTCTATTCTGGCTCCCGGCTCGACGGGTATCATCGCCGAGTTCAAACGCCAATCTCCATCGAAAGGGGTAATCAATGATCAGGCCGATGTGGCAACAACGACGGCTGGGTACGTAGCGGCAGGTGCTGCAGTGCTCTCGGTGCTGACCGACGAACCTTTTTTTGGCGGCAAACCTGCCGATCTGCAGGCGGCCCGGCAAGCCAATCCTCACACGCCCATTTTACGTAAAGACTTTGTAGCCGATGAGTATCAGTTGCTGGAAGCCAAAGCCTGGGGTGCCGATCTGGTCCTGCTGATTGCGGCCTGCCTAACCCCTGCTGAGGTACGTTCGCTTAGTGCGCAGGCGCATGACCTGGGTTTGGAGGTATTGCTGGAAGTACACGATGCTGATGAACTAGAACGTTCTTTGTGCGAAACGGTTGATTTAGTGGGCGTTAACAATCGCAACCTGAAAACCTTCGTCACCGATATCGGCACGTCGATGCAATTGGTGAGCCATATTCCAGATCAATTTGTGAAAGTAACTGAGAGTGGTTTGCACGATGCTGCTACAATGGCATCGCTGCATACGGCTGGTTATCAGGCTTTTTTGATTGGCGAGGCGTTTATGAAGACAACTAATCCTGCCGGGGCATTGCAGACTCTGGTGAATGAATACAATCCCCTAATTATGCGAAAGCATGCTCATGTAACGGTATGAAGATTAAAGTATGCGGTCTGCGCGATGCGGCCAACCTAATGCAAGTGGCCGATCTGGCTCCCGACTTTATCGGATTTATTTTCTACGATCAGTCGCCACGGTTTGTGGGCGATACGCTGGATGAGGAAGTGGTGAAAGCACTGCCCAAATCGATTCGGAAGGTGGGCGTTTTCGTAAATGCCAGCCCTGACTACGTTTTGCGGACGGTGAAGAAGTACGAACTTCAGTATGTACAGCTTCACGGCAATGAAACGCCCGATTACTGCCGCACGATCCAGAACCGAGGTATCAACGTGATCAAGGCGTTTCGGGTAGACGGGAGTTTTAACTTTTCGATGCTGAACAACTACAAGGCCGTTTCTGACCTGTTTTTGTTCGATGCCAAAGGCGATCAACCCGGCGGTAACGGTGTGGCTTTCGACTGGGGCGTATTGAAAAACTACGACAACGCGAAGCCGTTTTTCATTAGTGGTGGCATTGGCCTGGAGAACCTGGATCAGCTGGACCAGCTAAAAGGCATGAAGCTTTATGGCGTAGATGTGAACAGTCAGGTTGAAACTGCGCCGGGCGTAAAGGACGTAGCTAAAGTAAAAGAACTCATTGCCCGCCTGCGGCCAGTTGAGGAGGAAGAAGAGGCGTAAGCTGAACCTCACTTAAGCAGCGCAAACATTGACAAATAGCATACGAAATACGGTACTGATACTTTCTGTTATGCAAACGACATTTGAACCACAAACCTCTTTCGAGGTATCAAATAAAGGCTTCTATGGCCATTTTGGCGGAGCGTTTATTCCCGAAATGCTTTATCCCAACGTAGAGGAACTACGGCAGAACTACCTGGCCATCATAGCCGAGCCGTCGTTTCAGGCCGAATTTCAGAACCTGCTGACCGACTATGTAGGTCGGCCTACGCCGTTGTTTCTGGCAAAGCGGCTGTCGGAGCAGGTGGGGGCCACAATCTACCTGAAACGCGAAGACCTTTGCCACACTGGTGCCCATAAAATCAACAATACGATTGGGCAGATTCTGGTGGCGCAACGGCTGGGCAAGAAGCGCATTGTAGCCGAAACCGGCGCAGGGCAACACGGCGTAGCTACGGCTACGGTTTGTGCCCTTATGGGCTTGGAGTGCATCATCTATATGGGCGCTATCGATATTGAGCGGCAGAAGCCCAATGTAGACCGGATGCGAATGCTGGGGGCTGAAGTACGGCCGGCGCGGTCGGGGAGTCAGACGTTGAAAGACGCGACCAACGAGGCTATGCGCCATTGGATCAACAACCCCGTCGATACGCACTACATCATTGGCTCGGTGGTGGGGCCACACCCATACCCCGACATGGTGGCTCGTTTTCAGGCCGTAATCTCGCTCGAATCGCGGAAGCAGTTGCTGGAAAAGGAAGGTCGCGAAAACCCCGACTATGTAGTGGCCTGTGTGGGTGGAGGCAGCAATGCCGCCGGTGCCTTTTATCACTACCTCAATGAGCCAACAGTGCGCCTGATTGCTGCCGAAGCGGCTGGTCATGGTGTCGAATCGGGGCATTCGGCGGCTACCACGGCCCTTGGTAAGCCGGGCGTCTTGCACGGTAGCCGGACTATTCTGATGCAAACCGAAGATGGTCAGGTAACAGAGCCTTACTCTATTTCGGCGGGGCTTGATTACCCCGGCATTGGCCCCCTCCACGCCCACCTGTTCGATTCGGGACGGGGTGAGTTCTACAGCATCACCGACGACGATGCCCTGAAAGCTGGTTTCAACCTCAGCAAACTGGAAGGTATTATTCCTGCCCTCGAAACAGCTCACGCGCTGGCTGCCTTAAACTATATGTCGCTGACTAAGAGCGACATAGTAGTGGTCTGCCTGTCGGGCCGGGGTGATAAAGATTTGAGTACGTATACAAAGCATCTGTAATATGACCCTGACCCAGAACCGTATCAATGACCTGTTTGCGCAGAAGAGCGAACGGCTGCTAAACGTCTACTTCACGGCGGGCTTTCCGCAACTGGCCGACACCCGCACCGTGCTGCTAGGCCTGCAACAGGCGGGCGTTGACCTGGTGGAAATCGGGATGCCCTACTCAGACCCCGTAGCCGACGGCGAAACTATTCAGCAGAGCAACGGCGTGGCACTGGATAACGGTATGTCGATCAGGCAGTTATTTAATCAACTGGACGGGTGCCGGACAGACGCCGAGAACCCCATTACGGTGCCTATTTTGCTCATGGGCTATATTAACCCGGTGCTGCAATTTGGGGTGGAAGCCTTTTGCCAAAAGTGTCAGGAAGTGGGCGTAGACGGCGTTATCCTGCCCGATCTGCCTTTTGATCTGTATGTAGATGAGTACAAGGCCATCTTCGACCGGTATGGGCTGCTGAACATTTTTCTGATTACGCCCCAGACGTCTGATGAGCGAATCCGTTTTATCGACGAGGTGTCGGAAGGGTTTATTTACATGGTCTCGTCTGCGAGTATTACGGGGTCGGTGAGTGGCATCAGCGACGTGATGAAGGCTTATTTCGAGCGGATTCAGAGCATGAACCTGCGCAATCCCCGGCTGATTGGCTTTGGTATCAACAATACCGAAACATTCGACGCTGCCAGTGCCAATGCTAATGGCGCCATTGTGGGCAGTGCATTCATCCGGCACTTGCAGGAGCAAGGCACATCGGCCGATAGTATTCAAAGGTTTGTGAACGGCATCCGCGCATAAGCGGGGCCGCCGGGTAAGCGTAACGGTTTGTTAACGAGCCGACAGGTGCTTTTGGCTACCTTTGGCTACGTTTAAAATACAGACTCTATGCGTTTTTCACTGCTCTTCTCGTTTGTTATACTGCTCACTGTGAACCAATTAGCTGCTCAGTCTACTGCCCGCACCTACGACCTGGAAGGCCACCGGGGCTGCCGTGGGCTGATGCCTGAGAACACCGTACCTGCGTTTTTGAAAGCTCTTTCGCTGGGTGTAAATACGCTGGAAATGGACGTGGTCATCAGTCAGGATGGTCAGGTGGTGGTGTCGCATGAGCCGTATATGAATGCCGAATTCTGTATCCGGCCCGATGGCGTTCCCGTAACCAAGGCTGAGCAGAAAGCGCTGATCCTGTATAAGATGCCCTATGCCGATATTAAGCAGTACGACACCGGATCGAATGGAAATGGGCGTTTCCCGGAGCAGCAAAAACAGAAGACCTACAAGCCCCTGCTGAGTGAGGTCATTGCCGCTGCCGAAGCCTACCGGGCTGAAAACAAGCTGCCATCGTTTGGGTATAATATCGAACTGAAAAGCGAACCTGACCAGTATGATGTAAGTCAGCCGCAGCCCGCCCCGTTTTGCCAGTTGGTCAATGCGGTGCTGACAAAAGCCAGCCTCGACCCCTCGCGGATTGTGATTCAGAGTTTTGATTTTGCCGTCTTGCAGGAGTGGAATCGGCAGATGCAGGCCAAAAAAGCCCTTTCAGTACGGCTGTCGGCGTTGGTTGAAAACATACGAGGTGTGTCGCACAACCTGGAAAAACTGGGTTTTAAACCGGCTATTTACAGTCCGGCTTATCAGTTGTTGAGTAAAGATGGCATTGCCGAATTGCATCAGCAGGGCATCAAAGTCATCCCCTGGACCGTCAATAACCCGGCTGACATGCGCCGACTACTCGAATTGGGCGTCGATGGGCTGATTACAGATTACCCGGACCGGGCAAAAGGTCTTTAAACAAGGGACCGCCTGGCAGGTTTGCAGTTAGGAATGCATTCGCGTAAGTTTATCTGTAAATAGCTCGACGCGCCCATCGCTGTATGTCCCTGTTAAACACCACGCTTACCTGGCTTCTTCGTCGTCGCCTGTCCCGTATTGAGGCCCTGAAGGCTCAACCGGGCGTGGCGCAGGCGCGTGTGTTCAGGCGGTTGATTCGACAGGGACGCAACACCGTCTGGGGCAAACAATATCGCTACGCAGGCATCCGGTCGGTGGCAGACTTTCAGGCGCAGGTGCCTATTTCGGGCTACGAGGCCGTTTTTCCATACATCGAGCGAATGATGAAGGGCGAAGCCAAGGTACTTTGGCCATCGCCGGTGCATTGGTTTTCCAAATCGTCGGGTACGACCAACGCCCGTAGCAAGTTCATTCCCGTGTCGCCGGAGGCCCTCGACGATTGCCATATCAAAGGGGGAAAAGATATGATGGCGCTCTACGTAGCCAACCGCCCCGACACCCGTGTTTTCGACGGAAAAGGGTTGTCTATTGGGGGGAGCCTGCACGAAAACCCATATGGTAAGCAGGGCGTGGTTGGCGATATAAGCGCCATTGTGATGAAAAACCTGCCTGTTTGGGGGCAGGTGATCCGTACGCCCCTGCTCAGCGTGGCCCTGATGGACGAGTGGGAAAGCAAGCTTGAGCGCATGGCGCAGATTACGGCGCAGGAAAACGTAACCAGCATTTTGGGCGTACCTACCTGGACAATGGTGCTGATTCAGAAGATCTTAGCCCAAACTGGAAAGGACAGTATTCTGGACGTGTGGCCCAATTTTGAAGTGTTTGTGCATGGTGCGGTGGCGTTTCAGCCTTACCGGAACCTGTTTAGCCAGCAGATTTTTGCCAACAGTCAGGTGGGTTTTCAGGAAGTCTATAATGCGTCGGAGGGATACTTTGCCATTCAGGATGACATGACCCGGCCCAACGAGATGATGCTCATGCCCGACTACGGCATTTTCTATGAATTTGTGCCCGTAGAAGAAGCAGATGGGCTTTTTCCGAAATCATATACACTGGAAGAGGTCGAGCTGAACCGGAATTACGCGCTCATTATCACCACCAATGCCGGTCTGTGGCGCTACAAAATCGGGGATACCGTTCGGTTCACGTCGCTTTATCCGCACCGGATTCGGGTGAGTGGGCGCACCAAGCAGTTTATCAATGCCTTTGGCGAAGAGGTGATCGTGGAGAATGCCGAAACGGCTATTACCCAAGCCTGCACGGCCACCGGCGCGATTATTGCCGATTATACCGCCGGCCCAATTTACATGCGCCATGACCGCCTGAATGGGCCTCAACAAGGAGGACACGAGTGGGTGATTGAGTTTGCCCGAGAGCCTAGCAGCATCGAGTTGTTCACCCAGGTGCTCGACGAGACCCTGCGTCGCATCAACTCCGACTACGATGCCAAGCGCTACGGCGACATGGCTCTATTGCGCCCAGTGGTACATAGCGTACCCCGCAATACCTTCTATGCCTGGATGGCGCAGCGCGGTAAAGCCGGTGGTCAGCACAAAGTACCCCGCCTCAGCAACTCCCGCGATTACCTGGACGATCTGCTGGCAGAAAAATGAGCTCATCCCCTCACTAACTTCTTCTCGATCAGGTAGTTATTGGTTAGCACGGTTTTTTCTGGGTGAAGCACCACCTGTTTGATTACCTCGCAACTGAAAATCTCGTGGTCTTCGCTGTCGGTGCTGGAGAGGACGCGGCATTGGGCGTAGCCGATGGCGTCGGTGAGGTAAGGGCAGCCGCGTTCGTCGAGGGCGTAGGGTAATCGTGCAAACTTATCTTTGTCGCGGCCCGACTGCCGACCGAGTTTCTGAATCAGGTTCGTTTGGTCCTGAGCCAGCAGGTTCACGTTCAGGATGCCACTTTCGCGCACCAGTTCAATGGTATAATCCACTTTATACAGCGCCACAGCTAGGCCTTTTCCACCCAATACGGTCTGCATTACCCAGGTAGCGATGTTGGCATTCCGACGCTCGCCCGAAACCGTGGTGATGGAGTGGACATCATAGTTTTTATATTTCAACAGGCGCTTCGGCATGGCGTTTCAGGGCAACGTTGTAACGGTAAACCTCCAGAGTAAGCAAGACAACAACAGCACCGTATTCAATGATAATCAGCAGGTTGTCTTCGCGAACGGGTGTTTGTCGGTAAGCAGAATACGATAGCCAGACCAGGCCAGACCAAAGCAGAGGATAGCGGAATTGCCAGCGATCTGTTGCTGTGAAAACAGCCGCCATTACCAGCGACGTTATATACCAGGGATGTACCGTAGTAGCCATGGCAAAGTAGACCGTGAGCATCCAAAGCACCCGAACGGCAGGCGGGTATTTTTGGTCAAAGGCAATGCTAAGCAGGACAATTGTGGTGGCTACAGACAGCCACAACCCAATTGAGCTCAACACGTTATAACCAGTAAACCAGTAGCCTGCCGAGCGGATCAGGTAATAGATGCTGGCGTTGAACTCAAACATGCGGAAGTATAAGTCAATGCTTGTCAGCATGTTACGTATCATATCCAGATCGAAAAAAGGCAGGAATAGTAGAACGACAAACCCGCCTGTGATCAATGAATAGGTCAGCCCCCGTCGCCAGCCAAGCCGAGCAATTATAACGGGTAGCAGTATAAGCGGTAGCAGTTTTGTGCAGATAGCCAGTGCCAGTGCCCCCGCCGAAAGCGCCATTCCCCGGCTGGTGTTGCCGTACTGTTGCCAGAACCAGATGGCCAATAACACAAAAAACAGCATGACGGCCTCGAAATGCACATTGCCTGTTAGTTCCAGAATCACCAGGGGATTCAGCCCGTAGAGTAGTGCCAGATTTGGATTCCGGCCAGACCGGCGCAGTAACTGCACCAACAACCAAAGCGATCCTATTTCGGCCACTAGAATGGGTACACGCAGCCAGATCACAACAGCCTGTAAACTCGCTGGCGACAGGCCCGCCGCCAGGGCAAAAAGAGCCTGATTGAGCGGAGGGTAGACAGTATAATAGTTGGATGAGTTGAGTAACTGATACAGCGCCGGATTAGGCGTAAATGATGGCGCTACGCCCCCGGCCATGAGTTCGGCGGGAAGGTACTTGAACGGATTTATGCCGCTTAACAGTAGTTTTCCATCCCAGATGAAGCGGGCGTAGTCGTTAGACAGGGCAGGCATTGCCAGGATCAGTAGGAGGCGAAAAAGTACCGCTGCCGTAAACAAAAAACGGTCTGGTTTTGGCCGAAATTCATTGTCTTTCAGTTCATTGATCAGCAATGGGCGAATACGCAGACTATAGCTCCACAGTAAAAGCAAATACAGACCGATAAGTACCGAAAACTGAGAACGGACCGTATTATAGCCCAGCAGAAAATATAAACAGGCCGATAAAATCAGCCAGCCCCAACGAACCAGCGGTACTCGAAACAGGGTGGGAGCGAGGGTCATGCAACGGCACCAGCCGCGCGGCGGTCGGCGTCGAACGTGCCCGATATGGGGCGCCGAACCGCCGATTGCCGCACGGTGTGGAGCAGCGAATATACGAACACCATACCGAAGCCAACCGTGAGCATGCAGTGGAAAAACAGCATCCGATAATCGTTGAGGTAAACACCCAGCGCAATACCACCTATGAAATAGAGCATCATGATGCCTTCCAGCAGGGTAAGCCAGGGAAGACCTTCTGCTATGTATACATTAGCCCGCCAGGTATCTGACCCATTGGCGACGTTGAATTTTGGCGTACGGACAAAGGGAGTTTTTCGACCTATGTAGCCTTCAATGACGGCAATTGAGTTATGCAGAGATAGCCCAATCATCAATGAAGAGTAAGCCAGAAAATGCACCATAAACCGAATCAGCGACCGACTACCACTCAGTTGCTGATGTGATCGCCAGAACGGAATGCCGTAGAAAAGGAGCAGAATGATCAGGTTGTACTGAAAAAGGTTGATCACGAAATAGGCCGATGCCCATTCGGGGTGGTTGCTGCGAATGTAAAGAACGGGTACGCTCAACACAGCCAGTACAAACACTAACAGAAATGTGGAACTGCTAAATAAGTGGAAGAAGGCGTGTAATTTATTTACAAAAGGCACTTTCGGCGCTCGCAACACCGTCGCCATGATCTTGCGGGCACACTCGGCGGCCCCTTTCATCCACCGATATTGCTGTGACTTCAGGGCAGCCATAGCCACGGGTAGTTCGGCGGGAGAGCCGATATCTTCCCGGTAAATGAATTTCCAGCCTTTTAGCTGCGCCCGGTAGCTAAGGTCAAGGTCTTCAGTAAGCGTATCGCTACTCCAGCCACCAGCGTCATAAATGGCTTTTTTGCGCCATACGCCTGCGGTACCATTGAAGTTCATGAAGAAGTCGGCGGCGTTGCGACCACCCTGCTCAATAAAGAAGTGCGCATTCAGGCCAAATGCCTGCAGCTGGGTCAGCAACGAGTAATCTTCATTCAGATGTGTCCACCGGGTTTGCACAATGCCAATGGCGGGATCGGCAAAGTGTGGGATCGTCTTCAGCAGGAAATCGGGATCGGGCACGAAATCGGCATCGAAAATGGCAATGAAGTCGCCCATTGCCCGATCCAGACCATAGGCTAATGCACCAGCTTTAAAGCCAACCCGTTCGGGCCGACGAATAAGCTTGATGTTTATGCCCTGCAACTGGTAGAAAGCTACTTTACGGGTGCTGAGTTCAATTGAATCGTCGGTAGAATCGTCGAGTACCTGAATCTCTAATTTATCGGCAGGGTAGTTCAGCGTGGCAACGGCATCGATCAGACGTTCAACTACGTACCGTTCATTATAAACGGGCAACTGCACCGTTACGGTAGGCAGGCTATACCACTCAGATGAAGCGGGCACTACAATATTGGCCCGTCGTTTATGTTCGCTGCGCAGGTAGATAACAATCAGGCTAAGCTGCCCCAGGTTATAGGTCAGCAACAGAAGCAGCGTAGCCGAATACACAAACAGGGTAATCCATTCCATACAGTCAGACAGATAAAGTCTGTTGCTTAACGTGTTGATGAGCAGTTTACTAACGCTGGTGTTAAAAGCAAATCAGGCATATTTAAAGATCGTTGTCAGGATCTTGTAACCCGCCAGTATTGTGCCCTTCACCGTACCCGATATTTTGGAATGACCAATTCGGCGACGATACCGAACGGGTACTTCCACACTACGCAGTCCCTGCTTTGCGGCTTTCACCTGCATCTCTACTGTCCAGCCATAGGTCTCGTCGCGCATATCGAGTGCAACCAGACTGCTAAGCCGAATAGCTCTAAATGGCCCCAGGTCGGTAAAATGAACACCATAGAAGAGCCGTATCAGCCAGGTTGCCAGCCAATTACCAAACACTTGTTGTGGCGTCATAGATCCTGACTGCCGTTGCCCCAGCGCCCGTGAGCCAATGACCATATCGGCCGAGTTGGCCAGAATAGGAGCAATTAATTCTACTAACTCTGCCGGATAATCTGAGTAATCAGCATCAAGGAAAACGAGGATATCGGGTTTTTGTTGGCGATTCTGAGCGTAAGCAATACCTCGCAGACAGGCTCTTCCATATCCTTGTATGGGTTCATCGAGCACGGTGGCTCCGGCGGCGGCGGCCTGCACGGCCGTTAGGTCGTTTGAGTTATTATTAACAACTATTATTTCATCTATCCATTCTCTTGGGATATCCCTGACTACTTTCCCTACCGAGTTCTCTTCGTTAAACGCAGGAATGATAACAATAACGGTAGGCTTGGATTGGGCAGGGGTCATGAACGGAATGTAAAGCACTTATGTCTTTGTATATACGAAAAAAGCCGGTAAAGGGTTAACCTTCACCGGCTTTGCTATTTCAGGTCGCCTTAGTCAATCTCGATGACCACATTGGCCGACGCTGGGTGCGCAACGCAGGTAAGAATATAACCGGCTTTAATTTCAGATTCTGACAGGCCGTCTTCTTCATCAAGCGATACCTTGCCTGACACACATTTGCCCAAACAGGCTGTACACATACCCGCCTGACAGGAGTAAGGCAAATCAATATCCTGTTCCAGGGCCGCTTCCAGAATAGTCTGATGAGGTGCCACGGCAAATTTGTATTCATTGCCTTCGTAGAGCACGGTTACGTCCTCATTGCTGCTTGCTGCCGCCACGGGTGCGTTGTCAAGTACTGTGCCAACTGCCTGTGCTGTAGTGGCCGTCTGAAAACTTTCTTTGTGCAATTGACCAGCTGGCACAGAAAATACGCTGAGCGCTGACCGAACCTCGTCCATCAGGCCATCGGGGCCGCAGAGATAATAGTCAGCCAGGCGCAAATTTTCGGCGGGCTGTTTTTCCATGAGCTTTAGTAATGTAGACTGGTTTATGCGGCCGCTAAGGCCGGTCCAAGTGGCTGAAGGCTGGCTTAGTACATGCGTTACCATGAGGCGATCTTTGTAAACTTCAGCCATGGCGTCCAGATGCGCTTTGTAAATGATAGATGCCTCATTGCGGTTGCCGTAGATGAGCCAAACACGGCTCTTAGGCTCCACGTGTAGGATCGACTTCAGCATAGAAAACAGCGGCGTAATACCGCTTCCGGCGCCAATGAGAACATGAAGTCGTTGGGCGGCGGGGTCTAGTTTAGGCACAAATGTACCCAGTGGTTCAAGCGTTTCGAGTACATCACCTTCCTTCAAAAAATCGCATAGATGGTTGGAAACCAAGCCTCCAGGTAACCTTTTTACCGTAACCGAGAGCGATGCATCGACATGAGGCGACGACGACATCGAATAGGAACGCCGAACGGTAGTACCATTGACGGCAAGCGTAAATGTCAGAAACTGACCAGGTTGGTACCGAATAACTTCGCTGATGGGATGCCAGAAATTGACGGTGATAGCGTCGGGTGTTTCACGCACGACGTCTTTTACTTTCAAATAATATCGAGTGGCCATATACTAAATAACGACAAAAAGGCTGCGTTGTTAAGAACGCTGCGACATCGTACAAAGGTCGCTACAAATAGGCGAACACCAGGTTTTGCGTTCGCTTAGATTGGTGAGGAAGTTTAGGAGATTAGGAATATATTTGTTTGGCAGCCAATGAAGTCGAGAGAATCTATCGACCAATTAATAAATTTTCTGCACGGTTTTTGATATGATCTTATTAGCCTCGATAGTTGCGTTAAGTGTAGCTAATCGCGTGGTACTAAGCATTGCCTTATCTGATTTCAGATAATATGTGCTAGACCAAGTGATTTGCCTTTACCTCCTTGTTCTTCTGATTCACTGCGCTGTTGTTGACTGTCTAGCCTCTCAGTCAGCATCAGATTTGTCTAACTGAAACGTTTACACGCCAACCGTGACTTATGATTTTCCTGCAACAGGCTAAGAGGCTTTCTTTATTCATCTTTATCTCAACGGCTTTACTAGCTAACCTAAAGGCTTGGTCACAGACACTGCCTGACGATGGCAAGCGGTATGCTATGTTGGTTGTTTATTCGCCCGATGGACGAGATGACTCACAAACCGCTCGCACGGCCAAAATTTCATTCGAAAAGGGGTGTAATGCTATATCAATTGGTATTGACTGGGAGGAGGTCTTTCCAACACCAACGAGTCCTGGGCGCTGGGAAAACGTTGATTACTTTGTGAAGATGGCTTTGGATAACCGTGCCAAAGTAGCCTTTATGATCAAGACTAGCAGGCGAAATAAAGGTGGTTGGTGGCCCGATGAACAGAACATGCGCGACACAAGGGGAGCTGCCATGTTTATTGATGGGATCTCCCATTTTCGTTTTGGTTATGAACCTGGGATTGTCAAAGCACAAGAATTTATCCGGTTGGTAACGCAACGGTATCAGTACCTTCAACAGCAGGGTAATTTACTGTTCATGTCAATTACGTTTAATCCACAGTGGGAACATGAATATTGGGGAGGAAACTACCCTACAGACGGTGGCCCCGGCTATGGAACGTCATACGATTTCAGTGAGTTGACCATCGCCGACTTTCAACGTTGGGCCGTTCAGCGCTACAAAACGTTAGATGAGGTGAACCGGGTATGGAACACCAGCTTTCGGGCTACAACAGATATTCGCCCACCTATTCCAACGAAGCCAACCAGCTTATTTCCCGGTAAGATAGGTGCTGACTGGTTTGTTTTCCGCCACGGTCTGTTCAAGAGTTTTGTTGATAAGACAACGATGGCTGTAAAATCGGTCGATCCGACTATTCGGGTAATCAATCAGCATGGTGCTGTGTATGATGCTGAAGCAGGAAACCGTGGCACATACGCTTTTAAAAGCCTCAACGAATTCTCTGATGGGGTAAAAGTTAATGATGGTGCTGAAGGTATGCATCAGCTATCCATGGATTTGTTACGCAGTAATGTGAAACCTGGCGACTGGATCATTGATGAAATGGATGGATCCCGGTTTAAAGAATTGACTTTGGAGCAATTCCATAACGGGATGCGCAATAGTTTCAAATATGGAGCAAAAGCCATTACGTTTGCGGGATTCTTTGTCGATTACAATGAGCCATTATTCCGAGCTGTGTTAGATGATTTGAAGCAGCAAAATTTATTAAATGAGCCTGTAGCCGTAGTAGCACCAGCAGGCACAGTTACCTATAAACTCTCAGATATTGTTCGAAGTAACATATTTGAACTGGGTATTTTTGGGGCATGGAATGCTGTCCGTGGTAACAATGAGAAACCAGTACGAATAGTGCTTGACGAAGATTTGCTGCGAAATAGCCCCGGTCTGAATCAGTCCCCCACAGTACAAAACCGGATACCCAACCAAACGGCATCAATAGGAAAGCCGTTTACGTTCGTCATTCCCGACAACACATTCGCCGATGCCGACGGGCGGATTACGTCCGTTACTCTAAGTGGTTTACCTATTGGGTTTAGCTATGACGCTGGTAGTCGCAAAATTAGTGGCACGGGTTCATTGATTGGCTCTACAGAATTGACTGTAACTGCTACCGATGACCAGGGAGCTACGGTGAATGACTATTTTTCATTAGTCGTACAGCGGGCTACGCAACCCCTGCGCCTGCTTGATCCTGTTCTGGATTGCGCCACTGGCCGGTTCGAACTCCGTATTACAGATGGTGATGGTAGCGCCGTTGAGTTTAAAGCAGATAATGTATTTGACTGGACGTCGCAAGCGGTGCAAACACTAGCCGCTGATAAGCGCGTGAATACGGCACTGGTATTGAAAGCTCGCCAAAGCGGAAGTGAAATTAGCCTGAACTACACGAGTACATGCCCGGTGCCTAATCAGCCGCCCGTAGTAACTAATGCGTTGTCGAATCAAACCGGCATTATAAACAAGACACTATCCTACACGATTCCTGAGAATACGTTTTCAGACCCTGATGGTAAGATAGCCTCAATTGCGGTTAGTGGCTTGCCCGCTGGCCTAAATTATGACGGCACGAATCGGCTTATTACAGGCACCGCTTCTGCCACGGGCACTACCACAGTGACGGTAACTGCTACCGACGATAAGGGTGCTACGGTGAGTACCACGTTTACAATCACAATTAATCAGGACGTTAAACCCCTAAAGTTAATCGCCCCTACCCTGGATTGTGCCACGCAACGGCTCGACTTGAAAACGACCGACGGTGATGGCTCAACAATAGAATTTAAGCTGGATAACGGCGTGTGGAGCACTGAGCATTTGTACACATTAACAACTGCTGACGCGAGTGGTAAAGTGCTGGTTATTGTGGCTCGTCAAAATGGCAAGGAAACGGCTCCACTCAGCTATACTACGTCTTGCATCGCACCTAATAAGCCTCCCGTAGTGGCTAATCGCCTTAGCAATCAATCATTTACAGTAAATAAGGCTTCGTCATATACTATTCCTGATAATACCTTCTCGGACCCAGACGGTAAGATTGCCTCGATCAACGTGACGGGGCTACCGGCAGGGATGTCGTACAATGCTGGTACTCATACAATAACAGGTACGCCGTCTGCCACTGGTACGGTTACCGTTACTGTCACAGCAACTGATGATAAAGGCGCTACGGTGAGTACTACGTTTACGGTCACTGTGGCTAAACCATTGGTACTCTTAACCCCGTTACTGGAATGTACATCCGGGCGGTTTACTATGCGCACCGCCGACGGCGATGGAACACCAGTTGAGTACCGTCTTGAAGAAGTGACCAATTGGGGAACTACAAGTGAACTGATCCTACCCGCTGACCGCAAATATGGCGGTGTGCTTCAGGTAAAAGCCCGACAAAGCGGCACGGAAATAGCCCTTAATTACACAAACATATGCACCAGGCCTAATAGAGCACCGATTGTTGCCAGCCCTATTGCCGATCAGGTTATTACGGTCAGTCAATCTAGTACAGTAGCCATTCCTGCCAGTACATTTACCGACCCCGACGGCGATGCACTGACTATTGCTGTCAGTGGCGCTCCTGTGGGGATGACGTATGATGCTACCAGGCGCCTAATTCGAGGGACGCCCGTGTTGATCGGCTCCAGCCGAGTTGTTGTTAAAGCAACGGATCCCAGCGCTGCGGCTGTGAGCGACACGTTCCGGATTACGGTTAGAGCCGCGCCACGATTCAGTGCTACGGCCTCACTTCTTGACGATAAAGGCGTGCTCATCAAAGAATTAATTGATGGCGATCTGCTCGACAGCCGTAAGCTTCCTGCTTTAGTCAACTTAGCCTGCTCACCTAAATCGACATCAGGAAGCGTACTGATGGAGCTGACAGGCAAGGTGCGCAGAACCGTTTATGCGAATACAGCTCCCTACAAACTATATCCCGCTGGTCAGGGGCTAAAGCCTGAGGTTGGTTCGTACCAATTAGCCATCTCTGTCTTTACAGGTCTGAATGGTACAGGTAACTTACTGGGTTCAACCGTAATTCATTTCGACATTGTGCAGATGAACGAGCCAGGTAGTATTGGCGGTAGTAGTGATGAAGCCAAATGATCAGGCTATTGCATGATACTGCATCAGCCCCGACATGGGTGCTTGTAGAAACTGCCCTGGTTTCATGCTCAGTGTGTGCATAGCCTGCCGGACTTCACGGTCAAAATAGTGCCCGATTGAGCCAACCACGTGGATTGAGTACTCTAAATGATGAGGTAGCCGCTGTACGTAAAGCCCTAGAAAATCGGCAAACGATTTTTGAAGCAGTTCCTGCACAAACGGTTCATCTCGATATGCTGACAGAAACGGGGCAAACTGTGCGAAATAACGATTTGGGTAGGGTTTGTTATAAGCATGGTCAAGTACCATCAGCCGGTCGAGGCCATAGCTGGTGGTAAAAGCCTGCGCTAGCCTGTTTGGTAGCTGGTTATGCAAAAAAGCCGTCACCAGTCGTTTGCCAAGGTTGCCACCACTACCCTCATCGCCCAGCCAGAAACCGAGTGAATAGCTGGGGCTGGTCAGCCAAGCTCCGTCATAAGTTGCAGCGTTGGCCCCTGTGCCCAGGATACAGACTATACCAGGCTGGTGTCTGGCAGCACCTCTGGCGGCTCCCAGCATATCGCTTTGCACGTCAATGACGCCTGTTTCTGGAAAAACAACTTTCAACGCATTGGCTACAATAGTGTTGCTGGCAGGGCTGTTGCAGCCTGTTCCGTAAAAAAAAATATCGCCAGGTCTGGTATCACCTAGGGTGGGTAGCAACTGATGTTGCAGCGTTGTAATAATCTGCTGCGTATCCTGAAAATACGGATTAATGCCCTCGGTGCGCAAGGTTAGAACAAGTTGGTTATTTCTAAGCAGGCACCATTCAGTCTTAGTAGAGCCGCTATCGGCTAGTAAGCAATCCATAACTGAACTATCGCTGATGTTCGTGTATGGAAAGATAAACAGTAAATCAACCCCACGACACTACTACTGGCACAAACCAGCTAATTATAAACGGACGAAATGTGGAGGAAAAAGGTCATCGGCACTCCATAAGGAAGCATTACGAAAAGGCTGCTTAGGAGCAATGATTGTCCGTTCATGACCTGTTTTAAGCCAGGCTGCCCACCAACTAAACGTGCTATTAGCAATGATAGCATGTTGTGTAGCATTCATCAACCTGAAATCATCAATATCAGAGAGTCCAGTAACGAGAGTAACGTTCTGTGGGAGAACGAAATCTGACTTCCATTCAGGGTCATCCGAAAATACGTACCAGTTAAGAGATTTATAGCGATTTTGTAAAAATGTTATAGCATCGTTATAATAGGTTTTGGGCAATACGTTAAACATGGGGTTGCTGAGATAATCGCCCCGGCGTATATGTATGGCTACAGATGGACTAGACTGAATTCGCTCCATTAGTCGTGCAGCACAGTCAGATGGAGGGGTTACGATGCGCAGTTCACTACTTATTTTTTCTTGATAGTCTGCGTAATAGCGCCAAGCTTGCCAATATCCCGTTACAAAGGTGCGGCTTGGAAACTTCCACACATTTGAATCATACTGGTAAGTTTGTTCATGAATTCTTATTCGCTTGTAATAAGGCTTTAAGAGGCGATGCCATTGTGTGTCAGCAAAGATGTATTCATCAATTTCCTGCCAGGTGGCTTCTGGTGCGTCAATACCGAAATGTGATAGGCCATACCGCCTGACCTTATAATTGCTTTCATGTTTAAACCAATAGGGATTTGTTTTTAGAGGAACGCCATGGTATAAAGATAATACCCGCCCAAAAGCGTACTGAAACAGTTGATTCCCAAGTCCATCGCTGAGATTGGTGATAATCATAAGTTGAGTTGATAGTGGTAAGTATCTTAAAATTCGTAACTGTTCCTCGAATAAGCATAAGATATACTTGTAGTTTTATTAAGCGGTTAGTAAGTGTTGACAAGACATGTCACGTGTTGCTATAGTTGCAACACGCCAACAGCCTCAAATCGCAGAAAAACTCGTTCATTATGGGGCGCGTCGGCTAATTCATTGGTGAGGTCCTGCCCGGCCCAGTGTTCGTAGTGCTTTCCGTTTCGCCACAGGCGCGAGGGCGTTACGTCGTAGATAACACCCTGATAAGCGCACCAGATTTCATCGCGGTCGTTACCATTGCGTAGGGCCAATTGAGCGCGGCTGTAGCTGGGTAGTTGGTGCTTATCTGTTACCATTTTAGGCCGGAAAATCAAACGAAGAAAAAATTGAAACCTGTTGTATTCTATTTTTGCACTAAACCCAGTACCTTTAGCTTTGCAGGTAACTACAAATTTGGCACATGAAAAACACACATTACGCCCTACTTTTCTCTTTAACCGTGTTAGCGCTTTTGGCTAGCTGCGGAAAAACTCCTGTTACCCCTGTGTCAGATCTCATTAAGAAGAGTTGGACAGCTAGGGTCGTGACCGAAGGTGGTACGGTTAAGTATACGGCTGGTGCTGCCTCGAATCCAACCCCTGGTTATTCAAAATTTATTCTAAACCTGGCTAGTCCGCCTAATGTTACACTGACGACTGTTGACGGCAATACGTTTACAGGTAAATACGAGTTGCAAAATGACAAAACGATTGTGCTAACCGGGTTGACGCCTGTTCCAACGGGAACCAATGGCACTATCTCCTATACCATTGACAGTGTAACGGATGCTGAGCTTAAGGTAACCCGCACCACGGCTGACCCTAAAACGGGCGGTAGCTTGAATTCATACACGCTCAAAAATCCATAGAGTCTATCTCATTGGCGTAACCGGCCGTTTCGGATCACCGAAGCGGCTTTTTTTATGACACCTCTCCAGACCATTGGCGAGCGCGGCCTCATTCAGCGTATTCAACAGGAAAATGCCGCGCCAGTTCAGCCCGGTACCTTACGTGGTATTGGTGACGATGCCGCTGTTTTTGCCCTTAACGATCAACTGCACGGCCTGCTCACTACCGACCTGCTTGTTGAAGGCATTCACTTCGACCTCACCTACATGCCTCTACAGCATCTGGGATTTAAGGCAGTGGCCGTAAACGTGTCGGACATTGCGGCTATGAACGGACTACCCACCCAATTGACCGTGGGTTTGGGCCTCAGCAGCCGTTTTACGGTAGAGGCGGTTGACGAGCTCTATGCGGGCATTCGGGCTGCCTGCGAAGCTTATAACGTTGACCTGGTGGGGGGCGATACCACTACCTCCCGGTCAGGATTGGTCATTGCCATTTCGGTGGTGGGGCAAGTGGCACCTGACAGAATCACGTACCGGAATACAGCCAAACCCAACGATGTGATCTGTGTGACGGGTGATCTGGGCGCGGCTTACCTGGGCCTTCAACTGCTGGAGCGCGAAAAACAGGAATACCTGGCTAACCCCGACATGCAGCCGGATTTGTCGGAAGAGCGAGCCTACCTGATAGGGCGGCAGCTTCGCCCCGATGCTCGCACCGACATGGTTTATGAACTTCGTGACCTTGACGTACTGCCCACGGCTATGATTGACCTGTCGGATGGGCTAGCCTCAGATTTGCTCCATCTCTGCACACAGTCGGGCACGGGCGCGGTCATTTTCGACGAAAACATCCCGATTGATGACCAGACATACCTGGCCGCCGACGAATTCAAGATTAGCCCGCTGACGGCTGCACTGAACGGGGGTGAAGACTATGAACTGCTCTTTACCGTGCCACCACAGGCGTTTGAGAAGCTAAAAAACCACAGCCGCATTACGGCTATTGGTTACATGACCGACATGCCAGATCAGGTTGTGCTGGCCACCAAGGCCGGACAGCAAACTCCCATTCGGGCGCAGGGGTGGAATCGGGCATAAATAATCCTGACGTAGCTTTGCCACCTACTATACTTCACCTGGCATCATCTATTATGACGAAACGCGTTGATGTAGCGGTTATTATTTACGGTAAACCCTACAATACGATTGTGGCAATCAAAACCCTTCTAGATCACAGTCGACAGCATATTGATAAAATTTACCTCTCTTATGAATATCGGCAACCACATAACGACTGGGGAGGGCTTCATAAAATACTAGATTATTTCAAACTAGACCCGATCACGTTCGTTGTTCACCGCCCCACTTATTTTCTGGCTCCAGATACCCACGACGTAGAGAGGACCCGCAACGATGAACGGTACAGGCAGAGCATCATGTTTCAGTATGCACTGGAAAAAACAGATAAACCTTACCTATGCGTTATACACAATGACCTGCTCTTTCACCGCGACATGATTGGTGACATGCTGGCTATTTATGATCGTGATCCCGGCTTGACGGGGATTGGGTCAATAGGTCAATGCTGGAGTTGCCCAGCCTCAATGTTCTTTTCAAAGCGATGCACGTCAACAACAATGCATGAATATGTACCTTCAAAAGAAGAGGCACTTGCGTTGCATAGAGATAATAATACACCCCGAAAAGTGCTTGACATCGAGGTAATTGAGGCTGGTCGGGTTCATCCACTACCCGAATGTAGGCTCAATGAATACTGTGCTTTAATTAATATCGATATCTACCGAGCTAACACCTTGCCTGTGGGCGACGTAGGCTGTTACGGTGGTGGCTGGCGAGGCGCTGATATGGCGACGGTATTTTTCTACGAGATGTTCAATCGTGGATTCAGATTTCAGCATATAGTACTAGAAAATTACCTCGCCCACGCCACTTTCGATGACAGCGGTGCGGGTAGCGAAGCCTACAATAAGGCAGAGCGGTACTGGCTTTCAGAACAGCTGGCCCGTAACTACATCAATGATACGTTTCCCAAGAAGGCTGTCTTCGGGCCTGCTGTTCAATTAAAGACCAAATGGGATTTGGTCAAGCGCAATAGTTGGCTTATGACAATTCACGCTGTCGGGTTAGCCAAAAAGCTCGTTGGGCGGAGTTAGCTGTTCATTATCGAAACCAACTGGCATATAACACGTAGTTATTAGCTGTCCGCATGAAGATTTCTGCCTGTTCTGGTGAAACGGTCTTAAGAAACCGGGCTGGGTTACCTGCATAAATACTACCGGAAGGAATAATCATATTTTGGGTAACAATGGCACCAGCGGCAATAATTGACCCGGTACTCACCACAGCCCCGTCCATAACGATGGCCCCCATGCCTACTAATACCTGATCTTCCAGGATACAACCATGCACAATAGCGTTATGTGCAATGGATACACAATTGCCAATGATAGTGGCGTGTTTTTGATAGGTGCAATGGATGACGGCTCCGTCCTGAATATTGGTCCTTTCGCCAATGGTGATACTGTTAACATCACCACGCACTACTGCGTTGAACCATACGGTACAGTCGCGACCAAAGGTTACGTCACCCACTATGGTAGCGTTGTCGGCGAACCAGCACGAATCGTCAAATTGGGGGGCTACGCCACGTACAGGTTTAATAAAGGCCATATTGCGGGGTTTGAGGCCTCAAATCTCTTTCGTTAATAGAATTAAAACAAACAGATCGGTCGGTACTAACCGAAGTTGGTACCGACCGATCTGTTTGTCAGAACCATTACTTTTTGCCGTCTGCTGGCTGCGCCATCTTATCTAGTGCATCTTCTGTCTGGTCAATCAGGCGATTCGTCTCACGGCGTACCTGCCGGAAGTCATTTTCAGACGTACGCTGCACTTTGTAGGCCTGATCGGTTAGTTGCCGACGCTGATCCTGAAGCGTTTTGGTACCGTCTTCGCGCGACTTGCGGGCATTCCTGTTCTCGTTAGGCGCGGCATTTTTCATGCCGTCCAGTTGCTTGTCGAGTTTGCCGATGGTCTCGTCGAGTTGGGCCATCAGGTCCTGCCGGTCATTAGTAAAACGGTCATTTGTGTTCCCATTCGTACGGTCGCCGGTGTTCGTATCGCGGTAACCATTGCCCAGCTGGCCCGAACCACCTGTCATGCTCGAGTCGCCCATCTCGCGATTACCGTTACTGCCATATGAGTCGCGTCTTGATCCCATCATACCCGATGCATTCGACGAACCATTGTTGTAGCTGTCGTAGCTAGGGTTGCTGTTCATATTCCGGCTAGAATACGAATCGTTGCGCTGCTGCCGCTGCTGCTGATCGTTACGATTACTGTTGTAGCGGTTGCTATCGTCTACATCGTAATTCTGGCCGCTGTAGCCGTAATCGTTCGACATCCGATCATTTGCCGTGCGGCCGTGGTAATTGTTCGACTGCTGGTTATCTCGATCGTTGTCGTTTCGAGTGTTATAACTCTGGTCATTATAACCATTTCGGCTATTGTCGTTGCGATCGTTGTAGCTGCGGTTGTTGTAGCTCCGATCGTTGTTGTTCCGGCTACTGTTGCTGTATGTCTGATCGTTGTAGCCAGGATCCTGGGTATTGTACCGGTCTGAGTTACGGTCGTAGCCGTTCGAGTTGGAAGAACGGCGGCTGTTTGATGAGTATCGATCAGTCTGGTTGTAATCGCGGTCGTTGGAAGAGTCGTTACTGCGGTCTGAGGTATACCGGTTGTTATACGAGCTGTAGTTCCGGTTCGACGCATACCGATCGTCTGATGAGTTACTGTCTCTACCCGATGCATACCGGTTGTTATATGAGCTACCCCGGTCCTGACGTGACGACGTATTCCGGTCATCGTCACGGCGGGCAAACGAACCACGGCCGTCGTCGGATGACCGGGACCGGTCGTTGCGGTCTGATGTCGCCGTTGATTTGCGGGCCTGGTTATCATCTTTATAGAGCCACCCTTCTACCGTTGCGCACGACGATAAGCTGGTGATGGCAGCCAGCATAGCCCCTACTACCCATACGTTGCGTTTCATAACGTTGAAATTTTTAGTTGAGATAAATGTCAACGAATGAACGGCTCAAATTTGGTACCAATGCCGTTTCTGACGCTACAGGGCCAATTCCAATACTGATCTGATTGTAAGATTCTACATAAACTGTAGAATAAATTACCTGTTTTTTGTATCATCACTAGATAGCCTGTCGACAAGTACAGGTAGGCCAATAACAGTTATTTTTACGCCACTCGGAAAGGCCATTTTATAAACTGGTAGCCATACTATTGTTCTTCGAGTCACTTTATGAAGCGAATCTTATTTTTTACACCATTTGGTGGCCGCACCGGTTCGGAGATGTTGCTCTGGAATATTATAAAGCAGCTTGACAACACCCATTATGAGGCAATTATGTATGCCGATCAGGTCGGATCGATGAAAAACGACTTGCCAAGATCGATACCATTTCACACATCGCCATATAATGAAGGGCTACTAAATCGGACGGTTAGTAAAGTGATGAGCGCAGCGGGAATAATGGCTTATGAACGTCGAATTTTAGCTGTACACAACAAATACAAGCCTGATTTTTGGTATCTGAATACCATTATGATGGCCCATATAGCTAAACTGGCTAACCGCGTGGGTGTACAGACGATTGCCCATGTATCAGAAATGCCCTATGTGCTCTACGAACCTGTGAAAAAACATGAACTAGCACAGATGCTGGAAGCTAAACTGGTTTTTGGTTTATCAAAAACAGCCTGTAAATCGCTGAAAATTCTGGGCGTCGCATCACCCAAATTGCTGTATCCATCTATTGATTTGACCGAAATAAATCCCGACCCTAGGCGGGTAGCTGCTCTGCGGAAGCATTACCAAATACCTGATAATGCTTTTGTTTGGGGAATGTCGGGTAGTTTGATCTACCGGAAAGGCATTGATTACCTGCCGCAATTAGCTAGCCGTATGAAACAGGCCGGCCGTACCTGTTATTTTCTCTGGATGGGCGGTGGGTCAGACAATGCTGCTGAATACTATATGCGCTGTGAATTAGCTTATTACGGTCATACAAACGTGATTCTGACAGGAGCGTTAAAAGAAACCTATTACGAACATATGGCTTTGATGGATGCCTTCCTGTTGCTGTCGCATGAAGAAACATTTGGCATGGTCAACATAGAGGCAGCTTATCTGGGAAAACCTATCATCACGTTCGATAGTGGCGGTGTGACCGATATTATGACCGATGGGATGGGTAAGGTAGTTTCTAGCTGGGATGTAGACGATTTTGCCACTGCCATGATTGACCTTATGGATGGCCGGATCGGAGTTGATCCGGCCGTTTCCAGAAGACGAGCGCTTGATTTCGCTCCTGATAAATTATATAAGCAATGGGATGCTTACATGAGTGAACTGAACTGAAACGCTACTCGACTCGCAACTTTCCCGCTCCATGATAACTGCGTAACTCAGGGTTATACATGGCATCGGCGGAGGCGGGGCCGAGGATGAACGTACCCCGTGACACCGCCCGGACCATGTAATAAAACGTTTTTGG
Organism: Fibrella aquatilis; assembly: GCF_017353255.1. GTDB lineage: Bacteria > Bacteroidota > Bacteroidia > Cytophagales > Spirosomataceae > Fibrella > Fibrella aquatilis. The sequence continues at coordinate 78,933 of NZ_JAFMYU010000024.1, read as the reverse complement.
CTTTTGGCCCGCCGAGGTGAAGTAGTTAATCCGGTCGTCGCGAACGTCGAAATGATCGGGGGTGCTGGCGTCTTTTGCCCAACTCAAATCCCGCCCGTCGCCATCTTTTGCCTGACTGACCAAGCGCGGGTTTTCAACTTCAAAACCTGCGGGTAACAGATCAGTAAGGACCACGTTCTCCACGGGTAGGCCGGTAGTACTCGCCACCGTCAGCTTCACCACCACCAAATCATTTTGTTTGAATCGGTTCATGGGCGCGCCGTCGCGGGTGAGGAACGTGCGGCGCACGGTGAGGCCCCGGTCTTCGTCGGGCACGCTGCCGCTGATGGGAACGCCCTCACTTTGCCCAAAATAATACAGGCTGCCGGTACCTTTGGTGGTCAGCGTAAGCGGCTGATTAGTAGGTAGTTTGCGCAGAAGCAGATCCTCGCCGGTGAAATTACCCAGGCTTTTACTACCTCCCGCCAGGGTGGCGGTGGCGGTGCTGCCTGCGTTTTGGCGGGCCAATTTACCCAGCGCTAAAAACGCAAATGCAGCCTCCTGCGTATTCAGATACGGACTTTGCTGTACCACCGTATTCAGTTGCCGGGCCAGCGTGGGTACCTGCAAATTATCAGGGTCGGCATCTACCAACGCGCTCAATACCAGCGCGATATTCCGGATGGGTGACGAATAGCTTCCACCCGTTTGTCGCTCACCAGCCGTCAGCGCATACTGTTTGGGCAACAGGGCATTGCTGTTTTTCTCATCACCGAGGCGGGCATAGGCGGTGGCCAAGAGGTAGCGCTCGTCAGTCGAGAGTAGCTTGTCGGCGGCGTCTTTGTAGTAGCTCATGGCGGCGCGGTTGGGCTTGCCCGCGTTGGCCAGCACATAGAGGCCGTAGATGGTGGTTCGGCTAGCTACGTCGCGGTCGGTGCGGCCCCCGGTTTCGTCATACACCGACTCACGTTCCAGAGCCGGGTTGCTCGTGAGCGTGGTAAGCCGGTCGATGGCTTTGCTCTGCGATTCGGCCCGTACCTCGAACCCGGCTTTAGCGGCTTCGGTCATGAAATGTAGGGCGTAGGCTGTGGCCCAGGGGTCTTCGGTGTTTTGGTCCGACCAGAGTGTGACGCCGCCGTTGTACAACTGCCTGCTGTCGATCTGTTGCAATGCCGCCCGGACGTTGGTGGCTGGGTTGAAGTCCGAATCTCCCTGACTAACCGTGTATACGTTGCCCTTCTGCACCGACCGCGTGAGATCGGCAAAATACAGCTGCGGAAAGGCTTTCGAGATCGTTTGTTCCGTGCAACCATACGGGTAGCCCAGCAGATACGTCAGCGTTTTGGCTTGCTGCACTACTGGCGACCGACTGATGGTCAGGCTATTACGCGTGGTGCCGGGCAGGAAATTGCCCGTGAGCGAGATCGTTTGCGTCCGTCCGCCTGCTACCACACCCGCCACGGTGGTCTTTTGCAACGGCGCAGCAGGCCGGACGGTGATGTCGGTGCGCTCCACGTAATTCTTACCCAACGCATTGACTGTCACCGTGATATGCCCCGGCCCAACACCCCCCGTCGAGCGTACCCGGTACGTGACCCGGCTTTCGCGGCCAGCGGGCACGGTTAGTTTTTGGGTGGCCGGTGTGGCGGCTCCCGCGGTTGGCGTTGGCACTACAGCGCCCGTTGAATCGGTGATGCTGGGGGCTGGCGCAGTGCTGGTGACGACTTCCAGCGGCCCACCCACGCTGACCGTGGCCGTGAGACCCGCCGCGTTTTTGGTTGTGTTATTTAACGTCACAGGCAAGGTCAACTCATCGCCCGGCGAAAGAAACCGGGGTACGCCTGCGCTAATGACCACGGGGTCTGAGACGATCATGTTTTTCTCCGCCGACCCAAACGCGTTGTCTTTCCAGGCCACGGCCATCACGCGTAATGATCCCGAAAACTGCGGAATATCAATCGTAAACTCAGCCTCGCCCGAAAAGCCCGTTTTCAGGATGCCACTCCAGAGGGCTACCAGTTGCACCCGCTTGTTGCTCAAGGGGTTAACGCGCCGCTCCAGATCATACCCGTCCCCGCCCGAACTCGACCGGTTGCGGAACATGAGTTCGGGATAAAGCAGCGCGTAACCATCATAGGCTTGCACTTCCAGGGCGCGTTTCTGGAAAAAGAAGCCGTGGGGATCAGGGGTTTTGTCGTTTTTCAACTGTAAAATACCCTCGTCAACCACTGCCACGGTCACTTCGGTGTTGCGGGCGGTCTTGACCCGGATGGTCTGCTTGGTCTTGGAATACGACGTCGCCACGGCCTCAATCGTTACGGGCAGCTTCGTGTCGGGGTTGGTCACGGTGACGGGTGCAAAGCCGTGGGCCACAGTGAGCGGCAGGTCGGTGCCGTCCATGGCGCGGATGAGTGTGGCCGTGACGTAGACGTTGGGCATGTGATCTTCGCCTACGGAAAAAGACCATTGAGCCGCCTTATTTTCGACTGTTAACCATTTCTGTTCCAGCACATTGTTGCGTTCTACCGTCACCAGCATCTTACCGTTAAAGGGTGCCTTGAACAGGACGTTTACCTTGCCACCAGTTTCGTAGGTAGGCTTGTCGAACTCCATTAGTACCTGCCCTTCTGTGCTCACAACAAACGACGAGGCCGTAGTGCTGCCGTAGCCATAGGCGTAAAAGTCGGCGGCGGTGTAGCCCAACACGCCCAGCGCCGCATCGGCGGGTTGGTTGGGCCTCCGTACGCGTACCTCATATTCGCCCGACACCGTGGGCACGTACTTGAACTGCGCAGGTTTGCCCGACAGCCGCAATACGTTGGTATACACCACTTTCTCGCGGCGTTTGGTGTTGTATTTGATACTGCCGCCTTCCTGTTTCTCCATTACCGTCTGGTAGTCGAACCGCACTACCTGCACCTGCGCCGAGGCATTCTGAGGAATACCAGCGGCGTTTAGGCCCACCACTTCTACGGCCAGCGGGGTGTTGGTGGTCAAGTAGCGATCAGCCATACGGACGCCATAGAGCACATCCTGCGTTTGCACCTCGAACCGCCGCAGCCGGTTAACGGGTCGGCCATTTTCGTCGAAAACAGTGATGAACAGTTTGCCGTCCAGCAGGCCCATGTCGTGGTAGGTGGCGGGGATGTCGAAGACCTCGGTAAACTGCCCGGTGCCGTTGGTGCGCCCCTGCCGCAACACTTTTTCGAACGTGCCGGGGGCCGGTTGGCCCGGCACCTGCTGCGCCGACGGGATCGTGAAGGTGTAGTCAGTGTAGCCTTTGGGCGCAAATTCCTTACGTTTCAGTTGTAGTTCGGCCTCATAGGCGCGGTCGGCGGCGGGTGGGCCAAAGAGGTTCTGCGCCGTGGCCGACAGCGTGATCGTTTGCCCTGACCGGTAGGCGTCGCGGTCGGTTTTCACATCGACTTTGATGCGGTCGGGAATAAACTCTTCAATACTCAACGCCTTAGAGGCCAGCAGCGAATTGTTGCCATCGTAGACCTCTACAGTGTAGCTGCCCGTGACGGCGGCAGGGTCGACGGGAATATCGGCGGTGACAGCTCCCTGCTCGTTGGTGGTTTGGCGAAGCTGCTGATACTCGTTACCGTTGGGTAATAAGATCTTGATAGTCAGTGGAATGGCGCCCACGTTCTGAGCGGCGGCTTTGCGCAGAATTGTGTTCAGGTGGATCGTTTCGCCGGGGCGGTAGATGCTGCGGTCACCGTAGATAAACGCATCGATGCCCGCCGCGCTGTTGCGTTTACCATCAACCTCAAACCGCGACGTTTCTACTTCGGTATCAGCCAGATACAGGAAATTGAAATCGCCCGGTTCGGCCTCGCCACCCTGCCGGGCGGTGAGCATGGCGATGGTGAAACCGGGCGCTTTCTCGGCCACCTTCTCGAACCGCGCAAACCCGTCGCTGTCCGTTTTCAGGGTATATACCGTCTGATTATTGCTGCTCACCAGCGACACCTCCACCCCACTCAGCGCGTCGGTGGTCTGAATGGAATTGGCCCACACCAATATATCATCAGCCGATTTCCGCACAATCAGCCCAATATCCGACACCGACACCAGTTGCGTGGCTGATACATAGGCTTCGTTTTCCGACTGCACCGACACCAGGTACGTGCCGCGCAGGGGCCTGCCGGTCTGCGTGGGGCTGGTGTCAGGAATAGACAGGTTCAAAGCCGACGTACCCCGCACTTTAGGTAAATCGCTCGTTTCCACCAGTTTATTGACCAATACCTGGCTTAGATCCCCGTTTTCGTCGTTGCCGTAGGTGAAGGAACCACTTGCTTCGCCACCATCGTTGTAGTCTTCGTAACGATTGTTTTTCAGGAATTGCAGGATATTGTTCTCAAACAACCGGGCAATTTTTACCTGCACTTTGGGTACGTTGGTAATCGTCAGCCCCACGTTTCTTGACCCTTTTGAGGAGAGGTACAGGGCCTTTTTCTGGGCAAATTCCAGTCCGGCGGGCATCTGTCCAAAAAACACATCGCGTGAAACGGGTTCGGCCAGTTTCGGCCCCAGCACCCCGCGCATGGCTGTGGTGAGTGTGAGGACGTAGGTGTCGGTTTCGTTGAAATCGCCGCGAATCAGCAGGCCGTTTTCCGTGAGTTCGGCGGTGGTCTGCACCGTGGGCTGAATGGTGTAGTACTGGCTTAGGTTTTCGTTTTGCAAAGCCTGCGTGGTGGCTACGCGGATGAACCCTTTTTGGGCCGAATAGCCCGTTTGCACGTCGCCCACCTCAAGCCGCTTCGGCGTAGGTAAGGTGGCTGTTTGTTCAATCACATCTTTGCTCTCGTAGGCCGTGCCGGGCACTTTCAGCCCTTTGTCGAGGTGTACCGAAAGTGGCCGTTCGTTGGCCTCAGCGGGGGCGTCGGGCAGGGTTACGACAAGCCCGCCGTTGGTACCCGACATAAGTGCCGACCCTGCCTGACCGGCCTGTATACTGCCCGTAGTCAGTTTTTGTTCTTCCGACTGCATCTGCAAACGGGTAGCTACCTCGGCGGCGGGCAAATCGTAATTAAACACCAATCGTGATTTAGCCACGGGTTTACCCCCGTCGCGGTCACGCGTCCACCAGGTTTCGGTGCCGGTGAGTTGCAGGTAAGGCGTGTGAAACGCAATCTCATCGCCCGACACCGACAGGCCTTTGTCGGGTGCTGCCTTGATGATTTCCTTCGTCAGTTCGGCGCGGTAATTGGTGGCGGGGTCGAAGCTGGTTTCGGGCGAAAAGACCAGTTCGTTCGGTGATGTCCAGCGAAATTTCCCGGCAATAGCAGGTTTGAAGGTAATATAAGGCGTTGATTCCCAGTTGCTTGTGCTGGGGCCAACGTTTTTGTTGAACGAGAAAATCAGGTTCTGCGCCTGCTGAATTTCCTCATTGAAGTTGCGGCCTGTTACCTGAACGGTGTTGGAGAGACGGGCGCAGTGGGTCAATAGCAGGCACAGCAGCACAACGGGCAGCAGGCGGGCGCGGAAGGGAGGGTACATGAAAGGCCGGGGTTAAGACCGGCCAATTAACGCATAATTTGGAAGCGTTGATATATAGGTAGGAGGGTAGTGACTGAATGGCTGATCAGCTGCCCCTTACGTCGGCACAAAACGGCTCTGTCTCGGCACTTGGTTTGACTTTTCGTGTAGAGACACGTAGTTTACTTCTGTAAAAAACCTCAAAAACCATATGAAAACTACCCTGCTTTCTTTCGCCGCGCTGCTCTCGTTATCAGCCACTTACGCCCAAACCACTTGGAAAGCCGACAAAGCGCACTCACGCGTGGGCTTCACCGTAACGCACCTGATGCTCTCTGAAGTTGATGGTAACTTCAAAACCTTCGACGCTAAGCTGACAGCTACTAAACCAGACCTGTCGGACCTGGTAGTTGATCTGACTGCCGACGTGAACACGATTAATACGGAAAGTGACTACCGCGACAACGACCTGAAAAGTGAGAAGTTTTTCGATGTGGCCAAGTTTCCGTCGCTGACGTTCAAAAGCACGTCATTTCAGAAAGTAGAGGGAAAGAAATACAAGCTCATGGGCAACCTGACCATGCACGGCGTTACCAAACCCATTGCGCTCGATGCCGTGCTGACGGGACCGGTGGTGATGGAGAACCCCCGTGGCAAGCAGGAAAAGGCCGGTTTGAAGATAAGCGGCACCATCAAGCGGTCCGACTTTGCGGTGGGTACCATCCCCGTAGCCGTAGTAAGCGATGAGGTGGAGTTGAAAGCCAACGGCGAATTTGTAAAGCAGGATGCTGCTATGGCCGAGAAGAAATAACGGTCGTAGACTTTGCCAGGTGATGAAACAGGCCATCTACGTAAAGGCGTAGGCAGTAGCCTGCTAAACGTCCCAAACTGTGCCGAACACCCCATTTGCCTGTACTGGTCGGTGGGGTGTTTTTACGTTTGTGCCTGTTGAACCAACCACGAACACGGGCATGAAAACGACCCTGCTTATTTCGCTAATTCTGGGCCTGCTACTCCTTAAGCAGACACTACCCTATGCCGAGGGCCAAAACATACAAGCTGACTACCTCAGTCAGCACAAGGCTATTTTGCTGCCCGAAACGCCCCAATCGTATGCCCTTTTCGACACCTCTTTTTACCAGCACGACCTGTTTATGCTGGGCGAAGTACATGGTTATGCCACCCCGCAAACCCTCGACTTTGCCTTACTCAAGCACCTCAACCAGCGGGTAGGGCTGCGGTATTACCTGGCCGAAATGGACGGGGCACAGGCTGCACTCGTGAACGCATACCTCGAAACTGGGCAAACGCCTTTGCTCGACTCGCTGTTTTCGGGTTTCCTCAGACAAACCCACGCGGGCACGTCGCAGTGGGGAAATCAGGAATTCTATAATAAGCTGATACGCATCAGAGCTTATAACCACACCCTGCCCGATTCGGCCCGGATTCAGTTTCTGGGTGTAGACTGGTTTCAGCAGAACGGCTATTATGCCTTGCCGCAACTGCGCGCCATCGTTCGTCAACGACCTCGCCCGGCGGGTGCTTGTCCTGAACTTGATAGTCTGATTCGGGTGTGCCAACAGCCAAAATTGTCTATTGGCCAGGTGCTCCCTTTCGCAAAGGCCATCCGCGCCGACCGTTTGGCACAACCCATTGTGTACAAGCAATGGCTTGAAAATCAAAATATTAACTTTTTTCAAATTATTGAGGCTCTGTGCCTTTATACCGAAAATATTCGCACTCGCGACGAAATTGCCGCCCGACTCACACAGTTCCTGATACGGGAACGCGGGCTGAAAGGCCAGAAATTATACGGCCTCTGGGGCTATACACACGTGATGAAAGCCACGGTCAACAAAAGTCGAGGCGTGGCGGAATTGCTGGGAAAGGCGGGTCTCCGGGTGATGACGATGCCCATTTTGTTCGGCGATAGCTATATGCTTATTCATCGCCGCAACCTGCCGTTTATATTCCGGGACAAAGGCGAGTTTCAGCAATCGAAATTGCTCAATGCCGACGGGCACGTGTTTAAGGTAGATGGGTTTAATGAACTGGCTAAACTGGCCGGTTCGGGTGAAACAACCCTTTTCCGGCTCGATGCGGACGGTTCACCTTACCGCAACGCTCTGCATCTGGTGAAGGTAGGGGGCTTTACCGGTTCTAAAATGTCGCCCGATGACCCTCAAAACCACGTGACAACAGACTACTTTCAGTACGTTTTTGTGGTCAAGAACTCACCTGCGCTTACCGTTTGGGAAAAGGGAAAACAGCAGCTAGTGCCCGATTCTGTTGAGGCCCAGACTACCCCTTCCCCGCGTTAAATTCGTATTTTTGCGGTCTTAAATCGGCACCCGCCGAGCTGACTGCATGATTGCGAAGACGTATTCCCCCCAAGAGATCGAAGCCAAATGGTATCAGTATTGGCTTGATAATAAGCTGTTTACCTCTACCCCCGACGAGCGCGAACCCTACACCATCGTGATTCCACCGCCCAACGTGACGGGTGTGCTGCACATGGGCCACATGCTCAACAATACCATTCAGGACGTGCTGATTCGGAAGGGGCGCATGGAGGGAAAAAACGCCTGTTGGGTGCCCGGCACCGACCACGCCAGCATTGCCACCGAAGCCAAAGTAGTGGCCATGCTGAAAGAGCGGGGCATTTCGAAAAAAGACCTCAGCCGTGACGAATTTCTGGCTTACGCCTGGGAGTGGAAAGAAAAATACGGCGGCATCATTCTCCAGCAGCTTCGCAAAATCGGGGCCTCCTGCGACTGGGACCGCACCCGCTTTACGATGGACCCGGCGCTGTATGAGTCGGTGATCGACGTGTTTGTAGACCTCTATAACAAAGGCCAGATCTACCGGGGCGTGCGCATGGTGAACTGGGACCCCCAGGGCAAAACCGCCGTTTCCGACGAAGAGGTAATCACGAAGGAAGTTCAGCAGAAGCTGTATTATATTAGGTATGAAGTGGTTGGCAGCGTAGAGCGAAGAGCCGAGAGCAAAGAACTGCCTCTTAGCTCTGCGCTCTCGGCTCTAAACTCCGTTACCATCGCCACCGTCCGGCCTGAAACTATCATGGCCGATGCAGCCGTAGCGGTGAACCCCAATGACGAGCGGTATATCCACCTGCACGGTAAAAAGGTACGTATTCCCTTGATTAACAGGGAGATCCCAATCATTCTGGACGAGTATGTTACGATGGATTTTGGTACGGGCGGCCTGAAAGTAACCCCCGCCCACGACCCCAACGACTACGAACTGGGCATCAAACACAACCTACCCGTTATTGACCTGCTCAACGACGATGGCACCCTGAACGAGAAAGCCCAGATTCTGGTCGGGATGGACCGGTTTGCGGCGCGGAAGGCCATTGTGAAGCTGCTGGACGAGGCCGGTAATCTGGAGAAAGTGGAGGAATACACCTCCAACGTGGGCTTCTCGGAACGGACCAACGCCGTGATCGAGCCGAAGCTGTCGTTGCAGTGGTTTTTGAAGATGGAGGACCTGGCCCAACCTGCGTTGAAGGCCGTAATGGAGGATGTGGTGCAGTTGGTGCCGCCCAAATTCAAGAACATGTACCGGTCCTGGATGGAAGCGCCCCGTGACTGGTGCATCAGCCGCCAACTGTGGTGGGGACAGCAGATTCCGGCGTTTTACATGCAGGACGGTACGATCATCGTGGCCAAAAACAAGCGTGAAGCCCTGCGGAAAGTGCAGCACGAAAAGCTGCTCTTCGCCATGACCGAGGCTGATTTAACCCAGGATGAAGACGTGCTCGACACCTGGTTTTCGTCGTGGTTATGGCCTATCTCGGTGTTCGACGGTATCCGCAACCCGGATAACGAAGAGATCAACTATTACTACCCCACCAATGATCTGGTAACGGCTCCCGAAATCCTTTTTTTCTGGGTGGCCCGGATGATCATTGCCGGCTATGAATACCGGGGGCAGGAGCCATTCAAAAATGTGTACCTCACGGGCATCGTGCGCGACAAACTGGGCCGTAAAATGTCGAAATCGCTGGGCAACTCCCCCGACCCGCTCGATCTTATCGACCAATACGGGGCCGACGGTGTCCGCACGGGTATGCTCTTCAGCTCACCCGCCGGCAATGACCTGCCGTTCGACGAAAAACTCTGCGAACAGGGCCGCAACTTCTGCAACAAAATTTGGAACGCATTCAGGTTGGTAAAGGGGTGGACGATAGCAGAAGGCGTAGAGCAGGGGGCTGAGGGTCGCTCCGCATTACCCATCACCTGGTTCAAGGCCAAGCTGAACGCCTCGCTGCTGGAAATTGAAGACCATTTGGGCAAGTTCCGTATCTCAGATGCCCTCCAGAGCATCTACAAGTTGATTTGGGATGATTTCTGTTCGCAATACCTCGAACTCATTAAGCCCGCCTACAACGCCGAAACCGGCACGTCGGAACCGATTAACCGCGAAACGTACGATACCACGATCAACCTCTTCGAGCGGCTGATGGCCCTGGCGCACCCGTTTATGCCGTTTATCACCGAAGAAATCTGGCAGGAAATTCGCGAACGCAAGCCCGGCGAAAGCCTATGCGTAGGTAAATACCCAACGCCGAGGCCCGGCGGTGTAAATACTGCCGTGCTGGCCGATTTTGAGGTGCTTTTTGAGATCATCAGCAGCATTCGTAACATCCGCAATAGCAAGCAGATAGCGCCCAAAGTGGCCCTGCCGCTGGCCATTCGCACGGCATCGCCAGACCGGTTTGCCGAACTAGAAAGCATGATTCGGAAGATGGCCAACGTCTCAGAAATTACGTATGTGTCAGAGAAGCTGAACGCAGCCCGACCCGACAACGCCACGTCGTTCCTGATTAAAGGCGACGAGTTCTACGTTGACCTTGCCGACGAGCTCGACCCAGCGCAGGAGCTTATCAACGCTCAGAAGGACCTCGATTACCAAACCGGCTTCCGCGATTCGGTGATGAAAAAGCTCAGCAACGAAAAATTCGTGGCCAACGCTAAACCCGAAGTAGTGGAGCGCGAACGCCAGAAAATTGCCGACGCCAACGCCAAAATCGCCGCCTTAGAAGAACGCATAAAGCAGTTGCGGGGCCTGTAGAGCCGCAAGATTTTGCGGCTCACACACGCCAGCCACACATCAGGCCACAAAAAATGCCCCTCCAGCGCTGGAGGGGCATTTTTTGTGGCCTATTTATCGCGGATGAACAGCCGTTTTAGCGAGTGCTGAACCTTTCGTATTGGGCTTGGCGGGCGTGAGTAAGACGTGACTACTACTTCGCCCATAAACGCTACGATTTCCTCTTTCATCTTCACCACCAATGCGCTCCTGTTTTCGGGCGTAACAGTCATTTCCTGGGAAGCGAGGCCGATTTGGGTAAAGAACAGGCGTATTGGTTTTCCTTCATCTGCTTTGTAAATGGTCAGCGTAAATGCACCACTGGTATCTGTCACAGTGCCCCGGTTAAGCTCTTTTAGTATCACGTTGATGCCGGGAAGGGGGTGGTTTTGGTCGTCTACAACCTTACCAGCTATTGAGTAAAGCGTATACCCACGGTCTGGTGTACGAACGGGAGCCGCCACTTTTTTCGCTGTTGTTGCTACCTGCACAGGCAGTGGGGGCGGGGTTAAATCCTGTGTTGGTGGACCTTGCTGGGCTTTTGCCGTTTGCCAGCCCATCACCAGCGCCACCGCCCAGCGCAACCAATGACTACCATCCGTTGCAGCAACAGACTGATTATCATACAACGAAGTCTGCAACTGACCGTCGCGGAGGCGGCCACAGACGGGGCCTTCATGCTGCGCAAACCAAGCGACCACTTCAGCATCGGTAAACTGGCTAAAATCCTGCACCACCTTCCGGCAGGAAGCGCAGTGCCGCCCGCCTGCTTCGGGCTGCATCTCATCCCAAGCTTGAGTGCAGGGCGTAGGTATGGCGAGCTTGAGCATGGTTATTTTTTGGCAAACAGCCGTTTCAGAGACCACCAGGCCCTTCTGGGAAGAGGCGCGCGCTTAGCCACAATACCCCCACCCATAATTGTGTATGGAGAGTGGTCCAGCTTAACCAGGATTGGCGGCCCAACCTGTTTGGTCGACACTGTTATGATTGCGTCGCCGCCGCTGATGCGAATTTTCAACGAATCAGCCTGCTGATCGGAGGCAAAAATGGGGACCTCGAAGTTGCCGACTTGATCGGTGTAGAGCTGAACGTCCTGATTCTTCCAGACCCGCACCTGGGCTGGCTCATCGTTGGCGTAACGCACCTGCCCGCGAACAAAGAAAAGGACTGGTTCCTCAGCTTTGCCAATGAGTACGGTTTGTCGGGGAGTCAGCGGGACCGTTGCCGGTAACGCCACCCGGCTGGAAGCTGGATTTGGCGAAGCGGTTTGTGCCTGCGCCGTTTGCCAGCCCATGACCAGTGCCACTGCCCAGCGTACCCACCTGCCCGCCAGGCTAGCGGTTGGCTGGGAGTCATACAGCACTACATTCAGTTGATCGTCTCGTAGGCGGCCGCAAGCGGGGCCATTGTGTTGCGCAAACCAAGCAACTAACTCAGCGTCGGTGAACTGAGTGAAGTCCTGCACCACCTGCTGGCAAGACGTACAGTGCCGCCCGCCTGGTGTGGGGTTCATGTTCGCCCACGATTCGGGGCAGGGTGTGGGGATAGACAACGTTGTGGCCAGGCGCATAGGCGGTTCGTTTACAACAAGATACGTAAATTATGCTCTGTTGCGCCAGGCTGTTTGGCCAAAAACGAGGCACCGGCCCGCAGTACGCCGTGTTCCTACCGCGACACCAGCACTCGTTTTGTCTGTGTACCGCCTGCATCGACAGCCCGAAGCAAATACACACCGGCGGGCCAGGTGCGCACGTCAACGGTGGTATCGGCAGTGGTGGTCAGCTGCCGGTGGTACAAGTGGCCGGTCATGTCGGTCAATTCCATAATCGTTTGCGGCACCAACCCAACCACCTGAAGTTGCTCACCAACGGGGTTGGCCAGCAAGCGCAACCCCGCGTCTGGGCGATTGATCGTGACCGCCCGGACCGGCGAATACGTAAGGCTGCCATCTGTGTCGACCTGTTTCAGTCGGTAATAGCTAACACCGGTGGGGGGAGCCTCGTCGGTAAACTGGTAGGTTTGCGTGGCGGTCGTGGTCCCCATGCCGTTTACCCGCCCCAACTGGACAAACGTCTGTGCGTCGGGGCTACGCTCAACGTCGAAATAGGCGTTGTTGCGTTCGCTCGTGGTGCGCCAGCTGAGGGTGGCCAGGTAGGTATCGGTCGCTCTGGCGGTAAACGAGATCAGCGTAACGGGCAGGTTGGCGCTTTGGCTGCGGTAGAACGTAAAATTGTAGGGCGTCTGGCTCCAGATTGTGCTGGCCGGAAACGATTTGGTTACGCTCCCCTGCGTCTCTATGGCCCCAATGCCGTACCACCCGTTGTTCACGTAGCTGGTCATGGTCACGCCCACCAGGCTAAACTGCGCGTTGTTGATTGTGAAAGCGGGTTGCTGATTGCCCGAAAATGACGAAGCCGGGTACACCAAACCGCCCAGTATTTCGGTGAGGCCCCCGTTGGTGGTGTTGGCAATAACCGCCCGTCCTTCTGTTTTCAGGCCCAGTATCCAAAACTTACCCCCGTTGTTGTCGAGGTCTTTTTCGTTTTCGGGCTGCACCTCCGGGTTAAGCTGACGTGCCCAAAACTGCACCGGAAACCGAGGGCGAAACGGCATAGGGGCATCTTCAATGAACACTTTGCCGTTGGTGTTTTGCGCGGTGTTGGTGTATTCCGACTCCGCTGTGCTGCGCATCACCACCGTACGTTGGCTGTTGTTATGAACCCGTACGTTGCGCAGACCCTCGATGTGCAGAGGTGCGCTCCCGTTGCTGTTGATAACGAATCGGCTTCCGTTATAGAAAGCAAACTTCGCCAGGGTCAGGCCCGTGATCAGCTCGACTGAGGCAGGCACCACAATGTCGGCGTAGACGCAATAGCTGGTGCCATTGTCACCGATTTTGCCTAGGTAAACCACCTTTTTGCCCGAATTGAGCGCGGCCTGAATACCCGCCGTAGCATCAGAAAAGGCGTAGATGGGGTTGGTTGGGTTGGCGCCGTAGGTGGTTACGTCGGCCCAGTCGGCGGGGGTATTGTTGACGTAGTTGGGGGTTTCTTCAATGGGCAGGTTGAGGGTTTTACCATCACTGGCAAACTGCGAGTAGTCCTGCGCAGCCGGGTTGGCCGATGTCAGGTATTCGGTGATGGTAGCGGGCGTAGGGGCGGGCGTGTTGCCCAGTAAAATAGCCGGGTTGTAGCCGGTTGTTTCTACGTTGCGAGCAAACAGCAGGCAGCCCGTGCAGTTTTTTATGGCTGCATTGGCGTTCAACCCGCCATTTAACTTACTGTCAATGAGTACAATACGTCCCTGATTATCAATAGCTGTAACCTGGTTGTTGCTCTGTAGCTTACGAATAGACAGGGTATTGCAGCTGTTGTAGAGACCCGCCGTTTTTTGGTTGGTCAGCGTCACATCTTCAAACGTCATTGAGTATTCGCAGGTGGCCACCCGAATACCAAACTGATGCCTGTCGATGGTCACATCCTTAAGTAGTCCCGGCCCCGGCCACTGTTGTTCCATCGAAATGCCGCAGTAGCCGTTGCCATCGCCCGACACGATTTTTACGTTTCGGATGGCCCCGTAGTTGCTCGTAACGTAGTTTAGCCCCACAGCCCCCGCGTTGCCCGATCCTGTGTTGATGGTCAGGTTATGGAAATAATTGCCAAATGCCTGATTGCCGCCCCGTGTAATAAACATGGCTAGCGGGCTGCCTGCGTTCTGGAATTTGGGTGAATTATCGGCTAGCTTGATGACCGTCTGGTCCTTATCCTCTCCCTGCACCAATAAGAGCGCATCATAATACCCGTTTGGCGAACGAAGGCTGTCTTTTATGAGGTAAGTTCCCTTGGGGACAAACACCGCAATCTGCGAATTGTAGGGGTTTATATAGCTTTTCAGGGCACGCTGAAACGCCTGCGTGTCATCGGTAACACCATCGCCAACGGCGCCAAAGTCGGTTTTGATATTTTTCCAGAATACGTTAGCCGACGGAAAATAAGTTTGTTGCGCGTTTCCGTTAACGGAAACGATTAGCCCGGCAATTAATAAAAGGGCAATCAATAGTCGACGGCGCTGTATGGGGTTCATATATAGTTAGTTGGTAGAACAAAGCAATCATACCCGTGTGATTATATAGTCCTAATTTTTCGTCAACGGACTGTTTATTTTTACTAGTAAATTACACTAAGCGGTTGCGGCCACAGTGAACAGCTAACTGGGTATAGAGCATAAAAAAAGCTCCACCTGCGCAGGTGGAGCTTTTTGGTAGCAGAAAAAAGGTGACTAAACGCCGGCCTCTTTGTTGCCATACTTCTTACGGAACTTGTCGATACGACCGGCGGTGTCGAGCAGTACGTTCTTACCTGTGTAGAACGGGTGCGACTGCGAGCTAACTTCCACCTTTACCAGGGGGTAGGTCTGACCTTCGTGCTCGATGGTGTCTTTGGTTTGAACCGTTGACCGGGTTACAAATTTGTAGTCGGCCGACAGGTCGTGGAATACCACGTCACGGTACTCCGGGTGAATGCCCTTTTTCATTGTATCTATCTGATTATCTGCCTGGTTTCGGTTTCCGACCGAAAAGGACTGCAAAAGTACGACCCTTTTTTTGCTCCTCCAAGCTGCGGCGGCTCATTGTCAACGATTTAACCATTACCTAATAAAAGATCCAAAATTCGGTTGATGAGGCTGGCATTTTTGGGCATTAAAGTGGTACTTTGATTGCGTTCTTCGGAGCCTTCCTCTATCACCGTTAACTAGGTGCAGCACATGACCTTTCGTTCGTGTGTTGGACTTTATCAACCAAATAGCACATTTCTTAGGCCTCACTTTCTATAGGCTTTTTGGTAAGTGCTTTGTCATCAGCAAATAACCATTCTAGTAGGCGTTTACAGATTTTCACTTTTCAAAGGAATCAGGCAAAGGGTGAACCTTTCCACCCTAAATACGTCTAAAATCTAGAATACCACCAAGACCGGGACTACTACTAGATCGCAACATAAACCATTGATAATCAATTGGTTTTTTGTGATTTAGTAGACTTCAGACTAGTTATAGTCATCACTGTACATTGTCACTTAATAAATACCAACGCATCCGCTAACCCAATCAAACACCATGTATGTAATTAAACGAGATGGCCGCCGGGAGTCGGTCAAGTTTGACAAGATCACGGCCCGTATCGAGAAACTATGCTACGGCCTCGACCCCGCTTACGTGCAGCCCGTTGAGGTAGCCATGAAAGTGGTTAATGGTCTCTACGACGGGGTAAACACCACCGAACTTGATAACCTCGCTGCCGAGACGGCCGCGTCGATGACCACCCGCCACCCCGACTATGCTATTCTGGCAGCGCGAGTAGCTATTTCCAACCTGCACAAGGAGACAAACAAGTCGTTTTCGGGTACGATCAAACGTCTCTATAATTACATAGACCCCAAAACGGGTGAAAACGCGTCGCTGATTTCAAAAGAAGTCTACGAGATCATCCGGGAAAACGCAGCCATCCTCGACTCGACGGTGATCTATGACCGCGACTATGGCTATGACTACTTTGGCTACAAAACGCTGGAAAAATCGTACCTCCTGAAGATGGAAGGTCGTATTGCCGAGCGCCCGCAACACATGCTTATGCGCGTGGCTGTGGGTATTCACATGGACGACATCGACGCGGCCATTGAAACCTATAATCTGCTGAGCGAGAAGTGGTTCACCCATGCTACGCCTACGTTGTTCAACGCCGGCACACCCAAGCCGCAGATGAGTTCGTGCTTTTTGCTGACCATGAAAGATGACAGCATCGAAGGTATTTATGACACGCTGAAGCAGACCGCCAAAATCTCGCAGTCGGCGGGGGGCATTGGCCTGAGCATCCACAACATCCGAGCTACGGGCACCTACATTAAAGGCACCAACGGCACCTCAAACGGCATCATCCCGATGTTGCGCGTGTTTAACGACACGGCCCGCTACGTCGATCAGGGCGGTGGCAAGCGCAAAGGCTCGTTTGCGGTGTATCTGGAACCCTGGCACGCCGATATCTTCGACTTCCTGCAAATGAAGAAGAACCACGGCAAGGAAGAAAACCGCGCCCGTGACCTTTTCTACGCCCTCTGGACGCCCGATCTGTTCATGAAACGGGTGGAGGAAAACGATGTATGGTCGTTGTTTTGCCCGCATGAGTGCCCTGGCCTGAGCGACTGCTATGGCGATGAGTTCGAAGCCCTCTACACCCGCTACGAGCGCGAAGGCCGCGCCCGTCGCACGGTGAAAGCGCAGGAACTGTGGCTGGAGATCTTGGAGAGCCAAACCGAAACCGGTACGCCCTACATGCTCTATAAGGATGCCGCCAACCGGAAATCGAACCAGAAAAACCTCGGCACCATTAAGTCGAGCAACCTCTGCACCGAGATCATGGAATACACCTCGCCCGACGAAGTAGCGGTGTGTAACCTGGCGAGCCTGGCCCTGCCGAAATTCATTACCAAAGGCACCGACGGCGTACTGCGGTTCGACCACCAGAAGCTGAACGAGGTGACGCAGACGGCCACGCGCAACCTCAACAAGATCATCGACCTCAACTACTATCCCGTTGAAGAGGCCCGCCGCAGCAACATGCGTCACCGGCCTATCGGCTTGGGGGTGCAGGGCCTGGCCGATGCGTTTATCATGCTCCGGATGCCGTTTGAGAGCGACGAAGCCCGCCGCCTGAACGAAGACATCTTCGAGACGATCTATTTCGGAGCCATGACCGCCTCGCTCGAACTGGCTAAGCAACACGGCCCCTACGAAACTTGGAAAGGCTCACCCATCTCGCAGGGCCAATTCCAGTTCGATATGTGGGGCGTTACGCCCAAATCGAACCGCTGGGATTGGGAAGGCTTGCGGAAGGAGGTAATGGAGCACGGTGTGCGTAACTCGCTGCTGTTGGCCCCCATGCCGACGGCCTCAACGAGCCAGATTCTGGGTAACAATGAATGCTTCGAGCCGTACACGAGCAACATCTACACCCGCCGCGTGCTATCGGGCGAGTTTGTGGTGGTGAACAAGCACTTGCTGCGCGACCTGGTGAAGCTAGGCCTCTGGAACGACGCCATGAAGAACAACCTGATCCTGGCCAACGGCTCGATTCAGCAGATTCCGAACATTCCGCAGAACCTCAAAGACCTCTACAAAACGGTCTGGGAGATCAAGCAGAAGCACATCATCGACATGGCCGCCGACCGGGGCGCGTACATCTGCCAGTCGCAGTCGCTGAATATCCACTTGCAGGATTCTAACTTCGGCAAGCTGACCTCGATGCACTTCTACGCCTGGAAAGCGGGCCTGAAAACGGGTATGTACTACCTCCGCACCAAAGCCGCCACCGATGCCGTGAAGTTCACCGTGGTGCAGCCCCAGGCCGAAGCGCAACTCCAGCCCGCCCTCGCCGAAACCGCCCCCGTGGAAGTCCCCCTCGACTACGTAGGCTACGCCAAGGAACACGCCGCCCAGGCCGCCGCCTCGGCCCCGCAGGTATCGGAAGCCGAACTAGCCTACGCCGCCATGCAATGCTCCCTCGACAACCCCGAAGGCTGCGAGATGTGCGGATCGTAACGAGTTGATATAGAATAAATTAAGCTCCCGATTCTGGCAACAGGGTCGGGGGTTTGTATGATAATCAAATCACATTGATTCAAGACTTAGGAAACAGTCCCAACCGTTCCCGCTGCTCTAACGTCAACTGGCTTAGATGATAGTCAGCAGCATCTAATTTTGTCCAACGTTGAGAAAACTCTCGCCATTGAAGACCTTTAGGTAAGCGGTTTTGTGCCAGTTCGAGGTGGATAACGCGGCGGTTGGCAAAGCTGGTGCTCTTTGAAGATGCATGAACCAATAAGGGACGCATAACCAGTAAACCCCCTTTGGGTACATTGCAGGTAACGGCTTTAGTTTTGTCTAATGCCTGTATGTCAGGATCGGTTAGAATACCTTGTTGATGGCTACCAACTAACACTTTCAATGCGCCATTGGTCTCATTACAATCGTCGAGATGGATGCGGACGGTGTATAGTTGGTTTAGGTAATAGGCTGAAGGCTGCACACTCCACTGCCCATGGCGATTCGTCCAATTCGTCCAACCGTAGACATTTTCTTGCCTATCAACGGAAATCTGTAGATCCTGATGCCACGGCACCGTCCAGTTAGATCCGGCGAGCTTATCGAAATAGATACCTTTAACCCCATGATAATAGTGACCAATCAGTTTATCAAGTAAGATGTTGAATGGCCGCTGCCAAAGTAACTTAGGTAGAGAAGGCACTTCCTGAAGCAGATTTCGGATAGCAAAGACATCTGCGGATTGCCGGATGTTTGGGCTGTGTGCACTTACCACATTGATAGCTTCAGCTAATCCGTCAAGTTGGGATGTCGAAAAGACGTTTGGAACAACAGTAAAGCCTCTTTGTGCTAATTCAACTTTTGCTTGATCGTTCATACGGCAAGTTTACTGCGTAATAAATAGATTTTATCCTCGCTTAACAACCTACTACCATGAACGATACCACACCTGAAATGGCTGAGCTGCAAAAACGGCTGATTATGAGCCTGTCGGAAGGGGAGCGGTTCAAAATGGGGTTGCAAATGGCGGAGGATGGGTGGAACCTGATGCTGTCGGGGATACGGTCGCGGCACCCTGAAACGGCGGGTGATGAGCGGGCGTTTCGGCGGGCGGTGCTTGCGCATCTGCAACGCTTCGACCCGGCGGGGTACGGCTGGATACGGCCGGAGGATGTCTAGCGGCTATTCCTATTTTTGTTGGTTATCCGGTAAGGTACTGGCCCGTTAGTTGCATGACGTGCTGAGGGCTAACTATTTTTCCATCAACCATGCGCTTACTGACTTTATTTATGGCCCTGATGCCGTCGCTGGCGTTGGCGCAAACGGCTTATGATCAGCAAATTGCGAAACATCGGCAGGCTTATCGGGCTGAGTTTCTGGCTTCGGCTGGGAGTCCGCTGAAGACGCAGGAGGCGGTGTCGTTGTTGCGGTTCTATGCACCTGATCCTGCCTATCGAGTGGTAGCTACGGTGCTGCGAACGCCCAAAGCGCAACCCGTTGCCATGCCTACGCATACGGGCCAAACCAGCGAACAAGTGTCCTACGCGCAGTTGTCGTTTGTGTTGAACGGGCAACCACAAACACTGGTGGTGTACCGCAGCCTGGCCCTGGCCAACAACCCCCTCTACCGCGATTATTTGTTTCTGCCGTTCAAAGACGGCACCACCGGAGGGGAAACCTACGGCGGTGGCCGTTACCTCGATTTGCGGATGGGCGAGATCAAGAATGATTCGCTGGTGCTCGATTTCAACAAGGCTTACAACCCCTACTGCGCCTATAGCGAGGGCTATTCGTGCCCCATTCCTCCGGCTAGTAATAAACTGGCTGTCAAGGTGTTGGCTGGTGAGCGGAATTACGATAAGACACATTGAAAATTGCTTTCACCCTAGCGTAAACGTATCGGCATCTAGGTAAGCAGGAAATTTGGCGCGGAAGGCTTGCAGGCTTTCCAGCGAGAGGGTCTGCTGATGAACCGCCTCCGTGTCGTATTGCCGGAACAGGACATCGCCCTTGAAATCAATCAGGGCCGTACCGCCGGTATATGGGTGTCCGATACCGTCGGTGCCGACGCGGTTGACGCCCGCTACGTAGCTTAGATTTTCAATGGCGCGGGCCTGTAGCAGCGTGTCCCAGGCGGTTTGGCGGGGGGCGGGCCAATTGGCTACGTAGAGCAGCAGGTCATAATCCAGCATACCGTCGGGGTAGGCGTGGTTGCGGCTCCAGACGGGGAAACGGAGGTCGTAGCACACCAGCGGACAAATGCGCCAGCCCCGCCACTCGCACACAAGGCGCTGATTGCCAGCCATATAAGCCTTCTCTTCGCCCGCCATGCGGAACAGATGCCGCTTATCGTACGATGCCCATTGCCCGTCGGGTTGCATCCAGATCAGGCGGTTATAAAACCGTTTGCCCGCTGCATTGCCTTCCTGCACCACATAGCTGCCCGTAATGGCTGCGTTGGTTTGCTCGGCCATTTGGCGCATCCACCGGAACGTGGTCAGGTTCATGGGTTCGGCCACAACAGCGGCTTCCATCGTGAAGCCCGAGGTAAACATTTCGGGCAACACAATCAGGTCGGTAGGCTGGGGGAGGGTAAAGATCGTCTCCTCCAGCATAGCGCGGTTCGCCACGGGATCTTGCCAATGCAGGGCGGTCTGGAGGAGGGTGATGTTCATGAAGCTATTTCAAGAACCGCATCTTATACTCCACGTCTACGTTGCCTTTGGTGATGTCGGCGAGGCGTTTTTTGAGGAGTTGGCGTTTCAGCGGCGACATATAGTCGGTGAAGAGCTTGCCTTCGATGTGGTCATATTCGTGCTGAATAATCCGGGCGGCAGTGCCTTCGTAGGTCTCTTCGTGCTCGTTCCAGTCTTCGTCGACGTATTTGATCGTGACTTTTTCGGGACGATACACATCGTTGCGGATGCCGGGAATGCTCAGGCAACCTTCTTCAAACGCCCACTCGTCGCCGTCTTCGTCCAGGATTTCGGCGTTGATAAACACCTTTTTGAAGCCCACCAGCGTGGGGTCAATGTCCTCCTCATTTTCGCCTTCGGTGAAGGGTTGCCCATCAACGACAAACAGCCTGACGCTCTGCCCAATCTGAGGTGCGGCCAGGCCTACACCCGAGGCGGCGTACATGGTCTCGAACATATCGTCGCTCAACTTTTTCACGTCGAGCGATCCTTTTTCAATCGCTTTGGCCTTTTTCCGCAACACCGGGTCGCCGTAGGCTACTATTGGGAGAATCATACTTTATTGAATGTACAATGAACAATGAATAATGTACAATGCGGTCCGACGGGTCGGCTTCGCGCTGTAGATGTCCGAACGCGAAGCCGACCCGTCGGACCGCATTGTACATTATTTATTGTTCATTGTACATTAGTTTTGCTTTCCATAAATGACTGGAGGATGATCGTAGCGCTCACCATGTCGATGTTGCCTTTCTCGCGTCGGTCTTTTTTCGAGGTTCCCCCCGCAATCATAGACTGCAACGCCATACGCGAGGTAAACCGTTCGTCGTGCTGATGAACGGTTTGTTCGGGGAACATCGTTTTCAACTTCTTGATCAGCCCCCGCACGGGTGCTGTGGTGTGGGTGTCGGTGCCGTCGGTGTTGGTGGGCCAGCCGACCACAAAACCCTCAACAGGTTCGGTAGCGACGTAGGCCTTGAGCCGGTCGAGCAGGGTGTGGGTGGGCACTGTTTCCAGGGCCGTAGCAATGATTTGCAGGGGGTCGGTCACGGCAAGGCCGGTCCGTTTGTTTCCGTAATCAATTGCTACTAACCGCGCCATATCAGTGGCAAAGGTACGAACTGGATGACGGCTTTGCGTTTGGTGCCGTTTTCGTAATACTTATTACAGCGTCTCTTCATCGCAAAAACGATCAAAACCTCTAGACATCAACCCTACTTTCAGCACGTTATCTCTTGTCCATAACTCAGCGTCAATCTCAAGTGCGAGTGCTACATACGTGGTGTCATTTTCGTCAATGCCTTTGCAAAGGTGAAAAGCTTCAAAAAAATTAGCTGTACTAATTAACTCTTCGTTATACAGATGAATTTTCTGTAGAATCTGACTAAGGTAACTCAGCACTTCCTCTTCTGACGCTTTCGCCTTCTCTACAATCCGGGGGCGGTGTTTAAACAGCTCCACCACCAGAAAGTTAGGGGTGTAGAAATGGCAGTTCGAGTCTAGCAGTTTACGCCGTGTATATGAGTTCCTTGTGTGAATAGCTGCAAACAGAATGTTATGGTCTATTACGATCTTTCTCACAGTTGCTCGTTGATAAACCGCTGCTTGTTTGCTTGCCACCAACCCGTATTAATCTCATCGCCCAACTCCAGCAATGAATCGTCGAAATCAATTTTTTGGGCTAGTTGCTCCAATTGGAGATTTTGCAATAACCGAAGTAGTGCGTCTTTATCCATCGCCGTTTTAGCAATGCTAATGATGTATCGGTCGGGTTGATTTTGAATGTCTATAGCCAGCATACAGCGTGATGTTTTCGGGGAAGTTAAAGATACGTAAACGACTGCTAATCAACGATACAGCTACACAATCCGCAACTTGGCGAAGCTGAGCAGCAATGTCTTTTCGCCCACTACGTCGAACTGGATAATGGCTTTGCGTTCGGTGCCGTTTTCGTCGAGTGATTTCACCGTGCCGAAGCCGAATTTGGCGTGCTCCACTTTCATGCCTGCTGCCAATGCCGCCGTGTTACTAGGTGCAAAATCGGCTGAGGGGGTGTGCGTGACTGTGGCGGGGGGGATCTGCCGTTGGGCCGTTTTCTGCGCCAATGACCGCACGAAGTTCATCGACCCCGCCGAAGGCATTTCGTCTTTGTTGCGGCTCGCGTAGGTGTCATCGCCTTTAAAGCGTGGCTTGGGAGGAGCCACGGCCTTGCTCATCGTCAGAAACGACTGGTCGACCTCCATCAGAAACCGGCTTGGTTCGCAGATTTTCAGCCGCCCGTAGTGATATCTGCTTTCAGCGAAGGAGAACGTCAGGCGTTTTTCGGCGCGGGTGATGGCCACGTAAAACAGCCGCCGCTCTTCTTCCAGATCGGCCCGGCTTTCCAGCATCATCTGACTGGGGAAAAGGTCTTCTTCCAGACCAACGATGTGTACGTTCTTGAATTCCAAGCCTTTGGCGGCGTGGATGGTCATCATCGTTACTTTGTCATTGTCGCCGTCGTCTTCTTTTTCGTCGGCGGTGGTGAGCAATGATACCGTTTGCAGGAACGAGCTAAGGCTCTTGTCTTCGTTGTCGGGGTTATCGACAAACTCCTTGATGGCGTTGAGCAACTCCTGCACGTTTTCGTAGCGCGCCAAGCCCTCTACGGTTTTGTCTTCATACAGCTCCTTCAGAATGCCCGACGTCTTGGCCACGTGCGAGGCCACCTCATACGCATCCTTTTTGTCCAGCAGCAGCATGTAGCTCTTGATCAGGTCGGAAAACTGGTCGATAGCCACGCTGGCCCGCCCGGCAATGTGGGCCGTAATGTTGCTCACCACCTCCCAGATCGGAATGTTCTTCTCCGACGCCAGCACCGCAATTTTAGCCACAGTAGTGTCGCCGATGCCGCGCTTGGGTAGGTTGATGATCCGTTTGAAGGCTTCCTCGTCGCTTTGGTTGACTGCAAAACGCAGGTAAGCAATAAGGTCTTTAATTTCCTTGCGGGTGTAGAACGACAGGCCCCCAATGATGCGGTACTTGATGCTCAGCTTCCGCAGGGCCTCTTCAAACGCCCGCGACTGAGCGTTGGTCCGATACAAAATGGCGAAGTCGTTGTTACGCAGGTTCTGCTGCATTTTAGCCTCGAAAATGCTCGTGGCCACCAGCCGACCCTCTTCATTGTCAGACGACGCTTTGATCACCTCAATCAGCGGGCCGTTTTCATTGTCGGTGAAGACGCGCTTTTCGAGTTGATTCCGGTTACGGGCAATGACCGAGTTGGCCGCCTGCACAATGGTATTAGTGGACCGGTAGTTCTGCTCCAGCTTCACGATTTTCACCGTGTCTTTGCCGTAGTCCTTCTGAAAATTCAGGATGTTTTCGATGTTGGCCCCCCGGAAGGCGTAGATACTCTGGGCATCGTCGCCCACCACAGCAATGTTCTGATGTACTGCTGCTAACTTTCTGGTAATCAGGTACTGCGAGACGTTGGTGTCCTGAAACTCATCGACCAGTACGTGCTGAAACTTGTGCTGGTATTTGTGCAGAATATCGGGATGGTCGCGGAAAAGGACGTTAGTGTTGAAGAGCAGGTCGTCGAAGTCCATAGCGTTGGCCTGGAAGCAGCGACGGGCATACTCTTTGTAAATCCGACCCACCTCCGGCATCCTTGCCGATTCGTCGTCGGCGCGCAGGATAGGGTTCATCAGGTACTCATCTGGCCCTACGAGGCGGTTTTTAGCGCTCGAAATCCGGTTGAATACCGCGTTGGCCCGGTACACTTTGTCGTCGAGGTCCATCTCGCGCAGAATGGCCCGCAGGAGTGATTTCGAGTCGTCGGTGTCGTAGATGGAAAAGTTGCTGGTGTAACCCAGGGCTTTGGCTTCGATACGCAGGATTTTGGCGAAGACGGAGTGGAACGTGCCCATCCAGATATTGCGGGCCTCATTGCCAATCACCTTTTCGATCCGATGGCGCATCTCGCCGGCGGCCTTGTTGGTAAACGTCAATGACAGAATGCGGAACGGGTCAACGCCCCGGTCAATCAGGTGGGCAATGCGGTAGGTAAGTACGCGTGTTTTGCCCGAACCGGCCCCCGCAATAATCATCATCGGCCCGTTGCCGTGGGTGACTGCTTCGCGTTGCGGCTCGTTCAAACCAGCTATATAATCGATCATTGAGTGGTGTCGTTGTCTACGAAAATAACACCCAAAAATACGAAATAATTGCCCCGTTGGCGGCGTGTCACTCCGTCGTAGAAAGCACCTCAGCAGGCCCTTGTTGGCATCCAGATACCTATACTTGCTTATAAATCAAGCGCACAACGTCATGGTAGAGTTGGAAAGCTCGCACGGATTTATTCGCGTAAGCGGCACTTGACAAAGACGTGCGAGTGTGTATCTTTGTCTTACTCAAGCGGGAGTAGCTCAGTCGGTAGAGCGGCAGCTTCCCAAGCTGCAGGCCGTGGGTTCGAGACCCATTTCCCGCTCCAAGAAAAACCGTCAAATCAGCCGATTTGGACGGTTTTTCTATTTCAAATCCAATAAGTGGCAGTAAAGTGGCAGTGCATACACTCGCTTTTTCGCCGAGTCTGTGCATGCAACAAGATCCAGCCAAGACTTTCCCTCACAAACTTCCTGAACTCAACGACTACGACGGCGATATCTCTCAACCCTGGCTCATCACCTATTATGCCTGGAACATCGACCGGCATTTTAAGCAGCGCAAACGGGTAAAAGTCTCCGAGGGCACCACCCTGAGTGATCGGCGCAAGCGGGCGAAGGCCGACATGAAGGAGATTAAAGAGTTTCTGGAAAATGGCGGCTACACCTTCGACAAAGAACCGTTACCCCCTGAACCGCAACCAGAATCCGCACCAACGGAAGATCAATACACGATCAATCAGGCCATTAAGCACTACAACACCTATTGCGAAAAGACGCTGAAGCGGAAGACCTATAAAAGTTACCAGTCACATCTCCGGCGCTGGGTGAAATACCTGGATCGGAAAAACCCTGAAGGGGAAGATCGTCCGTCAAATACGTTACGAGTATCCGATTTTGATGCCAAAGCGGTACAGCAGTTTTGTGACTTTCTAATCATTGAAGAAGGCAAGATTGCAAATCGGACCTACAATAACATCACGGATAGTCTCTATACGTTTTATGAATTTTGGGTAAGTCGGCAGGTGGTCGTTAAAAACCCCCTGGATCATATCAAGGACCTTACCGCCCGCTCCGAGAAGCACACGCCGTTTAATCGCCGCCAGGCGAAGCTATTGAAGGAAGAAATGCTGGAGCGCGGTGAAGAGCAGCTATGGCTCTTCTGCTCGTTCATCTATTACACATTTGCCCGACCCAACGAAGAAATCAGGTTGATGAAAATTGGCGATATCAAAGCCAAAACCATTGTCATCGGGGTGAAGACATCGAAAGGGAACCGGCAGGAATCCGTTCGCATCCCGCCCGGCCTGGAGGCGTTGATTCAACAATATCACTTGCGGGACTACTCACCCAACTACTACATATTCTCCAAGTCAGGTCAGCCCGGTCCGTCATTTGTTCCCGAAAAATGGTTCTGGAAGAAGCTCCGTGCCATCCTGACGGATCTGCGGATGCTGCTTCCAGACACCTCTTATTCGGTTTACAGCTTCAAGCCCTTCGGCGTGATAGAACTCTATAATGCCTGCAAGGATATTAAACTGGTACAAAGGCAGTGCCGACACAAGGATATTAGCACCACCGATAAATACATGCGGGATTACGGCCTTTTTCTCGACGACGACGAATTGTCGATGTTCCCTGTGCTGGACATTGTTCCGACAGGTAATAGCCGGTCGAGCAAGCTACCGGCTAATACCTGTCGGCCTTACTGGCTTCAGATACGCCAAAGCTCGGTTTCGCATACTATCGGTCCTTCAGTGGTTAAGTTGGCTTTTAGCAAGCCGACCAAGTAGTTGACCCCACCAATATGAACCTTGTTGCGGAACGAGAACGTGGCCAGGTCAGCCGGGCGTAACAATACGTTCTTCCTGACCAGCATCGTGTCGGCCCGAAACCGTTCATACCCTTGCCAAAAACGGTTGACTAGCCCCGTTTCACCGGGCCAAGTCAGGTCACGCACCCCTACCCCATTGGTCACCAGTGGCACCCCGCCCCGGTTGTCGCTCGATAGCAACAGCCTGAAACAGCTAACGGGTTTGCTGTCTTTGTTGAGCACCGAATAGCCGACCTGGTCCGTAACGTACCGACCAGCCGACTGCACCAGCGTCGAAAACTTCGACCGGATTGGCAGCAACGTGGCTCCTTCGGTCAGGGTTGTTTCAGCCGTGCGGTACACGTCCATGCCTAGTGGCACTGGCTTCAGTTCAGCATCATTACTGTCGAGTTCATAGCCCAATTCCAACCGGCTGTTCGTATCGGGTGACTTCACCCCACCTGGTCCGGCCAGTAACGTCCAGTTCAGTACCTGGTCGGCGGCCAACACCGAATCAACCAGATCGATCCGGCAAATCTTGCGCCGTACATCAAAATCCAGATACAGGTTGAACAGGTTGCGTAGTTCGATCAGGAGCCGCCCCGCCGTCAGGTCTGGCAGGTGATTCGACCACACCACCGACGACGCTACGTCGAGGGCAGTCAGGTTGTAAAATTGGAGCTTCTTAAAAAAACTGCTCTCCCAGAATTCCCCCGCGAACGTCCACCCCGTCAGTTCACCAAACCGCTTCAGTACACCCTCGACGAAGAAAAAAGGTACCTGCTGGCTAAATGAGGTGCCTGGTTCGTTCACAATCCCGTTCCAGCCAGCCGGAGCCGCGTTGCCATAAAACGACGGATTGATAACGGGTACGAAGCCAAACGGCTGGCCTGTTGCGCCCGGAGCAGGCACCGGCGACATACCTAACTCCGTGATTTCACTCAGCAGACGGTCCTGATAATCGCCAAAAATCTGGCCTAAGTTCTGCGTAAAATACAGGCTATAGGAGGTGCTGATCTCCTTGAGCTTTACGTACCCGGTCTCAATCAGGTTAGTGCTCAGGTATTTCTCGCACCCCCACCGCCGACGGGGTGAGGGTGCCTGTGCATGGCCCGGATTGCCAAACAGCCGCCGGTTCGTTGGGGTATCGGGCAAACTGAAATCCATCACTTTCGTGCCGGGCACGGTCGTGAAATCAAACATCGGGTTGAACCGCTCCAGCGTGAGCTGCGTGCCGGGCGTCAAATCGGCCTGCTGGCCATCAATACGAATATCAAGCATTATCGTAGGTTAGAATCTTTGTTGATCACGTTCACTTGGGTCCATACCTGCACCACGTTGTTCACGCTCACCGACCATTGTTTGTCGGCAATGATTTTCAGGAGGTACGATTGCCAGCCGAGATCGCTTTTCACCCGGTTGGTGTTCCAATCCAGGCTACCAACCATTGCCGATGTCTGGCTTTTCGTTTCGCTGATCAGCGCTGAGGCCTGGCGTTTCATCTCGTTGGCCATACCCCGTAACTCACTGGCCTGGTTGGCATTCAGCGTGTTCAACTGGTTCCGAATCTCGTTGATGAACTGCACGTACCGCTTCTGGTTGGTGTCGCTCATGTCGGCATAGAGCCGGTTCAACTGGTTGGTCGTCGTCGTGTGCCGACTACCTGCCGCTGTCGAGGCCGCCGCATACATCAGGAGCAACGTTTGTACTAAATTCTGATGCTGCCGCTCGTCGAGCGACCGGTCGGCATTACCCTGGCGCTGGATCTCACTCACCAATGTAGTCTGTTGCCGGGCCTGGTCGTTGCGCTGTAAATTACCCTGACGCTGCAACTCGCTGACGATGATGGCATTCTGATTGCGGTTAGCATCCGTCAACCGGCGAAGCTCCAGCAGCAGGTCAGTACGCGTCTGGTTGATCAACTGATTCATCAGGCCACGCGTCGCATTACCCTGCGTTCGCATTTCACCTATCATCCGTGTCGCTTCCCGGTTCTGCGAATTCTCCAGCGAATAGCCCGTATTCTGGATCTGCCAGCGCGTGTAATACGCCTGGTTAGCTATCGACGAGAGGAACGTACCGTTCAGGTAGGTCATCAGCGCCGTGATCTGGTCGGTCGTGGCCAGCGTGTTCTTGGCAATATCTTCCATGAGCTTCATGCTCTGATCGATCTGCTGTTCCGTGTCGGCCGTCGTGTCGGCGGCCTCATCGGGTGAACCCGTACCGAAATCATCGCCACCGCCGCTATCGGCCATCTCCGAACCAGAGGCATACATTTTCCCCTTCCGAAGTGGTTTCAGGTAATCTGAGTAGCTACCGCCATCGGACCCCATTAGCCCACCAGACCGGAAAATCGGGGCACCATTTCGATGCAACGAACTGTGCAATAGGCGGTCGATGATCGGTCCGTTATTCTTGTAAAGGTTCCGGCTGAGAATCATCACAGGTTCACCGCCCTCCATCTCGCCTTTTTCTTCACCATACCCCCCGTCAGCCGTTCGCTCCACAATGGCCAGGCCACTCTTTCCGTAGCTGCTACCATGGGCGGGGCCATCGGGTATACCACCATTGACGAAACCACCCTTCTCGAAACTCGGCGGTTGCTGGTTCTTGATCATCGCGATCTGAATGCCCCCCATCACCCCCGATACCGCCGCACCAATCAGACCCAGTGGCCAGCCCATCATGGCCAGCGACTTGATAACGGCTTGCGCCGTGTTGATCAGCGCCATGGCAATCTGCATCGCCTGGTCCCGTTTCCAGGCCTTCAGCTTCTCGGCTTTCTCCTTTTCAGCAAACTCTTTATTGATTTTGTCGATCCCTTTTTCGTAGGTCTCCTTATTGATTTTGCCCTTCTTATACTGCTCATCCCAGTCTGCTAGTTGCTTCGACTTCTCCTTAGCCAGTTTGTTCAGTTTGTCTTCCAGGTACTTCTGGTTCAACTTCTGCATGGCCCCCACCACCTGACCAGCGGTATCGAGCGTAGCCGACGATTTTTTGGCAAAATCCTGTAGCCCTTGCTGGTTAGCCGCTTTTTCGTTCTTCAGCTTCTTACCCAGCAGATCCATGAACGATGTGTAATCGCCATTCATCAGACCTTCCACCGCCCCGAAAAACTCCTTCGTATTCTGTTGCCGCGTGGCCAGGTGCTCCTGGTTCAGCGTCGTCATATCCTTGGCGTGCTTCGTATCGGCTGAGTTCAACTGGCTATTCTTCCAGTCATTGAGCGTCTTCAACGCCTTCATCCGCTGATCGTTATCCGAGATATTGTTGGTGATCTCGGTCACTTTCGCGGTGTACTCCTTCAGGATGCTGGCCTTCTGTTCGGTCAGCGCATCCGCCATTTGCTGCTTTCGGACATCAAACTTCTGATTCTCCGTCAGCTTGGTCAGCGACAAATCAATTTCCTGATTCGTTGACCGTGTGGCCTTCTCATAATCGGCCAGTTCGGTAAACAGCGACCGCTCTTTTTGGGCCTGCTGCTCTTTGTCATCGAGGTACTTCTTCATCGCCGCCGTCTCGGCAGCCTCCTTCTTATCCCGAAAATCTTTCTGTGTAGCCGCCACGTCGGCCTGGTACGATTTCTCCAGCAATGACAACTGATCGGCCTTCATCTTCTGATCGGCCTTCGATTCGTCAATGCGTTTGCGTTCCTGATCCCGCTCAAAGGCCAGTTGTGCCAGCTTACGGGCCTGGTCATCCTGAATCAGTTCGATATTCTTTTTAGCAATCGACTCAACCGCATCAGCATTAGCCTTCTTTCGCTCGTCGGCCAGCTTTTGCGTGTGTTCAGCTTCTTTCTTGGCCTCCGACTCCCGGTGCTTACCGTTGTCGGTTTCAAGATCCCGAAGCACCCCACTATTAGCTTCTTTTTTATCACTGGCCTGCTGCTTCACAGCCGCACCGGCTTTGGCTGTTTGCCCGGCGTGGTGCGCGTCGTGATCGACATTATCCTTAGCCCGCGCGGCCGCCAGTTCGGCCTGGTAGGTCTCCTTAAAAGCAGTACCCATTTTTTGGCCAGTCTCTTTGGCCCGGGCTACCAACCCATCGATGTGCAGGAACTCGGCTACGGCATTCGCGGCCTCCTTCACCTTCTCCACCCCACCCAGAATGGTGTTCCACAAGCCTGCAATGGCCGTCTTTACGGGAGCTACGCGATCCAGCAACCCGCCCAACGCATCGACCGCCAGCCCGAAGACCGCTTTGTGCAGGTCTACCACGTACCCGGCACCGGTGCGGACCAGGTTCCAGAACGTACCCATCGCCGAGCCAATAGACGAAAAATAGGGCTGCAACGGGGCCAGTGCCTCACCGATAAACGACACAAACGCGCCCGTCAGGTCGGTGATAGCCTGCCAGCCAACTTTCAGCGCCGCCCAAACCCCGTTCACAATCCCCCGAAACGTTTCTGACCGCTGGTAGGCAGTCACCAGTGCCGCTGCCAGCACCGCCAGTACCGTGATCACAATCCCAATCGGGTTGGCCCGTAGGGCGTTATTGAGGGCTGTTTGGGCTACCGTCCATCCATTGGTCAGAACAATCTTAGCCTGTGTCAGCAGGTTACTGGCCGTCGTTTGTAGGGCGGCTAACCGTTCCTGCACCGTTAGTTTTTGCGACTGCACCGTTGCAGCCTGGTCAGCCGCCGCCGCGCGGGCTGCTGCCTGTGCCCGGGCGCTCTCGGCGGCCGTAGCAATGGCCGAGGCAATGGCCTGTGCTTTTGTGGCAGCGGCACCGGCTAAACTGGCTACCTGTGCTCTGATCAAATTGGCATTGAGCGAGATGAGACCAACGACCAGCAGACCTATCGCCACCCGGTTTTCGCTGACGAAGGCAGGAATGCCCATCAGCACCCGCCCGACGGTCAGCAGGGCGTTTCCTGCACCAATCAGCACCGGCAGCAGGCGGTTACCAACTTCCACCCGGATCACTTCTACCACCTTGCCGAACTTATCCAGTTGGGCAGCGGCCGTTTCGTTTTTGATTGAAAATTCCTTCGTCAGCGATGTGCCTTCCTGCATCGCCTTGTTAGCCAACAACTGACGATCTCGAACCAATTGGGTCTGATCTTTCAGGAGCGACATCACTTTCGTAGCCTCCTGGCTCTTGATCCCCAAGTCGTCAAGCCGTTTGGCTACCTGATCGGCGGGTAATCCCTGGAGGGATTGCGCCAACTGCAACAGGAATTCGTTGGGGTTGGTATTGATGAGCTTCTTCATCTCCACCTCCGAGATGCCCAACTGCTCGGCGAATAGCTCCGTCGCCTTCGAGGCGCTGAGCAATATATTGGTGATACCCCCCGCTGAGATCTCGGCTGACAAACCAAGTTCCTGGAACGCCGCACCCAGGCCCAATGTCTGGCCAATTTCCGGTGCCAGATCACCCAACTGGCCAATACGCGTGGCAAAGTCAGCCACAACCGGCCCGGTTGCACTGCCGGCAGCACCGAGTTCGTTGATAGCCGAACCAATATCATTGATGGCCTTACCAGCTTCCAGGTCTTTGGTTTCCCGGAACAGCTTCGAGAGGGTGCCCATCGTGTTGGCCACTTCTTCGGCACCCCCCGAAAACTCGTCACCCAGAGCCACGTTGGCTTTGTCGACCGACTCGGTAAAGCCTTTAATCTCTTCTTTCGCGATACCCAACTGACCACCCACCTTCACGATGTCGAGCAGGGCTTCCTGCGTAGAACGGGTGTCGATGTTGCGAAGCTCATCATTCAGCGCCTCCACTTCGGCGGTTGTCTGGCCGGTGGACTTCTGAATGTCGGCAAAGGCATCCGACGTTTTGGCGGCACTTTCTACCGATTCCCGGCCAAAATCCATCACCCCGTCTACCAGATCGTCGAATTGCAGGGCTGCGAACGTACCCATGAACGAGTCGTTCCACTTATCGAAAACGCCCTTCTGGTCATCCAGTGCCCGCCCTAACAGGTTCGCTTCCTCCCGAACGTCCTCCAGCCGCTCCTTCACCTGGTTAACCTGCCGGGTCTTTTCAATCCACTCCTCCGAGCCTGCCGTCAGTTGATTTTGCTCACTGACCAGCAGGCGTAGGCTGGCCTTCAATTCATTCACCGACGCATCATTGAGGTCGATGTTTTGGGTATACTCTTTGATCTCAGCGTTCAGATCCTTTTGCCGTTCCTTCAACTCCGCATACGCCTGTTTCTGCTCATCAGACCAGTCTTCCGAGACCTGACCCATTTCTCTCAATTCACGCTTGACGTCGCGCAAATCACTCTTTAACCCCTCCAGCGACACGCTGGCCTCGTCGGTGTCGATCTCCGTTCGGAGCTTAATTATTTCGTCTTGCATCGCTAAACATGAAAAAGCCTCGATGCAAACTGCACCGAGACCTAGACCGTCAACAGGACGAGTAAACGAGCTATTGGCAGTTGCTCATGCCAAACACATTGATGTACATCCGTAATGAATCCGGTATGCCGTGCTGCTTCCGGTATTTCTGCCAGGCTTTGGTATAGGCAACGTCGCGTTGCTCCGACATCTTCATCGCGGTCGGAATACCGTATTGTGCCTCCATCTTTCGGCGAATCTCGTCTTCAGAATTGCCAATCCATCGGTACACCTGACAGAGTGATAGACCCTGCTTCTCCAGAATGGCTTCTGTTTTGGCCAATGCAGCCTGATCCGCATCATGCCGGGCACGATCCGCCGGGTCACTGTCGATGACCTGTTGCTCCAGCGCATCCTGCTTAACCATTTCCTGCTGTTTCTGCTCGTAGCCT
The DNA here is from genome assembly GCF_017353255.1 of Fibrella aquatilis. Classification (GTDB taxonomy): domain Bacteria; phylum Bacteroidota; class Bacteroidia; order Cytophagales; family Spirosomataceae; genus Fibrella; species Fibrella aquatilis. The sequence continues at coordinate 45,366 of NZ_JAFMYU010000024.1, read as the reverse complement.
TTGGGGTCGCTACACTGCGCCACCAGGCCAATGCTGCCTAACAACACCAATACTCCGAGGGGTACACCAATGACCCACGTTAAACCTTTTTTCATATGAGCGTTATAGTAAAGCTGCAAAGATATTGCGGCCAGGCTAGCCCACATCCGACAGCTCTCTCTTCTTCTGGTGTTTACTATTGTGGAAGGTTAGTGAAATGAGAGAGCCATGTCGGCTATCAGAGATAAACGTTTGTAGGCTAATCATCTGATTGCGGTCTAGCGCATCGTCAATTAGTTGAGCGGCAGCGTAAATTGACTGACGGTCTTTTTCGGGTAAGTCTAGTATTGTTTGCATCGTGCGTAAAACTACATTAATCGGCTGATTGTGCCTGCTGCTGCATCCCTGCTTTAAACCACTCGTCGAGCCGATCTGCCAGCTTCGCCTTGGCCACGTTTACCATGTTCAGCGTCGTCTCGTTATACCATGTACCCGTAAATTTCCGGTTAACGGTCTTCCCCCGTTTGCTGAAGCCGATGCCCGCCGCAATCCTGGCCACGGCGTTGGTCACGGTCGGTACGCGCCGGGTCGCCTTGTAGCCAGGCACATAGGCAAAGTTGTTCTCCCCAATCTTCGCCACAAACGCCTCCATCACATCCGACGGCGGCCCGGCCTTCGTGTAAGCCAGCCGCCGCATATCGCGCATACGTCCGTAGTCGGCAAACTGCACTTCAGCCACCACCTGGCCAGCCAGTTGAATAATCTGGTAGCGAAACGAGCGCATCAGTTCACCGGTCAGCACTAACCCTTTGGCGGCCAGTGCCCGCTGGTAGAACTGGAGCAGGTCGGACGTCACGTCGGTTAGTACCTGTGCGGCTATTTCGTCAAAGGGTACCTGTACGTTAGACATAACGAATATGTTCAAATTCAATGTACACCCGATCACCACTCACCACCGGCACGCCGTCAAACAGCATAAACGGACCTGCGTTATACGGCCGATCATCTGACCGCTTCAGGACCCCGTTCACGTACACCCGGATTGTACCCACCCCGCCTTGTGTCGTCGTCAGACTAACCCGCCAGTCAGCGGTAGACCCGGCCAGGAAATTCATGTCCGCCGTGCCAAAAGGATACACAAACGGCCCGGTCGCTGATCCCCACTGGTTGCCCTGCATGGGGGAAGCATTGGTATAAATCAGCACGATACGCGGGTGCGTCAGCCGAACGTGAAACTGCCCATTCGGCACGTTGGCCGCATAGTTGGCCGGGTTGGCATCACAGACACCAGTGGCATCGGCCGTCGCCTGCGTGTTGAGTTGCGACCAGGCCGCTTCGGCTTTCGCATCCGCATCCGCCTGGCTGATTTCCGAGCCGTAAGCACCGGCAGCAATCCCAATCAATGCCTCTACGCCGGTGTAGCCAACGCCACACGTAGCCCGTTTATACGTGCCGTACCGGCTGATCGCCGCCGATACGAAGGGAGTCTGCTGGCAGTCTGGTGAACTGATCGGACTCAGATACCCCTCTTCGTTGGGCAAATTGGCCCTGATCTGGGTTGGTTTCACTACTTCACCCGTATCCTGGTAGGTCAATTGCAGCAGTGTGGCCAGCTTACGCCCGGTCCGTTTACCCCGGCTGTCGAGTTCACACGAAAAGGCAAATACGTTCCAGATCGTTGGTCGGCTGGGTAAAGCCGGTGCCACCGCCAGCCGACCAGTCGCATTCCGTTCCCGGTTGGCATACCGGAACGTCAGCGACCGCCCACCCAGTAGTTCCGTCGTATCACTGGCCGGGTAGTCCTGGTTCTGAATCAACAGGGGTAAATGCGACCGGTCCGTAACGACGTAGATCTCTTCACTTAGCAAGAGATCCTGTAACCAGGTACGCTGGTCAGGGGCTATCAGTGCCGTATTCGCCGTGAGTTCCCGCTCACCGGTGACCTGACTCACCACCCGCTCGGCGTAGGTTGGCAAACCAAGCGGGTCAGTCGGCCGTTCGCTGATCAGGCGGGTGTAGCCAACCTTTTCCGACGAATCGCCAACTAAGGCAACGGTATCGAACCCACCCAGTGAGTTGGCAAACACGATATAGCGATAATCGGGCATGTACCGGTTATCAACAAAATAGAGCCGGGTTTCACTGACGGGCTGGTCCTGCTCATCGGTTAGCCAGACCGCATACCGAACAATCTGCCGGTCTGCCTTGGCTAACCCCAACGCTACAGGGCCTGTCGGCACGCAATACACCGACATCGTAGCCAGGCTATCAAACGTGCTGCAACAACAATCGGCCTTCGTCGAATCACTATACAGCACGGTGGCCATCACCTTGATCCGGGTTGGCGACGTCGAGCAGTTATTCAGCCAATACAGGTATTCAGGTTGGTTCGGCAAAATCTGTTTGCCATCAGGCTGGTTCGTCAAAAACCGACCGGCTAACCCCTCTGGTAGTGTAAACACCCGCTCCTGCCAGGCCGACCAGTCACGCTCCGCAATGCCGGCCTTCAGTACCCATTGCGTTGGTAAGCGCCCGGCACTGACGGGTAAACCATCCTGACGCACGGTCGTATCGACATAAAACTGACGGGTCATGCCTTCGCAGACGCTGATCTGAGTTTGCCCAAAGCGCGGTGCCGTGCGGGTCAGGTGCCCGTCGAGCAGATCCTGCAACTCAAACAGCGCACCCGGATATACCAAGGCACCTCCCCGTCGTTCAGGCGGGGTTTCCGATCCCTGCAATGGACCATTACTGGCTGGCACAAACGTACCCGCCCGGTACCAGGGCTGAAGCTGCACGTCCACGTCATAGCGTAACGTCGAGCGATTGACCACGGTGCCCGGTCCATAGGCATCCATCCGGGCCAATACCTTATTTCGACTGAGTTGAATCGGCAAATACATTAGTTCAGAAAAGCGTTTAGGTTAAACGTGCATTGGATTTCCAGCCGCCAGCCTCGGTGGTTATCGAGCCATAACTGCGAGATGGGTTCTTTCTTCATCCCGCTCAGCTCACAGAGGATCTTCCCGTTTCGGTTATCAAGCCGTAGCTGTTTCTGAAGGCGGTAGAGAATGGTGAGGGTCAGTTGCTGCACCTGCAATTGTTTCTCGTAATCATCATCAGGGGCTTCGCCAAGCACCGTGATGCCAAACTGGTAGAGTTCGCTGTAGTCACTGGCTCCATTATCGAGGGTGGTGATCACCGGCTCTTCCAGCCAGAACAGCGGGTAATCAAAATCCGGGTGCGACCGGGCCACTTCTACCCCTTTCTCAACACCCCCAAACAGAAAAAACCGCACGTCGGCATCCTGATCAGCCCACGTGCGGAAGTAATCGACGAAGTTCGTCAGCGTTCCAGTAATCATAGTTGCCGTTAGTTTTTTGTCAAACCTATGCGGAATGACTAACCGGCTACAGGACGCTAATCGCATCATTTTTGGGTGAATCAGGTAGTCAAAGCCTTTCTATGTCTGTCAGAACACAAGCTTGTATGTCCAGTTTTTGAATGAATTGGTAAGTTGAGGTGCGCTCTACAAACTTTCCAATTGCCTCTTCTTTAGTCACGGCATCAACAACGCGGATGATTACTTCTACATTAATCTTTGTATCGGTTCCGAGTTGAAAACGCTCTGATACGACCTGTTGCCAAACTAAGAATGAATTCATTTTTCGAGAAAAAAAACGGTTGAACATCTTCTGTTAAGGTTTATCCACTAATCAGCATTATTACGCTCACGCTCCAGTTCAGCGTCTTCTTCAGCCCGTTGCTGTTGAGCAACCCGGTGCTTCAGGAATAGAAAGATGGTGTGGCAATTTTCGGCACATACCGCCTTAAACGGGCCATGTGCCCCGATCACGGCCACGTCCTCCAGCGCGGCAATCCAGCCTTCCCCTGCCGGGTACAATGGTTTGGCCTGTTCATCGGCCTCGCCAAATACTTCACCATATCGTTTCAGAAACCGGGTATACATCGACTCCCAGTACTGCACCACGGCCATGATCACGCCGAACGGAATTGGCTCGAACTGCTTTGCCCGGTTCTCCGCCAGGATGGAATTATACTCTTCACGCAAATCGCCGTTAAAATCCGTCGACGTCGACCAGGCTTCATGATCCGCACGGCGCGGACGGCAAAGCGTGGTCACCAGCAGATAAGCCGCCTGCATGTTTGGCTGTTGAGGCCGGGCATATTGAAGGTAGTAGATCGACGCCATGGCCAGTTCAATGGCCGACGTGTTGGCCAGCTCATCGGCAGGTAGTACGTAATCAACCCCGTCGACCTGGAAGGAATCAAACGGACGGCTGGTTACCCGCTCCGACAAAGCCCATTCGACGTAGGGCAACAAGCGCTGTAACTGCTCACCCGTCAGTTGGTTGAATAGCGTCGCCGGCGCGGTCGATAGTAGCCGTAGCAACAGCACCTGCCAGTTAGCCAGTAGTGCCGGATTTGTATCCGCCTGGTAGCGAAGCTGGAGCATCAACCCCTGCACAAGCTGTACCTGGTTGCATTCGCTCCAGCTTTCGGCTACCTGGTAGGCCACCTCATTTAACCAAAACTTTTTCATGCTCTTTCTGTACTTCGTCTTTAATCTCCAGCTTCATCACCCGGCGTTCCAACTCGTCGAGCTTATCCAGTCGTTTCTCAATCACCTTCCACACTAAACTGGCCATGCCGAAGGAGAGCGCCGACCCAAGCAAATTACTTAACAACGCTTCCATTCAGGGCTTTCATTAGTTTCGCCCGGTATGAAGGTGCCGGGCAAAATCGTTTGCAGATGTGATCGATGTAAGCCTGTTCACCTCGAATCCCATACACTCGGATCACCGCCTGCTCATATTGGCCATAATCATCGAGCGACGCCTGGTAGGTGGCAAACACCGCATAGCCAAACCGAAGACCGATGTAATTCTGTCGGCGGTTTGCCTTCATGGCAAACAGGTTCCGCTGTTGGATGATCGCCGTCGACGGGTGCCACCCACCGGTTTCAACCGATGAAATGGCCAGTGCTATGCGGGGGTAGACGTACCCGTTGGTCAGGATCAGTTGCCGAAAGTTGTTCCGGCTTACCTGGTCCCGACTATCAGGCCTAAGGCGGTCAGGGTGCCCATCCGCCACAACCAGTTTTCGAGCCGTGAACGGCGTAGCTTTCGCGTCGTCAGAGCTAAATCCGTCGTGCACATCGCCGATTCGTTTCGGGCTTGCTGGCCTTGGCTGTTCATCGACCGGATAGCCCGCTGCTGCTGAGAAATCATAGCTGTTTGGGCTGACAGCAACGAGTCCTTCAGGACAATCATGCCCCGGCTCGCCAGTGCCTCGACCCGGAACCGGAGGGCCGCCCGCGCTCCTTCCTCGCTGAACAGGATCGTTTTGGCCTGAACGGGTTGGAGGCGTTTGAGGCTGTCGGTCGGCATCCTGATTGAACTGGCGATCAACTTCCCGCTGAAGATCAGGACCATGCAGCCCATCAATACGGCGTTTCTCCTGATCCAGTTGCCCCTTGAGTTGCTTGATCTGTGTGTCATGTTCCTTGATTCGACTGTGAAACTGATAGTTTAATTCTCCCTGCTGGTAGAGGTTTTTGTAGTAGGTCGTCGAGTCGAACCCCGGTCCTGCACGCTGTTTGGGTTGTTCAGATCGGGTGGCGATATACCACCCGCCTGCCAGCAGCAGGGCTACGACGACAATGACACCGATACCATGTTTATCGAAAAAGTCCTTCATGATGCACTCGATTTAAGGTTTACGTCTCGGTGGTGGCGGTAAGGGGTTGCGCATGGGCGGAATACCGGTATAGCACGTTTTGTCACACCGGATACACCAGTGCATTCCCCTGCCACCAACGATGACAAATTGATGCCCACGCAGTAGGCAGGCCAGGCGTTTAAGGATGTTCATCAGGTTTCTGGAATAAATCGAATGATGTGCCGGACGATGGACTTTGGCCGGGGAATATTGGCGTACACGCCCTGACGGCCGTTCCCCGCCGTTGTGTTACCCCCGTTGGCAATGAAGATCCTGATCCGGGGGTCCGGTGGCCACCGCTTCACCAACTCACCATGACTCCAGATCGTGTAGGTCACCACGTCGGCGGGAAGCGGTGTCTGACCAGGCTTTAGCCGCCAATTAGTCATTCGGTTATACGCCGCTACCGACGTCAGCGTACCCTTGGGTAGGGGCACCTTACACTGGATAAAGACCCACGCCACAAACGCCACGCAGTAGGGTTTGGCCTGCCACTTCATCCGCTCCGGGTGCGGGATACCCGCCGCCCGGAAATACACATCAATCTGCGGATGATCGTTGCGGTTCGTCAGCTCCTGCACGTGCGTTTGCCCTTCGGCCGTTTCCAGCACACAGGCTCGTTTACGCTCCAGCGAGTCTAGGCGTACATTGCCTGGTAGTAGCTGGCAAACACCTGCATGAACGTATAGAATAAGCCCAACAAGCAGGCCAAGACCACCCAGGCGGGGGCTTCGTTGATAAGCGATTCCAGCGACCGCTCGCTGTCGATTCGATTGTGCCATATGCGATAGAATTGTGGGAAGGCAACCCGGATGAAAAAAACTGAAACTAAAAAGGTGGCAAACGTCAGCGTGAAGGCCAGCAGGCCACGGGGTGCCGCATTGACCAGCATACTTTGGCCCATCGCATTCATGGGGTCTTTGATGATCGACTGACCGAAATACCAGGTTGCCCCGCAAAAGGTCAGAAACAAACCAAGGATCGTCCAGAGGGCATTGCTCGTCGAGATGGCCTTGGGAATTAATTTGCTCACCGGCGCTGGTGTCGCTTCGACCAGGTTTAGCTCCACGCCAAGCTGTGTGGCTTCTGTCTCAGCATCTTTCGCCCGGCGCAAATAATCTTTCCCCTTCTCGGCATCGATGGCGGTGCGGGCCATTTCGCGCCAGTCGGCGGCATCGTCGAGCAGACTGTTCCGCTTCTCTACCTTCTCCTGGCGTTCTTCCGCCACGATTTTGTCTTTGGCCTCTTTCAATTGGGCCTCCTGTACAACAAGCCGTTCACGGTCGGCGGCAAGGGCTTGTTCCTGCTCATTAATCACATCCTGACTGGTCTTCATTCGATTTTCGGCCTTAGCGGGGGCCTGCCCGTTTTTGCTGATGGTGAAGGGATTAGTCCCTTCTTGCCGAGAGGCGGTCATAACACGAAAGGTTTTTGTTTATCGTCGTTTTTGGGTAAGCGGTACGGTTTTCGATCACTGACCACGTAGGCCGGTGAGTGATAATAGACGGTCAGCACGGTTGCTGACGCATTGGTATCCAGGTACTTCTTGAGCTTCACCGCTTCGTTTTCGGCGGTCGCTTCACAGGCAGTCTTCATCTCTGACCTTCGCGCTTCGGGCAACGTATCCTCGTTATTGATGCCATCGGTTTCACTCACCAACCGCCCATCCACGTTGATATTGATGTAGGAGAGCGACCGCGCGAAGGCATCATGGGCCACAATTGACCGGATCATGGCCAACACCTCATTCTCTTCCTCCGAAAACACCGCCTGTGAATCGAGCAGTTTGCCTTTCAGGTGAGCGAGAAACACCTTCCCAGTGACCGGTAGCACGGCTTTCTTCTCCGCCTGCATCAGGTACGGACGTAGCGCCACGTAGAGCCGCCGACTGTGTTGCACCGCGCCGAATGACGCGGTATACTCCGTAGCCGAAGCCAGGAACAACGAATGGTCGACCGTATAGGCCACTGACTGTTTCCAGGTTGGAAAGTCGTTGGCATTGGTCTCCAGGTACTGAAGCACCCGCTCTATGCTTCGGTCGGCTTTGTCCCTGGCTTCCTTAATCCGGGCAACGATGGCCCATTTGCCCGGTGCCTGCTGATTCGGAGGACTGGCTACCGAAATACCGCCGTCGCCTTTCTGAAGCAGCACAGACAGTTCACTGTCCATTTCCACGTAGTGGCCAAGGGCAATGCGAACAAACTCCAGCAACCGTTTCTCCTTCACCGACCCAACCAATGTATCATCGGTGCCGATCTGGTTGCAGAGGAAATCAAGCAACTCCTCCCCAATGGCTGGCAGGATATGATCGTAGGTAGCCTGGCGAACGAATGGCATCCACGTTGGCCAGGCTGACTTCTTCTGAATGCCACCCAGGAGCGTTTTTAGGGTCTCCGTACTATTGATTAGTAGTTCCGCCATCGTCTTTCTTAGGTTTTTTAGCTGGCTTTTGCTCCTGATTATCAGGATTGTTAGGATTCACCGCCGCATCTGTCGGCGTCACATCAGGCGTATACACCTCGATGTTTTCAAACCAGAACTCTACGGCCGGGTCCCATCCGTTCAGCCGCCGGGCGATCCAGAGGGGCCTAAGCAGCAGTTGCCGATCTGAGTACGTGCGAAACCGCTGCTGGAAATTGGCCGCTACCTCCAGTTCTTTCCCCGATCCACCGAGTTTGCCCCCCGTATCGACGCCGGCTAATGCCGGCAGAATGCCGTGGCCACTGGCTTGGGCCTGGTTAGCCGTGTTGTAGAGCTGCACATACGCATCATCCGTCATCGTGTTCTTCATCGGAATGATCTCCACACCCGGCAACGATTTCATCTGTGAGATATCGTGCTTGTAGAAAGTGACGACCGCACGGTCTGACTCTCCGGCCAACGACTCCTTCATCTGCTGAAGCACTTCATCCTGAAACGCCTGACGCTCCTCATCGGTCTCCAGTCCTTCTTTATCGAAATAGTCATCCGGAATACGGATGAGGTATTTGATGTTGTAGCCGTTGGTCAACCCTGAGATGTGGTACGCCGGAATTTTGTTGGCTACCTCCGTCCACGCTTTGGTGCCCCACCAGGCCGGAAATGAATAGAAGGGTTGACCCGGCAAGCGGTGTTTGGCGTGGTAGATCGCCGACGGGTAGGCATCAGGCCGAAGCGGATCATAGATCGGCACGGCTACACTCTCATCCTTCTTATAGGCTTTAGTGCCAAAATTGGGATTTAGCAAAAACGCCGAGAGCCGATGTTCACCCGCCTGCAACGCCCGGTAGCGCGTTTCAAAACAGTCACGCAGGCTAAAGGGGAGTAGCTTCCCGTTGGAGGCCGCAAAATCAAACTGCGAGAACACCTGACCCGAATAACAGGCCTGCATGGCACCATCGATGTAATAACCAGTTTCCGTTAGTACGTCGTTAAAGTCCTTGATCTCACTGAAATTCTTGTGCTTCGCCTCCAATGGAACGGGCTTGCCCTCCACCATCGTCCCAAACCGCAAACCAAGGCCAACGATGAAATCACGCCGCGTCTCCAGCAGTTGCCACTTCGTGTCATTGTCGGTGGCAATGGCGTGCATCTCATTGGGCTTGCTGTTTTTCGCACCCCACGCAATACACTCGTTCACTCCTGACGCGGTACCCGCCGACGTGGTGGTGTTGGCCTGGTCTTTGGTCGACGGCGTGATCTCTACATACGCACCGGCACGGCTTGGCTCGTGACGTAGCAGAAAGATGTTGTTACTTAACCGGTGTACCGACATAATTAGTAGTTGTGCATGACGCGCATGCCATTGAATTCGACGATCAGATCAATGCAGAGGTCGAACGTGCGGCTCTTGGCCGGCTGAAATAGCCGAAGCAGCCCGTTGCGGTTCATCTTCTTACGCTCCTCCAGTCCGTTGGCCACCGGTAGGCGGGTACAGCCAATTTTTTCGGTAATGGAGCCATCGACCTTGCGGGCCTTGACCGAAAACACCGCTCCTGGTTTATTGACCAGTGAGAGCACACCGCCCTCACCCGTCAGCGCAATGGTTTGCTTCACGTTTTTTGCCTGATTTGACCCGTCAAACCTACCCTACCTGGTCACCTGGCTATAGGACGGGTTCTATTTTGGGGTTGGTAGGGGGGTGTTTTCAATGGATTTTTTCGCAGACCAAACAGAATCAAGTTGTTAGCAAAAAAAAGAGCGTTTGAGAGGGGTCTCAAACGCTCGACAGTGGCCCGCACTATAGCGGATTCGGCAATTGCCGGTTTCTGAAAATGGGATATAACCAGCCTCCTGGCGGAGTTGTCAGACTAATTCGGAAAGGGGTATTAAATTCTTGCCAGGTGATTGCGCTGGGGACCGACGTTGGCGACGAACTGCTTGAACTTACCCCACAGCAGGTAGTCTAAGGCATCGGTGCCATCGGTAGCATACTCTCTGTTCTTCGCCGTCTTCTCGCTACCCTTGTCTTTGCCAAAGCTTCCATCGGTCTTGACCGGCGTGGCCTTCATGGCGATGAGCAGTTCCTTGTTATGGTGCCGGTTGAAGCGGAGGCGTGGTGCTCGTGGGTTCGACTGCTCCAGCAGCAGGCCGATCAAGTTGTACTTGCTCTTATGGCCTGGGTTGCGCCCGCCCTGTGCGTACCGCTTCACTACCTTCCACCCCATGTCTTCTAACACCTTAACGAAGGTCTCAAAGAAGGGCCTGTTAGACTCGTCATTACCAGCACTCCTGTTGTTGCCTGACAGGTCACCCCATACATGGACGGTCTTTTTCTCATGCCCTGAGTAGGCATCCCCCCATTTTTTAGCCAGGGTTTTGATGAGGTTTTTTTCGGGTTCCGTGACGGATACTTTCTCAAACAGGCTCCTCAGTACCCGAAATTCGGTACTTACCTCTTGGCCTGTAACACACCAGCAAATGTCGGCATTGAAATCAAGGCTTATCTCCAGGTCCCGATCTGAGAGGTAGTCATTAGAGCGGTATACGTGCAGCTTCAGCTTATCATCCCACTGATAATCGTAGGATTGCTGGTAATAATGCACCGCTTCAGAGAGGGCGAAATAGAATGAATTGGGGACTTTCTTCAACCGGACATTAAGAACCTCGACGTCGAATTGTAAATCCGTCAGCAGCTCACGCAGATTATCCGCAAAGTCGGCAGGCAATACATCCTGATTATCCACATAAGTTGCTTCGAGCCATAGGTGCGAGGGTGGGGTTTTCTCTTTGTCTTCGGGCGTCATCTTCGACCGGATCTCCATCATCCGGTGGTACGCCTCCTCCGTCTTTAGAATCCAGTTGCCGCTATCGGTCCAGGGAGCCGACGAAAAGTCGTAGAATGATTTCCACTTATGGCTATTGGCAATCGAGCGGTACTTGTTTGCCCGCATCGTTGGTAGCACCACTTCACCCAAAAAAGATTCGTTCAGCAAGGCTGATTCGTCCGCTCGTACGGCATCCGAGTTGATACCCCGGTGCGTTTGGGCGTTATCCTGGCTGACCATTTGATAGGCCAACCCATTGATAAACGAAATGGTGTAGGGAATGGCTCGCTTCCCCACTGGCTCATAGGGCGTATCCCAATGATCCGGGGGTTTTATGCCAACCACATAGGCACCATAGGGTTGTGATTTGCTATACTCGAAAAGGCCACAATCAGCCAAACCAGCCTTTAGGCCCGGCAGCACAACCGAGTCGAGCTGCACGTAGGTTTCCCCTGTCAGCAGCACTTTCCCCTTGGGCAACTCCCAGAAATTTTCGTAGGTATCCTGTGCCAGGGTTCGGGTTTTGCCCGAACCCCGACCTCCCAGAAACGTTTTTCGTTTGGCCCGGCTCCGATGATATTTCCGCTGTTTGTCATTGGCGTAGACGTACCTGGTATCGTCCCGACGTGGCGGGGCCTTGTGCTTATTCGTCGTCGTCACGCTGCTGCTGCTTCAGTACGTTGATATTGCCAACAAATACCACGTTGGGCTTCGTCAGGAAGTCGCTTGGATCGAAACCACTGGCGTCTTCGCGGTACAAACCCTCCAGTTTTTTAGCCTCCACCCAACACGCTTCAGCGGTTTTGTAGTCTTTTTCGGCCCTGGCCAGGTTACTCAGCGTTTCCAGGTACACCACGGCCGCACGGGTCTTACCCCGCTTGTTCACCTCACGGGCATTACCATAGATATGGTACGACTCGTCGATCACGACCCTGGCCATGCCTTCCTTGATCTCAAACTGCTTCTCCAGTGCCGACCGCACCATTTCGTCGGTTCGGCCAATCGAGAGCATTCCCCAGGCGAAGGAATACTTCAGGAACATTTCCCGCTGGGTCTGGGTCATGGCCGGTTTTCGCGGCTGCTTTGGGTCCTGCTCCCAACTCAACTCATCGTTCAAATACTGTAAATACACGTCGAGCTTATCGGCATCGACACCCAACTGCCGATTCATTCGGCGCATTGAATTCCCTCTTATTTTCTTTGCCATCGGTCCTAACCTAAAATCACCAGCGTAAACCTACGCTGGTGACTAGGGGGCCTATAGGACGAATTTTAATCGAATAAGCTGGTACCCGTCGGATCGCTGATCGCCTCCATCGCCTGCATCCGCATCTCCCGTTCGCCCTCGACGTCGTGGTGTGGGTAAAGCACCGTACCCTCATCGAAGAAGTGTGCCCAACTGCGTTTGAGTTGCCTGCCACGTTCATTGTGCTTGTCGTAGGCGAAATCCGGCACCGGCAGCTTACGATGTGGGTGCGTCAGCCAGGCCCATAGCAACGTCCAGTCAATCATCCGTGACTTCCGCGCCCGGCAGAGCAGCAATACCGCGTGCGTCAGGAACAGTCGTTGGGGTTCATTCTTATCCTCCTTTTTCTTAGCCTGCTCTCGGTAGCTCTCATAGAGTGCCCATATGTTGGCAGGCATCATCGGTTCAGCCAGGCCAATGTCCTCCGAGCACATGATCCGGAGCCGCTTCCAGACGTATTCGCCGTAATTGCTAGTGTAAAGCTCTACCGCCCAATACATCGCCTCGGCTTCCCGACCGCGCCGGATGCACTTCTGCATGGCCGACGATACCTCGAAGAAGTCATACCCCTTCTGGGTTTTCAGATCGTATTTGCTCATAGCTGGATCGTGATTTTACCGGCCTCGACACTGACCGTTACCTGTTGACCGGTCGCAAACCCGGCCTCACTCATCCATTTGCCGGCCAACTGTAGGGCTGGCATCCACACCAGCTTATAGCGGGCATCGCGGCGGGTCATTGACCCAATTTTTCGTTTACTTTGCACTGTCAGATTTGATTTCGTGGTTGAACTCGACTTTGACACCAGTGCCCGGCAGGCTCCACCCTGCCGGGCACACTTCATTTAAAAGAGGCTCACTTGGGCTACGTTGATTGCCTTCTTCCGCATCCCGCTTCGGATATTCATCCAGGCATCCCGCACACACTCACCGAAGAACAGCCATACCTTCTTTCTCCAGAGGCGGTGTGCCTCCTGCATCACCAGCCGTAATAGGGTCTTCTTCTTTGTCATTTTGGGGTTCTCGAACTTCCGTACTTTGGGCACATACACGCGCGTTCTAGCCATGTCGTTGGGTGTAGTCTTGATTGGTTTGTGGTTGAACTACTCCTGTATATTCTCCCTGCAAAACGGATTGACAATGCGCCAAATCGTGTTTTTTTCAGGTGAAATCGTGTTTTTTTTCAGAACAATTGAAGCTGTCCGGTACCGCCACTGGCTCCAGTTATCACTCCCTTTGCAGGTTCCTTTGCATAATCCTTTGCCGGTATTACCTGTTGCAAAGGCATTTCGGGTGCAGGCTTCGCCTTCGCCCTGGCGTAGTTCATGATGTGCGATTGCTCCGCCGTGATCGGCTCAATCGTCGGCTGGCCAGTAGCCCGAAGATGGGCGTTGATCCGGTAGCCAAACCGCCATTCCATCAGCAGCGAATCCATGCATACCGCTTCGCCTTCGCAGCCGTGCAAGGCCATGTTTACCGCCGTCATCCGGGTGCATATCGGGTCCACGTCGGCACCAAAGGTGTAGTTGCCCGGCGCAATCGCCTGCCAGGCTAGCAGTAGTCGGCCTGATCCGCACGCCGGGTCATGAATCGTCTGGCCTTGGCCGGTCAGCTTCTCGTCGGCACCTGTCATCATGGCCATCAGGTCACACACGTCCGGTGGCGTGAAGAACTGACCCAACCACTGCGATTTACCCCGGCTGTTCAGCACCTCGTAATAGCTACCCAGGGCGTCATACCAGCCTCCGACACCGTCCTTGACGATCTGCTGATCTTGCAGCTTAATCAGCGACCGCAGCAACTGCACGAAGCTGTCGAGGGAGCCATATTGCGTTTTTAGGTTCTCGTAGATGCCAACCCGCTCCGGCATAAACGATTCGGTCATGAAGTCAATGAAGTCGGCGTAGAAACGGCCGTAGTTCCAACCATGCTCCAGTTGGCAGAATAGTTTGTTGAAGTCACGCAGATCGTGCGGTACATCGGTCGATTTAATCATTTGGGGAGATTTGAAAGTCGGTGAAACAAAAAGCCCCGCCTGATCAGGCGGGGCATGGGCATCAAAACGGTACGTCGTCGGTCAGGGCCGGGTGGTTGATCAGCGCCGAGCGCATCAGGTGCTCGGCGTAATAGTCTTTGATCCGGAAGCCGGTCAGTGACTGAAACCGCTCTTCAATGCGGGCTTGCAGCCAGGCCGGTGGCGATACGTACCCATTGGGTTTCCAGGACTTCACAAAGGCAATCGCATCCTCGATGCTGACCGGCACCGGCGCAATCTCCAGAATCTCCTGGATCTGCACATCCAGTTCCAGACCGGTCTTCTTAAACCAGCTTTTCGACACGTCACCCAGGCAGTTACGATCTCCCCACCGCTCAAAGTTTTCTTTCGGAAACGGGCGTAGGTGCATCGACAGCACTACCTCAATCGACAGGTGCATTTCGGCATCGAAACGGGCGGTTTGCCACATCCGGGCCAATTCAAGGGGGTTCGTCGAATGCTCCAGCAGGTAACTGTGTTCCTGCTCTTCGGTGTCTATGCCGTCAGGCAATGGCGTTGGCAGTTGGGCTAAATGGGCTACCGTGTAGATGCCCATGCGCTCACAGATCGTGCGGTCCAGGTTGCCAATATGCATCTTGCGGCCTACCTGCGAGGCCCATGCCTGGTAGTCGGCAATACTGCCGTTGGTCGCTGCCTGGAAGCGTTCCAGGTTCGTGCGTGGGGGTACGGTTGCGGTCGTCGCTTCCATATATCAGATGTAGGTTTGTGGTTGAACTACCTCTGTATATTCTCCCTGCGGAATGGATTAACAACATGACCAATCTGAAATATTTTCCATAAAAAAAGCCCTCCCATTCAACTGGGAGGGCTTTTTTTATGGATTGAAACTATGCGATATCAATTTCAAAATCACCAGTTTGTTTGGGCTTTATTTCTGATACTTGAACGCCTATTGCATGACCAGAAACGCCATTTGAAAGCTTGCCAAAAATTTGATGAACAGAATGTACAATGTGGGTAGCGGGTGATGACATCGTTTGAATAAACTCCTCTAATGACGTTTCGCTGTTTGGAGGAAGGAGGATTTTGTCTCCTTCGGCAAGGTGTGGTGCTGATTCAAGGCTAAGGGACAAAAACTGCTCCAGCTTAGATTCATCACCAAGCGAACGCTTCAAAAAAATGACCAATACCATAATACAGTATGTTTGAGTTGAAATGGCAAGCTAATAAAAAAACCCCCGAACATTGTCCGGGGGCGGCTTCATAGTCACTATGTAGTGAGGTCCACGCTAACCTCTCCAATGGCCAATCAAAAAATGGCTTTTAACCTAAAAAGATCTGTCTATATAGAACACGCTGAAATAATGAACGGTGTCCTCTTTCTCAGATGCTATTGTATGGAGGTAATTTGTGATCTCATGCTCTGCATCGGAAAGTTCTTGCAAAACTGGATTAACCTCATATTCAATGTAGTGCTGGAACTGATCATCGCCAGGCAGTTCGCCAGCTTTCTGGCGTTCAATGAATTCTTGCTTCGATACGCGGATAACCCGGATGGCTGGTGCAGGCATGTTTAGAACGGAAGTTTGAGGGTTTTTTGAAAGGGGTGCTTCAGCTTCGATTTTGCTGAAGACTTCTTCAAAGTAACCACCTCCGACCCAAACACGCGCTGCAATAGCTGAAAATCTTTCTCCTCCGCATCCACGTTCCGAAACTCAGCCAGGCCGCCGGCATTCACAAACGTATCCTTCTGCGCAAAGTAAAAGCGGTTGTCTTTCCAGCTAAACCGGTGTTCGTACGCATTCAGGCACGAGATCCAGTAATCTTCGTTTACCTTGATATCGCCAGAATACCACAGCTTCGACCCCTTCAGTACCCCATGGGCACAACCGGTGTGGTAGCCCGCTACGCTGATCGGCTGCATCGGGTTGTAGAGCACCGGTGCTGGCACGTGGGCAAACGAGAACAAATGCCCGCCCATCTGTCGGCAGCAGTCGGCCGCCACCTGAATCAGATCATAGGCCGTAGCCGGGTCCACCTGGCTTACTTCGCCTGGCTCGGTATAGACACGTTGCATCGAGCCAATATCGTCGTCGAGCATGAACACATCGCCAAAGTGCCGAATGATCCAGTCCCGTTTCCTGGCCAAACCAATAACCGAATCTGGGTGTGTCACCACCTCAATGCCGGGGTTATTGGCCCGGTAAGCATCCGCCTGGCTATCGGGCACGCAAATGATCGCGTTGGCCACTACCGCCGTCGTCCTGACGCGCGTAGCCCGCTTGTGGCTCGGTATTACGACTTTGCATTCCATGCCTCCACAAACTGTTTAGCCGTGATCACCCGCGTTTGCCCAACCCGCTCCGATTTGTAGCTTTTGGCCTGGCCGAGTCGGAGCAACTCCGCGATGTTGTTCTGATCGATCTCGTTCGTCGAAACGATAACAATAGCCTGGTACTGCTCTGAGAATTTGGCCACGATGGGCATTTCGGGCGTTTCCTGCACACCCGCCATTTCGGCCACGTCCGCATCCAGGGTGGCAAAGTCAATCCCAAAATCGAAGTCATTCAACAGATCGGCAAACTCATCCTTCAGCAACACCGCATCCCATTCGCCAAACTTGGCGTTCTCAATCACCATCACCTCCTTAAATTCGGCTTCGGTCAGCTTCCTGCTGGCCACCCGCACGTCGATGGGTTCCGTACCGCGGCCAAGCAGTTGCAATGCCTTCAGCCGCTGATGGCCACTCACCAGCGTCCCGTCCTGATCAATGATCGGTGTCGAGATCAACCCGTACTTCTCCACCAGGTCAGTAAGCTGTTTTTTCTTCGCCGCCGAAATCTTCCGGGGGTTCTTCTCATACGGTACCAGGTCATTCACTACCCGTTGCCCGTTCTCAAAACGTATTGTACTCATCTATCAAAAATTGGTTAAAGCGATTGTAGTTTGGCCCTTAGCTGCTCAATCTCGGCCTGCCAACGGGCTATCATCACGGCGTTCCGTTGCCGGGTGCTGTCGTTTTTGGCTCCCTGGCTCCGTTTCCCGGCCTTAATGATGTTCGATTGTAGGCACTGAATCTGGTACCGAAGCTTCTCCTCGTCGTTGGGCAGTTCCCGCGCGTTCGGTGTCTGCACGGCTGGCAGCGCCCCCAACTCCAGCAGCAACCTGATCGCATCCTGTTTGCTCTTCCAGGCTTCGCGGAGGGCCAAAATGCGCTTCACCGTGTCGGCCGCGCTCATCGAATCCGGAATACTGTGCAGGGTGTTGGAGAGACCGGCCTTCTCGGCATGAATCGCGTTGCGCTCGGTGGTCAGGGTCTCAATCCGTTCGCGCACTTCAACGGGCAACTGCTCTACGGGTATGGGTGCCCGCGCGGGCCGGGGTATAACCACCGGTTCAGCTACCTGGCGTTTGGCAAACTCCGACGGGGAGAAATGTTGGAGGGCGGCCAGTTGCTGGCGGGCTTCTTCCAGTTCAGGCGCGGGGGCCTGGCAACGCTCCAGTAGGCGAAGGTTCGCCTTGGCCTGCATGATCTGCTGTTGTTGCTCCTGCTCTGTCATGGGGCAAACCTACGTCCCCAGCGGCACCCGCGTCAGGACCTGTTGTCGCCAGCACGTCGCGAAACGCTTCTACCGCACTCAGGTAGTCATGCTCATTAATAAACGTCAGAGGGTCGTCCATCTGATTGTTGGCCGCAACCCGGTTGCGCAACTGCATCAGGTAATAATCAATGGCGTCCAACAGGGTTGAAACGCCTACACCAGCCGATTGCAGGAACTGCGAAATGGAAGGAAACCCTTCAGGGGCTGGCGGTATCATAGAAAATCTCCGACTGGTCACCGTTCACACAGTACGCCAAGGCGACCGTATAGGTACTTACAACCCTATGCCAGTCGGAATGCCTTCCGACCGGTCGCATTGACATAATTGCACTGTGTGAACGGGGGCAAACATACGAAAAAAGGTTGTCGGCATCGCCAACAACCTTTCGTACTCACCTGCTCATTCGTCTATTTCACCCTTTTTGCTATCGCGCGGATCATATAACGCCGCATAATCCTGTATCACGTTCGAGGTGTCCGGCTCTTTATTCAGTAAGGTCTCTAACCGAGACATCGCCTTTCGTTGTAGCTGCTCCGCCCGCGGTAGTACCTCCGGTGGCATTTCCGCCTGTAGTGTCGGTTCCTGGCTTTGCTCCGGTACTACCAGGTCGGATACTGGTTCCGGGCTTGGCTCCGGTGGCAAACTTGGCTCCGGTTGTGTCGGCACTGGTGGTTGCGCTGGCTCCTGGTCTTGGGGCGGTTGCGCTGGTTGTCGTTTTGCCACTGGCTTTAGGTTTAAAGTACTGGGTAACTCCCAACAAAATCAGTTTATCCGCGATCTCATCAGTCAATTCCGCTTGGTTGATCATCACGTCTCCATGTCCTGGAACGATATGACGAACGCCCCCCTCGGGAACGTTCGTCAAGTCATACTTCGTCAGCATTGGGCTGGATTAAGGGCCTGCTACTACGGCCTCCTGGTCAAACGGCGCAATCGGCAGCGTGGCCATCAGCGCGTCAGGAATCACGCAGGGTTCCCACATCATCCCGTCCACGTCGCCTTTCAGCGTGTAGCCGCGTTTGTCATTGCCTTTCTTGCCGCCTTTGAACGATGATTTGGCAAAAATTGGATCGTCAGAACTACCAACAACCACATACTGCTCGTCTTTCAACTGAAAGATGTAGACGCAACCAGCGTTGATCTGCTTCTTCATCTCCGTCCGGATCTCTTTCGAGAAACCTGCCAGCATCAACTCCACCGTGTGCTTACACGACTGGTAACCCGGATCACCGCTCCAATCCCAGTCTACGCTGGCGGTACCATCAGGAAACAGGATCTCCGCCCACTTGGTACCTACGGCCGTGTAGGTAGGCAGGGCTGTCAACTCGTTCTTCTCGTTGATCTGCGACCGCTTGGGCCACTGATCCTTAATCTTACGGCTGATCATCACCAGCACCCGGCGTACCCCACCGGGGTTGCCTTGCTGAAATGATTGCGCGTCGATGCTTGCAAAATTTGTAAACATGAATTCTAAAACAGAGGGAGGGTTAAACTCAGTTGGCAACCCCCCTCAGGAATGGTTGCCAACTGTTTTGTTTCAATACGGCTTAGGGTTTGTCACCGCTCCAGATTTGTTGCGGTAAGCAAAACTTGCTCGTCAACTGGAAGTCCATCACATACGCGATGTCCCGATTCCGCACGTTGTAGTCGAACACCAGCTTATTCTGCGCCGACTCGTCGTCGTAGATCCAGGCAATGTTGCCGCGGGTAGTGATGATCGGGGCTTCAAACGCATTCGGACCGGTGGTCAGCATACCCGGCTCCACCATAAACTCAATGGTAGTACCCTCGATGGTTTGCTTCTGGAAACCAGCGTTATAGGGCGTGGTGCCATACTGCTTCCGGTAATTGCGCTCATACGCCTTCAGATACGCCAGCGGCGTCAGGCACACCAGGTCTTCGTAGTAGAACTCGGTTGGAATCACGTCGATCAGCTTCTCAAACTCATCCACGCCGTTCAGCGGACTAATGGCCCCAATCGTGGCAATGTTTCTGGCTGGAATACCCGCACTGGCTACCAGTTGCTGGTACTGCAAAAACAGGCCGTCCATCGCGTCAATGGCTGACGTACCCGCGTCGTTCCGCACCCCGTTGATGAAAGCAATGTTGCGGAGTTCGCTCTTCAGCTTCACCACCACCGCCTGAATCAGGTACTGCTCGAAGGGAAACTCATCCTTCTTGATGGTACCGCCCTTCACCTGGCCGTAGTAGGTTTTCCAGAGGGCCTGCACCTTCTTCTCGGTAAACAGCAGGTCCACCTTACAGGGCTTCACCTTGGCCACGCGCGGAATGATCTGGAGCGTGTTCGTCGACGGACGAAAACCAGTCTGGTTGCTTGGTTGCAGCACTGATCCAATCTGTAGCTCCGTCAGCAGCACCTCATCATTGGTCACCATCGGTGTCACAAAATCGGCCAGCGGCCGTACCGGCGTGCCGGCAATGCCATTCAGGCCAGGGGCCAGGGCATTCGTAAAAATCTGGTCCCGGTTCTCACGGGCAAAGTCGGTGGCGGTACCCGCCAACCGACTAAGATCTAATGAATCGTTCATCCTAAAAAAGTGCTTGTTAAATCAGGTGTTTACCCAGCATTTGCAGTATCGAATTACTGATTCCAGGGGGCTTGCTTCCAGGACTGATTACCCCCCTTCGCCGTGTCGGCATCCGCCGCTGCCAGCAGCCCACCGCCCTTGGCGTTCTGATGCCAGGTACGCAGTCGTTCCAGTTCCGCCTGGTTCGTTCGCCAGCTGCCGGCATCCGCCACCAGCGCGTTATAGTCGGCTTCGCCCATCTCGATTTCCCGAACCATCTCAGCCGATGCCTCCGTTGCGGGGGGAGCCACGTCATCACTCGCTTCGGGAGTTGGGTTCACTGACTCTTCTTCGGATTCGGCTTCTACCTCGTCCGTGGTGGTGTCGTCGGCCTGGTCAGCCTCGGCGACGTCGGCGGTGGTGGTGTCGTCAGCGACAACATCCACCAGTGTTTCCTGCTCTTCAGCGGCCTGCTGCTGGAAAAAATGCCGCAGGCTCAATTTGATTTTACGCATATAACTCGTTGAAAAAAAGTTGCTTATCCTTTACGTGCCAGTAAATCAGCCCGCCGAATGGCATCGCCGAGGTAGCCAATCCGGTCGGCCATGCCGTTGGCAATAGCCTGCTTTCCGCTGTACATCTTGCCCGAAAACACGCCGCTCGTGTCGCTGGCCGCGTCGGCAATGGCGGGTCGGCCTGCCTTCACCGTCTTGATGAATTGCGCCCGAATCGGGTTCAGTGCAGCTTTGGTTTCGGCCAGTACGTCCGCCGACAGCGGCTCGAAGCTGTTGAACAACGCCTTCGACTCCGAGCCATCCGCCCGTACAATCGTGACCTTGTAGCCTTCCTTTTCCAGGGCAAGGGTCTGGTCTACGTGCATGGCCAGCACACCAATGGACCCTACTTCGCTACAGGTCTCACTCTCCAGCATGATCTCGTCGGCCTGGCTGGCCACCCAGTACGCGGCTGATGCCGCCATACCGGCTACCCAGGCCACCACTGGCTTCTGTGATTGCTTCACCGCCGCGCCGAACATCTCCACGCCGTCCACTTCACCACCCGGCGAATTCAGTTCGAGCACAATGGCTGAAACCGTCTCATCGCGGTTGGCTTCCAGCACCCAGTTGGCCATGTCTTCGCAGCCCCACGAGCAGTAATCACCGTAGCGGCTCATCGTGCCCATGATCGGGATCACCACCACGTTACCGCTTTTGGTCCCTGCTTTCGAGAGGTATTCATAGCCTAGCACGGCAGCCGACTTATCGGGACCCCAACCATCCCCTTTGCCTTTTTCATCACGCCCGGTCAGGCTGACAAAGCGGGGGGTAGCCCGGTCGGCAACGGCTTCGATGGGTGCTTTACCCAGGCTTAGGCGGTGTAAAACCACCGAGGCCATCCTCTGGTGGAAGGAGGGTTCCAGTGCCCACTTGGCCCCCATCATCATTGCCAACATATCGTTTGTGCAGCTTAATACGCAGCAAACATGAGGGTACTCAACGCCAGCAAACAGGACATAAAAAAAGCCTGCTACCAATCGGCAGCAGGCTTTTTCGTGGCGTAGTGGCCAGGTCAATGCTTAGTTCGAGAATCCCTGTTTGTCAGGCTTAGCCATCATGTTACTAGCGGTAACATGGGTGGAGCTAAACGAATTGTTCTTGTAAACGATATAACCAAAATTGTTGGTGTCCACCAGCGGCTCCATCAGAAACGTGTTCCCCACGACCGTGTTGTAGTCGGCACCGCCATCCCACTGGAGCAGTTCATACGGACCGCCATAGTTGTTTGGCCGTACCCCACCCGGCAACGCATTAGTAATGGTGTTGCCGTTCAGCGTGTTGTACATGCTGCACCAGTACTTACCACCATCACCGCTCGGATGGAAATTCAACACTGGCTCATTAGGTTGCGTGGCCCAAAACAGGTTGCCCGTAAACCGCGCATTCTTCAGGATGAAATCGTTACCCTGTATACTTTTAAACTGGTTACCTGTCAGCGTCAGCCGCGTTACCTGATAGGCTTGAATAGCCCGTTTGTTGGTCGTGATCACGTTCCCGACAATGGTAATATTGCGGGTCAGTGGTCGCAAACCCAACGCAGGCACCTCGAATTGGGCATTATTCGTGATCGAGATGCCCACGCACCCCACCACGTTCGCCTCGTCAATCACCACGTTATTGTCGATCAGATCATCCTGGCCGTTCACGATCTCGATAGCGTTGCCCCGCACATTCCTGATGTGGTTGCGGGAGGTGGCACACCCTGAATGTAGCCCATCCCAAGAAATGGCCATGCCGTAGTTATCAGGGCTTTTGCCACCCAAATTCCAGCAATAATTATCCGCAAACCGGCAGTCTAAATACCTAAGCGTAAAGTCGCCGTACTTCGCCCCGCCGTTGATAAACTCCGCACCCATCCTTCCGACGTCGTGAATCAGGCAGTGGTGAATGTTCACCCGCCGCAAAATCGAGGTGCCGCCCGGATTGTTACTTACGTCGCGGTAGGTCACGAATAAGAAGAAATCCTGATCCGCGTTCGGGGTGGTGCATTCCAACCGGTCGAATTCTAGCCCGTCAATGATAGCGTTTTCGTTGGTCGTTACGGTGGCAAAATACCCATACTGACCACCATAGGGTAGGGTCGGCGACGTGTTCAGAATATGGCCATTGGTCACGCGAACATTCCGGCACGTGCCATTGATATACAGCATGGTACGCGTCGAATTGCCCGTCAGCGTTGCACCGTTGAGGTCTAATGTAAAGTCGTTTTTATTGATAATTTGCAAACATTGGGCATCGCCAAACGTGCAGGTATCGAAATCGAGCCGAACCGTTTTACCCGTGCCCGCGCTGTCAATGGCGGCCTGAATACCCGCTACGGTGTTGACCGTGCAGGAAATTATATTCGGGTTACTGCTACCACCCGACCCTGAGCCTGAACCAGCCGGGCCAGCAGGCCCAACCGGACCTTGTGGGCCAACCGCTCCCGTATCGCCTTTAGGTCCCTGTGGGCCAGCCGCACCAGCCGTCATGCCCGCCAGCTTCTGTTTCTCGGTATCGGTGTAATCGTTGGTCGACAGGCCCTTCCCCGTGATTTTATCCACTTTCCCCGTCAGCGCCGATACGTTGGCCTTCCGGCTGTTGACATACTCCCAGAGCGCGTTGGCCATTTTCCACGTCTCGGTGTAGTTCATGTAGTTCTGTCGAGACGGGTCAGGGGGTGCCGAACCACCCTGTAAGTAGTTTTCCCAGTTGAGCGTATTGCTAGCCGGAAACTCGTAAAACTGCCGAAGTAGCGTAAATATGTATTCTTCCGAGGCAAAGCCCGTTTGCTGCGCAAGCCGTAGAACAGCACGTGTAACCACGTCGGTCTCGCTGTTAGCATCCGGCGTATCTGCGTCCACGCTGAACTCTTCCCAAACGGATGCATTTTGCATCATGCTGCTTGTGGCCATCAACCGCGCTTTCCCCGCCGTGGTGGTGGTGGCTGCGGCTACGCTTCCGCCACTACCACTGCCAGCCGGTCCCTGTGGCCCTTGCGGTCCCTGTGGACCAGCCACACCGGCATCGCCTTTCGGTCCCTGCGGACCAACCGCACCCGTGTCGCCTTTAGGTCCCTGTGGCCCTTTAATGTTGCCATTGGCCAACCATCTGCCTGACCCCAATTGCTTATACACGTCGCCGGTCGCCGTGTCGAGATACAGATTCAGTGTACCATCGGTGCGAGGAGTGGTGCCGGAAGCATCAGCCGGTACACCAGCTCCCGATGTCCATGTGGCTCCATTATAGCCGTCACCCCCTTTGATGTTCACGGCATAGGCAATGTCGGTGGTATACACCCCGCCAATGGCCAGGTATAGCGGGTTAGCCAGTGAAGGCTTTGGTCCTTCACCACCGGCGTAGTCGAACACCTGAAGCACCAACGTTGATTTGCCCCCCATGGGCAAGCCCGCCGTTAGCCCTAACTGGGGAGTCCAGCCGTTGAACCCCTTGTCACCCTTTGCGCCAGTATCCCCTTTCGCGCCGACATCACCTTTGGCACCCGTCGCGCCAGCCGTGCCGACATCACCTTTCGCACCTGTGTCGCCTTTGGGTCCCTGCGGGCCTTTAATGTTGCCATTGGCCAGCCAACGACCTGACCCAAGCTGTTTATAGACATCGCCGGTCGCCATGTCGAGATACAAATCCAAGGTGCCATCGGTGCGAGGAGTGCCGCCCGACGTATCAGCCGGTGCCCCGCTTCCTGCTCTCCACGTGGCTCCATTATAGCCGTCACCCCCTTTGATGTTCACGGCATAGGCAATGTCGGTGGTGTATACCCCGCCAATGGCCAGGTATAGCGGGTTAGCCAGTGAAGGCTTTGGTCCCTCCCCACCTACAAAATCGTATACCCGGAGCACCATCGTTGACTTGCCCCCCATGGGCAAGCCCGCCGTCAAGCCTAACTGAGGGGTCCAGCCATTGAACCCCCGCACACCACGCACGTCCACCGCCTCGGCTATCGTGGCCACATACCCCGTTAGCCCAACATAGGGGAAGGTATTGGGTTTCGGACCCACCCCACCCTGCCAGTCAACCACGTGCCAGCAGAGCCGGTCGCCATCAGGCACCAACCCAAACAGTGGTGTCCACGTCTTGATACTCAGCGTATCAATCAGATTTAATAACGCCTCTAATACAGAAACCGCCGTGTTGGAACGCGGCGGATCAATCGGACTCGTATGAATTGCGGCTCGTAACTGGTCTTTGACCTGTTCGGGCGTCAGTGGCAGCGCCATATATATTAAGAAGTAAAAGTTGTGTCGAACGAAAGATCGAACTCCGGCCGGTAGCTGGTCAGTAGCTCAAAATCATCAAGTAGCCAAAGTGGGTGGTTAAGTCGCACCGCCAGGGTGAACTGGTGTTTGCCGCCGTCAGGGCGTTTGCGTCCGGTGCCGCCGTTTACTTTCAGCCGTGCACCGTTGGCGGGATCGCCAATAACATATGCCTGGTCATTGGCATCGACCACCAGCGCCACCCAGCGCCGGGCACCGTGTTTGGCCAGCCACTGTAACAGGGCTACCGAGTGGGGCACCTCCCAACTAATCAGGCAGTCGGTCTGGTAACCGTTCGCGCCGTACTGATCATCATGGGTAAACTCAGCCATGCCTGGCAACAAGCGCCAGTCAACCACCAGGGCACCCGCTGCAATCAGCACATTGTTGGCCGCCAGGCCAGGGTAGGCTAACCCCGGCGAAGGGAAGCGGGCCGGGTCAAGCACCGTCAGTGCCGGTGTGGCTTCCACCAACCGTAATCGGCGAATACCCCCCGCACTACTTGCTCTGTACCCGGCCTCCAGCGTCGTGACTTCCATGCCACGAACGTACCTATATAGGAGGGCCAACAACAGGACACCCCCGCCAGCCTGACCCCTACCCCCCCATAGCACCAAACCCGCCCAACGTTGGGGTAAAGTCGTCCTAAATCGTGGACAACTTCCCCCCAAAATTGGACGGGTTCCGGCTGGTACAAGACGCATTTAGCGTCTACAATGTAATTAGGCTGCTTGCGTAGTGGCCACCGACGGTGTGGGTTTGAACAGTGCCCGCTCCCGCCGTTCGCGTTGGGCAATCTTGATCGCCGCCTCTTCGGTCAGCTCATCCTCCCGAATGTTATAGACCTTTAGAAATAACTTCACGGCCGACATCTCCGAATCGAACAGGGTGCGTCGGCCGAGCGTGTAGAAAAACAAACAGGTGCGGAAGTAAGCCATCAGCGCCCCGGTGAGCAAAACCCGGCTGTTGGGTGAGAGCGCCGACCGCCGAAACGTCTCGCCCAGTTGGAACTGAATCGGCGTCAGGTTATCCAGATCTGGCAACTCATCGTGGCTAAGCTCCATGGCCTCCAGCGGCACCGACTCTCCCTTGGCAAAGGCCAGCAGCAGAATGCCCCCAAGGTCACTGTTGGCACGAACGGCAATCGGTTCACGGCCAAATTCCTTCAACAAAAAACGACGTACGCAGGGTTTCACCGGTACAGACAGTAGCATAACGTATAGTGATTAGTGTGAAACGTTTGAAAACAGGTTACGGGTAAAACGCAGCATAGCGCCTTCGGGCGAATCGTTGGATAGCCGCTGACCACGGCGGTAAGCATCCGCCAGGGCCTGAATCCGTTGCCGCCGATGCTGCCGAAAGCCACGCACAGCCCCAATGCCATACACCACCAGCACGAGTGTGCAGAAGCAGCCAGCAACGAACAACAAAATGAGCAAACCAACGTTTAAGTAAGGAATCATTTTTTTCGAAGTGATTTCTCTTTTTAAGAGTATTTATTGCAATAATAAGGAAAAGGGAGGCCCGATTTTGAGGCCTCCCTTTCTACATCCGTAGTAATCACTAATTAAAATGGCAGATCACCGGCTTCATCATCGGGTAGCTTAAACCCGGTTGCCGATGTCGATGAACCTGCTACGGGCGGCTCCCCCACTGGCTCCTTCGGCACCGACTGCACGGCTGCTTTCAGCGACGTCCGCTCCACCTGCTCAATCCGGTAGGCTTGCAGGCTGGTCATTATGCCAGAGCGCCCGTCTTTCTCCCAATGGCGACCCTGCACCGTAAAGTACACCGTCACCTCCTGACCCCGCCGTAGGCCATCGGCCATCCCGATGTAATTGCCCGTGAGCTGAAATTCAGGTGTGCTTGCAAAATCCGGGCTGGTGCTGTTGTCGATCTTGATGGCCTGCACCTTAAACCCGCTCTTGCCTACTGATTTGACCGGGAAGGCCTCCATAAACCGGCCCGTAATAGAATTGGTATTCATCTGACTGTTTGGTTAAACGCGTTTGTACTCAATGGCCGTCACGGCTTCGGCAAAGCGGAGTGGCCTGGGAAATACTTCCCGATCCGGTGCGAACATAAACCGCCGCCGACCGGCATCAATGGCCACTTTCCCAATCTCCAGGAGGTACGTTGCCTGCACCACATACACCGCCCTCGCCGTCGGATGACAGGCAAACCGATGGCCTGTTTTTAACTCACTGGCCGTCATGTTGCTTTGACCATCTCACCTAATTTCAGCCCATCAAGTATCGTTTCGTATAACTCGTCGGGTGTTAAGATTTGGGCATGAATCACCCCGCTTACTTTGCCCCTTTTACGGAAGGCATTGAACGCCTTCTCGTAGCTGATATGCTTGACAACACCCAATATGTTGTCCTGCTGAGTGATGAGATACAGCTTGGCTTTCATTATAGACCTATCGGTTCGATCATCGCAACCTGTGCGTCAATCAGTTTGTCTAACTCTCCCTCCAGGTGCCGCGCCAGCTTAAGTAGCTTCCTGTCACGAAACCGCCCCGTACCCGAAGCGAAATAGGCAATTTGTGTATCCCGTACCTGCTTGGTCAGGTCGAGCAATTCAAGGTGTGCTTGTGTCATGGATGTAGCGGCCAGTGGCCAGCATGGTGTTAAAAGTGTCCTGTGCCTGTTCTTCATTCGTCAGGCGTTGGGCAAACCCCCAACCGCCCGTTTCGCCCTTTATCTGAATCACCCAGATACCGTTGAGCTGTACCAGACGGGCTTTCTTGTCAGCAGGAGCCAAGACCAGCGTCTCGGCTCCAAACAATACCTCATTCATACCAGGTGCTTTTCCTGAAATTCCTCGATATCGTTCCGCGTAGCAGCAATCCGCACGGTCAGCGCATTGGTCTTTTGCCAGAAAGCTGCTTCGTAATTGCCCGCATCTTCGGCTTCTTCCGTGAATTCATCCCAGAGGTCAATAGCCTCATTCAGTTTCTCAATTACTTCGTCCAGCTTCGTCATCTGTGGTGGTTTTTTTAAGGTTGTCGTTAAATATTGGCCTCGTAACCAGCCACTTCGCCGATATCGTCTTGAGCTATCAGCACCTCCCCGGCGTTTAATGCCTTCAGGTAGTTATAGGTCGCTTCAATCTGCGTGACATCCTCGCAGTTGGTCAATTTGGTGGCTAGTTCCACAATGGCCGCTTTCATCTTCAGTACCGGCACCCGCTCTTCGGGTGTCAGGCTACCCAGCAGATTACCCCGGTATTTGTCGGCCTGCTTCGTGATCTGGTCCTGCAATGGCGAATCGGCCAGTGCCGCAATGGCGAAGTTTTGGAGCAGGTACGTGACCACTTCATTCCGCTGTTTCATCTTCATGTTGACTGTTGACGCCAAAGCGTCTTGTTTTAATGCAAAAAATTGGTTAACTGCTTGATTATTAGATTTGCCTACCGGTCAATTAGAGTAAACATTTTGCCGGAAACCGTACCCCATAACTCCCTGATACTCACGGGTGCGTTGTCAATGTTGGCTCGTTGACGTTGATTGACGCCGCGTCAACATCTGTCAACCTTCGGCCATTGACTTTGTAGTATTGATTATCAGCGGGTTACGTGTTCTGTTTCCGGCGAAATGTTGACATTTGTTGACAGGACTTTACATTGACTGTCAGCGCGTTAGCTGTCGAATAGGACAAAACCGCGTCAACATGTCAACGTGCTACCGTTTTCGCAATCGACGACCAAGTACAACGACCTGATGACCTCCGGCGAACTCGACAAGCATGTTGCCGTTCTTGCCCCGGATGCACTTACCCTGCTGGCTCAAAACAGCCGTGCAGGTAACTCCTTTCAGGGATTCATCCGTGAGCCTATCTCCGAGATACGTGTATGCTTTCATGGCCTACAACAGGGCTAATTGACCGTGCTTGGCTCTGGTGACAGCTTCAGGTTCTGGCACCTTCCAGATCTTGATCTGACCTCGCCAACCATTCACAATCTCCGTCAGGTGATCATCTTGCGGCACGTACCCGCCAAAACCGCTGTACTGCTCATCGCGCGTAGTACGCTTGCAGCCGTGCTTTAAATAGTCGTCAAGCCGAATAGCTCTGTAGCAGTGGACCTTCACGCCAGAAATAGGCTTGTAGCCGCGATACCACTCCCAATGATCCCAGTGTTCATCTCCCAGGATCTGAACGCTCGTTATTAAGTACGGCTGATCGTTATGGTGATGAGTGCCAAGGGTCCAGTCACCTGCTTTCAGGCAATAATCACCTATCACGTTCGGGATGATGAAATCAGCCATCCGCTCCGCTTCCGGTAAAGCCATGAAAGCGTCACTCCGCTTCTTGAGCATGGGATGGGTGTCTTTCCCCGGATACCAGATGTAATCCGTAAAATCTGGGTGGTCTTCAAATCGGTGTTTCATAGCTTACAGCAGGGTTAGTTGCTCCGCGTCTTCACCTTTTTCAGGTACTCTGATTGCGCCGTCATACGCCCCGGTCAACGTACCCGCTACCTGGTAGATGTTGACGCTCCAAACGGAGAAGCCACTCAGCCCAACCACCACAACTTTGTTGGTCGTCGCGCCGTGATGGCCAATCATTGCGGTTGGCTTACAGCGTGGGTGCGCCCGGTTAGCCCTGGCCACCACGGCGGCAACGTGCGTCTTAAAATCATCGACCGATTCGATAATCTGACAATCGAACTGCTTGAGCTGCGAGGCTACATAAGCCTCCAGCTTGTTCTTGTGACTATGGTTGGTGCCTGGCACCGTGAAATACTGTTTTTTTGACATTGTCTATTGATCTGTGGTTGAACTCATTAGCCGTTCTTTGCCCCGAAGGCCGAGGGGAATTTGTCGATGTAATCACGAAGCTTCCGGTTCACCGCCTGCTTCGATACGCCGAGGTGGTCAGCCAGTGCCGTTTGGTTGTGCTGGAACGCCTTTAGCAGCGAAGCAAACTCCAGCACTTGTGGCGGCACCAGCACCTTGTTTTTAGCGACCTGGTAGGCTTCGTAGCCCGTAGCCAAAAAGTAATCGCAGACTTTCAGGGCTTTGGCTACGTACTGCTCGTCGATGCCGAACTTCTCCAGCCTGGTCAAATCAGGCTCCCAGAAAGCCCAATCCATAGCCGCCAGTATCAGGCTGATTCTCAGTACGTATTCCTTGATTTTGCCGAAAATGCCCGCCTTCACGTTCTTATCGGTCAGACCATCCATCTTGTTGATCGTGATGGTGTGCCTATCCTGCCATTCCTGAAAAAGCTGAATGCCCGGCCGGTTGAGCTTCACTACCTGTGGTTCGCTGTCTTTATCCTCCATCTTCAGTTCCCGGAACAGCCTGGAAATCATGCCGTAATACGGGTCCAGGATCTCTTGAGGTAAGGCAAACATCAGGTTGGGCGAAATCACGCGGTCAGTTTCGGCAAACGCCCAAAGCATCCGGAAGATGTAGCCAGTGGCCAGCCGGTTCTGTTCATAGAAGCGGTACAGCACGTCCGGTTGCGTCGATCCCATTACCGAGGCCACCAGGTGGTTTTTCTCAATGAATGTCAGCTTCCCATTCGAGCGCCGCATACTAAATGATGACGACGGTGACCACGCGGCCGTCCAGAATGAGGCTTCCGACTTGCCGGTTTTGTAGCGGTCCATATCGTCGATCCACTTCAGCAATTCGTCTTCATAGCGCGTCACGCCTTTGAAGTTGTTGCCGAACACGTCCCTGATCAGCGACTCGAACGT
This sequence comes from Fibrella aquatilis, assembly GCF_017353255.1. Classification (GTDB taxonomy): domain Bacteria; phylum Bacteroidota; class Bacteroidia; order Cytophagales; family Spirosomataceae; genus Fibrella; species Fibrella aquatilis. The sequence goes on along the minus strand of NZ_JAFMYU010000024.1, from coordinate 14,508 downwards.
GATGTCCGAGTACAGTAGCACCTTCTGCGGGTGCATGGTGTCTGGATCACTCTTGCACTTATCCACGTATTCCCGGTTGTAGTCATCCTGAAACTTGTTGAGGGGTTTGAGCAGAATACCCTGGATCATCGACTTCCCCGAACTGGAGATACCCACCGATGCCCCCCACATACTCAGGCACACTTCCCAGTTACCCGTCGATGCCCGGAGCGATGAGCCGATGGACGAAGCCGCTGCCTGCAACAGCGTCAGGCCAATAAAGGCCCGTTCGCCGTGCAGATCTTCCACTAGTCTGGCAATCAGCGCCTTCAACCGATCAGGAAACACCTCCAGGGGAAACACCAGCCCCTTGCGCCGCTTTTTGGCCTCTGCTTCGAGGTCATCATCCGTAACCAGGGCGGCATACGGCCCCGGCTGCGATAGTTTTTTGTTGTCAATTGGTTGACCATTAGGGTTATACTGGCGCATTAGAGTTGATAGTCATATTTTAGGAAGTCAAGTAAACGGATCGCCTCCGTTACCGACAGGTCAATCTCACCCACCGCCGTGTGCAGTTTTCGGCTGATCGGACGGAACACAAAGTGTCCATTCATGCCAATGATCAGGTCCTCGTTGATCTTGTACATTCGGTCGTTCGGCGGCACGTTTACCTCCGTCGTATGGTGGATCACCTGACGGGGTGCCACATACTGTTGCTGCACCAAATCACGCCCTGGTGCCAGTTGCTGTTGGTTGTACGTGTCGTAGCGTTCACCGTGGATATGCTTCGGTGTACCCGCCGCTACCTCCAGTCCTTCAATCAGGTCAATGGCCGCGTTCATCGTCCGCTCCACCAATTCAGGATCGGCTTCCGTACCGGATATGTGTATACGTTCAGCCAGTTCACGCTGTAACTCGGCAAACGCCTGTTTCTTAGGGGCCAGCACGTCAAAGGCTGGCCTATTCGGCTTAGGATTCATATTCGGAAGGGTCTAATTCGTTCTCATTTCGGTACTCAGTCAGTACCTTTTTCAGGTTCAGCAGAGCACACGCCACCAGCGTGATCACACCCATGGCCAGGTTAATTCCCCTCATGGCTGCACAGGGGTTAATTCGCCAAATACACCCTCCGCAATGGCCACAAATCGCATGTGCAGTTCCCACCGCTCGTAGCCTGGCAACAAGGGCGTTTCTTCCTGCTGTTGCGCACGAACGGCATATTGCAGTACCTGGCGAAGGTTGGCCAGCACGGGGTAGACCAGCACCACCTGACACGCCACCGTTGGCACCGCCCGGTAGAGTTCCTCCAGTTGGGCTTCGGTCAGGCTCGTGGCCACCCTGGTACTGAAGCAGGCCCCAAGCCGCACCTTCAGCAGTTCATAGTAGATGAATTCACGAAGCAGCCGATTGGCTTCGTTGTCGTAAAACGGTACTTCAAACCGGCGAAAAGCATTCACCGCCCGCCGATTGTCGGCGGGTAATACTTGGATAGACAGCATGGTCAGGGGGGTTAATCGTTACAGCCGTAACGGGTGTTGAGTAAGGTAGTAATCGTGCAGATCGTCTGTTCCAGCCAGGCTATCGTTACCGGACGCGGTAAACTTGGCGACGTGTAATCGGGCTTCCCGAATTGTTTCATCACGGCCAGCAGGTTCTCCATCAGCGACCGCATAGCGTCCAGAATATCGTCGTCCTGTTCGGCAAGGTGGCCAGCATCAGCCAGTTGGATAATGTCAAGCAGGCTCACTAAAACCGGCTCATTCGATGTCATTTTCATAGCGTTAGTGTAGGTTAGTAGGTGTAGCCACCCATGAGCCGACGAAGCAGCGTGTTCCAGGATACGCCTTTCGTGCCGCACATATGCTTGTCAACCAGCCGGTCTGATCCATAAGCGTAACCGCCTCCCTTGATGTAATCCGGCTCATGAAACTCTTCCGGGTTAGGAGAGGTGGCCAGGGAAAACAACCGCTCGACGATCACCGTCGGAATACCCCAATCAGCGCGGGCTTTCAACTCCGCCAGGCAGGCCTGTGCCTCCTCCAGCGTGTTGAACGTATCGACCTTATTGCGGAAATAATCGTGTTTCTCACTCCAGCCAGCCACCGAGTAGCCAGTACGAACTTTCACAACGGTTGGATCTGACAGCAGCAACGCCTTCAATTCAGTACGCAGCTCACGCTTTTCTTTCCAGATGGCCTCCCAGGTCGCTTCGGGCATCTCATGCCGACTACGCATGCAGACAGAATTTATCTGCTCACCCGTATTCGGGTTGGTCCAGTTAAACGGTTTGTGGGTCTGATCGAATAATTCGGCCAGGCGGGTACGTATTTGTGTCGATCTATCGACGGGGTTTGTAGATGCCATTGTCAGCATGTTTTGTGGTTGAACTCTTGCACTCTTGCCATAAACCAATCAGGGCTAAACCGCCTGACAGTAACAGGATACCGATCAACAGACCGGGCACTAACTGGTAGCTCCGGGCTACCCATTCGGCTTCGTTCATGCGGTCGCCAGTTTTTGCCGTTTCGCCAGCGAACGTCGCCGCTTCCCTTTGCTCTCTTTCTTGTCGAGCAGACGCTCCACCGTCTGCACCACTCGTTGCGTGTTCGCCAGGCATGCTCTTCCTTTTTGCACTTGCAAGAGCATATTCAACCCATCGGCGGTTGAGAAATGCGCCTCAAATGCGCCTACCTGCTTCATCCATTCTCGGTCAAGCTTGGGCCTTAACTCCTTGAATTTGACCCGCCAATACATGACCGTATACTCATTACTCTCGTTTTCTCCCATCAAGTGCATGGTTTTTATCTTTTTGTGACCAATCATTGCAGTGTTTTCCCTGCACTGCAATAACTACACTGCAATAATGCTCTTAAAAAGATAATTATGCAACTAAAAAGAGAGAATAATTCTCCAGAATACCCTTTCGGTACCCTCCTCCGAACCCTCCGTAAAGCCAACGGCCTGACCTTGAAGCAAGTCGGTGCCCATTTTAATGTGCAGCATCAGGCCGTCCAGAAATGGGAAACGGGCATCAGCAAGCCCAAATCACAGGACTTGGCCAAGCTGGCTCAACTCTACAAGGTGCCGGTTCAGCAACTCACCGATGCAATGGAAGGGAATGCTCCTGATCAGGAGCAACTAGGGGAATCGAATGCCCAACTCGTGGTTCACACAGTAACCAATAATAAATTAATCGACCTGCCGTATGTGCCTGCTCAGGATCGTAGTCGCTTCAGTGTCGGCGAAGGCCCCAGTAGCGCGTTCGGTTTACTTCAACGCATGACTATTATCCAGCAACCAGGGGAAACCTATGAGAATAATCTCCTTGTCGAAATCCACAATGACAGTATGGAACCTTACTACCCGAACGGGACGATTGTCCTGGCCGAATGGGAGCAGCCCAGTCAGTGGCCCTATATGCCGAGTGGCGTGTACGCAATTTTCTACAACAACTACTTCATCGTCAGACGTATCGTATCGAATGATCTTCTACAACATCAACAGTTGGCACTCCATGCCGACAATCCGACGGGCGGTATCATCAACGTACCGGCCGATCAGATCCACCACGTCTTCCGCGTGAAACACATCGTCTATGCACCCGCCAGATAGGGGCAAAAACGTGGCAGTAAAAAGGAGATAAAATGGGAAATGGGCAGTAACCTTCAACACAATGGCATCACAAAAGCGCTCAGAATCAGATGATAAGCAGTATATTGCCAATAAAGAGAGGGTTCGAGACCCATTTCCCGCTCATTGATTATCAGCCAGCTAGGTTCGTACCTAGCTGGCTTTTTTGTTTCTACTATCACGTTTGCTAGCATACGCTCATGCTCTGCGTTGGCTGTAAACGTAATCGACGTTCGATGATTTACCCTTTACTATTGGGTTTGTAACGACGAGGGGTATAGACCAAGGTAGGCGGCCGAGAAGCCCAAAATAAAGCCCACCAACTGCCCCGTTGTCTACGAAATGGATAGCACCAGCACCCCTAGCGGCGGCACCGTGACCGGCACCCGCGCCCCGGCCGTGATGATGGTTTTGGTGCGAAAAATATCGGAGTATTTGTAGGCTTTTTTAGTCGGCATCTTCATGGCTGACCAGGCGTCGGCGGGGATGGTCAGTTGCGTGGTGATCGGCGCGTTTCGGTCGAAGTTGCAGACAATGAGCAGTCTTTGGTTGGCTGAAAAACGCAGGTACGAAAACAGCCGCTCCTGACCGGCGGGGGCCGGGCCGTACTGTTGCAGGTCCCGGAACGCCCCCGTCCGAATGGCCCCGCTGCCGTTGACGAGCTGCCCCAACTGAACGTAGAACTGCCGGAGCTTTTTTTGCGCCGCCGTCAGCTTCCCCCCGTCGAAACGGCCGCCGTTGGTCCAGGCCTGGTACTCAGGGATGCCCCAATAGTCGAAAATGGTGGTCCGCCCATCGTCGCCCTGAAAACCTTCGGCCTGGGTAGGGTTTACGCCCACCTCCTGCCCAAAGTAGGTCATAATTGGTCCCGTGTGCAGGGTGGCCGAGAGGGTCATGGCGGGAATGGCGGCCAGTGGGTCACCGGCAAATTGCCGCGACGCCAGGCGCTGCTCGTCGTGGTTTTCCAGGAAACGAAGCATGTGTTTACCCAACGTGCCCGACTCGCCGGCGCACACCCGCGAGAGGGCGGTGGTGCTGCCTTTGCCTTCCATCAGGGGCCGCACGGCATCGTAAAGTCCCACTTTGTCATAGAGGTAATCAAACCTGCCGGTGTTGATGTAGTTGGCGTATTGCTGCGGGTTGTAGATCTCGGCAATAAACGTGACGGCACCGTCGGCCCGGCTCGCTTTGATCTGCGGAATAACCCACCCCCAAAACTCAACCGGCACCATCTCGGCCATGTCGCACCGGAACCCGTCAACGCCTTTTCCGGCCCAGAAAAGCAGGATGTCGCGCATTTTGGTCCAGGTGCCAGGCCGATTCGCCGAACCGCCCGGCTCGAAATACGTTTTGCGCCCGTTCTGAATGTCGACACCGTAGTTCAGCTTGATTGTTTCGTACCAGTCGTTCTTATCGGGCTGGGCCTTAAACACGTCGTTGCCGGTGGCTTTGGCGGGGTTTTCCACGTAGGGCGGGGCCGTTATCGTTTCCGGGAGGGCGAGGCCGGCGGGGGGCACAAAGGCTTCGTCGGGCAGGTAATAGAAATTGTTGTTGGGGTCGAAAGCCTTCGTTGGGTCGTCGGTTTGGCCCAGGTCCTGCACCCCCTCCGGCTTGGCGTTGGAGGCGTATTCGCGGGCCAGGTGGTTGGGCACAAAATCGATGATGACCTTCAGCCCGTTGGCGTGCGACCGCTTCACCAGCGCCTCAAACTCAGCCATCCGGTTGCGCACGTCGACGGCCAAATCCGGGGCCACGTCATAATAATCCCGGATGGCGTAGGGCGACCCGGCCCGGCCTTTCACCACCAGCGGGTTGTTGGGCGGCACCCCCAGCGACGAGTAGCCGGTCATGCTCGCGTGCTCGATCACGCCTGTGTACCACACGTGCGAGGTGCCCAGTTTTTTGATTTCCTGAAGCGCCTTGTCGGTGATGTCGTTGAATTTGCCCACGCCGTTTTCGGCCAGGGTCCCCCAGGGCTTATTGGTGGTTTGTGTGTTGCCAAACAGCCGCGTAAAAATTTGGTAGACAACGAGTTTATCGGTTGGCGTGGCAGGAGGGGGTGTTTTCAGAAGTTCCGTTGCGGCCTGCATCAGTGGGCTGCTCAGCGCGCCGGTGGCGAGTAGGCCGGTGGTGAACGCCCGGCGGGAGAAGGTGAGTTTTGTGCGACGCGTACGAGTAGGCATAGGGAGGCGAACAGATTAGGGTTGCAAGTTCAGCCTTACGGGCCAAAAAGCCAGCCGGGGCGGACGTTATTCACTGCGGCTATGCAACGCGCGTTGTGAGGCTGTTAGACAGGCACCTGGGTTTGTTCAGCCCTCATACTGAGCCAACGAGCTGCTTTTGGTCTTGCCCTAGATGGAGAAAAGTGTTAGCCGATGGGTATCTAACCGAGTTCTAATCTGTGACTAATACCCGCCTAATCAGCTGGTTTCATCTTTGTCCGGTCAGTTTAGCTCCTAATCGGCAAGCTGAATCGCCATGAAACCAAACCGATTGTTGTCTGCCTTTGCCGCTTTGCTGTTGCTGATTGCGCTGAGCAGCTGCGGCCCATCGTTTATAGGCGTTCGCACCGGCCCCCATTTTGGCCCCGGCCCCTGGGTGGGTGGCGGCGCGTGGGCCGGCCCAGGCATGTGGGGGCCACGTGTTTTTCGTGGGCCAAGCCCCTGGCTAGGCCTTCATCGCCCACCGGTTATTATCAACCGCCATTTCTACGGTGCCCCACGCTACGGCTACAACAACCGTTCGTTTGGTAGTCCGTATGGTGGGGGGTATGGCGGTAACAGGCCAGGGCCTGGCTACGGCGGCGGCTCCCGTGGGCCTCGCTAACCGCAATGATGCCGTTGAGTGATGGGAGCTGACGGCCCATAAAGGCTTGGTAGCTCCCAACTGTTTACTACGCTACATTTAGCTACCCCTACACCATGAAACTCGTTTATTGGCTTTGTCTTTTCGGAACAATGACAGCGGTGTATCCATCACAAGCTGCTGGCACACAGTCTTGTCGGTCCGACTCGTTAGCCCTGCGCTCGGCCAACGCCCTCGTTGCTGACATGGCCCGTTTAATTAAGCAGTATGCGTATTTCAATACCGGAATGGGTGCGTTTAGCTACGACGCCTGGGCCGATACTTCAAATGGGCTTAAGTTGTATGTTGGCGAACGGATTACTTCCTGGGGCGACCGCTCCGAACCAGACTGGTATTGTATTGACTTTACGCACCCGGTCGGGACAGGCGAAATCAAAGTAGTGATGGGTAATAACGATAACTTTTTTATGGAAGTGGCTAAACGGATTACCCACAGAACTAAAAATGGTCGGCACAAATGGCTCGGCATTTTCTTCTTCACAAACAGGAGAAAACGAACCACTGATTTCAGGCAGTTGCATGATCATTTAGCGCTGATTATTAACCAGTTAACTACGTCTCATAAATAAAATGAATGCCTGATGTTAACCGTTGGAAATGGGGCGTACTGGACACGCCAACTGCTAAGCGAACAGCTGGCCGTGCTGGGCCTGCGGGCGGGCGATGCGGTTATGACTCATGCCGGGTTGCGGGCGGTGGGACCCATGCTCAACGGGCCAGATGCGCTGATTGGGGCCATTCTCGACGTGGTGGGTCCGGCCGGTACGCTGTTGGTCTATGTTAGCTGGGATGAGCAGTATGAAGACGCGCTGGAGGCAGGTGGGTATGTGCCTGCCGCGCTCAAACCACACCTCCCACCCTTCGACCCCGCCCGTTCCAGGGCCAACCGCGATCATGGGGTCTTCGCCGAATTTGCCCGCACCACGCCCGGAGCGTTTCGGAGCACTAATCCCGGCACATCGGTGGTTGCGTTGGGTCACCGGGCGGAGTGGTTTACGGCAAACCATGCCCTTCAGTACGGCTTTGGCCCTGACTCGCCGTTTGCTAAACTAGTAGCGGCTGGCGGGCAAGTCCTGATGATAGGTGCCCCCCTCGACACGATGAGCCTGCTGCATCATGCCGAACACCTGGCCGACATACCGGGCAAACGCATTATGCGTGTGGAGGTGCCCCTGTGGTTGAACGGCGGCGTCAGTTGGCAGCTAATTGAAGAATTCGACACAACAGACCCCGTTGTGGATGGCTTACCCGCCGATTATTTTGCCCACATCGTCACCGATTTTTTAGCTCAAGGGGGTGGGCAGCGGGGCCAAATCGGTCACGCCGATGCTGTGTTGGTGCCAGCCGCCGATGTTATTGCTTACGCCGTTGAGTGGCTGGAAGAGCGATTTACCAAGTAGCCAATTTCAACCAGGCCTATTCCGGCCCGTAGCCGCCCTGTTACTATCAAATAGCCAAAGCAGCCAGCGCACAACCACGCCGTCAGGTGGGGGTGGGGTTTCCGTAAGCAATTGAGCAACAGCCTAAGGTCTTCAGTCAACATAGAATGATTCAGGCGAAAAAAGGTCCGTTACACAACGGGTTGTTTCTGCCGAATTAGTTGACCAGAACTTAGGCAATTAGCTTGGGTTTAGCGTCTGTGTCGGCGAAAAAGGGCTTGTAATCAACCGGTTATGACGGTAATAAGGTAATGCCAAGCTGTAGGTAATCGGCTAGATACGTTCTGGTCTACACGGCAACAACGTAGCTGTAGCCTAGGAAAGAGGAACAATGTGGGCGGCAGACGGTTTTGGACGCACAACTCAACGCGATAATCCAATGAATAATCAACCTCAACCACGCTCTCCGTGGCTGCTTTTAGCCCGGGGTGTGTGCTACATTTTACTTGGCGGAGCCATGTTTGTCTACGCCAATAACTTTACTTACGGCACTGGCCGTGCGCTAGGCGTAATCTTGCTGCTGGCGGGCTTGGCGGGCGGGGTTTATGCTCGGTTTAACAGTCGAATAGATCCCAACAATTTCTGGGTTACGCTGCACGCCCTCAACGACCTTATCTTCGGAGTTGTTTTCATTATCATGGCATCAAAAGGTATCAAAGGTTTCATTGACATGATCGGCTTCTGGGCCGTTGTTTATGCCTTCATGCAATCGGTGCGGGCTATGTACGTAGCACTTATGGAAGGCGGCTCATCATTGGCCATGAAAGCTGTTCACTTCCTTAGCGTGGCCGTGGCAGGCTACCTGGCATTCAACACCATGCTGCGCCCTATTGGCCTCACCGACTCGCTGGGCATCACAGGCTTTTTTCCCATTGCACTGGGTATATTGGTGATCCTGACCGCGCGCTTGACCGTGGTGAAGCCTACGTCTGTGGCTAGATAACCTGCTGCTCAACAGCTAATATCCCATTAAAAAGGGTTGATTCAGCACACATGAATCATGGCTGAATCAACCCTTTTTAATGGGATGTTAGCTGTCGGTTGCTCTTATACGCCCACGGGTAGGTCGGTGCCGAGTTCACCCTGTTCAACGGCCTGCTTAATCTGCTGCCTTAACGGTGTATACTCAACCTCACAGGGGTAACCAAACAGGCAATTGTCTTTTATCTGCTTCACCACCGGGGCGGGCACCATGCTCTCCCAGCCGTCTTCGCCCGCCTGAATCATCTCCAGCACGCGGTCGGTCGAGATGTGCAGGTTCTGTTCGTTGTAGTCAGTGATGTCTTCCAGCTTATCGTTGCGGATCAGGTACTGAAACAGGGGTTCCAGCGTGGGGGGCAGTTCGAGCTGATCGCAGGTGTAGATATGCCCGTTGCGCAGTGTGGGGTAAATAAACAGTTTTACTTTCCGGCTAAACAGGGCCGCAAATGACTCCAGGATACCCCCCGCCAGGTAGTGGTAATGAGCCTCGTCGAAGATGTATTCCAGGTTGGGAATGCCCATAATGAGGCCAATTTTCAGGCGCGTCAAGCGCGAGAGGTACGCCACCAGCCGATAATACTCGTGGTAGTTAGAGATCATTACCGTCTGTCCCAGCCCGCACAAAATATCGACCCGGTCCAGGAAGTCTTTCTCATCGATGCCCTGCTCGTTAGCTTTCAGGTTGTGCAGGGTCAGTTCCGACAGTAACAAAACGCGGTCCTTATCGACGTCAGGCTCTTCGCGGAACTGCTTGAGGCCATTATCGATCATGTCGAGTTGCACGTTAGTGACGGGGCGCAACCGGCCACGCATCACCACGATGTTTTTCTTGTAAAGGGCCTCCTGCGGTTGCAAAACCCGTCCATCGGGACCGAAAAGAGCCGCGTCGGTGAAGCCGTTGCGTACCAGATAGAGGCTCAGCAGCCGGTTGTCGACACCCTCGAACGTAGGACCTTCGCAGCGGAGGGTGTCAATTTGAATCCGCTCGGGCGAAAGATCGTCCATCAGCGATAGCACCAGCGTTTCGGGCGATTTGGCGTAATAAAAGCAGCTGTAGATCAGATTTACGCCAATAACGCCCAAAGTTTGCTGTTGCAACACGTTCTCGTTATCGAGCAGCCGCACGTGGATAATCACATCGTTGGGTGGGCTGAGGGGGTCGCTTTGAAACCGGCACCCCAGCCAGCCGTGGCCTTCGTTAGTCTTCTGATAATTGAGCGCCACCACGGTATTGGCAAAGGCAAAAAAGGTGGTATCGGCCCCGCGCTTCTCAGAAAGGCGTTTTTCCAGCAGGCTGTACTCTTTGTTGAGCATTTTAATCAGCCGCGACTCTACCACATACCGACCGCTTTCCTCGTTGCCGTAGATCGCGTCGCTGAAGGTCATGTCATAGGCCGACATGGTCTTGGCTACCGTGCCCGACGACCCGCCGGCTTTAAAAAAAACGGCGGCGGTTTCCTGCCCGGCTCCTATTTCGGCAAACGAGCCGTAGATGCGTCGGTCTAGATTAAGCCGAAGCGCTTTCTGTTTGGTGCCTATATTTTTCTCGTACATGTGCTGATGGAAGTTCCTGACAAAGGTATAACGTGGGAAGTAGCCACGCGGTTGCGGCTGGTGATTGGCGGGTAATTCGCAGGCCAAAACGAGGCGGTGACAGGGCTTAGGCCCACTATAGTTTGAACGAAAAAACGCCCCCTTCCGGTTTATCAGCGTTGTTTTTGCCTATGACGGAGTCAGTACGCCCAGGGGCACCCACAAACTTACTACTGAACCCTCGCCGGGCTGCGACCAGACCGTGAGCGCGGCCCCCAGGCTGTTGGCCCGTTCGTGCAGGTTGGTGAGGCCCATACCCGTTTTGGCCGTGTCGGCCCCCATGTCAAACCCCACCCCGTTGTCGCAGATGAGCAGGTGTAATTTGCCAGCTTGCTGCACCAAATCTACCGTGGCCTGACTGGCACAGGCGTGTTTCAGAATGTTATGACATACCTCCAGTGCAATGGCATATAGCGTAAACTCAGTCTGTTTGTCGAGCCGCTGAGTAAGGCCTCTCGTGTTAAAAATGAACTGCGTCTGCTGGTTTAGGTTCAGGTTGCTCAGCAGCGTGGTCAGGCCAGAGACTAACCCCTGCTTGGCTAGTTCGTCGGGGAGCATGTTGTGGGCAAGGTGCCGCATTTGCTGAATAGCCATGCCCACCATATCCATCAGTTGTTGATACGTTGTTTGCTCTTTGGTGTTTAACTCATTGGCGTTCAGGCTTTTCATGGTGAGTCGAATGGCCGCTAACGTGCCCCCCAGTGTGTCGTGGAGTTCGGCGGCTACGCGTTTGCGCTCCTGAGTTTGGCCTAGCAGCAGGGCCTCCTGTGCTTGTTTTTCCAGCGTTTTCTGCCGCAGTTGCAACTCGATGCGGGTTCGTTCCAACTGTCGGGTGCGTTCGCCGAGGGCCAGCGAAAAGCAGAGCATTTCGGCCAGAATACCCAGGATCAGGTAAACCGAAGGTGTATTTAGCAGGATAGCGGTGGCCGATTGGCCCTGCTCGTTTCCCCAAAACAGCACCCCCAGCATCACTACATAGCCCGCCGTAATGAGTAGCAGGCCCACCAGAAAATAGCCACTGAGGGGCAGGTTTCGGTAGTAAGCTAGGCCCACCACCGCGAGCACGCAGCCAGTGAGGCCAATAGTAAAGGCGGTGAGTAGGGGCAACCCCGCCAGCGCCACCATACCTGCCGACTGATCTATGAGCAGCGGCGTGAACCAGAGTGAGAGTATGAATACAACGCCGCAGCCCATAATAAGCCCATTGGTTAGCCGGTGCAGGCGGGGGGCATTCTTTTTCAGGTGTAGTAACTCGCTCAGAAACAGCAGGTAACACCCGGCTGCTCCTGAGTTGATGGCGTATTCGTAGGCAAAAAACCGGTGCACCAGCAACGAAACCGTCCGTATCTCCAGGTTATAATCGGCGATTCGGATCACCATCAGGGCCGAAAAAAAGGCCACGCCAGCGTAGTAAATCAAGGCCCGGTCGCGGCGGGTGGCGTATTGAAACAGGGCAAAGCTGCTGCCAAAAAACAGGCTTCCGATCACAAAGGCGTATAGAATGAGCAGCCAGCGTTGCCGAAAAAACAGGTCTTGCTTGAACGCCCGGTAGCCCGACAGGCTGTATAGCACGGGCGTTTCCAGGCCGTTGTTGAAGAAGAGTCCTGGTTGCAGAGCCAGTAGCAGCGTGCGGTGCTGACCCGGCAGTAGACGAAAAGGTAAGCCATAACCATCTGGTATATAACTTGTTGCGGGCCAGTCGGCCAAGGTGCCGCCACTGGCCGTTTGCTGGGGCTGGCCGGTTTCGTTCAGTACATAGAGCTGCAGCAAAGGTTGCCTGCCCGCATATACCACCTGCGTGAGGGTGTCGTGCTGGCTGGGGTTGTGGGCTACAAACCGCAACCAGAGTGTGCTGCCTGCCATCTGTTTCTCCGCGACTGAATCGGCCTGATAGGGGCAGAAGCGTGGTGCAGCGGCTGGCTGCGTCAACTGAGCGGCTGTAACGGTGCTGCCGGCGTCGTGGAAGTAAGTGAGTTGACCTACAGACTGTTCTGACTGCGCCATTGCCGACGTGCCCCTAACAGCCACAATCAGCCAGAGCCAGACCCATGTTGGCAGAAATCGGAACAGTTGCATGAGGGTAGGCAGGTACGGTTGTGGGTGATAATCAGTCGAAAGTACGCACACACCACGAACCATTGATCGCTCACCACTAACTTTCGTACCTTAGATGGTGACTTTGCTTTTCGACCAACAAGCCCATTCCATGCAGCCTGAACTAACGCTGACCCGCCCCAAACGGCACTTTTTGCCTGAAAATTACGAACTTAATGCCTGGGCCGACGCGCAACCCTTTTACGACAACCTCCTCAGCCGACCGCTCACCAATGCCGACGACCTGCGGCGGTGGTTTGCCGACCGGAGCGAACTGGAGTCGTACCTTTCCGAAAACTTTGCCTGGCGTTACATCCGCATGACCTGCGACACGGCCAACGCCGACCTGACCGAGCGGCTCAACTTTTTCATCGAAACCATTCAGCCACCCATGACCGAACTGGGTGACGAACTGGATAAAAAAGCTCTCCAGAGTCTGCTCCTGGCTGATTTGACCACGCCTGAGTATGCAATTATGGTGCGTGGGATGCGGCAGGCGAGCGCTATTTTCCGGCCCGAAAACATTCCGCTTCAGACCGAATTACAGACCGAAGAGCGCCAGTATGCCGCTACTGTGGGGGCCATGACGGTGGTGATCGACACCGACGGGATGCGCGAAGAAGTGACCCTGCAAAAGGCCTCAGACCGGCTGCAATCGACCAACCGGGCCGTGCGCGAAGATGCCTGGTTTCTGATTCAGCAACGCCGGTTTGATGACCACGATAAGCTGGACGACCTCTTTACCCGGCTGGTCACACTCCGCCATCAGATGGCCCAAAACGCCGGTTTCGCCAACTACCGCGATTACGCCTTTGCCGCCCTAGGCCGGTTCGACTACACGCCCGACGACTGCTTCACGTTCCACGCCGCCGTGGCCGAAGCCGTGGTGCCGCTGGTGAGCCGCCAAATGGCCGAACGCCAACAGAAACTAGCCCAAAACGACCCATCTGTAACCACCCTGCGCCCCTGGGACCACAAAGTTGACCCTGACGGCCTGCCCCCGCTGGTGCCGTTTACAACGGGTAACGAGCTGATCGAGAAGACAATACGCTGTTTCGATAAGCTCGACACCAGCGGCGAACTGGGCGGCTACCTGCGCGTGATGCGGCGCATGGGCCACCTCGACCTGGAGTCGCGGAAGGGCAAAGCGCCGGGTGGGTATAATTATCCGCTGGAAGAGATTGGTGTACCGTTTATTTTTATGAACGCCACCTCCAGCCTGCGCGACCTGGTCACGATGGTGCACGAGGGGGGCCATGCCGTGCATTCGTTTCTGACGCGTGAACTGCCCCTGAAAGCCTTCCGCAACCCGCCCATGGAAGTAGCCGAACTGGCGTCAATGGCTATGGAACTGATCTCGATGGACCACTGGGACGCGTTTTTCGACCCCAACGACAGCCGCACACCCGAACAGGCTGCTGAGCAGCTACGCCGTGCCAAACGCCAGCACCTCGAATCGATCATTGAGATGCTGCCCTGGGTAGCCACTATCGACAAGTTTCAGCATTGGGTCTACGAACACCCGCCTGGGGTCGCGGACGACCACTCCGTTGCCGACCGCCGGGCCAACTGGACCCGCATCTTTACCCAGTTCAGCGACACTGTGACCGACTGGAGCGGATTGACGCACTTTCAGGAATACCTCTGGCAGAAACAGCTGCATTTGTATGAGGTGCCTTTCTACTACATCGAGTATGGCATTGCCCAACTGGGGGCCATTGGCGTATGGCGCAACTACCGTCAAAACCCCCAACAGGCTCTCCAGGGCTACAAAAACGCCCTCAAGCTAGGCTACAAAGCTCCCATCCGCGACATCTACGCCGCCGCTCACGTCCCCTTCGATTTCTCCAAGGACCACATTGGCGCGCTAATGGCATTTGTGCAGGAGGAGATTGATAAATTGTAGTTTTCAGTTTGCTTCGGCATA
>NZ_JAFMYU010000023.1 GCF_017353255.1 Fibrella aquatilis | reverse complement strand
AAGCGTGGCCGTAACCGATGGGTTCACCGTCACCGTGCCAGAGGCCAAACTGGTACAGCCACTGCTGTTGGCTACCGTGACGCTATACGCCGTTGTAAGGGCAGGCGACACGCTGAATATACCCGTTGTGTTGACCTGGCCATCGCTCAGGGTGTAAGACGTACCGCCGGTGGCCGTGATCGTGGCTACGAGGCCGTTACAAATAGTGGCGCTGCTAAGCGTGGCCGTAACCGATGGGTTCACCGTCACCGTTGCTGAAACAGACGATGGGCAGGCGTCGGCGGCGGTTGGCGTACAGGTCGCCGAGTAGCCCGTGGTTACCGTGGGCGATACCGTAATGCTGGTGGTAGTTGCGCCGGTGTTCCAGAGTACCGTACCCGTACAGTTGCTCACCGACAGCACCGACGATTGCCCTGCGCAAATGGCTGATGCTGAACTGGCCAGCGTCAGGTTGGGAACAGCGCCGTCGTAGATGATGAGCGGGCTACAACTGCTGACCTGACAGTCGGACCCAACTGCGAAGGCGGTATAGCTATACGCCCCCGACGTAACGATGGTGAGGCTGTTGCCGGTACCAACGGAAGCGCCAGCTCTGAACCATTCTACATTGGTGAGGTTGGGAGCCAGGGATGTTACATAAGCACCGCCCTGACAAAGTTTGGCAGGTACCGAGAAGCTGGCACTGGCGAGGTTGTTGCGCGGCGTGCCATCGGCCGAGGTGGCTGTTACGCCCGCCGTGTTGGTCAGAACGCCATCAGCTAATGCACTGACGGTCAGGGTATACGTGGCGGAGGCGCTGGCCGAGAGGGTACCCGTGTTCCAGGTAACCTGTACTTTCCCGGAGCCTAAAAGTGCCGTAGTAGCCGCCGGCGACGACGACACGTAGCCCATGCCCGTATCGAGCGTATCGCGGACGATGACGCCCGTGGCCGTGCTGCCGCCTACGTTCGAAACGCTGAGGGTAAAGGTGGCCGTGCCGCCCCGTGCTACCGAGAAGCTGTCGCTGGTTTTGGTCAGAATCAGGTCGGGGTCACCGGCGGCGTAGCCGAAACCAAGTGCGGTGGGTAGGGTGCCGGTGGGGGTACTCTGCACCACAATCACGGCCGTGTTGCCTACCAGGGTGGCATCACTGTCGGCGGTGGGGTCGCCACCCTGCCGGGCCACAACAAGGCGGCGGTTGGCGGGGGCATCGGCGGCCTTGATCCGGATGTCGTAGCTAGTGTTGGGCTGAATGGTAGTCGTGAAGGAGAACAGACCGGTCGGCGTGGTGGTGGCTGTTTCGCGCAGTACGCCATCGCTGGTGTAGAGGCAAACCCGCACACTCGGAATACCGTTTTCGGCGGCGTCGAAGACGTTGTTCTGGTTAGCGTCGAGGAAGACGTAGTTACCCACGGGCGTGGGACCCGCCAACAGGGCTGGCGGGCGGGGCGAGGCAGCAAACGTGCCGGTACAGAGGCCTAGCAGACCCAGCAGGGTCAATAGGCAGCGGGGCCAACTCGAAAAGGAGGTAGCGTTTTTCATGGAATCAAGCGGTTTTAAATTGGAAAAGAGATTATTGTTTACGAAGACTAGTTGGTTGGCAGGGGATGGGGAAGCAGGATGAACAGGGCGCCACGGTACCCGTGAGGCGGAAGACCCGGCAGTTGGTCTGGCCCACCTGCCTGATCAGGATGGGGTAGGTGGTGGTACCGTCGGCGCGGAAGCCTTTGGCATTACCCTGCCCTACGCCACCCACCGTAACCGCCGTGCCGAAGGCCGTGCCGCCGGGGTTAAGTACCGTGCCGCCCGTACCGTTGGCATTGGCACCCAGCACGACTTCATACGTACCCACGTTGCCGGTGTTGGTGGCCTGGACCGTGACCGTGAAATAGTCATCGGCGACTACGGCATTGGTGCTGTTATTCAGGCAGTTGCTCTGTGTAAGCGTGGCCTGTACGCCGCCATCCTGCGCCACGGTGGTGGTGAGCGTGGTGCTACAACCCGTCTGCGGATTGGTCGAGACGACCGTGTAAGTGCCTGGAATGGTGGTACTGATGCTGGCTGCATTGACCGCAAAGCCAGCTGGTCCCGTCCACTGATAGGTGGTGTTGGCAGGGGTGCCGGTGGCCGTTAGGGTTACAGCGGCGTAGTTGTTCTGGCAGGTGAGCGTGGCACTCGTCAGCGTGGTTACGGGCAGGCTAACGTCCTGCGACACGGTGGCGGTGGCCGTGGCTGAACAGCCCGATTGCGTGCTGGTGGTCACCACCGTATAGGTACCCACCACACCGACCGTTACGCTCTGGGTAATGGCCGTGAAGCCGCCCGGCCCGCGCCAGCTGTAGCTCAGGTTTAGCTGGCTGCTGCTCACCGTAAGCGTGGCCGTGGGGTTTTGGCAGGTGAGCGTGGCATTATTGACCGTGGCTACGATGGCGGGGTTGACTGTAATGACGCTGCTGGCGGTGGCCGTACAGCCGTTTACGTCCGTCACCGTCACGCGATACGTACCCGAGTTGGCCGGTGTCGCATTGGGAATCACGAGCGGGTTACTGCTGCCCAAATTACCACTGGGACCCGTCCAGGCGTAGGTAACGCCCGTGGCGGGGCTGGCTGTGAGCGAAATGGGGAAGCCTTCGCAATAGGCCGTACTGCCTGCTATTGAGGCGGTTGGCGCTGTTGGTATGGCATTGACCGTGGCGCTCGTCACCGTCGATTCGCAGCCAGTGGTATTGTCTTTCACCCGCAGCCGATACACGCCCGGTGCCAGTCCGCTGAGCGTGGCCGACGCCTGGTACGATTGCCCGTTGTCGAAACTGTAGGTCACGCCCGTAGCTGGTGTCAGTATTCGGATTGTGCCCGTGGTGGTGACGCAGGTAGGTTGGGTCGCCGTAAACGAGGGCGCGGCGGGCAGCGGGTTGGTCTGGATCGTGATACCACGGGTGGCGGTGCAGCCGTTGGCATCGGTCACAACTACCGAATAAGTACCGCCCGAAAGACCCGTCAGGTTGGGCGCGGTAGCCCCGTTGGCCACCGGACCCGTCCAGACGTAGGTGTAGGATGGGGTGCCTCCTGCTACCGAACTGCTGATGGTGCCCGTATTCTGCCCGGCGCAGACAGGTCCGCCGCTGGTGAGCGAGACCGACAGCAGCGGGGGTTGGGTGAGCGTGGCCGTCTGGGTGAGCGAACAACCGTTGGCGTCGGTAACCGTAATGGTGTAGCTGCCAGCACCCGTTTGCAGGGTGCTGGTGCCGGTTGTTGTGGTCGACGAAAGCAGGCCACCCGCGTTGTAGTAATTCACGGAATAAGGTCCTGTGCCACCACTAGTGGTGGCTGTAATCTGGCCTTGCGCGCTGAAACAGAGTGGGTTACTGGTCTGGATGTTCACCGCCAGCGGGTTGGGCGTTACCACCGTCACCGAAGCCGTATTGCTGATGCAGCCGTTGGCGTCGGTCACGATCACGCTGTAGGTATCAGGTGTTGAGAACGACGGGTTGGCGCTTGTCGAAATCACCCCCGCGGCCCCCGACCGGTACCAGGCGTAGCTTACGGGAGGGGTGCCGCCTGTTACCTGCGTGGCAATGGCTACGGCGGGCTGGTTGTTGGCGCAGGTGATGCTGGTGTTCAGGATCTGCACCGTGGGCGATGGCTTCACCGTCACGTTGCGGCTGGCCGTGGCAGTGCAGCCGTTGGCATCCGTTACCCGCACCTGATACGTACCTGAGTTGGCGGTGGTGCTGTTGGGAATGATAAGCGGGTTGCTACTGCCCAGGTTACCGCCCGGCCCTGTCCAGGCGTAGGTAAGCCCCGTGGTGGGGGTGGCCGTGAGCGAGATGGGGCCGCCCGCGCAGATCGTCGACGTACCTAAAATGCTGGGCTGCGGCAGGGCATTGACCGTAATCACGACCGAGGCGGTGGCGCTGCAACTCTGCCCCGACGTAACCGTGACAGCATACGGGTTGCTGCCCACGGCGGTGGGCGTTACTACCAGTTGACCCGACGTGTTGCTGGTGATAGTGGTGCCATCGCTGAAGCGGTAGAACGAACCACCCGTGGCCGTAATCGTGGCCGACGTGCCCAGACAAATGCTGCTGCTGGGGCTAACGCTCACCACCGCCGTTACCGCTGGGTTCACCGTTACCGTAGCGGTAGCGATGGCCGAACAGCCGTTACCATTGGTCACGGTTACGGTGTAAGGTGTTGTGGTTGTGGGGCTTACGATAAAAATGCCCGTGGCGTTGGTGGCCCCGTTGCTCAGCGTATAGGCACTGCCTCCCGTGGCGGTCAGGCTGGCCGTGGTGCCGTTGCAGATCACCGCATTGCTCAGGCTGGCGTTCACGGCGGGGTTGACCGTGATGGTGCTGTTGGCCACCGCTGAACAGCCAAATCCGTTGGTGACCGTGACGCTGTAGATGGCGCTGTTGGCGGGCGTGACGCTGATAGCCGCCGTAGTAGCCCCTGTACTCCAGCGGTAGGTTGTACCTCCCGCCGCCGTCAGGGTCGCCGACGTGCCCTGGCAGATGGTGTTGCTCGGACTCACCGCCACCGTGGCCGTTACCGCTGGGTTCACCGTCACCGTGGCCGTTGTGGTGGCCGAACAGCCATTGCTATTGGTCACTACGGCCGTATACGTGGTGGTGCCCGTGGGCGAAACCGTCACCGTCTGGGTGTTGCCCGTTCCGGCAGGTAACCAGTTGTAAGTTAGGCCCGTACTGCCACCCGCCGTGGCCGACAGCGTGGCCGTGGTGCCGTTGCAGATGGTCTGGCTGCCCACCGCTACCGACACGGCGGGGTTGACTGTGATGGTAGTCTGGGTTGTGGCCGAACAACCGTTTGCATCGGTGACGGTGACCGAGTAGGCGGTGGTGCTGGTGGGTGCTACTACAATAGCCGCCGATGTCGCCCCTGTACTCCAACGAAAACCTGTCCCGCCTGAGGCCGTCAGCGTCGCCGAGGTGCCGTTGCAGATGGCCCCGTTGCTGGGGTTAGCCGTGATGACTGCCGTAGCAGCGGGGTTCACCGTCACCGTGGCGCTGGTCACTGCCGAACAACCGTTGCTGTTGGTCACGGTAACAGAGTAGGTCGTAGTGGCCGTGGGCGAAACCGTCACGGTTGGGGTGTTGCCCGTACCCGCTGGTGCCCACACATACGCAAAGCCCGACCCACCACTGGCAATGGCCGTGAGGGTAGCGCTGGTGCCGTTGCAGATCGTGGCGCTGCCCACGGTGACGGTTACAGCGGGGTTCACCGTGATCGTGGTAGTGGCGATAGCCGAACAGCCGTTGCCGTTGGTCACCGTCACTGAGTAGGCCGTGGTGCTGGTAGGACTAACGTTAATAGCCGCCGTAGTCGCTCCCGTCGACCAGCGGAAACCTGTCCCGCCCGAGGCGGTCAGCGTGGCTGTTGTGCCGTTACAGATTGTGTTGCTGGGGCTGGCCGTAATGGTGGCCGTCACGGCGGGGTTGACCGTCACGGTAGCCGTGGCAATAGCCGAGCAGCCGTTGCCATTCGTTACCGTGACCGAATAGGTTGTGTTGGCCGCAGGCGATACCGTCACCGTCTGGGTGCTGCCCGTTCCGGCGGGTGCCCAGGCATAGGTGAAGCCCGTACCGCCACTCGCATTGGCCGTTAATATCGCCGACGTGCCGTTACAAATTGTGGCACTACCTACCGTAACCGTCACGGCGGGGTTCACCGTCACCGTACCGGAAGCCACCCCTGAGCATCCGCTGGCGTTGACGACAGTAACCGTGTATGCGGTTGTAGTTGAAGGTGTTACGTTAAAAATACCCGTGGTATTCACGGCGCCCGTACTCAGGGTATACGAACTGCCCCCAGTGGCCGTTAGGGTGGCCGCTGTGCCATTGCAGATGGTGGTGTTGCTCAGTGTAGCCGTTACCGCTGGGTTCACCGTGATGGTAGCCTGGGTAATAGCCGAACAACCGCTGGCGTTGGCGACCGTCACGCTGTAGGCCGTGGTGCTGGTGGGCGAGACCACAATGGCTGCCGAAGTCGCTCCCGTACTCCAGCGGAAGGCGTTACCGCCCGACGCCGTCAGCGTGGCGCTCGTGCCAGCGCAAATAGTGGCGCTGGGGCTAACCGCAACCACCGCTGTCACGGCGGGGTTCACCGTCACCGTGGTCGATGCCGTTCGGGTGCAGCCGGTGCTGTTGGTGGCCGTAACGGTATAGACCGTGGTCACGCTAGGGCTAACGGGCTGGGTGGCGGTTGTGATGCCGTTGCTCCAAGCGTAGGTGATGCCCGTACCGCCCGACGCCGTAGCCGTGAGGGTGCTGCTGGCACCGTTGCAAATAGTGGTCGGGCTGGCGCTGGCCGTCAGCGCCGTTAGGGCGGGGTTGACCGTCACCGTAGCCGTGGCAATGGCCGAGCAACTGGTATTGTTGGCAACCGTGACTGCGTAAGTAGTTGTAATGGTGGGGCTTACCGGTATACTGGCCGTGGTGGCACCGGTACTCCAGCGGTAGGTAAAGCCTGCCCCGCCACTGGCCGTGGCCGTGAGGGTGGTGCTGCTGCCGCTACAGATGGTCAGGCCGGGGTTGGCTGCAATGCTGGCCGAAACGGCTGGGTTTACCGTAACCAGTAGCTGCTGCGCTGGCCGACAGTCTGCCGCGCCGGGGGTGGGCGTCAGGATGGCGTAGACATAATAGACCACTGGGCTAGCCGTGGTGTTGGCCGGAAACGCCACGTTGGTGATAACGGCCGTACCTCCCGTGGGCGTGGCTGTGGTCAGCGACGTGCCGCCGCTATACATGGCCGTACCACTCTGGGGTGTCGTGAAATACACGAACTGAATGGTGTTGGTACCCGTGGCATTGGTCGCTACACTCAGCGAATTGACCGACGTGCCCGAACAGACCGACACCCCTCCCGACGGGTTGGTAATGGTGGGGCAAGTAACAAAGCCGAAATCGTAGGAGTGGTTGTTTTCGCCGTAATTACCGGTGGTGAGCGTAATGACCGTGAAACCGTTTACCAGCACGCCATCATTGTCGATGGCGTCGCTGGTGCCGGCATTATATACGGTGGGAATGAAATTGGTCAGGCCCGACTGGTTCATCGGAATTCTGATCTCGTAGGCCGTATTGGGTAGCAGGCCGCCCGGTACGTTGGTGCTATTAAAATAGTATTCGCCCGCTGCGTTGGTAGTAGTGCTCACCACCGGCGACCCGTTCAGGTAGAGCGTCACCGTGACACCGCTGATATACGTATTAGTAGCGCCCTGAAGACCGTCGGCGCTTTGGGCATCGCCATCGTTCCAGACACGGTTGCCAATTTCAATGGGTGGATTGTCGCTGCTTAACTCAATGTCACCTAAGCCGTTGGCTTTGCCGTAGGTGGTCACGCCAGTGCCGCTGTAGTAGATCTGGACGCTGGTGGACGCATCGGAAAAACCATCGCTGTTCCGGAACCGCCGAATCCCCCCCGCTTCGATCTGGTCGGTGGGGTCCATCACAATCGACGACACATAGCCACTACCTGGCAGCAAGGCCAACCCACCCTGAGCCATTTCCAGGTGGAAAGGCGTAATAGTATTGGGCACGGCCACAGCATCGCCATAATAAAATTCGCCGCCGCCCGGCCCCTGTCCGTTGCCTACCCCTGCCGTGGCTGTGCTGCTGCAAACAGACGCATTGCTTTCCAGCGTCCAGAGCGGGGCGTTAGGAGTACACTTGCTGGCGCGCAGAATATCGCCCGGAGCAATGGCGCGGTAGAGCGTGGTCGTGTTGTTTGGCCCCAGGTTGTTGTTGCCAAACTGGTCGCCGGTGCGGTCGCGGATGCTCAGAATCATCGACCCGTCTACGTCGAATTCAATGCCTGTCAGCCACGGCTGGGGGTAGCTGATGTTGGGTAAATCACCCCGGGCAAAGCGGCTGGGCACGGCCGTACTGCCGGGCACCACGCTGGTCCATGGAAGCCAATAGTTGGCTCGTTCTACGCCCGCCTGATCATTGTTGGTGTTGCCTTTTCGATATGTGAGCGGAAAGGCAATGGCCGAGGCAAACGTGTTATTGGCCGGGTTAAACTCATACACAATGGCCTTCATGCCCGTGGTGTCGCGGGTGATCAGGTTGGCTGTGTTGTTCACGCCCGGCCCGAAATTGGTTGTCGTTGTGGTGGGTACGTTTTCGTTGGTGCACACACCGCCCACGTAGACCTTACCCCGATAGGTCTTTAGGGCAAATGGTCGGTATACGCTGCCCGTGCGGCAACCCGTGCCGGTGCCAATGCTAAAACTGGTGATGCCCGCCGTGTTGGCCGTGGGGTTGTTGGTGCCAGCGTTGTTGATCGGAATGCGATACAGCTTCTGGTCCGACAGGTTAACGGCATACAGCGTGGTACCGTCTTCCGACAGTTCAATGTCGCCCAGACCGGTTTTACCTACCTGGTCGAATACGGTGGCGTCCTGGTTTACCACTGTGGTGCTCCCCGGAAGGCTCCGCGCGGTGTTGGTAGCCACAGGTATGGCAATAGGCAGCGTGGTAAACAGGCTCGAAGTAAAATTGGTGAAGGTAGCGTCGGTGGCTTTGGTGAGGTAGATAGCTCCCGCGCCGCTCGGCCCAAGTCCCGAATGGCGTTTTACGAAGGCTGCGGTAAAAGCCTGGCGGGCTGTCCGCTGGTAGGCTACGCCAAAAACAGCCCCAATCTGCGCGCCAGTGGCTATGGCAAATTCGCTGGGGTTATTGCCTGTGCTACTGTAGGGAAGGGTCACCAGTGATCCCTGCGACCCGGCATTGCCGGTGGCGCTGAGCGGATCACCGTTCACATAGCACGGAACGAGGTAGAACGGGTTGGCCTGGCTGTAATCGGTTGGGTAATTGATGCCCAGATTGACGTTGGTAGAGCCAGCTGCAACAAACTGCACCGACGTGCCGCTGCCTGTGCCTTTCGGACCGGGGAAGTAACCGGCAGGTAGCCCCGAAAACTCAACGCGGAATGGCCCTGTTCCGCCCGGTGTGAAGCTATAGTTGCCCAGACTGGCTACGGCTGAACTGGTGGTGGTTGTGGTGACCACACCGTTGATGCTGGTAGCGGTCACGGTAATGCCGCCTACGCCAATCTCGCCGGGTGCCTCGCGGGTTCCGTTGGCGCTGAAGTCTCTAAAAACCGTGCCAGATAATTGGGCAAATGCCTCTTCTGTGCGCCCAAAAAGTAGGGCTAAGCTCAACAGCCAGGGCAAAAGAGTAGCGCAGGTGTGTAGACGTAATTTCATAAGTTGATGTAAAGCGTTGACAATCAGATCTTCAGTTGGTCGCTTTTTTTCACTACACTTCACTTATGTTGGTACATAAAAAAAGCGTAGTACCCGCTGAAGGGGTTACTACGCTACTTGCTGCAAAAAGCAGACTATAAATCTATGAACTTAGAATAGTAATGCCTTTTATTAGTAAATTTAAAATGCTAAAAAGTTGCTTAAGTGTTTGTCTGTAAGTAGTTTACGACACTACTCAGTTAGTAGGTTTGGCGGCTACAGGCATCGACGCGTGTACACTTTCGCGGATGCGGTGCATATAGTTGTCCAGCAACGTGCGCACCCGCTCAGGCTCCTCGGCTTTCACGATAAAACCAATGTGGTGGTCGCGGTGCATCCGCCACACAATTTCGGGGTCGGTAAAACCGGCCATATCGGGGCGCAATTCATTGGCGAGCGAGGCAATCAATCCGGCGTAGTGGCCCGTGTCGGCGGGGGGGCTGTAAGGTTCGTTGTGAGCGGCGGCGATCTCCAGCTTGGCCCATTCGGCCCAGAGGTTCACGCCCGAAGCCGCCTCGACCATCTCGGCAATGTTGGCCCCGCCTACCCGGCAGGCCGTTTCCAGAAAATACAGTTCGCCGTCGTGGTTGCAGCGGATAAACTCGGAGTGCGAGGCCGAGTGGCGCATGCCAAACGCGGCCATAACGGCATCGTTAATAGCCAGAAAATCAGGCGTTTCGGCGTCGGTGGGGGCCAGGGTGCGGGTGCGGAAAATGCCCCCGCCGTGGGCTACTTCCATGGGCGTGGCCAGGTATTCGCTTACCCGGCTGAACACGGCTTTCGAGGCAAACGACAGTGAATCAACGTGATACACACTGCCCGGCTTAAATTCTTCGATCAGGTAGGTGTGCCGGTTGTCGCCGAGTTCGTTCACCACGGTCCAGGCTTCATCCAGGGTATGCACCTTGCGGATGCCGGTGGTCGAAGCCTCAGAGCGGGGCTTAATGAGCCAGGGGGCTTCGCTGTTTTGCAGGAACAGGGTTAACTCGTCGTTATTGAACAGGCTGCTGAACCGGGGTACGCGAATGCCCGCTTTCTGCGCCCGTTTGCGCATGGCCAGTTTGTCGCGGAAGAACCGGGACGTGGTTTGGCCCATGCCTGGGATGCGGAACGTCTCGCGGACGAGGGCACCTTTTTCTACGTCGAAATCATCGAGGGCTATCACCCGGTCGATGCGGCGGGTGCGCATGGTGTGGGCCAGGCCCAGAAGCATGGTGTCGAGGTTCTGGCTGTCGTTGCTTTCCGAAGGCAGGTAAAAGATTTCGTCGATGGCTTCGTGGGGCCAGGGTTTGTCTTTATGGCGCTGTTCAGTCAGCAGGTAGACCGTGTGGCCTAGTGCTTTGCAGGTCTGCATGAACGCTTCGCCTTTTACAAAGGTGGCAATGCACAAAAACGCAAGGGGAGGATGGGAAGGGGAGGATGTCATAGGGTGTCGTTGAATGCAGAGCAATATAGGGGGGAATTTGATTTACGATGTACGAATTACGAATTACGATTTTTGCTGACGCAGGAGAAGGCTAGCGTCAGCAAAAATCGTAATTCGTAATTCGTACATCGTAAATCAAAAAATCCTTTCCCTCAATTAATGCCTGGTGTTCAGCTATTTTGTTTGCCGGTTCGTTCATCTATAGGCATAGTGGCCCGGTCTTTGAGAAGACTCTGAGCAATACGCTTTTCTAACGGCTGTCGGTATGCCCCAATCAGCCTTATATCAACGCGATGGACCCATTTTTTACGGTTGTTATTCCAACCGGACCTGACACCGACCGATTAACGCTTTGTCTCCAGGCCCTTACGGCCCAAACCCTGCCTCCCGACCAGTTTGAAGTGGTAGTGGTAGATGATGCCAACCGTCCCGAAACCGCCGTAGTGGTGGCGCATTTTTCGGCCGAGACCCGCATTGAAGTGCGCTACCTCGCCCAGCGCGACCGGCGGGGGCTGGCTGCGGCCCGCAACCGGGGCTGGCGGGCCGCACGGGGTCAATTTATTGCCTTCACCGATGCCGACTGTCAGCCCCAGCCCACCTGGCTGGCCTCGGCGCAGGGCATGTTTCGGAGGGGGGCCATGGTGGTGACTGGTTCGGTGCGGGCGGTGGCGCCCCGCGTGGCCGGACAGGCGCGCAGCCAACCCGTACCCGACATAACCGAGCTGTCGACGGCCAACTGTTTCTGTCAGAAGGTGGCTCTGGAACGGGCGGGTGGCTTTGAAGAAACGTTTGATCTGGCCTGGCGCGAAGACCTAGACCTGCAATTCAAATTCCTTGAAATCGGTATTCCCATTTTGCGGTGCCCGGAGGCGGCGGTGATGCAGCCCATGCACCCAACGGGCTGGTATACGAGCCTGAACAACGAGCGCAAAAAGCGCTACGATGCCCTGCTCTACAAACGTCACCCCGAACTGTTTCGCCAGCGCATACACCGGTCGGAGGCCCTCGTGGCGCGGCAATACCTAACTGTGGCAGGCCTGGTTATGGCCTTGCTGGCAGCCGCTGTGAGCTATTGGTCTGTAGCCCTGCTGGGTATGGCTATCTGGCTGGCATTCACTGGTTTATCGCTGATGGAAGAGTGGTCTGGTCAGGCCGATTTGCTCACCAATGCCAAGCAAGCCGGGGCTACTTCCGTAGCTTCGCCGTTTCTGTCTGTCTACTGGCGGCTCTATGGCGCGGTAAAATACAGGGTGCTGTATTTTTAGCCGGAAAAAGCTGACCTTTGGCTACAGAAGTACCAGTGTCAAGCTACCAACTACACGGCTCAATGCGTACTGCCTCATGGAAAGCGATTAGCAGGCGCCTTCAGGGCACACACTACACGTACTTGCCATTGGTTCTGATGGCCTGCCTGGGCATCCGCTGTTATGCCCAGGCCACCTTCCACCACCTTACCACCAGCGATGGGCTATCGCACAACGTGGTCATGGATTTGCTTCAGGACCGGAACGGTTTTTTGTGGCTCGGCACGGCCGACGGCCTGAACCGCTACGATGGTGAGCACTTTCAGGTATTCAGGCGGTCGGCGCGGGACCGGCATAGCCTGAGCAGCAACGAAATAAAATGCCTTTTTGAAGACCGGCAGCATGGGTTGTGGGTAGGCACCAATTCGGGGGGGCTTAACCGCATGGATTCAACAGGAGTGCGGTTTATGCGCTACCTCCGCACTACCTCCGGACAAGATATTGCCACGGCCACCATCACCGATCTGGCGCAGGATGGGCGCGGGCATGTATGGGCCGCCACTTACGGTACCGGGCTGCTGGAGATAGATCTGCAAACGGGCCAGGTTAGCCAGCTGACCGCCGAGAAAAACGGCTTGCCGTCGAATTATATCCAGCAAATCTGCCCTGACAAAGCCGGGAACCTATGGCTAGCCTATTTGAAAGGAGGCCTGATCCGAATGCGCCTGAGTGATCACCAGCTAACCCGCGTGACCCTGCCCGAACCGGCTCTGTCGGCACCAGTAGCTACGATGCTCATTGAATGCGACAGCCGGGGCCGCCTATGGGTGGGCACACAGGGGCGTGGCCTGTTTCGATGCGACAGCATTGGGCGGGGGTTTGGGTGTGTTTTCTTTCAAAAAGGCGTTGTTGAAGGCATAAACATTGCCCGTAGCCTGTATGAAGACAAACAGGGGCGGTTCTGGCTTGGTACCGATGACGGTATTGTGCTGGCTGAAGACTCAGATTTTCAGAAACTCAGGCATTTTAAACATGATCCTGCCCTGACGGGTAACCTAAGTACCCACGCTACCGTGTGCGTTCGGGGCGACCGCGAGGGCAACATCTGGATTGGTACCTGGGAGGGTGGCCTGAACGTGCTGTTTGCCCATGCCGACCCATTTGAACTATATACCCATCAGCCGGGGCAACTCAATAGTTTGCTCTCCTCTAAGGTAACCACGGTAGCTGCCGATTCGCTGAGTAACGTTTGGGTGGGTAGTATGCTGGGCCTCACCTACGTAGACCGAAAAACCAATACGTACCGGCACGTCTGGCAGCAGCCGGGGAACCCCCGTTCGCTGCCGGGCAACGATGTAACCTACGCGTACCTACTATCGGGCAGGGCGCTACTGGTGAGCAGCTGGAACAGAGGCACGGTGATTATAGACCCCCAAACCGGCCTTGTTCGGCAGCGGCTAGACGTTCTGGGCATAGGCCGGGTCAGCGTGGCGACACCCGCAGTGGGCGCACGTCAACAGGCTTGGCTTGCTATGCAGTCAGGTGAACTCTGGCTCATAGATCGCTTTACCGGGCAGTTAACGGCTGTTGAGCGGCCTGTAAAGTTGGCCTCAGTGTCCTATACCGACCTGCTCGAAACCTACGATGGCACGTTGTGGAGCGGCATTTTTGGGGATGGACTGACCGCCTGGAACCCTAAAAGTGGGGCATATCACCATTTTAAGGGCATCCAGCAACCCGGCAGCCTCTACGATAACCATGTCACCTGCCTGTTTGAAGACCGGCGCAAACAGCTCTGGGTGGGCACTATGAATGGACTGCACCGGTATGACGGTCCTACGGGGCAATTTACCCTGCTGGCCACCGACAATGGCCTGCCGAATGATGCCATCATGAGCATCAGCCAGGATAAGCAAGGGAACATCTGGGTAGCTACCAACGACGGGCTATGTCAGCTCGATGAGGGTGGGCACGTAGTACGTACCTATGGCCGGGGCGATGGCCTTGCCGGCAATGACTTCACGGAGCGGGCCGCCTCGCAGAGCACCGATGGGACCCTGTTTTGGGGGGGCAAGCATGGCCTGACAGTGTTCAGGCCGAACCAGGCTGAGGACGTTGAACCAAACGTACCTGTCTATCTGTCAGAGCTTAAACTCTTTAACCGGACAGTCCTGCCCGGCGATGCCGACTCGCCACTGACCAAGGCATTTAACGAAACGAAGGCCATTACGCTCCACTATAATCAGTCGGTCATCACGGTCGATTATGCCGCCGTGCTGTTCAGAACACATCGGCACGTTCGGTATGCATACCGGCTGGATGGCTTCGAGACCGACTGGAACTACGTGGGCACCAAACAGTCGGCCACGTATACCAACCAAAACCCGGGTACGTACCTGTTTCGGGTGAAGGCCTCGCTCACCGACGACTTTGGCAAGGCCACTGAAACCGTGCTGAGCATCACCATTTTGCCCCCCTGGTACCGCACCGGCTGGGCCTATTGCCTCTATGCTGCCCTGGTATCGGGGTTGCTGCTGCTGATGCGTCGACTTATCCAAATTCGCGAAGGCTTTAAAACAGAACTGCGGGCCGAGCACCTGGAAACCGAAAAAGCCCGCGAACTCGACCGCCTGCGGTCTGGCTTTTTTACCAATATCTCCCACGAGTTCCGCACACCACTCACCCTGATTCTCACCCCGCTGGAGCAATTCCTGGCCGACAGCACGCCCGACAGCCGCCGCCCGCAGCTGAAAACGATGCACCAAAATGCCAACCGGCTGCTGCGGCTCATCAACCAACTCCTCGACCTCTCGAAGCTGGAATCCGACTCGCTCCGGCCCGAAATCAGTCGGCAGGATGTGGCCGGGTTTGTGCGGCAGGTGGCCGAATCATTTACGGCGCAGGCCGAAAAGCAGCAGATTACACTCACCATCGAGACCATGCCCAACATGGCTTCGGCCTGGTTCGACCCGGATATCGTGGAGAAAGTGCTGTATAACCTGATTGCCAATGCGTTTAAATTCACGCCCGGTGGCGGCTCTATTCTGGTGCGGTGCCAAGTGCTCGACACCTCCGAATCGACGCCCGAATCGGCTGAACTGTGGCTGGAAGTGACCGATACGGGCGTAGGCATTTCGGCGGAACATACCGCTCATATCTTCGAGCGGTTTTACCAGGTAAACGGTCAAAGCAGGGCCAAAAAGGCCGGAACGGGCATTGGGCTGGCCCTCACCCGTGAACTGGTAGAACTGCACCGGGGGCAGATTCGGGTAGATAGCAGCCCCGGTGCGGGCACCACCATGCGGGTAATGCTACCCGTATCGGCCTCGGCGTTTCCACCCGCGTGGCTCTCTAACTACCCAGCCGATGTGGCCACTGTTTCGCCCGTTTTGGAAACCGCTCATCAGCCACAGGGCGATAGTGAGTCTGCGTTGCTCAACCCGGTTAATGACAGCAACTGGCCCCTGGTGCTGGTGGTAGAAGACCAGGACGAGCTGCGCGACTACGTTGCCAGTTGTTTTCGGCCGCGCTACCGGGTGCTTACGGCCATCAACGGCCACGACGCGTTGGCTCAGGCCCGGACCGAAATTCCCGACCTGATCGTGAGCGACTGGCTTATGCCCGATATGGACGGCCTGCACCTGTGCCAAACCCTGAAAGCCGATGAGCGCACCAGCCACGTTCCGCTGATTTTGCTCACGTCGCGGTCAAGCACGGAGAGTAAAGTGGAAGGCCTTGGCGCGGGTGCCGACGACTACGTGACCAAGCCCTTCAACGTAGACGTGCTGCTGAGCCGGGCCAGAAACCTGATCCAGGGCCGCCAGTTGCTGCGGGCTAAATACAGCCAGTTGTTGTTGCTGAAACCCACCGACATAGTGCTCGAATCGGCCGACGACGTGTTTCTTCGCAAGGTGCTGGCCATCATTGACACACACCTCGCTAACCCAGACCTGGACGTGCTCTGGCTGGAACGGGAACTGGCCCTGAGCAACACCCAGTTGTACCGAAAACTTAAGGCTCTGACGGGCAAAGGCGGCAACGACCTTATCCGCAACATCCGTCTGCAACGCGCTGCGCAACTGCTTCAGGCGGGCGGGCGGCAGGTGGCCGAAGTGGCCTATGCCGTAGGTTTCAATGATCCTAACTATTTCATCCGGGCTTTTCGAAAAGAGTTTGGCGTTTCGCCGGGCGAATGGGGCAAGAAGACGATAGGGGTGTAGGAGATGCTGGGTAGTAGTTTGTGACCTTCACCCTGGTCTGTGTCCCCACAAGCCAGGGTGCTGCCACCGTTAGCGGGGGCCGCGAGAACCTCTTTACTTCCAGTAGACCCGCGTTGCGTTCTCCAGGGAGAAATGCCCCGCCTGCGCTGATCGGATAGGTTTGCCGTGAATAGTAAGCCCCTTAAATCGCACGTTTTCGATTCGGTGTCGCGCGTCATAACCGCAGAGAATAGAGTACGGAAACTGCCCGTCAGTGACGGCAATGTTTCGAAACAGGATATCGCGGATCTGTCCCCGGCTGCGGGCGTGGGCTGCGACCTCACCGGCAGCTACGCGAAGCACCCCATCCCAGGCTCCGTGCAGGTATTGGCGGGCGCGTTCGGCTTCGGTGGTGGGCATATCAGTGCTGTATTGCGACCAGAAGACGGCCAGGTCGACCAGCTTGTGGGGGGCATCTTCTACCCGGATGTTATCGTAGGTGATGCGCTCGACCGTGGCCTGATCACCGTTATGGATGCTCAGCGCCGCCCCCCGGTCTACGTGGATCAGGTCGCAGTTGCGGAAGGTGATGGTGTTAATGGTCTGGCAGCGGAGTTCAAACCCAATTTCGAGGGCGTTACCCCAGGGCATGTTCCAGATTACGCACCGCTCCACCAAAATGTCGGTCACGTCGCGGCCCAGCCCCGGTTGACTATAGAACGTGCTGGGGTTGACGCTAAAGCTTTTGATCACGATGTTGTCGTCGTTATTCCGCAGAAAACAATCCCGAATCTGCACATGCGACGTACCCACAAGGTCAATGCCGTCGGAGCCGTTTCGCCAGCATACTTCTTTCAGGTCGTGGATGGTGACGTGGTCACAGTCGAGCAGAACGAGCGTCCAGCCGGGGCTGTCTGTAATCGTAATGCCTTCAATGTCAATTTGTTGGCAGCGCCACAGCCGTACCAGCCGCCCGCCTTTTAACTGGCTGGCATCCAGGATGCCCCGACCCCGGATACGAATGTTCTTGGCGTCGGTTGCCTGGATGTTGCCGCGCACAATGGCCCCGCCGGCAATGTAGATGGTCTCGTTGCTGTTAAGCGTCAACGTGCCCACGTCGTAGATTTTCCCCGGTGCAAAATACCGCACTCCGGGGTCGGTAGGCTTGGGTACGTCCTGTTCAGGTGGAGCGGCAAACACGTATAGCGCCCGCGTGTGTTCGCCGTTGCGCTCAATAGACAGTTGCCCCGGTTTGGTAAGCCGAAACGTTAGTTTGGTGGGCGTCACCGACACCGGAATGGCCAGGCTTTTCGGGCGGATATCGACCCACCGCAGATCATGCGTCGACGTAATTTCGATCAGCACACTACCGGCAAAACTAAACGTGGTCATGGCCGACACGGCGTTGTCATACACAAAGACGGGCTTGCCGTTTACCGTTACGCTGAAATCCGTCGCCTGCCGGGCCGAATCCGGTGCCGGGTAAGTAATAAGCTGATTGGCAAGGAGTTGTGAAGTAGTGAGGAGAAAAAAGGAGAGGAGGGGTATGTTCATAATGGTGTTGATTTGGTAATAGATTGCCACACGTGCAGGGGGCCATCGTTGCTGGCGGTTAGCCACCAGGTGGTTCCGTTGGGGCGGCGCAGGGGGGCCAGCGATTTTACGTCGCCGTCCATGTTCAGGCCGCTGTGCATGACCGGGCGAAAAGCTCTTTGCGTTACTCCTTTTTTGGTGCCAGCCAACAACAGGCCTTTGCCCGCATCTTGCTGACCGCCAATGGTTTCGGTGCCGTAGAAGTTGCCCGCCACAAGTAGGTCGAGAATACCGTCGCCGGTGAAATCATGCGCGGCCAGGCCATTGATGGGGGCCATTTGCGCCTCGATGGGTAGCGGCCGAACCACAAACCGGAAATGGCCCTGGTTTTCGATGTAACAACTGGCCAGCTGGCGGGCGTCGCGCTGGTAGGCATGGGTACGTTCTTCGTCCGAAAATAGGTCTTCAAACAGGTGGCTTGCGTAGTCATGGTAGGTGGGAAATCGTTTTTTGATAGCGGGAATCTGGGCCATCAGCACGTCGCGCTGGGGCACGGGCACGTGTTGGTGTTGAAGGTAATGGGTTAGGATAGGGTCGAGCCGCCCATTCTGGTCGAAATCATCAGCGAAGACGCGCACGGGTTCGGTAGCCGATGCCCGGAATTTGCTGTTCAAACCCAGGTTGCCCGCCACATAATCCTGATCACCGTCGCCGTCCATATCAGCCCCCAACAGCGAACACCACCAGCCCGTTTCGTTCGATAAGCCGTTGACTGTCCGCCGGTTGAGTCGCCCTTTTGTGTTGCGAAACAGGGTCGGAGCCATCCATTCACCTACCAGCATCAGGTCGGGGTGGTGGTCGTTGTCGGCGTCGGTCCAGAGCGCGGCGGTGACCATGCCGATGTGGCGCAGTCCAGGGGCCAGCCCGTCGGTGACGTCGGCGAAAGTTGCGCGGCCACTCTTGCTGTCGTTTCGGAGTAGGTAGCTCGGTGCGGGTTTGGGGTATTGGCCCGGCACCACGCGCCCGCCCCTGAACAGGTCGAGGTCGCCATCGCCGTCCATATCAGCCACTGTTACTGTGGCCCCGCTCGACTGGATGTTGGGCAAGGCCTGCAGCGCGGGCTGGAAATTGCCCCGCCCATCGTTCAGGTAGAGCCGGTCCTGATACGTATCCGATAGTCCCTCCACGCGGCTCCCCCCACTCACCACATACAGATCCTGGTCGCCGTCGCCGTCGGCATCGAAAAACACGGCTCCCATGGCTTCATAGGATTCACTACCGGGCAGGATTTTCTGGCTAAATTTTCCATTAGTTCTCTGTTTATCAGTTAGTTGCTGTACGTATACATTGGCTGGGTGGCCAAAATCGGCACCCATGAAAAAGTCGTCAAGCTGATCGCCATTGACGTCGCCCACGGCCAGGTAGGGGCCATTGCGCGAGAACTGATGGGGTAGCAGCGGCGTACGGTTGAAGTCGACCACGGGGGTTTCCTGGTGCGTTAGGGACAGTCCGCTTTCGGCGTCCGAAAGTTGGGTAAACAGCGGGGTTGTGGTTGGTAGCGGGGCCGACCAGTCGCCAGCGGGGTTGTACGGAACGGTCAGCATCCGGTTGGCCTTGCCCGGACCGAGTACCTGCTTTTTGCCGTTCGGATACCGGATCACTAGCGAATCGTAGCGAGCACAACTGCCCATTCCGAAATGCAGCCTGTTCTCTACCGTCGACACGAACCCCCGCACGGGGGCCAGTTCGAGCATTTGTTGCTGCCCCTGGGCATACAGCCACACTTTGGTGCCAATGGTGATGGGCAGGCCCTGCGCGGGGTTTATAGTGAGCCGGAGCCAGTGGGGTGCGGGCTGGGTGGCCGTAGGGGTACGTTGGTTGAGGCGGTTTTCCAGCACCATTGCTTCAGCGTCGATGTTGTTGGTTATCAGGTCCAGGTCGCCGTCGTTGTCGAGGTCGGCGTAGGCGGCCCCGTTGGCAAAACCCGTTTGGTCGAGACCCCAGACCACCGACACGTCCTCAAACGTCAGCGCTGTTGCTGGATCAGCCCCCCGGTTGCGGTAGGCGTACTTCGGAATGGCTACGTCGGGCAGGCGTCGCAGCTCGTTCAGGGCCTGCCGGGTCTGCGCTTCGAGGGTGCCAAAGGAGGCCTGTTCGCGATTGAAGACAATAAAATCGAGGTTGGTGACGTCGCGGCGGTAGCCGTTGGTGATATAAAGGTCTTTCCAGCCGTCGTTGTCGAAATCGGCCAGCAGTGGTGCCCAGCTCCAGTCTGTTTTCTCGATGCCCGCCAGCTGCCCGATTTCCGAAAACGTGGCCACGCCCCCGGCTGCCGTGCCGCGATTGAGTTGCAGGGTATTTCGCATGAATTGCGGCTGATAATCCAACTCTTTTTCCAGTTGAAACCGGTTGAAATTCGACCCGGGCAGCATCATTTTCTGCCGGTAATTATTGGCGGGTAGCATGTCGAGCACCACAATATCGGGCAGGGCGTCGTTGTTGATATCGGCAATATCTACGCCCATGGCGTTGTGCGTCTGATGCTTCAGCATGGCCCCCGCCTGATTATGAAAAATGGGAATAACAGTCTGATTGTCAGCATGATTGCCGTTATTCATCCATACCAAATCATTGGAAATGAAGTCGTTGGCGCAGTACAGATCGGGCCAGCCGTTGCTGTCCAGATCGCTGAGGCACACCCCCAGCCCATAGCCCTCGGCCAGGATACCCGCCGCCCGCGAAACGTTTATGAAATGACCTCCTCTATTCTCATACAACCGATCCGTATCGGGGGCTTCGCCGTTGAGGCGTTTGGGGCGTACGGTGGCGTGGCTACTGGGTTCGAGGGCGTTGGTGAGCAGGTAGCAGTCGAGGTCACCGTCGCGGTCATAATCGAAGAAGACGGCTTGTGTGCTGTAGCCTGTATCATTCAGGCCATACGCTTCGGCTTGTTCCGTAAACGTGGGTATACCGCCGCCCGTTTTGAGGCCATTGTTGATAAAGAGTTTGTTGGCGCGGTGGGGTGTTTTTGGGGTCTTGCCCGCCACGCAAACGTAGATATCGGGCCAGCCATCCTGATTCACGTCGGCCACGGAAACACCCGTACACCAACTGTCGGTGCTGGTTTTCGAGGGAGCAGTAATGTCAGAAAAGCGCAGCACCCCGCCGGGCTTTGTCTGGTTCAGATACAGTCGGCTCGTCACCTGATTACCAGCAAAATACAGGTCGGCGAGGCCGTCGCGATTGAAGTCGCCCACCCCCACACCCGCCCCGTTATACATGTACTCGAAGGTAAGCGCGTTGAGCGAATCGGTTTCGGTGAGCACGTTGGCAAACGTGATGCCCGTCTGTGCGGAGGGTACCCGCGCAAAGAGCGTGTCGCTATGGCCCCGGCTAGCCAGCCAGCCCGTCAGACCAATCAGCGCCGCGCCCAAACTCATAAACAGGTACGTTTTCATGGCAAGGGGGAAGGGGTAGTTTGTGGTTAGTCGTTTGTGGGTTGGTCGTTGTCGCTTGGCTGGGCGCCCCCGGCTCCAGCCGAGTGACAACGACCAACCCACAAACGACTAACCACAAACCCTTCAAACCCCCGTTAGCAGGAGGCCCGAAACTGGAGTTGCAGGGGGAGGGAGTGGGGAGTGGTACAGGCACTGGGCTGGCCACTCAGAATTTGCGCCACCAGCCGCCCCATGGCGGCCGACGGGTGCGCAATGACCGATACGCCGCCTGCCAGCAGGCGGGTATATTCGTTTTCCACAAAGCTCACGATGCCCAGGTCCTGCCCCAACTGTAGCCCACTGCGCTGACTATAGTCGACCAGGGCGATCAGGTGGCGGCTGTCGGCCACGAAGTAGGCCTCGTGGCTCTGCATGTCGGCTTCCAAAAGTTCGTCAATCAGCTGAAAATCAAATTGATACGTTATACAAAACCGCTGAAATGCCCGGATCGATTCGGCGTCGAAGCAGTCGTGTTCGGGCAGTATCAGGTTCAGGCGGCTGTATTTACGCAGGGTGCTCAGCTTGCTTTGCAGGGCTTCGTAGAGGGCTGTTTCACCACCAAACCGCAACTGGTGGCCGTGCTGTAGGACATCCTGCCACTGGTTGCCAATCAGGATCAGTTGCTGACCGGGTACATTCCGCAGGCATTGCAGGGTGGCAGGGTCCTGCCCAACGAGGTGGGGCATCAGTACAAAGTAATGGTAGTCGCCCAGGTGCTTGCCCAGCAGCTGGCAGAGGAGTTGCCGCTGGTAGTTGTAGCTGCAAATGTCCAGGATCACGTCGCGGTTGAGGTTGGTGGTAATGGCGTCGTGGAGTTGCTTCACGCTGTCGGTAAGCTGACCGGCCACCATCAGCACCCGCAGGGCGTGGCGTTTGGATTGCCCGGCAATGAAAAATCCTTTGCGGTTGATGGAGGTAATAAAACCCTGTTGGTAGAGCGTTTCATAGGCCCGCTTCACCGAATCTTTCGACAGGTACCAGGCGGCGCAGGCTTCGTTTATGGAGGGCAGCTGATCGCCCAGGGAGAGGACACCTTTCTCAATATCACGAACAATGGCATTGACCACCTGCAAATACTTGGGCGACCGATTCTGGTCGAGTAGCGTAGCGTCTGATTTCATAGCGATTTGAGCTTTGTGATTGATGCGGTCAGCCCGACAGGGCCAGCCATAAGCCAAACAGCAACAGGGCAAAGAGTAGCAGCAACGCCAGCACTTCCATCCACCGTAGCCAGGCTTGTCCTTTACCATTCATTGTGTTTTAATTTTTCCTGGTAAAGTGATACAAATGTCAATCTCAGTGCTGAAACAGGCGCTGGACGGATTCAGCAAAAACCAGTACAAATCCGTCTACTGGCTGCCCCAAAAGACCAAATGACCAGAAATCTGGTCATTTGGTACATAATCTAACCCATAATGTGTAGTTTCTTAATACCCGGCGTTTTGCACCAAGGCTGGGTTCAGATCGCGTTCGCTTTGCGGAATGGGTTTTAGCAGATTCTTGGGCGACCAGTTCGTGTTGGCCAGTGCCCGCCCAAAATCCACGTCTTTCTTGATGTCGATTTTGCCCGCCCGGTGCCAGCGCACGAGGTCGTTGTAGCGATGGCTCTCCAGGGCCAGTTCCACCCGGCGTTCATGGCGCAACGCCGTAAACAACTCGGCTTCGGTGCCCACTTTCACGTCGGGCAGGATTTTAGCCGTGGCGTCGGCCCGCCTGCGTACCTGATTAATAAGGGCGGCGGCTCCGGCAAAATCTTTGGCAGGACCCAGAATTTTGCACTCGGCCAGCATCAGCAACACGTCGGCGTACCGAATTACACGCTCGTTGTTCACGCTCAGATTCGAACGGAAATCAATGTTGTTGTCGCCCAGCACGTACTTGGCGGGCGATGAACCCGTTGCCGAGTACGCCCCTTTGAATACCCATTTCTGAGAGCCGTCGATATTGTCGCCGGTGTTAAAGGCATCGCCATCAATGAAGATAGTAGCCGCCCGGCGGGGGTCACCCTTCTCGAATTCGCGTTGCATGGAGGTTGTAATCTGAACCTGCCCGTAGCCTTTGCCATTGGCTCCGGGCGCGCAATCATCCGGGTTCAAGCCGCATGCTGCCCGGAAGTAAATAAGCCTACCCGTACCAGCCGCCCAATCGCCGCCACCCGACACGAAGTCGGCATCGGGAGCTACCCAGGGGTTGAAGCCGCCGATGCCCATCTGAATTTCAAAAATGGACTCGGCGTTGTTTTCCGACCTCACCACGAAGTTGTCCTGGTAAGCCTTCATGAGCGTGTAGCGGCCCACCAACCCCTGAAACTCAGCAGCGGCCTGGGTATAGAATTCAGGTTTGTTTTCCCACTGTGCGCGAAACAGCAGGGCCTTGCCCAGCAACGCCTGCGCGGCACCGCTCGTGGCCCGGCCCAGGTTGGCATCGTCGCGTTTGGCGGGCAGGTTGGACTTCGCTACGCGCAAATCGGCAATGACAGCATCCCACAACTGGCCCGGCGTGGAGCTGGCGGCGCGGGTTTCTTCCAGGGCGCGGGGTGTTTTGTCGATTAGCGGGGCCGGGCCGAAATGAATAGCCAGGAAAAAATTGTAGTAGGCACGCAAAAACCGTGCTTCGCCCTCATACGATTTCTTCAGCGAATCGGACATGGACTTGGCCTGTGGCAGCTTTTCCAAAATGATATTCGACCGCTGAACGCCTTTGTACGTTGTTTGCCACAACGCCCGCCATTGCCCGTCGGTGGATGTCCAGTTGAAAAATTCCAGCGGATTGGTCGAGTTGTTAGGGGCCGTGGTGTCGTCGTCGGGGAGGAGTACGCCCTGAAACCAGCCACCTCCGTCAAATTGCTCATAGGTGTAGTTGAGCAGGGCTGAATAAGCCAGTAGCACGGCCCCTTTGAAGTCGTTTTCCGATTGGTAAAACGTTTGCTCATCGAGCGTACCCAGCGGAGAGAGGTTTAGTTTCTGTTCGCACTGCGTGAACAGGCTCCCAAACAACAACAGGGTGAGTGACAGCGATATAAGTCGTTTTTTCATGATTTTTTTCAGGTGATTATGTCCTTAGAAGGTCAGGTTAGCGCCAAGCTGTACCGTAACGGGCTGCGGAATATTGCCAGGATCGGTGCCGGCAAACAGTTGGGAAGCCGGATTTCCGAAGCTAACCACTTCAGGGTCAAGCCCTTGGTATTTGGTGATACGAAACAAGTTGGTCGCGGCCATATACACGCGTGCGCCCTGAAACACTTTTATCTTGTCGAGCAATACGCGGGGCAGGCTGTAGCCAAGCTGCACGTTTTTGAACCGCAGGAAACTGGCGTCTTCTACCCAGCGGTCTGAAAACCGCCCGTTGTTATTCTGGTCGTTGGCTGTGGCGCGGGGCATCTCGCTGCTCGTGCCTTCGCCCCGCCAGCGGTTGGCCGTTGAGGCCAGCTGATTACGGCCAACACCGCCCAGGTTTTCGCCCCCCTGCCGAAACTGATTATAGACGCTGGCACCCGCTACGCCCTGAAACAGCAAGCTCAGATCGAACCCTTTCCAGCCCGCGTTAACCCCAAAGCCATAAAAGAAATCGGGGATCGTTTTACCCAGAAACGTGCGGTCTTCCACATCGATTTTGCCATCGGGAGCACCGCTGAACAACTCCCCATCTTTGCCGGGGCCGTTGTTGTCCTCAAAAATCACGTCGCCCGGCACGGGTTTTTTATCGTTGGCCCGTTTGTCGGGAATGGCTTTGTCGGTAGCGGCGCTATTCTGGTAAATCCCGAGCGTTCTGTAGCCATAGAAATAGCCGATGGGAAAGCCCACTGCCGTGCGGTAATCGCTGTTGATAAACTCCTGCACGCCCGGCGCCAGGGCTACCAGCCGGTTTCTAATGGTGGTGATGTTGCCAAAGAGTTCAATGGTGGCGCCCTTGCCGAGGGTGGTCCGGTAGCTGGTTTCCAGTTCGATACCCCGGTTATTCACCTGCCCCAGGTTTACCGGAATATTCTCGAAGCCCGACGTAAGATTCACCGGCAGACTGTACAAAAAGTCTTTGGTATCCCGGTTATAATAGGTGGCCAGCACGTTCAGCTTGCCAAAAAACGTCACGTCGAAGCCCGCGTCGATGCTTTCGTTTACCTCCCAGCGCAGCGCACGGTTGATCAGGGCGGGCACCCCGGACCCTTTCAGCGTGGTTTGGGCCGCCCCGATGGTGTACCACGGATATTGCGACACGCGGGCCACGTAGGGGAAATCGAGGCCGATGCGGTCGTTGCCCAACTGCCCCCAGCTACCGCGCAGTTTCAGGTCGGTGATGAAAGGCAGCTTGTTCTTGAAAAAGTCTTCGTTCGAGATGCGCCAGGCGGCCGATATGGCCGGAAACAGACGGGCGCGGTTTTCAGGCGCGAAGTTCGACGACATGTCGTAGCGGGCCGTAGCCGTAACGAGGTATTTGTCTTTATAATCGTAGCTGACCCGCCCGAAGTAGGCGAAATAAGCCCGTTGATACAGCCCCGAACCCGCATTGTTGAACACAAACCCACCCTTACCATCGGAATTGCCCTGCTGGTTGCGGATGCTCTGGTAAAAATTGGGATCGGTGCTGCTGTAATTGGCCCCGCTATAGCTCAGGTTGTTACCCTGAATTTGCTGGTATTCCATCCCGGCCACAGCATTGATGGTATGGCTCCCAAACACGCCGTCATAATTCAGCGTGTTGGTAAACACTTGTTGCACACCTTCGCCCCGCGAATCGTTGTAGCCGTTGGTATTGCGCTCCTGACCAAGTTCGGCGAGGGTGTAGCCGGGTTGCCAGCTCGTATTGCGCGAGGTGCCAAAATCCAACGCCGCCACCGACCGGAGCTTTAGCCCTTTGATGAGTTCGAGTTCGCCGTAGAGATTGCCCAGTAACCGCAACGAGCGGTCGGTGCTGGTTACTACCTGATTGATGCCTGGCGTGTTGAGAATGATCAAGCCCGCCACGCTCGCATTGCCCGAATAGCCGTAGCGATTGCCGGGTATGGAATTGTTCTCGTCGCGATAGCTAAAAAACGGGGGCATCGTGGCCGAGGCCGAATACAAAAAACCGTCACCACCCGCGTTGCTGCCGCGTTCGGTTTGAGCATAGGCAATAGTCAGGGCTTGCCCTATTTTCAGGCGTTTACCCACCCGGTGATCGCTGTTGATACGGAACGAATAGCGGGTCAAATCCCACTTTTTTACCATCGACTTCTGCTGAAACAACCCCGCCGACACAAAGTAGTTGGAGTTTTCATTGCCCCCCGACAGCGAGAGGTTGTAGTTGGTGATGGGGGCGTTACGTTGTACTACAGCATCGCGCCAAACCTCGCGGTTGTCGATGCCGAGCAGTTTGCCACCGGGCCGCAAATCAGTAGGTAACTGTAGAAAATCTGACGTGCCGGGTTTGGCTCCGCTTTGGTTGTTGGCATTGTCGAAACTCTCCTGCGCCAGGGCCACGTACTGGGCGGTGCTGTTCATCTCGTAAAATTTCGGGAAGTTCTGCACGCCCGAATACACATCGAAGTTCACGCGGGGTTTGCCCGATTTGCCGCGCTTGGTGGTAATCAGAATGACCCCGTTGGAAGCCCGCAAACCATAAATAGAGGCCGACGACGCATCTTTCAGTACTGAAATATTTTCAATGTCGGCCGGGTTAATCTGGTTGCCGGTACCATCGCCAATGGGCACGCCATCCACCACAAACAGGGGCTGGTTATTGCCCACCGTGCTCACACCCCGGATTCGGATGGCCACCGGACCGCCGGGCGTACCGTCTACGTTGGTGATCTGCACCCCGGAAACGCGCCCCTGGATGGCGGCTTCGGGCGAGGCCACGGGCAGGCGCGTGATGTCTTTGGCCTGCACCGTACCGATGGATTCGGTCAGTTTGCGGCTGTTTTTTTGGCCATAGCCTACCACCACCACTTCGTTCAACGAGCGGGTATCGGCCTGAAGGGTTATGTTGAGTACGCTGCTGTTGCCGATAGCGGTTTCCTGGGCGGTATAGCCCACCGATGAGAAGACAAGCGTGGTGGCCCCATTAGGCAGGTTCAGTTGAAAATTGCCCTCAGTATTGGTGGTGGTACCAACCGCACTCCCTTTTATCAACACGTTCACACCGGGCAGTCCTTTGTTATCGCCGGCATCGGTAACGCGGCCCGTCAGGATTCGATTTTGTGCGTGTACAGTGCCTGCCAGGCCCAAAAAAGCAGATAGGATAACCGGCATGAGGCGTGATAAGTAGCGAATCAGAGTCATAGAGCGTACTGGTTTATGGTATTTTACCCATAAAGAACAGTAACCTGTTTAGCACATCTGGGTGGGTCTGGGTGGGTCCGGGCGCAAAACCCAAGCCAATTTCCGCAATTTGCGGGTCGTCAAGCTGCTCGACACGATGCTGAAAAAAGCCGCCCTTTACCTGTTCGTCACCACCACGTACCTGATCGCTCCTATGCCCGCCCCGCGCCCGTCGGTTCAGGTACATATCAGCCCCGCCCAAACGCATCAGACCATCGAAGGCTTCGGCTCGTGCATCATCGACTTCACCAACCCGCCCGCCTTTTACGCCGATTCCACGATGTATGACCGTGTCGTGGACGACCTGGGCCTGACGATGCTCCGTATGTCGATCCCGCAGGAGTTAGAAGCGATCAACGACGACGACGACCCGAACCATTTCGAGTGGAAAAATTTCAACATGCACTTTATGGAACGGCGGATGCGCTTTGCGCAGGCGCTGAAAAAACGGGGCGTCACCCGGTTCATTGCCGCCACCTGGTCGCCCCCGGAATTTACCAAAACGCACCACGCCACTGTGCAGGGGGGGCATTTGCGGGCCGACATGTATGCCGAATACGCCGAGAACATGGCCGCGTTTATCATTGCCGCCAAACAGAATTGGGGCATCGACATTGGTTCCATCAGCATCCAAAATGAACTGCTCTTTATTGAACCCTACAAATCGTGCATCTACAATCCCCAACAAGTGCGCGAGGCCGTGCGAGCCCTGATGCGAAAATTCAGGCGCGAGGGGATTACCACCCAAATTCACC
Source organism: Fibrella aquatilis (assembly GCF_017353255.1). Classification (GTDB taxonomy): domain Bacteria; phylum Bacteroidota; class Bacteroidia; order Cytophagales; family Spirosomataceae; genus Fibrella; species Fibrella aquatilis. The sequence goes on along the minus strand of NZ_JAFMYU010000023.1, from coordinate 90,988 downwards.
TGCCCGAAGACATGCTATTCCCCGGCAGGATGCTCAACAGCATTTTGCCTACCATGGCCGACCCCGAAACCCGAACTTTCCCCGGCCATTTTGCCACGCATCGGCAGGAGGAATTTGCCGGTGTGCGGAAGTGGCACGAAGCCACCAAACAGTACAACCGCCAAACGTGGATGACCGAAACCTCGGGCCATGACCAAACCTGGCCCGGTGCGCTGAAAATGGCGAACGACATGCACGATTACCTCGTGGGTGGCAACATGAGCGCATGGCTCTACTGGCAAATTGCCGAACCCCACAGCGTTTTTGCCCTCATGGACAGCACCCGCACCTCGCCTAAGTACTTTGCCGCCAAGCAGTTCTACCGCTACGTCCGGCCCGGTGCGGTGCGGGTTGGCAGTAAGTCTACAAACCCAGATGTGCTGGCTTCTGCTTTCAGACACGCCACCAACGGTACGCTTACGATGGTGCTGATTAACCGCAGCGATACTGAACAGACCGCCCAACTGACCATCGACGGGCAGCACAACCCCACCATATACCAGGTCTTTCGCTCTACGGAAACGGAAGGTTGTAAGCCGGTGGGTATGTTCGCGCTTAGCCAGCCAACGCTCACGCTGCCGCCCCAAAGCATCGTGACGCTGGTGGGACAGGGGAAACCAGACGCTTCGGCCCGAAAAAGTGAGTGGCCAGAAGCCTGGAAATCAGTTAGTGCTACCCAAATCGGGACGTTCGCCCCACCTGATCTGGGTGACGGCTTCGGTATCAGCGTGGTCTCCGAACGCTACAACATGCCTGCGCTCCGGGCCGAAATTGGTAAGGGCAACCTGAACAAAACCCTGGCCAACGGATGGACGGCCCTGCACTCGGCCCTGCTCGGTGGTAATTATGAGGCCGTAGAAGTCCTGCTGGCGGCAGGTGCCGACGTGAATCGCCCCGCCAATGATGGCTGGACACCACTGCACATGGCCGCCGGTACGTTTGTGGGTCGCGCCGAACATGACGATAGCAAGGGCGGTGCCCGCACCAAATATGACTTGTTCCGCCTGATTATGGCCCAAAAACCGGACGTGAATGCCCGCACCCACGACGGTTGGACCCCGCTCCACGCCGCCGTAGCCAACGCCCACACTGCCTGGCGGCAGGCCGAAAGCCAGTCCCTCGATCGCATCCGTGATCTGGTTCGGGCGGGGAGCAACCTGGAAGCCATTGACCAAAACGGACGAACGCCCCTGCACTGGGCCGCGTGGCAAGGCTATTCGCGGTTTACCGACGCCCTGAACGTGTCTGACGCAGTGGTGCAGGCGTTGATCGACGAAAAGGCAAACCTAAATGCAGTGGATAATACCGGGCGAACGCCGTTGCATTATGCCGCCGAGATGGGTTACAACTCCATTGTGGCCGCCCTGGTGCAGGCTGGTGCTGGCAAGACCATCCGTGACAAAGCAGGAAAAACGCCCGCCCAGCTTGCCGAAAACCGTCAGCTGAGAGGTACAGTGGCGGTTTTACAAACCGGGCAAGTGGCGGTTTCGGCCCGGCAACGCCAACCCGTATCAGCAAGCACCGGCAAGCTGGGGAAGGAGTTGTTGCAGGCGGCCTGGACGGGTAATGAGCAGACCGTACAGTCTTTGCTCGAACAGGGGGCTGATCTAGATTACCGGGATAGCGACGGGTTTCGCGCCATCGACCGCGCCCGCGACAACGGCCACCGTGCCATCGTGACGCTATTGCAGAAAGCCGAAAAGGCGAAAAAATAAGTCCGTCGAAACACCTGAAACCAATCAATTTCATGCCTCTTAATCGTTTATTTACCTGGTTGTTGTGTAGTCTAAGCCTTCCCTCGATAGCCCAGACTACCGTTTACAATGTGCGCAACTACGGCGCGACCGGCCAGAAAACCGACGATGCTACCTCGGCCATTGCCAAAGCCATTGATGTAGCCCGGCTGGCTGGCGGGGGCGTGGTACAGGTGCCGCCCGGCGATTACACGTGCCTCCATATCGCCCTTTTTAGCAACATCACCTTGCAACTCGATGCCGGGGCAGTTCTTTATGCAGACCTGGAGAACCCGGCTGTTGTTGACGACCGGAGCTTTGTCTATGCCGAAAATGCCAACAACATCGCCATTACCGGGCGGGGAAAAATTGACGGGCAGGCCAAATACAAATGGGCCGATTATAACTACGGCGATGTGGAAATCGTAAAGGAGGTTGAGATCGCTAAAAAAGCTGGTGTCGAAATGAAGCGGAGTTACCGGGCGGGGAAAGGTTTGTTTGGCGTGTTGTTGAAAGAATGCGAAAACGTGACCGTCACCGATGTCACGTTTGAAAACACCTCGCTGTGGTGTATGCGCATCTGGGGGTGCAATCGCGTGGCCATTCGGGGAGTAACTATTTTGTCGGACCTCAAAATGGGCGTGAATTCTGACGGGATCGACCTCGACGGCACCAGCAATGCCCATATTTCGGGTTGTACCGTCTCGACCGGCGACGATGCTATCTGCCTTAAATCCGGGTCCTGGGATTACAAGGACAGCGGCAAATCGTACCCGACGGAGAATATTATTGTCGATAACTGCATCCTGACCAGCTCGTCAACGGCCCTGATGATTGGCACCGAAACGCTGTCGCCCATCAGGCATGTGCTGTTTAGTAATTGCGTCATTCGGCATGCCAACAAAGGCATTGGTATCAATGTGCAGGACGGGGCCACCGTTAGCGACATTAAATACGTGAACCTGACCATCGACCTGCACCGACGGCACTGGAACTGGTGGGGCGATGCGGAGGTGTTCTACTTCGTGCTGAAAAAACGTAACCCCAATTCCCTTGTCGGCACCATAAAAAACATCACTATCGACAATGTGACTGCCCACGCCGAAGGAACAAGCCGGATGATTACCACCGTAGATAAACCGCTGGAAAATATTCGCCTGACCAACGTGCAGGTGTTTATGGAACCCGAAGTTACGCCCGACAAACGCACCACCCACGCCATGCGGTTTGAAGGAGTGAACGGGCTGACGCTCGATAACGTGTCGGTGCACTGGCACGATAAAACCCCCGAACCCGGCTGGCAAAGCGGTTTGGTGCTGACAAAGGTGAGCAATTTCCGGCTTCGTGCCGTATCGGCAAGGCAGGCTCAGAAAGGCTCGGTTGAACCGGCTATGCTGCTCACCGATTGCCAACGGGGAATTATTTCCGAATGCACGGCCCAACCGGGAACGGGCCGGTTTATGGTCATAGATGGAGCCAACACCCGTGACCTGATGATGCACACCAACTACCTCCGAAACGCGGATGATACGGCATTGCTGCTAACCAAATCTGTTCCCAAAGGCCAGGTTATTTATATGCCCCTCAGCAAATGAAACAGTGTGTTCTGGTACCTGCCTTCTCACTGGTATTGCTTCCCCTGGCGCTGACCGTCCAGCCAACCACCGAGGTGAAGCCCCATCTGGGCGAACCAACGCGGTCAGCCGCAGGCACCGTTGTTCTACGCCCTCACCCATACCTAGGGCGGGCGGTGGTCTTGGGAGGAAGTGGCTTCGCGCAACCTGAGCAACTTTACCCGGGCCGGGGTGCGGCTGTTTCAGGTGGATGTATACCTCGAAGACATCTGGCTCAAAGACCGCGATTTACTCGATATGGCAAAAGTACGGCGGCAGGTGCGCGGGGTGCTGGATCAGTGTTCTAGTGTTCGCAGGCATCGGGAGTGATTCGGCTGCACGTGAACGCGCCATTTTGGTGGAACGAAGCCCACCCCGACCAAAGCACCGAATATACGGCGCGTTCAAAGACCCGGCGCAGGACCGGCGCGTGATTGATTATTTCACGGCACAACAGCAGGTCGGCTGGAGTCAGGATGCGTTTTATTACCTGAAATCAGGCTGGTTGCCCATCTCGATGAACGTACTCGATCACTCCGCCGAGCAGGCCCTGCGGGCAGGTACGTCGGGAACGTATAGCTATGATTTCGATCTGAGCCGGATTGATTTTGCGCCGTACCGGGCCGTGGTGTTCATGAACGTGTATGCCCTGACCAATAACGATTTCACGTATGCCAACAACGGGCTGTTGCTGCTCCACACCAAAGACGGCGGGCCGCGCACCCTTCACCTGCGTTCCGGCAAAAATCTTTCCCTAACTATACCGGCAGCTTCAACGTACCTGCCTGATAGTCAGGTCGGTGATATCTTGATGAAGTGAACCCAATCAGCGCGCTGTGGCGGGTTTCACGACCAGTATGCCCTGCATCACGCGCCAATGGCCGGGAAACGAACACAAAAAGGGGTACTCGCCGGGTTCGGCGGGGGCGGTAAACGTTAGCCGGAATGATTTGCCCGGATTAACCAGTGGCGTAGCAAACAATACGTCTGGGCTGACTGGAACAAAATTTTTCTCGAATCCATCGGGCAGTGTGGCCATCGCGTCGGCGGCAGTGCCCACCCGCTCGGCGCTTCCCGGCTTCACAAACACCAGGTTGTGAGGCATCAGGTCGGGATTCTCAAACACCAGCGAAACTGGCTTACCAGCGGGTACAACAAGGCTCGTTTTGTCGAAAGCCATCTTGGCTTCTACCGCCCGAATCGTCAATTCGAGTCGGCCAATTCGGTCGAGCCGGGCACGTAGGGCTGGGCGGGCCGGTTTGGGTACGACGGCAACCAGGCTTTTTGCCTGTTCTACTAACCTGGCAAAAGTGGGCGACCGTTGCTCTTCGTCGGGCGTTCGGCTCAGTGTGCCAATATACTCGTTCAGGGTGTTGAGCTTCGCCGACGTTGTTGGCTTCATGGCCATCAATAGGGGGTAAGCTAAGCCGGGAACCTGCGGAGCAACTGGTTTCACCCTGCCATAAAACGAGGCTTTCAGTGGCCCGGCGGGAAGCAGCGATAGTGCCGTCAGGTAATCACTCAGGCCTGGTGCACCTGCTTTCGCAACCGGCCATACCGTTTTGTCCGATTGCTCGGCGGTAATAATCGTGGCCATGGCGGTGGCCCGTACCCGTTGGGCCGTATCCTGCCGAATCAGCGTCAGACATTCGGGAATCAGCGGCCTGAGTTCAGCAGGTTTTGTAGCCAATAACAACCGAATTAGATCGGGTTGGGCGGATGGACGCACAGGACCCGTTCGTTGTACGTCAGCCTGTTTGATGGCCCCCAGCAGAACAGCAGCTTCGGCGATATTTTGGGTTTTCGCCAGCAATCGGATCGTTTCCCGGCGCTGAACTGTGCCGATGTCAGCGCGAATGATCTGTTCGGTCCAGACTGGCGGGGCGGGTGGCAGTTGACCCAATTCGGGGGTAGTGGTCAGCCGGAGTAAGTAGGCGTGAGCCACCGCCGACGGTGGTGGCTGCCCCAGGCGTAAATCGGCCAGCCAAACCGGTTTCAATGCGCTGAACGTTTCGCCAAGGGCATAATCAAGGTAGTAGTCGGTAGGGTGGTTGAGCACCTCCGTTGCGAGTTGAACCGCCTGCCTGGAGGCATAGAAGCTTAAGGCCACTACGGCTTCCAACCGTACCCTCGGCGAGGGGTCGTTGACTGATTGGTGCAACAGCGACAACGCATCCGGAACCCGGTTCCGCCAGTGCAGCAGTACGGTGGTGGCAGCGGCACGGGCCTGTTCGGCGCGGGCCGTCAGCAGGGTTTTCAACAACGGTTCGTTAGGTACGTCGAAATCCTGATGCAGCCAAAGCCCTTCCAGCAGGTGTTGTTCATACAATGAATCAGTTTTATCCAATCCCGCCAGCCACGTGGTCAGCTGGGGCAGTACCGCTGCCGGGTCCTGCGCCCTAAGCTGCGCCCGCGCCCGGTAGCGCAGCCGACTCTCGTGCGCTTTCAGGTGGTCGAGCAGTTGGGGAACGCTTTGCCGCGATAAATCGACCACCGGCAACAGCGGCTGCTTGGTATACGTAATGCGCCAGATGCGGCCATGTGCTGTGTCGCGGGCCGAATCGCGGGGGGGATTTTCGCCGTGCGAAATCAGCGGGTTATACCAGTCAACGACGTACAGGGCACCATCCGGCCCGAATTTGAGGTCGATGGGTCGGAAGTTCAGGTCGGTCGATTGCAGTAAGGGCTCCACCTCGCGGCTCCCGATGCCCGACCCGTTCGGCACGATCCGGTGCTGTTTGATGCCCTGAAAACCGATGTTGTTGTTCACCAGAAAATTGCCCTGCACGCCTGCCGGAAACTGTCGGCTCGAAATGAGTTCGATGCCCGCCGTGGGCCGTACCCGCGTTTCGGTGAAGGTGTTGATGCGGGGGTGCTTGGCGGGGTACTCGACCCGGCCCGTCATGGGGGGCGCGAAGTAGTTGGACCCGTCTGAGGCATCGCCAATCAGGTGCGTTCCCCAAGGGGTAAATACGTTGCCCCAGGGGTTGTAGTACGGATACGATACATAGGCCGACAGCTTGGCCGTGCGCGGTTCAAAGCGGTAGGTGGTGCCGGCATACGAACGCACCGGGCCGTAGGGTGTTTCGATCTGTGAGTTCAGAAACGTGCCTTCGTTGAGGTACAGCGCACCGTCTGGCCCATACGTGAAGGCGTGAATGGCGTGATGGCTGTCTTCCGAACCAAACCCCGACAGCACCATCTCCCGCACGTCGGCTTTGTCGTCGCCGTCGGTGTCTTTCAGAAACAACAAATCCGGCTCCTGCGAGACGTAGATGCCCCCAGCGCCAAACTCAAACCCCAGCGGCAGGTACAGGTCATCGGCAAAAACCGTGTGCTTATCGGCTTTGCCATCGTGGTCGGTATCTTCCAGAATAACGATTTTGTCGTGAACCGGAATGCCGGGAAAATACTGCGGGTAGGTGGGCATGGTGGCTACCCAAAGCCGCCCACGGGCATCGAAGTTCAGGGCCACAGGCTTTTGCACGGGGAAATCTTTCTCCGAAGCAAACAGGTTGATGGCGTATCCGTCGGGCAGTTTGAACGAGTCGGTGGTGGCGGGCCATTCGTGGGCATTGCCGTTGCCGTGTTGGTGCTGATGAGCCGCTTCTCTGGCCGCCTTCCCCTGTCGGCCCAGCATTGGCACGGTAAGCAGCAGGGCCGGGTCAACGGGTTTACCCCGACGGTCAACAATGGCCGTTGCCCGGCGAAGCAGGGTCGTATCGCGGCTACTGCCCATGTCCCAGATGACGGAATCGAGCGCGGCCACCATCTGGGCCAGTTTCCGCAGTTCAGGTGGAAACGCAATAACGCCAAACGGTTCGCGTCGTCGCCCGTAGATGTACTCGCCGTTCACAGCCCGCCAGCGATAGAAAAAATGGTCGTCTTTGTGTTTGATCACCCGCCGAATTACCCGGCTAAAATCGGAACGCAAATCAATGGCGTTGCTCAGGCCCAGGGCTTGCCCCATCCAGCCCGCTGCCAGCCGGTAGCCCTCGTCGGTCAGGTGGATGCCGTTGATGGTGATGGGCGTACCGGTTTGCTGCATATGGGCCAGCGAGGGTGTGAACAGATCAATGAAATACAGCCCCTTAGCCGTTGCCAGTTGCCGCATCGCGTTGGTGTAAAGAGCCAGATTCTGGTTGTGTTCGGCGAACTGGGATACGGTGGCCCCGACCGAACCGGTGCGCCGGAGCAACGGCCCGACCGGACGCGGCCCGACCTCTTCGTGGGCAATGGGCGACACCAACACCAGTACGGGGGCCGTTCGTCCGTTGTAGCGGTTGCGTTGTAGATTGGCAACAAACGCGCCGAGGTTCTGCTCGAACTGCCGAAGGCCCGCCGCGCCCCCGAAGGCTTCGTTCATGCCGAAACACAAAAAAAGTATGTCGGCTTTCTGGTCGGTGAGATCTTGATTCAGTCCGGCGAAGTTCAGGGCTACGGGCATCGTGATGGGGTCACTCTGCCGCGTGAACCCGTTGAAGACCACTTCGTTTGTCTCGTTGGCAACTGGTCGGGTCGCCTGCTCGCCGAAGCCCGGAAAGTTGAGCGGGCGGGGTTGCAGGTCCACCTCGTCGGCACTCCACCCCATATTGCGCAGGGAGAGTTGCCGATTCGGGAATGTCTGTTGCAGGAGCGTTTCCAGGTATCCGTAGTGCCGCATTCGGTCGGCAAAGGTGTTGCCCAGCAACACGATCCGGTTACCTGCTTTTGGGGTGAACGGCGGCATAACCGATTGGCCCTGAGCCGCCATACCCACCATTCCGAGCAGGAGCACGATAGCAGCGAACGTTTTCATACAGAAATTCTGGTAAAACGGGTAGAATGCGTTCACTTGAAAGCCACACAGTCGACAGGTTTTACTTCACGCCAACCAGCGTCATCACGCTTTGCGCCGGTATCGTGACGGACTCGCCCGCCTTTAGGGCGGTGCGTTCGGTGCAATTCTCCGATGCCGACGTCACAAAGACTTTGTATGGCGTCGAAGCGCCATCGCCCGTTGTCAGGATGGTTTTGTCGGTGGTACCGATGTTGGTGATAACCAGGGTGGGCAGGTTGTCTTTCACAAAGGCCAGCGGCAGCAGGTCGGGGTCGGCACTGGCGGCATCTACCCGCACGGCACCGGGGCGGACATACCGGTAGTACTGCTTCGAGACGTAGTAGCGTTTGCTTTTTTCGCCCTTGCTGCTCATCAGCGAATACTCATCAAGGGTGGCGGTGCTCAGCGTCCAGAACACCCAGGCCGAAGCGTTGCCATAGCGCAGGGCCGTGTACATGGCTTTGGCCAGGGCCATGGCCCCCTCGTTGTTGTTTTTGTAGCCCGACGTTTCGGTCATCCACAGGGGCAGGTTATAGGGTTGGCCCCAGCCCGCCATGGTTTGCCAGGTGGCGGCATCGGTCGAGGCGGGCGCAACGCCGTCGAGGGCATAGCCGTGGGTGGCCACCATGCCCACATACTGCCGGGCTTCGGGGTCGTTTAGCGTAGGCAGGGTCATGGTTGCAACCCCGTCGAGCCAGCCCACATCTTCGGGCAGGAACAGTTTGGTAGTGAGGCCCTCTTTTTTAAACCGCTGACCCACCACCTTGATGAGGTCGCGCAGGGCCTCGCCATCGTACACGCACGACTGGTACGACTGCGAAAAGCGCGGTTCATTCTGCACGCTCAGCCCGTAGAGGTCTATACCGATTTCGCGTTTGAATAGGCGGCAATAAGCTACGCACAGCTCGGCAAACTCGCCGTAGTTGGCCGTTTTTAGCTGGTTGGTGGCTCCCGTGGGGGTTGTGCTGTAGGCAGGAGCCGAGTTCGCCGACGTGCCGTTGTCGATGCGGTTGTTCCATTTCATCCACGGTGCCGGACTCCATACGCTGGTTATGAACGTCTGAACGCCAGCCTGATACAGGGCTTTCAGGTGCGGCACCCGGCTGGCAAAGGGCACGTGATGCCCCGCCACCGGCTGGCTCAGGTTATACTTCGAGAGGTCGGTGAGGTTGGGGTCGGCGTTGTCATTCTCAAACTCGAACGAGGTGGGTAGCTCGTCGCGGATGATGGTGCAGCCCAGGTCCGTCACCACGTCGTCGACAAACCGCTGGCTGGTGAAGGGGCCGCTACTCCAGTACACGTCCTGGGCACCGAAGCCCCCAAACCCGGCGATAGTCTGGTACGTGCGGGTGAGATCGAGCGTGACTGTTGTGGCCGTAATACTCGGCGGGGTCGGGGTGTTGCCTGGCGTAGGCTGCTTGCAGGCGGCTATGCCACCAGCCACGGCAGCAAGGCCGATGGCGGCAAAAAAGAGTTTGTTTTTCATGACGCTAAAGACGTGATCTGTACAATTCGTTACCAGATGTACCCACCCAGACCCACCCAGAGAATGGTAGGCGAGGAGAGATATTGCCCTTTATACTAAGAGGAACAGAGTTAGTGCTACCAAACAAACGAACCATGCTTTCCAGATCGATGATTGCTACCTTTTGCCGGGTGTCGTTGGCGGGCCTCGCCTTGCTCATGGTCAGTACCGGGTCACGCCGTTTAGGGCAAACCACATCCGATAAACTCGCCGGGATTCAGGTGCCCGATGGCTACACCGTTGAGGTGGCTGCCGGACCGGACCTGGTCGATTATCCCATGTTTTCTACCCTCGACGAAACCGGGCGGCTGTTTGTGTTTGAGTCGGTGGGGCACGTCTATAAGAAAACAAAAGATGCTCTCGACAACCCGCAGTTCCGCATCCGGCTGTTGGAAGATATAAACGGCGATGGCCGCTATGACAAAAGCACCATCTACGCCGATAAGGTTGGTTTTCCGCAGGGAGGGGTGTTCTACAAAGGCAGCCTCTACGCTACCTCAGCCCCCGATTTGCTCAAATTTACCGACACCAACGGCGACGGCGTGGCCGACAAACGTGAGGTCATCCTTACCGGCTGGACCCTCAACGTGAATGCCAACAGCCTGGTAGGGCCATTTATGGGGCCTGATGGCTGGTTCTACATGACCAGCGCCATCATGGGCTTCAACGTCATGACCCAGGAAGGCAAACGCCTGAAAGGGGGCACCGCCCGCATCTGGCGCGTACGGCCCGACGGCTCGGGGCTGGAGTGGATTGCGGCGGGGGGCATGAACAACCCCGTGGAACTGACCTTTACCGAAGCGGCCGAACCCATTGGTACCGAAACGTATTTTACCGAACCGCAGGCAGGCCAGCGCGACGCCCTCGTTTACTGGACCGAAGGCGGCGTATACCCCAAACCCAACAACAACATTGCCCGCGACAGCCTGGTGCGCACGGGTGAACTGATGCCCGTGGTGTCGAAGTATTCGCGGGTGGCCCCGTCGGGGATTGGTCGCTACCGTCATACGGCTCTGGGAGCCGACTTCAAGGATAATCTCTTCAGTGCCCAATTCAACACGCACCGCGTACTGCGCCACAAGCTCATCCGCGAGGGGGCCTCGTTTCGCACGGAAGATCAGGTGTTTTTTGCCTCAAAAGATGAAGATTTTCACCCTACCGACGTGCTGGAAGGGGGTGACGGCAGCCTGTTGGTGGTGGAAACGGGCGGCTGGTTTATTGAAGGTTGCCCGCTCTCGCAGGTGTCGAAACCTGAACTGGAAGGAGCCATCTACCGCGTTCGTCGCACCGATGCACTCCAAGAAACGGACCCCTACGGTAACCAACTGGCCTGGACCACCATGACGGCTGCCAAAGCAGCCACCTACCTGGCCGACCCCCGCCCCACCGTCCGCGACCGGGCCGTTGAGCGGCTGGTCGATCTGGGCAGTGCCGCCGTGCCCATACTGGCCAACTTGCTCCGCCGGTCGTCGGTGGCCGACGTGCGGACGAAGGCCGTTTTTGCCCTCTACCGCATTGGAACACCCCCGGCCCTGGCTGCCCTGCGCACCGGCCTGAGCGATACCACCGTACCCGTACGGGTCGCCGCGGCCCGGGCGGTGGGGCTGGCGCGGGATGCGGGTGCCCTGGCTAAACTGACCACAATGGTGGGTCGTGGCGACGCGGCCGTACGGCGGCAGGCGGCTACGGCACTGGGTCAACTGGCTGACGGTCAGACTATACCGGCGTTGATTGCCGCCACGGGCACCACCGACGACCGCTTTGTACGGCACGCGCTGATTCATGCGCTGATTACGCTCAACCAGCCTAAGGCGGTGGAAGTAGCCCTGAAAAATTCGTCGCCGTTGGTGCAGGAGGCGGCGCTCATTGCCCTCGATCAGATGTCCGCCGCTCACTTGCAGGCGGGGCAGGTGACGCCGTTTCTGACCAAAGCCGACCAGCGGATGCAGCGTACCGCCCTCTGGGTAGCTACCCATCACCCAGCCTGGGCGGGCGAAATGGCGAGTTTTCTGCAAGGCCGATTTGCCGGACCACCCCTCACCGCCGACGAAGAAACCCTCTTTGGCGATATGCTGGTGGCCTTCAGCAGCAATGCCGCCATGCAGCGCTTCATGGCCGACCAGCTGGCAACTGCCAACACCGAGCGTAAACTGCTGTTGCTGAACACGATGGCCCGCTACCCCGCCGAGAAACTACCGGCCTCCTGGGTCGAGCAGATCGGTCAGCAACTCGTGTCGGTGGGTGATTCACGGGTGAAAACCCGCGCCCTGGAACTGGTGGGACTGCGCAGCCTGACGGTCCTGTCTGGGCAACTCACGCAGGTAGCCAACGATGCCGCCACGCACGCCGCTCTGCGGCTGACGGCCTTGGGTACGTTGCTCAAAACAAGCCCGGCATTTACGCCCGCGCAGTTTACGTACCTGTATGGTCAGCTGACGGTGGGGGCCAATGCGCCTTTGCGGCAACAGGCGGCGGCGGTGCTGGCGCAGGGAAAACTAACGGATGATCAGCTGCTTACGCTGGCGCAGGATTATTTACCCAAAGCTGATGCGTTTAGTTTGCCCCGGCTGCTGCCCGTCTTCAAAGGGGCACATGTGGCGGCCATTGGCACGTCGTTGGCCAACACTCTAGCTCAATCGCCGGGGTTGGATAGCTTTTCGGAAGAAACCCTTACCGCCATCTTCGCCGACTATCCCGCCGACGTGAAACCCGACGTGGCCCAACTGATGACTAAACTGCGGGATCTTCAGGGCGGGCGGCGGCAGCGGCTTCAGGCCATGGAGGGTATGATTGCGAGCGGCGACCTGGAACGGGGCCGGGCACTCTTCTACGGCAAAGCCATCTGCTCGACGTGCCATAAGATTCAGGGCGAAGGTGGCAAACTAGGTCCCGATCTGACGTCGATTCAGCGCGACCGGTCGTCGCATGACCTGCTGGAAGCCATCGTGTATCCCAGCGTGAGCTTCGTACGCGAATACGAGACCTACCGCGTGAGCACCAAAATGGGCGACCATACAGGCATCATTCAGGAGCAAACCCCTACGGCCCTTGTGCTGGGCACGTCGCAAACCACATCCGTCCGCATACCCAGGGCCGATATCACCTCGATGACGCTGCAACCTACGTCCATGATGCCGCAGGGACTCGACCAGCTGATGACCCCGCAGGACATGGCCGATCTGATGGCATTTTTGCTCGGTCAGGACCAGGACCCCACCACCGATCAGGCTATATTGCGGTGAGCGGGTTTGTGGGGTGGGGTCGGGGGTGAGGTAGCTCCGGCGTCAGCCAACCACATACCACATACCCACTAAAAACCAACCCCTTATGCACCGTCGTCAGTTTGTCAGGAATAGTTTATCGGTTGGGGCTGCCCTGACGAGTAGCGCGTGGGCCAATGCAGGCATTGCTGACAAAGCGGTGCCGTTTAAGACCAAATTCTCGCCGGAGTTTGGCATCTTCAAAGGCTTGGTCCCCGCTGACCCCGCCGACGAAGTGAGGTGGGGGTTCGACCAGGGGTTCCGTGCGTGGGAGAACACGTTTCTCAAAAATCGCACCGTGGCTGAGCAGGAGCGCATCAGCAAAACGATGCAGCAACTGGGCATGGAGTTCGGGCAGTTTGTGGGTACGCTGACCTTCGCCGACGTTACCTTCGCCGGGCGCGATGCCAGCCTCCGCGAGAAAGTCCTGGCCGACGTGCGGGCCTCGGTCGAGATTGCCAAGCGAATGAATACCAGGTTAATACACAACGTGCTGGGCGTGTCGGACCCGAAGCTGCCCTGGGATTTTCAGCTGGCCAATGCCATTGATCTGCTCAAGCGTATTGCCGATATCTACGAGCCCCACGGGCTGGTGATGGTGATGGAGTCGATGAATCACCGGGTAGACCATCCTAACATGTTTTTGCACACCATTCCGCAGGCCTATGCGCTGGCTAAAGCCGTGGGCCGACCCAGCGTGAAGGTGCTGTTCGACTTTTATCACGTGCAGGTGCAGGAGGGGCATCTGCTGGCCACCCTCGACTACGCCTGGGACGAAATTGCCTATATTCAAATTGGCGACACGCCGGGCCGCAAGGAGCCTACCAGCGGCGAAATCAACTACCCCAACGTGCTGGCTCACCTCTATAACAAAGGCTATCGTGGCTTTGTGGGCCTGGAACACGGCCTGAGCAAACCGGGCCGTGAAGGGGCCGAAGCTGCCCTGAAAGCCTACCGCAGCATCGACGTGCGGTGAGGGCGGAGTGCTCGAGCCAGTTCATGCCCCAGACGTATATAGAGCAGGGGTACCCACCCAGACCCACCCAGCGGTGCCGGTTCATCACTTTACCTTACCCGAAGATTACAGCCCGACTAATTTAGTAACACACGCATTATCCTGCGCAGACTAGTTTTGCACAAGACGTATGAAAACAATAGGGCCACTTCTCAGGCCGTCTATGACGGTACGTTCTCTCCACTAAGACTATTTACCCCATCAGTATGTGCCGTAGCAGGCAGTTCTGCTGGGCTGGTGCGTATTGACCCAATGCCTGGCATAGCTAGCTGGCGTTGGGGGTGCCGAACTCGTGGTGCAGCCAGGCCCCTGCAACAATTGCTTTCCTGCGAGTGACCAGATCAGAATATCTGTCAAACTCCCTTTTCTGTAATCCAACATGTTCATGAAAAGACCACTATTGCTCTTCTTCCTGATCATACAAAGCTGTATGGTCTATGCGCAGGTCGACTATTCGTTTGGGACGAGTATGGGCACCTACGCCCCCCTTTCGGGAGCGGCCACGGCTACGCTCACGGCAGCCAACCCCGGCGGCCGATCCCTGCTCGACGAAGCCTTCGCCAACAACATTCCCATTGGCTTCGGTTTTCAGTACAACGGCCTCAACTGTAGCATTATTCACCTCAATGCCAACGGGTTTGCCTCACTGGGTGCGCCTTTTCTGCCCAGCCCTACCGACCCTACCTACGATGCCAACGAACTGCGCGCCGCCACCGGCTACCGGGGTGCAGCCCGGCCGGTGCTGGCTCCTTTCTGGGATAATCTGGTCTTCACCAACGCCACTGATCTGACCTACAAAACGGAGGGCAGCGCCCCCAACCGCGTGTTCACAGCCCAGTGGCAAAACATGGCCTGGCAGTCGGGCACAGCCGCGTTGTCGTTCCAGCTTAAACTCTACGAAACCACCAACATAATTGAGTTTGTGTATCGGCAGGAGGGCAGCACCGGCGTGGGAGCCAAATCGGCATCTATTGGCATCACGGCCCAGGCCGGAGCGCAGCTCATCGACGATGAGGCGGGTAACTTCCTCTCGCTGAATAGCGCGGGCGGCACCCCCACCAGCAGCACACTGGTGGAAACCGAAACCATTGCCGACCGCCCCGCCACGGGTCAGGTGTACCGCTTCATACCTGCCACCTGTGCGCCCCCGGCGGGCCTGGTGTTCACCACCTACGGCCTAACCTCGGCCAGCGTACAGTGGACGGCCCGCGCTGGCACCGGCAGCTACGAATATGGTATCAATAACATTGAGGTTCCGCCCGCTAACCGGCTGACTACCAGTGGTACAACATCTGCATTTACGGGCCTGAGTCCCAACCAGAATTACTACGTGTACGTCCGCAGCCAGTGCGGGTCGGCCTGGCGGGTAGTTAGCTTCAAAACCACATCGGCGGCTACGGTTCCCTACAGTGAAGGCTTCGAGGCGGCGCTTGACAACGCCCTGCCAAGGGCTATGCGGCGCGAGAACCTGAGCAACACCTTCGGCGACAGCTACTGGCAAACCACCGATCTGGTGACCGCCGCCACGGGTAGCAAAGCAGCGGTGGTAGCAGCTCCGTTTGTGGCGGGCCAAAGCTGGCTTTACACCCCCGGCCTGAGTCTGGTGGGTGGCACGACCTATAAAGTAAGCCTGAAATACGCTAGCACGGCAGGTATGCAGGGGCTGGAACTGCGTTGGGGTACCGGCGTTGGGTCTGCCGCCATGACTAACCTGCTGCTCAACGTACCGGCCATTACAGGAACGGCCTACCAGCAAAATTCGGCCTCGTTTGTGGCCCCCGCCACAGATACTTATTACGTTGGTTTTTTGTGCAAATCAGCCGTCAATAATGGCCTGCTGACACTGGACGACCTCTCCATTACGGTCGATTCCAGCCCTGTGGTGGCCGTCACGAGCGTGTCGGTCAGTCCCGCCAGCGCCAGCTTGCTAGTGGGCGAGACCACCCAGCTCACGGCCACAGTAGCCCCAAACAATGCCACCAACAAAAACGTCTCTTGGATATCGGGCAATACGGCCGTGGCCACCGTCGACGGCACGGGTAAAGTGACGGCTATCGCAGCGGGCAATGCCGTGATCACGGTCACGACCACCGACGGCAACAAAACGGCCAGCAGCACCATCACCGTCACGGCCCCAATCACCGGTACGGGTACCTCGACAATGGCCCTGGCCACCTGGGACTTTGCCGGAAAAGGCGGACAGAACAACCTGAGTGCCAGCACTAAAGCCGCTGATATCAGTAGCGCAGTGGCCAAACTGGGACCAGGATTGTCGGTAATCAATTATCTGAGTAATGGCCTGACCGGCACGGAACAAACCGCCACTAATCTGGCCGGTGCGCTGTTGGGTAATGATTATATTTCATTCACTGTCAGCCCCGTAGCGGGCAAGAACCTGACGTTGACCAAAGTTGATATCCGCCCTGTTAGCCAGAACAGAACCCGTTCGTTCGCTGTCTTCTCCAGCGTGGGTGGGTTTGCTTCGGGGCAACAGCTCGCCACATTTACGGGCACAAACGATCAGGGCGGCAGCCTGCAATCGGTTACGGTCAGCAACCACGCCAGCCTGACGGCCACGGTCGAATTCCGGGTGTATGTGTACGGCGGAACTGATGTGTATGAGTCGGCGGGAATAGGTAACCGCAACGGGGCTGCCAGAGCGTATGACCTGGCCATTATTGGCACATCCGCCGCCGCTACCACGCCACCAGCAGTGGCCACGGGCAAGATCATCCGCGAGTACTGGAGCAACATTCCTGGCAACGGAACCAGCCTGATACCCCTCACCCAGCCCGTGAGCGGCACCGCCGAGCTAACCTCCCTGGAAGGTCCCACCAACTGGTCCGATAATTACGGCACCCGCATCCGGGGCTACGTGATTCCTTCTACCACAGGCAGTTATACGCTGTATGCCGCTGGCGACGACAACGTGGATCTGTTCCTGAGCAGCAATGACAACCCGGCCAACAAGACCCGCATCGCCTACGTGAGCAACTGGACCGATTCGCGGCAGTGGACCAAAGAGACCAACCAGAAATCGGCCACCATCAACCTGGTGGCCGGGCAGAAATACTACGTGGAGATTTTGCACAAAGAAGGCGGTGGGGGCGACAACCTGGCCGTGGGCTGGACAGGGCCAGGTATATCGGCCATTACCGTTATTGGCGGGGCCAACATTGCGCCCTATGTCGTGAGCGGTGCGCCGAGGCTGGCGGTATCAGAAGCGGAACATTCGATTCGCATTTACCCCAACCCCGTGGGCGAGTCGTTCATCATTTCGGGGCTGGCGCAGCCTTCTACCGTCGACGTGGTTAGCCCGGATGGGCGGATGATGCAGCGTCACGAGCAGGTGGAAAATCAGAGCCGCATTGGCACGGGCGAACTGCAAACGGGTCTCTACCTGATCCGCGTGGTCAACCCGGTGCAGGGCGTGGTCATCCAGAAAATTATCAAGCAGTAGCCCCTAACAACTCGTCAACTTTGTCCGATCATGACGTATCAATATATTCTGAAAATCAGCAGGTTGTGCCTGCTTGGCACCCTCTTGGTGGGCATGTCCGACGGACTGGCCCAGGATGTTATTTCCATCTCGACGCTCAACACCGACATGAGCGAACGTTGGCCGCAGCCCGCCACTGTCGTCATCCGCCGGAGCGGGGGCGTGAAGGCCGTTACCGTGCCCATTAGTTTTGGCGGCACGGCCACCAAAGCCGTCGACTATGCCTCGTCGGCGGGGTCCAGCGTGACCATCCCGCTGGGTGCCCGCGAGGTGTGGGTGCAGGTACGCCCCCTAACCGACGCTCTCACCGAACCAACCGAAACGGTGCAGGTACAGGTGCAGGCAGCGCCCGGCTTTACGCTGTCGGGGAGCAGTTCTGTATCTATCAATCTACTGGATAACAGTGGCTTAGCTAACGATGAAGAAGCTACCCGCTTTTTGATCCAGGCCGGTTTTGGTGCTGACCCTGATGAACTGGCCGAGGTGAAATTGCTGGGATTCGAGGGCTGGATCAACCAGCAGTTGACCCGGCCCAAGGGCTATCTTCAGCCAGTGATTCAGGCACGGCGGGCGGCAGGTAAAGATATCTTTCACCCGGCTACCAAAATTGCGCTCTGGACGCAGGCCATGCGGCGGCGCAATCCACCCGGCGGGGGCACCGTGCAGACCGACGTGCTGCGCCAGCGAGTGGCCTATTCGCTGCTTCAGATCTTTGTGATCTCGCAGAACGTAGATGCCCTTTCGCTCAATTCGGAAGGCGTCACCAACTACTATGACCGGCTGATGGATGGAGCATTCGGCAACTTCCGCCAACTGCTTTTCGACGTGACCCTGCACCCCTGCATGGGCGTGTACCTGAGCCACGTAGGCAACCGCAAACCCGACCTCAGCATCAACCGGTATCCCGACGAAAACTACGCCCGCGAGATCATGCAGCTCTTCAGCATCGGCCTCTGGGAACTGAATCAGGACGGCACCCGCAAACTCGATGGCAACGGCAAGCCCATTCCCACCTATACCAACCAGAACATCACGCAGTTTGCGCGGGTATTCACGGGTATTCAGTATGGTGGCCCCGGTAACACACAGTTCGATTACTCAGGGGAAAACTTCCTCTACCCCATGAAAGTATGGGATCAGGAGCATGACATGGACGCCAAGACACTGCTGAATGGTACTGTATTGCCCGCCCGCACTTACAACGGTGCCAACACCCAGACCCTGGGTATGCTTGATATAAATGCGGCCATCGACAACCTGTTCAATCACCCTAACGTAGGGCCTTTCATTGGGCGGCTACTAATTCAGCGGCTGGTGACGTCGAACCCCAGTCCGGCTTACATCGGGCGGGTGTCGGCGGTGTTTGCCAACAATGGATCGGGGGTGCGGGGCGATATGGGTGCGGTGATTAAAGCCATTCTGCTGGATCCTGAAGCCCGCTCGTTCGATAAGACGCTGGAGCCTACGTTTGGCAAAATGCGTGAGCCGTATATGACGCTCATGAACATGGCCAAAACGTTTAATGCACAACCGCAAAGTGGTGATTACGAAAGTGCTACCTATATGTACGAGTTCTATTTGCAGGAGCCTTTCCAGTCGCCGAGCGTATTTAATTTCTATTCGCCAAACTACCGGCCTTTTGGTGAATTGACAGCGTTGGGTCTCTTTGCGCCGGAGTTTCAGATTCTGACGGCGGTAACGGCCATCGAGACTCAGAATAATTTACTCAACTCGGTCGAAAACGAAATTTCGCGCTGGGGGTCCTCGCCAGCCAACCAGATGAAGCTCGATTTTTCGCAGGAAATCCCCCTGGCCAACGACCCCGACGCGCTCATCCGCCGACTGGCTATCCGCATGACGGGTGGTACGTTGCGCCCCCGTAGTTTCCAGAATATCCGCGAGGCCGTGCTCAAAATTCCCACCAGCAATGCCACCTGGCAAATCGACCGCGTGAAAATGACGGCTTACCTGATCGGGGCCAGTTCGGAGTTCAACATTCAAAAGTAATATCCCCATGAAAGCTTCTCACAATTCAATCAATCGTCGGCAGTTTCTGGGGCAGGCCTCCTGCGCTGCCGTGGGTACCACCTCCCTGCTGAGCACACTCACCAATATGCTGCTGACCAACTCGGCGGTGGCCCAGAACGCGGCCGGCTTTACCGACTATCGGGCTATGATCTGCCTGTTTCTGCCTGGTGGCAACGACTCCTTCAACCTGCTGGTGCCCACCGGGGCAGCCTATAGCGAATATGCCCAGGTACGGGCCGATCTGGCCCTGCCACAGGCCTCGCTGCTACCTATCAGCCCGCTCAACACGGCTAGCCGCCCGCTGGCGCTGCACCCCGGAGCTACGGGCCTGCAAACGCTGTTTACTCAGCAGAAACTGGCGTTTCTGGCCAATGTGGGTAGTTTAGTACGCCCCACTACGCTGGGCGATTTTAACACGGGCAACAGCCTGCCCTACGGTATTTTCTCCCATTCCGACCAGCAGGAGCAATGGCAGTCGTCGATCCCCGACGTGCGCAGTGGGGTAGGCTGGGCCGGTCGTGCCGCCGATTTGCTGGAGAGCGCCAACATCAGTTCCAACGTGTCGATGAACATCTCGATTTCGGGCAACAACCTCTTCCAGGTGGGCAACCAGATCGTGCCTTACACGGTCAACGCTAGCGGGGCCTCGGCCCTGAACGGTTACGCAGGCACGGGCGGCTACGACCCCATCCGGCACAGCGCCATCGACAATCAGCTGGCGCAGGAATACAAAAATATGCTCGACAAAACGTATGCCCGCATGAAGCGCAACTCGCTGGATGCGTATCAGCAGTTCACCGAGGCCACCGCCAACCCGCTGCCGGCCGACAACCTGGGCAACGGGCCGTTGGGCAGTCAGCTGCGGCAGGTGGCCAAGATCATTGCCGGGCGCAACACGCTGGGGGTGAAGCGCCAGATTTTCTACGTGCAGTGGGGCGGCTGGGATTTCCACGACAACGTGGTTGACAATATGGCGGCTATGATCCCCGTAGTGAGCGACGCCGTGAAGGCTTTTTATGACCTCACCGTAGCCATGGGCGTGCAGAACAACGTGACCCTGTTTTCAGCCTCGGAGTTTGGTCGCAGCCTGACCTCCAATGCCAAAGGCTCGGACCACGCCTGGGGGGGCAACCAGTTTATGGTGGGTGGGGCCGTCAACGGCCAGAAAATCTACGGTACCTACCCAGACTTGTTTCAGAACAACTCGCTTGATACGGGCCGGGGTCGCCTGATTCCAACTACGTCGGTGGATCAGATGGCGGCGGAACTGGCCATCTGGATGGGCGTGTCAAAGTCCGATCTGCCCCTGGTGCTGCCTAATATCTCGCGGTTCTACAATATCAGCGGCTCGGCCAATCCGCTGGGGTTCATGGCATAAGGATCTATATAGTGCCCTATGAACACGTCACGTATAACACCAGATTCTACCTGACGGTAGAACCGGGTGTTGTATTTCTAGGAAAATCGTGGAGTAGACTCCATGGTTTGGTTAGCATTAACTTTTTTTCAACAAGTATGAAAAGCATGATACCGGCAAAGTGCGTATTGTCCACGAAAAATACACTGCTGACCAGATAGAAGTATGAGTTAAATAACTAGGTATTAAGCTGACTCACCGAACGAATATTTTTTTGGCTTTACGCCGTAGTGTTTTTCGAAAACCCTGGTGAAATGACTCAAATTAACGAAGCCCAACTGATAACCCGTTTCTGACACCGAGTGTGCACCCATTTTTAATAAACTGGCCGCTTTTTCCATCCGAATGGTTTGGTAGTAATTGTAAATCGTATCGCCAAATATTTGACTAAATAAACCGGCCATCTTGGTCACACTCAATCCGCATACTGTAGAGAGGTTTTTCAGCGAAGGGGGGCTACTTAAATCGGACACTATCAACTGTCGCACCAAGAAAATTTTGTCGATGTCGGCTTTGTTGATAGTGCTATGCTGGCTGGTTTGTCGTTTCATTAATTGGTTAAAAACCAGGTAGATTAACTCCTGAATTTTAATTCTATAATGCAGGCTGATTAGTGGGTTATCTTCCTGACCGTCAGTTAATTGCTTTAGTATTTTCTGGAAGCTTAGACTCAGGTTTTCGTAAAAGAGAAAACTGCTGTTCTTTGTCAGTATAGTCTGTACAACCGTGTTGGGTTGTGTGATGTTCAGAAGTGCCTCAAGCGTTTGCCGCTTGGTACTAATGACCACGTAATTAATCGACGAGTGTGGGGAAAACGAATGTCAGATGCCAGGTCATGTGAGATAATCCGGATCGCCAGCTCATTATTTATCGACGACGCTTTCGGGTCTTTTAGTGTCGACAGGTCCTGATTGATGTTAAATAAAAAATTGATTGTGTCTTCCGGCTTTTCGGGTGCTAACCGTTTGATTATCAATTCTTCGTTTAAGGTGTAGGCATGAATAATTAGGTTAAAGTCGGGGTATAGGTTAACGTATTTTACCTGACCACTCCCTACCGACTCGGGAATGGTCAGGGTATTATCAATAACGGGTGTGTTGAGCCTGGCCGCAAAGCGGTTCATAAAATCAAGCTCATCGGGTAGGAATTCAAAAAGCATAAGCTGACAACCAACGTTATCTAAGCGTGGCCAGTAGGTCAGCGGCGCTCGTCCAGGTAAGAGCCGGATAGCGTGCGTTGTCTACTTGGTCGAATTGAACGCTAAACATACTATGCAGATACTGACTCTGTTGCCAGGCAGGATACTGTTGTTGTTCGCCTTCGGGATGGGCGGCCCGCTCTTTCTTGTTGTAATTGGATAATGCTTCCAGACTGCCTCTGTTAACCAGTTGGTAGGGCGTACCCAGCACTTGGCCCGTTAGGGTTGCTAATTGAACTGGACTGATCTGAAAATCGGCAATCTTCAGGAGCCGGGGTGTGGCCGTATCTAATGCCGCCATTGCCGTAAAAGCCGCCGTGCTGGCCATAGTGGTGAAGTCGATAGCCCAGTCGGCACGGCCCCAATACCCCACCGTTTTGTCTTTTTGGTTTAGCAGCGGAACGTTGTAGGTGAGCACCTCGGCAAAAGCACCGTTGAAAATGGACGTTGCCTGGATGGGGGCCGCATCGATAATTTTTTTAAAGTCACGACGGAGGTCAAAATTGCGATTCTCACCCGCCGGCAGCGGTACGAAGTCACTACAAAAGTCGGACGGAATAAACCGGGGCACGTTAGCCGCTATAGCCGCCTGGAGTAGCAGGCCTTGTGCATCAATGATTACATCATGTAGCCCCTGCACGGCCGATACCACACAGGCAACATCTTGGCAAGCCTGAGTAAGCCCCTGGAGATCTGTCAACTCGGTCACAACGATGTCTACACCAAGTTGCCGTAGCTCATGTACGGTTGATGCGTTGGCACTAGACCGAACGATAGCGCGTACAACGGCGCCCCGGTTAAGAAGTTGACGAACAATTCGGCCGCCTAAGTTTCCGGTAGCACCGGCCACTAAAATGATATTTTTCATGCTTGAAGGAGCAACTGACTAGTCAGCAGCCCTTTAATTGGGTGATACGTTATGAAGGTAGATAGGCTTGTTTGCCCACCCATTTACAGAAATGCAATGAGTTGGTCTAGCAGGTAAGCCGGATTTTCTTCCGCCAGCCAGTGCCCGGCATTGGGTACGCTACCCCCGCGCACATCATCGGCCACTGCCTGTACCGTGGCTACAATGGTTGGACCGGCCGAATGCTGCCCGCCCAGGGCTAAAACGGGCATAGCCAATTTAGTTTGAGCGCTCACCTGGTTGCGGGCTGCGGTTGCGGGAAAGGCCCGGTACCACTCGAAACCTGCGCTCATAGCACCCGGAGCCGAGTAGGCCCGCACGAACTCATCTACTTCGGCCGTCGAGAAAGCGGTTTTGTCGTAGGCAAAGTGAGTAAAGAAATAGGTTAGGTAGTCGCGCTCCCGGCCTGCCGTGAGTAGTTCGGGCAGTGCTGGCGTCATGTGAAAGCCAGGGTGCCAAATGCCGGGCCGTGGGGGCAACTGCGGGCCAACGCCCAGCAGCGGGCCGTCGAAAAGACCCAGCCGGTATACCTCGGTGGGATGGGTAGCGGCGTAGGCGTAGGCCACCATGGCCCCAATATCATGACCCACCAGCCGAATGCTTGAGAAGCCCAGCTGCTGCACGAGTTGGTGTAGGTCGTCGGCCAGGGTATAGGCGTCGTAGCCCATGGCGGGGGCGGGTTTATCGGAGAGGCCCGCCCCCCGCAGGTCGGGCACAATAACCGTATAGTGCGCTGCCAGCGCGGGCATTAGCCGGTGCCACGCGTACCAGGTCTGGGGCCAGCCGTGTACAAGCACCAGCGGCTCACCCTGACCACCCAGTACGTAATGGATCCGTATACCATTGACGGCCACAGTGGCCTCTGTGAAACCCGCTGGCAAGAGCGACGGTGCCTCAGATCCGTTATGGTGCCCTGTATTAGTTGCTGTTGACGAGACATTGGTCATTTGTTGGTGGCTCAAGCAAAAGCTATGAGCGCGTTTACGTTTAGCACACCACAAATGTCTGTCAATATATTTGGCTAAAATAGCCGCAAAAAGCTAGTTAATAGTCCTATATATCATTCGTGTGGTCATTCAAAACGTGGTAACCGCGTCGGCAATAGAGTTAAGAGATCGGGCTTCACTCGACCAATGAGAATGCATAAGCAACGGCTTTGGGTTGGCTGGCAGGTAGGATAAGTGTCAGCGTTCGGTTGGTTAGCGTGTGTTTCACGGGTTTTCCGCTACTCAGTTCGGTTACGGTTTTAACCGCACCCAGCGGCAAGTCGGCAATGGTGACGCGTTTGCCCACCGGCTCGTCGAGCAACACCATGTACAACTTACCGGCTTTGGTAGTGAACCTGACGCGCCCACCATCGGTCGTTTTGGCGGCGGCCTGCGTCCAGGGTCGGGTGGCGTAGATGGCCTCTCCGTTGGCTTTCAGCCACGCACCCAAACCCCTCAGCCGACTTAGCTGCCCCTCCGGAATAGTGCCGTTGGCTTCGGGACCGACGTTGAGCAGCAGGTTGCCGTTTTTGCTCACAATATCCACGAAGGAGTCCACCAGGGCATCGACCGACAGAAACGTGGCGGCATCCTCGGTTTGGTTGTAGCCAAACGACAGCCCGATACCCCGACACGTTTCCCACTTCTTGGTGTTAATCGTGTCGAGCACCTGGTATTCGGGCGTGGTGAAATCGTAATGAACGGCTGGTTTGGCTTTGGGCGCGGCAAACTCAAACGTATGCCTGTTGTTGACTACGCCCTCCGGGTTTTTGTTGTAAAACTCGGCAATCACCGGCACCGGGTTATACGCTTTCGGGCTGCCAATGTCAGCCCATAGTACGGCTGGGTTGTAGCGTTCGGTGAGTTCGCGCCAGTGGTTGCCCAGGTACGCCACGTAGTCGGATTGCTGGGGCGTAGCCTGGAACAGGTCGGGGAAATTTTTGATCGTTTTAGGGTTAAACGTCCAGTCTAATCCGCTGGAGTAGTACAGACCCATTTTCAGACCCTGCCCGGTTACTGCGGCTGACAGTTCGCCCACAATGTCGCGGCTCGCCTGGTAGTTTTTCTTCGATGGGTTGGGGGTGCGGCTGGGCCAGAGCAAAAAGCCGTCGTGGTGTTTAGTGGTCAGCACCACGTACTTAGCCCCAATGTCTTTGAAGAGTTTGGCCCACTGGTCGGGGTTCCACTGCTTGATCTCGCGGTTGAACACCGGCACGAAATCATCATAGCTGAACGTGTCGCCATAGGTTGCCTTGTGGTGTTGCTGGGTGCTGCTGCCGTCAATTTTAAGCGAGTTAAGGTACCATTCGGCGTAGGGGTTGTTGGCAAACCATTCTTCGCCGGCGGTCTTGGCCAGAATCTCCTGCAAGGGTTTTTTGGTGCCTTTGGCCCAACCCGGCACCGAATACAACCCCCAGTGGATGAAGATGCCCAGCTTGGCATCGTTAAACCAGGTCGGCACGGGGTGTTTGTCAATGGAAGCCTGCGTGGTGTCGTAGCGAACAGCCGGGGTTTGAGCCGCGCACAGGCCAACAGAAAACAGCAGGAGCACGGCTATTAAGCGGGTTGATTTCATCGGTCTTCTAAGGATTAATTCGTGGTAAATCAGTAGTCGGAACAACGCGCCGGTTGCCCCGGGTATCAGCAATGGTTATGGTGCGCACCTTGTCCGGCACCGTCAGCGACCGCGCCGACTGGGTCAGGTAACCGACCCCGTACGAAAACTCGTGGCGACTGGTGCGTCCGTCGGTGTGTTGCAGCAGGGCGTAGGCATCTAGTGGGCGGGCCGTCAGCACCCGACCACCGGTAGGCTGGGTCTGCACCAGTGCCACCAGGCTGTCGGCGTTGGCCGCGGCCAGCACCACCGCCCGGCCCCGGTTAGTGCGTAGCTGCGCCAGACTCCGGTGGTCGTTGGCCAGGAACAAGCCGCTATGGGGGGGCGATACGGCCCGGAAATGGCCCCGTCCGTCGCCCGCCAGCAACACCCCTAACGAGGCATCGGCCCAGCCATAGAGCACTTCGCCAGCGTGGTTGTTGCCCGTCAGCAATAGGTCGGGCAACCCGTCGCCGGTGAAGTCGTCGGCCAGGATGCCAAATGTGGCTGAGAATTGCGCTTCCGCTGGCAAGGCCCGGCGCTTAAACCGCCCCCCGCCCAGATTTTCTATAATTGACGTCTCGAAGGTGCTGGCCGTGAGGTTGGTATGTTCTGTCGGCTTAGTGTTCGTCAGCAGTTGAGCCAGCGTTGTTTCGCCATAGCTGGCATAGTCCAGGAAGCGGCCCCGCAGGCCCACCCACTGTTTCAGCAGGTCGTCGCGCCCGGCAAACGGCGCCTGTTCGCGGGTGCCGTTTGCCGTCAGAACATACTGAAAGACAATGGGTTTGGTGCGTTTGTTGTGGTCGAAATCACCGGCTAGGAGTGCCAGGGGCTGGCCGGGTTTGGGGGCGTAGTCCAGGTTGGTGCCGGCATTGCCAACTACGTAATCCATGTCGCCGTCGCGGTCAATATCAACGGGCAGAATACTGTTCCACCAGCCCCGACTGTCGCCCAGGCCGGTCTGCCCGGTTACGTTCACCAGCCGCCCGTGCCGATTCTGGAAGAACGTAATCGGCATCCATTCGCCCACGCAGATCAGGTCGGTCCAGCCATCGTTGTCAACGTCAGTCCAGACGGCCCCGCTCACCATGCCTGGGCGTACCAAATCGGGGGCGGTTTGCGCCGTGACATCCTGGAAGGTGCCGCCGTTGTTTTGCAGGAGATAGCTGCGGGGAGCGTCCGGATACGCCCCTGGTTGGTAACGTCCCCCCACAAACAGGTCGATGTCGCCGTCGTGGTCATAGTCGGCCCCGACCACGCAACTTTTGCTGGTGCGCATAGCCGGCAGGGCGTTGGGCGCCAGGGTGAACGATGCGTTGCCGGGTTGGCGGGCGGCGTTGTTCAGGTACAGCCGGTCCTGGTAATCAGCCGATTCGGGTTTGAATTCGCTGCCGCCACTGGCCACATACAAGTCGGTGTCTCCGTCGTTGTCGGCATCGAAAAACAAGGCCCCGGCATCTTCGCACCGGGCTTCGGGCTGGTTAATGGCCGCGCCGATAAACCGGCCGTTGGCCTGCTGCCGAAACAACAGGCCCGGTTGCCCCGCCGAGCCGCCCACAAAAAAGTCGTCACCCTGTCGGCCATCCACATCCCCCACGGCCAGGGCCGGGCCGCCACGGTCGTATTGTCGAAGCAGCAGCGGGTTTTCAACGAAGTCGTTATGCCGGTTTTCTACGTGTTTACAGTGAATACCCAGCGCGTTGTTGGCCACCACAAATAGCGGCGTTTCTGACGGGACAGGGGCGGTTTTCGCCGACCGGTTCCTGTAACTGAGCGTGAGCTGCTGGTTGGTTTTGACGTTTTTCAGCACTTGTCGCCAACCATCGGGCCAAACCACCGCCACCGAATCGGCCCGGCGTGCCCGGCCCATGCCTATGTGTAGCGGTGTGTCGATGCTCGACAAATACCCCCGCACGGGTGAGGCGTAGACGGTTTGGCTCCGGTTGCCAGCATAGACGGTGACGGTGCTGCCAATTCCCTGCCGATTCTGCGGGCTGCCCAACAGCTTGATGGTCAGAAACGTAGCGGCGTCGGGGCGTTTGTTTGCCCGGTTTTCGTAGAGATAGGCCGGTTCATTGATATTGCTGGTCACCAGGTCCAGGTCGCCATCGCTATCCAGGTCGGCGTACACGGCTCCGTTTGAATAGGATGGCCTGTTGATGCCCCAGTTTTCGGTTTCGTCCGTAAACGTCAGTTGGCCGGTGTTGCGGAATACGTAGTTCGAGACGCTGACGCCGGTGAGTCGTTTGGTTAGTGCCTGCTGCTGATCATTGCGGACCTGTTGGGAGCCAAACATAGTTTCGGCAGCCTGGTAGTTGGCAAAATCTAGGTCGGTGATGTTCTTGACAAACCCGTTGGTAATGTACAAATCCCGCAGCCCGTCGTTGTCGAAATCGGCCAGCAGGGGTCCCCAGCTCCAGTCGGTGGCGTGCACACCCGCCAACTGCCCGATGTCGGAAAACTGCACCCCTGCCGGGCCGTTACCCCGGTTGAGTTGCAGCGTGTTTCGCATAAACTGCGGCACGTAACCCGCCTGCGATTCGAGCAGAAATTTCTCGTAGTTCATGCCCGCAATAGTGGTTTTGCGCCGTTGGTTGGTCTGCGGCAGCATATCGACAACCAGCACGTCGGGCCAAGCATCGTTGTTGATGTCGGCCACGTCGACGCCCATGCCGTTGTAACTCTGGTGCCGCTGCCCCGTCTGGCATTGGTCCGTAAACACCCGTTTGCCCGCTTTGTCAGGCTGGTTGATATACAGGTGGTCGTTGGTCATGAAATCATTGGCCACGTAGATATCCGGCCAGCCATCGGCGTTCAGGTCGGCAATGCTCAGCCCCAGGCCGTAGCCCTCGTGCCTGATGCCGACGCGGGCCGACACGTCCACAAAAACCGGATGCCCCAGCGAGTCAGACACGCCCAGATTTTCATACAGCCGGTCGGTGGTGGCTCCCCGCGTGACGGGATAACCGGGCGGGACAACCATGTTTTTGTCCACGCCGTTGACCTGGTTCGTCATCAAATACATGTCCAGATCGCCGTCGCGGTCGTAGTCGAAAAATGCCGACTGTACGTTGAACGACTCCGCCGCTAGGCCATACGCGGCGGCTTGTTCCGTAAACACCGGAACGCCCGTTTTGCCCAGCCCGCCATTGATAAACAGCCGGTTGTGTCCCCGAATGGCCCGCTCCGGCCCGGCCACGTTCAGGTAGACGTCGAGCCAGCCGTCGTTATTGACGTCTACTACCGACACGCCCATGACCCAGTCGGTGGTGGTGAGCCGGGCCGTCTGGGTCACGTCGCGGAAGCGCAGGTTGCCCTCGTTCAGGTAGAGCGTTGAAGAGACCATGTTGCCACCAAAAAACAAGTCGGGCCGCCCGTCGTTGTTGAAATCGCCCACGGCCACGCCCCCGCCATTGTAGCAATAGTAGTAGTTGAGCACATTTACCGAGTCGCTTTCGGTAATGGTGTTGGCAAAGGTCAGCCCGGTATGCCCCGCATCGAGCATGGCAAAAAGCGGGGCTTGTCTGGGGCCTGTCTGGCACGTGTCAACCAACAGCAGCACTACGCCACCTGTGCACAACTGCTTCAGCCACAGGCATTTTTGCAGGGCCATCCACAGGCGGTTGAGCAACGGCGTTGGCTTCATGGGTGGCGCGATCAATAACCCGGATTCTGTTTGAGTTTGAGGTTGGTGTTGATGTCGTTCTGCGGGATGGGCAGGTACTCGTTTTTGTTGGCCTGAAACTGCCCGCCGCTATTCGAGCGCAAGGCCCGGTTTTTGGTGAACACGTCGGCCACCGTACCCCAGCGCAGCAAGTCCAGAAACCGGTCGCCCTCGGCGGTCAGTTCCAGCACCCGTTCGGTCCGTACCGCCTCCCGAAAAGCCTCTTTGCTCAGACCCGTTGCGATAAGGGGCATGGTGGCCCGTGCCCGCACCCGGTTAAGGGCGGCATAGGCGGCTGGTGTAGGGCCGTTGGCTTCGTTTTCGGCTTCGGCATACATCAGCAGCACGTCGCCCAGGCGAATCAGCCGACGGTTGTTGGTGGCGTAGGCCCAGCTACCGGGCGTAAGCGAACTGGTCCGGTCGAAGTTGAGGTATTTCCGCACCCAGACGTTGTTTTGGTCGGTGCCGTTAAACGCCTTCGTGAAATCGTCCTGATACACCTTGGCACCGGGATAGTTCCAGACCATGGTAGCAAAAGCGCGGGGGTCAATGGCACCGGTGGTCGTTTTCTCCTTCAAAAACAGGTCATACACCCAGCGATTGATGGTGGTGCCCGCCTGACTGGTGTAGCCTTTGGGGGCAATATCGGGTTCCCAAGCTTGCCCCCGCCAGGGGTTTGGCGTACCACTGGGACCCCAGTTGCCGGTGGTCGAGTTCTGGTACTGGAGTTCGAAAATAGACTCGGCGTTGTTGTTGGTCGTGGCCAAAAAGTTGTCCTGGTAATTGGGCACGAGTTTATAGGTATTGCCATCCACGATCTTCTTAAACTCGGCGGTGGCGGCGGCCCAGTCTTTGGTGTACAGATACGCCTTGCCCAACAGGGCTGTGGCTGCCCCCGACGTGGCCCGGCCCACGTCTTTGGCCTGGGCGGGCAGGTTGGTTTGCGCCAGTTTCAGGTCTGATTTAATGCTTTCCCACACCTGGGCAGGGGCGGCCTGCGGCACCAGAATATCGTCCAGCGTATTGACGGGCTTGGTAATCAGCGGAATGTTGCCCCACATGTTGAGCAGGTAGAAGTGCGCCAGGGCACGCAGGAAATAGGCCTCGCCCAGAATCTGCTTTTTGCGGGTTTCGTCCATCTGAATAGCCGGCACGTTGGCCAGCACCTGATTGGCGCGTGCTACCACCGCGTTCAGTTCACCCCAGCCCTCGGCCACCCGACCGTCGGTAGCCGCTACGGCAAACGTGCCCACGTCATTGACCTCCTGCGCCGGGTAGGGGTTCACGTCGTCGCCCCGCAGGGTGGTCAGGATAGCGCCCAACATCCGGCCCCAACCCTGAATGGTGGTCAGCGGACCGTAGGTAGCCACCAGGCCTTTCTCGGCGTCGGTGGCATTGCGCCAGAATATGCTGGGGCTAAGCTGATTGGGATTGGGCACGTCGAGGGCTTTCTCGCTGCAATCGGTTAGCACGGTAGATGTCAGCAACAGAGCCGACAGGGTGATTGCCCGGCTGACAAACCGGGTTGCCTTGGTTGGTTTTATCGAAAGCATGATCGTATCGGTTGTTAGAAAGTGATGTCAATACCGGCAAAGAAACTCCGCGCCTGGGGGTAGATGCCCACGTCGACGCCCGCGCCAAACAGGCCCGCTGCCTGCGTTGGACTGCCCCCGCGACCAATCTCCGGGTCGTAGCCCGTATAGGCTGTGGCCGTCAGCAGATTCTGGCCCTGTAGGTACACCCGCGCCCCCGACAGCTGCATTTTTTTGACGAAAGTGGCGGGTAGGGTGTAGCCGATCTGCATACTTTTCAGCCGCAGGTACGAGCCGTTTTCTACGTAGAAAGACGAGGCCCGCCGGTTGTTGGCCGGGTCGGACAAGGTGGCGCGCGGAATGTCGGTGTTGGTGTTGGTGGGTGTCCATGCCGCGGTGCCGATCAGCAGTTTGTCTCCGCCAAAGTCCAGCAGGTGCTTGAATTTATTGGCGTTCCAGATCTTGTTGCCCTGTACGCCCTGCACAAACATACTGAGGTCGAAACCGCGCCAGGAGGCATTGAAAATGGCCCCGTACTCGAACTTGGGGATTGGGCTGCCGAGGTACGTACGGTCATCGTTATTGAGCTTGCCGTCGCCTGAGAGGTCTTTGTAGCGAAAATCGCCGGGACGCACGTTGGTCCGTCCGTCGGCGGTAATCTGGTCCTGGGTGTTGTAGATCCCATCAACCACAAAGCCGTAGAAGCTACCTACCGGCTGCCCCACGTCGGTGCGGGTGGCCTGCAAGGTTTCCTGCGTAAAGTTGCCGCCGTTGATGGGGCTGACGCCTTCGCCGAGCGCCAAAACGCGGTTTCGGATGGTGCTGAAATTGGCCGTGATGCTGTATTTCAGGCCGTTATCGCCCGGGCGGTGGTTGTAGGTTCCGGCAAACTCAAACCCCTGGTTGCGGATCGTGGCGGCATTCTTGACAATGCTGGCCCCTACGCCCCCCGACGTGGGGATGGGTAAGTTGGTCAGGATACCTTCCGAGCGGCGGTCGTAGTAATCCATCACCACCGTAAACATGCCGTTGAGGAAACTCAGGTCGGTGCCGATGTCGGTGGTTTTGCTGGTTTCCCATACCACGTTCGGGTTGGCGAAATTGGTTAGGGCGGTGCCGGGCTGTACACCCCCGGCAAAGAAGTAGCTGGCGTTGATGTTCAATACGCTGGTGGTGACGTAGTTGCCGATGTTCTGCGACCCCAGCACGCCGTAGCTGGCCCGCAGTTTGGCATCGTTAAGGATGCTGTTCTTGGGGAAGAACGATTCTTCGCTGAGGCGCCAGCCTGCCGACACCGACGGAAAGGTGCCAAACCGGTTCTGCGGCGCAAACCGCGACGAACCATCGCGCCGGATGGTGGCCGAAAGCAGGTATTTGCCGGCGTAGTTGTAGTTGATTCGCCCCAGGATAGACTGCAACACGTTCCGCTGAATGTCGCCGGTGGCATTGACCCGCACCGTCGAGGCGTCGATCACGCGCAGCGAATTTGTGGGAAAATCGGCCCCGGTAGCGCCCAGTGACCGAAATTCGTTGACCTGCTGCGTATAACCGGCCAGGGCATCAATCGTATGTTTACCGAACGTTTTGCCGTAGCTCAGCGTGTGTTCGATCAGCGTACCCAGGCCCCGGATGTTGACCTCATCCAGGCGCGAGACATTGTTGAAGGCTTCCTGCGAGGTGCTGAAAAAGAACGTGGGGAGGTAGCTGAACGCGTTGCCCACCGTGTAGTCGAGGCCGAGGTTGAGTTTGTACCGCAGCCCGTCGATCAGCTCATATTCGGCCCCGATACTGCCGAGCATCTGGTCGTTGGTCTGCCGGTTTTCGTTCAGAAACGACAGGCCATACCAGTTGATACCCCGCGGCAAGCCGTTGAAAACGGGGTCGATGCCAGCAAAACCGCCGTCGTTTTTGGGGTTATACACCGGAATCGTCGGAATCTCGCCCCGTTCTCGGCCCCACCATACGTTGGGCGTGTTGATTGCCCGCGACAGCGACAGAGCCTCCGTGAGCCGGAACCGGCCCTTGGTGAAGGTGGAGTTGGCCCGGAGATTATACCGCTTGAAACCAGAGTTAACCACAATGCCCTGTTGGTCGAAATACTGCCCGGAGATGTAGAATTTCGCGTTTTCGTTGCCACCAGAGAGGTTCAGGCTATAATCCTGCACCGGGGCGGCGCTGCCGATAGACAGCTTCTGCCAGTCGGTGTCGATGGTGGGGTCAAAGGCGGTTGTGTTGGCCGGGGCGCGGGGTTGCCCGTCGTTGTCGGCGGCCTGATTGATGTAGTCGGCATACTGTCGGGCGTTCATAAACTTGAGCCGGTTGGTTGGCCCCTGAATGCCGCCTTTGGCGCTGAAATTGATTTTGGTGGCGCCCGTACTGCCTTGTTTGGTGGTCACCAGCACCACGCCGTTGGCCGCCCGGTTGCCATAGATGGCCGCTGCTGACGCATCTTTCAGGATTTCTATCCCGGCAATGTCGTTCGGGTTCAGAAAATCCATAGACGTGGTAATGTTGCCATCAATCACGTACAGCGGCTGGTCGTTGCCAAAGGTGCCGGTGCCGCGCACAATCACGTTGACCCCGGCCCCCGGCGCACCGCCCGCATTCTCTACCCGCACCCCCGCCACCTTGCCCTGAATCAGCGCCGACGAGTTGGCGGTGGTGATGTTGTTGATGTCAGCCGTTTTGATGGAGCCAATGGCACCCGTCACGTTGGCCCGCTGTTGGGTGCCGTAGCCCACTACCACCAGCTCCTTCAGCGATTTGTTGTCCGGTTTCAGCTCAACGTTCAGCACGGTTCGGTTGCCGACTGTGACCTCCTGCCCTTCGTAGCCCACAAAACTGAACGCCAGTACCGTCCTGTCGTTGGCCACGCTGAGCTGGTAATTGCCATCGCTGTCGGTGGTGGTGCCGCGTGATGAGCCTTTGACGACCACACTCACGCCGGGCAGTCCCTCGCCTTTTTCGCTGTCCGTCACCCGCCCTTTAACGAGCACGTCAGCTACCGGTAACGTACCCGCCGATAATGTCTTTAGCAAGGTGGGGTTGATAGCAGACAGGCCGACAACCTGCCGCGACAGCACGATCTGCTCGTTGATGACTTTGTAATTGATACGCAACGGATTCAGCAGCCGGTTTAGCACCGATACCAGCAGTTCACCCTGGGCCACGAGTGTGACACGCTCCGTTAGCGGAATGCGCGACGTATACACAAATCGAACTTGCGCCTGAGTTTGTAATTGGCTGATGGCGTCCTGGAGCGGCATATTACTAAGCCGCACCGACACGGGTCTGTCCAGCACCGGTTGGGCCAGCCCGTTGCGGGCCATGCCCGCGCCCGACATCAGCACAACAAACAACCATTGAAGCAGACCCACCCGCATGATGATTCGCCGGAACGCCGGTGTCGTGTTTGGTAGAAAAGACATAGTTTTACTCGTTTTATGGTAGCACATGAAACCCAAATGCCCATTGGTGCGGTGGTACGCGGCCAGCGGGGTACGTTGCCGGGGCCGGTCGTGGTGGTACACGGTCGGCCCCCTTTTTTACATCACTGGCAACCTTCGCCGGTGATGATGACGGTATCGCCGGCCATGGTGTAGGTGGCATCGAGCGAGGTGCAGAGCAGTTCCAGAATGGCCGGCAGCGACTGGTTGGTAAAATCAGCCGTGAGCTTACAGGCGTTGATGGCGGCGTTGGCCACCTGAATACGGACGTTGAACCGGGCCTCCAGTTGGTCTACCACCGCGTTCATGGGCGCATTGGCGAACGCCACCGAGACCGGTTCGTAGATAGGGCGGCGGCTGTTGGCGGGCAGGCTGTAGCGGGTTAACTGGTTACTGCTGAGGTTGTAAAGAACTTCTTGCCGGGGTAGCAGCAGCACGGGGTCGGTCTTTTTTCGGCCCGCCGACGGCGTTGTCCGTACCAGTACACGGCCCGTGACCACGGCCACCTCAAAGATGGCCTGGTGCGGGGTGGCCCGCACGTTGAAACTCGTGCCCAGCACTTTGATCTGCATCGGGCCGCTCTGAATCAGAAACGGACGATGCGGATTTTTGGCCACGTCAAAGAACCCTTCTCCCGAAAACGTCACGTTGCGCCGGTCATCGGCGAACACCGCCGGATAGCTCAGGTCGGCCTGTGGGTGCAGCCAGACCACCGTTCCGTCGGGTAGGTGCCGAGCCACCATGCGCGACTGCTGGTTCACGAACCGAATCTGTTTTGGCGTTATGTCGTGGCCCGGTGTGACTACTGCCGTAGCCGACCCGGATGTTGCCTGGTTGCCTGTTCTGGCTAGCTGGATAACCCACCAGCCGCCCACGAGCACTACCAGAGCCGCCGCCACAAACCAGGGGTGGCGATACCAACGGCTCGGCCTTGGCTGGAATGAGATAAGCTGCGGACCGGCCCCGGTCAGGCCCAGCGATGTATGAATGGCTCCCAGCGTTTGTTCCTGAAGTTGCCGACGGCTGGCAGCGTCCAGTAAACGCAGGTAATCGGAGTCTTCGGGCAGGGTGTCATACCAGGCGTCGACAGTCAGCCGTTCGTCGTCGGTGGCCGTATTGGTGCGGTATCGGTCGAGCAGGTCGGGTGGAAAAGGCAGGGGTTTCATGCAGCATACGGGGGGATGGTAGTGCTGATAAGACGCACCGCCCCTAACGCAACCCTTAGCGTATAGTGAAAATTTTTAGTGGAATAATGAAAAAAGCAACATTGCCAGGGCCGACTTGGTTAAATACTGCCGCAGCATCCGCAGGGCTTTTGTAATGTGCTGTTCTACCGTTTTTTCGGCAATGCCTTCCCGGTTAGCGATTTCTGCGTTGGTATAGCCCTGCCGACTCAGGCTGAATACGCGGCGGCACTTGTCGGGCAGTTGCGCCAGCAGCCGTTCGTACGTCTGTTGCAGTTCGTCGGCTTCAAGCTGTTCGTCAATGAGGTTGGCGGCCAGCAGCTGATGGTCGGAGAAAGCCGCCTGATGACGGTTGCGGGTGGCCGTACGCCGATACTGGTCGATCACCAGGTGCTTGGCTGAGGTAAAGAGGTAGGCTTTTATGGACCCGGTCAGTGCCAATCGGTGGCGGTGCTGCCAGAGGTTGATAAACAGTTCCTGTACAATTTCCTGCGCGGCATAATGGTCGCCAGTTTTGGCGTCGGAATAGCTAAACAGCGCCGCGAAATAACGCTCATACAATGCATCAAACGCCGCCTGGTCATCCAGCGCCAACCGCCTGACCAGGTCTGAATCTGAATGCACGTTGTATGAGGCTGACATTGGCAGGTCATTTCCGGGCAAGTATGCTCTTGCCTACTTTTTTCTTAAAGGCACTACCTAGCTTAATGTACTGTGTTCCTGCTAGGTGCTTGTTCCGCACTATATTTCGCGAGCACCAACTAGTTTCAGGTAGTCTATCAACAGCCTGATTCCGAAGGCAGTAGCGTTTTTTTGCTGACCAAACTCGGTGTCGGCGAAGGCCATGCCGGCAATGTCGAGGTGCGCCCAGGCGGGGTGGTTGTCGGTGAAGGCTTCGAGGAATTTGGCGGCGGCAATGGCCCCGTTGATGGGCTTGCCGCTGTAGTTTTTCACGTCGGCCACGTCTGAGGTGATGTCGTCTTTGTAAGCATCCCAGAGGGGTAGCTGCCAGAGACGTTCGCCGGTTTGGGTGCCCGCCGCCAGCAGTTGCGCCGCCAGGTCGTCGTTGGCCGTAAACAGCCCCCCCGCCTGATAACCCAGCGCCGCAATGACGTTGCCGGTAAGGGTCGCCAGGTCAATCATGACGTCGGGCTGAATGTGGCGCACCATGTGGCCCAGGCCGTCGGCCAGGATCACCCGACCTTCGGCGTCGGTGTCGATGATCTCGATGGTCTTGCCCAGGTACGACGTAATGACGTCGCCGGGTTTAGTAGCCATACCGTCGACGACGTTTTCGGTGGCGGGCACGATGCCCACCACGCGCAGAGGCAGTTTCAGGCGGGCGGCCACTTCCACCGTACCCAACACCGCCGCCGCCCCGCCCATGTCGCTTTTCATCAGATGCATGTTCGCCGACGGCTTAATCGAGACCCCGCCCGTATCGAAGGTGACGCCCTTGCCCACCAGCCCCACCGTTGGGCCAGTACGGTCGGCCGGGTTGTAGTCGCAGATGATGAGCAGGGGCGGATTCTCGCTGCCCTGCCCCACGCTCAGCAGCGCGTTGTACCCCTGCCGGGCCAGCTCGTCGTGGTCCAGAATCGTGACGCCATAGTCATGCTGCCGCCCCGACGCCACGGCCCAGTCGGCCAGGGTTTGCGGCGTTTTGTAGTTCGACGGGGCATTCATCAGATCGAGCATGTCGCGCTGCGCATCCCAGATGATACGGGCCTGTAGAGTAGCTTGCTGAAGAGTAAACTGTTCACTTTCAGTATGCTGTAAATGCAAGACGCCCGTGTCGGTATAGAACAGGGCTGTTTCGGGCTGGGTGGTCTGGTATAGTTTTAGATTGTACCCCCCGCCGTAGATGCCCAGCATAATAGCCTCGGCCTGCGTGGCATCGAAGCCCGACAGGCTCAGGCTCACCTGACTGTTGAGCTTCGCTTTGTAGGTGTAGAACGCTTTCCGAAAGGCCTTTAGCAAGTCCTGCTGTCCCGGTTTTTCGCCCAGCCCCAGCAGCAGGTGCTTACGCCCGTCGGGGCCGTAGAGCAGGCACGTTTCGGCCAGATCGGCCTTGAAATCGGCCTGAGCGGGGGCGGCTACGTCGGGTAGGGGTTGGCCTTTCAGCACGGGCCAAATGGTGGTTTCGGCAGGGTAGGGGCTGGTGTGAAATTGGATCGTCATAGGAATACTGGTCAGTGGCCACCGGCAACGCAAACTGGTATCGAGCGGCGGTACAGGTATAACTGATTTTTAGCCCGTAAAGCTGCGCAATTTGTTACACGAGCGCCAAACCAAGTTTCGTTGAGTTGCGCGGGGCGGGGTTTGCACAAACCGCTCAACGAGTAGTGGGCAAAAAGCGATACCTTTTACACTTTGTACCAGCCCTCGACCATTTATGCGTTCATCCCGTCGTCGTTTTCTTCGCCAGTCTACGCAGGTAGCCGCCGCTGGTGCCTTCTTACCCGCCAGTTTGGCTGGTGCCTCAGCCCGGCCCGTTGCCCCCGCCGATACCATTTCTGTGGGCCTCATTGGGGGTAATAGCATGGGTTGGGCCGACCTCACATCTATGCTGAAAAATCCCGGTGTGCGCTGCGTGGCCCTTTGCGACGTAGACCAGAACGTGCTAACCAAACGGGCCGCCGAACTGGAAAAGCTACCCGCTCAGACCACCATAGCCAGCAAGCCCACGCTGTATAATGACTTTCGTAAACTGCTGGAAAACAAGGCTATCGATGCTGTAGTGATCGGCACGCCTGACCATTGGCACTGCCTGCCCACCATTATGGCCTGCCAGGCGGGGAAAGACGTGTACGTGGAAAAACCCATGGCCACCACCATCGAAGAGTGCAACCTGATGGTGGCCGCTGCCCGCAAGCATAATCGCATTGTGCAGGTGGGCCAATGGCAACGCAGCGGCGACCACTGGAAAGCCGCCATCGATATGGTCCGGTCGGGGAAGCTGGGCACCGTGCGGCTGGTGAAAACCTGGGCTTACATGCCCTACGGAAAAACCTTCCCCGTGCTGCCCGACGAACCCGTGCCCGCGGGCGTTGACTATGCCATGTGGCTGGGTCCGGCCCCCAAACGACCCTTCAACCGCAACCGGTTTCACGGCAGTTTCCGCTATTTCTGGGACTATGCCGGGGGCCTCATGACCGACTGGGGTGCCCACATGATCGACATGGCGCTGTGGGGTATGAATGTCACCGCACCCAAATCGGTGATGGCGTCGGGCGGGCGGTTTGGCTTCCCCGACCATGCCGGTGAAACCCCCGACACCATGCAGGCGGTCTATGATTATGGCCACTTTACGTTGCTCTGGGAACAGGCCATTGGCATTGGGCGCGGTCCGTATAATCGGGAACATGGCGTGGCGTTTGTGGGCAACCTGGGCACGCTGGTGGTTGACCGCGACGGCTGGGAACTGCTGCCCGAAGCCGATAATGGCAACTACCTCATGCCCGCCCAACCACCCCGGCGCATGTATGGCAACGACCTGGACCGCCACACCCGCAATTTTGTGGAGTGCATCCGCAACCGGCAGCAACCCAACGCCCCCGCCGAGGTGGGCCGAAATGTGGCCCTGCACGCGCATTTGGGCAATATGGCCTACCGCCTGGGCCGGAAACTGGTCTGGAACGAGGCTACCCAAACCGTTGTAGACGATGCCAAAGCTACTGAAATGGTGAAGGCGCGTTATGCCGACGACTGGAAATTACCGACGGTGTAATAACGTACTGCCTGTTGATAAATAGCAAGGTAGACTTGCAACCATTTGGCGTATTTTGCTGCAAAACCAAATCGTATTCATGAACATCTACCCCAACCTACTTTGTCGCTGGAGCGTTGCAGCGGCACTCACCCTGGGCGGGCCACTGCTGGCCCTGGCCCAAACACCCGCTGCCCCAGCGGCTTTACCGGCGGGCGTCACCAAAGGGGCTTCTGTGGAAGGCATCACGGAATACCAGCTGAAAAACGGCCTGAAAGTGCTGCTCTATCCCGACGTATCGAAGCCTACCGTCACCGTCAACATCACCTACCTGGTGGGGTCACGGCATGAGGGGTTGGGCGAGGCAGGTATGGCCCACCTGCTGGAGCACATGGTCTTCAAAGGCTCAACCAAGCACCCCAACGTGCCCCAGGAACTTACCGCCCACGGTGCCCGCCCCAACGGCACCACCTGGCTAGACCGTACCAACTATTTCGAGACTTTTGCCGCCACCGACGAGAACCTGAAATGGGCGCTTGACCTGGAAAGCGACCGGATGGTGAACTCGTTCATCAAGAAATCGGACCTCGAAACCGAGTTTTCGGTGGTGCGCAACGAGTTTGAGATTGGCGAAAACTCGCCGCAGAACGTGCTGAATGAGCGCGTGGTAGCCACAGCGTTCTTGTGGCACAACTACGGCAAAAGCACCATCGGCAACCGGTCTGATATTGAGCGGGTGCCCATCGAAAACTTGCAGGCGTTCTACAAGCGCTACTACCAGCCCGACAACGCCGTGCTGGTGGTGGCCGGTAAGATAGATGAAGCCAAAACGCTGGCCCTGGTCAACGATTATTTTGGCGCGATACCCCGTCCGGCGCGTATCTTGACCGATTCGCACACCATCGAACCCATTCAGGACGGTGAGCGCAACGTGGTGCTGCGCCGCGTAGGCGACACCAAAGTGGTGGCCGCCGGCTACCACATTATGCCCGGTTCGCACCCCGACTATGCCGCCATGGACGTGCTGGTGGAACTGCTCACGAGCGAACCCGCCGGGCGGCTGTATAAGAACCTGGTCGAGACCAAAAAAGCGTCGAGCCAGTACGGCTACACCTTTAGCCTGAAAGAGCCGGGCTTCGTGTATTTCGCCACCGAACTGCTGAAAGACAAGTCTATCGACGAGGCGAAAGCGGCCATGCTCAACACCCTCGACTCGGCCTCGATCACGCTGGCCTCTGCCGAAGAAGTGGGCCGCGCCCGCGCCAAGCTGCTCAAAGACGTAGAGCTTCAGTTTCGCAACACCGACCGCGTGGGCCTGGCCATGAGCGAGTTCATCGCCACCGGCGACTGGCGGCTGGGCTTCATTTACCGAGACCAACTGGAGAAAGTGACCCCCGCCGATGTGCAGCGCGTGGCCAAGCAATACTTTAAACCCAGCAACCGCACCGTGGGCCTGTTTATGCCCGACGCCACCCCCGACCGCACGGAGGTACCCGAAGCCCCCGACGTGGCGGCACTGGTGAGCGGCTACAAGGGCCGGGCGCTGGTGGCACAGGGTGAAGCCTTCGACGCTTCACCGGCCAACATCGACGGGCGGACCAAGCGCATCGAGCAACCCAACACCGTTGAACTGGCCCTGCTGCCCAAGCTCACCAAAGGCAACGAAGTAAATGCCCGCATGACCATCCGCTACGGCGACATCAAGAGCCTGATGAACAAAGGCACCGTCAGCGAACTCACGGCCAATATGCTTAACAAGGGCACCAGCACCCGCACGCGCCAACAGATCAAAGACGAACTCGACAAATTGAAGGCGCAGGTGGACTTTTTCGGTGGTGGTAACAACGTCAACGTGATCATCAAAACCGACAAGGCAAACCTGCCCGCCGTGGTGCGGCTGGTGGCCGATGTGCTTAAAAACCCCGTCTTCAGTGCCGACGAATTCGACAAACTGCGGCAGGAGCAACTGGCGGGTATCGAATCGCAGCGGTCCGAGCCGATGGCGCAGGCCAGCAACGCCTACAGCCGCGCCATTAATCCGTACGACAAAGAAGACGTGCGCTACACGCAGACCTTCGATGAGCAGGTGGCGGCGTTGAAAGCAGCGAAACTGGAAGACCTGAAAACCTTTCATCAGCAGTTCTACGGTGCCCAAAACGCCACCGTTTCCGTTGTGGGTGATTTCGACGAACCCGTCATGCGTAAGGTGATTATGGACGAGTTTGGCTCGTGGAAGGCCAAGATGCCCTTCAGCCGTATCGTGAGCGAGGTAAAGCCCTTGAAATCAGAGACGATAGCTTTGGAAACGCCCGATAAAGCCAACGCCATGCTGCTGGCGGGCTACATGTTCCCCCTCCGCGACGACGACCCCGACTACGCGGCCCTGGTGCTGGGCAACTACATGCTGGGCGGCGGCTTCCTCAACTCGCGGCTGGCCACGCGCATTCGGCAGAAAGAAGGTATCAGCTACGGCGTGGGGTCGCAGTTGAGTGCCAGCTCGCTCGACAAGTCGGCCAACTTTACCACCTACGCTATGTACAACCCGGAAAACACCGACCGGCTGGAAAAAGCGTTCCGCGAGGAGCTGGACAAGGTGCGCACCGACGGCTTCACGGCCGAAGAGGTAGCGGCGGCCAAATCGGGCTTTTTGCAGTCGCGGCAGGTGACGCGGGCGCAGGACCCCTCGCTGGCGGGCACGCTCAACAACTACCTCTACCTGAACCGGACCATGGCTTTCGACGCCGACCTGGACAAGAAATTCGAGGCGCTGACCCCGGCCCAGATCAACGCGGCGGTGAAAAAACACATCGACCCCGCCAAGCTGATTCTCATCAAGGCGGGTGATTTCGCCAAAGCCAAAAAAGCCCTCGCCGACAAGCCCACGCCCCCCGCACCCGCAGCAGTAGGTACCGGCAAAAAACAGTAACCAAAGGAGCGCAGAAAAAGCCCCCTGTTCAATGGTAAACACCGTTGGATAGGGGGCTTTTTTTGCGCCCTGTACCATACAGGCGTAGCTTCGCGCGACAGCCAACAGTAAACGGAAGACAGTAAACACAAAACAGAACGTGACCCCCTTCGCCAACCTTCTCGATCAGTACAAAGCCATTTTCTTCGATGCCTACGGGGTGTTGAAAAATGCACACGGCCTCATCCCCGGCGTAGACCGGACCATCGGGCAACTGGTGGCGGCGCAAAAACCGTTCTACGTCCTCACCAACGACGCCTCGCGTAGCCCCGACCAACTGGCTGAATCCTACGCCCGGCTGGGTCTGCCCCAAATCACCGCCGACTGCATCGTGTCGTCGGGGATGCTGGCGCGGGAGTATCTGCAGTTGAAAGTAAACCACGGCACTGTGGCCTACCTGGGCACCGACACCTCGGCGCATTACATCGAAAACGCTGACCTCCACGCCCTGCCCATTGCCGACGTAGACCTCGACCACGCCGACGACATCACCGCGCTTGTACTCCTCGACGATGAAGGCTTCGACTGGAACACCGACCTCAACAAGACCGTAAACCTGCTCCGTCGGCGCAATATTCCCGTCATCGTGGCCAACACCGACGCTACGTATCCCGTGGCGGGTAGTCAGGTGGCGGTGGCCATTGGGGCCGTGGCCGATATGCTGGAGCGCATTGTAGGTAAGCAATTTATTCGCTTTGGTAAGCCTGACGCTCAGCTGTTTATGTTTGCGTATGATCTATTGCGCGACCGAATGCCCATTACCAAAAGCGATATCCTGATGGTGGGAGATACCCTGAAAAGCGATATCCTGGGTGGCAACAAATTCGGGTTCGACACGGCCCTTGTCCTCACCGGCAACACCCCCGCCCAGGACGTAGACCTGCGCATTCAGGCCACGGGCATCATCCCAACCTACGTCTGCGTCTCGGCAGCGGTGTAAATCTATGGCGCGGCATAGCTAATGCCCCACATTGGCATATTGAATCAGGATGAAGGCCTTAATGGCAATACTGTTTCAAGGCATCAGCCGCTTCGGGATATTTTAGTTTTTGGGC
Source organism: Fibrella aquatilis (assembly GCF_017353255.1). Taxonomy (GTDB): domain Bacteria; phylum Bacteroidota; class Bacteroidia; order Cytophagales; family Spirosomataceae; genus Fibrella; species Fibrella aquatilis. The sequence continues at coordinate 47,800 of NZ_JAFMYU010000023.1, read as the reverse complement.
GGTATTAAAGTCGTTGCAAGCTGCGGTCACGTTGTTGATGGCGCGGTTTGATAATCCCCTGAAGTAAAATGCTTTGGCTTCGAGTGAATCAAACTGAATCACTTTGTCGAAATCACCAATGGCATCCTTAAAACTTGTTAACTCAATGTTCAGCAGGCCTCTGTTGAAATAGGCAGATGTATTACTCGAATCGAATTGGATGGCTAGTGTGTACTCGATTATTGCCTTTCGTTTATTGCCCAGTCTGTCATACGAATTTCCCCGCATAAGATACGCATCCGAGTAGGTTGGGTGTTTTAGAATGAGTGTATCGTAGGCCGCAATGGCGCCTCTATAGTCTTTCCGATTATATTTATAACTTGCTTCAACATACTGAATCTCTGCCTCGTAGATAGTGCTAAGGGCCAGACCGTACAGGTATGCGCCGATAGACAATGTAACTATAGTAGTGACCGGAGACAACACCGACACGACAATCTTCCAGGCTTTGTGCAGCCGCCTATTCTTCCAAAGACCATATAGCCCAAACGGAAAAACAAATAAGCTGAGCATAATCATCAGCCAGGTCCGGTCATACCACTTATGCGTAATGGTAGTTGGTATAGTAAGTTCGCTCATCGGTTTCTGCCTCTTTTTATAGCCTCAAAAAATTACCCATACTAGCCTTACTCTCGCTTTTTTGCTGTTGATTTTTGTTTGTGTTTTCCAGGCGTGCTTTGAGTTGAAACCTTTCTAATTCGGTTTTTATAGGATGCCGAAGTTGTAGGCCTTTTTAATTTCTTTTCCTTGTTGATTACTAGCTCTTCTTCTGGCTCTGGTAGGTCAAGTGTATCTACAGCTTCAATAGCTGAATCTTCTTCAAAATTTTTCGGCACAGTGTAGTACTTCATGGCTTGGGGCATCTCTCTTTGTAAATCCCGAACCCGACGTTCGTCAGATGGGTGCGTAGACAAAAATTCGGGGTCTTTTGAGCCACCACTATCAGCCATACGCTGCCAGAAGACAACAGCTTGCTGGGGGTCGTAGCCCGCCAATGCCATGAAAATCAGGCCGAGGTGGTCGGCCTCCGACTCATGCGTCCGACTGTGAGGCAGTGCCAGCCCTAACTGATAACCCAGTCCAACAGCCTGTAACAACAACAGGTTAGCCTGTCGCTTCTGTGGGGGCGATAAATCATTGATGAGCGCCTGACCGCTTTCTAAAAGCCCATTGGCAAGCAGCGATTCGCTTAGACGTTCGGCCCCGTGAGCGGCAATGGCATGGGAAATTTCGTGGCCCATCACCGTTGCCACGCCCGATTCGGTCTGCGTATAAGGCAAGATTCCCGTGTAGAACACCACCTTACCGCCTGGCAAACAGGTGGCATTCACCACTTTGTCGTTTTGAATCAGGTTGAACTCCCATCGAAACCCGTTGATTCGATCACCATAGCCGTTGCTCTTGAGATACGTTTCCATTGCCATCCGCAGCCGATTGCCCACTCGCTGAATCATTTGGTAATCGGAACCGCTGCGAATCACCTGACTTTTGTTTAGTACGTCTCTATACTGGCCCGCACTCAGAGAGAGCAACTGACCATTATCAACCATAATAAATTGCTTCCGGCCCGTCAGCGGCACTCGCTGACAGGCAATGGCCAGCCCAATGGTGAGCATTAGAAACAGAGATCTTTTCATAGTCGTCAGTATAAAAAGTGACTGAACCGGACAGGTCAGGGCATCGGGGTATGGCCCGAAGCTACCCTCGCTCCGGCGAGGCTTAGGATAGTGGGCTGTTTGGTCTTATCTAGTTCTAAGACAGGATGTTGCGTCAGAAAAAAAAACCTTTCAAAAGATAATATCTGACAGCTTGTCCCTACAAAAAGAGCTTTGTCGGCGAAATAAGCCTCCTCAAAATAAGCTTCACCCAACGTAGCCTTGCTAAAGTCGACTGCGCGGCGAAAGCGGGTATTGTCAAACCGGCCCCGGCCTTGTAGCTGCGCGTAGTTGAAATTGAGCAGCCCGTCGGTGGTGCAAAGCGAGAAATCCAGATTCGACCGAAAATCGGTGAGATTGAACTGGGCATCACCCCGAAACGTAGCCCCCTGCATGTACCCAACGCCCGCCCAGACTGATTTCCAGAACGAGGCCATCTGCCCGAAAGTGGCTTGCTGAAAGCGGGCTTCAGCGGCAAACAGCGCGTTGTCGAAGTAAGCCTCAGCCCCAAACTGCGCCCCCTCAAACGACACCGAACGGTTGAAGTGCGACTGTGAGAAACTCGTGATGCCCACTACGTTTACCGACTGAAACCGGGTGTCGTTGTTGAAGCGGCAATTGACAAACGTAAGGTTGCGGCCAAAGTGGCACAGGATGGTCGTGTCGCCCTGCTGCCGGAATGCCACAACCCGCCCGTTGAAGGTGCAATTGCTAAAAAATAGCGGCACCTCGATCCACACCCGCGCAACAGATTTAGTCTCCGGGTAAGCTGTCAGTGCTGTGAAATCAAGATCGTCGTCGAAGGTGACGTTCTCAACTCGAACCGCCTGCTTATTTGCCACTTGTGTCAATACCCGTTGGGCCGGGTTAGTCGGCGCGGTTAGGCTGGCTGTCGAGCAGGCCATGGACACCATTACCAGCAGCAGTAGTGCAAACTGGTTAGTGGGGCGACGAAGGGCGGGCATTGGTCAGGTTTGTTTGTTGAGCGGATTGAGCCAGCTTGCGGCTAAGCCCCCCGTTTTTCTGCTCCTGTCGTAGAAAATCGGCGATCTCTTCGGGTGAGTAGGCGTTCAGATTAGTGGGCGTAACGGCCGTAGTAAACTGCCTGCGTTGGGTTTTACCTACCATTGGTGATACCAAATTTTTAAACGAAAACGCCACATTTTCAGCATCCTTCCGGGCACCGTACCCATTTTTGAAACGGATCGGATCGCTGGTGGTGTAGAAATAGTTGTCTTCCGGGTCAGTGTCGTTGAGCGCGTTTTCGGGGTCAACCAGCAGTACGAGGTAGTACGAGCCATTCAGGGCGGCGGGTACGTTGTAATTGACCTGAACCCCATTGTTGTGGTTGAACAGCACCTTCGACAGGTTGCTGTAGGCCGGTATGGTGATGTTGTAGCTACAATTGTTGCCCACGCACTGGTATTTGTTGACCCCCAGCCCCTGCGTTGTGTGGGTGTTGTAGAACAGCAAGCCGTAGTCGTTGGCGTTGTAGGCGTTGTAGTACATATAGTACAGCTTCCAGGGTGCTCTGGGTGTAGCATCGCCGCTGCCCACGTTGTAGATATTCATGCTTAACCCCCGGCTTGTGGGGTTGCCCGTTTGGGTGTAGGTCGAGAAGTCGTCATAGACCCAGGCAACAAGGTCGATGCCCGTTGGTTTGTTGGGCTGCGGGGTAGGCTGCGGGTCTGGCTTGGTTGTGTTTTCGGTCATCACCATCAGTACCTTCTTGCCTGTACCATCGTTTTGGGCAAACGTGTTGAGCAGGAAGTTATAGTCGATCCAGATAATGCCCTTGCTGCCCCAGTTGGTATTCCATGAGTTCACCACTTTGAAGGCCCCGTTGGCTCCCTTACGGTCGTCGTAACCCACAATAGTCAGCGCGTGATAGGCGTGCTGACCAACCCGCGTATAGGTTGTATTGCTCGATAGTACATTGTCGCTGTTCCAGGTCATGAAGTTGTCAGACAATTTCGCGCCGAGCACAACGGGGACTTTGTTGGCTAATTGCTGTTTAATGGTAGCGATGCTGGGGTCGATGGTGCGGTAGCTTTTGATTTTGTGTTTGGCGGCCTCCGTAGCCCAACTGGCCGAGGCCGTAGCCGCGCTGCAATCGCCAAGGTTAGTGTAAGGGACGGTAGCGAGGGTGGCGGCCCCTCGCTGTTGTAGTAGGCTCATCGCATCATCGAAAAGTGTGCCGCCACACTTTTTTCCTTTTTTGCTATCTGGCAACGACGTAAACAAGTCGCGGGGGCTAATCTGGTATGAACGATTAGCGAGTTGCGTACTGGTGTAGTTGTAAGCCAGCCCCTCGATCATGGTTTTAGCGTAATACGCCGTGGCCCATGCCACGCAGGTGCCATACTGGCCCTGATCGCCAATTGGCGGCAGGTACTGGCTCAGATCAACAGAGGCGGGCAGGTTGCCCGATGCCGAAAACCCAAAGTTGGTCGTTACCGGTACGCTGCTTAGGTTTTCGTTGCCCAGCCAGCCCGTGCTAACGGTATTGTCACCCTCGGCAGGCTCGACCAGTTCTCGTTTGAACGTACAGGTCGCCAGCAACATGGTTAACCCAAGCGTAATGAGTCGGGAAGCGTTCATCACAGTAGAAATGGTGTGGATAGACAGTAGATAATGGTGTGGATAGTTAGTACGCTGTAATGAGGTGTCTACAGTTTGTCAATGAGCTTGTCGACGAGTTTGGGCGTTTTGTTGCGGAAGACCCGTTCAACGTATGTTTTCCCGCCATAGTCAACTTCTCTGGTTGCTACCGCCACCGCCCGACGTACCTCGATCCAGGAGCCTTCCGTATTGCCCGCCGTGAGCCGCGTGTTGTCGTAGTTAACCATGCCCGGCACCCAAACCAACTGTAATGATTGACCGGGTTGCAAAAACCGATACCCCGGATAGGGTTTGTACTTTCCCTGTGGGCTGAGCGTCAGTAGCTTATACTCATCGACGCGGACATTGGGCATCCAGACGGCATCCAGAATCTCGCCGTCTTTGTAGACAAACTTATACCCCGGTTCGGGCTTCCAGGTGCCTTCCGTTTTGTCAGAAACGCCTTTATAGCGCGGGTGCGTCAGGCCCGCTACCCAGACTGCGGTCAGGTCGCGGGCTTTATTGACAAACGTATAGCCCGGCTGCGGCACCCACTCGCCCAGTTGTTCTGCCGACTCGGCCCGGAAGTTGGGGTGGGGTATACCGGCCTTCCAGCGGAGGTCGGCCAGATCCCAGAAAAACCGCGAGTCGGCGTTGTTCAGATCGGCCCAGACGTAGCCGGGTTGGCCGGGTTTCGCCATAAACGGCCCAGACAGGCGGGTTTTCGATGAGGTGGCAACCTGAACGTGCCATAACAGCAGCAGCAGAACAACGGCCCCAGCCACTTTCTGTGAAAAAGTGTATGTCGATAAGTTCATCGGGATGGTTTGGTTTGTAAGTTATTAATAAGGACTAGCTGGGTAGTTACCAGGAAAAACCCAGCCCAAGCCGAAGGCCGGCATACTTCATAGGCGTGACAGAACGTTCGTCCTGCAAGGTTTTCGAGGCGGTTGCGTGCCGATAAAATAGGCTTGCATCCAGATTGACGGCACGGCTCAGCCTGAACAAGCCACCGACCGCCCCGCCATAGCACGTTTGTGTACCCCTGAATCCATCGCTACCTTCGTCGTTACTCAACCGCACGTCGAGCAGGCTCATGCCCCCCTGTGGCATGATGTAAAACCGTTTGTCCAGCATAAACCGAACGTGCGCCATACCAAGCAGTTGAGTTGCTTTGCTGTGATAGGTGTAGAATGGTTCCTCACCCTTGTTCGCCACCGCGCTGATCTGCGTGTTCCAGGCCACATAGCCTAGTTCAGCACCGATGCTGATGTCTTTTGCCAGCAAATAATCGAACTGAGCCGTACTACCAACCCCGATGGCATGACCCAGACCATCCTTGACAGAGGTCCACTCGGTCGTGCCAAACATGTAAACAGGCATGGCGTTGAGCTGAAGCGTAAACCTCTGTGCTGTAGAAGCCTGTTTTGACAATGAGGGTGTGGGTGGGCGAGACGGAGGTGGTGCTTCAGCCGACTTTTTCGTGGGCGATTGGTCTATTTTGGGCAGGCTTGACGGTGGTTTCTTTACAACAGGCTCCGCCACAGGGACTGTCGTTACCTGGCCATACAGTAGTTTGCTAACACGATTTTTGCTGATAAACAGGGGCTTGGTACTATTCAGCGGTTGATATTGAATAGCCGTTTTGCCGACACGAAGCACCCGACAGGCGATTCGGCTACCATCGGTTTTCACAATCACGTCGAGCTTACTGCTCTGCCCAAAGCAGAGGCCAGCACCGAGCCAAATCGTGAGCCACAGAAGATAAGTTTTCATGGTGAGGTTGTCAGTGTGAACGTACCTGAATCCGACAGGGAAACTCGTGCTGTTCTGTGCCTGAGTGAAACAAATTTCCGGCAAGGCCAATGGGCCTGAAATAGTAGCCGCTATGGTTTTTGTAGCAGTAGCCGCCGGTCCGAACCGGGTGTTTTGCTAGTGCGCTTCTGGCAAAAGCAGCGAGGTGAATCGTAGCTTAAACGGTTGTCTGGTATGCGTGTAGCGGCGATACTTGCGTTTTCGTTTCTTACCAGCCGGTGCCCCCCATGACCCCAAACCGATTGACCCACCTGCTGCTGCTTTTCTGGGCCTTGTTTGGGTGTCTACAGGCCACTTATGCCCAGGTAACGCTCATTGAATCGGTAGACCATTATCCGATTGGGCAACAGGTGGCCGTGCTGGAAGATGCTGCCCAGCGGCTCCAGACGCTGCAAGATATCCTGCCCGACTCTATGCAGCGGCGGTTTGTGGTCAGTCAGCAGCGAATCATCAACCGGGGATTTACCACGGCAGCCTACTGGGTGCGTTTCGACCTCAACAACCGCAGCGCCAGCAAACAGCCCTGGCTGCTCGACGTGGCCTTTGGCAATTATGCCACCGTTGACCTGTACGTGTGCTCGAAACGAACGGGGCAAGTCATGCACAAACGCGGGGGCGACTGGCTGGGGCGTCCGGGGCGCGAAATAGACGCGCCAACGTATGTGTTTCACCTGCCGGTTTCGCCGGGCGAATCCTACACGGTTTATCTGCGGCTGGTTTCTACGCATGGGCAGGTCATCATTCCGCTCAACATCTGGCAACAGGATGCGTTTATGCGGTCTACACAGCTGTCGGGGTTGTTTTGGGGGCTATATTATGGGTTTATGGTGGCGGTGTTTTTGTATCACCTCACGTTGCTGCTGTTTACGCCCCGGCGGCATTACCTGCTGCTGACGACCTACATTGGCGCTTACCTGCTTTATGAACTGAACCGGGGGTATTTTTTGGGGGTACGTTACCTGTGGCCGGGCAACATCTGGCTTATCAACTACGCCCTCAGCACCACCTTTGCCGTGGCCACGGCCAGCTTTTTGCTACTCTACAATGCGGTGCTCAACCTCAGGCTGGTGGCCCCCCGTCAGCAGCAATTGCTCTACGGGCTGCTTGGCCTGACCGCCTTCAGCTGGCTGGTGAGCGTGGTTCGTCCCCCCGGTGTGTCGCCAAACCTGGTCATCACGGCCATGGGTACCCTCTGCGGCACGTTTGTGATTTTTCTGGGTGGTTATAGCTGGTACCAGGGCAACCAGCCCGCCCGGTATTATTTTCTGGCGGCGCTAGCCCTGTTTCTGGGCGTTCTCATCCATTCATTCAACCGGGCCGGTGCGCTGGTTAGTCCGTCGTTTTTTGTGCAATACGCCCTCAATATTGGTTCGGTATTCGAGTTTGTGTTTCTCACCTTCGGTATGGCCGACACCATTCGGGAGGAGCGCAGGCAGCAAAAACGGTTTGAACAGGAGCAGGCCGCCGCTATTGAGGCTGCCGAGTGGCGCGGTCTGGCCACTGAGCGCGAACGGGTGGCCTCTGAAATGCACGATGGCATCGGTAGTTCGCTGCTCACGCTTCGCCAGTTGATCCGGGGTGCGCAGGCAAGCCCGGATCATGCTAACAGCCTGAGCCAGATTGAACAGTTGGTGCAGAATGCCTACGACGAAGTGCGGAAGGTGGTTAATAACCTGATGCCCACCGAATTTGCCAAAAAAGGCCTTCAGGCCACGCTCCAGGAGTTGATCGACACGCTAAACCTGGCCCACCAAACGGAGTTTTATTTGCTGCTGCCCCCCCACGAGCTACCGCTGAAAGTGGGCGATCAGTACCAGTTGCTACTGATTATTGTGGAGTTGGTGAATAACATTATCAAGCATGCCCACGCCACGGAGGCCAGCATCCGGTTTATCACTACCACCGAATGCCTCCTGGTGTTGGTGCGCGACAACGGACGGGGGCTAACCCAGGTACCTACGCAGTCGGCGGGGCGGGGTTGGGCCAATATTCGGCAACGGCTGCGCGACCTCAACGCTGCGGTAGAGGTGGAACCCCAGGCCGAGCAGGGTACGCGCATCACGGTCCGGGTGCCGGTTAGTTCAGCAGGCCGTATTTGAAAGCAAAATGAGCCACCCCCACGCTCGACGTAACGCCAAGCTTTGTCATGAGGTTGGTCCGGTGCGAATGCACGGTTGATTCGGATAACGACAGTTGCCTAGCAATTTGACCGACGGTAAACTCCCTGGCAATCAGCAGCATAATCTCTTTCTCGCGGGCCGTAATGGCCCTGAGCGGATCGGGCTGTTCATCGTGGTGCAGGGCCGACGGAGACAGTTGGGCCAGAATAGAGACCAGCTCGGGGCTGAAATACTGCCCGTTGGGACGCAGCACCGCCCGAATGGCCCGGCCTATTTCGTCGGCGTCGTATTTTTTGAGCACGTAGCCGTTGGCTCCCGCCAGCACGGCTTCGCGCACGTCGGTGCTTTTTTCAATCATGGTGTAAAAAACCACGCGCAGGCCGGGCTGTTTTTCTCTGGCCCGCAGCATCAGGGTGGTGCCGTTCAGGCTGTCGCCCTCGAAGCGCATATCACTCACCAGCACGTCGGTGGGGGTAGTGTTGAGCAGGGCAAGCGCCTCGGCGGGAGCATGGGCCTTGCCTACTACGTCGAGGTCAGTGGTGTTGGTTAGAAAGTGAGCTAATCCGTTAACAATCAACGGGTGGTCGTCGAGGAGGAGAACAGTAGCAGGCATGTGTGGCTCATCGGAAAGGTCGGTCTGCAAACTTACCTAAAGGAAAGATTAAAGACCGACCCGCCCCTTATTTTTTCAGCCCGACCAAGACGAAACATAGTCAGCCATTGGCCACCGGTCGGCGACCCGACTGGCGACGTCGTGGCAGTAACGCCGCGCCAACCTGCCGGGTAATGTACCAGAGTGCATTGCCCACGGCCCCCAGCCACGACGCGTAGATGAGCCAGCCATGATGGGGCTGGCCAAACACGTTTAGCTCACCGTCGAACAACACCCGGCTGAGCACCTGCTGCTGAAACCGGAGCAGGTCGGCATCTGTCGTGCCGCCAAGGAGGTGACGTCTCCCCGTTTTCAGCGCGTCTACAATGCTCATTCGGTAGTAATAGTCGCGTTCGCCCGGTAGCCAGCCCTGACTCCGGTCGCGGCTCAGGAGGGTGATCTCGACCAGCCGATTTTCGGCCAAGCCATGCTGGCTGAGTGCCTTGGTTCGCTGTTCCGGGCTGATGAGCGACAGGCACCGAAACGGGGCGCGGGTGTTGATGGCATAGGCCGCCACCCACTGGTCGGGGGTGGCGGGGCGGTAGAAAATCCAGATACTGGCACCCGTCAGGTAATCCACTGCGGCAGTGGCACCACTATTTGTTTGGTTGAAAGCGATATAGCGGCTTATTTCCGCCGGACGAAGCAATCGTTTCGCAAGCATAACCCAGTCGATTTGGTTCGACTGGTTATGTTTGCCGTCAAAAAAACACCCCCCTGCGCCGGCCTATGGCGTGTATTCCCACAGTTCGCCGCCAGTGGTACCTACATAAGCCCGGTTGTTGAGTACAAAGCTGTAGCTGGCGTTACCCTTGCTTGGGAAATCGGCCAATTGTTTCCAGCCCAAACTGGGGCTGTAGCGCAGCACATTCGTGGTCGGGAACCCGTTTCCCAAGAGGCAGTAGGCATAATCACGAACGGCAAACGCTCCGGGCAATGACGAAGCCGTACCCACTTCCGGCGGCGAGTCGATTTCTACCCAGGGCGTAGGCAACGCCGGGTCGAAGCGTAGGCTACGCTGGCTGGTCTTTTGCAGCCATACGTAAAGTTGATTTTTCAAAGCAACGGCCACCACATCTACCGACGCGCCGAAGTTCACCCAGGGTGCGTATCGCCAGGCAGCGGGCTGGCTCCACTGGTCGGCCTGTGGATCATATTTCCAAACCACCAGCGGAGATATAGTTTGGGTGTTGAGGGTCGTTAGCACGTATCCATCTTGGCCCAGCGTCGCCCCCATGCTTCGTGTAAAACCCTTTTGGGGTAGTGGGGCTATCGGTTTCCAGTCGTTGGTGGCGGGCAGATAAGCCCAGAACAGGCCAGGTTGCCCTACCTTGCCGGGGCTCGTTTCGTAGGTGGTCCCCACCAAAGCCCTATCGGCCAGTTCAATGGCCTGTGGCCATGTCCCGCTCGAGAAAACTGCTTGTGGGTACGTTCGGCGGACCTCCCAGCTATCGGTGGCGGGCAGGTACTCCCATAGCCCTTCGGGGGCCATCACAAATGCCCTGCTCTGCACCACAAACGGAATGGCAAACTGAAACCTCTTATTTCTCAGTTTTCGCCATTGATCGCAGGGCTTATCATAGACCCGTCGAACCGCACTGACATCGCCCGTGTCGAGCGCGGCCACTGAAGTCAGTTGCTGCCCATTCATGGCCGACGAAGGGCGGCTTGATGTAGCCAGCCCCAGCGCGGCCCCAATCTGAAACAGCAGCACCCGTTGCAGGCTGGCCGCATCCCAGGGGTGCGTATCGAGCAGGTAGATGGTGCAGGTTTTGTTTGGTGCCCGCTCCAGCACCGACAGTGGGCCGGTCGGTTGCCGGATGAGGCCGTAGATGGTGCTACCCGGCTTTGCCCGGAGTGTATCGGCGAAAATAATGCTGATCTCGGCTTCGGCCTCGGCAGGCACCGGCACAAACACCAGAAACCCATTGGCATTGCCCCAGCGGTCGAAGGGTACTTCAAGTTCTTTCTGCAAGGTACTGAGCTTGACCCGTTTCGATTGGTTCCGAAACGCATAGCGGACGGTACAACCCTCGAACTGCCGGGCGGCATTGGCCCGCTCGTAGTCGCTGATTTGATAGATAGGCGTGGCTGTCGGTGGCTCGTCGGAAAGGCAGGATCCAACAGTGAGCAGGGCAAAGTAGGCCCATATGACGGTTGTTTTCATCGTTACCAAAACCGGAAAGAGGCTTCAAGGCTGATTGTGTGCAGGATAGACTGGCTTGTTTGGCTGGTAGTGAGGGGGGCAAACCGAAGGGGCTGTAGCTGATAAAGTAGCCAGAGCCGATAGTGACCGGCCTGGCTGCGCCAGTTCGAGACCCCATAGCCCGCCCCGGCTACTAACCCCAAACTTGCTTGCTGCGTGGGCGTTTGGGCGGGTATCAGGCCGTAGTTGTCATATTTGAACGCCAGAGGAACTGTCAGCGATGGTCCGGCAGTGAGCATCCAAAGTTGCGTAGCGTATCGGTTGGGAGCCTCGCGGGTGAGCGCGTTAAGCACATAGCGAGGCCGAACGTGCAGATACCACGACAGGAAGCGTTCGGTGGTGAGCAATCGGTCGCCAAAGCGGGCCTGTGTCGTGAACGCCTGTGGCCCTAAGAGCAGGTCGGCCTCGAACCGGTGTGGCTTGTACCACGCGCCTACCCCCACGCGCCCGCCGCCTACCAGGCTCATAAATGGCGATGTCGCCACCGGCTCATTATCGACCGACAAGCTTGGCTGGATATATCGAATACCTCCCACGATCTCAACCGATAGCCGCGCCCGGCGCGTGAGCGAGTCGCGCATAACCCGTTCGGAGTTGGTTAGTTTCTGAAGTAATTCCCGTTTGGCCGTCATCAGATGAAAGGCGTAGAACGATTCGGTATCCCGTCGGATCGGATTGGGATCGTCATCATCCAGGCCGGGCGGGTGATCCATGGCGCGTTGGTTAGTAGCCAGATAGCGTCTTAGGTAGGTTGGGTTGGTGAGCTTATCGAACTGGCGTTTCATGTACAGCTCACGCATGGCAAAACTGGGGTGCAGCGGGTCTTTGTTGTCGTTTATGTCGTAGATGTGGAGTAGCTTCGGCAACACCCTGAAGATGGCCTCTATGTTGGCACGGGTGGCTCCTTGTTTAATTACCATCCAAAGCCCCAACGCATCGGCTTCCAGTTCGTGGAGGTGACGTTGGGGAATCGTGATGGTACCAGCGGATGCCTTCAGCGCCTCCTGCTGCCCTTCTTCCCAAGCCATGTAGTAGGCGCGGGTGGTATGGCCGAGCAGATGGTGAGCCACCTCGTGGGCCAGCACAAACTGATCGCCCCGCCGGGTTTTGTCGCGCAAATTTGTGAAGAACCCTTTGTTGTAGAAAATAAAACTACGCCCGCTGGTATCGCACAGTTTAGCCACTGCCGACACGTTAGCGCAGGAAAACGGGCGGGCGATGATATTGGGTTGTCGGGCAAAAGGCTTAACCAAAGTTTGAATCATCTCGCGGGCGTCGCGTTCCTCAAAGGCAATGGTTTCGGGCGCAATACCGTAGCCTTTAGGCATTGGTTTCACCAGATCGCATTCGCAGGGTTCCTGGGCCTGTGCGGGGTCAACTGTGGCCCATGCCACCATTGCCAGTAGCCAGGGCCAGTTAAGGAGTCTCGTTTTCATCAGGAAGTAGGGGTGTTTGTTCGCGTTGTCCTCGCCGCACGGTATAGGTACGTTTGTCCGTTCGCAGCCGGTATAGCCCTCTCTCCGGGAGTTTGTCCAGTTGCCAACTACTAGTCAGCAGTTGGCCCAGCGTACTGCCATATACAAACAGCGTATCGCCCGGCCACCGGTATTGGTCGGCGGTACGTAGCCTGCCCAACAGCCCCGGTGCGTAGGGGGTTTGTGCTATCCAGAGGGGGCTTTTTCCAATGCCGTACCCTTCGGGGTCGTTCAGGGTAAGTCGCCCGGTTTTGGTGGTGGGCGGCCAACTGAGCCAGACCACCAGCGCAACCGCCGCTGCTGCCAGGCTCGGCACCAGCACCTGAATAAGAAACCGGGGTCGTTTCGTCGTGTTGTACCGCTGCTTCTGTTGGGCCAGTTCCGTACCTAGTTCGGTCATTTCCCGGTTAAATGTAGCCGCATCCTGCGCCTGCTCCAGGTATTGCTGCACCAGCCAGTGGGCCAGCACCTGCCGGTTAAATTCGGCATCGTCTTGCCGGCGCTGGTCAACGCGCTGCTGCTGGTCGTCGGTGAGGTTGCCCGCCAGATACTGGTCAATGAGCCAGGTCTGTTCGGGGGTGTTGTTGGGTTGCATGGTGGGGTGGGGCTAGCGGTTAGCGCGGCGGCGGGCAATTTCCAGCCGGTGTTGCAGGGCCTGTTCCACGTTGGTGGGGATAGCCAGTGCGTCGGTACCCAGCAAATCGGGCACCACCAGCCGCACCACCCGGTCAATGCAGCTCAGGTGGCGATCGCTGATCTTTTTGGGGCTGATCTGTAGTTCGTCGGCCAGTTCTTTGAGCGAAGAGGCCTGGCCCGTAGGCGACATGGCAATGTCGAAGCGCGCCTGAAACTCAGCTGCCGACAGGACCTCTTCGGGCAGGTTGGCCAGGGGCTGAAGTCGTTCGGGATTGAGGCCATAATGCGCCCGGATGATTGTCTGGCAAGTCTCGGAAAGCGCCCCCAATGCAGTGGTAATCCGGTTGTGGATTTCCTGGTAAAAATAAACCGTCTCAGCCGGTATAATCGTCACTTGGTCCGTAATAGGCTGATTGTTAGTGCGTCTACTTAAAAACGGATTGCCGCCTGTTGCCTCATTGAGGCGGGCAGCTTCGCTGATTCGGACCTTGACAATGCCAATCAGGTAGGTGGTAAGTGAGGAGGTCAGCTTAAAGTTGGGGTCTAGCAGCTTGTCATAGAACGTGTCGACGGCTTGCTGGTAGATCGACTCTTGCTGGCTGGTCAGTTGCCTGCCGGGTAGCCACCGGCCCACGTGGCGGCGCACATAGCGGACTGCACATTGACTGAGCCGTGCGGTGAGGTCCTGACCCGCCACCCGATGTTGCAGATTGTACACGAAAGCCTGGTCCTGCACCATCTGCCTGACCAAACCCGGCTTCCACTCCACGGCATTTCGAACCGCCGCGATGGTGGCCTCCAGCGCCCGGTTGGCCAGATCGGCGGCTACTTTGTCGGGAATGGCACACTCGACGCGGGCCAGTGAGGTGGCCCATTCAGTCAGTCTGCGCGTGACGCTTCGCTCAGCCGCTGCCCCCGACTGAATACGATGAATGATAGCCGGCTCGGGCTGTAGCTCAGGCGGAATTGCAGTAGGACGCATGGTAATGTAGCCGTGTGGATAGCTTCAACGAGGGAAGATACCCACACCGCCACAAATAGCAAGCTGTTGCCAGGCCAGCTATGTCAGCTACCAGTGGGAGGTAAGCTACGCTATGGGTTAACCAGCTGGTACTCGTTGATGGTGCCGCCCGTTTTGAGGCTCGCCGTGGTGCGGGTGATCGTCAGCGAATTATCGGTCAGGCTGCTGATAGTGAACGAGATAGTGCCGTTGGTACCGGTAGGTGGCGGGGTGAGACCGGTCAGGGCCAACGTTTTTTCGTCGGACGAAATAGCCCATGTACCCGTGCAGGTGATGCCATCGATGTCGGTGAAGCGGGCCACGCCGCCGCTGGCAAGTTCGAGCCGGAAATTGCTGTAGCCCGGCTTGGTGCTGCTGCCGCCTTTGGTGAAGACGGGCGTTGTACCTTCCTTCACCGACTGGGCCGACCAGCTTTTCTGAATGCGTTCGGCTACTGGAGCCACTTTTGTGCCCCCGCCCCCGCAGGCGGTGAGCAGTGCGATGAGAGCCAGAAACAGGAATATCGTTTTCATGGTGATTGTGTTTTTGGGTATTTACTCCTTCAACAGTTTGCGTGTCAACTGCTTATGGCCCACTTCTGCCCGCAAAAGGAGCATGCCAGCGGGTACGTTGCCCACGTCGAACTGATGCTCGTGCGTTTGCTGTGGCTGGCTGAAGCTGTGCGTCTGAATTTGCCGCCCCATCGTATTGAACAGCCGAAGCGTAGCCGGGGCGGGTTCGTCTAGCATGAGCCGGACGCGCAGCAGGTGACTTGTTGGATTGGGCGACGCTTCCAGCGTCAGGCCCGCCACAATGGGTTCAGTAGCCAGGATGAGGCCTACAACATAGCCGCCGGAGTTGGTGGCGCAGCCGTCCCGCGTAACCAGCACGGCATAGCTCCCCCCCTGCGTAACCGTGTAGCTGCTGCCGGTAGCACCCGTGATGGCCTGCCCGTCCAGAAACCACTGGTAGGTTTGGGTTGGCACGGCAACTACGCTCAGGATGGCCGACGTACCCGGTTGCAGCGGTAGTTGCCCCGTAGCGGCGATGGTGGCGTTGGGCGAAGGTTTTTGACTAACCGAAAACACCGGCGATACGCCAATCAGGCCTTTGCTGTCGGTAATCGTGACGGCGTAATCGCCCCCTGTGTTGACTATCAGCGTGTTACCGAGAACGTTCAGTACGGTGCCGTTTTGCCGCCATTGGTACGTGAACGGCCCTTCGCCATTGGTGTTACCCGCCACTAAGGTCACGCTTTGGCCCGAGCAAAGCTGGGTAGCTCCCGTGATGGCCGCCTGCAACGCCAGCGACACCCGCGTAGGCACTGACGTGGCCGAACAGGCATCTCGCGTAACGGTCACGGTGTAGTCGCCGGCGAGGTTGGCCGTGTAGGTAGCCCCCGTAGCCCCGGCGATGGCGGTGCCGTTGCGGAGCCACACGTAGGTTTGCCCGGCCAAGACTGGCGCACTGAGCACCACCGAAGCCCCTGGTTGCAGCACCAAAGGGCCACCTGCCGATATGGTGGCGGTGGGTACGGGCCGCTGCGTTACGTCGATGGCCGGGAGCGTACCCGTCACGCCCTTGCTGTCGGTGATGGTGACGCTGTAGCTGCCCGCCGTGCTGACGGTGATGGTGCTGCTGGTACCAACGGTGGTGTTGCCTAGCCGCCACTGGTAGGTGTAGGGCGCGTCGCCGGTAGTGGGCGTAACGGTGAGCGAGGTGCTGCCGCCTACGCAAAAAGTCGGCGAACCCACTAGGTTCACGGCCAATCCCACGGCCAGCCGTGTTAGCGACGAAGTGGCCGTGCAGCCATCGCGGTTCACCTGCACGGTGTACCCCCCTGCCTGCGTGGCTAGGTAGTTGTTGTTGGTAGCGCCCGGTATGGCCACGCCATCGCGGAACCACTGGTAGGTTTGCCCCGATGCAGCGGGCGTGGTCATCACCACCGATAAGCTGCTACCCGGCTGCACAACGGTGGTGCCGTTGGTGCTGATGGTGGCCGACGGGCTAGGTTTCTGCGAGACAAACAGCCCCGTCGAGGTACCCGTGCAACCTTTGCTATCCGACACTGACAGGCTATACGTGCCGGTGGTGTTGACTGTCAGCGTGGTAGCGGTTTGGCCCGTGATGCGGCTGCTGTTCTGAAACCATTGGTAGACATAGGGGGCTGTGCCGCCTGCCGCCGTGCCCGATAACGGCACGGCATCGCCTGCGCAGTAGGCTGTTGAGCCACTGATGCCTATAGGCAGATTTTTAGTTTCGGTGGCCTGAACAGACGTGGAGATAGTACACCCTCTCGAGTCTGTTACATCCACGGTATAGGTAGCCGTTTTGTTGACGGTGAGCTTGGCGTTGGTACCGAGGTTATCGGTGCCGCTGGTCCACTTGTAGGTAAAAGGCCCAGCGCCACCTGACCCGCCTGCCTGCAAATCAATAGAGGCACCGGTGCAGAAACTGGCCCCCACCGGTGCCGAAATCGTGGCCTGATGGTCGCAAAAAGGCAGTTTCCAGAGTTCCCAGCCTGTTGCGTCCTGATTGCCACTATAAAACATATTGTTGCCTGCAATCAGGAAATCACCAGGTCCTGAATAGTACCCATACAGGCTATTCGTGAGTGTGCCCACCACCTGACTGCTTGCGGGGCGACCATCCAGTCGGTATACTTTTCGGCCATCGCCATCCCGATAATAAATATAGTCGCCTAGTTTGCGTACATAATTAAATTCACCGTTGGGGTCGGTTGCCAGCATATACGTACCGGCTTCGGTGCCATCACTGCGCCATAATTCCTTGTTGTTAACCGCGAAATAGATGAGGTCGGTACCTACGTCGCTGGGGTTGTAGAAATAAAACGTAGTACCGTTTTTGCCCGCTGTAAATTCTTTAAACAGCTTCGTGCCCGCTTCGGTGCCGTCGCTGATCCAGAGTTCATTGCCCGTGGTACCATCGTCGGCTACGAACAACACCTTGTCTTGCAATGGCTGAATCTGGTAAAAATTGAGGCTGTAATAAGCGAGAGATATAAATGAAGACAAGCCACCTGGTGCAATGTTCTTCACCATTTTAGTGCCACCTGCTGTGCCATCTGTCACCCATAATTCAGCTCCGTAGGTGCCATCGTCGTTACCAAAGAAAGCCAGCTTACCCGACTTAGTGGCCGTGATTTTACCATCGTTGTCGCCCAGGTTAGCCACTTTCCTGGTGCCTGCTTTCGTACCGTCGCTCTGAAAAAGAGCCTGCTTATACTTGTTCTGCACCGATTGGGCCATAAACAGCCAGTTGCCATTCTGGCGGGTAATGTTGGCCGCTTTGGCGGGAAAGTTATTCAGGTCACTGTTATAACTTCGGTCAATAATGGTCTTGTATCCTGCTTTAGTTAAGTCTTTCTGGATCAGGCCATTGTCTGAAATAAAATAGAGTGTGTTGTCGGCTATTTCAAGTTCATTGCTCACTGTTTCTTCGTCCCCTATTTTGTAGGTTCCGTCAGCCGTTCCGTCAGAACGCCAAAGTTCATAAGGAGTATAAAAGCCGCCGAGGTTGATGTAGAAATAGGCGATGCCCTGAAAGGTAAAAAAAGACTGTGGGTTGGATGAGGTAGTGCGGGTGCCAGGTTTAATATCTTTCAGCATAACGGTGCCTGCATCGGTACCGTCGCTAATCCAGAGTTCTTTGCCATTGACACTATTATCGGCAGCAAACAAAAACTTATTGCCAATAGGAACGCCCTTAATAGAAGCGTCTATGGAACCCGTTGCCAACGGGTAAATTTCTTTCACCAGCGTAGCCTGCGCTAATGCCCGCTCCGCGCTGAATAGCAGCAAGAGCCAAACGAGTAGATATTGTAGTTTCATAATCAGGATTGGTTTATGCGGTGTGTTATTCCCGGTGGAAGACAAGCGAGAGCAACTTGTCATCGTCGCGGCTGAAAATGGTCAGGTGTTGGTTGTTGTCTGGTTTGGTGAGTAACTCATCGAATCGGGCTGTACCCCATACCTGAGCTAAGGATTCGGCTTCGCCTGTTTCTACACGTCCATCGTCGTGGCGAGCTACCGACGACAAGACCCGGTTCAGGTGCACCGTGATTTTTCGGGCCGAAGCCAGCCGGTCATCGTTGTAATAGGGCATCAATGCAGGGTGTTCATTGGCTAAGGCTTGCCATTGACTGTCCGAAAACGCCGTAGCCTGCCACGTACCTGCCACCACCACGTGCGTTGTGAATTTCCGTTTGTCGGAGCGTACCTTCCGCTCGAAAACAAACTGATTGTCAGGTCTGAATTCGTAGACATACGTGGTTCGGGTGCCAAACGCGTTGGTGCCTTCGCGTTGCCAGCGGCCCATTGGTGGCACCTGCGCCGAGGTCGCCGCTGAGTAAGCAAGCCCCATCAGGAACCAGAGCCACCGCCTGCGTGTCTGTGTCATGGTCTGGCTCATTAATCTCGTATCCGGCTGATAACCAGTCCAAAAAAGCCGTCTTTTATGTCCTCTGCCATTTTGTAAGGCTTTACCTTGAAGCGATACGGACCCGAACTGTTGGCCCGGAACGAGCAGGCGGCAATGTTCTTCTCGTCAGAGTCTTTAGTGAGTTCGGTGCCGCCTTCGGTCAGCACATACAGGTCGATGTCTTTAATGCGATTGTTATCGCCCACCGCCACAGCTCGGTAACGGTCGCCCGCCGAGAGGTAATAGGTTTGCGTTGAAGATCCCTCGCGGCGCACATAGTCGATAGTAATCAGCAGCACCTGATCAGTTTCGCCTTCTTCCACTTTGTCCGTAACGAGGTCAATCAGTTCCCGAACGCGTTTAGTAGATACCTGCGCTGAAGCGGCTACCTTGAGGGCGAACAGGCATAAAGCCAGCAACGCCAGTCTGAGGGGAGTATGCATGTGTGTGGGGATTAGGTTCGTTGATAGTACAGGTACGTTTGAATGTCGGTTACCTCTGTTTGGTGTAACGGTAACTATATCCTCAAGATGTCTGACCTTTCTACACCACCCTGAAAACTGGAATGTTACCTTGCCAACTGAGCCAATCAGAGTTTGACGAAATCAATTTTTACATCTGCCTCAATGACTTCTATGTTTTTAAAACCAGAGTCTTTTACAGTACGCGTTGCCTGGTCTTTATTCTGGGTGAAGGTTAATGTTCCGTTGTTGAGGGCAATGGTATAATACCCTTTATACACCCTATTCAAGGTTATTTCACTGCCTTTTACGCTGTAGTTCCAGGTGCCCGCGTTGTCGTCAAAAAGGCCAGCGGGGTCAGTCATTGTGCCATTCGTTTTAAACTCGATGATATCAGTCGCTTTACCAGTTCGGGTCTCGTTGGTAACTTCAAGATTACCATTAGCGGTAATCTTGGTTGAGGTTCTTGCCGTTGTAAGCCG
This sequence comes from Fibrella aquatilis, assembly GCF_017353255.1. GTDB lineage: Bacteria > Bacteroidota > Bacteroidia > Cytophagales > Spirosomataceae > Fibrella > Fibrella aquatilis. The sequence continues at coordinate 28,218 of NZ_JAFMYU010000023.1, read as the reverse complement.
CCATCTCCCAGCCACCTGGGTCGTGTCAAAATCAGGTACAACGTCTTTGTTTGTACATCCAGTAAAGAACAAGATGCTCAGGGAGAGCCCTACAGCAATTAGTCGGAGTTGTGGTTGCATCGTATGTTTTGGTGAACGTGTGGAGAGATTAACTACAGCAAGTCGCGCTGTATACCTTCAAAAAGTGAACTGCGCAGTTGGCTGGACGTGATTGGGAATGTCATGAGTAAGATTGATTATGGTGTGGATATGAAAAGGCGGTTTAGGGTAATCAGAGGCACTTTTTGAAGTTCATGTCTTCGCTGAGCGGATCGATCCAGTCAAGCTCTTCCAACTCCCAGATGCGGTTTGAGTCTGACATGCGGAACGACGAGGCGTTGCGGTTCTTTCTGGTATTGAAAAGCTCTTTTACCCGGATCTTGAAGCGGGTACGGTCGGGGTTGATCTCTTCGATGGTGACGCGGATGGCCGTTTCTGCATCGGTGCCGGGTATTTTTTTGCCCTCCTCGTCGAGCGAATGGCTGCCTGGTTTCCAGCACAGGTTGTCGCCCACTACCCAGGTGGCTGCCGCTTCCTGGCGGGCGGCCCGGTCGCTTGCTTTTCCCTTGAAATACCGCTCTGTCCGTTTGGTGAGCAGGTCGGCCGACTCGATCAGGCCGCCGTATAGTTGCTGTAGCTCCCGTTTTTCGGCGGGTATATCGGCGCGGCGCTTACTCATCAGCTCGCGGTAGGTGGCAATTCGGTCCAGCAGTTGCTTATAGCCGTCGTACGAATCGGTCTTATAGTAGTCGTCCCAGAGGATTTCTTTCTCCTGAAACTCGTCGCTTACCTCCCGCACCAGCGCGCTATGTTCGCCGCCGGGATAGAAGTACTTGATATATGTGGTGCCAGCGCGGCGCTCGGCTCTCTTAACCTCCTCATAAGCCAACCGTTCGCCCTCGCGCCGGACTTCCTCGCTGTGTAGCCCCGACGGGTAGGCGTCAAGATAGTCGGCCCATTTGCCCAGTTTTCTAAACGCCTCATAGGCAGCTAGTTCCCGCGCTATCTCGGCCTGCCGAACGCGCTCTATAGCCGCGAGGCGTTCCTTTTCGGCGCGGTCGGCAATGGCTTTTTCTTCGGCAAGGTAGGTGGCCAGCCCGCCGCGTGGGCCAATCAGCAGGGCGTTGTTGGGCAGTGTTTTATACACGTCCCAGCGGCCGTCCAGCTTGCGCGTCCAGTTGTCGGCCTGCGAGGGGTCATACCGCCTAACGGTTGCCGACTTTTTCCGAAGGTAAGACAGTGGCACCATGCCCGGAACAATTATCCCTGCCAGTGCCATGGTGATAGCCGTTGTACCCAGCGAAGGTCTTTCTCCGGTAGTCTGGTTGGCAAAGGCCGTTGGCGACCGCTGGTAATAAATGACCCCGGCGGCACTAGCCACTAGTGGCCCCACAATCAAAGGCCACGCTTTTCCCCAGAACGTCACCCGCCCGTTCCAACTGGGCGTCACCACTGATGCCCCGGAGTGTGTTTGTTGAAGGGTGTTGGCCTGGGGTCTATACACTGTGCAGTTATTGAGTGAAAAGGACCCAATCAGTAGCAACGAGATACCGAAAATTTTGAGCGATAAAGGTGTATTCATGTGTGTTAAAAATGGTGTGGACGATTGTGTGTCAGTTATATAGCTTCAGTTTCCGGCTCTGCTTTCATCCGCAGAATCGGCAGTACGCTCAGGAGTGCAGTGCGGTACTGCCTGCCAATGGGTAATGGTTCATCATCGATCAGTAACTCGCTACCACGCAGGCCGCATGTGCGGTCGATGTTGACTAAATGCCGCCGCGAAATCCGCACAAATTGTTGCTTATCCAGTTGCGCCTGAATCTGCCCAATGTTGGTCGAAAGCCGGTACATGTGCGTGGTGGTGAACAGATCGACCCAATTGCCTTCGGCCTGGAAATACCGGATGTCACGCTTCACAATCCGTTCGTAGTGGTGCGCCCTGATGGGAATCAGGATACAATCGGTGAGGGTAAACGGAAGCGAATTCAGGGGGGTGGCTAGTGGCTTCATGCGTAGATTAGTGGATGCTTACCGGCTTCATTGGTTCATCAATCGCTTACTTTTGGGTGTGGTGCAATATTGGTTGTCCAGATGGCCTTCATTCAACCCTACCATAGGGGTGTGTGCGAATTTTTCCAACGCTTATGAGCTTGACTGTCTACGAAGAAGAGTATCAGGGTATCCGTCAGTTTGTGCAACAGCTTTTCCCTCATTCCGACCAGCTCGAACTGGTGGTGCCGGGTGATCAGCAGGTCGCCGAGTTAGAACGGCTACGCCTTGGTCGCCGCCCCGAACAATTTGCTATCATTACCAACCTGCTTGATCTATCTGTCGAACACGCCATCGGTATGAGTGAGCTTGGCTACGCCGACAATACGTTTTCGTTCCGGCAATACCTGCGCTGCATGCCTAATCCGGGCGTGATGCGCAACAGTATCCTGCTCTCGAAAGAGTTGTTCCGCATCGTTGTCGACGCACTCCCGGCGATCTATTTCCTGCGGCCCCGGTTTATGGTGAACCTGCCCCTGCGCCACGCCAATGGCGAGGTGTTGCTGGTGAAGCGTATCCTATCGCCTTGGCAACTCACCACGACCGGGCAAATCACCGCTTACCTGTCGGAGTTCCATATCATCAAACCCTACGAAGGCGAACCGCTTTCTCCCCGTTTCTACGATGTCCCCGAAGCCGTTCGCGAGCGGTTCTATGAAGCCGTTTATAGGTTGTTTGCTAGCCTGTCGGCTAAAAAAAATCCCTTCACCCCGCGCGAATTGGTGTTGCTCAGAACGTACCTGAGTCTGGCCGGTCCCCAACGCCCTTCGGCCCGGCAACTCGCCAAAAAAATGGGCATCAGCGAGTTGATGGTGAAGGAATACAACAAGTCGGTGCTGGTGAAAGCAAAGGGCCTGTTTGGCGACGACCTGCCCGTAACGACGGCCTATGATGTGGCCATGTTTCTGCTCAAAACAGGCCTTCTTTTGCCCGGCAGCGCATAGCCAAACCGCCAGATAAACCGGTTGAGTACCACCCACGTACCCCGCGTTGGGATCTGGCTTACCCGACCCGCATAGACCGCCACCAACTGGTTGGCCTTCGTAATGACCTGTTGGCCGGGCAAGAAACCGATAAACAGATCGGTGCTAAGCAGGCGACGCTGAAACTGCCGTACACTGGCTTCTACTGCCCCACCCAGCAGGTAGCGTTTGCCCAACCGGCGGCCCACCTGCCAGGCATCCCAGATCGACGACAGAAAATATACCGCCGACAGCATTGGCGAGAGTTTGCTGTGTTTCCAGAGGCAGGTTAGCTCAATCAGGCTCTGTTCGGGCATATCGCGCTCAGCCAGTAGATGGTGGGCCAAATCGGGCGGAAAAATAGAAAGGTAGCGCAGGGTGGTCCATTCAGGTACGTTCAGCACGTAGCCTGCCACGCACTTATTGCCCGCATAGCAAAGCGTGACGCGGGCATGGCGCAGGTAGTCGAGCGAGACCTCCATGCCAGCCCTGAGTTTATAGGCTTGCTGGTAGCTGAGCAGAGCAGCTTCGTCGCTGGGGTCGATCAGTACCTTCCGAAAGGGTACGTAGGCCTGGTGGGTCAGGCGGCAGAGTAGGTAGAGAGGCCAAGTCATCATCGTTCCTGTTTTGGTTCAGGCGTTGATGACTTAGTCAGCCATACGTTACCAGGTTATTTTTTTTTGGCCGATACGTTTCTCCCTGTTCAGCCGACGAAGCTGCTTTTTTAACCAACGAATAAGGACTTTGACTAAACGAACGTTGTCAATTCGGTTAACTGAGTTTGATAACCAGCGAATTAAAATAGCCTCCTACTTGACACACAGGGCCGTGGCGAGTAGCTTTAACCAATCCACTCCAACACGCCCAGGATGGCCAGCTTTAGTTCGCAACGCACCCTGTACGAAGCCCTGCTTCGCTATGACGAAGCGGCCTTTGAACACCTCTACCGGCTGCTCTATAACCCACTCACCGGCTACGTCAGAGAGTGGACTGGCTACGCATCCGGCCCCGAACTCACCCACGACATCCGCGATCTGGTTCAAGAAACGGTCATCGCTTTTTTGTTTGCGTTAAAAACGGGGCAGTATCAGTGGCACAACGATGCGCAGCTTACCACCTATGCCATCGGGATTGGTCGCAACCTCTGGCGCGAGCAGCAGCGCAAACGGCAACGCCTGCTTACCCTGTTTAACACGCCGCCCGACACCCTGCCTGACACGGATGACCCGCCCGATGCCGACGAGGTGTCGTTTGCCAGTCGGCGCGAGGCCGTTGAACAGGGGCTGGCCCAACTGGGCGAAAAGTGCCGCCGGGCCATAGAACTCTATTACTGGCAAAAACGCCCGATGCAGGAGATCGCCCTGTTGCTGGGCTGGGCCAACGAGGCCGTGGCCCGGAAAGAAAAGAGCCTTTGCCTGAAAAAATTACGCGCCAAACTCCCCCCACAGCTATGATCGACCCCGCCGAATTTCTGGAAGCCATCGAAGCCTACGAAGAAGATCGCCTCCAGCCCGACGAGCGGCGGCAGTTTGAGCAGCAACGCCAAACCGACCCGGCTCTTCGCGCTGCCCACACCGACTACCAACGCTTTCGCCATAGTATTGAAGCGGTCAACATCAAACAGCGGCTCAACGCTATCCACGACCGGCTCGACACTGCGGGTGTGCTGGTGCAGCCTGCGGAGGCTAACGGGCAATCTCAACAGGCAACCTTGCCCACGACCCGCCCGCGCTGGCAGGGTGGGGGCAAACGCTGGGCCTGGCTGGCAGCAGCAGGATTAGCTGGCCTGGTGCTGGGCTACCTATGGTATAGCCAAAAAGAATTGGGGGCCAATACCCGATCCCTCTATACTACTTTCTATCGCCCCGAAACCGCCATGCGCGGCCACGACGATTGCGCCATTACCCACGCAGCCGTGTTGGCGCAGTACCGGCAGGGTCACTATCAGGCCGCGTTGGACCTACTGCCCCGTGTGCCCGCCGCCGATGCCTGTAGTTTTTACTACCAGGGCCTTTGCCTACTAGCGCTCGATGAGCCGAAAAAAGCCACTGTAGCATTGCAGGCAGCTAAACAACAGCGCAACGGCACGCTCCGGCAGCGTGCCGAGTGGTACCTGGCTCTGGCCTACCTCCAGGCTAACGATGCCCCCCACGCCCAACACGAGCTAAAGCAGATTCTAGACCAGTCGGGTCATCCGTTCGGGCCAGTAGCCGGGCAGGTGTTAGGGCAATTGAGCAACTAAAAAGTGGTCACTCATCAGTTACCGATATGCTAATTCGTATGTTCCTAACCTGGCTAATGGCTGGACTAGCAGGATTATTTATGAGCTTGTCGGCAACGGCTCAATCGCTCAACGCCCTCACCGACCGTGTTGACTCACTCTATTATCGGGGTAATTATGCCGCCGCACTGGCTGCATCCATGCAGGCGTTGCAACTGGCAGAACAAGACAGTGGAAATCTTCACCATGCCTACGCCTACTCGCTGTTGCAAACTGGCGTAGTTACCTCTGCTTTAGGTAATTACACAGAGGCTGAACGGTGGCTGCTACAGGCCCGTGAACGGTGGACTGCCTTATCGGAACGATATACTGAGGAGAACCTAATGACGCTGAAAAGCCTGGGGACGGTTTATCGGCTTCAAAATAAGTTTGTCAACGGTTTTGCTGTTTTGCAGGAGGCGGTCGCAGTAGTCGAAAAAGTAGCCGGTCCTGACACGCCAGAGTACGCAGATGTGCTAAATAGTCTAGGTAATTTGCATATGATGAAAGGAGATTATGAAAAAGCAGAACAATTACTGGTTAAAGCAGCTGAATTGAATAAAAAAAATCTAAAAAAAACAGACACACGTTATTTGTCGGTTCTCAATAATCTGGGATTTCTGTATCGACAAATGGAGGATTACGCACAGGCTGAGTCTATTCTGACTGACGTAGTAAAAATTCGCCGGGAAGTACTTGGTCCTGACCACCCATCCTACGGAAATAGTATTGGTAATCTATCTACGCTTTACTTGGTAACAGGCGAGTTTGATAAAGCTATATCACTTTGTCGGGAAGTTGTCCGTATCCGAGAGCTTACGGCACCAAATTCGATACCTCATGCGGTTGCTTTGGGCAATTTAGCCGAATCGTATCGTTTTTCAGGCCGCTATTCTCAACAGCCGGTCGATACCTTATTCAAAAAGGCACTGGCTATTATTGAATCGAAAGTGGGTCAGGAACACCTCGACTACGCAGGTACGTTAAACAATTTTGCCTTGTTCAACATACAGGCAGGACGGTATCAGGAGGCGATTCAGCTTTACCGGCGTGCCGTGCAGATAACAGCCCGGGTTGCAGCAGATAGTTTTGAATACGCTTCATATTGCAACAATCTTGGGGAAGGCTACCGTTATATCGGTGATTATAAAATGGCCGACTCGTTATTTGTCCTATCAAGCTCATTAATTGCTAAAAACTTCGGTGATAAAACGTCACGCTATGCCAGTTATTTGTATAAATATGGGCAAAGTCTAATGCTTCAGGGAAATATAGTTGATTCATTCAGCTATATGTCAAAATCTGAGCAAGTATTAGAACAATTTATTAACCGAAATTTTCTGTACTGGTCTTCCCAGCAGAAAGAATCTTTTCTGCTCACTTGGAATAACGAATATAGTAATTATCTCAGGTTAGCCCAGCAAAACAAGCAGTATACTGATAGCCCTGTTCTGGCACAGCGAGTAAGTTTATACTTAAAGAACTTTTTGCTTGATGAATATCGGTTTCACGAAAAATTTCTTTTAGGGTATACAAGTGAAGTTTATAAAACGCTGAAGTCGCTTCGTATTGCCATTGAAAAACAATATAGCTTACCCATTTCGAAACGCACTGCGCTCGATTCGCTACAGACACAAATGGAACAGGTAGCGCGCGAGCTATCCCGGCAGTCTGCATCATTTAGGGCAGCGAAACAGGTTGCTCAACTTGGCTGGCGAGATGTGCAAAAAGCACTAAAACCCGCCGAGGCAACAATTGACTATGCTCATTTTCGCTTTCACGATGGCTATAAGCTGACCGATTCAGTACTGTATATTGCCCTGGTGCTTCGGCCTGGCTGGCTGGCCCCAAAGCTGGTGCCGCTCACGCATGAAAAAGCACTTGCCTCCCTGCTGAAAGATGGCCCCAGCCTGCTCACTACCTCGCAGTTGGGTTTGTTGCGGGCACGTACGCAAACCGTAACCAATACGGGGCAACTTGCGCAGGGAGAAGCGCTTTACCGGACCATCTGGCAACCTCTCGATAGCCTCTTGAAGGGGGTGAAACAGGTGTGGGTGTCGCCGTCGGGGTTATTACACAAGGTGGCGTTTGCTGCCCTGCCCCTATCTGGTAAGGTACCCGGCTTCCTGGCCGACAGGTACAGCGTCCGGGTGGTGGGCAGCACCCGCATCGTGGCTACCTCAGCGAGCCGAACCGCCAAATCACCCCGAACGGCCCTACTGATTGGCGGCGCCTACTACGGGGTCGATTCGGCTAAACCCGCAGCTGAGGCGTGGCCCGCTCTGCCTGGTACGCAGCAGGAAGTAAACACAATTGCGGCCTTGTGGGGGGCGTCGGCAACGGTCGTGACGGGCCAACGGGCCACCAAAACGCAGCTTCAGCAAGCCCTGGCCACCACCTCGCCCGATGTACTGCATCTGGCCACACACAGCTTCTTCCGGGCACTAACCGAACAGCGCACCGATTTTATCCGGCCCGCCTCTGACCCCGTTTTGCTGCGTTCGGGCGTAGTGATGGCCAGGGCCAACGTACCCGGCACCGATTCACTCAACCCCGACAACGGCATCTTGTCGGGGCTGGAACTGGCCAACCTCAACCTGACCAATACTGAGTTGGTGGTGCTGTCGGGTTGCGAGACGGGGCTGGGCGACATTCGGGGTAGCGAGGGGGTGTTTGGGTTGCAGCGGGCGGTGAAAATGGCGGGGGCCAAAAACCTGCTCATGAGCCTCTGGCCCGTACCCGACGAGCCAACCAGTCAGTTTATGATTGCCTTTTACCGAAACTGGAAAATACCCAACACCACCCTGGCCCAGGCGTTTGCCAACACGCAGCGAGCGTTCCGGCAGCGGTACCCACCCGCCGTTTGGGCCGCGTTTGTGCTGGTTGAATAACTCATGTGTGCTATGCTCCGACCCCTGTCCTGTTTCGTGTTGCTGTGTTTAGCTGGCTTTCAATCAGCACCACCAGCCAACCGCTTTGCGCTGCTGATTGCCATTGGCAACTACCCCGCCCGCAGTGGTGCCGAACCAATTCATGCCACTAATGACAGTCGGCTAATGAGTCAACTTCTTGTTAAACAGGGATTTGACATCAAAAACAGCCGCGTGCTGGCCGATGCACAGGCCACGAGGCGGGGCATTGTGCAGGCATTCGACTCGCTGGCCCGGTGCCTGCCCGTGGGCAGTCGGGTGGTGATTCATTTTAGCGGGCATGGCCTTCAGCTAGCCGACGATAACCACGACGAAGCCGACGGCCTCGACGAAGCCATCCTGCCCTACGACGGTCAGGCGAACCAGCCCGCCACCCTCATCCGCGACGATGAACTGGGTCGCTGGCTCGGCCGACTCCGGCTGCGCCTTGGCCCAGCGGGGCACCTGCTGCTGCTGTTCGATTCGTGCCATTCGGGCAGTATTCTGCGCAACAAGCCGGGCCAGCAGGTGGGTCGGGGCGTGGCCATGCAGTTGTCCAGAAGTGCCGTAGAAGCCCCGGCGGGCACATCGGGCTGGTTTGAAACAGCCACCAGCCCCAGTGCCGAAACCAAGCTGGGCCGTTACGTCCTGCTGGCCGCCACCACCGACGGGCAGTCGAGTTTTGAATGCACCGACGCGGGCGGAAAAGCCTATGGTCCGCTGACGCTGGCGGCATGCCAGGCCTGGTCGGCGATGCCCAATCCGGGGTCGTACCGGGCTTTTTTCGGGGCTGTTCAGCAGCAAATGAGCCGCTTGGCGCCCTACCAGCTTCCCACCCTGGAAGGCAACGCCGACGCCCCTTTTCTGGGTTACTGACACCGCCGGGGCGGGGGGCTAGCGCGGTACTATGGCCAAAGGTGTTCTATATACTATGGGTTGACCAACTGGTATTCGTTGATGGTGCCGCCCGTTTTTAGGCTCGCCGTGGTGCGGGTGATCGTCAGCGAATTATCGGTCAGGCTGCTGATGGTGAACGAGATAGTGCCGTTGGTACCGGTAGGCGGCGGGGTGAGACCGGTCAGGGTCAACGTTTTTTCGTCGGACGAAATAGCCCATGTACCTATGCAGGTGATGCCATCGAAGTCGGTGAAGCGGGCCACGCCGCCGCTGGCGAGTTCGAGCCGGAAGCTGCCGTAGCCCGGCTTGGTGCTGCTGCCGCCTTTGGTGAAGACGGGCGTTGTACCCTCCTTCACCGACTGCGCCGACCAGCTTTTCTGGATACGCTCGGCCACGGGGACCACTTTGGTGCCCCCGCCGCAGGCCGTGAGCAGGGCTATGAGGAACAGAAACAGGAAGTTCGTTTTCATGGTGATTGTAGTTTGGGGTATTTATTCCTTCAACAGCTTGCGTGTCAAATGCTTATGGCCCACTTCTGCCCGCAAAAGGAGCATGCCAGCGGGTAGGTTGCTCACGTCGAACTGATGCTCGTGCGTTTTTTGCGGCTGGCCGAAGCTGTGCGTCTGAATCTGCCGCCCCATCGTATTGAACAGCCGAAGCATGGCCGGGGCGGGTTCGTCCAGCATGAGCCGGACGCGCAGCAGGTGACTTGTTGGGTTGGGCGAAGCTTCTAGCGTCAGGCCCGCCAGAGTAGGCTCGGTAGCCAGGATGATGCTCACGACCGTGGCTGTAGAAGTGGCCACGCACCCACCGCCCGTCACCACGACGACATAGCTACCTGCCTGTGTGGCGGTGTAAGTGCTGGTTGTTGCCCCGGTAATGACCGTACCATCACGTAACCACTGGTACGTTTGTCCCGTAGCCGTGGGGGTGCTCAGCACCACAGATGTACCCGGTTGCAGCGGCAGTGGCCCGGTGGGGATAATGGTGGCCGTTGGAATAGGCTGGCTGGTGAAGATAAATGAGATTGTTCCCGTAAGCCCCTGTCCATCTGTGGCCGTCAGGCTATATAAACCCGGCGCTGATGAAATAACCGTGTGCCTGCCTGTGGCGGCAGTGGTGGTTAGCGGTGACGAGTTGGCAAGCTGGGTGCGGAAAGTGAACGGGGCCGTGCCACCGCTAACGGTTGTAACGACCGTGGAGCTACTGCCCGCACAAAACGTGGTGTTGCCCGCTGCACTCAGCACCAGGCTTCCCACAGCCAGGCGCGTCACCGACGACGTAGCCGTGCAGCCATCCCGACTAACCATGACTGTATATCCCCCCGCCACCGTTGCTAGGTACGTGTTGTTGGTAGCCCCGGCAATGGCCGTGCCGTCACGAAACCACTGGTAGGTCTGGCCTACTATGGCCGATGTGCTCATCACTACCGACAGGCTCGTTCCGGTAGGAACGGTAGTTAGCCCGGTAGTACTGACAATGGCCGACGGACCGGGTTTTTGGGTGACAAACAAGCTCTGCGATGTACCCGTGCAACCTTTACTGTCAGTTACCGACAGACTATAATTTCCTGACACACTAGCTACCAGTGACGAGGAAGCCACGCCGCTTATGGGCAGGCCATCCTTGAACCATCTATATATGTATTGAGGGGTAGAGTCAGTTATGGTAGCTGAAAGCACGCTACTGGTGCCTTGGCAAAAAGACGCTGAGCCAACTACATCGATGGCTATTTTCTTTGTTAAGCTGGTAACCGAGGTGACATTAGTATTGATACAACCACTGTTGTCCGTTACTCTAACCGCATACGTTCCTGTTTTAGTTACGCTTGCACTATCGAGGGTAGAAATGGAGACATCTTCAGGATATTTAGGTGTCAAATCTCTGTAAAACCATTCGTAGCGATATGCCCCCTGCGTGTCCTTGAGTTCAGCCCGTAATGTAACTTTACTGTCAGTACAACTGAGTGCTGTTGATTGAATAGTGGAACTGAAACCACAGATGTTGAATGCGTATAATTCGCTACCGTTTTGGTCTGGATATGTAAGCGCATCGAAGAAAAAATACATTTTCTTATTGTTTATAATAGGCCTGTCATTTTTGTAAAATTTAAAATAAGTAAAATCATAATAACCTAAACTGGTTGCGCTTGTTTGGTTGTTACTTATTTTGCAAGCATTCAGGATGTCCCCTGAATATGAATAATCTAAAATATCTAGTTGAGTTGTTGTGAAAAAATAAAGATTACCTTGATGAACAAACGTATAGTTAGGCATAATATCTGGATACGCCTGGTTGGTTATCCGTGCATAATAGCCATAACTTGTATATGGTGGAACAACTATCTTTTCTATTCTGCCGCTCTCGTTTGTTCTGAAAAGGTAATTTTTCTCCCCTATCTTCTGATTTGCCGAATTTAAAAATGTATAATAAGCTTCGATATATATGTAGTTACCCACGTTATATCCCTTTACGTCACTTCGAAACGCTTTAGTTGTATTTGCAGGATAAACAATTAATTTATCCATATCTCTAAAATCACTAACTGAATTTATTTTCTTTCCCTTTTCATCAAGCGAATAGAGTGCGTTGGCACCAAAGAAAAGTAGCGCATTATTCATTGTAAATACGTTGCTGCCGTAGTCACTGTTCCTAAACGTTTGGACAAAAGGAGTTCCATTGACATCATACTGCTCTGCAAAAGGTACAAATAATCCTGTGCCAGCCTTTGTGCCGTCTGTACGCCATAAACCTTTGTATCCCCAGTAGTATGAATACCCATTCATAACATACTGTGCATTTTCTGCACCTGAATCGTTAATTAAAAACGTCCCAGCCGTTGTGCCGTCAGTTCGCCACAGACCCAGTTTATCAGTCGCAGTGAAACACCAGACATTATTCACCAGATTGATGTTGGCTCCAATACCTGCCAAATTGAAATCCTTTAGCTCATATATCCTTACTGTACCCATATCAGTACCATCTGTTTGCCAAATTTCAAATTTGAAATCTGATGTTCTCTCAACGATGAATTGCAATTGTCCATTTATAAAACCAACTTTACGTACGCTTCTGCGTATTATGTCTTTACCATCATACTTATTTAGTCTCGCCACTAATATAGTGCCTACTGTGGTGCCATCAGTACGCCATAGGTCAGAACTGCCATCGCCATTATCGTCAGCTATGAAGTACAGCTGTTGATTCTTTAGATCCGTAAAATAATAACTTATTTCACTGTTAGGTTTTGTTAAATTTGTGGTAATCTTTTTAACTAAATACGTTCCATTTGTTGTGCCATCGCTCCGCCAGAGCTGTTCACCATTCACTCCGTCGTTAGCTGAAAAATACAATATATTATTTAAGAATTTATATTGAGATGACTCAAATTTATTGCCTGAAAGTACGCTAGACTTTATTCCCGGATTAATATCTTTTACAAGTGATTGAGCAGGTATCACCTGCCCATATGTAAAAGACTGATAAAGATAAAAGGTAATAAACCAGCAAAAAATGATTGGTTGGGACGTTTTCATTGACTTAAATAAAAGTAGTTGTGAATGGGATAGACCATACCTCTACAGTATAGTGAAAGTGATAGTCATGGTTAATTCCTGAAGTCTATCGAAATCGACGGTGCCCCCGTTCAGGGCTGATGAGAACCCGTTTGAATCGGTGGTGCTGCGAACGGCATGGTCCAGTTCAGGGTGTTGCCACTCAACCGCACGGTGAAATAGCCCACGTTACTGGCCGTGGCCAACCCATTGCGCAATGTCAACTCAATGCCGGTCACAGCCATATACCGGGACTAGGTGTTAGTGGCAAACAGGTCGCTTACTAAGTGAACGCCACTGTTGGCTCGACATGATTGGGTAAGTCATGGGTAAGATTGATTATGGTGTGGATATAAAAGGCGGTTTGGGGTAATCAGAGGCACTTTTCGAAAGCCATATCCTCGCTCAGCGGATTGACCCGGTCGAGTTCTTCCAAGTTGCTGACAGTACCACTTGGCTGGGTAGTCTAACAACACAAAAGTATTTCTCCTCAGGTAGGAGACCTTTCTCAATCTCTGCGTTTATCTTTCTGACTGTTTCTGAATCTGTCCACAAATCATTCTGTTTCTTTCCCGTTTTTCAGCCGTATGGATACACCCGTTCCTTCGACTACTAAAAACGATATGCAGGCCCTGCGCGAGGGCATTCGTTCCCGGTACCGCACCTACCACCAAGCCGATCCTGATCGGTTCCCTATACTTGAGTTCAATACCAATCGAGCCAATTATATCCCGCTCCGTGACTCGTTTGAAGAAGAGTTTTACCGCGTAAGAGGGTACGACAAAAAGACCCCTACCATTAACATACCCAGCACCAATACACTGGCTCAGCTCTTCACCGATAATAGCTATCTGCCGGGAAAAAAGATGTTAAATACCTGCTATTCCTATGCTGAAGGGTACGCACAGGCTACTACCGCGCCAAATACGGAGCGCACTCAAGTGCCAGCAGTGAAAGCAACCAGCGTGTGGATAGGAGGGGGTATGTTGGGCGTACTTGTTGTTGGCGTTATACTATTCGTTGTATGGCAACGGGTTAAGCCTACCCCTGGTGGATTAGTCATTAAGCGTCCAACCGCAGGGAGCAGTGTGCCGCGTAATTTGATTATTGAAGGCAAAGTAGATCACGCAAAAACGGTATGGATCGTTGTTCGATCCAAGGTTAACAATCTGTGTTGGGTGCAGAAGCCTATTCAGGTAAATGACACTGGTGGATGGGTCGGAGTAGTATATGTGGGCAGCAACTCAGAAACAGACCAAGGGTATGGGTACCAAATTCGGGCGTTCGTTAATCCAAAAGACGAATTACACTGGGGGGATAAGCTCACTACCTGGCCCCAAGCTGAACTGGCTACCAATGTTGTTGACGTAGTAAGGACAAAAAACCTCTACTGAACCTAAGCAACTCACTATTTTCAGCATTCGACTGTATGGAACACGTAGACAAGTCGACCAATAACGCCGATATAAGTACGCTGCGGAAAGGAATCAAACGCCGCTACGCGCAATACCATGCTGCCAACCGGGACAAATACCCCAAGTTTGACTTCAATTCCAATCGGATTAACTATCAGCCGCTTAAAGACTCGTTTGAAGAAGAGTTCTTTGAACGGCGGCAGATTGACCGGATTAACAATCACCTACACATACCCAGCCTGAATACGCTGGTTCAACTTTTCACCAACGACGAGTACCTGCCGAGCCGGAAGATCGTAAACACGTGCCGCTCGTACGCACTGTTCGAAAACCCGCCGCTTGCTACCAGTGAGGTAGTTAGGGTAGCCAACAGTAGCGGTAGCCGAAGACAATTTCCAGCGTTGATAGTAGGTATAACCGGGCTTGTTGCGCTGGGGTTTGTTTGGGGCAGGCATTGGTTCACAGGGAATAAAGCGAGTGGACTGGTTATACAGGACCCACCTACTGGAAAGATCGTACCCCGCCTACTCCACGTGGCGGGTCGGGTTAGCAATGCCGATACCGTGTGGGTGGTCATCCATCCGGGCAAAGTCGATGAGCCATATTACTTACAGGACCCAATTCCCGTCAAAGCGGATGGTACCTGGGAAGGGCACGTCCTTGTGGGTGCCCTCGACCATCGGTCTGATGGCGTTCGTTTCGACATACGGGCTTTTGTCCGTATTAGTGGTTTATACAAAACGCAATGGGAAGAAGGACGATACGAATACGATTCGTGGCCTGAAAAGGCCGAGTGTGCAACCGAACCCATTACTGTGGTTCGGGGCAATCAACAATGAGCAGTAGCTGGTCGCCCTCGAAGACGTAGACTCACGAATCGGTTGTACGGCCACTATTGAAGCCCAGACAGCGGCGTAAAGTGCGTATACATCGACACATGACGCCACCTACGTCTACACACGGCGGCGACGGAACCGATTGTGGTTTTACTTTGTGCCGTACCTCCTTAACAATCGGAATTATGAAATCGAAGAATCTGGTCAGCCTGTCGGTTGCCACCGTATTTGCCGTGCTGTCTATCACGGGTCTGCTCATCTATTTTGGTCAGGGAAGCCACCTTGTCGAACACACCCACGCCTGGTTTGGGGTGCTGTTTGTGGCGGCGGCTATTTTCCACATTGTCAATAACTGGGCTTCTATAAAAGGGTATTCGACTGACAAAAAAACGGGTGGCATCCGACGCGAACTGATCGTAGCCTCGGTGGTGGCGCTGTTGTTTTTGGGCGGTATCGCCGCCGATTTACCTGGTTTCAAAGCTCTTCCCAATGGTGGGAAGGCTCTTTTTGGTAAAAAACGCGGTCCTGGTGGCCCTGAAGGTCGGCCCGGTCCACCCAATGGTCAACGGGGCGAAGGTCCTGAGGGTCCCGACGGTGAACGCGGCATGGGTGCTGAGCAAGCTGTACTGACCAAAACGGCCATCGATTCCATTGCCCGGCAGATGGTAGCGCAACACTTGGCTGCCAATGCCCAGACCATCCGGTTCGATACCACCGCCGCCCTTGGCCACAACGTGATCCTGGCGCAGGGAACAGCCACCCCCGCCAAACCCGGCAGCGCCAAATTCCGCTTCACCCAGGTCATAACCCTCGCCGACCACCAATGGAAAGTAGCCGCTAAGCAAACAGCACCGCTATGATGGGTGAATGGTGATATTGGCGATTACAGGATGTGGTGGCGGGGGGCGGGTAAGCTGGGGTACATACGCTCTAACGGTTTTTTAATAACACACTAATTGCGCTCCAATCTGGCTCATAGACCTTTGGCTCATCAATCATAAACGACCATCTGTCATGAAAACGCTTCAGATTTTTGCCGCTAGTCTTTGCCTCCTGGGTCTCTTTGCCACTGCCATACCTGCGCTCGGCAACGACAATGAAAAGAAAACTACCACGCGCACCGGCTGGATACCGTCTGCCTGTAAATCATTTATTGTGAAAACGATGTACAGCCAGGAAGACAACCTCACGGTCTGGGTGAGTAACAACAAACCCCAACGCCTCTCGATCCGTATTGTCGATCAGGAGGGAAAGGAGGTAGTTAATCATCCACTCTATAGCAAACCGCAGTCGCACGCAATCCGGTTTAGCCTACACGATTTACCCAACGGCGACTACCGCGTAGAGGTCATTGGTAGTCAGGAAAAGGTTACCAAGCTTGTTTCGCTCACCACGCCCGAACTGCCAACTCGGCAGGGCACCGTTGCCATTGTCAACCAATGACTAAAACCCAAGTGCCAGCTGCTTCCCAACCTCGTTTCGGTCCGTCGCTCCGTCGGTCGATTCGAGGTTGGAGAGCGACACGCCCAGCAGCCGGACGCCTTTGGGCAGGGGCATCAGCGTTTGCAGCATATCGTGGGTGCATTGGGTGAGCTGGGCGTGGCTGGCAATGGGTGAGCCAAAACTGCGGCTGCGGGTAATTATTTGAAAATCAGCGTATTTTACCTTCAATGTCAACGTGCGGCCGGTGCTGCGAATGCGTTCGCAGTCGTGCCAGAGGTCGTTGATGGGGCCGGTGAGACCGTCGATCAGGTCGTCCCAGTCGGTGAGGTCGGTAGCAAAGGTGGTTTCGGAGCCGGTCGATTTGCGGATGCGGTCGGGCTGCACGGGGCGGTCGTCAACGGCGTTGGCAATGGCGTGGTAGAACCGGCCCGCCTTGCCGAACTTTTGTACCAGAAAAGCCTCCGTCTGCTGCCGTAAATCGAGGCCGGTGAAGATACCCAGGCTGTTCATTTTTGCCGCCGTCACCTTGCCAATTCCGTGAAACTGCCCCACCGTGAGCGGCTCTACAAAGGCCAGCCCATGTTGGGGTTTAATCACATACAGGCCGTCGGGCTTGTCGTAGTCAGAGGCGAGCTTGGCCAGGAATTTATTGTACGACACCCCCGCCGAGGCCGTCAGCCCGGTGGCTTCGCGGATCTTGAGCTTGATCTCCTGCGCAATCTGCGTGGCCGACGAGATGCCCGGAATATTCTCCGTCACGTCGAGGTAGGCTTCGTCGAGCGAGAGGGGTTCAATCAGCGGCGTATATTCGGCAAAAACGGCCCTGATCTGGCCCGAAACGGCCTTATAGACCTCGAAACGGGGTTTTACGAACACCAGATCGGGGCAGAGCCGCCGCGCCGTGCTCGATGGCATGGCCGACCGTACGCCAAATACGCGGGCTTCATAACTCGCCGCCGCCACCACACCCCGCTCCCGCGAACCCCCCACGGCCACGGGCTTTCCACGCAAGGTTGGGTCGTCGCGCTGCTCTACCGACGCATAGAAGGCGTCCATGTCGATATGGATAATTTTTCGCTGCACCGGGTCGCGTATAATACAACACGAATATAGGCGAAAGGCGGAAAACGCGCTACCCCGTTACCCGGATGCTGAACGGGCCGGTATAACGAATCTTGCCCAGCAGGCTGATGTTGCGCACCACCAGCGGGGTATCTACGGTAAGCGTGTGGCCGGCGTTGACCCGTACAAATTCGGTAGCAAACGGCTTGCGCCCCACCGACCACACCGTTTTGTCGGCCCAGTTGCCGGTCTTAACCGTCTCGACCACCTTAGAAAACAACGACACCGTGGGGAATTCGAGTGCCGTGGTCGACGTCTTGAACAGCAGCGTATTAGCCTTGGCCACGTCTACCCCAAACCAGTCGTTGAGCAGGTCGGTGTAGACGCGGCGGAAGTCGATCTGCATCGGGATGTTTTTGGTGCCGTCGCTATTGACAGTTAGGTTGCTCAGGTCGGGGTTGAGGCCGATGGTGGGGTGCTGCACGTTCTGACCAAACACAAACATAGGCGCGGCAATACCGTGGTCGGTGCCCTTCGAGACGTTGGAGGTGGCCCGCCGCCCAAACTCCGAAAACGTCATGCCAATCACTTTGTCGGCGGTGCCTTGCAGGGCCAGATCGTCCTGAAACACCTTGATCCCGCCCGCCAGTTTGCCCAGCAACGACGCATGTGCCCCCAGCGAGTTATCGGCCGTATCGACCTGCGCCGAATGGGTGTCGAACCCGCCAAGCGAGACAAAATAGATCTTTGTTTTCAGGCCCCCGTGAATGAGCCGGGCCACAATCTTAAGCTGATCGGCCAGGGAGTTTTGCCCGGCGGTGGGGTAGGTTGCCCGCGTGGTGCCCGCGTCGAACGCCGCCTTGATCTGCGCTGCATAGCCCACCGAAAGCGCCTGCTGCTGCCTGATATGGGCAATTTTGTCGCCCGCATCGCAGCAGGGCAGGTAGTCGGGTGGGGTGGCGGTGGCACTGCCCACCAGGGTGTAAAAGCTGTTGGGGTCGTTGATGGCAATGCCCATCGACTGCACCGGGCCGAGCAGGGTGGTAGAGGTGAGGTAGCCAATTTGCAGCGCCAGCGGGTCTTCCATGGCGGCAGTCGGATAGGCGTCGGGGTAACCGGGATAGCGGTCGTCCAGGTAGCGCCCCGCCCAGCCCGTGTCGGCGTATTGGTTCGACGAAACCCCCGTCATCCAGATATCCGACGACCGTTGGTGCGACTGATCGGGGTTGGGGTAGCCTACGGAGTGAATCACGGTCAGCTTGCCGTCGTTATACAGGCTTTGCAGGCCCGTCATGGCGGGGTGCAGGCCGGTGGCGTCGTTTCCGGTCAGGGCCAGCACCTTGTTTTGCGGAATGGCAATGTTGCTCCGCAGGCTGTTATAGGCCGAGTACTGGTCGAGCGGAATGACCATGTTCAGTCCATCGTTGCCCCCGCTGACGTTGATAACCACCAAAATCCGGTCGGCCACGGCTGCATTGGTCATTAGCAGCGACTGCACCAGCGTCGAGTTTCGGGCCAGCGCATTCAGGCTGTACCCATTCAAAGCAATCGGCAACGCCAGCGACGACGTGGATTTGAGGAAGTTACGGCGATTCATGAGTGAAAGAGTGAAAGCCTGAAAGAGTAGATGGTGAAAGAGTGAATGGCGAAAGAGTGAAAGAGTGGTCGTTGTCTCTTGGCTGGGCGCCCCCGGCTCATATTGAGTGACGACGACCACCCTTTCACTCTTTCGCCATTCACTCTTTCACCATTAAAAAACATGGTACTCCGCCAGGCGGAGGAGGAATTTCAGAAGGTTCTTGAGGCGGTTGTTGACAGCCGTTTTGGCGTTGGCAATGGCCGACGTGGTGTAGCTGCCGGGGTAGGTGACGGTGCGGCGGTAGGTGTTCCACTCGAACTCCCAGGTGGAGCGCGGAATTGCCTGCATCATGATCGTGTCGATTAAAAAATCTTTCTGCACCTGCACCAGGTCGGTAGCCAGCAGGTTAGTCAGGAAGCTGTCGAGTACCTGTACGCAGGTGATGGGCGCCGTGCCGGGCGGGACCGAATTACTCACCGAAATGTCGCCGAAATTGGGCTGCAGGGCCACAGCGCGGGTCAACGGGGCAATATCGAGGTAGGTAGTGAGGTAGATCAGCTGCCCGTTGGTGAGGCGGTCGCTGATGTCGCTGCGCACGGCCATGGTGTTAGTGTTGCTCCAGAGTTTCGAGTAGCCCGTCTGGTAATACGGGTCGTAGCCAAAGACGGTCGGCTGATCGAGCAGGTCGAGTTGCAGGTCGCGGATTTTGCCGTAGAGGTACTCCATCGTTTTTCTGAACGGGGCATAGGGCGCGGTGAGGGGGGCAATGGGCAGCTGAAAAAAGCGCACCGTGCCCACCACAAACTCCGTCGGCGACTTGATCATGGCCCCGATGTTAGCCTCATCGTAGAAGATCTGGCTCGTCAGTAGCTTTTGCACGATGGGCTGAATCTGGTAGTTGCCCGCTACAAAAAACTGGGCCAAAGGCACAATGACGTTGGTTTCAATGTCGGCCGTGACGGTGTCGTTCACGTACCAGCGGTAGAGTTTCCGGCAAATGAACCGGGCCGTCTGGGGGTGATTCAGCAGCATGGTCACCAGGTCGGTCAGTTCCAGATCGCCTGCCGTAGCCCCTGTGCGGCCCGCAATGACTGTGTTATTGTACTTGCCCGAAAACGTCTTGGCTGTGCTGTCGTGCTTGGTGCTGGTGAAGGTGGTGGCAAAGTTGGTCGAGGCCTCCTTGGTGTAGTTGGTGTACTTCCAGCCGGTTAGCACGCGGGCGGCGTTCCGAACGTCGTCTTCGGTGTAATTGGCGTTGCCTGCCGCATCCACGGTGCCTACCGTAAACAGTTCCTGCAACTCGCGGGCGTAGTTTTCGTTGGCTTTGCCCGTGCCCACCTCGTTCATGTCGCCGTTGAGGTAGCGGAGCATGGCGGGTTCTTTGGTCATCTTCGTCACCAGGTCGCGGAAGTTACCCAGCGCATTGGTACGCAGCAGGGTAAGGTAGCTCCACACAAAGCGGTAGTCGTTGGTGATTTCGCGGGTGGTGACGAAATGATTCTGCCAAAAGAGCGTCAGCTTGTCGAGCAGGTTTACAGGCCCCGGCTGAATCATCAGGTTCAGCCACCAGTACTTGATATAATTGCCAAAATCACTGTTTCTGAGGCCCACATAGGCAATGTAATCACCGGCGGGGGTGGTGGCGTTTTGCAGAAAAGGCTGCCCCACCGTGGCCTGTGCATCGTCCAGGTCAACGGGTTGCGGCGGGCTGAGATTAACGTTGGCGAGTAGCGTCTGCACGGCCTGCGCTGCGGTGCGCCCGGTAAAGGCGGCAATTTCGGGCGGCGTGGGGCCGAACGTGGCCCGCCGTAGCAGGTGCGCCGCCGTCCGGGCCGTTAGGGTGGGGGTGTAGGGGTCCAGATAAGGCATAAACAGACCTTGCTAGTGGGTCGTCGACGGTGAGCGTAAGGGTTACTACTCAATCTGTATGAGTAGTAATTACGGCAAGTTAATCCATGTCTGCCGTTTTGCCTCGCTATGCCAGCAATCCGCTTACTCCATTCTTCCTCCTCCATTCTCCCTACACCTTTCCTCCCCTCTTTCTTAAACTCTGTTAAGACGACGCACGAGACGGGCTATGTTGGCGTTTTACGGGCATGAACGCCCAAAAATTTGTATCTTTGCAGCTTATGCGAAACCTCCAGAGAGTTGTTGTGTTGGTTGGCCTGTTGGTGCTGGGGCTTAGTGCGTGTACCGACTTCAACAAGGTGATGAAAAGCACCTCGGCCGACGTGAAATACCAGGCGGCCCTGAAGTACTATAAAAACAAAGACTGGTACCGGGCCGGCGTCCTGTTTGAAGAGGTCATCCCCCGCCTGAAAGGTGGTTCGGAGCAGGAGTTATCGCAACTCTACTTTGCTCACACCCAATACAACCAGAAACTATACGAGACCAGCGCGGCTTCGTTCAAGCGCTTCTACGAAACCTTCGCCCGGAGCGAATCGGCCCCCGAGGCGATGTACATGTACGCGCTGTCGCTGTTTAAAAGCACGCCCAACTTTAACCTCGATCAATCGGGTACTATTGGGGCAATGGCCGCCATGCAGGATTTCGTGAACTCGAATCCTGACAATGAGCACGTGCAGGAATGCACCGACATGATTGCCACGCTGCGCCGCCGCCTGGAACGCAAAGCCTACGAACGCGCCAAGCAATACTATAAGGTCAGCGGTTTTAGCATTGCCAACTACAAATCGTCGGTGGTGGCGATCAATAATTTTCAGCGCGAATTTCCCGACTCGGAATACAACGAAGAACTGTCGTACCTGAAGGTAGATGCTGAGTATAATCTGGCACTCAATTCGCTGGAAGAGAAGCAGAAGGAACGTTTTCAGGAAGCAGTAGCTTATTACAAAGCCTTTGCTGAAAAATACCCGAACAGCAAGTTTCTGAAGCAGGCGGAGAAAATGCAGGAGGGTAGTCAGAAACAACTCGAGCGCATTGCCAAAGAAGAAAAGGCCCGCGAAGACCTTAAAAAACAACAGCAGACCAACCCCAACGCCCCGGCAAAGGTGACATCAGCTAATTAATAGTAAACCAAACTTATGGCTTCCAATCCATCGATTATCACGCGCGACACAGACAAGATCGCGGCCTTTACGGGCAATATGTACGAGTCGGTTTCGATCATCTCGAAACGCGCCCGTCAGATTTCGACCAAGAACAAAGAAGAGCTAAGCAACAAACTGTCGGAGTTTGTGTCGGCGGTTGATAACCTGGAAGAGGTGTTCGAGAACCGCGAGCAAATCGAAATCTCGAAGTTCTACGAGCGCATGCCCAAGCCAACCACGCTGGCTACCGACGAATTTCTGGCAGGAAAAGTGTACTTCCGCTACCCGGAAGAAGGCGAAGCCGAGAAATAGTCCTTTCGTTTAACGAACCTCAACGCATCTCACGTCCTGTTTTCATACTGGGGCGTGAGATGTTTTTTTGTGAAGTTGCCCATGACACTTCAGGGAAAACGCATTTTGGTGGGGGTATCGGGCAGCATTGCGGCCTACAAATCGGCGTTGCTGGTGCGGCTGCTGGTGAAAGCCGGGGCCGAGGTGCAGGTGGTGATGACCGAGGGAGCCAAGGCCTTCATTACGCCGCTCACCCTGGCCACGCTCTCGAAACGCCCGGCTTTATCTGCCTTCGTAAGCAACCCCACCACTGGCGAATGGACCAACCACGTGGAACTTGGCCTGTGGGCCGATGCTCTTGTGATTGCTCCCGCCACCGCCCGGACCCTGGCCCGCTGCGCCACCGCGCTCTGCGACGACCTGCTGTCGGCGGTGTACCTGTCGGCGAAGTGTCCGGTGTTTTTTGCGCCCGCCATGGACCTCGACATGTATCGTCACCCCGCTAATCGAGACAACCTGGCCCGGCTACAATCGTTTGGTAATCAGCTTATTGATGCTGAGTATGGAGAGCTGGCCAGTGGTCTGGTAGGCGAGGGGCGGCTAGCTGAACCCGAAACCATCGTGCAGGCGTTGGTGCGGCATTTTGCCAAAAATCCGGCCGTGGCCGGTAAGCGCGTACTCATCACGGCCGGTCCTACGCAGGAACCCATCGACCCGGTGCGCTACATCAGCAACCACTCCACGGGCAAGATGGGCCTCGCCATTGCGAACGCCTTTGCCCAGGCCGGGGCCGAGGTCACGCTCGTGTGCGGCCCTACGCACCTGCCCACGTCCGACGCCAGCATCCGGCGCATCGACGTGCGGTCGGCGCAGCAGATGTATGAAGCCGCCGCCGGGGCGTTTCCCACTGCCGATCTGGTGATTTTGAACGCCGCCGTGGCCGACTACACACCGCTACACCCCGCCGACAAAAAGATCAAGAAAAAAGAGGCGCAGTTCACCATTGAACTGGGTAAAACCGTCGATATTGCCGCCACGCTGGGGGCACAAAAAAAGCCCGGCCAACTGCTCATGGGCTTCGCGCTGGAGACCGATAATGAACAGCAAAATGCCCTTGACAAGCTGGAACGCAAGCATTTGGACTGGATCGTGCTCAACTCCCTCCGCGACGCCGGGGCTGGTTTCGGACACGATACCAACAAGATAACCGTTATGAGTAAGGGTGGCACCGCGCAGGTGTTCGACCTGAAAACCAAAGCCGACGTGGCCGCTGATTTGCTGGCGCTCGTGGCAGAGAAGTGGGGAAACATTGACCAGTAAACCTATGAAACAATTACTCAGTACGCTGCTTGTGTTCCTGGGCCTGTCGGTGGCGGCGCTGGCGCAGGAACTGAACTGCACCGTAAACCTGAATACCGACCAGCTTTTTGCCCAGCAGAAAACCGACTTTTCGTATTTCAGTCAGCTGAAAGGCCTGATTACGGAGTTTATGAACACCCGCCGCTGGACGAATGACCAGTTTGCTCCTGCCGAAAAGATCAATTGTACGCTGAATATCAACCTGTTGAAGTCGGTGACGCAGGGCGTATTTGAAGGTACGGCGCAACTGATCGTGACGCGGCCGGTGTATGGCAGCAACTACCAGACCACCACGCTTAGCTACGTCGACAAGGCGTTTAACTTTTCGTGGTTGCCAACCACGCCCGTGTTCTATCGCGAAAATCAGTTCGCCGACGATCTTACGCAGACACTGGCTTTTTATGCCAATATTGCCCTGGCCGTCGATTACGACTCGTTTGGCAAGCAGGGTGGCAACCCCTACATTCAGCGGGCCTATCAGATCATGAATTTGGCCCAGCCCCCCGCCTCGGGAAATCCCGCCTGGACCGCGCAGGGCGACCGCCGCAACCGGTACTGGCTTATCGAAAACCTGCAAAGTCAGCAGGTGCTCACCTTCCGCGACGGGTTCTATACCTACCACCGGCTGGGGCTGGATGCCTTTGCGCAGAACCCCATCCAGGCCCGAAAATATACTATGGATTTGCTCACCAATATGCGGCAGATCACCCTCCAAAAACCCGGTGCCGTGCTGCTCAACGCCTTTTTCGACGCCAAATCTGACGAACTGCTGAACATTCTGGCCGAGGGCACCCGCGACGAACGCAAACGCGCCTACGACCTGCTCTCCTTCCTCGACCCCACCAAAACTGAGAGTTATAGAAGGTTATTAAATTAGTGAATGATGTACAATGTATAATGGCTCCGCGTTCCGAATGCTTCAGTGCGGAGCCATTGTTCATTGTACCGCATCGGCGGACCGATTATTCATTGTACATTAAAACTCTTTCCCCCTCCTTGATTGTTCTTTTTACGTATGCTATCGCACCTGTTGATAAAAAACTACGCGCTGATTGAGCAGTTGGAAATGGTACCCGACAAAGCCCTGAATATCATCACGGGTGAGACGGGAGCGGGTAAATCGATCATGCTGGGGGCCATTGGCCTGCTACTAGGCAACCGCGCCGACACCCGCGTTTTGTACGATCCAACCGTTAAGTGCGTCATTGAAGGCTCGTATGAAGTGGCGGGCTATGTGATTGAAACCATTTTTGAGGAGGAAGAACTCGACTACGCCCCTACCTGCATTGTGCGGCGCGAGATCAGTGCCAGCGGCAAGTCGCGGGCGTTTGTCAATGATACCCCCGTTAACCTGGACACCCTCCGCCGTGTCACGAGTCAATTGATGGACATCCACTCGCAGCACGACTCGGTGCTGCTGGGTTCTAACGAATACCAGCTTCAACTGGTAGACACCTACGCCCAGGACGATGACCGATTGCGTACGTACCGTGCTGATTACCAAGTCTATCGCCACCGACAGTCGGTATATGATAACCTGCTGAACGAAGCCGGGGCCATGCGCCGCGAGTTTGATTTTAACAATTTTCTGTATGAAGAACTGGCCAAAGCCAACTTGGTTGCCGACGAACAGGAGAGCCTGGAGCAGGAACTGAACGTGCTCGATAACGCGGGTGAGATCAAAGAGCGGCTGCTGATGGCGTATGAGTACATCGACAACCCGGAGCAGTCGGTGGTGGCGTTGCTGAAAAGCGCGGTGGGTTGCCTGAACCAGGTAGCCAAAGTGGCCGACCAATACAAGCCCATGCAGGAACGCGCCCAGAGCGCCCTGATTGAACTCCGCGATCTGGCGGGCGAAATCAGCACGGAGGAAGAAAACGTGGATATTGACGGGGGCCGTGCCGATACCATCCGTCAGCGGCTGAACCTGATCTACCAGCTACAGACCAAGCACCAGACTACCGACGTGGCCACGCTCATTGCCATTCGCAATGACCTGGAAACGAAGGTAAGCAAGGTACTGAACCTCGACGATGAGCTAGCGAAGGCGAAGACCAAAGCCGAGGCTGCCCACAAAAAGATGATGGCCAGCGCCGAAGCCCTCTCCAAGGCGCGGCGGGCGGTGCTCAAACCCATCGAGAAAGAAATTGGCGGTTTGCTCAACGATCTGGGTATGCCCAACGCCTCGTTGCAGATTCAGGCCGAACATGGCAAACCCACCCCAACGGGCATCGACACGGTGACGTTTTTGTTTAGCGCCAACAAAGGCATTAAGCCACAGCAACTGAAAAACGTGGCCTCTGGCGGCGAATTCTCCCGCCTGATGATGGCCATCAAATACATCCTGGCCAGTCGGCGGTCGTTGCCCACCATCATTTTCGATGAGATCGATACGGGGGTTTCGGGCGAGATTGCGATCAAGATGGGCCATATGATGCGCGACATGGCGGGGAGTCACCAACTTATTGCCATCACCCACCTGCCGCAGATTGCTGCGCAGGGTACGGCCCATTATTTTGTGTACAAAGATCATTCTGCGGCCAAAACCGTAAGCCGGGTGAAGAAACTAACCGTCGACGAGCGGGTGCAGGAAATTGCCCAGATGATTGGCGGCAAGAACCCCACGCCGAGCGCTATCAGCAGCGCCCGCGAAATCTTAGAACAAAACGCAGTGGCATAAATGAGGTTTGTAGTTGGTGGTTGCTGTCGCGAAGCAACCACCAACTACAAACCCCCTCCCCCCCTCCATGAAAAACACACTCTACGCCGCTGCGGTGGCATTTTCGGTTTTTGCCTGTGGTCCGGCCCCTAAAACCGACGAAACAAAAACGCCGGGTAGCCCCCTCGATAAAGCCGAAATGGCGGTGATGGCCGTTCACGACGAAGTGATGCCGCGTGTGGACGATATGATGAAGCTGAAGAAGCAGATAAGCACCCGCATAGCCAAACTCGACAGCCTCGAGGCCACCCCTACTGAGCGGGTGCGGGCCGACGAAGAACAAGCGCAGGGACGGCTTATTGTGCGTCGCCTCACCGAAGCCGACAGCCTGATGTTTGCCTGGATGAATGGCTATAATGGCGATACGTTAAAAAAACTGCCCGAAGCCGAAGCACTTCGCTACCTCGACGGGCAACAGAAAAAAGTAGACGATGTTAAATCGAAAATCAATCAGAGTATTCAACAAGCCAAAGCCTACCTTAATCAGTAGCGGTTGGTTTGTTGCCTTTGCCTTATTGCTCCTGGCTGGCTGCGCCGGTGGGGGCAACGACAAGCTACCCATTTTGGGTCAGCGCGAGGCCGTGACAAAGCAGGTAGATGGCAAAATCGTGACCGATTCGGTCTACCACACTATTCCCGACTTTGCGTTTGTGAGTCAGTATGGCGATACGGTTACGGCCAAGACGCTGGCGGGCAAAGTGTATGTGGCCGACTTTTTCTTCACGTCGTGCCCCACCATCTGCCCGAAGATGAAGACGCAGTTGAAGCGCGTTTATGAAAAATTCGGCAAGGACAATCGGGTGATGCTGCTCTCGCACACGATAGACCCCAGCCACGACACCGTGCCCGTGCTGAAGGCCTTTGCCGACCAACTAGGCGTGACGGGCCGCAACTGGCTCTTCGTAACCGGCGACCGCGACAAGATCTACGACATTGGCCAGAACAGCTACATGGTCACGGCGGCTCAGGATGCCTCAGCACCCGGCGGCGTTGTCCACAGCGGCGCGTTTATCCTGGTCGATACCAACCGCCACATTCGCGGCATCTACGATGGCACCCAACCCGACGCCGTGGATAAACTCATGGTCGATCTGACGAAATTGCTAGGGGAAGAAAAATGAATGTACAATGAGACGTAAGTTTGGTCTTGGCTCTGAATAAATTAATAATGCGATGCTGGCTATTGAAAATAAGAATTGTTTACGTAGAAAATTGACTAACAGAAACTTTGTACTTAAACGTACTGGATACGCATTGTTCATTATACATTGTACATTGTACATTTCTTTTTTTTCCTGCCAATCGAAAGAAGAAACGGATCGGCAAAAATATATTTCGGAGGGGATTGCGCTGTATAAAAATAACTGCGCCAACTGCCATCAGGCCGACGGCGCCGGGCTGGCGGGTCTGTATCCTCCCCTGGCCGGATCTGATTATTTGAAGGCCAACAAAAACGCCGTGATCTGCTCGATCAAGTACGGGCAGCAGGGACCGATTGTGGTCAATGGCAAGCATTACAACCGCGTGATGCCCGCCCAACTAGGCCTAAGCACCCTGGAAGTGGCCGAGATCACGACTTATATCTACCACAAATGGGGCAACGAAGATGGCATGATCACCGCCAAAGAAGTACAGCCTATTTTGGATGAGTGCGAAAAGCAGGGAGCAGGGAGCAATGAGCAAAAAACACAGTAGATTAACGGGGAGCATATAGATTGAGTGAGCGTATTGCTGACCGGTCCGCCGGTGCGGCCTGGCCCTTCGACTAGGCGTCCCCGACAGGCTCAGGGTGAC
>NZ_JAFMYU010000022.1 GCF_017353255.1 Fibrella aquatilis | reverse complement strand
ATCCGCAACCGCGACGGCGGACCGCCCCAATCCCAAATCCTTCATTGCCCGCTCAAACAGTCCATTCATGCCCTCATCGTTGAACTGGGCGGCCATAGTGCCGATGATGGGCAGGGCCTCGTCGGGGGTGGTCCAGTCATTGTGATTACGGCGATACTGTTTGCGGACGTCGCGGAGGGCATCGAGCGAGCCGCGCTTGTCGAATTTGTTGATGGCGATGAGGTCGGCGAAATCGAGCATGTCGATCTTTTCCAGTTGCGTAGCTGCGCCGTATTCAGCCGTCATTACGTACAGGGTCTTGTCGGCATGTTCGGTGATCTCCGTATCCGACTGCCCGATACCCGACGTCTCCACGATGATCAGATCGAACCCCGCCGACTTACAAATGTCGATAGCGTCCTGCACGTGTTTGCTTAAGGCCAGATTCGCCTGTCGCGTGGCCAACGACCGCATATACACCCGTCCCTGACTTACCGACGGGTTCAAGGTGTTCATCCGAATACGGTCGCCCAGCAACGCCCCGCCCGTTTTCCGCTTCGACGGATCGACCGATATTACGGCCATCGTGTTGTCTGGATACGTGCGTAAATACCTCAATATCAGTTCGTCTACCAACGACGATTTCCCCGCGCCGCCCGTGCCGGTGATGCCAAGAACGGGGGGCGATTGTTGGTTTGTCGGTTTGTCGGTTTGCTTGTTGGGGGCATTGCCGTTTTCTGCCTGGGTGATGAGGCGGGCTACACGGAGAATTTGGTCGTCCCCGTCAGCTTCGGTAGGCAGGACCACTTCACGGCAGCGACTCAACAGATCGTCGATCATGCCTTGCAGGCCCAGGGTGCGGCCATCGTCGGGGCTGTAGAGGCGGGTGATGCCGTAGGCGTGTAGCTCCTCGATTTCACGGGGCAGAATGGTGCCGCCCCCCCCACCAAAAATTTTGATATGGCCCGCACCGCGTTCATGAAGCAGGTCGTACATATACTTAAAAAACTCGATATGCCCGCCCTGGTAGCTGGTGATGGCAATGCCCTGCACGTCTTCCTGAATGGCGCAGTCCACAATTTCGGCCACCGACCGGTTGTGTCCCAGGTGAATCACCTCGGCCCCCGACGACTGCAATAGCCGTCGCATGAGGTTGATGGCCGCATCGTGTCCGTCGAAAAGCGAAGCCGCCGTGACAAGCCGAATCCGGGTGGGTGTTTGCCCGGTAGTAGCCGGTGGAGAGAGCGTAGGTTGAGATGAAGTAATCATAGATCAAATATACCCGTTTTGTCCCATCGTATCTGCCGGTTGTACCAAAGTATGAGGGTACGGATGCATGGACAAATTGATCAGCCAATGGGTAGGTAAAAAATAATTTACATCACACTGTTGTATATTTACAACAATGTGTTTTATGTTTGTATTAGATATCAAGCAAATGAAAGGCGAAAAGATCTATAACCGTATTGCCCTGCTGCGGGAAGAGCGGGGCCTGTCGCGGAAAGACCTAGCCGATCAGGTAGGCGTGAATTTTCAGACCATCGGTTATCTGGAGCGAGGCGAATACAACCCCAGCCTCGATCTGGCTATGGACCTGAGTGCCGTGTTTGGCCTGCCTATCGACATGGTTTTTTCGCGCCAGCCCCTGCGTCCCCTTAGCGAAGAATTAGCCACCCTTAAAAACAAATTGACATGACCAGATCCATTCCCTTACGCCTGCGGCGCGTTGCCGTAGCCGTTCAGTTGCTTTGTTACCCAATCGTGTTTATTGTTGGCCGGTGGCTGGAGCTATCCGTGAGCCTGTCCTCACTGCTGGGGCTTGTGGCAGTCATCGGCATGATCGTTTACCTATACCGGGGCACCGGATTCTGGCAACTGGGCAACGCGCCGGACAACCAGCTTGATGAGCGACAGCTACAGGTGCGTAACCGCGTGTATCGGCTGGCCTACATTGGCGTGGCTACGCTGGTGCTGGCCTTACTCTTGGTGGCTATCTTTGGCTTTCCCCTGCCCCAGGGCTTTGATGATGTACAACCATTCTACTGGACTATCGCCACCATTGTACTTACTCTGCCATCAGCCATACTAGCCTGGACAGAACCCGATAACATTTAACCAACTCAATTTATTCTCACAAGCATGAACCTACGTACCACCCTAATTGCCACCTTTTCAGCCCTGACTATCAACGCCTTCGCCCAAACCGACAATGCGTTGCTGTATGAAGTAACGGGCAACGGCCTCACCGCCCCCTCTTATCTCTACGGCACGTTTCACCTGGTTTGCCCCACTGATCTGGTCATTACCGACGCCACCAAAAAAGCCATAGCCGACACCAAGCAGCTTTACCTGGAGGTAGACATGGACGACCCCACCATGATGCCCAAAATGCAGAAAGCTATGGTGCTGCCCGCCGGCAAAACCGCTAAAGACTACCTCTCTGCCGACGACTACAAACTGCTGGATGAGTACCTGACTAAAACCATGAGTGTAAAGCTCGATATGGTAAAAACCTTTCGCCCGCTTGGCCTCATGTCCTTTCTGGTGATGGGTATGCTCCACTGCCAGCCAGCCTCCTACGATATGACCTTCGCCCAGATGGCCACCACTCAGAAAAAAGAGGTGCTGGGCCTGGAAACGATGGAATCGCAACTGGCCTTGCTGGATAAAAAACCGCTTGACAAGCAGTTTAAAGACCTCGCCGATATGGCCCGTGACCCCGAAAAATCGCAAAAAGATTTTGCTGATCTTTTAATAGCCTACAAGGCTAAAAACCTAACCCAGATGAGCGACATCATGAAGAGGAACCCCGCTGAGTTTGCCGAAATGGAGGGGCCTTTGCTTAACGAGCGCAACGCCAACTGGATTCCGGTCATCGAGAAAGCGGCCAAAGCCACGCCCACCTTCTTCGCCTTCGGCGCCGGTCACCTCATCGGCGACAAAGGCGTCATTGCCCTCCTGAAAAAGCAGGGGTATGTGGTGAAAGGGATAAATTGAGTGGTGAGTGGTGAGCGGTAAGTGATGAGTTTGCTGCCGCCCGCGTATTTACTCTGGCGGAAGCAAACTAACCACTTACCGTTCAGCACTCATCACTTCTTAAACACCAGCGCTTTCACCGGGTCGATGCGGTTGATGATGAGGGTGGGGAGCCAAAGGGCCAGCGCGATCAGGATAATGATAACAGCGTTGAGCAGGGCGATAACGGGCCAATCCCAGGCGATGGGGACGTAATCCATGAAGTAATTCTTGCGGTCGAGGGGGATAAACTGGAAGCGCGACTGTAGCCAGCAGAGGCCTATGCCCAGCCCGTTACCCAGCAGCAGGCCCCAGGCCACAATGTTCAAACCAACAACTACAAAAAGCCGCCTCAGCAGCGAGTTAGCACTTCCTAGCGCTTTCAGCAAGCCAATCATGGGGGTACGTTCCATCATTAGCACCAGCAGTACCGACACCATGTTGAAGCAGGCTACAAACAGAATCAGTACGATAAAAACGGCCGTATTGCGGTCCAGCAGCATCATCCAGTCGAATAGGTCGCTGTACTGATCGTCTACCCGCGTCACGCGCATATCGGGGGGTGTTTGCTCAATGACGGCCTTGTAGTTGGGGCCAAGCTGGCCAAAATCGCGGACGAAAATCTCGCCCGTGCCCACTAGGTCGGGTGCCCATTTGTTCAGGCGCTGCACCAGCCGGAGGTCGCCCACCACAAAGGCTTTGTCGCCTTCTTCCAGGCCCGTTTCGTAGATGCCCACCACCGTCATCTTGCGCGGACGAAGGCCCATCACGGCGGGTTGTGCGGCCAACTCGTCGGTACGCGGCGGGGTTTGTTCCGTAAAATAAAGAATGGCCGATTGCCCTACACCCAGCTTAAGCTGACTGGCAAGTGTTTGACTGATAAGCAGTTGCGTTGAATAACCAGATGTGGCTGCCGAGTCGAAACGGGGTAGCTGGCCCGCCACCAGCGCCGACTGTATCAGTTGCCAGTCGTAGTCGGGGCCAACGCCCTTGAGCACTACCCCGGCCAGATCAGTGTCGGTTTGCAGAATACCCGCTTTGTTAGCCGTACCCTGTACGTGCAGGATACCCGGCAGTTTTTGAATACGCTCAAAGGCCGGATCACGAATGGAAATGGGCGGGGCTTCGAATGTCTGGTTATTGGAAAATTTAACCACCTGCAAATGCGCCCCGAAGGCAAAGATCTTCTGCTGAATCGTGCGTTTGAACCCAAACAAGACCGCAAACGCAATAATGAGCACGGCCAGCCCCACGGCCACGCTACCAATGCCTACCCGCGTAACGGTGGCCGAAAAACTACCCAGCGGCGCGTTTCGCACCCGGCTGGCAATAAAAACAGGAAGGTTCAAGTCGCTGCTAGTTACACCTGCCGCAAGGTAGAGGCAGACGTTGAATTTCGGATGCTGAACATTGGATATTGCTGGAGCGCGAAGCTACGCCAGCAATATTCAATGTCCAGCATCCGAAATCCAACGTCTAGCTTTTCGTCACCTGCGGAAACTTCTCGACAATGCGCTCTACCTCACGAACCAATTTGCTGCTGATTTTGGTGGGGTCGCCCACGGCGTTTTGCACCGAGCCACGCCAGATCAGGCGCTTCGTCCGGTTATCGACCATATCAACCACCACGGTGCCTGCTTCATACTTTTCCTGGGCATACGATGGGCCGAAATTGGCACCGTACCAGGCTGGTCCCCAGCCAGCATAGCCCCAGCGGCCCCAGCCGTAGTAGGGGCCGTAAAAAGGAGCACCAGCATAGTTGTTGTTGGTAACGGTACGGGTTTTTTCTTCCACAAAAAAGTGGTAGCCAATCAGCAAGTCGGGGCGGCGTGTGGTCTCTTTCAGGCCTTTTTTAGCCAGTTCACCGCTCACCGTATTTTCTACCTGCTCGGTAGCTAACTGGTTGTAATACAACGGATTCTTGCTTCCTTTCACGTCCGACTGCATCCAGGCGTAGGTGCGATATTTGCTAAAATCAATATTTTGTGCCTTGTCCACGGCCACCCGTGGTGCACAGGCCGCCATACCCATAAACAGGGCGGCAATGAGTACGTTCTTCATGGTATTTGTTGAGTCTTGTTAATCTATAATAGCAACAGACTATTAGGCAAAAAGGTTGACTTTTACCCTTTCGGTGAGCAGGCAGACAAGCATTCTCATCCGACTTTCGTTACCTTTTAAACACCATCAATTACCTGGCTATGAAACGCTTCCTTTTTTTCAGTTTTGTCATCCTACAGCCTCTTCTGAGTGTTGCACAAGACTCTATTGCGGTAAAAAAACCATCGCCCCGAATGCAGGAAAACATGCCTACACGCCGGGGTCGCGGCACGGCCAAACCCATGCCCAGTCCGCAGTATTACCGGTCGAAGCCTTCGCCCAGGCCCGCCCTGCCCAAAGACTCGGTTATCAAAGGGTTCAATAAGCGCGATACGGTCTGATGAGGTTTCTGCTCAGGGCATTGCCAGGGAGTATTTGTTGCCTACTCCTGATCACTACCACGCTTGCCCAATCAGTCATAACGCTACATCCACTTGTCGATACCTCGCGGGCAGATGTCCGGCAGACAGTGGCCGTGTGGTCGGCCTATTTGCGCGCACGACCTGACAGTATCCGACATAGTGTTTTCTGGAATGAAGCCGAACAGGCTCAGTCGCCCCGATTTGATTTGCTCGAGCGCGAATTTGAGCCGACGCTCTACCGGGGTTTTCCGGTCCAGGTCCTGAGCGTAGTAGGCTACCCGGATGGGTTCTACCAGATCAAATCGCTCTTTGGTGGTAACAACCCTAAAGGTCGCAGCCCCATCGTTTTCTGCATTGCCAACGTCTACGCCCGGCCCGACTCGGGCGCTGGTTTAGGTGGGCAGTGGCGGCTCTATAACGCCCTGCCCATCAATCGGGCACGGTTCTGGAACAGTCAGCAGTTGGGCCACGTCACCTTTTACTATCCACCCTACCACATATTTAACAAACAGAAAGCCAGGCAGTTAAATGGGTTTATCGATGGCCTGTGCAAACAGTTTACTGTCCCCACCAAACCCGTCGACTACTACATGGCCGACACGCCCGACGAGCTTCGGCAACTCCGGGGCATCGACTATGAAGCAACGGGTAGTGGCCTGCTGAAGCCCACCGGCCGGGCTATCGACAACCAGGTATTTTGCAGTGGCCTCGACGAGTTTTACCCCCACGAACTGGTGCATGTGTATCTCGACAGTAGCTATCCCAATCAGCACCCGTGGGTATCAGAAGGCGTGGCCACGTACCTGGGCGGCAGTCGCGGCCAATCGCTCGACTGGCACCTTGCCCGCGTAGCCACCCACCTCCGCGCCCACCCTGACATAGACTTGACGAACCTCCTCTCGCTGGTCTCCCTCGACGAGTTTACTGACTATCGTTATGCCCTCGGAGGTCTGTTGGCGCGAGCCGTTTTCGCCAAAGGTGGCACTTCCCTACTGAAGCAGTTCATGCAGTCGGGCCGCTCAGACAAAGCCTACTACGCCGCCCTGGAGCAGTTTTTAGGTCTAAAACGGGCTGAGTTGAATGAGCGGTTGAGGGAGATGTTGGCGGGGTATTGAAAAATGTATAATGCACAATGTCCAATGGCTTCGCCGGTCCGCCGCTCGCCGAATCGGTGCGGCTCTGGGTGTTCTGAGCGCGAAGCCATTAAACATTGTACATTGTTCATTGTGCATTGTACATTCCCCATCTCCCCTGCAACCCGCCCGTGTGTACTACAACTACCTTGGCACCTTCCGGAAAATGCTCTTTTCGGGCCAGATCATAAATGGCGAAGAGGAGTTTAGCGGTGTAAACAAGATCGAGCAACATGCCGTTTTGGGCTTCGAACGTGTGCATGAAATCCAGCAGAGCGGGTGTGGTGCGGGCATACCCGCCGAAGCTATAGGCAGTCTCTACAGTTACGTTTTGGGGCAAGGTGGATGGCAAACCGGTTAGCCTTAGCGACTCACCCTGAGCCAGTTGCAAAGCTAGTACGCCTAATACAGCTACGCCCGGCGGTGCTGCCTGCGCGATGCCCGCCAGCGTACCTCCAGTGCCCACGGCGCAGGCCACCACATTGGGGTAGGATCCCAATTGCGTTATTATTTCGGGCATGATTTCGGCGGTGCCACGGATGGCGAAGTCGTTGGTACCGCCTTCGGGGAGGATGTAGCACGGGCCAAACTGCGCCTGTAGCTGCGCCAGGTAGGCGGGGTCGGCGGCGCGGCGGTAGTCGGTTCGGCTGATGAAGTGGAGTACCATGCCCTGATCGCGGCAAAATTGCAATGTGGCATTCAGCGGTTTAGGGTTGTCAGGCGATCCGGACAACTCGTCGCCCCGCACCACGCCAACGGTCTCGAAACCAAACAGCTTTCCCGCCGCTGCCGTAGCATACAGGTGATTGGAATAGGCCCCGCCAAACGTCAATAACCGGCTTATTCCCAGCCGATTAGCCTCAATGAGGTTGTACTTCAGCTTCCGCCATTTGTTGCCCGACACCAGGGGGTGCAGCAAATCGTCGCGCTTTACATACAGCCGAATCGGTACCGGCTCCGGAAACGGATCGGGCAGGTACATCAGCGGCGACGGCCCCACAATGTGATCGAGTTGAGCCGCTAAGTCAGGCATTGGGCGTAATTTTGGAGCGAGATGCACAGTAATCTGGTAAATTTTTGTAAATTAAACACAGTCAATTCTCTGCAAGAAACAGACTACGGTATGACGAAAAAACTTTTTTTAGCTGGTTGGGAAGTGCATCTCAACGGTGATGAACAATGTCAACGGTTTCTTCAAACTCAAGTTACTACAGAAGCCGTTGTACACAGTGACTTTGGCGGTTTAGAACTGGTTTTTACCGATGAAAAATTAACGCAGGCATTTAATTGGAATTATTCCAAAAAAAGTGAAAAACCGTTAAAGTCCGATGAATTAGGACTACTGATTCCGACGCTCACACCAAACCCACTTCTCTATGCCGTTGAGGATCCCGATGGTGTGCATCAGCTTGGCGGCGAATTGCCAGCCGGTTTTGCCTTGCCTTTTTCTAGCTGCGTTGTGCCGTTCCAATACCTCGGTTTCATCAGTGACCGAGATCCAAATTTTGCTTGGCTACCCTTCACCATCCACCTGACCTGCCCAATTTATCTGGATATAGACAAGGTATTTCTCGACTATGCTGATCCACTCAAACCTGTTTTGTTGAACAGAGAGGCCGTCGAAGCTGTCGGCACGGCCTATGATGAAGACTTAGATGAGGATACAGAGATTGTGTACAATACAGAGAAGTTTAATTTCAGTTTACAAACTGGTTATTCGGGATCCAATCAAGCAGGCATCCCATCATGGCTTCAATTTCCAACCATTCCCGTTTGTCCAAAATCTGGAAAAACAATGAAATTTTTATGTCAATTAACGACTGGACCAGAAGCAAATAGAACTAATGTCAATGCTAAAAATGAATCGTTCACACGGTATTACGATTGCATGAATTTTTGGGGTGATGGTTCGCTGTACGTTTTTGTGGAGCCGACTGCCAGAACAGCCTGCTATCTTATTCAAAACACATAAAATTGATGGCGGATTTAACCTAAAATCACAGCCAGTTTTACAGAATCATTTTACACTGACCTACCGCGAAAGCAATCGAAAAATACACATGCTCGATTCCCTCCACCCCACCACCGACGAAAGCGACGAAGATGACCTCTACGAACACCACCGTATTGTGGTTGATCAGGGGCAGGCGATGATACGAATTGACCGGTTTCTGGACACAAAGTTAGCCCACACCTCGCGTACCCGGCTTCAGGCAGCTATCGACGCGGGCGGCATCCGGGTCAATGAGAAGTCGATAAAGGCCAGTTATAAGGTAAAACCCGGCGACCTCATCACGGTCTCGCTGCCCCACCCGCCGCGCAACACGGATATCGTGCCGCAAAATATCCCGCTCAACATCATTTTCGAAGATGACGAGCTGATTGTGCTCAACAAACCGGCGGGCATGGTGGTACACCCCGCCCACGGTAACTGGGACGGCACACTGGTGAATGCCCTGGTCTACTACCTCCAGAACCTGCCCACCACCCGCAACGGCGAAGGCCGACCGGGCTTGGTACACCGGATCGACAAAGACACGTCGGGGCTGATGGTGATTGCCAAGACCGAATTTGCCATGAGCCACCTGGCCCGGCAATTTTTCGAGCACACCATTGAGCGCACTTACAACGCACTGGTGTGGGGGCAGCCTAAACCTGAAGACGGCACCATCACGGGCTACATTGGCCGGTCGGCGAGCGACCGGAAAATGATGACGATCTATGACGAGGAGAGCAAGGGCAAATGGTCGGTGACGCACTACAAGACCCTGGAGGCGCTGAATTTCGTGTCGCTGGTGCAATGCAACCTTGAAACAGGCCGTACGCACCAGATCCGGGCGCACTTCCGGCACATTGGCCACCCACTTTTCAACGACGAAATGTATGGCGGTAACCGGGTACTACGCGGGGCCGTCAACGGGTCGTTCAAATCCTTTGTTGACAATACCTTTGCCCTACTGCCCCGGCAGGCCCTCCACGCCAAGTCGCTGGGGTTCACCCACCCCCGCACCGGCGAGTGGCTCCAATTCGACTCTCCCCTCCCCCCCGACTTCCAGGCTGCCCTTGACCGGTGGCAGAGGAAGGCAGGGAATGAGTGATTGACGGATTTTGGATGTTGGACGCTGGATTTTGGATTGGTCTGCCAAAGCGGCTGGCTTTCATTCACTGCGTTCTGGTACCTTCGTGAATCCAAAGTCCAATATCCAGCGTCCTCATTCCCTATGATTATCCGCCCCGGCACCCGCGACGACGTTCCGCAGGTATTTGAGTTAATCGTTGAACTGGCCGTTTATGAAGAGGCCCCTGACCAGGTGACTAACACCGTTGAGCAACTGTTGGAAGACGGTTTCGGGCCGAATCCGCTCTATGGGCTGCTGGTAGCCGAAGATGAGCGCACCAAAAAACTCGTAGGTATTGCCCTCTACTATTACCGCTATTCAACCTGGAAAGGCAAACGGTTGTATCTGGAAGACATCATTGTAACCGAAACCCACCGTGGGCAGGGCCTGGGCAAAGAGTTGCTCGACGCCACCATTGCCAGGGCCAAAGAAACCCACTGCACCGGCATGATGTGGCAGGTATTGGACTGGAACAAACCCGCCATCGGGTTCTACAAACAGTTCGGCACCCGCTTCGACGATGGCTGGACCAACTGCCACCTCGATTTTTAGTAAACTAAGCTCTTGTCCCACAACGCCTTTACGTTGGCGTCGGTCAGGTCTTTATGGGTCAGTTGCTTAGGCTTGCTGTCAACGAAAAAGCCGCCGCTACGGCCTCCGTCAATTTGGCTGGTGGGGGTAACGGCCAGGAAAACAGACGTGGCCGCGCCTTTTTCTACCGACCGCATCAATGGCCGAAACAACGTGACAAGCACCTTACTAATACCGGTAAAATTGCCGCCAAAATTACTGTTCACTACGCCGGGGTGCACTGCGTAGGCCGCTATCGGTTTGCCCAGCAAGCCTGCCGCCAAACCTTTGGTAAACAATGTATTAGCTAGCTTTCCATCACCGTAAGCGGCCAGCGTACCAAGCTTTTTATCGGCATGAAAAAAGCGACCCGCCTTACCCAGATTTAAGGCCGATGAAGATACGTTGATGACGCGAGAGCCGGAGGTATTGAGCAGTAACGAAGCCAGTTCGCGGGTCAGAATAAAGTGACCCAGGTGGTTGGCGTAAAATGACCGCTCGATACCTTCTTTGGTGAACTCTATCTGATCTGGCGAATAACCGGCATTGTTAATGAGCACGTCCAGCGTTGAATACCGAGTCTTCACCATGGCGGCAGCCGCCCTGACCGAAGCGGCATCGTCGAGCGAGGCCACGACCAGATCGACAGAGGCATCTGGCGTATCAGCCTTGATCTCAGCCACGGCGGCTTTCCCTTTTTCTGCAGAACGGCATAGCAGTATCAAGCCATAGCCCTGTGCAGTGAGTGCTTTGGCCGTAGCCAGCCCAATTCCTGCGTTGGCTCCCGTAATCAGGGCTAATTTCATGGTTTCACTACCCTGATGTTGAAGGCACCGATGCCCAGCGCGCCGTAGATACGCAGCCAAAGGGGCAGCAGCATTTCGGTACCCCGTGCGGTGGTGATATCGCCCAGATCTAGGATCGAGTCTTCTGGCCAGCCAAACTGGGTCAGAATACCCCTGGCCTGCGTTTTGGCATCGGCATCGTTACCGCTCATAAATACGGTATGCTCACCACCGGCCAGCATAGTTGGGTTTACCATGAGGCCACACCACATCGTGTTGAGTGTTTTCACCACGTGGGCATCGGGAAAAGCGCGTTGTAGCTTCTCGCCAAATGAATCATCGTTTACCGTCGAGAGCGTTGGCGGCATACCCTGCGAGAAATCGAGCGGGTTGGAGATGTCGATGATCGTTTTTCCGACAACAGAGGTCGCTGGTGCGGTGCCAATGGCCTCAATACCGGTTTCGCCTTTGGTGGCCAGCATAATCAGTTCGGCGGCGGCTATAGCATCGGCGAAAGCGCCCTGACTGGCACCAGTACCCGCTTTTTCAACCCAGGCGGCGGCTTTTTCATTAGTGGCCGAACGTGATCCCATCACGACGGTATGGCCCACTTCGAGCAATCGGGTGGCAATAGCTTCGCCCACCATTCCGGTCCCTAATACGGCAATGTGCATGGTATATGTCTGTTTAATTAGTTCGTTTTAAACGGCACAAAGGTGCAGCGGCCAGCAGCCAGGCGGTTACTCCCAATCACGGAGGCACTTGTCTATTTCACTGATTCAACCTCACGTCGAAAATCGCCGGGTGTTTGGCCCGTGTGCTTTTTAAAAAACTTAGAGAAATGGGCCGGCCCAGAGAAATTCAGCTGATAGGCAATCTCACTGATGTCGGCCGCCGTAAACCGGATCAGGCTTTGCGCTTCCTGCGTTAGTTTGTCGGTGATGAAGCGGTAGGCGTTTCGGCCGGTGGCTTTGCGTACCGAGTCGTTGAGGTGATTGGGCGTGACGGCCAACAAGCTAGCATAGGCTTCTACAGTGCGGTAGCTGAGGTAATTGGCTTGCACCAGACTCACAAACCGTGTGGTGAGCAATGTAGCCGCCGACTGATTCAACTGACTTTCCTGGAAAGTCTGGTAGGCCACCCGGCACCGGTAAAGTACCGCCAGCAGCTTGGCATACAGCACCTGTTCGCTAAAGAGATGAGTACCGTTCTGCTCCCGTAACAGCCCGTCGAAATCGGCCGACAGGTCGGTGAAAAGGGCTGGTGTGATCTGAAAAAAATTGGTGTGCAGCAGGTCGAAAAACGGGAACTCGTCGGCCAGCACCGAGCGCAGAAACGTGAAGCACTCTGCTTTAAAATAAACCAGATACCCGCTCATGCCCGGTTGCCGCTGCCAGGCCAGCACATGCCCCGGCGACTGAAACACTAGATAGTCAGCTAGTTGCGCTCGCTCGGCTCCGTCTATCTGGAAGGCTGACTTAGCACCGGGGTTGTGAACAAGCGCTACCAAATAAAAATCTTTCCGAAAAGGAGGCATCACTGACCGCACATGAGGGTACGTTTCTTCTAGGCGCACCATGTAGAAATACGGATTTTGGGTGCGCCCGGCAAACCCGGCTGCCTCCAGAAACTCGTTGATGGTGGTGAAATGAGGAAGCATACTGGTATTGTCCAATTATTCGGGCTAAACACCCACCACGAACCAACTTATTTGGTCAATCTGCGGTTGATTAATTGATGGCCTGATTCACAGTTACCTATAATCAAACCATTCACTGTTGACAGGGCATCATCCTCGCCTTAAAACCAGGCCACTTATGCCCGGAATGCCCGCGAGATTAAACGCACACTATGGAGACGTTCAGTAAAAAAGAGAAAGAAAAGTTAAGACAAAAGAAGCGGAAAGATAAGCAGGAGAAGAAAGAAGACCGGAAGGCCAACGCCCAGAAAGGTCAGTCTCTCGACCAGATGATGGCCTACGTTGATGAAAACGGCAACATCTCGGCTACTCCTCCTGATCCCCGCCGGATACGCCCCGTCAACGAGGCTAGTATCCAGATTGGTGTGCCCAAACAATCTGACGTACCAGCCGAAGACCTGGTTCGCAATGGTGTGGTTACCTTCTTCAATGCCTCGAAAGGCTACGGCTTCATCCGGGATCTGCAATCGCAGGAAAGCATTTTCGTCCACGTCAACGCCCTCACCGAGCCGCTCAACGAGCAGGACAAAGTGACGTTCTCGACCACGAATACCCCCAAAGGGCTGAATGCGGTCGATGTGAAGAAGACGGTGGCAGTATAGTAAAGTACACAGGCAAGCTCCCCTGGCTCATGTCGATTCCCCTTATGGGTAGGCAGTATGGGTTAGAGGATTTTACTTTTTTGTGCGTGGGCTTAAATTTAGATAGGGTAGCTCAGGCCCAGGGGGCCTGAGCTACCCTATCTAAATTGTTCCTTTAAATCAATCTATTCACCCCTGATACGCCGCGGTAAAGTCGTTTTTGGCGAAGTCTTCGAGCTTGGTTTTGCTCAGCGTGGGGCGGTTTTCCATATAGTCGGCCTGCATGGTGCCGTCGCGGAGGGCGGCACCCATTTCGGTGTAGTTTTTCGCCATCTCCTCATTCAGCCCAGCTTGTAGCATACCCTGCGTGTTTTGCTCGTCGGAGAAAACGACCCAGGGCGTTTCGGGTTTGCCAATGGCTTCGCCCAGCGTTTTGGCGATTTCGGCACCCGTTTTTTCGTCACCGGCAATGTAGCGGATCTGCGTGCCCGTGAAATCGAGGTTCAGTAGTTCCTGGAGGGCGGCAGCGGCAATGTCGTCGGTATGCACCAGCACGAGTTTGTCATCACCAAAGTTACTGCCCATAATACCCATACCTTTCACCATGCCCGCCATATTATAGAGGTTCTGCATGAAATACGACGGCCGTAACACCTTCACGTTCAGCCCCTCTAGGGTTTTTAGCTTCTGTTCCAGGTCATACAGACCCGTTACGGGGCCAACGCCCTGCGGCAGGTGCGCCCCCACGCTGCTAAGCATGACCACAAACCGGATGTCGTTGGCGTTGATGGCGGCGACATAGTTATCGGCTACCTCGTTCTGATACCCCCGCCAGTTGGTTACACCCCATTTTGGCGGTATCATCAGGTATACGGCATCGGCGTTGGCGAAGGCTTCCGTAACAAAGGCAGCGTTTTCCACGTCGCCTACGGCTGCCGTGGCACCCAGCGCCTCAATTTTTGCCTTGTTCTGGGCTTTGCTCGTGATGACGGTCACGGTATGACCCACTTTCAGTAGTCCTTCTGTAATGGGCTTGCCGGTGTTGCCCAATGAACCGGTGACGACGTAATGCATGATGAATGGACGGTTAATAGTAGATTATACTTGTACATACAAATGAAGCGATACGCGGCCAGATTAGTTCGCATAGCGGCAGCGCAGGATGTATTTTTGTACAGACATCCAACATTCTGTTATGCCATTTTTAGTACTTGACCTTGAAATGTCTGGCCCCGACCCAGGCTACAACGAGATTATCCAACTTGGTGCCGTGCTTTTCGACGACGATTGGGTCGAGAAAGGGCAGTACCTCACCAACGTCTATCCCGAAAACGCCGAAGCCTTTACCGCTTCTGCCGAAAAGGTCCATAACCTTTCTCTGGCCGACCTCGACGATGCACCGATGATCTACGACGTGCTGCCCGCCCTGGAAACCTGGATCTGCGAACAGCTCAACATCCGTGTGCCACCCAACCAGGTAGACAAGACGCCATTTCTGCGCGATGTGGTCCTCTGCGGACAAAGCGTCATGCATGACATCAACTTTTTGAAGGAAGCCTACCTTAACGAGAAGATGAAATGGCCCTTTTCTCGCACCCTTGTAGACCTGCACACGCTCAGCTATTTTGTGTTCCGCATTCTACGCAAAAACGGCAAACCTACGCCCAAAGGCCTAAGCCTCACGGCCATTGCCGCCCACTTCGGGTTCGAGCGCGAAGACAGTTTTCATAACGCCCTGGAAGATGCCGCCCTGACTGCCCAGTGCCTTAAAGCCATCTTCAAACTCGGCGACGGGTTTGGCGTCTGACGGTTACTCCGCGCTTGTATGGTCAGCAATTATTACGCACTCATCCATGAGCGGCTTCAGCAACACCTTGATGATGACTTAATTTGCTGGCCAGATACTACCCGCCCCGGTCTGGCAGACATGGCCTACACGGGTCGGGCTATCTTAACCTCGGTGGCGGCTATCCGGGCCGAACTGGTGCGACAACGGGTACAACCCGGCCAACAGGTCGTGCTGGCGCTGCCCGTATCGTTCGATCTGATCGGCACGTTGCTGGCTAGTATGGCGCTCGGAGCCATTCTAGTGTTGCCCCCAGCGGCGGCGCGGTGGGCCTTATTGCGGCTATTGCTCCGGGGCGACGTGACCGTGCTGCTGACCAAACGGCCGCTGCCAGCGCCGCTTTCATG
The DNA here is from genome assembly GCF_017353255.1 of Fibrella aquatilis. Classification (GTDB taxonomy): domain Bacteria; phylum Bacteroidota; class Bacteroidia; order Cytophagales; family Spirosomataceae; genus Fibrella; species Fibrella aquatilis. Next base: position 109,988 of record NZ_JAFMYU010000022.1, on the reverse strand, counting down.
GCTGGGTCGGCTGATCGGTATCAGAAACATTGCCCTGGATATCAACTCGTTACCACCGGCAGCCCCGCTCCCACCACAGGCCGTTGACCCTGACCAACCAGCCCTGATTTCGCACAGTTCCGGCTCTACGGGGGTGGCAAAGGCTATTCGGCGGAGTCATCGGGTGTTGCTGGCCCAGCACCAGGCACTCACAGAAGCCTTTCCACCCTGGGCCGGGCAACGCGACTTCCCCCTGTTTCTCAACATTCTCCTGCACAATCTGGCCCTGGGAACGCTGAGCATTCTGCCCGCCCTGCCGGGCTTTCGGCTGGCCGGTATAGCTCCTGAACGCATTGTGCAACAGCTTGTCGATCAAGGCGTTCAGACCCTGACCGGCAATGTGTATTATTTCCAGCAACTGCTGCAATACCTGCACCTGCACCCCACCCAATTTCCGCAGGTGCGGGCGTTAGGCATTGGCGGTTCGCCGGTGCCGGAGGGGTTGGCGGGGGCCATAAAAACCTATTTCGTCAACGCGGCCATCTACGTCATCTACGGGTCGTCGGAGGCCGAACCGATTGCTATTCGGCAGCTGGGCACCGAACCCCTGGCCCCGCGCCGGGGCTACGCCGTAGGCACGGTTCACCCCTCACTCCAGGTGGCCATTCACCCTATAGGTACGCTACTCTTGCCCGGTGGGAAGACCTATGCCGTTGGCGAAATTGCCGTGAAAGGTCCGCACGTGGCCACACCCGGTAACGACTGGTTTATGACCGGCGACTTCGGGTATCTGGACGAAGCCGACCAGCTGTTTCTGACGGGTCGCAGGGGCAACGAGCGGCTGCACCAAGGGGTGCAACATTACCAGATCGAGCACGTGCTGACGCAGGTGGCCGGAGTGGAGCGCGTGGCCGCCCGCGCTACCGAACAGGGATTTACGGTCTATGTGCAGGGCAATGCCAGCCAACAGGACCTTTCAGTAGCATTAGCAACTACGTTTCCTGAAACGTTGATTAACCACCTATATTTCCGGTCAACGCTGCCAGTTGATGCCCGCCACCTGTCCAAAATTCGTTACGATCAGCTAACGTAGGGCAACCATGGGCCATGCTGACACCGTTGGTCTTCGCTTTTGCCATCCCCTATGCACTCTGAGTTTTATAACGTGGCGCTCGACCGCCTGCGGTATTCGCTGGTTTGGGAAGATCACCCATCGCTATACAGCAGCCTCGCCATTCAACCCCACGACCGGGTACTGGTTATTACGTCGGCGGGGTGCAACGTGCTGAATACATTGCTGAAAAGCCCGCGGCAGGTGATTGCCATTGACCTGAACCCGGTGCAAAACGCCCTGCTCTCGTTCAAAACGCACCTGATTCTCCACCACGAATACGGCGTTTTCAGGACGCTGATGGGCTTCGACGGCCCCGACAAGGTGGCCCAAACCTTCGGGCAGGTGGCTCCCACGCTCCCCGCCGACTGGCAAGGCTACTGGCGTTCGTTCTTCGAAGTCAACCCCGGCGGTATGCTGCTGGCGGGAAAGCTGGAGGCCTACATTACCGGTTTTTTCGCCACCCTGCCTGCCGCCCTGCAACAGCAGCTATGGCAGCTTATCCGGTTCGGCAACGTAGTCGAACAGTGGGATTTCTTTGTCCAACACCTGCACGGCGGCACGTTTCAGCAGCGGTTCATTGCCTATTTCGATGCCGCCAATCTGAGCAAAGGGCGCAGCCCGTCGTTATTCAAATACGCCCAGGAATCGGGTGGGGAGGCCTTTTACCGGCGCTTGTGCCAGCAGGTAGAAACCAGCCTGGTGCGGGATAATTTCTTTTTTCGTTTCTTCTTTTTCGGCCCGGAGCACCTGCCCGAATCTATCCTGCCCGCCTGCTACCAATCGGCCAATTTTACCCTGCTCCGGTTGCAACTCGACCGGCTGACCATCGTTGAGGGGGAGGCCATTGACTACCTGCTTTCGGCCAAAGGCAACCGGGTGACCAAAGCCAGTTTATCCAATATTTTCGAGTATACGAGTCAGGCCGAATTTCGACGGGTGTGCCAACTGCTGCACGAACAAGGTCACTTCCAACTGCGGTTCGTTTTTTGGAATCTACTGCAGGAACAGGGCGCTTTCCTGGCCGAAGATGGCTGGACTGACGTACCGGTTGCGACCCATTTACAACCAGATACAACCTGTTTTTATTTCCTGAATCGGCGCGTAGTAGCCCGCACCCCGGACCGGTCCGACGGGTCGGCGGAACCGCCATCTCCCCAACCTGAATGACGCAGTCCGATTACCTCAACCCGGCTTTTGTAGAACGCCTGATGCGGCAGCATGCCCCCAAAAACGACATCCGGGTGTTTGACGTGCGGCCTTTGGCCATCGACAACTCGGCTAGTATTCTGGCCGCGCTCACTGCCGGGCTGTCCGACACCATAATCGGGCACCTGGGGCTGGCCGTAACGTTCCGGTCGGGCGGGGTGCGGCAAACCCGGCGTATGGTGCTGAAAATTAAGCCGCCCGGCAGTGCCATCGTGGCCATGCTCAACGGGCTGGCCGGAGCCTGCGGGGGTACACTGGCCGAGGTGTACCCAACGTACAAAGATCTTACGGGTTTTCTACACACCGACCAGCGCGAACTGGAAGTGTATGGTAAATTACCGTCGAGCCTTCAGCCCGACATTTTTGGCTTACTAGCTGATCCTGAGCAGGGTACGTATGTCATTCTGATGGAATACCTCGACGATGTGGCCCTGATGAACTCGGTACTGGCCCCGCACACCTGGACCGACGGGCACATCCGGCAGGCGCTCGATCAGTTGGCGGTCTGGCACGCCGACCACCTGAATAGGCCACTCCCCATTGATCCGACCTATTGGGACGATGCCCCCAGCCGGGCTTACATGACCCGCCTAACGCCGTTGTGGACGGCCCTGCTCGACAACGCAGCGCAACAGGCACCGGCCCTCTATACGCCCGCCCGTGTAGCCCGGCTCAACGCGATTATCCGGTCCATCCCCGATTATTGGCACGAGCTAGAACAGCTAGCTAAAGCACTGGTTCACAATGATTTAAACCCAAGAAACACCTGCTTTAAGTCGGTTAACGGGGCATCGGTTTTTTGCGTGTATGACTGGGAACTGGCCACCTACCATGTGCCGCAGTATGACGTGGTAGAACTGCTATGCTTCGTGCTGGATACCGACCGGTATCACCTGCGCCCGGTCTACCTGGACCATTACCGCAACGCCCTGCATCAACTCACGGGCCTGTATGCTGATGAGCAAGCGTTTAAACGCGGATTCGACCTGGCCGCTTTCGACTTTGGACTGCACCGGCTTGGTATGTACATGATGGCGCATTCGGTGAGCCCCTATCCGTTTCTGCCCCGCGTGGTGAACAGCTATTTCGATATGCTGGAAAAGGGCTTCTCGAACAGGGCGTAGTGGGCGGTTTCGTGGGGAAGGGTGTCGGAAAAGTGGAGCGAGAAATTGTCAGCCCGCATAAGGCAAAAAATCACGTCGTCATATAGTTCCTGGAAATGCACCATGCCATAGGCACCCAGAAACGACATTAGCCCCTGCTGCCGGAAAGCCGGATGTACCCCCACCGATTTCACCAGTAGCTGCTTCCGGCCTAGTCGGGGAAAATCACGCCCGAACTGGGGTACCTCGCCCGGTGCAAACAGGAGCGACTGGCAGTTGGGTTGGCAGAAACTCAGCGCCACCAGACACCCAGACAGCCGGTCACGAAACAGCACCGACGAATGGGGGCAAAGTTTTTCGGCAAACTGACGATTATAAAGGAGTTCAAATTGTGCCTGCGAAATAGGCCGGTAGGCCGGATTGGCGCTAAACACATGATGCACCAGTTCATACAATTCGCCCTCACAGTGCTGCCAGGTGTCGGGGTTCAACGGAATTACGTCGAAAGGAATATGGGTCAGCGCGTCGAGCAGTTGCTTCTTCTGGTCGTAGGCCAGGGGTATATTTTCTTTCCGTACCAGGCGACTCTCAAATCGACTTCGTGCCTGATAACCAAGTTGCTGCAACAGCACGGGGTAATAGCTTGGGTTGGCAGGCTCCCGGTCAAACTGCCCCCACGAAGGCTCGTTTAGCCGCAGCCGATAGGCATGGAACGTGCTGAAATGCAACGGCCCCACCACCGCCACCCGGCCCCGCTGCCGGGCATCGGCTTCGAGACAGGCAAAGGCCTGCTGATTGATGGCCAGATCATTGGCCGTTTCCCAAAACCCAAAATAGGCCTCGTCGGAAAGGGCCGGGAAGATGCCAACGAGGCGGAACGTGGCGTGGTCGGTATACAGGATCGTCTCGTTACGGTCGGCCTCCATCGCCACCAATTGCGCCACCGTGGCCGGGCTTTCGGCAACAGGCGCGTAGCTGGGTACGTCGAAAAACGAGGGGGGCAGAATGCCCTGAAACGGAATTCGGTCAATGGGCATGGGGCAGCCGGGTTATCTCGCCAGTGCGACCGTCGAGGGTTACTTCCTGACCGCTGTGGAGGGTTTTGGTCAGTCCGGGAATGTTGATAATGGTGGGCAAACCCAGTTCGCGCAGCAGGATGACCGAATGCGACAATGACGAACCCTTCTCGATCAGCACCGCCCGGCAGGTGGGAAACAGCACCGCCCAACCAGGGTCGGTACGTAGCGCACAAACAATCTTGCCCGTCACGTCGAGGTTATCGCGGGGGTCGGTGATGACAATGACCGGCCCCGTCACCACGCCCGCCACGCAGCCTGTGCCTTGCAGTTTACCAGCCTGATTCACAACGGGTTGAGAACTAACCGGCGGCGATGGCACCGTGACCCGGCTTGGTACGTCTTCGGTTTCGTACTGCGCAAACTCGGCCCGTCGGCTGGCAACAAGATCCCGTAAGCTGGCGGTGTCAGTTACCACTACAGCGTTGATGATTTCGGTTTCGGTCAGGTAAAAAACGTCTCTGGCGGTGGTCAGCGCCTGTTGTTGCACCAGCCAGTTGCCCAGCGACAGGTATAGCGCACGGTACATGCCAAAGAGGCGGGTACGCTCCAGCCGCAGGGCTTCGCGGTACCGGATGGCCCGCTGCAACCGGCCCAGATTACCCCAAACCCGCCGCCGAAACAACCCCGACTGGTGGCTCAGCAAAGCCGTCAGTTCGTCCTTTGCGCTGCTGTGCAAGGTAGTTGTGCCGGTCAGCGGTTCCGCCGCCTCATCGGCGGTCAGGTAGTTGCGGAGGTACTGGTAAAACACGGCGGGGGCCAGCCGCATGGTGATGGTTTCCAGCTTCAACTCGCCCACGGTCCGGTCGCCATAGTGGTCTATGAACCCACTTACGGCCTGATGAAACGCCGGAAAGTGGGTGCGCACCTGATCGGTCAGGGTGTCGGGCATGGCCAGAATTAGCTGCCGCAGGGCTGGTTGCTGCCGGGCCTGCATGGCCAGCCGTTGCATGGCCTTCACCGGCTGCGTACTCTCCAGCTGTTTATCGCCCGACAGGTAGCGGCTCAGAAACTCGTCGGGCGTGGCGATACCCGCTTTTTTCAGGTCACGCACCACCCGGCCGTTGGTCATCATCACGTAGAAATCGTTGATGATCGGCGTGGTCCAACTTCCCAGTAACGCCTTGTCTAACAAGGCCTTCTGTTCCAGCAACGCCGTGCCGGTCAGGCTCGAAAGGTCCAGTTCGTAGAAGCGGCGGAAGTGGCCGATAAAGTGCGCATGGAAGGCCGGTACTCGTTGGCCCAGTTGCGAAAAAGCCCACAGCAGCCGCGCCAGATTAGCCACCAGACCGGGCAGGAGCTGCACTTTTTCACGGGTGGTTTTGCGGGTATCCTGCACAAAATCGACCGGCTCATCCAGCCCCATCATCCGCTCCATGTCGGCCTTATTCTGGCTGAACGACGGCAGCAGTTGCAGGCCCCGGTACCAGTTGTTGATCTGGTAATAGATCCGGCCTTTCACCAGCCCCAGCAGGTTGGTCACCACCCCCTCATGCGCCCGTATTTTTTCCGCCGACAGCCCCAGCGTCTGCATCGTTTGGCGGTAGACGGTGGCATAGGCGCGGCTGGCAAAACTGAACGTCAGCGGCGTGGTTACCCCGCAGTAGCTCTCCTGAATATTGGCGTTATCATAGACAATCACCTCAGGAATGGGCTGCGTAATGGGCCGCGACTGCACCACAAAAAGCGCCGCATCGGTTACCACAAACTCCACGTCCTGAGGCCGCCCAAACGCCTGTTCCAGAGCTACGCCAAGCCGAAACACTTCATCCAACTGACTGTTTGTGAGACTACTAACCGTCTGCTTTTCTGCCGGAACGGGCACCAGTTCCAGGCCCGATCCTGCGCCAGTGGCAAGTTGCTGTGTCTTGTTGTTTAGTGTGTGGCGGTGCAGTTTGCCTGACTGTTTTAGCCAATAAAATTCGTCGGCGTCGAGGCTGCCGTCCATGAGGCCCTGCCCAAAACCGGGCGTGACGTGAGCGGCCATTTCCTGGGGGTAGTCGGGGAAGGTGGTAAACAACACGCCGCTGACCACTGGCACCACCTGCTGCTGAATAATCACCGCCGGGCGGGCCGCCATGGTCAGGTTTTTCTGCTGCCGGTAGGCCACCGCCCGCTCGGAATAGGCACTCGCGGCGCAGTGCGCAATGGCCGCATAGATGTCGGGCAGGGTGGTTAGGTTCAGAAAGGAGTCCATCAAGCCGGGAAACGCGTTGGCTTCGCTGTCTTCATCGGCAATCGACGACCGCACCACCACGGCCTGCGCCGGAAAACCCCAGTTGGCCAGCGTCTTCTCCAGGGCAGTTTGATCGGCAAGGGGTAGACTGAAGGCCAGTAACGCCTGTTTTCGTGCGGCGGCGGCGGGTACACTGGCAGGAAAATTACGTAGCACCGGGTCGAACGTTTCGGCAGCAATGACCACAAACGGCGGCACCGTAACAGCCGTCTGCTGCAACCGAAATAGCCCCGCAGCCTTGCCGCCCACGGTCACGTTCGCTGATACCTTACCCGATACGATCATCGGCCAAGATAGCTAACACCAATGATGGCCAGATAGCTAACCAGCATGGCTAGCGACACCAGCAATTCGGCCCGCTTCAGCAGCCGTTCGCGCGGGGTGCGCAGGGCCAGGAAATAGACAACCAACGTGGTCACAAACAGCAGGCCGATGAGCAAAAAAGAGGGCCACGTAGCCTCCAGGGCCGTTAGCAAGGCATATTGCACCCCCAGGCTCACCAGCAGGAGCAGCAACACCGCACCAATGGCGGCGGCATACCCTATGGCTTTGGAGTACGAATCGATACCTGCTTTTTCGGCATCGGGGGCGTGTAGTTTCCGGGCTATTTCAAAGGAAAACCCACCCAATAAACTCAGCAGGGCCAGCAGAAAAAACGGGTAGGTAAACACCTGACTTGGCACGTAGGCCGCCCACACCCAACCAATGATGGCGGGCATGATAAGCATGTGGGTGAAGGCATAGAGCACGAGCCGTTTTTTCAGGTAGTGGGGGGCAAAAAATTCGTAGCGCATCAGCAGGCTATACCCCACCGCCACGGCCCAGGCCAGCACCGTGGGCAGGCCCATCAGCACCGACCACGCCAGTTCGAGCAGGGCACCCACCCACGCTATAGCCACCAGCTGCCGCAGGCTAACCCGCCCCGACTGCAACACCCGGTGGGGGTGGTTGATGGCGTCGAGGGCGTAGTCTTTTTGCTCGTCAAATACGCGCAGCCGGAAAAAAAACGAGATCACGGCCACGATGCCCCACCCCTCACGCCAGCCAATGGGGCTTGCGGCCAAGGCGGGGTAGAAAAAACAGGCTACCGAATAGACGGTCATAAACAACACCCCAAACAGGGCCATGTTCACCACCGGAAACCGTTCGTTGAGGTAAGCAAGCAGGTTGGCTACGCGCATAGGCTCGAAAAATACAATTATCTTGACCTACATGATCACGTTCTACAAAATCCGTTACGTACTCTTACTACTGACGCTCGTGGCCGGGGCGTGGTTGTGGCCGGGGGTGAAAACGGCGCTTGTGGTCGATAACAGCCTGACGGTCTGGTTTCTGGAAGGAGATCCCAACCTAGTGGCTTACCATGATTTTCAGCAGCGGTTTGGCAACGATGAAGTGGTGATCGTGATGGTCCGCGACGAACATACCCTCCTCTCGCCGTCCTACTTCAACGCGTTCACTGGCCTGTCTGCTGCACTGGAAGCTATCCCCGACGTCGAAAGCGTGATTGGGCCGGGCAATGCCAGCCTGCCCACCCGCAACCTGCTCGGCCCCGCCCTCACGCCCCTGCTAACCCCCGACACCCCACCCGCCGACGTGCGGGCGTTGCTGACCTACCAGCCTACCCTCCGGGGGCAACTTTTCGCTGCCGACTACAAAACCGCCCGCTTCCTGGTCGTGCTGAAAAACCAGCCCGATTTCGACAGTCGGCGCGGTAGCATCCTGGACAGAATCAAGGCCACCGTACACCGGCAGCTACCTCAGAAACAGGTTTATTTTGGTGGGGTGGGCATCATCTATGCCGGATTGAACGCCCTCTCGCAGCACGATTTCGGCCTTTTTCTGAGCCTGGGCTACCTGCTCATGTTGCTCTTGTTCTGGTGGATCTACCGCCAGCCCCTGCTCCTGGGCTATACCGTCGGCATCGTGGCCCTGTCTACCTACCTCACCTTGGGTATCTACGGGGCGTTTGGCTACCGGATCAACCTCATGACGGTACTGTTACCGGTTATTATTGTCTTGCTGGGCGTAATGGATGCCATACACGTCATCAACGAGCGCAACCAGCTTACCAAAGCGGGTCTTAGCCCATTAGATAGCACCCTGGAGGCCCTGCAACGCGTATTTAAGCCCTGCCTGTTCACCATGTTTACTACCGCTGCCGGGTTTCTGGCCCTGGAAACCAGCCCCATGGCTATCCTGAAAAACTTCGGTTTGTTTGCCGCCATCGGCATTCTGCTCTGCCTGTTTTTCACCTACCTGCTCGGCGTGTTGCTGCTGCCCTACACTCAGCCATCGCGCAAAATCACCACCCTCACCGGCGACAAACTGGCCCAACTGCTGACCCTGGTGTTAACCCGAAAAGGCTTGTTTAGCAGCTTATCACTGGGATTGATGGGCATTTTTGCTCTGGGCATTACCTTCCTCCAAACAGACACCTACACGCTGGGTTATTTTCCCCAAAACCACCCCGTGGTGCAGGACCATACGCGTATGGAAGCCGCCTGGGGACCCTATATGCCGCTGGAACTGCTGGTGGAACCTAAAGAAGGTCGGCCGCTCTACAGCGTGGCGGTGGTGCAGGCCGCCCGTGCCTTTGCCGATTCGGCTCAGACGCTGCCGGGCGTAGGACAGGTGTTCGGCTTTCAGTCGCTGTATGTGGGTGGGCTGGAGGCGGTCTACAAAGACAAAAGCAGGCGGTTATTGCAAAGCCCGGCGGCCCTAAAACAGGCGCATCGCCAGCTGACCAGCCAGTACCCACAGCTTGCCCAAAAATTCATCCACGAACCCTCGCATACCGGGCGCATCACGATCTCCGGGACCATGCTATCGGCCGGAGCGCTGAGTACCAAAATGGACACCCTCATGCGCATTTCCGACACCACGCTGGGGCGGGTGGCCACGGTGAAACCGGCTGGTTATCAGCCCATGTATGCTGGCATTGTTAACTACGTCACCACCTCGCAGGTCAGCAGCCTGCTGCTATCCTTTGGGCTGATCTTCGTGCTGGTCTGGCTCTTTATCCGCAACGTAAAACTGGCGGCACTGACGGTAATTCCCAACCTGTTTCCTGTGCTGGTGATGCTGGGGGCCATGGGCTGGCTGGGCATCTATCTCGACACCGCCACGGCCAGCATTGGTGCCATTGTGCTCAGCTTCTGCGTCGACGATTCGGTCCACTTCATCTACGCCTACCAACAAAACCGTCACGCCGGTCAGTCGCCCGCCGCCGCCCGGCTGACCACCATCACCCACGTAGGGCCAGCCATTGTGCTCACGGCCATCGTGCTCTTTTCGGGTTATATACTCATGGTATTCGGCTCACTGAAAACCGTGCAGTTGTGGGGCCTGCTCACGGCTATTGCCATTGCGGGTGCCCTCTACGGCGAACTCGTCATCTTCCCCCTCGTGCTGGAACGCTTTGATCGAAACCAATGACCAAAATCCACTTGCATCGTTAACAAACCGTTCATCCCAGCCGTGCAACAAATCCCCCCCTCAGTCGTCTTTGCGGTGAAGGCTGGCGAACATCTCGCCCGTAGTACATACCTCAAACCAACCAACGACTATGCATGCGCTTCTCTGCTCTCTCCTGCTGGTTTCCAGCCTCCACACACTCCCCAAAGACCCCATTCAGCAGGAAAGCCGACGGGGTCGCCTAACCAAGCTGGTTCGCTTCGACGTGGGTGCTTACCTGGCCGCCAACGGTACTAAGCTCCGCCTCAACGTCGATAAACAACTGGGCGGCTTAGTCTACGTGCAACTCATGGACCGCAACGGTACGCTCTACTTTGACCAGACCCTCCGCGCCGATGAGGACGTGCTCCGTGTAAGTCTGGACCTAAGCCACCTCACCGATAATGCCTATACGCTGCGAGTCTCCAATGGACTTGATACTATCATCCGGGAGATTAAGATCGCGACCAAACCCGTGCAGGAAAGCCGCTCCGTCACGTTGCAATGAGTCCGAGCTGGCACATAAAAAAGCCCCATCCAACAGTGGATGGGGCTTTTTCGCAATATGCAATAAACCTATAAGGTTTTGGAAACCTTATAGGTTTGGTCTTATCCCAAATACGTCTTCAACGCCTTCGAGCGCGAAGTGTGGCGTAGGCGGCGGATGGCTTTCTCCTTGATCTGACGCACACGCTCGCGGGTGAGGTTGAACTTCTCACCGATTTCTTCGAGCGTCATAGCGTGTTCGCCGTTGAGGCCAAAATAGAGCGTGATCACGTCGGCCTCGCGTTGGGTGAGCGTCGAGAGCGCGCGTTGTACTTCTTTGCGCAACGAGTCGTTGATGAGGCCCGAATCAGGCTTGTCTTCGCCGTCGTTTTCGAGCACGTCGAGCAGGCTGTTTTCTTCACCTTGCACAAACGGCGCATCCATCGACACGTGACGACCCGAAATCTTCAGCGTATCCACCACTTCGGCGGGCGAAATATCGAGCACCGCAGCAAGTTCTTCCGGCGACGGCTCCCGCTCAAACTTCTGCTCCAGATCGGAGAACGTCTTCGAAATCTTGTTCAGCGAGCCTACCCGGTTCAGGGGCAGGCGTACAATCCGAGATTGCTCGGCCAGGGCCTGCAAAATAGACTGGCGAATCCACCAAACGGCGTAAGAAATAAACTTGAAACCACGGGTTTCGTCGAAACGCTGCGCGGCTTTGATCAGACCCAGGTTACCCTCATTGATCAAATCGCCCAGCGACAAGCCCTGGTTTTGGTATTGCTTGGCAACAGACACCACAAAGCGTAGGTTGGCCTTGGTGAGCCGCTCCAGCGAGAGTTGGTCGCCTTCCCGGATCTTCTGGGCCAGCGTAACCTCCTCGTCGGGCGTCAGCAGGTCAACCTTACCAATCTCCTGGAGGTACTTATCCAGCGACTGACTTTCGCGGTTGGTAATCTGTTTTGAAATTTTTAGCTGTCTCATGATATGCTGAGGATGGGGTACATAGGTAGTAAATGCACCTACAGTCCACTTACTACCTATATTTTCAACAAGTTACGCCTTGGTATTGTTCTCCGGGCGGGGCAGCAATGCCTTACGAGATAAACGATATTTGCCCGTCTTTTTGTCGATTTCGACCAGTTTCACCCGCACGGTTTCACCTACCTGGAACACACCGTCCATGGTTTCGAGGCGCTCCCATTTCACTTCTGAAATGTGCAGCAGACCGTCTTTACCCGGCAGGAATTCCACAAAGGCACCAAACGGCTGAATGGTCTTCACTTTGCCGTCGTAGATTTCACCTACTTCGGCGGTGGCCGTGATGCCTTTTACGCGGCTAACGGCCTTGTCCATGCTCTCCTTGTTGGTCGCATAGATGCTGACAAACCCAGCACCGTCGCGCTCTTCGATGTTGACCGTAGCCCCCGATTCGCGCTGAATTTCCTGTACTACCTTGCCACCGGGTCCGATTACTGAGCCGATCTGATCCTGGGCAATCTTGATGACGTGGGCACGGGGAGCAAACGGCTTCAGGTCGGGCTTCACCGCCGACAGACCCTTCATCATTTCACCCAGGATGTGCAACCGACCCGCCTTAGCCTGATTCAGGGCTTCGGTCAGGATTTCGTACGAAAGGCCATTTACCTTCATGTCCATCTGCACGGCGGTGATACCCTTTTCGGTACCCGTCACCTTGAAGTCCATGTCGCCCAGGTGATCTTCATCACCCAGGATGTCCGACAACACGGCGTACTTGCCGGTGGCTTCGTCAGAGATCAGGCCCATGGCAATACCGGCCACGGGAGCTTTGATTTTGATACCGGCATCCATCAGGGCCAGCGTACCGGCGCATACCGTGGCCATCGATGATGACCCGTTCGACTCCAGAATGTCAGATACGATACGAATAGTGTACGGGTTGTCCTGACCTTCGGGCAGCATGCCTTTCAGGGCGCGGTGGGCCAGGTTACCGTGGCCAATTTCGCGGCGTGAGGCACCCCGGTTGGGTTTCACCTCACCCGTTGAGAAGCCGGGGAAGTTGTAATGCAGGAGGAATTTGTTGTAGCCCTGCTGCAACGCCTGATCCACGATCTGCTCATCCAATTTGGTACCCAGGGTCACGGTAGTCATCGACTGCGTTTCGCCACGGGTAAATACCGCCGAGCCGTGAGCGCGGGGTAGGTAGTCTACCTCGCACTGAATGGGCCGGATCTCGTCGAGTTTGCGGCTGTCCAGACGGTAGCGCTCGTTGAGCACCAGGTTCCGTGAGGCTTCCCACACCACGTCGCTGAAATAGGTCTTGATCAGACCGGTGTTTACGTCCGTGCCTTCGGGCAATGAGGCAATGTATTCTTCACGAACGGCCTTGAAGCCTTCAGAACGGGCTTTTTTGCTTGCCTGACCTTTCAGTGCCACTTCATACACCTTATCATACGTAGCGGCGTGAACGGCTTTGCGCAGGTCTTCGTCGTGCGACTCGTGGTTGTAGGTCCGCTTTTCGGTCTTACCTACTTTGGCTTCGAGTTCTTTCTGGGCAGCGCACTGAAGCTTGATGGCATCGTGGGCTATTTTCAGGGCCTCCACTACTTCTTCTTCCGAACACTCTTTCATCTCACCTTCCACCATGTTGATGTCGTTGGCGTTGGCGGCCACGATCAGGTCAAGGGTAGCGTTTTCGAGTTCAGAGGTGAGCGGGTTAATTTTGTACTGACCGTCGATTTTAGCCACGCGCACTTCCGAAATCGGCCCGTTGAAAGGGATGTCCGATACAGCCAGGGCAGCCGAAGCGGCCAGGGCGGCGAGTTGGTCAGGCTGCACTTCGGGGTCAGCCGAGATCATAGTAATCATGACCTGAGTGTCGCCGTGAAAATCTTCGGGGAAGGTGGGGCGCAACGCGCGGTCTACCAGGCGTGAGATCAGGATCTCATAATCTGACAGCCGACCTTCGCGGCGCTGGAAGCTACCGGGGATTTTACCGGCAGACGCGAATTTTTCCTGATAATCGACCGACAGGGGCAGAAAATCAATGCCTTCGCGGGCATCTTTGCTGGCCACAACGGTGGCCAACAGCATGGTGTCGCCGAGGCGGACAACAACGGCTCCATCAGCCTGACGGGCTAATTTTCCGGTTTCGATGGTGATCTCCCGACCATCGGGCAGCGCAACAGTTTGCGTGGTGATTTGAAACATACTACTGGTTTTGATTCTCGCTACAACAGCTTTAAAAACATCGGTCTACCCTACTCCTACCGCTTTCACCACAAAAAGAAGCACCGCTGATGATACTCGGCCAGTGGCACACAAATAGACCCTGGCTGAGGGTACGCCCACAAGGGCTTCGATTTAGAGTTAAGAGTTTGAACAGGGGCAAAAGTCACCCTGTTCGTCGTTACGTTAGCCTGGCTTTCGAGCCAATCAAAAGGGGGTAATAAGAAAACAGGGAACCCGGTAATGAGTTCCCTGTCTGGTGCAGCTGGCCCGCTTACTTACGGATGCCAAGGGCTGCGAGTACGGCCCGGTAGCGGGCAATGTCTTTACGCTGGAGGTAATCCAACATGCGACGCCGCTTACCTACCAGTTTCAGCAGGCCCTGACGGGTGCTGTAATCATGCTTGTGCGCTTTGAGGTGCTCAGTCAAATGATTGATCCGGTACGTAAACAACGCGATCTGAGATTCTGCCGAACCAGTGTCCCCCGGAGTCTTCTGGGCACCCTGAGTGGCGAAAATTTCCTGTTTTTTTTCAGATGGTAAATACATCGTCAGACAGCTTTTTGTTTACAAGATTTGTTTAAAGAGCCGCAAAAGTACGAAAAAATTTACGATGTACGAATTACGATGTACGATTTATGGCTGACGCAGGAGTATTCGAGCGTCAGCCATAAATCGTACATCGTAATTCGTACATCGTAAATCATTTCAACCTGTCTACTTCAAAACGTAGTTCGTCGGCGAGCTGGCGGATGCGGTCGTAGTTGGGGGCGGGCGGGGGGAGTTGCTGGCTTACGAAGGCTTTCACGTCCCAGACTTCCAGTACGTCTTTGAGGGCCACCTCGCGGCTGGGCACGTTGGGGCGGTCGGCGGTGAGGAGCAGCGTGCCTTTGTTTTTCACCTGGTTCAGTACCCGCCGCGCCAGAATGCCCTGGTGCTGAATCAGCAACACATAAAACTGCCCGTCGGTGATGTCGAACCAGTTACGCACAAACTGGCCGATGAGCCACGCGCCGGGGAACAAAAAATCGCCATCGGCCTCGAAGGCGCGGTACTGGCCTGTGGGCAGCATGGGCAGGCGCATGGTAGGTAGGCGCGTGAGGTAATCGGGCTGCTGGAAACGGTGCTGATACTCGTCATACTGCCCCCGCTGCACATAATGGATTGTCTGCGCCGACTGGTCCTGCACGGCCGGGCTGGGTGCTGACTGGGTACCCTGGGGCGGGTTGGAATAATGATTATTGAACGCAGGCACGGGTTCAGTACCGTAGCTGGCCGTGAAGGCAGGTTGTTGCGGCGGCATATTGCCCCGGTTAGTTGGGATGGGTTCATCTACCAACGGCGGTCGCTGAATGGGTACGCCCCGGTCTACTACGGTGCTGCTGCCGGTCATGGTAGGGCTGCGTTCTACCGGCGTGGGTCCCGTTTGGGCTGGGCGCGATTCCCGTACCTCGGTGCGTTCGGTGGGGCGCTGCTCGCCGGGGGGGCGGTAATATTTCTCCAGGACGTTGGCCAACGGCTGCGGTTCGGGGCCTACGCCGGGCATCACAGGGTCGCTGATGAGTGGGGCGGTGGTGAAGTCGACTTCCTCGTCGTCGGCATCATCGCTGAAAATAGGCGGCGGGGTGTTGGAGGCGCGGGGTATAGACCCCGCCTTGCCCATGGGTAAACTCAGGTCGGGCGTTTCGCGGATCTTGCGGAGGTCCTGTTTCAGCAGCTGATCGACGGAGGTGTTGAAGAGTTTAGCAATTGTGATTAGCGTGTTCCAGTTGGGGTTGGCGCGGGCCTCTTCATACGCCCCCAACAGCGACCGTTTGATGCCGATGCGCTGCGAAAACTGCTCCTGCGTTAAGCCATTGAGTTTTCGAAGGTATTTGATGTTGGTGCTGACGAGCGTCATGGTCGGGAATATGTTCTGACAAAATTTTTAGTAAAACAACTGATTTTTTCGTTTCAAGCAAGGGATAAGGGAACGCGGATAGACACGGATTTTTTTGGACAGGATTATCAGGATGGCAGGATGAATAAGATTTTTTGTTTAGGTTCTCTAATCTGCCGAAGCAGAAGAGAAATCCTGTTCATCCTGCCATCCTGATAATCCTGTCCAAAAAAATCCGTGTCTATCCCGCACCGGCGGACCGGCTCAATCCGTGTCATCTGCGTTCCCCTTATCCCTTGCCATCTGAGACTCTTCCCTTTCTTTTTTCGTATTTTTCCTAAAAAATAGCTTATCCCTATGATCGCGCAGGACCCTCAGATAGACCAGAAACGCCAGATTACCATCGCCTTCGACCGCCTCCGGCAGGGCGCACAGGCCATGGCCCTTACCACCGCCGCCGAACGTATTGAGCGAATCAAACGCATCAAGACGTGGATTGAAACCAACAAAGACAAACTCTATGAGGCCATGTATGCCGATTTTCGGAAGCCATCAGCAGAGGTAGACCTGGGCGAAATGGTGGGCCTCATGAGCGAACTGCGGTACATGATTAAGCACCTCAAGACCTGGATGCGGCCGCAGCGCGTCCCCACGCCCCTGTCTATGGTGGGCACTAGCGGCTACCTCAAATACGAACCTAAGGGTGTAGTGCTGATTATTGCCCCCTGGAATTACCCGTTTGATTTGCTGATTGGCCCGCTGGCTACGGCCATTGCAGCGGGCAACGTGTGTATGCTGAAACCCTCAGAGCTGACACCCCACACGTCGGCTGTGATGAAACAGATGATTGCCGACCTGTTTTCGCCCGACGAGGTGGTACTCTTTGAAGGCGATGCCAACACGGCGCAGACCATGCTCGACCTGCCGTTTAACCATATTTTCTTTACGGGCAGCCCCGCTCTGGGCAAGATCGTGATGACCGCCGCCGCCAAACACCTGGCTTCCGTGACGCTGGAACTGGGTGGCAAATCGCCGTTTGTGGTCGATGAGACGGCCAACATCGTGAAAGCGGCGGAGATTTTGGCGTGGGCAAAATTCTTCAACAACGGCCAAACCTGCATTGCGCCCGATTACCTGCTGGTGCACGAGTCGGTGAAGATCCCGCTGATTAACGAAGTCAAAAACGCCGTCGACCGCATGTACGGGGCCGATGCCGCCGCCCGCGCCGCCTCTGAGAGCTACGCCCGGATTGTAAACCCACGCCACTTCCAGCGTGTGAAAGGCCTGATCGAAGACGCCGTAGCCAAAGGAGCCACCGTGCGCATGGGTGGCCGCGTCAACGCCGACGACAATTACGTTGAACCCACCATGATCGACGGCGTCACCGACGAGATGACGATCATGCAGGACGAGATCTTCGGCCCCCTCCTGCCCGTAGTGAGCGTGAAAAACCTGGACGAAGCCCTCCGCCACATCAACAGCCGCGAGAAGCCCCTGGCCCTGTACCTGCACAGCCGCAAGCAGAAAAACATTGACTATGTCATGAACCGCACCTCGTCGGGCAATACGGTGGTGAACGACGCGCTGATTCACTTCACCCACGCCGAACTTCCCTTTGGCGGGGTCAACAACAGCGGCATCGGCAGCTACCACGGTTACTTCGGTTTCCAGGAACTCTCGCACCGCCGGGGCGTGCTCCGCCGCGACTTCGGCACCATGAAATTCCTCTTCCCCCCCTACACCAACCGGGTGCAAAAGCTCATGGGCTGGCTGGTGAAGTACTTCTGACAGTATGCAATTCTACAGTAAGTCAGTATGCAGTGTTGCTGACGCCAGAGCACTGCATACTGACTTACTGCCTCTTCGCTACCGTGTCGCCGTTTTGGTGGATCACTACGTGCGTGACCTGCCCGGATTCGTTTTTGTAGAAGGTCAGCTGGGCGTCGACGACGCTGAGGAAAAAGTCGGTTTCAGTTTCCGGAAAAATCTCCAGTTTGCCCTGCCCCGTCACTTGCAGAAACAACTTTTCATTCTCGAACGTAATAGCCAGGATGCGTTTCTTGTCTAGCTGGTATTTTCCGATATACTGACGCAAGATACTCTCATTCAGCGTGATAGCTTTTCTATTTTTAGGGATTTGGTAGGGCATGTCGGCACTGATGAAAACGAGGTCTCTAACAATCGGCTCGAGCGATGTGAGGTCGGCGGCATCGTCGGTGTTGGCCAGTGCGATAATTACCATGTCCGTCTTTGGAAACAGCATCAGGTACGTAGCGAAGCCGGGCAGGTTACCATTCTGAAAAACCAGATCGTTCGTTGTCTTGAATGTGTTTACGCCCCAGCCGTAGCCCCAGTTAGTTTTGCCAATGGGTGTCAGCGTCTGTTTCCAGTCTGCCGGGTTCAGTACTCGTTCCGCTTGTAAGGCCTGCGTCCAGCGGTACAAATCACCCACGGTGCTGAACATACCTCCCGCCGCGTAGCCCGCTGTAGAGTCGATAGGGGTAACAAGCACCCGGACGGAGTCGCCCTGAAGGGTGTAGGGCGTGGTTTTTCCCAGACGGTGCAGGTTAACAAAATCGAAGCCGGTTTGGGTGAGGTGCAACGGATTGATGAACTGCTCCCGAATCACCGCTTCAAACGGCTTGCCCGTTACTTTCTCGATCACCAAACCCAGCAGAAAATAGCCCGAGTTGGTGTAGTGTTCTTTACCACCCGGTTTGCTCGTGGTCGGTTGGCTACTGAACATCGCGACGATCCTGTCTTTGGAAACAGGGCGCGTGAAATCCACTTTATCCGGGCCGTCTTTCGTGTAGAGAAAGTTTTTGTAGTCGTAAATGCCGGACGTATGGGCGAACAGGTCATTCAGCGAAATCTGGTTGCCGTTGGGGTAATCGGGCAGGTATTGGCTCAGCTTGTCGGTGATGGCCAGTTTGCCTTCGGCCTGTAGCTGCATGATGGCTGCCCCCGTAAACGTTTTGGTGATGGAGCCAAGCTGATAGATGCTACCCGTATCGTTCGGCGTTTTGGTCGACTGGTTCCGCCAGCCGTACCCTTTCTGTAGCAGTACCGTGCCTTTTTGGGCAATAAGCACCGTCCCGTTGAACCGGTGCAGACTGGCCGATGCCGTCAGGTATTCATCCGCTTTTTCGGCAATTGTTCTGGCGGGCTGAGCCTGAACCCGGAAGGCTGGCAGCTGGCTCAGCAGGCAGATCACTGCCAACAATGACTGTTTCATAACACGTCGTTTTTTGGCCAAAACAGACCATAAACAACGTACCCGGCTACTCAAATCTGGATTTGAGCGTTGTTTTTCAGGATGTTGTTTGTTGCTCCACGTACTCTTTCGGCGACCTACCCGTGGCCTGCCGGAATGCCCGCTGGAAAGTGGCCTGCGAATTGAACCCACACTCGAAGGCAATGCCCGTCAGCGTCAGGTGTTTGCTGGCTCGGTCAGTCAGGCGTTGTTTGACGGCCTCAATCCGGTACTCGTTCACAAACGCATTGAAGCTTTTCTGGCAATGCTGATTCAGCACAAACGAAATCGTCTTTGGTGGTAGCTGCACGTGCCGCCCCACCTTCTCTACAGTCAGTTCGGGGTCGAGATACAGCGCGTCGGTTTGCATGGCGTAGGTCAGCGCAGCAATGGTTTTCCCAACGATCTCGTCAGGTACATAAGTGGTGGCGGGCTTCCGGCGGGGCAGGTCGTCGCGGTTAGTGCGAGCGTAGAAATAACCTTTCAGACCCAGCCAGTAAATGAGAAACGTGATGGGTATATAGATTGGATACCAGCCGAAGGTATCGAGCAACGGTCCCCGCAGGCTGGGTACAATGTAGGGCACCAGATGCACCAGCCAGATAGCCTGAAAAACTAGAAAGACGTTCACGAACTGACGCAGCCACCGCCAAGCTGACTGCTGATTATCAGCCGCTACTGGCTGGAATTCACTCAGAAACCGCCTGGTAATCAGCAGATAAGTCATTACAGAGATCCAGCGAGGAATATCGATGTAGGTGTTGTACTCGTCCATGATGGCCCCAAAGGCTGGTCCCTGCTCCTGCCGGAAGAAGCCCAGCAACACCCCGCCCACGAAGACCCAGCCAATCAGCCGACTACCCCAGTCGAGCACCACCGGGTAAAACTGCCGTCGTTCAGCCAGGCCTAACTGAAACGTTGGGTCAAGTACAGACTTCGTATAAAAATAAATTAGTGGTCCTATTGGCATGGCCATGATGAAGGGCAGCATTTCCAGCGCGAAATTCATCCAGTGCTGCCTAATGGGCATACCCACGGCCAGGCTCATGAGCGCCATCAGCCCAATCAACGCCGCCAGCAACCGGTTCGACAACCCACGGCCTTTGGGACTGAACCACAGCAGCGTAGCCAGGATAGACCCCTGCAACGAACCCAGCAGCAAAATCAAATCCAGTGGCGCTATGGTCATGGGGCAAAGATAAGGAGTAGCAGTGGGCAGTGGCAGAAGGCAGGGCTACGCAAGAGTAGTTCTTACGCGCAAGCCACTGCCCACTGCTACTCCTTATCTTTGCCCCATGACAACGCCACAGACCGCGCCTCAAACGCGCTCGTTTGATATCTATGCCGTGCCCTCGCCCTGCTTTGTGCTCGACGAGGCCAAACTACGCCGCAATCTGGAACTGATTGACGCCGTTCAGCGCGAAGCGGAGGTAACCATTATTCTGGCCCTGAAAGGCTTTTCCATGTTCAGCGCCTTCCCGCTTGTGCGCGAATACCTGAGCGGTGCCACGGCCAGCAGCCTCAACGAAATCAAGCTCGTGAACGAGTACATGAACGTACCCGCCCACGCCTACGTCCCCGCCTACCGCGACGATGAGTTCGACGAAATCCTGGCCCGCAGCAGCCACGTCACGTTCAACTCGTGGAGTCAGTGGGAGAGGTTTAAGGGGAGGAAGGAGAAGGGGGAAGAGAGGGAGGAAAGGGTTTCAAACAAACCTCTTCTTCCCCCTCCTCCCTTTCTTCCCCCTTCTCCTTCCTCCCCTTCTTTCGGTATCCGCGTAAATCCGCAGTATTCGGAGGTGGCCACGGACATGTACAACCCCTGCGTGCCGGGGTCGCGGCTGGGGGTGACGCGGGACAAATTGCCCGACACGTTGCCGGAAGGGCTGGAGGGACTGCATTTCCATACCCTCTGCGAAAACGATTCGTATACGCTGGAGCGTACTCTGGAGGCCCTCGAAGAACGCTTCGGCGATCTGCTACACCAGGCCAAATGGGTGAACATGGGCGGCGGCCACCTCATGACCCGCGAAGGTTATGATACCAACCACTTGATTGGCCTGTTGAAAGCATTCCGCGAAAAATACAACGTAGACATCATCATGGAACCCGGTTCGGCCATTGCGTGGCAGACGGGCGTGCTAGTCAGCACGGTGCTCGATGTATTTGATAGTCAGGGCATTGACGTGGCCGTGCTCGATACGTCGTTTGCCGCCCACATGCCCGACACACTGGAGATGCCCTATAAGCCCATCATCCGCGATGCCTACCAGGAACCTGTAGCGGGCAAACCCACCTACCGCCTCGGCGGCATGACCTGCCTCGCCGGCGATTTCATGGGCGACTATTCCTTCGACGAACCGCTGAAGGTGGGCGACCGCATCGTGTTTGAAGACATGATCCACTACACCATGGTGAAAACCACCACCTTCAACGGCGTCGGCCTCCCCGCCATCGGCATCCACAAAGAAGACGGATCGTTCGAACTGGTGCGGGAATATGGTTATGACAGTTTTAAAGATCGATTATCATAAGAGGGAGGAGGGGGAGGAGAGGGACTAAGGGGAAGGAAGGGATTGCTTCGCCAGTGTAATTACCTGTGAGAAGGCAATCCCTTCCTTCCCCTTGGTCCCTCTCCTCCCCCTCCTCCCCCAAATTCATGGAAAACATCCTCCCCGTTCCTCAGCAAAGCTCTAAGCCCGGCACCAGCACCGGGCAGCAGTTCTGGCATTCGTCTGATA
Source organism: Fibrella aquatilis (assembly GCF_017353255.1). GTDB lineage: Bacteria > Bacteroidota > Bacteroidia > Cytophagales > Spirosomataceae > Fibrella > Fibrella aquatilis. Next base: position 88,245 of record NZ_JAFMYU010000022.1, on the reverse strand, counting down.
AGACCATCGACTCGTATTCGCCTGTCGATGGCAAGTTTATTGCTCGCGTCTATGCCAGCACCCGCGCCGATTATGACCGCGTGGTCGAGACCGCGCAGGCGGCATTTTTGCAGTGGCGGCTTGTGCCCGCCCCCAAACGCGGCGACATCGTCCGGCAGATGGGCGACCAGTTTCGGCTATATAAAAACGACCTGGGCCGCCTGGTGAGCTACGAAATGGGCAAATCGCTGCAAGAAGGCCTCGGCGAAGTGCAGGAGATCATCGACATCTGCGACTTCGCCGTGGGTCAGTCGCGGCAGCTCTACGGCCTCACCATGCACTCTGAGCGCCCCGCCCACCGCATGTATGAGCAGTACCACCCGCTGGGTGTGGTTGGCATCATATCGGCGTTCAATTTCCCCGTGGCCGTTTGGTCGTGGAACGCCATGCTCGCCTTCGTCTGCGGCGACGTATGCATCTGGAAGCCCTCCGAAAAAACACCGCTGACGGCCCTCGCCTGTCAGCAGATTATCCAGGACGTGCTGCGCAACAACGACGTGCCCGAAGGCGTCTCGTGCCTCGTAACGGGCGGGCGCGACGCGGGCGAATGGCTGGCGCGTGACCCCCGCGTGGCGCTGGTGTCGGCCACGGGCAGCACCCGTATGGGCAAGGCCGTGGGCGTAGCCGTGGCCGAACGCATGGGCCGCAGCCTGCTCGAACTGGGCGGCAACAACGCCATCATCGTCTCGCCCCACGCCGACCTCGACATTGCCATTCCGGCCATTGTCTTCGGCGCGGTGGGCACCGCCGGGCAACGCTGCACCACCACCCGCCGACTGATTGTGCACGAGAGCATCCTGCCCGAACTACGCACCCGCCTGGCCCGCGCCTACGCCCAGCTCCACATCGGCGACCCGCTGGAAATGGGTATCCACGTCGGCCCGCTGATTGATAAAGAGGCGGTGACCAACTACCAGAAAGCCATAACCGAGATCCGGGCGGCAGGTGGTACCTTCATTGTCGAGCCGGGTGTGCTGGACGGAACTGGTTATGAGTCAGGCTGTTACGTAAAACCCTGCGTGGCCGAAGCGCGTAACGAGTGGCCCGTGGTGCAGCGCGAAACCTTCGCTCCTATCCTCTACGTCATGTCGTACAGAACGATTGACGAGGCCATTGCCCTGCAAAACGGCGTACCTCAGGGGTTGTCATCGGCGATTTTCACGCTCAACCTCCGCGAAGCCGAGCAGTTTTTGTGCGTGGCCGGGTCCGACTGTGGCATTGCCAACGTGAACATCGGCACGTCGGGAGCTGAAATTGGTGGGGCGTTTGGCGGCGAAAAAGAAACCGGTGGTGGCCGCGAGTCGGGTTCCGACGCCTGGAAAGCCTACATGCGCCGCCAGACCAACACCCTCAACTACGGCACCACCATGCCCCTGGCGCAGGGCATCACGTTTGAGTTGTAAGTGAGTAAGAAGCAAGAAATGAGAGGCAAGAAATAAGACGTAGTGGGCTATTCCATTTTCTTGTTTCTTGCCTCTCACTTCTTGCTTTTATAATACATGCTCACCATTTCCCTGGACCACCGCGACCCCGCCCTGCTCACTGTTACTTTCCCGACCGACCCCGTTGGTAACGACCTCATTGGCAACGTACCTGGCCGCCGCTGGAGCTACAGCCGCCGCTGCTGGACCGTGCCCAATACCCGCGAGAGCATCATGCAGATCGGGCGGCTATTCGGCAAAGACTACTGCCGGTTTGACGAGGCCGTGGTGCGGCTTTACAAACCCGACGCCACCCCCATCCAACTGGAACAGGCTACCAATCCGCCCTGGCCGCCCGCCCATGTGCCGCCGCCCAAACCCAGGCCGTTCCGCTACCGGAACGCCGGACCGGCCCCGCCCGACAGCGCGTTCAACAGCCACCCCGTTATTGTGGCCCTTTGCGAGACGCTGGTACGGCTGAACTACAGCCGTAAAACGCTTAAAAACTATCGGCAGGCCCTGATCGCGCTGATCCGGTATGCCGAGCCAAAACCCCTCGATACGCTCGATAAGGCCGCTTTTCAGACATACCTGCTCTTCCTGATCCAGAAAAAACGCCTCAGCCCGTCCACCATCAATGTCCACATCAACGGCTGGAAATTCTATCAGGAGAAAGTACTTGGCCGCGATAAAACGTATTACGACATTCAGTATCCACGCCTGCCCACCAAGCTCCCCACCGTCTACAGCGTGGTCGAAGTAAAGGCTATTTTCGCCGCTACCACCAGCCTGAAATACCGGACGCTGTTCAAGCTCGTCTACGCCACCGGCCTGCGCCTGAGTGAAGTGGCCCACCTCCGCCTTACCGACATTGACCGCGTCCGGCGGCTGATTATAGTACGGGGCGGCAAAGGGCAAAAAGACCGCGTGGTCATGCTCACCGACAAACTAGAAGCCGTTCTTGATGCATATGTGGTGGTTCATACCCCGCAAACCTATTTGTTTGAAAACGTAGAGACTGGTGAACCCCTCGCTACCCGGACCATTCAACTCGTCTACAGCGATGTTACGCGCTATGCAAAACTGACCAAACGCGGCGGTATTCATTCCCTGCGGCATTCATTCGCCACGCATTTGCTGGAATCGGGCATGGACATCAGAAATATCCAGCAGCTACTGGGCCACGAGAGCATCCTGACCACCATGCGCTACACCCACGTCACCGCCGACAAAATCAGCACCTTCAAAAGCCCTCTGGATGAATTGTAATTAAGAGCAAGCGTCAATATCTTTGGACAAACACCTACGGAATGACACCTGATAAACGCCTTGACCAACTTGAACCTGTAATCGGTGAGTTCGCCGCCCAATTAGATCTCCACACCGCGCAACTTCGCCGCGTCAATACCGGTATCGCCACCCTCATCGAGACCACCAGTCACCAAAGCGACGATATCAATTTCCTCCTGCGCGGTCAGGCTGACCAGCGAGAACAGATCGCTAAACTTGTTGCCGGACAGGCCGCTCTAGAAGCCGGGCAAGCTAAGTTGGAGGCTGGTCAGGCCGCGATAAACGAACGGCTCGATGGGTTTGGGCATACGCTGACGGCCATCCTCAACGCCGTACAAAAACCATCGGGAAATTAACTATACGAGTGAATCAGCACCGTCAAAAGCCCGTTAGATGACATATAACGGGTTGATCGCTACGTGTTTCCGAAGCATTGGGCGCAGTTGCGACAGACTAAAAAAACGGCTTTTCAGCACGTACCCGACTGTGTATCGCTTGACCGCCCGTTTTAGAGCGATTATCTCGCCCCGTGCATTGAACCGGTAGAGCCGACCCTGCGCGTCAAGGAAATAGTTGGGATAGCCCTCAATATCCCAAACCCGGTCGGCGGCAGCAAGTACCTGTTTCTGTTTCACACTACGTTTAATAAAGATAGTTGGAAGTAAAAATAGCATTTCTGATCTTGTCAACACGTTCGCTCAATTGTGACGCTAAAATCAGATCACAGAACTATAGCGCATTGATAGTTAATCCAATGTAGTTCCGCAACCTTGCGTACTTTAACTTGTTGGGTGACCCGTCCAAGCATGGGCTTGTGCGTGTTCCATCGGGCGTGCGACAGGTTGCACGGCTCAGGGGCTGTTCGGCGGTGCGTAGTCCGGCTTTTGGTCGACACTTTGCACGCCTGAGTGGGGCAAGTTTTGAGGTTTCCAGGTCCGGCTTTCCGTTGACAATGCAAACGCCTGATTGGGCGGCTTTGGTGCGTTAGGCGGGTTCGGCTGACATTTTGTACGCCTGAGTGAGAAAATTTGAGGGCTTCAAAATTCGTTGCTCTGTTGACAGTGCGCACGCCCCCGTAAGTATAGTTGACAGGAGAGTCTATTATTAGAGAGTTTAGCTGCGTAAGTGAAACCTTAAATATAAATATTATGAGAATTTTTTTCATTATTATTCTGTTAGCTACTTTGGTTAGTAGCTGTCAAAAAGCCCCTGATTATTCAGGTATTTGGGTTTCCTCAGACGACCCATATAGATTTGAGATTACCAAAGTCAACGAGAAAGTTTATAATTTGAAGTATTTTGAACCTAAATCCGGTACAATTGAATCTAAAGCTTCGGGAGAATACGAACTTGACACAAAAGACAATTCAATTGTTCACATTTCACCTTTGGTCCCATCTAAAGATGGAGGATTTGATAAGAACGGTATTCCGTTACCACCTACCCCGCCAGAACCTCCAAAAGAATTTAGATTGAAATTATCTGATGATGGAAGATTATATTCAGGGAACTCCTTCTATACAAAACAATGATCTCAGCAGTGAATCTTTCAACCAGATAGAGCAGATTTCGTAAGTGCTTTGTGCTTCGCTCCGCGCTGCTGCCTTTTCGGTCGACAAGGGGCGCGCCTGCGGAGCCAAGCGGGGTCATCCCAACTCAGGCGGGGGTGTAAAGGCTCGCTTCGCTCCCCATCACCCCCGCGAGTGTTGGGTGGTCCACCATGTGAGTAACGTACCTGTGTGCAAATAGTTGACAGTGAGTGGTTTGTCTGGTGCTCAGTGTAGCGGGCGACAGGAGAATGTCTCTGTCATTAAGATCATAAAGCTGATGAATCGGGTTGTCGTCGTTGACCAAAGTTTTACCATAACCGGCAGAGGGAGTATAATTACACTCCAACATGTCCACCAAGGACTTGCCGAAGGGACGGTGCTAAAATCAGAACTAATCGGGCAATGCTGGACAGTTAAAAGCCGGGTGATGTTCACCCATTTGGTGGACAAGCACCGGTTTTTTGATAATGAACTAATCAACTATATGACGCTATCAAGGGCCAGTTTAGCTAAGCGTAGTGAAGCAGATATAGAGGTGCTCAAACAGGAACAAGCGCACATGTTTCAGTATCTTGTGCAGGGCATTTCTCATGAGCAGCAGCCCAAAGTCGGCGACTCACTACTGGTTGAGTGAGTAAGCGTTCGCTCTGCGGGGTCGTGTTACCTGCGACAGGTGCCACTCGAAGTGCTGCGTGACTGCACCCAACGATCCAAGGGTGAAAAAGCCCGTGGTGGTGTCGCGTTTCCTGACTGATCTTGGGGGCACATCAGCCCTTGGAGTTGTTGGGTGGCCCGTCCATCAAGTGTCTGCATTTCCGGGTTGCGGTCGACAGGTTGCAGGCCGCAGAGGTTGAGTCTTTTGCTTTCATTTCTGGGTTCTTGGCGACAGATTGCACGTCTCAGAAATTAGGTTTTTGCTTGTTCGGCGGATTGCGGGCTGACAGGCTAAATGTCCCTGATTGTAGGCTTTGGATTTGCATATCGTGTGCGACATAGGAGACATTCCGATTGAATGAGTCAAAAAATGTATCATATCTTGTTGTAAATTTTAACGTTCTTTTAAAATGGAATTTGTAGGAGGAGCAATATTCGGAGCATTAATAGGAGTTCTTTTTACATCCCTCTTTCAAAAATACGTCGATAATAAAGTTGAATGGGCTGGACGCTTCACCAGAGGGAAAATTAGAAAACTACTTCCATCTAAAGTTGAGCAACCGGACAAGAAATTTTCTATTGGTGATATTGTTTTAGAAGATTGTAGATTATTAGATGGAATAGACTCAGATTACAGAGTTAATATTCAACATTCTGATGAGTATGTACATCTACCAGACGACCTACAGAAACTTTCTCAAGATATAAAGCATCAAAATGAAGAGCGAGAAAGAAAGGGTGAGCGACCTATTTTCCAAGACTTAAAACCTTTTGGTATAAAATCTTTACACTTTAAAAGGGACGAAGCAACTGGAGAACATAACGTGTGTATTGTTCGTACATTACGGTCAAGTTTTTATAATTCATTGATAACAAAAAATTTAAACACAATTTTGCCGGACGGCCAAACAGTTAAAGCAAAATATTATGATCAAATCATCGACAATCCTTATGAATTGTCACCTAACAATTTCAATCTCATTCATGCTTTAGGTGTTAATATCTTAATTATTACCAAGGATAATCAAGCCATTATTAGTAAACGAAATGCTCAAAATGTTGCTTCATCAAGTGGGATGTACAGTATATCTGTATGCGAACACTTAAACGAAGAAATAGTCGATTTTGACATTAACAGAACTATTCAGGCAAAGAAAGTTGCTAAGCACGGAATTCTTCAAGAATTAGGAATTACGGAAAATGAAATTATAGGTGATGTAAAATTTTTTGCTGTTGGATTCATGCCTTCATTATGCCATTATGAAATTATTGGGATGGCATATGTAAGTCTTGATAGCAATCAAATAGAAGCATCCATACGGAATATTGCTAAAGATGGTAGCTACGAAATATCCAAAGTAGAATTTGTAGAATTTACTCTGCCTGAGGTTGTTAATTTTTTTAAAACTACAAATCTCATTCTAACGGAATGGTTAGTTGCCACGTTAATTATTTGCCTTCAACAACAGTTTTCCTATATGTCTTTCAGAGAAATAGCAGAGAGCTTTAGAGGGGAATTTTGGAAAAACTCGTTTAAGGAACGAGTAAGTAAAGCGTAAAATACGATTTGTCATTGCGTTGTGTGCGCTCTGCGTGGGGTAGCTGTCGGGGGACAGGCAGCAGGCCGCAAAGTCAACGCGGACAGCCCAACCGGGCAGGGATGTAAAGGCTCCTACGTCGCCATCAACCCCTGCGGTCGTTGGGCCTCGGCCATGTATTTGCTTTCAAGGCGGCTTCGGTTGACAGGCTAAGTAGTTCATTACCAGCGTTCTTTGCTTTCATTTCACAGTTTCCTGCGACAAGCCAAACACGAGTCGAGGCAACGTACCTGAGTGCGTCGGCGGCAGCGTTTGACAAGCCAAACTCGTCGACATGGGCCGTTTTGGTGTGGCAGCGTCGTTCGACAAGCCTAACTTGAGCGACAGGAACGTACCTAGCTTCGCGTTACAGGCTCCGCGTTCGGGGCTTCGCACGGATCAAGCAACGGATAAGCGTAAATATACCCCTTTCGGGGTATTTCAAGCGAAATCAACCTTGGCGAAGTTTGTAACGACATATAGGATTGGAGCAACCCTAAACAATTGACTTTATGAAACTCTCACAAGTAAAATTACTCAAAATTTGCTCTTTTATTGTAGTATTATTCGGAGTTATCACCTGTAAAAAACAAGAACAACCGACTCCGCCAGAACCTCCTATAAAACTTGGAGCGATGATTAGCGAACCGCTCAAAGAACTAATTACTAAAGAAATTCCTTCAACTGGAGGTACTATCAATGTTTCTGGTAGTGGAACAAAGGCCGATGGTTTAAAGATAGATATTCCCACTGGAAGTTACTCCAAAAACAATACTATTAAAATAGCTGTCTCCTCCATACTAAATCATACGTTCGGTGAGTACTTCAATCCTGTTTCTTCTTTAATTCACATTGAAGATAATATCACTGATATATCTAATAAATTAATTACTATTTCAATTCCTATACAACTTCCAGAAGGTCATTTTGCATCGGCCTTCGCATTTAATGCCGACGAATCTTTAGAACTTTTACCTACTGTTTTGTTAGAAAAGAATAGAATTGTTATCCAAACCAATCAACTCAGCACAATTAAAAGCTTTAAAAATGGCCGAATTACTGTCACACCCGGTTTGAATATTATTGTCACCTCAGTTTCTCAAGATAAGTTAGATCAGCTTACATTCAATTCAACTTTTACGCCAACTGTTGATGATTGGGAGTTCGCCAACTATGGAACAGAATACAGCCCTAAAGGTATTCCAAATGGGATGGCTATTGGAGCTTACTACTATTTCACTAACATCAAGAGTAAAACAGGTAAACAATTGTTTGGTAATGATCAATTAGGTAAATATCTTCTACCAGCATCAATTGGCAATGATAAAGATATATTATGGATGGACAATGCATTAGGCTTAACTTTTGCATCCAAAGTAGAAGTTCTACGGGAAGGTGATAAGCTATTTCCCTATCAAGAATATTTCCCTAACAATTTTCAAAAGAATTCTTATGATATATTGACTTTCTATAATATTTCCTATAATTGGCTTTTAAATGCTCAAAAAGACCCTCAATTATTAGGTTTATACGATAAAACAAGTAATGTAATTGTGACTGTAGTTGTGACAGGAAAAACAAAAACAGATTTGTTAATCGCAGACCCTAATTTTCCTGGTACTACGCGCACTTTATCCTTCGATAGAAGTTCAGGTTTTAAAAATTATGATTCAGGTTTACTGGCTACAAAAATAAAGAAGTTCGACCAATTTGCTTGGTTATCACCAGTATTCATTAACAAAACAGAACTCGATAATTATTGGACTTCTGTGAACAACCGGACGCTATACCCTATCAATTCATTCGTCAATGAATATGAAATATCAACCGCAAATGGCAAGCAAAAATTAGTAGATGGAATGGCTGTAGCTACTAGTTTTAATGTGATCGGCATTAGCAATAAAGTAGATGACCAAAATGTTGACTTTTCTCTGGTTGATACGAAAGGGAACAAAATTCCAGAAAGAAGTAAGCAAAACCCTTATGGTCTTAGTGCAGATGGAATCCGTTTTTATGAACTTCCAGCCGGTACTAACACTCTTGGGGTATATCGCAAAACCAAATATTCATTGGATGGGGAGTTTAAATGGGCAGATTTCAAATGGTTTACGATTAATTCTGAAGAATTGAGTATATCTAGCTCTACAGGAGCACCTATTAATCAACAAGGTCAAGTTGATACTGATTATGTTTTCAAAGTTGGCGGGTCTACATATAAACCCACCTCCGATACGCAATTTGAATGGGACTTTGGCGATAACACACCTCCAACAAAAGTTACTGGTATTGCAGAAGTAAAGCATAGTTTCAAAAGAGGCGGCATATTTACTATCACCCTCAAAATAAAAACTGGCAATATAGTTTCAGTTATAATGATAAATGTTAATATAAAGTCGAACGCTCCAACACAAGGTTATGTCACTATAAATATGCCGGATTTATACGAAATCAGGGAGGGAACTCCCACGCAGAATATTTTACAAACAGCGAATGTATACTCTTACACATTTTCCGTGCCTACTACTGGATCGAGTTTTATAAGCAATTGGATAACAAATGTTGATTATAAAAAAACATCCCTATATCGTTTTTTTGAGTTTAGTGGCAAAGAATCTAACATTAATTTTCTACTCGAAACGATAAAGGTTGGCAAAATTAATTTGATTCAACAGAATTATTGTAATGGGGAATTTTGTAGTGCCTTCGATTTAACTATGCCGCTCAATATCTTTTCATTTGGATACAATTATTTAATTTCTCCTTTTGATTACAAAAGAGTAAGCTTCGAAATTACAAATATAATTCCTATCGACGTAGTTGTACCCGCCACTGGTTACACTTTAAAATCTGTTGTAGAAGGCTTAATACGTCTGCAACCATCATCAGAGAGAAATGCTAATGGTTTTACAAACTCATATCTACAGAGCAAGCAAACAAAATTTAGCACTGAAGTTTATTCAAAAGATGAGATAGTTATTAAGTTTAGCATGCCTCTTTATGAATTATAGTTTTGAAAGGACTTGGTAAACATACCTGAGCGACGGCAACTTTTGACAAGCCAAACTTGGTGGTAAGGCAGGTTTTGAGCGGGACAGCGTACCTGCGATATACCGAAGTTGATAAGGAACGTACCTGACTTCGCGCTCGGCGGCTTCGCGCATCGTGGCTCCGCGCTTTGTCCCGCCTCGGCTTTTGCGGGTCACTCGTGGGGCAGGTTTCCGCTGACAGGATAAACTCCTGTGAGGTTAAGTTGGGATGCCCAACGAAACAGGGGTGTAAAGGTGTGGGTACGTTCGTTTGTTTCAAGTATCTTGCTCACCATCAGCCCCTGTGGGAGTTGGGTTTATGGGGCAAGGTCCTGGCGATAGGCCAACCGCTCCGAAAGGTCAGTTTCGGGCTTCAGGCTCGGTGAAAAAATAACACAATGGAACAAATCTCAATTGGTAGCGTAGTCAAACTTAAATCAGGCAGTCCTCTAATGACCGTCACGGGCTACGGAACGAAATACGGAGCCGGTTCTATACTGAAGACTCTGGTGGAGGATAAAGAACAAGTTAAATGTCAATGGTTTGATGCAACAGGGACTTTGCAGGAAGATACATTCCCCGTTGCTTCCTTGCAGTTAGCTTAATCAGTTGTGTTCGCGCTGCGTGGGTTGGCTTTCCGGCGACAGTGTTTGTGTCGGGCGGCGGACTTATGTACGTGCCAGCAATCACTAGAATTAACTAATTTGTGGTCGTTCAGCGACGTACCTGAATCATCACAAAACTGAGTTCAACTCATGAAACAATACAAAGTGGAGGCGTTAGTCTACTTCTCAGAATTATCTATGAACGCTAAACGCAACGCTGAAAACCTCGCCAGCAGGTCGAAAGATGAGATTCAGACCAAACTGGAGCACTATGCGGCGCAGGGCTACCGCCTAGCCTCCACAACATCAACAATGTCTGATTCAGCCCTATATGTGCATCTATTTTTTGAGAAAGATCAGTGAAGCCCATGCTCAAAGCTCCGCAGGGCGGGGGCCTGTTAATCTACTTATTTTATCGAGTATATGAACAGCAAAAAACTACAAGACATGAGCCGGGAAGAGCTGCTTAAACAGCAGAAGTCGATCAAATTCGTAACCGGTTTATTTATTGGCGTCCTATCCGTACTGCTTGCCATCACCCTCTATCAAACTGTCACACAGGGTTTTACTTCTCTTCTAACTGTTCCTTTCGCCCTGTTGCCTATTCTGCTGGTCAATATCAATACCCTCCGGCAGATCAAACAGGAGCTAGCCAATCGGAAGGCGTAATCTTAAGCAAAAGATAAACCTCTTAGCTCTGTTTGTTGGCGATTACGCGTAACAGGAATTACCTGTGTACACCATGTTGAAGTGCCCAACGTAGCTAAGAACAGGAGATCAATTGTACGTTTACACCGGGCCGCCGGAACAGGTGAAAGAAGGCGAAACTGTCTCTTACTGGTAATCGGGCGGTCTGCCGCTGCGGTCGACGGCACATTGAATAAGTATATCCTTCAGCTTTAAGCAAACATTCACACCTTTTAAACCTAGTTTACAGGCATGAACAAGAATACGATATGGGCAGGCGTGGGTATTGCCCTTGGCAGTTACCTCTATGAAGTAGCCAACAATTTGTATCAGAAGCTGGCTTTGGGCTCAGCTTTGGTTGACGTCAACTGGTTACGAATCCTGTTTCTTGGTCTGTTCAGCCTAATCATCGTGAGTCTGCTCAATCGGCGAAAGCAAACCAATTAGTCACCCGCTCTACATGGCTGTGTGTCTCCGGCGACAGGAAAATCCCGAAGTGCTGGGTATTATCTAGCGATACTAAAGAAAAGAGTAGGTTGCCCATATCCAGGCCATCTGATTTTAGCCTATTCTACCAAAAGTCGTTGCCAGAGCAGGTGGGTGGTGCTGGCAATATTGAGCAGGTAGAGGCCAGGACGAAGACTAGCAGTGGGGAGTTCGGTCTGGGTAGTGGGTAGTACCGTGCTGGTTAACACGCGTTGCCCGGTCAGGGTCCAGATGGTCAGTTGCAAGGGCGTTGTGGCGGTGCCCCGGGGCAGCAGGAGCCATAGGGGTTGCCCCACCCGCAACGGATTTGGCCCCACCCGAATCGTGTCGGCGGGGGTTTCCATGGCAAGGGGTTGTTCAATGACTACGGCGGCTGTGGCGGTAGCCAGGCAACGACCCTGTTCTACGGTAAGGCTATAGGGGCCGCTCAGGTTTGGCGTGAGGGCAGTCTGTGTTAACGTAGTGCCCGTAGCCGTATACCCCGCCGGACCACTCCACCGGGCTGTAAGTGGTCCCATGCCCAGCTGAGTACCCGTCACCACCGCCGACAGCGAGAGTGTCTCCCCAAACGGAATGAGCTGAGCACCCGCAATGGCCACCGACAGCGCACAGGGCGTTTGCACCGTAACCGTGGTCGTGGCCGTTGCCGAACACACCCCCTGCATGGCCGTGACCGTGTAAACGTTGGTCGATGATGGTAAAAGGCCACTAATAGCCAACGGGTTAGTTTGATTTCCGGCAACCCCTTCCCCGGCCCATCGCAGCAATACGCCGTCGGTAGCAGGCAAAGCCCCCGTCACCGTAGCCGAGATTGATGCCGTAGCACCAATGGCCAAAGTACTGCTGCTCCCCAGACTGACCGACAGCGAACAGATAACCGGCAATTGGCCCGCTACCACGTTGCTCAGCTCTGACTCCGACACCGGGCTTACTAACCGCAGCCGGTACTGATATTGCCCCAGGGCACTGGCTGGGGGCTTTTCGCGGTAAGTAGTGGAACTGGCGGGCAGGGTGGCAATGGGCACAAAGGGCGTTACACCAGCGGTGGCCCGTTCCAGCACCACCTCGGTGGCAGCGGTTGTCGATCCTGTCCAGGACAGGCTAATCTCACGAGTGGCGGTGTTGGACAGCAGGCTCAGGTTTGTAATGGCGGGCAACGCCCGAACCACGGCCACTTTGTCAAAACTAAATGCCCGCATCCCCCGTGTATTTTTCAGCACCGGGCCGTCGTAGAACCCGTTTTTGGCGTCAGAAAAGAAAGGCGGGAGGTAAGTAAGCGTCTGCACAGGTCCTGGCTGACGAAGCACAAGCTGAACCCGGTTACCCACGGCCCGGCCGGTGCTGATGCGGCCGGTTTGGTTGTCCGGGTAAAATACGTCGGCCAGCAGCCGGGCGTAGCGGCCATTGCCGTGGTCCTGCACCGAGTCGGCGGTCCAGACCAGTTGCATTTCTGGCTCGAAAACAAGCGTCAGCGTGTCATGTTGGCTGTTTTGAATCACCTTACGAACATTCGGCGAGTTGACCTGAATCGTGTCTGCCTGCCCGTACAGATCGCGCAGCACCTGCCGGGCCTGTTCGCGGGCAATTTGCGCATTACCTTCTAAACTGTAATGGATGCCGTCGTAACCCTGGGTACCTACCGTAGCAATGTTTTCCAGCCCACTAGGGTATATCTGTTTCAGACGTCGTTGAAAATCACGCAGTTCGCCTGCGTTGTCCTGCCCCCGGGCCATGATATTAATCTGACTCACGTACATACGCGGGGCGGTGCCATAGTCTTTCCGCAGGTTCTGGTAAAGCCGGTCGAAACTGCTCTGATAGCCTAGTGCCGACGAGCCTGCTTCGGCTTCACCCTGCTTAAAGAAAATGGCTTTCACCTGCCCCTGATAGCCCGCCCAGCGGGTGCGGTAGAGCATTCGGCCGTAGAACGTGGTGAGGTCAGTGGGGCTGTTGGCGTTACGGTCATTGAGTTGATTGGCACTAGCCCCTCCCTCAGCGCCATTGATGAGGCAAATGGGAATGTTGGTTACGGCCATGATGGCCTCGGCCATGTAGAGGCCAAACGCCCCCACCGCCCCATAGGGTTGGTTGGCGGGGTACCACTGCATGGCGCTGGGGATGTCGGTAGCACCATAGGCATAGCCACACTGCCGCATATACTGGTCATTGATGCTGCTCTGGTCAAGGCCACCGAGGCCAATGGCGTTCGATTGCCCATAGATCACAAACACGTCGCCACAGAGCAGGCGCTTGCGTTCGGCCAGCAGTACCGAATCGCCCGTGGCGCGGTAGGCATACAGGCTAACGCCATATTCGGCCCGCTCGGCCCGAATGGTCGGGTCAAATCGGAAGGTGCGTGTGTCTGAGATTGTAACCCGCTGCTGTTGGTCCGGTTTCCCTGCCCGGGTCATAAAGCAGGCCACTCGCACAATGGCCGGGTCTGTCACGCTGCCTTCAATGAGCACCGTGGCGCGGCTGGTACCGTCGCGGGCGTAGAGTTGCCGTTCGTAGGGTAGAGTCTGAAATGAAGCCAGCGGCTGTCCAAAAACGGGAGAAAGCATGGACACGTAAAAAACACCGATGTATAGAAGCTTCATTGACGTGGACGGTACGGACAGCATAACAGCCAATCGGAGCTGTTTTCCAACAAAAATACACCACGATGCCCGTAACTTCATGGCTAAGCCGCTGATACAAAGCGCAGCGGTGGTTCAGGCCACGCCACGCAGTTGATCTTCGGTCAGCGTAGACAGCGCAACAGGGGGCCGTTCGCCGAACGTATTGCGAAGGAGCAACCACAGGAATACCAGACAAAAAACCGCGTTGATATACCCATCTACCAGGCTGAATTCGAGGCCATAACCCCGGTGGAAATACTGCTTCATGATGTAAATGACTACCCCCACTAACAGCGTGAGCAGGCCGCCAACCCCACAGATCATCACGAGCGAGTAAACAGCGCGGCGGTGTTCGCCAACGGTCAGTAGCATAACCAGCAGCAGGCCCATATACACCCGATCCATGCTGCCGTCGGTAACCGACACCGTCAGGAAATAAAGAAACAGGCTGGCCGTAAACAGGCTGACAGATAGCCGCCCCCGCAGAAATCCAATAACGGCCGTTCCCAGAAACAGGACGCTAAACAGCTGTTTCACCAAGGTCCAGTGCACTGGCAGTAGGGCCATTACCGGTTTCCAGGGCGATGCAAACAACACGTAGGTAGTACTAAACGCCAGCCTCGCTTTAATCATCAGCAGGATGTCGGGTACGAACGGTACAAACCAGATTCCTGCACACAAGGCAGTGACGGCCCCAAACTGAGCTGCCTCACCCAGGGCCTTTGCCGATGGCCAGCTGACTAATGGTCCCAACCGGGCTTGCCGCAGTAGCAGCCACCCGGCAAAGTAAGGCACCAAAAAAACACCCACGCCCATGTAAGCAATTGACATGCCCAGCAGCGCCGGACTCACCAGGAGGCGGAGCCGCGCAGCTCTTTGGTGGAAGAAGCACAACGATGCCACCATGAGCAGACTACAGGTACCCTTGGTTTCCAGAATTACGGTACCGGCTTTTAGTAGCACCGGCGAGAGGATGACTAAACCCAGCACATAAAACTCAATGGTGCGTCCGGCCAGCCCCCGGCGTAGGTAGGCCAGCCAGCCCGTAGGCACCTCGCCCGGGCGCAGAGGTAGCAACATGAGCCAGAGCCACCAGTAGGCAAAGCAGCCCAGCAGGGTGTCAAGCACCGAGAAGCTCAGCCTGAACGCCAGCGTAGTAGGCCACCAGACGTCAAACACGCCGTAGAGTAGCAGACTCAACGGCAGGTGGGTCGACGTATGGAAATTCCAGTCGGCGGGGATACTGGCAATGGGGGGCAGATAAGCGTAGTCATCGTCGCGAAGCTGTGCTCGCAGGGCAGGCTGGTTGGTCGGGTCATAGGTACGAATGTCGTGGCTAATTACGCTACCCGACTCCATCGTGAGGCAGGTGTCGGCAAAATGACTGCTCATGGGGGTGATGGCCACCAGGATCAGCCGCACCGCCAGCCCTAGCCCAAAGGTGAGTGCCAGACCCCGGCGCAGGGCCAGATCAGCCTGCCACCAAAACAAAAAGAGCGCCCAAAGCAACCCTATCACCGTTAACCCCGTCAACAATAGAAATACTTGCTGAAGGCTGTGGCTACCCAGCCAGAAATGACTTAGTGACCTGACAAGTAAGAAACCGGTAAGTGTCAACCCAGGGATCAGCCAACGCAGTTGGTGGCGTGGTAATGTAGTCATCATACAAATAGTTACAGTGGTATATTTTTAAAGATAGCAAAGCACCCGTAACCATGTATCATTTGATTACCTGAGTGCCGCAGTGCTTTACTGTACGGTAGGCAAATGGGGGTTTTGCTTCATAAAGTGCCGGATTTTCGATAAAATTGCACTCGCCAATTTCTCGCGTATGAGCGGCTTGTCCGTAATAATACTCACCCACAACGAAGAAAAGCACATTGCCCGCTGCTTAACCAGTCTGCGTTCTGTTACCTCGCAGGTCTTTATCGTTGACTCCTTCTCTACTGATCGTACCGTCGAGATTGCGCAGGCTATGGGGGCCGTAGTGGTGCAAAACCCCTGGACTACCTACGCCGTGCAGTTTAATTACGGCATCAACCACACGCCGTTCAAGACCACCTGGCTGATGCGGATGGATGCCGACGAGTACATCCTGCCCAACCTTGCCGAGGAAATAAACCACCGCCTGCCCACCCTCGATGCCGACGTTACGGGCATATATGTGAAACGGCGCGTCATGTTTCTAGACCGCTGGATTCGGCACGGGGGCTATTACCCCATCTGGCTGCTGCGGCTGTGGCGGCAGGGGCAGGGCATCTGCGAACAAACCTGGATGGACGAACACATCAAGCTGGGCGGCACCACCGACGCCCCGCCCAAAACGGTCGAGTTTACGCACGACCTGGTAGACCATAACCTCAACAACCTGACCTGGTGGACCCAAAAACACAATAACTATGCCACCCGCGAGGTGATCGACCTGCTCAATATCCGTTACAATTTCGACGAAACCGTGCGGGTAACGCCCCGGTTGTTTGGTACGCAGGAAGAACGCAAACGGTACCTGAAAGAGAAATACGCCTCGCTCCCACTCTTCACCCGGCCCATTATCTATTTCCTGTTCCGCTATATCGGGCAGTTTGGTTTTCTCGACGGGCGAAAGGGGTTTGTCTGGCATTTCCTGCAAGGCCTCTGGTACCGCTTTCTGGTCGATGCCAAGCTGATGGAAGTGTATCACCATACCGGCCACAACAAGCAAGCTATCATTGCGTATTTCAAACAGGAACACGGACGCGACCTCACAGTTGGAGTTCGGGACGCAACGAAAACCGCCACCAGCCAATGACCACACCCACGCCCGTTCAACAGGGTCAGACCGATTTATCGGCCTATGACAACCGGTGGTATACGCCTGGCCCCCGCTGGAAAATTGTGCTCTGGCATTTCACAAATGCCTGGTTGTTCAACTCCTATGCGCCATTGCCCGCCCGGCTGAAAGTAAGCTTGCTACGCCTGTTTGGTGCCCGCGTAGGGCAAGGGGTGCTTATCAAACCAGCCGTCAACATCAAGTACCCCTGGTTACTCTCCATTGGCAACCACGTCTGGATTGGCGAGCAGGTCTGGATAGATAACCTCGCCGCAGTCACCATAGACAATAACGTTTGCCTGTCGCAGGGTGCCATGCTTTTGACCGGCAACCACAACTACCAGCGGCCCACCTTCGACCTACAGGTGCGCTCTATTGTGCTCGAAGCGGGGGCTTGGGTAGGTGCCCGCGCCACGGTCTGTCCGGGCGTACGGCTACATACGCACGCAGTGCTCGCGGCAGGCTCGGTAGCCACCCGCGACCTGGCTGCGTATACCATCTATCAGGGTAATCCGGCGGTGGCTGTTCGGCAACGCACCATTACTCCATGACCATTTCCATCATTACCGTTGTGTACAACGGGGCCGATACCATTGCGGACGCCATTGAGTCTGTGCTGGGGCAGTCGTACGCCCCCATCGAATACATTATCATTGATGGGGCATCGACAGATGGCACCACCAGTATTGTGCGCAGCTATGGGGAGTGCATCAGTCGGTTTGTATCAGAGCCAGACCAGGGGCTATATGACGCTATGAACAAAGGAATTGCCGCAGCCACCGGCGAGGTGATCGGGATTCTGAACGCCGACGACCTCTATCGCCACTCCGACACCATCAGCCGGGTTATGGCCCTGTTTCAACAGCCGGGCGTTGATGCGGTATATGGTGACCTGGTCTACGCCCAACGTGAACAGCCAGACCAGATTACCCGCTACTGGCAGGCGGGCAGTTATCGGCCGGGTGCTTTTCTGAAAGGCTGGATGCCCCCCCATCCAACCTTTTTTGTCCGGGCGGCGCTTTACAGGTCGTTGGGTTTATTCACCACTAGCTTACATTCAGCAGCCGACTATGAACTGATGCTCCGGTTTATTCACAAACATCAGATTCGGGTGGCCTACCTGCCGGAGGTAGTGGTGGTCATGCGGATGGGCGGGGTCAGTAACAGCAGCCTCAGTAATCGCCTGCGGGCTAATCGTGAAGACCGGCTGGCATGGCAACTAAATGGGTTGAAACCTCATTGGCTGACGCTATGGCTTAAACCACTACGTAAACTGGCCCAATTTTTTCCGTGGACAACCCGACCGTTCACTAACCAATCCTGAAGATTAGCCAATGGAGCTTGGTAATCAAGCGAAAAATACAATTTTTGTCCCCCCGGAGTTGTTAACCTACAGCCTCGTTACCCGTTCCGAGCATTACTCACCTATCGCATGAACCCTGATCTACTACTAGCCTACATCCAGCAAAAGCTTACCGAAACAGCCTTTCAGCAGGGCCTCTATCAGGTATTGATGGCCTTTCTGGTAGCTTGTTTTGTGGCCGTGGTATCTATTCCGGTTGTCATTAAAATCACGGAATTGAAGTCATTGATGGAAAAACCGGGCGAGCGCCGGTCGCATTCGGTGCCTACACCCACGTTTGGCGGAGTGGCCATTTTTGCGGCCGTGCTCATCAGCTATTTTATCTGGCCCATCAACGACCCCCGCGACCTGTACTGCACCAACCTGTCTATTGTGGGGGCGGCCATCCTGTTTTTCATCGGTATGAAAGATGACCTGGTGGGCATCGATCCGAACAAAAAGATTGGTTTTCAGCTCCTTAGCGCCAGCAGTCTAATCTTCTTGGGCCACCTGAAACTGGATTACCTCTATGGCATCATGGGCTTCCACTACATTACCGACGTGGTCAGCATCATGTTAACCTGTTTTGTATTTATTGCGCTAACCAACGCCATTAACCTCATCGACGGTATCGACGGGCTGGCCGGCGGTATTGCCACCATTGCCAGCATCACGTTTGGCAGCTGGTTTTTGCTCTCGGAACACTACGCCATGGCTACTATGGCCTTTGCACTAGCGGGCGGGCTTGTGGGGTTTCTGCGGTTCAATTTCTCGCACACCAGCAAGATTTTCATGGGCAACACAGGCTCACTACTGATCGGGTTTTTCCTGGCCTTCTTCGCCGTGCGGTTCGTGAACCTCAATACCACCTACCGTTTTGATCCCCGCAGCTTTTTCGATGCCCCCATCATTGCTATGGTTGTGCTGATCGTACCCATCTTCGATACGCTGCGTGTGTTTATGGTTCGCATCCTAAATGGCCGTTCGCCGTTCTCTGCCGACCGCAACCACATGCACCACATCCTGCTCGATAATGGCCTCTCGCACGCGGGAGCTACCGCTGTACTGTGTAGTGTGTCGTTGCTGAATACAATCCTGTTTTTGTTTCTGCACGGCAACATGTCCAATACCCTGTCGCTGCTGATCTTGATTGCTTCGTTTTTTGGGTATCTGCTGGTTGGCTTTCTGCTGAAAATGCGGGCGGTATATATTTCAACCCATCCCCGCCGCCGGGTGCTTGCCCTACGACGCGAATTTCAAAATGCCTTCACCGGCCGCGACGGTCGGCGCATTACGGATCTACTCTGAGAAGTAAGAGCCAGGAGGTAAGAAACAAGAGCCAAGAAAAAAGACGATGTCCAACTGTCGGGCACCGTCTTTTTTCTTGGCTCTCGTTTCTTACCTCCTGGCTCTTGGCTAACTGGTCGGCTGCTGCCGGGTCAGAACCAGTTCTTTGCTGAACATTTTCATGCCCTTATACACTGTAGCTACCAGCGTGTTGGGGTTACTCATGTGCATCTCCACACTGAATTTCATACCCGACGACGGATGAATCATGGTGCCTCCTGACCAGCTGTTGTCCGTGTAGGACAGGTTAGTCAGTACTACTTTGTTGCTGATGTTGCCATAGCTCGCCTGGCAACTGCCACTGATCTGCGCCATACGGCCAAAATAAAGTCCATTCTCACGGTAAATTTCAACACAGGTTTGTTTCTTGGGAAACAACCAACGGCCCAGAATTCGGTCGGCGTTGCTATCGGTCGATTGGCCGGTTGATATGGCAATCAGGCAGAGCAGAAGGCAGAACAAGGTCTTGCTAAGCAGCGTCATAGAGTCGGAAATAGTTGCAGTTGAGGCAGAAACAGCGGCGAATGCAGCTTAGTTTCCTGATTAACCAATCTTAATCCTAGTTTTATTATAGATTTAGTGGAAATATAAGCGTTCCAACAAAAAAGCCGGCGGAGAAACTCCGTCGGCTTTCCGCTTCTATCCACACCATTACAGAATGGGTCCGTTCGCTGCTGTGCAGTGCGGCACCACACTCTGCTATTCAACCTTCCCTTTGTAAAGGATCTTTATACAAAAAGCAGTAGTAAACTGCCCGATCGTAAGTCATGTTTAGTGGCGTTGCTGGCTTACCGGGGTAACTGTACAGTACCCAACCAATAGGTCCGAAGTGAATCCATCAACTCTACCAATTTTGTAAAGGTAATCGGTTTTATAACGAATGAGGAAGCGCCTAAATTGTAGCAGGTTGAAATATCGGTTTCGGCCGAAGAGGTAGTGAGCATCACCACCGGCAGCTGCCTCAGACCCGGCACCGATTTAATATAAGTCAGGGCTTCAATCCCATTCACTACGGGCATATTCAAGTCTACGAGCAGTAAGGTGGGCCGTTGGGGGGCATCAGGCGAATCAGACTGGCAATCTTTAAGGTACTGAATCAACTGTTCGCCATCTTCCACAAAACGTATCTGACCATTGAACGCGGTTTGCTTCAATGCCTGCTCAATCAGCACACGGTCATCATCATCATCATCGGCAATTAAGAGCAATGGCTTATGGATTTGGTTCATGGACGTACGTTTACGGGTGATATGCCGCATAAGTTGGCGTTGAAATCAGAATAAGCCAAATAGATTTACTTAAAGCGGTCAAATACAGGATAGGAGGCTGGTTATACCCCTTGTAACGCAACGCGCAGGCACAAAAAAAGCTACCCAGGACTCCTGAATAGCTTTCCGACTATATCCACACCATTTCATCTAACCAATTGGAGTTGGTTAGACATAGCTTCGTGAGAAGCAGTGCAAAAGTATTTGTACTCAATCACAAATCTGCTATATGTGGCATTAAAAAAATCTTAAACCCAACAGACCATTCGATTATGGTGCCTATTCGGCCCAAATCTGCGCCAGATGCACCACCACTTCAGCGGCTTTTTGCATATCCTGAACCGACACCCACTCCTGCCGCGAATGGAAGGCATGTTCACCAGCAAAGATGTTGGGGCAGGGCAAACCCATAAATGACAGCCGCGACCCATCGGTGCCGCCCCGGATACTGCGGCGGTTGGGTGTCAGGCCCGCCCGGCGTATGGCTTCCAGAGCCTTATCGACCACAGCGGGGTGACGGTCCAGCACTTCTTTCATATTGCGGTACTGCTCCGTTACCGAAAACGTGGCAGTTGAGTTGGGGTAGTCGCGGAGAACGCTGTTGAGCAGGTTTTGCAGCAACGTCTCGTGCGCGTGTAGCCCTTCGGTGGTGAAATCACGGACAATAAAATTCAGCGTTACGCGGTCCTGATTACCCTCTATGTGGGTGGGGTGTACAAAGCCTTCTTTGCCTTCCGTCGTTTCGGGCGAGAGGCATTTTTGCGGCAATCCGGCCAGGATATCGCCCGCAATTTTCAGGGCATTTTCCAGTTTGCCTTTGGCAAAACCGGGGTGCGTACTTACGCCCTGAATCACGATTTTCACCCCGTCGGCCGAAAACGTTTCGTCTTCCAGCGTACCCAATGATTCGCCGTCGATGGTGTAGCCGAAATGCGCATCGAGGCGTTTCATGTCGAGGTTGGCCGTGCCGCGCCCCACCTCTTCATCGGGGGTAAACAGTAGCCGTATGCGCCCGTGGGGCACTTCCGGGTTAGTCATCAGGTATTCGGCAGCGGCCATGATGGCGGCAATACCTGATTTATTATCGGCCCCGAGCAAGGTGGTGCCGCTGGCCGTAATGATGTCGTTGCCCACCTGCTGGTTCAGATCGGGGTGGTCGGCGCGGCGGATGACAATGGGCGCATCGGCAGCACTTTCCCTGTCTGGCAGTTGAATATCGCTGCCGTCCCAGGCGTGGTGAATAATAGGCTTCACGCCCGCCCCCGTCACGTCGGGCGAGGTGTCCATATGGGCGCAGAAGCAGATAGTGGGCGGTTGCAGCGTGGGCAGATCCGGGTCGCCTTCGTCCAGAACGTTGGCCGGAATGGTGGCGTAGACATAGCCAAAATCGTCCAGTTCGGCATCGGTGATGCCCAATTCGTGGAGTTCCGAAACCAGCAGTCGGCCCAGATCTTTTTGTTTTTCAGTAGTCGGCCCCGCCGTCGATTGCGGGTCCGATTGCGTGTCGATCTGCACATAGCGCAGAAAACGATTTACGAGGGATTCAGTGTTGATCATAAGTCAAACTTACCACTTCCCTCACACCTCCACGCTAGTTATCCGATTCAATGCATCGGATTGATGCCGCCACATCTCCCGGAAGATGGTGCTGCGCTGACGGAGGTCGGCGAAGGTACCTTCGTCGGCGATACGGCCGTTGTCGAGGATGTAGATGTAGTCGAAGAGGGGCAGCAGGTGCAGGCGGTGGAGGGAGGAAACCACGGCTTTATTGGTGAAGGTGGCCAGCAGGGCGTGGTAGATGAGGTATTCGGTTTTGGGGTCTACGCTGCTGGTGGGTTCGTCGAGCAGGATGATCTCACTTTGCCGGGCCGCCAGCAACCCCCGCGCCAGGGCCAGCCGCTGCTTTTGCCCACCCGACAGGTTCACGCCCTTTTCCTGAATGAGCGTATCCAGGCCGTCGGGCAAATAGGCCGCCACATCGGCAAAGCGGGCCATGTCGCAGACCTGAGCCACGTCCGCATCGGCGAAAGGCAAACCCAGGGTGATGTTATAGCGGGCGGTGTTCTCGAAAATCTCCGGCTCCTGCGGGAACAGCGTTACCGTGCCGCCAATGGTAGCCCAGTCGGTGCGGGTTTCGCCGTCAACGGTCCAGGTCACACCGTCGAGGGGGTTGTTGAGGCCACGCAGCAAGGTCAGCAGCGTGCTCTTGCCTGATCCACTTTCGCCAATAAGCGCCACGCGCTTTCCCCGTTGCAGCGTAACAGACAGGTTTTTGAGCGATGCCGGTTGCCTCCCCATCAGACCAGGGATGGCGGGATGTTCGTAGTAAAGATTATTAACAGAAAGCGTCTGCCAGGCCGTGGGTAGGGTGGCCGCTTCGGGTTGACGGTATTTGCCGTAGGCCTCGCCGATGCGGCGGGCGGTCTGCACGTCGGTGTTGTACTGAACAAGCTGGGTGTACTGCCAGGCCACGTCGTTAAATACGCTGGTGAACTGATTTACGTAGCCCAGCAGCGTCACCAACCCACCCACATAGAAGACTGTGCCGGGTACGTAATGCTGGTGGATGTAGCCCGTGGTGATGATGACGTAGATAACCGCGATAAGCATAGAGGCCACAAACCACTTCCATTCGTTGATCCTGATTTCGCGACGGAATGGCGGCTCAATGGCTCCCAGCTTGCCCGTCAGGCGTTGCTGCATCTGCCCTTCCAGCCGCAGGGTGAGCACCGTAATGATGTTCGACAGGCTGTCGTAGAGCGCCGATGACAGGTCGTGCTGCCGTTCGTTGGTTTCTTCCAGGGCGGCCACAAACGGCTTGTCGAACCGCCGAATGACCCAAACCGTAAAGCTCCCCAGCACCAGCCCCACGCAGCCGTAGAGCGGGGCGAAATAGAGCATGGCGCCAAACGAAAAGGTAAATTTGGCCACCACATGCAGGTAGGTAAAACCGTTTTCGAAGAAACTTTTCAGCGCATTGTAGGCCTTGTTAATCCGGTTGATGGTAGCCCCACTGTGGTGCGTTTTGTGCCACCCCAGCGGCAGGTGCAGGGTCTGGTGATACAACTCATCCATAAAGTTGCGGCTCACGTCAAAGGCCAGTTGCCGCTCCAAAATCCGGGCCGGGCCGTGGAAGGCCCACTCCAGCATTTTAAGACATAGAAAGCAGCCGCCATACCATACCGTGGTGGTCAATACCGTGGCCGGACTATGCTGGAGGTGGTCAATAAACCAACCAAAGAGCAACGGGTGCGACGCCCCCACCAGGTTGGCACCGATGAAGAGCAGGTATACAACGAGGTAGCGCCCGCGCTGCTGTCGGGCGTAGTGCCAGGCCGTACGCAGCAGGGCCACGTAGGGATTTTTCATAGGTCGGTAGGTAGTCGGTACGGTGTAGCAAAGAACACAAAAACAATGCCCATTTCATAGTAGGCCTATAGGATTTACGATGTACGATTAACGAATTACGATTTGGGCTGACGCAGGAGTACGCTCGCTTTAGCCCAAGTGCGTCAGCAACAAATCGTAATTCGTAAATCGTACATCGTAAATCCCTTCCACGTGTTTATTTCGCCGTTTTTGTGTATCTTTAGGGGTTGCAGCTCAGGCGGCAATGACCTATTTTCCCACCCCCATTTATTGACTAGTTAACGCGTATTTTTTGCAAGATGACAGACGACAATCAGGAATCTGCTGACCAAACAACACCTATTAATGAACCGACCGATGAGCTGCTCCATGATCAGACCGTGGTGTCGGGCCTCTATCAAACGTACTTCCTCGACTACGCCTCCTACGTCATTCTGGAGCGGGCGGTACCGGCCATTGAAGACGGGCTAAAACCCGTGCAGCGCCGCATCCTCCATGCCCTGAAAGAAATGGACGACGGCCGCTTCAACAAAGTGGCCAACGTGATCGGGCAAACGATGCAGTACCATCCTCATGGCGATGCTTCCATCAACGAGGCTATGGTCAACATCGGCCAGAAAAACCTGGTCTTCGACACGCAGGGCAACTGGGGTGACATCCTCACCGGCGACGGAGCCGCCGCGCCGCGTTATATCGAAGTACGCCTTTCCAAGTTCGGGGGCGACGTAGTATTCAACAATGACACCACCGAGTGGCAACTCTCGTATGACGGGCGCAAGCGTGAGCCGGTAACTCTGCCCGTGAAGTTCCCGTTGCTGCTGGCCATGGGGGTTGAAGGTATTGCCGTGGGCCTCTCCACGAAGATATTGCCCCACAACTTCAACGAGTTGATCGATGCGTCGATTCAGTTGCTGAAAGACAAGCCCGTAACCCTCTACCCCGATTTCCAGACGGGTGGCCTCATCGACGTAAGCAATTACAACGACGGTCACCGGGGTGGCAAAGTGCGGGTACGTGCCAAGATCGAAGAGCTGGACAAAAAAACGCTCGTGATCCGCGATATTCCCTTTGGCACCACCACCACGTCGGTGAAAGAGTCGATCATTAAAGCCAACGACGACGGGAAGATCAAGATCAAGAAGGTAGAGGACCTTACCTCGAAAGATGTCGAGATCGTGGTGCACCTCACCCCCGGCGTGTCGCCTGACGTGACGATTGATGCGCTCTATGCCTTCACGGACTGCGAGGTAAGCATTTCGCCCAACGCCTGCGTCATCATCAAAGACAAGCCCCACTTCGTGAGCGTGTCGGAGATTCTGCGCTACAACACCGACCAAACGGTGGCGCTGCTGAAGCAGGAACTCGAGATTCGGCGGGGTGAACTGATGGAAAAGCAACTCTACGCCTCGCTGGAGAAGATTTTCATCGAAAACCGCATTTACCGAAAAATTGAAGAGTGCGAAACGTTTGAGGCGGTTTTAGAAACAATTGACAAAGGCCTGAAGCCGCACAAGAAACTTTTCTACCGCGCCATCACCCAGGACGACCTCATCCGCCTCACCGAGATTCGGATCAAGCGGATTTCCAAGTACGACGGCTTCAAGGCCGACGAACTGGTGAAGCGCCTGGAACTGGAACTGGCCGAGGTAGAAGATAATCTGGCCAACCTTACGCGTTACGCCATTGCCTATTTCAAAGATCTGCAAAAGAAGCATGGCAAAGGCCGCGAACGCCGCACCGAAATCAGGGCGTTCAACACCATTGCCGCCAACGTAGTGGCCGCCGCCAACCAGAAGTTGTATGTGGACCGCGAAGGTGGGTTTATTGGCTATGGTCTGAAAAAAGACGAGTTTGTGTCGGACTGCTCCGACATCGACGACGTGATCGTGTTCCGGCGCGATGGCAAATGCCTGGTGAGCAAGATTCAGGAGAAGACGTTTGTGGGCAAAGACATCATCTACGTGTCGGTGTTCAAGAAAAACGACGAACGCAGGGTCTACAATCTCATCTACCAGGATGCCAAATCGGGTATTTCCATGGCCAAGCGGTTCCCTGTCACGGCTGTCACGCGCGACCGCGAGTATGACCTCACGATGGGCAACCCCAAGTCGAAGATTCTGTACTTTTCGGCCAACGATAACGGTGAGGCTGAGGTTGTTACGGTAAACCTGACGGCGCAAAGCACGGCCAAACTGAAGCAGTTCGACTTCGATTTTGCCACTATCGGCATCAAAAACCGGTCGGCGCAGGGCAACATTCTGACCAAATACAACGTCCGCAAAATCACGCAGAAAACCGCCGGGGCCTCTACCTTGGGCGGCGTAGACATCTGGTACGACGATCACCTCGGTCGCCTCAACCGCGACGAGCGGGGCCGCCTGCTGGGTAATTTCGACGCCAAAGACACGATCTTGGTGGTCTACAAAACGGGCGAATATGAGCTGACAAGTTTCGACATCACCAACCGCTACGAACCCAACGACGTGGCGATTCTTCAGAAGTTCGATCCTGAAACGGTGATCTCGGCTCTCTACTACGAGGCCGGGCTGAAGCTGAATTACGTGAAACGGTTTAAAATCGAGACGACGTCTGTCGACAAGAAGTTTAGCTTCATTGGCGAAACCAAAGGCTCGAAACTCTTCGCCGTCTCGGCCGACGCAACTCCGCGCATCGAATTGCAGTATATGGTGAAAGAGCGCGGGCCGGTGGAAAAGATGGTGCTGGAACCAGCCGGTTTCATCGACGTGCGCGGCTGGAAGGCGCTGGGCAGTAAATTGCCTTATGCCAAGGTGAAAGAAGCCAAATTGCTGGCCCCGAAAGTAGGTGCCGCACCAACCGTTCTTCCATCGGTAGCATCACCAATAAATGAACCCGAAGCCGAAACCGTCAGCGACGATGGCGGGCAGTTGGGCATATTTTAAAACTGGTTCAATGTTTAAAGTTTAATGTCTAAAGTTTAAAGACCTCGTGTAGATCAGATTGAACTTTGACCTTTAGACATTAAACTTTAAACTTTAGTTATGACCACTGCTCGCCCCGCCGACCGGGTGGCTGCCCGCCGCCGATTGTCGCGCCGCCTCACGCTGCGCGAGGGCAAGCGTATGGTCAAGCGGGTGCTGGCGGTGGTATTTGGCGGGGTGCTGGTAGTGCTCTGCTGCAACCTGTGGGTGGTGCAAAGCACCAAAAGCCAGATTTATTTCGACGTGCATAGACTACCCGCCAACGACGTGGGGCTTGTTTTGGGCACGAGCAAATACGTGAAAGGCGGCAAAGACAATCTCTTTTTCCGCTACCGCATGGAGGCTACCGCCCGCCTCTGGAAAGAAGGCAAAGTAAAGTACCTGATCCTGAGCGGCAACAACGATTCGGAGTTTTATAACGAGCCGGTCGATATGCAAAATGCCCTGCTCAAACTTGGCGTTCCCTCCGACGTGATGATTCCCGACTACGCCGGCTACCGTACGTTTGACTCGGTGCTGCGGTGCAAAGAGGTGTTTAAGCAGCACCACATCACCATCATCTCGCAGAATTTTCACAACGCCCGCGCTCTCTACATCAGCAATTACGAGGGCATCAGCGCCGTGGCCTTCGCCGCGCAAGACGTCCCCGACGGCTACTCCCTCCGTACGCTCATCCGCGAGTACCTCGCCCGCCCCCTCGCCATGCTCGACGTGCACCTGTTGCGCCCCCAAACCGAGATGGGGAATGTGCAGATAAAGTAAGATTTTAAATGTACAATGTACAATGAATAATGTACAATGGCTTCGCGCATTACACTTCAGAGCGCGAAGCCATTGTACATTATTCATTGTACATTGTACATTCCCCTCCCCTAATACCTCCGCAGCAGAGCCAGCATGTCGGCGTCGAGTTGTTGGCCCTGGTGATTTTTGTAGTTTACGTCGGGGCGGTCGCTATTGAGGATGCCGAAGCTGCCCCTGAAATTCCAGAGCGACCAGCCCCAGCCCGCTTCCTGCCAAAGCTTTAAGTTCGATTCCATCCAGGCTAGCGCCACGTCGTGCGGAGTTTTGTTGAAACAGCCCCATTCGCCCACGTGCACTCCCACGCCCTTGCGTTGCAGGGCCTGCCAGGGTTCAATATTGACCTTTTTGAGCATGTCTGAATCCCATGTCGCTCCCATCCAGGCCATGGGCCAGGCGGGCGCTTGCCAGTCTTTAATGTTTACCCACGACGCCTTATAATGGCTCACCGACATGGGCAGGTAGCCCCGCGTGCTTTGGCCGCCCACCACCCCCGCCAGCGACGGCACCGGCTGCGTACCGTACTGTAGGCCGTCGGCGATGATGAGTCGCTGAGGGTCAACGGCATGAATACCGGCTACAAGGGCCTTCACCACCCGCGTGTAGCTAGCCTCGTCGACGTTGGCGGGTTCGTTGATTAAATCAAAACTAACTTCGGTGTTGGGACGGCCCTTGTAGCGTTGAGCCAGGTGTTTCCAGTGAAACACGGCGGCTTCCAATGCCCGGTCGTCGGTCCAGAGGCTGAGGGGTTCAGCGGGTGGGTTCACGCAGTAGCCCGGAATGCGATGCAGGTTCAGGTTGACGTGCAGGCCATGTTTTTTCCCCCACGCAACGGCCTGGTCCACGTCTTTAAGCTTGACTTCATTCAAGTTCATCCAGGTGCTGGGGTCGCCGGAAGCCCAGCATCGGTACGACATCGGCAACCGGATGAAGTTGAACCCCCACCTGGCGATCCAATCGAAGTCGCGTTCTTTAAAAGGCCCCTCTGGCTCGGGACCACTGCCTCCTGCTATAAATTTTTCGAGCAGGTTGAACCCACGCCAGCGCGGTAGCGCGTTGGGCAGCGGCGCAACCGGATTGGCCTTAGCAGCCAGCGCAAAGGCTGTGCTGGCCGCTGTTGTTGAGAGAAGAAAAGATCGTCTGTTCATATTGGTGAAGGAAGGCGTAGGGAGTTTGTGGTTGGTGGTTTGTAGTTGGCTTCGCTAGCTAGGCCCCTCGACTGCGCTCGGGGTGACAACAAACTTGAATCAACTCTTTGAGATTGCTCTACTTGCCTGGTACGCCAGCCCGGTGTCACCCCGAGCGCAGTCGAGGGGCCTAGCTAGCGAAGCCAACTACAAACCACCAACCACAAACTCCCTACGCCTTCCATCGTTGTTTTAAAAACTGCATCATAAACACGTTCACATCCCACTGACTCACCACGGGTTGGTTGGTGTAGGGGAGTGTGGGCAGGTAGCCGGGGGCGGGGCCAAACTCGCAGGTAACGGTGAGTTCGGGGGCACCTGCGGTGAGCATTCGTTGCCGAATAATGTCCCACCATTTGGCGTGGGTTTCCAGTGCCCCTTTCCATTCGGGAGCGCGGGGGTCGTTCACCTGCGGACCTTCGGGGTGGCCTACCCGGCAGTGGATATGGTCGGTGCGTTGCAGGGCGCGGCTCATGTTGTCGGCCTGGTCGGCGAGGTACGACTCCGACACGTTGACCCAGTGCGAAAAGTCGCCGGTGAGGCGCAGGTTGGGGAACGTGACCAGGTAATGCTGCATGGCCGGGGCCGAGTACGAAAACCGCCCGCGGTGGGTCTCGTGCAGGATGGTTACGCCGCTGGCTTTCTGCACGTCCATGGCCACCTGAATCAGTTCGCAGTTTTGTTCGTAGGTGAAATAGTCGTGGCCGGTATGCACGTTGACGAACTGCGGCTTGTGCTTGGCCGTGGCTTCCAGATCGGCGCGGAATTTGGCTTTGTGTTCGGGGAAACTGGCCCCGCCGCCAAAGGCCATCAGGATCAGGCGGAGGCCATTATCCTGCATGATTTGCACGGCTTCGGCCTGTTTATCAAGACCTACGGCCACTTCCATGCCATCGTAGCCAGCGGCTTTCACACGCTTGGCTGCCTCGGCCAGCCCAAGGGATTCCATGCCCCAAAACGGACAGTAAAAGAGCGTTTTCAAGGTGTTGCTGGTTGTTATGAAATCCAAAGCATTGTGTAGTCGATCACTCCCCATTTACCGTTCTTCTTTTCCAGGAATACTAAATAGCCAGCACCAGCTAAGCTATCGCTTGTCTCTGAGAAATAACAGACGGCTTTTGTATCATCGGAAGAGAAAGCCACCCGCGAAAAATGGATAAAAGCCCCAAAGCTGGGGAAGTCTTTACGAATTGCCTCATACCCGCGTAATCGAGAATTTTCATCCTTGAAGTAATAGTCCATCTGTTCGTTTGTCCAGCGAACTGGTTTTCGACAGATGAAAGCGGGCAGTTTCGTCAGTTCATTTTCGGAAAACTGACTGCCATCTATTGATGCTAGAAAGGACCACCAAGCTGGTTTCTTGTAAAATGGATCTTTCTCTGGAAAACGCCAAGCCAGTTGTTTTGGAGTTTCGTCGAATTTAAACCAAAATCCATGAGTTGGATAACGTTCGGTGAGTGTGTTAACCAACCAGGTCTCGTTACGCAAGTGTGCCGACTTTGGATCATCGCAGCGAGAGAAGTAGTTACCAACAATGGCATACACCTCGTAGTCCTCATCTGGCACAACGGGATATGTAGCTTGACCCAGAGTTTGCTGGCTCATGGAAACAAGTGGAATGAGAAACCAGAGTAGATGTCGCATAGTTAGCAAGGGTATAAGGCTAGCGATTCATTGATGCCATCGCTTGATGCGATGGCATCAATATAGGCAACGTTAAGATAAAGACTCCTCGCTGATTGCTAAAGCGCATCTTAGCGAACCCCCATCGTTTGGGGCAAAAATTGTACTTTGCGGTGTTTTAGGCTTGCATGGTCAAAGAAGCTAAGGCATCTTCTACTTTTTCTAATCAAAATTCAATTCTTCAGTTTTTATGAGCGATGTAGCTGTTCGTTTTGCCCCCGGCGTTGTCACGGGCGAAGGCGTTTCCGAGATTTTCCGTCATGCCAATGAAAATGATTACGCCCTGCCAGCGGTCAACGTGGTAGGTACCAACTCGGTGAACGCAGTGCTGGAAACGGCCAAGGCGGTCAACTCGCCGGTGATCATCCAGTTCTCGAACGGCGGCGGCATTTTCTACGCGGGCAAATCACTGGCCAACGACGGGCAGAAAGCAGCCATCGCGGGGTCGGTGTCGGGAGCGTTGCACATCCACAACATCGCCGAACTCTATGGCGTACCCGTTATTCTGCACACCGACCACTGCGCCAAGAAACTCCTGCCCTGGATCGACGGGCTGCTGACGGCTTCGGAAAAACATTTCGACCAGACCGGCAAGCCCCTCTACTCGTCGCACATGCTCGACCTGTCGGAAGAGCCAATTGAAGAAAACATCGAAATTTCGTGTAAATACTTCGAGCGGATGGCCAAGATGGGCATGACGCTGGAAATTGAACTTGGCGTGACGGGTGGCGAAGAAGACGGCGTTGATAATTCTGACGTCGATGACTCTAAACTATATACGCAGCCCTCGGAGGTAGCCTATGCCTACGAGCACCTGCGTAAGATTTCGCCCAACTTCACCATCGCGGCCGCTTTTGGTAACGTACACGGCGTATACAAGCCCGGCAACGTGAAGCTCTCACCCATCATTCTCAAAAATTCGCAGGACTATATCCAGGAGAAATTTGGTACGGGTCCGTTGCCGGTAAACTTTGTGTTTCACGGTGGGTCGGGGTCAAGCCGTGAAGAGATTCGGGAGGCTATCCAGTACGGGGCCATCAAGATGAACATCGACACCGACATGCAGTGGTCGACCTGGGAAGGCATTCTGGGCTACTACAAAGCCAAAGAAGGCTATCTGCAAAGTCAACTCGGCAACCCCGAAGGCCCCGATTCGCCCAACAAGAAATATTACGATCCCCGCGTGTGGCTCCGCAAAGGCGAAGAAAGCATGTCGGCCCGGCTAAAAGTAGCCTTCGAAGACCTCAACTGCATCAATCGACTGGCGTAAAGAAAGTCTAGTAAGAGGGAGTTTACTGCTGACGGTAAACTCCCTTTTTTTATGCCTGCGCCAACTGGCGGATGGTACCTACCAGGTTCTGGAAACCCTCGATACTGGTGGGTTTGGTCACGAACGCATTGGCACCCAACGAGAGGCACACGTTCCGTTCGTCGACCGACGACGTGGTGAGCACCAAAATCGGGATGCCATTGTAAACTGGCTGCTGCCGAATTTGCGCCAGCACGTCGCGCCCGTGAATGATGGGAATATTCAGGTCCATGACAATGAGGTCAGGCCCGGTTTGTGTTTGTTTCAGCGTGGGTAGCGCTTCATCGCCCTGCATCACAATGGTAAAAACAGTTTGAACGGCCTCCCGCCCAAGTGCGTAGCGCAGGAGGTCGATGTCGTCCTGGTCGTCTTCGATGAGTAATAAAGAGAGCATTGGTTTTGTCAAGTACGGATAATTGCTTACGAAGTTATCCAGATTTGAGTTGTGCTACTAGTTGTAAACTGTTTATTTTCACCGAATCGTCTACCCTGTCTTTTACGGTTTTATGAATTTATCGTCGATCAACATCAATGGTGTTCCTTTGCAGTTGACCACACTATTCAATCAGGCTCCCTTGTCGATAGCCATCTACGAAGGCCCTACTCACCTGATTACGCTGGCTAATCCAAGCTATTGCAACGATGCCGGACGAACGGCTAACGAATTGATTGGCAAACCATTTCTTAGTGCCTTCCCTGAATTAGCCAGCCAGGGTTTTGGCTCAATCCTCGACGGGGTATTCACCACCGGCCAACCCTACATTGCCGACGGCCGGGGTATAGCCCTAAACTGGAACGGGCGGCAGGAACTTACCTTCCACAAGTTCACCTTCCAGCCCATCAAAGACGATTTGGGGGGTATCATAGGCATTTTTTCCGTTAGTCAGGAGGTAACAGATCAGGTGTTGGCCCGACAGCGAGCCGACCATGATCAGCAATTATTACACGCTGTGTTTACCCAGACACCGCTGGGGGTGGGGGTATTTGACGGCCCCGGTTATATCATTGAATTTGCTAACCCAGCGGTTTGTGAACTCTGGGGCCGCACCCCCAACCAGGTACTGGGCCAGAAATTGTTCGAGGCTCTGCCCGAAGTGGCCGGGCAGGGATTTGAAGAACTGCTCGATGGCGTACGAACCACAGGCGTGCCGTTTGTAGGCAATGGCCTGCCTGCGCAACTGGATCGGAATGGACAACGCGAAACGGTCTACTTCGACTTTGTGTATAAACCGATGCTGGAAGCCGACGGCACCATCCGGCGCGTAATGGTGGTGGCTACCGAAGTAACCCAAACCATGCAGGCCCGGCAGGCCCTGGAGGCATCGGAAGCCCGCTACCGCCTGCTGGCTGAAGAACTGGAACAACGCGTAAACGTGCGCACCGCCGAACTGCAACAGGCCAACAAAAACCTGGAAAGCTCAAACTTCGACCTCATGCAGTTTGCCTCCGTGGCCTCGCACGATTTAAAAGAACCCTTGCGGAAGATTCAGGCCTTCGGTACCATTCTCCAGTCAACGGCCGACACGAAACTGGACGAAACCGAGCGAGACTATTTCCAGCGAATGATTACCGCAACGGGCCGCATGCAGGCACTCGTCGATGACGTACTGAACCTGTCGAAGCTATCGAACCAGTATACCATTTTTGCCGAAACCGACCTAAACGCCGTGTTGGCACAGTTAGTTGACGACCTCGACGTGACCATCCGCGAGCGGGGGGCCTCCATTGAGGTTAGCCCCCTGCCTACCTTACCGGCCAACACGGGGCAGTTACATCAGTTGTTTCAGAACCTGATCAGCAACGCCATGAAATTCAGCACCGACCGCCCCCCCGTTATTCAGATCACGCAACACGACATGAACAAACAGGCCGCCCTGGCAGCGGGATTACCACCCGCCCGCTACGTGCGGATCGACGTGCGTGACAATGGCATTGGGTTCGATACGGCATACCAGGACAAGATTTTTGGCATTTTTCAGCGGTTGCACGGTGCCCGATTTGGGGGCACGGGCATTGGGCTGGCCATCTGTAAAAAGATTGTAGAAAACCACCAGGGCCGTATAACCGTAGACAGTACCCCCGGCCAGGGTTCTACCTTCCATGTCTGGCTACCCATGAAACAGTGACCTTTTTTGGCAAACACAAACCGGCTTCTGCGGTTGATAGAGCACAATCCTTTTGATCTATCAACATTATGCAGTACCCAGAATTCATCCACGAGGCCAAAGCCAAACTTGGCGTGACTACCGAGTCGGAAGTGCTCGACATCACGCGGGCATTTCTGCACACCCTTACTCACCACCTTGCTGGCAACGCCGCCGACAATATGGGTGCGCAACTGCCTGCTCCCCTGCTCGACATAATCCGCGAGATTCCCGCCGAGGAACGCGATCAGGGGGAGCGCTTTAAGCTCACCGAGTTTTATGACCGCGTAGCTGACCAACTCGGTGTTGATCCTGAACAGGGAAAACAGTTCACCCACCAGTTTATGCAGGTCTTCCGTCAGCTGGTCACGCCCGGCGAGCTGCACAAAATTCAGGTTACCCTCTCAGACGACTACGCGCCGCTTTTCGAGGGAATGACAGTCTAAGGTTTAACGTCTAACGACTAAGCGGTCCGCCGCTGCGGGTCTAAAGTTGGCTGGCGCAAGCGTACTCCTGCGCCAGCCAACTTTAGACGTCGAACGTTAAACAATTAGACATAATCCCTTCCCCCATGCCCCTCCCCTACACCACACCCGAACTGGCGGTTTCGGCCATACAATCAGGCAACCGGGTGTTTATTCACAGCGTAGCCCAGACGCCGCACGTGCTCATCCGGGCAATGGTAGCGCAGGCCGACCGGCTCCGCGACGTGGAGATCTGCCACATCCACACCGAAGGCCCCCTACCCTATCTTGAACCGCAACACCAGGACAGCTTCCGGCCCAACTCGTTCTTTATTGGGGCCAATATGCGGCGGTCGCTGGCGCAGGGCATCGGCGACTACGTACCCGTGTTTCTGAGCGAAGTGCCCCTGCTGTTTAGCCGAAAAATCCTGCCCGTCGATGTAGCGCTGATCCAGGTGTCGCCGCCCGACGCGCACGGGTATTGTTCGCTGGGGCCGTCGGTAGATGTGTCGCTGTCGGCTATCCGGGCGGCCAAATACGTCATTGCCCAGGTGAACCCGCGCGTGCCCCGCACCCACGGCGACGGACTCATTCCGGTGTCGATGCTGCACGCAGCGGTGGAAGTCGACGAGCCAATGTATGAAGTAAAACCCGCCGAGATCGACGCCACCGACCGTAAAATAGGGCAATACGTAGCCTCGCTGGTGGAGGATGGGGCCACGCTGCAACTAGGTATTGGCGGCATTCCCAACGCTACCCTGGCCGAACTGATTCACCACAAGGGGCTGGGTATTCACACCGAAATGTTTACCGACGGCATCATCGACCTGGTCGAGCGCGGCGTGATCACCGGCGAATACAAGACCGTGCTTCCTTACCGCATCGTGTCGAGTTTTGTGATGGGCAGTCAGCGGGTGTATGACTTCATCGACGACAACCCCGCCGTGGCTATGAAGCAGGCAAGCTACACCAACGACACGGCCATCATTCGCCGAAATCCGAAAGTGACGGCTATCAACAGCGCCATCGAGATCGACATGACCGGGCAGGTGTGCGCCGACACCATTGGCACGATGCAGTATTCGGGCGTGGGTGGGCAGATGGATTTTGTGCGGGGGGCATCCCTCTCCGAAGGAGGCAAACCCATTATTGCGTTGCCCTCTACTACCAGCAAAGGACTGAGTAAGATCGTGCCGTTGTTGAAAGAAGGGGCGGGCGTGACCACTACCCGCGCCCACGTCCACTACGTCGTGACGGAATACGGCATCGCCGATTTATACGGCCAGAACCTGCGGCAGCGGGCGCGGCTGCTCATCAATATAGCCCATCCCGACCACCGCGAAAGCCTTGAGCAACAGGCCTATGCGCGGTTTGGCAGGCTGTAGCCGTCTTTCAGCACAATGCTCACCTCACCGCTTGGCTCCATGGTGGCTTTCTGAATCAGGTCCAGCGAGTCGAGGTTAGTTTCTTTGCGTACGACGCCCTCCAGTTCTTTAGGGGCTACCAGGCTCTTTTTCAAATTGGTATCCTGAAAAATACCCTGTTCATAGAGTATCTGACTTTTGCCGTTAATGAAATTGCGGAAGCCATCGCTCCGGCAGCTAACGTAAGCGATAAGTCGATGCAGGCAGGCCAGGGTCAATGACCCCGCCACGATGCCTACAAATCCCCCGTCGCCAACGATGGCGCGGCTGAGAGTGGCACCCAGCAGGAACGTTATAACGTTGTCTAACGGCGTTTTCAGGCCGTAGGCGCGCCGCCCCGTAACGCGGACGCAAAGCAGGGCAACGACAGCCACCAGCAGGGCCCGCGCCACAATCTGGAAAGCAGTGAGGGTTTTATCGTCGTGGAGTAAGTCACCGAACAGGTAGTCGATCATAGTCATATTGGTTGTCTATAGCTAACCAGCCGGGTAGGCTACTGTTTTAGACCTAGGGTCACCACAGAATAAGTAACGCAGTGTTGGAGCCAAACCGGGAGCAATGGGGCAGAACAGCCACGCACGGGTGGCGTATCTTGGCGTTCCTTTTACTCAAGCCATCATGCGCCAATTCTGTACGTCGTTTTTGTTGCTGACTGCTCTCGCTGCCACCGCCCAGACCCCACCCGCCCGTCCCGCTGCCGACCCCGTGGAATGGGTTAACCCGCTGATGGGCACCGACTCGAAGCCCAGCCTCTCCAACGGCAACACCTACCCTGCCGTGGCCCTGCCCTGGGGTATGAATTTCTGGATGCCCCAAACCGGCCGCATGGGCGACGGATGGGCCTATACCTACGCCGCCGACAAGATCAGGGGGTTCAAACAAACCCACCAGCCCTCGCCCTGGATGAATGACTACGGTCAGTTTTCGATCATGCCCATGACCGGCAGGGCCCGTTTTGTGGAAGAGCAGCGCGCCAGTTGGTTTTCGCACAAAGCCGAAGTAGCCAAGCCGTATTATTATTCCGTCTACCTCGCCGACCATGACGTGACCACCGAAATTGCCCCCACCGAGCGGGCGGCGTCGTTCCGGTTCACGTTCCCCAAAACCGACAGTGCGCAGGTGGTCATCGACGCCCTGAACAAAGGCTCGTACGTCCGCATTATCCCCGGCGAACGCAAAATTGTGGGCTACACCACCAAAAACAGCGGCGGCGTACCGGCCAATTTCAAGAATTACTTCGTGCTCGTGTTCGACAAACCCTTTGCCCGGCACGCGGTGTGGCAGAACGGCAAATGGGCCAATGACCTGCTTGAAATTCAGGCCGATCAGGCGGGGGCCGTAGTGGGTTTCCAAACGCGCAAAGGCGAAGTAGTCCACGCACGGGTAGCTTCTTCATTCATCAGTCCCGAACAGGCCGAACTGAACCTGAACGAGATCGGCAAGGATGAATTCGAGACGGTGAAGCAAAAAGCAAAAACGGCCTGGAACACTGTGCTGGGGCGTATTCAGGTAGAAGGCGGCACCCCCGATCAGTACCGCACCTTCTACTCGTGTATGTACCGGGCGCTGCTGTTTCCGCGTAAATTCTACGAGATGGACGCCGCCGGGAACGTGATGCATTACAGCCCTTACAACGGCGAGGTACGGCCCGGCTACATGTTTACCGACACTGGTTTCTGGGATACGTTCCGGTCGCTGTTTCCGTTTTTGAACCTGTTGTATCCCACCCTCAGTGCCCACATGCAGGAGGGCCTGGCCAATGCCTACAAAGAAGGCGGCTGGTTGCCCGAATGGGGTAGTCCCGGCCTGCGCAACGTGATGGTTGGCTCCAATTCGGCGTCGGTGGTGTCGGATGCGTATTTGAAAGGTGGCAAGAATTACGACATCAATGCGTTGTATGAAGCCCTGGTCAAAAACAGTAATAACGAGGGTCCACTCGATGCCGTAGGTCGGCGCGGGGCCACCTATTACAACGAACTGGGGTACGTGCCGTATGACGTGAAGATCAACGAAAACGCCGCCCGGACGCTGGAATACGCCTATGACGACTTCACGATCTACCAGTTGGCGAAAAAGCTGAACCGCCCTAAAGCCGAGATCGACCTGTTTGCCAAACGCAGCCAGAACTACCGCAACCTGTTCGACAAACAGACCGGACTGATGCGCGGCAAGAACAAAGACGGTTCCTTCCAGACCCCATTCAACCCCTTCAAATGGGGCGACGCCTTCACCGAGGGCAACAGCTGGCACTACACCTGGTCGGTGTTCCACGACGTGCAGGGGCTGATTGGCCTCATGGGCGGACCAAAGGCCTTCACCAACAAGCTCGATTCGGTGTTTATTCTGCCCCCCGTTTTCGATGACAGCTACTACGGCAGCGTGATCCACGAAATCCGCGAAATGCAGATTGCCAACATGGGTCAGTACGCCCACGGCAACCAGCCCATTCAGCACATGATTTACCTCTACAACTATGCCGGTGAACCCTGGAAAACGCAGTATTGGCTCCGCGAAGTAATGAACCGCCTCTACCTGCCCACCCCCGACGGCTACTGCGGCGACGAAGACAACGGCCAAACCTCGGCCTGGTACGTGTTTTCGGCAATGGGCTTCTACCCCGTCTGCCCTGCCACGGACCAATACGTGTTGGGCGCACCACTGTTTGGCAAAGTGATTATGACGCTCGAAAACGGCAGGAAAGTGGTGATCAACGCACCCAAAAACAGCACCCAAAACCGCTACGTCAACGGCCTGAAAATAAACGGCAAACCGTATTCAAAAAACTGGCTGAGCCACACCGCCCTCATGCAGGGCGCTACCCTCGACGTTGACATGAGCGCCATGCCCAACAAACAGCGCGGCACCCAGGCGGGTGATTTTCCATATTCATTATCGAACGAGTTGAAGTGATGTTCACTAGAGGCAAGCGTAGCTTCGCGCCGTGGTGTGGCTTCGCGCTACCAAAACCAGCCCCGACCCCCACCCGTTACCTCAAAGTAAGTTAACCCTTGATTTACAGGCCATTTTGCTGCACTTTTTGAGGAAATGTCCATGAATCGTGCTACAGCCTGTATTTTTGGAAATGGATTTGCGCTTCATCATCCGTTTACGAATCCTATTGACACGATATGCAGGCAGACGCTGAGAAGTTGCGGATTTATGACCGGGCCGATAATAAAGGCTGGAAAAAATGGGGACCCTATTTGTCCGATCGCGCCTGGGGCACCGTCCGCGAAGACTACAGTGCCTACGGCGATGCCTGGAACCACGTCAGCCACGAGATGGCCCGCTCCCGCGCCTACCGCTGGGGCGAAGAAGGCATTGGCGGCATCGCCGATAACAAAGGGCATATCTGCTTTGCGCTGGCCTTCTGGAATCACAAAGACAACATCCTGAAAGAGCGTTTTTTCGGACTTACCGGTCCCGAAGGCAACCACGGCGAGGACGTGAAAGAACTGTATTATTACCTCGACAGCACCCCGACGCATTCGTACATGAAGATGCTGTATAAGTACCCGCAGCAGGAATTCCCCTATAACAAGTTGGTAATCGAAACCATGCGCCGGAGCCGTCAGGAGCCGGAATATGAGTTGCACGACACGGGTATTTTCGACCAGAACGAGTACTTCGACATCTATATCGAATACGCCAAAGCCGACCAAAATGACTGGCTGGTGACCGTGACGGCCCATAATCGCAGTGACGTGGCCGCCCCGCTGACGTTGCTGCCCACCATCTGGTTCAGAAACACCTGGTCGTGGGGCTACGAGCAATATAGCGTTCGGCCAATGCTCACGGGCATCTCGACCAACCAGATCGAGGTAAACCACCGGCAACTGGGCAAGTACAAACTCTACTGCGAGGGTGCCGACGAACTGCTGTTCTGCGAAAACGAAACCAACACCGAACGTCTCTACGGCAGGCCTAATAGCACGCCCTATCCCAAAGACGCGATCAACAATTACGTCATCACGGGGCGACCCGAATACGTAAACCCCAACCGCATTGGCACTAAAGCGGCTGCGCGGTATACGCGAACAGTGCCTGCCGGGGGCAGTACCCAAATTCGGCTGCGGTTTAGCGACCAAACGCAGCTTACCCAGCCCAGCGCACCCAGTCCCTTTGTGGATTTTGATGCCATTTTTGCCCAGCGTCTGGCCGAAGCAGATGCGTTTTACGGACAGATTCAGCACAACGCCCACCACGGCCCCAACGCCGGTGCCGACCTGGTGAACATTCAGCGGCAGGCCTACGCGGGCATGCTCTGGAACAAGCAGTTCTACTACTACAACGTCAACGAGTGGCTCAAGGGCGACCCAAAAATGCCCGTACCGTTTCAGGGGCGCGTGTATGCCCGCAACGAAACATGGCGGCATATGTACACGGCCAACATCCTGAGCATGCCCGACAAGTGGGAATACCCCTGGTTTGCGGCCTGGGACCTGGCCTTTCATACGCTCACGCTCGCCCGCATCGACCCACACTTTGCCAAGCGGCAACTGGCCGTGACCCTGCGCGAATACTACATGCACCCCAACGGGCAGATCCCGGCCTATGAGTGGAATTTTTCGGACGTGAACCCGCCCGTGCATGCCTGGGCTACCTGGAAAGTGTATGAGATCGACAAGCAGGCCAACGGCGTGGGCGACGTGGCGTTTCTGGAGCGGGTCTTCCACAAACTGCTGCTGAACTTCACTTGGTGGGTGAACCGCAAAGACGTAGAGGGCAACAACATCTTCGG
Source organism: Fibrella aquatilis (assembly GCF_017353255.1). Taxonomy (GTDB): domain Bacteria; phylum Bacteroidota; class Bacteroidia; order Cytophagales; family Spirosomataceae; genus Fibrella; species Fibrella aquatilis. The sequence continues at coordinate 47,444 of NZ_JAFMYU010000022.1, read as the reverse complement.
CGGGGGCTTCCTGGGCCTCGACAACATTGGGGTGTTCGACCGGAGTCAGCCACTGCCCATGGGCGGGCGCATTGAGCAGGCCGACGGCACGGGCTGGATGGCCATGTATACGCTCAATATGCTGCGCATTGCCTGCGAAATATCGCTGGTGCGTCCGTCGTATCAGGACATGGCCAGCAAGTTTTTCGAGCACTTCCTGCACATCGCTTCGGCCATGAACAACCTGGGCAAACAGCATATTAGCCTCTGGGACGAAGAAGATCAGTTCTACTACGACATCCTCCACACGCCTGACAAACAGGCGCGGCTGCTGAAAATCCGGTCGATGGTGGGGCTAATTCCCCTATTTGCGGTGGAGGTGATCGACGATGAGTTACTCTCGAAACTGCCCGACTTCCGGCGGCGGCTGGAGTGGGTGCTCACTAACCGCCCCGACCTGGCGTCGCTGGTGAGCCGCTGGCACGAGCCGGGCAAAGGCTCTACCCACCTGCTGAGTCTGCTGCGCGGCCACCGGATGAAAATGCTCATGCGCCGCATGTTCGACGAGGCCGAGTTTCTCTCAGACTACGGCATCCGGGCACTATCGAAATTCCACGAGAAGCAGCCCTACGAACTGTATATGAACGGCGAACTGCTGCGGGTGCGTTACGTGCCTGCTGAGTCGGAAACGAGCATTTTTGGGGGGAATTCTAACTGGCGCGGGCCGATCTGGTTTCCGCTGAACTTTTTGCTGGTCGATTCGCTGTTGAAGTTTTACCAGTACTACGGCGACGATTATGAGGTGGAATACCCCACGCATTCGGGGCAGGTGATGAGCATTAAAGAAGCCGCGCTGCTGGTGGCCGAACGCCTCATAAGCCTCTTCCGCGTAGATGCTACGGGTCAGATTCCGGCCATGGGTGCCCTCAACCGCTTCACGCCTGACCCCAATTTCAAGGACCTGCTTCTCTTCTACGAGTACTTCAACGGCGACAATGGTAGCGGCCTGGGCGCCAACCACCAAACCGGCTGGACAGGCCTGGTAGCCGACCTGATCGAGTACTACACCCAGTCGAAGGTGAAGCGGGAGGTAGCCCAGGGCGTTGCCCCGTAGTACTGATAACGCCCTTTCAGGGCTATGGTGGGCGGTTGACTTATTACTCAACCCTGAAGGGATTGCATCATCTGCCTGGGGCATAGCCCTAGGGTGCTTAAGATAGCCTCATCTACAACCAGTTAACAAGCGAAACGGCCACGCCGATGGTGGTTTGACTGTGGTTATAGTCGATGAGGGTTTCTCCGTAGCCGTGTAGGATTTGAAGGTCGCCGCGTAGATTACACGTGACAGGAAACGTCCAGTCGAACTGGACTTGTCCCCGGCTGTTGGCCCCGCCCCGCAACGAATGGCTTCCCAGCACCGAAAACAGATGCCGTCCGGTATGGTAGATCACCGTGGCGTCACCTCGGCCAATATTGTCGACGATGGCCGGGTTTTCATCCTCGCTGTCGGGTAGTCGCAGCCAGGGGCGCAGCAGCACCGTCCAGTTGCCCCGGTCAAAACCGGCCTGGAAAATGACCCGGTTCCAGCTTCGCGACAGGGGTATGGCCCGCCCGTTAGACTGGTGCGTAAGGGCAACGCCCAACATCCGGGTACGTAAGCCTAACACCGAAAAGTTGGTGGCGAAGTTGAGCATCAGTTCCGGCTCGTAGTTTGTTTCGCGGAAGGGGCGCGAGAAGGTCGTATTATAAACCTGCCAATGCGATTTCTGGGTGTAACCCACCCACAGATCGCCGTTTTTGCCGAAGATGCCCTGAAGCACTTTTACCTTCAGACTCAACTGAAAACGGGCCTCATACCGCCCCAGCGGGATATCAATGGGGTAACTGTAGTCGGGGTTTTCGCTTACCGGTTGCCCGTTGGGGTCGTTCGACCACCGCCCGGCGGTCACGTACATGGGCTTGTAGGGCGTCAGCAGGAACGTACCCCGGCGCGAGGTCGAGTCCAGTTCCCACCGTTCGGTCAGGGAGGAAAAGCCCGTCTTTTTCTCGAACAATGGGCTGGTTTGCGACCAGGCGACCGGGCAGGTCAGGTACGTGGCGAACCCGATTAGAAAGGGCAGTAGTTGATGTTTCATACGTTGATAGTGAAGCAGTTACCACGACAGCACGCGCCAAAGTACCTGCGCCTGAACGGCAAAATCAGATTCGCGGGTAGCGGTGGGGTTCAGCCAACGTACCTCGGCGGCGAGGCGCAGGCTGTTGGTGAGCGGTTGCGTGTAGGAAACGCCGCCCAGCCAGCCCGCACTGATTTCCTGCGAGTTGACAGTCCCTTTGTAGGTAAGCTGCGACCGGATCAGGTACGCCCCCAGCCCTGCCGTCACAGCTACGCGCCGCAACAAACTGCGCTCGGTACCTGTGTGCCAGGCCAGCGGCATCTGGTAGATCAGCAAAATCGGTATGGCTGATACCCTGACCGAAGCCGCCTCGCCATTAATGGTGCCTTTGTAGGAATAGAACGTCGTCAGCCCCGTTTCGAGCCCCGTTCGGAATCGGTGATCGGGATGCCACAGGGCGCGTACCGTAAACGACGTACCGGCGTAGTTGGCCTCGGTATTCTGCCAGGCGGGGGGAATGCCGATAGCAGAGCGGTACACGGAGCCGCCCCCGCCCACCGTCAGCACGACGTGGTACGCACCCCGTTTGCCGCCCGTGGTATCCGTCGGGGGCGAAAACTGCGCCCAGCCCGGCAGTTCCAGCAGGAGCAAGCTCAGCAGGCAGGCGATCTTGAGTTTGGTGTTCATAGATCTATTGCGCCGTGTAGTGATAGTAAGCAACCGCCGGGGCGTAGTTGGACAGGATGCCGTTGAGGTTGGCCTGGTTACTGAATTTTTCCAGAAACAGCAGGTCGTCCAGCGTCCAGACGAACACGCGGCGACCTTCGGCCTGCATCGCTTTCACCTCGTCGGTTTGTGGTCCCAGTGTCCAGCGGGGTGCCCAGACGGCGGCTCCTAGTTCGCGGGCGAGGGCCGGTTCCAGTTCGCAAAGGATGGGCGTGTTGGCCTTGTTGGGCAACGCCCGGTACGCCTCGACCGCCTCGGTGCCGGGCAAACCAATCACGATTTGCAGCCGCCGCCCCCGCAGCCGGGCACGTTCGGCGAAGCGTTGTTGCAACGTCTGCACCCGAACCATTGAACCAGTAAACTTAGAGTCGATCCAGACAAAGCGGAGGTCAGTATTGTCTACAATGGTTCGCAGGGCCTGTTCCAGCGTGGGAATCTGTTCGCCGTAGAGCAGCCGGAACGAGGTCTGTACCTGCTCGTAGGTGTAGTCGCTGATGCCGCCGCTGAGGCCGTTTTTCTGGATGAGCCGCTGGTTCAAGCGGTTATCGTGGTACAGGACCGGGACGCTGTCTTTGGTATAGCGAACGTCGATTTCAACGCCCGTGGCCCCGAACCGCGCCGCCCGCTGCAGGATCGCCAGCGTGTTTTCCGATACGCCCAACAGATCGGCGGTACGTCCGCCGCCCCGGTGCGCAATCACCTCGAACGGCTTGGGGTTCAGCGGGCGCAGGTACGTTAACGTCAATGGTTGGCGGGGCGAGGACGTACCCGTATCGAACGTACCCCGCAGCATCAGCGTGTCGCCCGCCAAGGCCGGGCCTTTGTAGGGAACCACCTGCCCCCGCCGCTTCCGAAGCAGCGACAACGCGGCCTGTCCCGTGCCCTGATTGACCAGCTTCCGCCAGAAACCCGTCAGGCTCAGGCTGTCGGCGGTCTGGTTGATTTCGAGGTTGAAAAAACCGGCATCAACCCCCGTCAGGATCGTTAGCGCGTGAACGCTATCGGCCCCGTCGTTGATGTAAGACCATTTTAGGGCTACCTGACGACCAAACGGCCCGCCGCCACCCGACACGGCATACACGCCCTCCATGCTGCGGCGGATGGCCGGGCTGAATTGGCCGCTACCGGGTTTATTGCTGAAATCATACGGGATGGGTGCCTCATAAACGGGGCGGCACCCGATGGCGAGCAGCAGCAAACCAGCCAGAATCAGGAGTAAGGATCGCATTAGTGGATAAAGTTGAAGAGGAGTTCGGGGTAAAACAGCCGCTTGTCAAACGTGCTGTAGAGTGCCCAGAACTGCCAGTTGAACCGGGTGTAGGCCGCCCGGATGCCCACCGAAACGTGGCGTTTGTGGTAATACGGCTGCTCCAGCACGAACGTAAACGCGTAGCCGTTGCGCGAACTGCCCCGCTGCTCAACGTCCAGTCCGCCCGCCGCCGACCGGTAGTACAGATCCAGAATCGCCTCCGCTTTCAGCGTGTATTGCAGGTCCGACGCGGGCCGAAAACCAATCGACACGTTGGGGTAATTTTGCAGCCCCACGGCGTAGCTGTCGAACACATTCTTGATTTTCAGAAAGCCGTACCAGCCGTTCATATCGTCGCCGACGGACACGAAAAACCGCTTCGACAGGGGCAGCGCGTACCGAATGCCGATGGTGCCGCTGCTCTGCACCAACTGACTTTGCACCCGTCCCACCAGGTATAGGTGGCGACCCAGCCCGCGCTGAATATTGAAATCGGCGGCGGGAATGCTGATGCGAAGTTCTTCGGTCAACTCCGGCGGGGCCACCGTAAACGTCACGCCCATCGACCGCCGCCACTGCCCCGGTTTGGGGGCCTGCGGAAAGTAAATACCGGGCCGACGCTCAACTGAATCAGTCTGCGCCTCGGCGGCGAAGGCCAACAGCAGCCCGCCCAATAGCAGGTAGATACCGGACCGATTCATAACGAACTGCCGATGACCAGGTGCAGGTACGTACCGCCCGTGTTGGCCGAAGGCCCACCGCTGAGGGTTACGCCATTGGTTTGCCACGTGGGTTGCGCCAGCGGAAACATATAGCCCGCCCGCAGACCGACCAAGATTTTCTGCGCCAGTGCCCCGCGCCCGATACCCGGCTTACCGACGTGCAGGCCAACGTTACCCATAAATTGCTCATTACCAATGTACTGCTGATTGGTCGGGCCGTTGATGTAGCCATCGAACGCCGTGCTAACCGGGGCCGTTTTCGCCAGACGCGTACCAAACCATGAGTAGGCCAGCCCCGCGTAGGGGATTATCTGCACACGGTCGGTGTTGCGGGCCAGGACCCCCAGCGAAGCCCCCGCCGTGGTGCCCCGCGCCCAGCTACTCCGGGTGGCGTCGGTGGCGGTGCCGGTGTAGGATGAGAAATTCACAATCGTTGCGAGCCGCGCCTTCGGAAAGACCGTCATCAGCCCGGCCCCCCGCGCAAAATACACGCCCGACAAGGGCAGAAAACCGGCTTTGCTCAGCGAGGCGTTCAGGTCCGAAAAGCCGGGTGCCGAAATACCCAATACGCTGTTCAGAAAGATTCGTCTCCCCACCGGAATATCGGCAGATGACTGAGCTATTGCGCTGGCAGCCAGCATACTAAGAAGAAAAACTAATGGTGTAGTGTGTTTCATAATCGTTGTTGATTGGGATGTTTCGGCGTAGTATCCTACTCTACTCTGTACATGCCACTTTCACCAGGGCCATTTTACTGTCGAAGGTCTGGCTGGCACCGGGAGTGAACATCATCTTACCGTTTTTTTCAGTCACGGGGCCATAACCCTCCGTCAGCTTATCACCATTGACCAAAAACGCCACTTCCCGCATCGACTCGACGCCTTCAGAGTGGAAACTGTACTCGGCCCGGAGGGTATCACCGTGCATCGTGCCGGTAATGGTGCCGGTGTTGCGGTCCTTGCCCGACAGCTTATACAGCAGGTCACCGGTAACTTCGTTTCCCGTCCGGTTCAATGTCATCCGCATGGTGTCGGCGGCAGAGCTGTAGGCGTAGCAGGAAGTCGTTGGGTTGTCCATTCCCGATGTACCGGTAGCGATAGAGTCGGTCGTTGTTTCAGTTGTGGTCTGACGGTTTTGGCAACCGATCCAGTAAAAGCCAGTCAAAATGGTGGCAAGGGCGATCAGGGATGTTTTCATAAGTGCATAGTCAGTTAAAACGTTGATAATGAGCGGAATCGGTTACTTCCTCATGAACCGCATCACGGCGATATCGCCGGTAAGCAGCGTGAGCGTATTGCCGTTGACGCTGTAGCGGTTGATGCGCTTCATCGTGTTCAGAAACGTTTGTTCGCCGTTGCCGGGGCAGGCCATGCGGGTCATGGCGAAGGCCTCCGGGAAGCGGAAGTCGCCGCCGGTCAGCGTCAGGGGGGCGTTGAACGAATTGCAACCCGATGTACCGGCTACGCGCTTATTATCGGCGTCGAAGGTGAGCGATGGTTTTTTGTCGGGGTACAGGCTGGCGACATCTGTACCAGGACCAGCCAAATAATCTAGTTCCCAGGTGCCGGTCAGGGGGGCGGTGGGTGGGGCGGGGGTTGTTGAGCTAGTCGTGGCGTTGCGGGGTAATTCCAGGTTCGATACCAGATACAGGTAAGGCATGTGGAAATGGTGAGCGAAAATCTTCTCGCGGCTGTCGGGGAAGCGGCGGTAATAGGCCGAATCGGCTAGCAAGACCACCGTGGCCCCCGTTCTGACGTAGTGGTTGCTGTTGTAGTACTCCGGGGCCACGTACCCCTTCAGGTTCTTCTTTACCGTCCGCGAGGCCACGTTGCCAAGGTACTTCTGGTAGTTCTCCTGCGCCTTGATAGCCGGTTTGCTCAGGCCATTATAGACATATCGAAGCACAAGCCGCTTGAAGAAAGGCTGCTTTTTGATCGTCGCGTCGGCCCCGGCAAAGGGGTTGGTCACGTTCATGTCATTGACCGTCTGAATCGAGAACGGCACCTCCGGCACCCAATCGGCGGCGTTCACCACGTTGTAGGCCCAGCCGCCCTGCGTCATGGCCTCGTATTCGTAGGCGAAATACAGATTACCCGGTTTGGGTCCCGCGCTGCAATAGGTCTTGAACCGAATATCGGCGGGCAGTTTGCCCTGCTTTTGCAGGTTATACAAGTGCGCCGTGAGCAGGTAGCCGATGGCCCCACCCTGACTGTGGCCCATGATGAGCATGTTTTTAATGCCCTTCCGGTAGCAGGAGTCAATTTTGGGCAGGATGTCTTTGGCCAGAAAGGCGGTGCTCACCAGCCACCCCACGTGCACCGCCGCCCGTGGGTTATCGGCCAGGTGATAGGGGAATACCTCCGTTTTCGATAGTTGTAACTCGCCCTGAGCGGGCACCATCGCGGCGTAGAAATTGCCCAGCCAACTCACACTGTTGGCCGTAGTGCCGCGCAGGCTGATCACCGCCGTGCCGGTTGAAGCCGAAGTCCACAGATCCCACACGTTATCCAGGCCCACCACCGGTGACCGATACGCGAACTGGTATCGCATCGGGATAGGGAACGTGGCCACATAGGCAGAGTCGCCGAAGCGAGCCGATACTTTCAGCAATTCCATGTATTCGGCCTTATCGAAGCCGGGTTGTAGCGATTGGGCGATCGATACGGTGGTTACGCTCAGGCCCAATAGCACACCCAGGCCGATGGCCTGCATGGCGGAGAAAACAGTTTTCATGACGAAGTAGTAAGTAGATAATGTACTGATAACCAATGCGGTGCGCGCTTGTTATTAATTAACCCGTTGCGACGGTAACGGCCTCGTGACCGGGACGGGTTGGGGACGAACGGGTTGGGGTTGCCCGCTTTGCATGACCTGCATGGACTGCACCCGGTTGTCCCAGCCAAAATCGGCCAGGGATTCTGTGTTCTGCGCCAGCCGAAGCGACGTACCCCGGAAATTGGGCTGGTCGAAGAGCACCACGACGTACCCACGCGGCACCTGCACCGACGAGGGACGATTGGTCCAGGGGCCGAGCCGGGCGTGGTTGCCAGCGGTTACGTCTTTGTCGGTGCCGCTATAGCGTCGGCCATCGAAGATACGTACCTGGTCGGTACCCGAAACCGGGGGCAGCGTGGGTGGTAATGTGGGCGGTGTAGGCGGATGTGGCCCACCAATGCGCGACACGCGGGCCGACTGGATGCGGTCATTCCAAATGCGGAACAAGGGTACGTTGTTGGTGAGCCGGAGCGAGTTGCCGCGCAGATTGGGCTGATCGTAGATAGTTACTTCGTAGCCGTTCGGGATTACCACCGACGACACATTACCAGCCATACCCAGCCCCAGCGTATTGTACTCGGAAGTCTCAAAGCTGGCCGATTTTCCCCGAAAAAGCGGGTCGGTGTAGAAACGTACCTGGGCCTGAGCGGAGAGCGTGGCCAGGAGAATCAGCAGGGAAAGCATCGCTTTCCCAATGTGCATGCATTGCTTTTTCATACGTCGTGTTGATCTGACAACAAAACAACACGATCACCGCCAGGAAGGCGAGCGCTGTCGGCACGGGTAAGTACCAAATCAGGAATATGACACTTGAAACCTCAAATACAGCCTACAGAGGCCTTTTTCATTAATTATTCGACAGGTCGCTGTTGAGTAAATACTGAGCCGGGGTCACGCCCGTATGCTTCTGAAAGGCGCGGTAAAATGTGGTTTTTGAGGAGAAACCGGCCTGCGTGCTGATGCCTTCCAGCGTGAGGTGGGCGTACTTGTTACCTTCCAGCAACTGGCATAAATGACGTACCCGGTGGGCGTTGACGTAGTCGCGAAAATCGAGGCCCAGCACCCGGTTCAGCATCGCCGACAGTAGATAGGGCGGAATCCTGGTCGCCACCGATACATCGGCCAGCGACAGCCGGGGTTGCAGGTAAGGTTGCTGACTGGCCATGTACTGCTCCAGCTGCCGCAACTTGTCCTGAATATCCCGCTCCAGTTCGGCGGGGTCTGCCGAGGCCATCAGGTCCTGGTCCTGAATCACCGAGCGGTCGGCGGGAATGATGGTGGGTGGCTCGATGGGAGTACGGGCCGGTTCGGGGCGGCTGAGGGTGTAGGCCCCGTAGAGCAGGGCGGGCCGACGAAGAATGTAGAGGCAGATCGTTAGCTGGGCAATGGTATAGGTGATGTTCATGGTCAGGTTGCCGAAGCCTATGTACCGAACAAACGGCATCTCGATCACCCAAACGAGGTTGACGCTTACGTGGACCAGCACAAACGTACTCAGCCAGTTGGCAAACACGGGGTTGCTGTGCGGGTTCTGCCCCTCCTGCCGCCGGTACCGCCACCACAACCGCGCTGCCAACAGCGAGTAAATCAGGCTAGACAGGCTGTAGCCGATCAGGTGAAACTGGGGTGGTAACAGGCCCTCCCGGATCGTGAACAGTGAATTATGCACCGTCGCCAACGACTGTAACCGGTCTAGTTTATACGTCGCCGACTGGGCGTAGAAAGGAATGAATTCGATGATGTTGAGCAGCGCCGGAAGAAATAGCCAGGCGTAGCGGCGATAATGGGGGCGGGTGGCCGACAGCAGCGATGCCCGCACGTAGAGAAAGATCAGCGGACCAATGAGGTAGTTGAGCGGGGCCGCCGTACGGAACAGATGCGGTACGTATACGATGCCCCCGTCGGTGATGAGGACCGTGACGAAGTAGATGTAGGCATAGATAAACAACAGCGAAGCCAACAGCTTGTTGGCGTGTTGATTGGCCTGTTTCCGGGACCACAACAGCCCACCAATGACCACCGACAGCACACAACACGTGAGCATGGCGTAAGCTAAAAACGGCTTCAGTAGCATAAAGTGCTGGGGTAAACGCGTCTACGACACAAGATACTATTGTAGACAACAGCACACAGTGCAGACAACCGGATTCTGAGTCAACGGCGGATACTCAGATCACAAACCCATAGCCGTCCTCAAAGCCTTTGTGGTCGTCGGTGAGGCGGTGCGAGCAGACGTGGAGGTCGTCGGCCTCGCGGTAGACGGTGAGGTAGTGAAACATGGGTTTATAATCCAGGGCGCGGTCTTCAAATTTATATGGATTAGTGTGCAAGGGCTGCTTCAGGCCACCGCCCCCGCCAATAACCAGAAATACCTTCCCGCCCACTTCAAACTTTTCAAAGGCGTGGGCGTGGCCCGTAATGAAGAGCTTCGCTTTTTTCGAGGCCTGGTACGGCGGCACAAACCGCTGCTGCACCGGCTTGCTTGACCCCACCAGTCGGCTGTTTGAGAATGGGGCGTAGTGCGTGGTCACGATCACCACCCGAATGGCCGGGTCGTTGTCATAATCGTGGAGTTGTTTTTCGTAGAAGGCCTGCTGCTGTTTCTGTTCATCCAGTGTCAGGGTGCTGAAATTCGAGTTCAGCAGAATCACCCCCACGCCATCGGTCACGTGGGCGTAGCCCGTAGGCACGTGGTCGGGAAAGCGTTTCTGGAAATTGCGCTGTCCTTTTTTGGGTCGGCCCATTACGTCGTGGTTGCCCATGATAGCCTTCACGTCGATGCCCGCTTCCTCGCAGTTGGCCAGGAACGTGTCGACCATGGGCCAGGCGGCATTTTTATAGCCCAGCACCACCACGTCACCGAGCCAATAGAGCGTTTCGGGGTGACGTTTGAGGATTTCGCGGAAGATCGACTGCGTGGCTTTCACGTTATCGCGCTGTTTCAAAAACAACGCCTCAATCCACATAGGAGCTTGAGTATCAGCGAGGAAAGCGAGAAGAGGAAACATTTGATTTGGGATTGGGGATTGCGGATTTCGGATTGGTTGCTGACGCCAGAGTACACTTGCTTTAGCCCACTCGCGCCGAGACGTCGGACCGCAGCAACCAATCCGAAATCCCAAATCCCCAATCCAAAATCCTTTTTACCACGTCAACGCCCGCCACACCAGCGTGGCCTGGGCAATGAAGCAGGCGTCTTTGGTTTGAGTGGCATCGTACCATTTTAACTCAGCGGCAAGGCCAATGTTTCTGCCCAGCGGCTGCGTGTAGGTACCAGCCACCATCCAGCCCAGGCTGTAGGTAGTACCCCGCGTGTTGCCGTCATACTCCAGATTTGAGTTGATTCGGTACGGTCCGGTGCCTGCATAGAGGGCAAACCGTTTCACCACCGACATCGAGAAGACGGCCAGAATGGGCGTGGTAGACACCCGCACGTTGGCCAGTTCGCCGTTGCGGGTGCCTTTGTAGCTGTACATGCTTACGTAGCCGGTTTCGATACCCAGCCGCATTCGGTGGTCGGTTTGCCACATCACGCGCAGCGAGAATGGTATAGACCAACGCAGTTGCTGTTTGTTCTCCAGCGCCACTGGGCTATTTAGCGGAGCAGAATAATACGAAGCCCCCAAACCGGTGTAGACCAGCAGCCGAAACGGCCCCCGGTTTGGCCGGGTCGAGTCGGGCTGAACATCCCATAGCTGGTCTGGACTAAGCCGACGCAGTTGTCCGGCTTTAGTAAACCCCGGGCTGCGAGGGGTCGGGGCCTGCGACTGTAGGCGCTTGTATCCACTTCGCTGCCGGAGCCTGGCCCTATTTTTTATGGCCTGCTGCCTGCTTGGTGTGGCCGCCGTGGTGGATTTTGGTGGCGCAATGTCCTGAGCCACTGCGTTGATAGTGAGGCCCGTTACCAGATAACATGCCAGCAAGCCAACGCGCCAGGTACTCATATTATGGCTTCTGTACATAATGGTAATACGCAACAACGGGCGAATAGTTGGTGAGGATGCCGTCCAGCGACCCCTTGTCAATAAACTGACGAATGAAATCGGGCACATCGAGGGTCCAGACAAAGACTTTTAGACCAGCCGCCCGCATCACCTTGGCCGATTCTACGGGGTCGCCGAGGGTGAACCGGGGTGCCCAAACCTGGGCGTTGATACGGCGGGCAATAGACGTGTCTAATTCGCACAGCGAAGGTGTCGTCAGGTGGTCGTCGAGGGCCTCAAACTGGTTTAAGGTGGTCTCGGTGGGTAGGCCAATGTAGATACTCACCTTCCGCCCCTGAGCAGCCGCTTTGGCAATGTACTTCTTCTGGATCTCCCGAATCAGGGGCATATCCTGAATCAGTTTACTATCCATCCACACTGTTTGCAGGGGGGTGTCATCAATCACGGCGGTCAGGCCTTCTTCCAGCGTCGGTATCTGTTCGCCGTTTACGAGCCGTACCAACGAGGAAAGCTGTTTATACGTGTAATTCTCTACAGGCCCAATAAGGCCACTTTTTTGGGTCTGGCGTAGGTTGAGTTGGTCATCATGGTACAGAATCGGTACACCGTCTTTGGTTTGCCGGATGTCGAATTCTACGCCCGTGGCCCCCAGTTCAGGCGCCAGCCTAATGATCTCGACCGAATTTTCGGAGGCGGGCAGGAGATCGGAGGTTCGTCCGCCGCTACGGTGGGCAATGATCTGAAACGGCGTAGGGTTCAACTTGCGGTTGAACGACAACGTGAGCGGGTACTTTCGTTCGCCCTCACCATTGCCATACAGACCATTCAGCACCACGTCGCCGGGTTTCAGGTCCTGACAACAGTCGGGTGCCAGCAGGGCTTTTGCGCCACTAGCGCGCTGCACCACAAACCGCGCCGTGCCCACATCGGCGTTGACCAATCGCCGCCAGTAGCCAATAAAAATGATCGAGTCGGCCACCTGTCGGCCCTCCAGCACGAAATAAGTGGCCCTGGGTTCGCAGAACAGCGAGAAATGGTAGGTGGTATCGGTGCCATTTTTCACCACATAGCTCCATTTACCAGCAATCTCACTACCAAATACATCGGCCCCGTCCGAGACTGAATACACCCCCTCGCAGGCCTTGCGAGTCTGACTGAAGAGCAGTTTGGCGCCAGCTACATTCAGCCCGGCATTCAGGTTCTGCGGAATAACAACGGCTTCTTCATACTTGGTACGGCACCCTTCACCTATATAAGCGGCCGAAGCCACCAGCATCAGCAGGGGTAAAAAACGAACAGGAACAGATCTCATAGCGCTGGTTGGTCGTAGTGGGTTCATAGAAAGAAGCCCATGAACACTTCCGGGTAAAAAATATTCCGGTCGAACGTGTCGTAGAGCGACCAGAACTGCCAGTTGAAGTTGGTATATAACGCTCGAAAACCGATGGCCGCATGGCGACGACCGAAAAAGGCTTGTTCCAGCGTGACTGTAGCCCCATAGCCGTTGTTCAGAATACGTCGGTCGTCGGAAACGGTCTGCCCCACAGCCGTTCGGTTAAACAAACCCAGGTCGGTTTCGAGCCGAAACGTAACCAGCAGATCACGCGACGACCGGAACCCAACGGCGGCGTCGACATTGGCCATGGTGCCAAAACCGGTGGTATTGAAATCGGCCAGTTTCAGCACCCCAACCCAACCGCCCAGGCCCGCTCCCACCGACCCGTAGAAACGGCCTTTGATGGGGAACGTACGGCGCAAACCCACCATAAGGTTGTTCTGGACAAACTGAAACTTCAACTGACCCGTTAGCGCCAGATTTTTGGTCAGCCCCCGCAAAACGATCAGATCACCCGCCGGCACGTTGATCTGGGTTTGTTCGGTAATGTCGCGGGGGGAGGTAGTGAAGGTCACACCCAGCGTAGCCCGGTTGATACCCTTGCCCAGCGGATACGGAAAATGCACAAACGGCACCTGCGGCGAGGTAGAGTCGGGTGCCACAAACACTCCTTTCTGGTAGGCCCGCCGGTAGGGGCTGGGCGTACGTTTCGTGCGGTTGCGCTGTTGCTGCCCCCAGGCCGAAGCCGTGCAGAGCAGCACCAGGCCTATAATCAGTAATCGGGTATGAATCATGTTGTCGCTGACAACCACCAGGGGTTGCCAGCGTGTAACTAACGGGGCACTCTCTAAAAAGTTAAGCAACCTTACTATACTGCCCCACGGCGGCCTCTCCTTTCACTGCCGGACGCGACAACGCCCACAGGCCCACGTAGGTAAACAACCCGTTGAGCAACAGGCGTTCAAAGCTAAATACGTAGCCGTTGAACCACTGCTGCGAATGGCTGTTGACCCAGTAGGTAAATAACGGCGACAGCACACACACCAGCGGTACCCACCGGTCGCGGACGGGGCGGCGGTTGAACAACCCGAACGCGTACAGGCCCAACAGTGGGCCGTAGGTATAACCTGCCAGGTCGAACACCGCCGTGATGACGTCGCCGCTACTAAGGCGTTTGAAGATGACGATCACTACCCAAAACAAGACTGAGAAGCCAATGTGTACGCGGTGTTTGATCCGCGCCCGTTCCACCTCCGGCTTATTTTCCACGTTCATGAAATCAATACAAAACGAGGTGGTCAGGGCCGTCAGGGCCGAATCGGACGAGGCGTAGGTGGCGGCGGTGATACCCAGCAAAAAGGTGATGCCTACCACGGGGCCAAAGTGAGTAAGCGCCAGCAGCGGGTAGAGGTCGTCCGTTTTCTTGGGAATGGCGATGCCTTCGGTGTTGGCGTAGAGGTAGAGCAACGCACCCAGGCAGAGAAACATGAAGTTGACTACGGTGAGCGTGATGGTAAACCAAAACATGTTTTTCTGGGCCTCGCCGATGTTTTTACAGGTCAGGTTTTTCTGCATCAGGTCCTGATCCAGGCCGGTCATGACAATGGCAATAAACGCCCCCGAAATAAACTGCTTGAAGAAGTTTCGCGGGTCGTTGAAATTGTCGAAATAGAAGATCTGCGAGTACGGACCGTTTTTGATGGCCGTACTCACCTGCCCAAAATCAAGATGTAACTCTCTGGCAATCAGAATAATGGTGAGCGCCACGGCCGTGACTAGAAACGTAGTCTGTAGGGTGTCGGTGATGATGATCGTTTTTACGCCCCCCTTGAACGTATAGAGCCAGATGAGCAGGATCGTGATGGCCACCGACACTTCAAACGGCACACCGAGGTCGTTGAAAATGGCGAGTTGCAGTACCCCCGCCGCCACATACAGCCGCACCGCCGACCCCACCGTGCGGGCCAGCAAAAAGAACCCCGCCCCCGTCTTGTACGACCAGAAGCCGAACCGTTTTTCGAGGTAGCCATAGATCGAGATCAGGTTCATGCGGTAGTAGAGCGGCATGAGCACCGTGGCAATGACGTAGTAGCCCACGATATAGCCCAGCACCACCTGGAAGTAGAAGAAACCCTTATAGCCCTCGAAGCCTTTGAAGACCCCGCCCACGGCCCCCGGCACCGAGATAAACGTGACGCCGGAGAGCGACGTGCCGATCATGGCGAAGGCCACTAAGTACCAGGGCGACTGCCGGTTAGCGGTGAAAAACGTGTTGGTGTCGGCCCCGCGTGAGGTGTAGTACGACACCCCGATAAGCATGGCAAAATAGGCGATCAGGATGACCAGTGCGATGGTGGAATTCATTGAAAAAGGGCAACTTTTAAGCCCTGTATGGGGTTATTTTAACGGGCATTTACTGGCCAAATTTCCATAAATTTGCCAATAATCAATCAACTAGCCGCGCTGTTATGACGCCGTTTTTTCAACCCGAGGTAGAGGTACTGGACGAAGTGGTGGAGACCGAGGTGTATAACCTGGTGGTCTTCAACGACGAGGTCAACACCTTCGAGTACGTCATCGACACCCTGATGGAGGTTTGCGAACATACCCCCGAACAGGCCGAACAGTGTACGATCCTGATTCATTACAAAGGCAAGTGTACCGTCAAAAACGGCGGTTTCGAGGAGTTGGTCCCCCTGCGCAACGAGATCTGCCGCCGCGGCATCTCTGCGGAAGTCATGAACTGAAGTATGGATTTACGAATTACGAATTACGAATTACGATTTTTGCTGGCGCATGAGTACGCTGGCGTCAGCAACAAATCGTAATTCGTAATTCGTAATTCGTAAATCAGTGCTCGTAAATCGTAAATCCTTTGGAGTTCCCCTCGAAGCTAATTGAAGACGCGGTGACGGAGGTGGCTAAGCTGCCGGGCATTGGTAAGAAAACCGCCCTGCGGCTGGTGCTGCACCTGCTGAAACGCGATGAAGAACAAACCCAGACGCTGGCCCAGTCGCTGACGGCCATGCGCACGAAAGTAAAATACTGCCAGCGCTGCCATAACCTCTCCGACGACGACCTCTGCACGATCTGCGCCAACCCCCGCCGCGACGGGTCGATCATCTGCGTGGTAGAAGACACCCGCGATGTGCTGGCTGTGGAGAACACCGCCCAGTATAAAGGCCTCTATCACGTGCTGGGAGGCATTATTTCGCCCGTAGAAGGCATTGGCCCCAGCGATCTGCACATCGAATCGCTTATTCACCGGCTGGCCAATAACCTCCACGCCGACGAGCCGGTGAAAGAGATTATCTTGGCCCTTAGCCCCACGATGGAGGGCGACACTACGGCGTTTTACCTGCAAAAGAAACTGCGCCCGTTCAACCTCCGCATCTCGACCATCGCCCGCGGTATCCCCATCGGCGGCGACCTCGAATACGCCGACGAAGTCACCCTTGGCCGCAGTATCCTCAGCCGGGTGGTATATGAGTAATTGCCTAAGCTTCAATTAAAAACGGCCCTCAGCTTAGGTTGAGGGCCGTTTTTTGGTTGAATTCAGAAATCGTTAACTTTGACTGTACTAGGTATGGCAGAACTCATGGAACCAGTTCATCAGCAAGACCTTACGCCGGAAGAGCGTAAGGCTAATGTAGCTAAATTAATTGCCCGCTGGAAGGTGCAAAAAAAGCAGTCGGAAGAAGAGTCAAGAGCTAGGGTCAAGACACCTGAATACCAGAAGATATTGAAAGAATTACGAGAACGGAACGCGGCGAAGGGTATTATTATTCCTGAGGAATGAATTATGAGTTTGCTTATGTTAGTGGCACACAGAACAGCTACACGTTCCAAACAACCAAGCTTGTTGTCTACGAAATAAAATTTACGCACACCCCTTATCTGTTTGGTGAAGACAGTTTGCTGGCCCCCTATGTGTATGAATTCTCTATCATAGTAGCCGATAACCCAACAGGCTTGAATCCTGTTTTTGATGAGCGTACGTCACACACAGTAGCGGCTATCTTCACCCACTTTTATGAGCAAAGCGATGAGTTAATCACCATATACATCTGTGATTCTTCTGATGGTCGCCAATTAACCAGACAACGAAAATTCAATTACTGGTTTTATTATTTTGTTAAAGACGATTTTGTCAAATATGATGATATCATTCGTGATGCTGATGGAGAAAAGTACCCTGTCTCGCTTATTCTGAAAGAACGGAATCCGTATAAATCTCAGATTGTCAGCGAATTTATTGCCATCATCAGTGGCTACAACAGCGACAAATGAGTGAGAGTATTTCCATCGGCGGCGACCTCGAATACGCCGACGAAGTCACCCTCGGCCGCAGCATTCTGAGCCGTGTGGTGTACGAGTAACAGGACATCTTTTTAAATAAAAACGGCCCTCATCATAAGTTGAGGGCCGTTTTAGTTATACTGAGTACGTTGATTCAGCAGCCATAACTCACGGTTATTCAACCTACCAATTCCCGCCCAATGCGCATGGTTTCGTTTACCAGCATGTCCAGGTCGCCCAGGCGGGTGCGGTGGTTAACGTGGGCTACGCGGATAGCGTAGTTGCCGTTGAGTAGCGTGTAGGAAGGCGTGGCAATGCCCTGCTCGTGTAGTTGCATCAGGATCTCCTTGTTCAGTGCATTGAGCGAGTCCATATCGCGGCCATCGCGGGGGTTAAACCGGTAGCAGACAATGTTCATAGGTGCCGGAGCCAGCAGTTCCAATTCCGCCTCATTGTCAATACGTTGCACCAGATACTGAGCCTGCTCAATGTTCTGACCAATGACCGCGCCGAGGTGATCAAGGCCAAACGCCTTGAAGCTCATCCATACTTTCAGCGCCTTGAATCCCCGTGACAGCTCGATGCCGTAGTTGCTGAGCGAATCGGGGCCACCGGCCAACCCGCGCTCGTGGCGCGACAGGTAGGTGGGCGTCATGGCAAAGGTGCCCCGGTGCAGGTCGGCGTCGCGGATTAGCACGCAACCCACCTCATAGGGCATCGACAGCCACTTGTGCAGATCGAAGGCTACGCTGTCGGCGCGTTCAATGGCCAATAGGGCGTCGGCGTAGGCAGGCACAAGCTTGGCCAGCGCCCCAAACGCCCCGTCGACATGAAACCACATGCCGTATTACCGGCAGATATCGGCGAGGGTATCGAGGGGGTCAATGGCCCCGGTGTTGACAGTACCAGCATTGCCCACAAGGCAAAACGGGTGCATGCCGACGGCCAGGTCGGCCTCGATCATAGCTTTCAGCACGTTTATATCTACCTGATAATGGGCATCGACAGGCACTTTTCGCACGGCATCGCTGCCCAGGCCCATTACTTCAACGGCTTTCAGCACGCAACTGTGCGTTTCGGTCGACACGTACATCACTAATGGCCGCTCGGTACCTCGTACACCATACCGCCTGATCCGGTCCCGATCTGCCGAATGCCGCGCCACCAACAGGCCCGTCAGGTTGGCCATCGACCCACCACTCACGAGCATACCGCTGGCCGTGTCAGGGAAATTCATCAGCGCCTTGCACCAATCAATCACCTGCTTGTCGACATACATGGCCGCGTGATCGCCAATGGTCACGTTGGGGTTCATACCCGACGCCAGCATGTCGGCCAGCATACCAAACGGGGTACCGGTAGACTGCACCCACGAGAAAAAACGGGGATGCACGTTGCCGTTATTATAGGGTAGAATATAGTGCAGAAACTCAGCGTAGATAGCCGCTTCAGGCTGACCCACGCGGGGTAGTGGCTGCGCGAAATGGGCTTTTACATCGTCGGAAGGCTGTTTCCAGGCAGGTTGTTCGCCGATAGTCTGCAAATAGTCGAACATATCGTCGATCATCTGGTGGCCGAGCGAACGGAGGTTGTCCCAGTTTTCGGGATCGAGCGAAACGGTGGTTTGTTGGGTAGTCATAGGCAGGCTGCAAGGTACCGTTTTACCCGAAACATTGCGCCGCCTCCCAGCCCAACATGGCCTGTTTGCGGGCCATGCCCCAGCGGTAGCCGCCGAAGAGACCCGTCTTTTTAATGACCCGGTGGCACGGAATCAGGTAGCCAATGGGGTTTTGACCAATGGCCGTGCCCACCGCCCGCGAGGCCGACGGCTGCCCGATAGCCGTGGCAATCTGGTCGTAACTCACCAGTGCTCCCTCTGGTATTTTCAGCAGCGCCTCCCATACTTTCAACTGAAACGCCGACCCGCGCATCAGTACCGAAATTGGCAATAAAGCTGCGGTTAATGAGCCAGTTGAGGATCGATCAAAGACAGCATCGGCCAGCGGTTGTAGGGCGGCGGGGGCGTGGTTTAGGGTGGCGTAGGGCCAGACCTGCCGCACCACGGCTTCAGGCGAATCGGTGTCGGCAAGGAACTGGAGTACGGCCACTTTACCGTCGATGGCACCCAGCACATAGGAGCCAAACCGCCCCTCGAATGTGCCGTAGGTGAGCGTTAGCCCCGCTCCTGCCTGCTTGTACTGTCCCGGCGTGACACCCTCTATGGTGACAAACAAATCGTGCAGCCGCCCCGTCCCCGACAGGCCCGCATCGTGGGCAGTGGCCAGCAGCGACTGTCCCGCCCGGAGTTGCGCTTTAGCATGGTCGAGGGTGAGAAACTGGCCAAACTTTTTCGGACTAACGCCCACCCATTCCGAAAAAAGGCGCTGGAAGAGGTACTCGCTCAGGTTGGCCCGGTCGGCGAGTTCGGCTAGTGACGGCTGCTCCTGAAAATGCGCCGACAGGTGTTCGATAGCCCCGGCAATTTGCCCGTACGTATAGGGTGAAGCGGTCTGCATAACGGTCTGATTTGATACCCCCAAAAGTCGCCGTTTACAGAGGGGCAATCAACCCGATTCTTGCGAAAAAACGAGTTTAACGTCTAATGTCCAAGGTCTAACGTTGCCTTACGGCAGCATAACATTAGACCTTGGACATTAGACGTTAAATTCCCCCCTCACCATTCAATCGGTGGTAAGCCTTTGCTGACCAGGTACTCGTTGGCCTGGCTGAAGTGTTTGTTGCCGAACCAGCCGCCCCACTGCGCCGCCATGGGCGAGGGGTGCTTGGCTTTCAGAACCAGATGCTTCGATTCGTCGATGACGGCTCCTTTTTTCTGGGCGTAGGCTCCCCAGAGCATGAACACCACATTTTCTTTCTGCTCCGACATCAGTTTGATCACCGCGTCGGTGAAGGTTTCCCAGCCCTTGCCCTGGTGCGACCCCGCCTGCCCGGCCCGCACCGTGAGGGTCGAATTCAGCAGCATCACGCCCTGCTCGGCCCAGCGCTCCAGGTTACCCGACTTGGGTACGGGTTTGCCCAGGTCGTCCTGAATTTCCTTGAAAATATTGATGAGCGAGGGCGGCTTGGTGATACCTTCCGACACCGAAAACGCCAGCCCGTTGGCCTGCCCTTCGCCGTGGTAAGGGTCCTGCCCCAGAATGACCACCCGCGCATCGTCGAACGAACATTTGTCGAAGGCATTGAAAATGAGCTTACCCGGCGGGTAGACACGCTGGGTGGTGTATTCCTGCCGCAGAAACTCGGCCAGCTTAGGAAAATACGATTTATCGAACTCAGGTTGGAGGTAAGGTTTCCAGGAATCGGCGATGATGACGTTCATAGCAAATGGGGTAAAAATAATTGGCAGTCTTCCGATGGGAATACCAATCTTATGAACCTATTTTACGTTGCAAGGTTGTCAAAATCGATTTATAATCATGATCACGGCAGTTACGGAAGGCGTAAAGGTGAGCGTAAAAACAGAATACCAGCATGACTATTCGAGTCCCATGCAGGCGCATTATGTGTTTACCTACCGGATCGCCATCGAAAACGTCGGTGAACATACCGTTCAGGTGCTGCGCCGCCACTGGTTCATCCACGATGCCAACGGGCTGGTGCGTGAGGTAGAAGGCGAAGGCGTAGTGGGCCTGCAACCGGTGCTCGAACCCGGCGAACGCCACGAATACGTGTCGGGCTGCAACCTCCACGCCAGCATGGGCAAGATGGTGGGCACCTACCTGGTCGAGCGGTTAATCGATGGCAAACAGTTTCGTATTCAGGTGCCCGAATTCACGCTGGTGGTGCCTTTTCAGCTGAATTAATTCTTGATCGCCGCGTATCTCCGCCACTGCTGGCAGGCCGGTAACGCCCACGGACTGCATTCCCCTTTCGTTTATTCGCTCTACACCACGGTCATCCGTAACCGGGCCAAACCGCCCAACTGGGCCGCTATCGAGGCGCTGCGAAAAACCCTGCTTCGTTCTACAGAGACCATCCAGGTAACTGATTACGGGGCCGGTTCGCGTCGGCACAACGGCAACCTGCGGTCGGTAGACAGCCTGGCCCGGTCGGCGCAGAAGCCACCTCGCTACGCACAACTGCTCTACCGGCTGGTCAAGCACACCAACGCCCAAACCGTACTGGAACTGGGCACCTCGCTGGGCCTCACCACTGCCTACCTGGCTGAGGCCGTGGCCGAAACAGGGGGAGAGCTGATCTCGTTTGAAGGGTGCCCAAACATTGCCAGCCTGGCCCGGCATCACCTGGCTCAGCTTGACACTCAGCCGGTTGACATTGTGGTGGGTAATCTCGACGAAACACTCGCCCACCGTTTACTGGATATTCCCCGCCTCGACCTGGTCTTTTTCGACGCCAACCACCGCTACGAACCCACGCTGGCCTACTTCGAAACTTGCCTGCCCAAAGCGCATAACGATTCTCTGTTTATTTTTGACGATATTCACTGGTCGAACGACATGGAACGGGCCTGGGCGGCGATTAAAGCCCACCCCGCCACCCGCGTCACCGTCGATCTGTTTGGCGTTGGGCTGGTCTTTTTCCGCCACGAGCAGCCCAAACAGCATTTCACACTTCGCTTCTGAGCATCACGTCGATACACTACCATGACCGTCCGTTCGCTACTCTTCTCTGCACTGGGTGCTGCCTTCTTTATGGGCGCCTGTCAGCGCCAAACGGCTGATCCCGTTTCGCCATCGACCGACACATTTGCCCTAATGCAGGACCGGATTCTGACGCCCTCCTGCGCCACGGCGGGGTGCCACGCCTCCGAAGCCGATGCCACCTTCAAACAGCACGGCCTGGTGCTGGCCAAGGGCGTAGCGTTTAACAACCTG
The DNA here is from genome assembly GCF_017353255.1 of Fibrella aquatilis. Taxonomy (GTDB): domain Bacteria; phylum Bacteroidota; class Bacteroidia; order Cytophagales; family Spirosomataceae; genus Fibrella; species Fibrella aquatilis. The sequence continues at coordinate 25,444 of NZ_JAFMYU010000022.1, read as the reverse complement.
GTGAACGTGGCACCGAAAAATGCCCTCTCATTGACCGATGGGCACAAGCGCGTGAAGCCCTTTGCTTCGCTGGAAAGCCTGCTTTATCACAAGCTCAACCCCGACGCCAGCCACCACAACGGCAAGGTCTACGGCAACACCATGCCCCTGGGTGATACGCCGCTGACCGTGGGCCAAATCGAGTTCGTCCGCCGCTGGATCGAGGGTGGTGCCCTACCTACCACCAACTACGTTGACCCGGTGTTGCTGGACGACAAAACGCCCTCTACAGCCGCTACGGGTGCGTTTACGCCCCCCAATGCCCCCGCCAAAGGCACTGGCTTCCAGCTAAAAGTAGAGACGTTCGACATTGCCCCCAACTTCGAGCGGGAGCTGTTCACGCGCCGGGCCGTGGGCAATACCGAAGACATTTACGTGAACCGGTTTACGGTAAATATGCGCCCCGGTAGTCACCATTTCCTGGCCTACGACTTCAACAACAAGTCGCTGGCACCACCCATGAACGACATCCGCGATCTGCGCAACCCCGACGGTACGCTGAACCTGCTCACGGCGCTTCAGATGTCGAACCACGTGTATCTGGCGGGTAGCCAGTCGGCGGTGAACGACTATGTATTTCCGGAGGGTGCCGCCCTGCTTATCCCCGCCAATGCCACGGTGGACCTGAACGTACACTATGTGAACAAGACGAAGAGTGTGACGAAGGGCGAGGCGTATATGAACTTTTACACCACGCCCAAAGCGGCCGTGACGAAGGTGGTGAAGACGCTGAACCTGAGCAATACCAGCCTGACCATTCCGGCGGGCACAACCAAAACGTTTACCAAGACATTCCTGACCGACAAGACCATGCAGGTGCTCACACTCACGTCGCACATGCACAAGCTGGGCCAGAAGTTTGTGATCAAGATCAAGGGCGGCACCCGCGACGGTGAAGTGGTATACACCGCCACTGACTGGGAACACCCCGACATCATCAATTTCAAAACACCGATTTTACTGGCCAAAGGCGAAGGGCTGATTTCCGAGATCACCTACAACAACAACACCGCCAAAACCGTCAGCTTCGGTCTCACCAGCGAAGACGAGATGGGTATCATCTTCGGTTATTATTACGAGATTAATTAACGTATCGCGGACTTTAGTCGGGGACGCCTAGTCCGCATTGCTTACGGAATAAAGTCCGCGATACGTTAATTGCAGCATGAAACATTCGCTACTCGTTTTGGTCCTGGGACTAGCCATCGCCGCCCACGCCCAGCTACCCGCCCCTACCCCCACCCCTGCTACCTCTACAACCGACCGCCTGGCACGAATACGGGCGGCCCTGCCGGTCGTGGAAAAACTCTACCGCGACTATGCCGTGCAACGTCACATTCCGGGGCTGGGCTTCGGCGTGGTCGTAGACGGAGAACTCATTTTCGGGGCAGGTGCGGGCGTGATTAACCTGACGTCCAAAGCCCCCGCTACGGCGCAGTCGCAGTTTCGGATTGCGTCGATGACCAAGAGCCTAACGGCAATGGCGATTTTGAAGCTGCGCGACGAGGGCAAACTCCGCCTCGACGACCCCGCCGCCAACTACGTCCCCGAACTTAAATCGCAGGCGTCGCTCACCACCGACGCCCCTGCCATCACGATCCGGCACCTGCTTACCCACGCGGCGGGCTTCCCCGAAGACAACCCCTGGGGCGACCGCCAACTGGCTGATTCTGAGGCCGAACTGACAAAATTCCTGAAAGGAGGCGTCTCGCTCTCGAACGTGCCGGGCGTGGCCTACGAATATGCCAATCTGGGCTTCACGCTGCTGGGACGGATTATCACCAATGTGTCGAAAATGCCTTACCAGCAGTACATCACGCAACACATTCTGGGTCCGCTGGGCATGAACAGCACGATCTGGGACTACCGAAAGGCCGACCCCAACCGATTTGTGACGGGCTACCGCTGGCAGGAAGAACAGTGGCTTCCCGAAGTACCCCTGGCCGACGGGTCGTGGGGGGCAATGGGCGGGTTGATTACGACCATTGATGATTTTGGCAAGTACATGGCCCTGCACCTGAGCGCGTGGCCCGCCCGGTCTGGTGCCGACACCGGCCCTGTAAAACGTAGTTCACTGCGTGAGATGCAGCAGCCCTGGAATTTTCGGGGACTGAACCCCAGCTTCAAATACCCGTCGGGCCGGACGGTGGCGCAAACGGGCAGCTACGCCTACGGCCTGGGTTGGACCCGCGACAGCGAAGGGCGCGTGAGCGTGGGGCATAGCGGGGGCCTGCCCGGCTACGGCAGCGAGTGGCAAATCCTGCCTGACTACGGCATTGGCGTGGTGGCCTGCGCCAGCCTCACCTACGCCGGACCACGCAGCCTGAACACCGCCGCGTTGGATACCCTGATTTCGCTGGCGGGCCTAAAACCGCGTCCCGTGGCCATTTCGGCCATTTTGCAGCAACGCCAAACCGAACTCCTGCGCCTGCTGCCCACGTTCAACGGGGCCGAAACAAGCGGCATTTTCGCCGAAAACTTCTTTCCCGATACACCCCTGTCCCTTCGGCAAAAAGCCCTGAAAACGCTGTTCGACAAGATTGGGCGGGTGGTGCGCGTAGGCGAAATGATGCCCGAAAATAACCTGCGAGGCAACTTCCTCATTGAAGGTGAGCGCGGCACTATCGACGTGTTTTTCACCCTCACCCCCGAAAAGAATGCGCTCATTCAGCAGCTTGATTTGCACGAGGTAACGAAGAAGTAACCGAGTCTATAGTAGGGCCTTTAACACCTCTCGATCTACTACGTGGGTGCCGTCGAAAGGGATGATCTGCATATGGGGCAGGTCGGTCTGGAGCTTGGCGAGGTAGGCGGCGGGGTCGGGTAGCTGGGCAATGAACTCATCTTTTTCGCCATACACGTACTGTACCGCCAATCCGGCCAATTTGTCGGGGGCAATCACGTCGGCGGTGCCGTGGGGGAAAAAGCCTGCCCAGAGCATAAGCCGGTCGGCGCGGATGTGGCCGTCGTTGAGCCAACGGCAGGCGGTGGCGGCACCCTGCGAAAAGCCCATGAGCGTGATGTGCAACGTGGCCGGGTCGTGGTGGGCCAACACCTCGTCATAGAGCTTGTTGAGGTAAGCTAAATAATCGGCCACCTCGTTGTCGCGGTCTTCGCGGGTGATCCAGGAGGCCCCAATCTTGCCATATTCGGCATCGGTATAGAGCCGCGAAAGGGCTTCGGGAGCCACAATCAGGGTATCATCGTCGGCCACGACGTCGAACCGGCGGATGAAATATTTGGCTAGTTGGCCATAACCATGCAGCACCAGCCAGACCCGTTTCAGGCCCGGCTTCGCTTCGCCCATGGTGTAATACCGCGCCGTGCGCTGCACGGTCATGTGGTGTTCCTGCGTCATTGGTTGCGCTCGAACCGCGACGACTGGCGATCCTGCTTTCTTTGTTCGTAATGGGCTTTATCGGCAATGTAGAGCGTGCGTTCCAGTTGGGCATGAACCACCCCGTCGGCATCGACCCATTCCAGCGGCAATACACGTTCTGTTTGACCATTGGCGGCTACGTCATCTCTGACACCCTCAATTAACTCATTGGTTAACAGTATCTTGGTGTAGAGTGGTTTACGGCCCGGCTTGCGAAACCGGATGGTGGCGGCTTTGTCCCAAACCACGTAGGCAGGCCCTAAAATCTGAAGCAGCATGAGCATGTAGAACGGGTCTGATGCCGCAAACATGCTCCCGCCGAAGATGGTACCGACGTAATTATAGCTCCATACATTGCGCCGCAACCGTAGCTGAACCTCACGCGAATCGCCGGACCAGAACAGGATTTTACCCCCCGTGCCGAAATACATGGGGTACCAGTTCATCAGGGTCCGAAATCGCCATGTCTTACCCGATTCCTTACGGGTGGTGGTGAGAAAAGCAGGTTTCATAACAGTGGTCATTCAGTGGTCATTGGTCATTCGCTGCGCTGTCATCCGATAGTCATTCAATGGTCACTCGCTACGCTGTTATTCGGTAGTCATATATTGCCTTTACAACGAATGACTATCGAATGACAGCGTAGCGAATGACAGCGCAACGAAATGACTATTTATCTTAATGCCAATATGCGTTCTGTCAGTAGGTCCAACCCGTCGACGGCATCGGTGCCAAGTTGTTCCCGGACTGCACCGTTCAGGGCTTTCCACCGTTTGTGGCACCGCTTGGCCAGGGCCTGTCCTTCGTCGGTTAAAAACAGGCCTTTTCGGATCGAGTCGGTGAGCCATCCGTTACGTTGCAGCAATTGCAGGTCGCGGCTCATGGCCGATTTCTCAATCATCAGTTGCTTCGATAATACGCTCTGGCGTACGCCCGGCACAACGAACATATACATCAGCAACGTGGCCTGCGCCAGGGTAACACCCTCTTCGGCAAAGGTCTCGTTGTAGAGGCCCGTCACCACCCGTGAGAGCATCCGCATCCGGCCCGCAATGCAACGATCAATGTCGGTCATAGGACAAATATAAGTCACCAAGTTGCATATACAACTTTTTAGACCTACGTTCGTCTCACTCATTTCACTAAACCAACTCTATCTGTATGTCTGACCCCCGTACTGCCCTGCTCCATCAGCTCAATCTGGCCACCGAATGGCTAAACGACCTTACGCTTGAATCGTCGTGGACGGCCCCACAGGGCGAAAAGTGGACTATCGAGCAGGAGTTTGCCCACTTGCTGCGTTCCACCTACGGCATTGTCCAACTCTATAGTGAACCCGCCCGCGCCAACTGGCGTACTACCGACCGTCCCTCGCGCACCTATGACGAGGTGGTAGCCCAATACAAAGCGGCCCTGCCCCTGCTGCCCGCCGGTGCCAACCCCGTCCCTCCCGGCGACCCCAAGTTGCTCACCCAACAACGCGCCGCCTGGCAGCAAACCGTTGCCGCCGTGGCGGCAACACTGGCGGGTGTATCAGACGAGGAGCTTACGACCAACACCGTTTGGAAACACCCCCTCATTGGCCCCGTCACCGGCCTGGAAATGCTCTTATTCTCCGATTACCACACCACTCACCACCTGGCGAGTATGCAGAAAAAGCAAGAAACGGTGGCGTAGGTTTAAGTAGTGTGGCCAGGTACAAATGAGCGATGCCATCACTGTAAGTGATGGCATCGCTCATTTGTACCTGGCCACACTACTTAAACCTGAACTTAATTGCTGGCTGTCATACAGTTATCGGGCTTCATTTCAGGCAGTTTTTTCTGTGCTGTTGACTCTGTTACCTCGGTCAGCACCAATTTATCACTCATAAAGCGCACCTTCACGTCGCCTTGAAAGTAATATACTTTGTTGGCTTCCAGCTTCATGCTGATCCCGTCTTTGTCGGGTATGTTTAGCCCACCCGCTACCGACGTGAACTCCGTTTGGCCGGGCTTTAACTTCTGAATAAAGTAACGCTTGTTGCTTAGTCGGCACAATTCCGCACCATTAGCGCGGATGGTGAAGTTGACACCAGCCCGAGCAAACTGAGGCGGACGGTAAAAAACCACCGTAGCCATATCAGGCGAAGGCTCCGGAATTTGAGCGAGGGCTATACTGACAGAGCTAATCAGACTAACAATCAAACATAAAATTGGGCGCATAGTCGCTGAGGATTTAGTTTAACTCAAAAATAGGCACACCTAAGTTGATCTTAAAACAGTTCCCGCGCTATTTTCTGGACGTTGTCAGCCTTACCCATGGTGTAGAAATGCAGCACGGGCGCACCGGCGGCAATGAGTTCGCGGCACTGCTGAATGCTCCAGTCGATACCCACTTGCCGGGCATCGGTGTCGTTCTCACAGGCAGACACGGCTTTGACCAGATCGTCGGGCATGTCGAGGTGAAATAGACGGGGCAGGATCTCCAGTTGCTTGCGGGTGCTGATTGGTTTCAGACCCGGAATAATAGGAATGTGGATGTCGTGGGCACGGCAGCGGGCCACAAAATCGAAGTAGCGGGCATTATCGAAAAACATCTGCGTCACGATGTAGTCGGCCCCTTTGGCTACCTTCTGGCGGAGGTACTCAAAGTCGATGTCGTGGTCTTCAGCCTCGAAATGTTTTTCGGGATAGGCCGCCACACCCACGCAGAAGTCACTGGGAGCCATGGGCTTATCTTCTTCGTGCAGATAAACGCCCTGGTTCATATTAGCCACTTGCTCTACCAGTTCTGAGGCGTAGGCATAGCCATTTTCTTTAGCCTTGAATGTTTTAAACGGCTTGGCCGGATCGCCCCGCAGCACCAGCACATTGTCGATGCCGAGGTAGTTGAGGTCGATAAGGAAATCTTCGGTCTCGTCGCGCGAGAAGCCGCCACAGAGCACGTGCGGGACGGGATCGACCTGGAAACGGTGCATAATGGCTGAACAAATACCCACCGTGCCGGGCCGTTTGCGGGTCACAATCTTGCGTATGGTGCCGTCGGGCTGGGGCTGTTCGATGTACTCTTCGCGGTGGTAGGTGACGTCGATAAACGGCGGCTTAAACTCCATCAGCGGCTCGATATTATCGAGCAGGTTTTTGAGCGAATCACCTTTCAGCGGTGGGATTACTTCAATAGAAAAAATGGGCTTGCCGTTGGCCTGCCGGATATGATCGGAGATTTTGGTCATGTCTTAGAAACGGGTGCGCAAATATACGCCGCTGGCGAGGCCGTTGCTCCAGGGCATGGCCGTCATGTTCGTCAACACCGATTGGGCGCTACCCGTGCGGTTTTGGTGCAGTTTCGGAATACCCCAGCCCGCCAGTGACCCCATAGCCGCACCCACCAGCAGATCACTCGGAAAATGCTGCCCGGCCTCGTACCGCAAATATGACGTGCCCGCCGCCAACCCCAGCGACCCTACCCAGATCCAGGGTTTGGCCTTCGAGTTGGGGTAGTAATGCCGGAACACTTCCGCCGCAAACACCGCCGTAGCAAAGGCATTGGAGGCATGGCCCGAATAGAACGACCGCCGGGCATCTTTGTCCAGCTTATCGTCTAGCGGCGCGGCGGCATTATAGGCAAATGGACGGGTGCGCTCTACGGCATCTTTCACCGTGCTTTTGATGCCATTGGTCAGCAGCATGGTCTCCACATACATCACCCCGACGGTGTATAAGTCGCTCGTAAAGAACCCACTACCAACCGTTGGTCGGCGACAGGCCAGGATCACGCCCCCCGTAAGGGCTATGTCGGCAACAAGCGTGACGTCGCTAAGTCGGGCGGCACTGGCAGAGTAATTGGCCGTGGCCCGCCGGTCGAAGTGGGGGGTAATGTTGAGCACGTTGAGCTGCTGCACCTCGGCGGGCGTGAAGGCATCGAGCTTTTTGTTAAATACAAACGCCGCCCCGTACGAAGCCACGCCCGCCCCCAGTAGCACCGCCTCGCGTCCAGTTTTCAGGGTATAGGGTGACTCTGATGGCGTTTGAGCAACGGCCAGTATTGTGTTGATTGTGAAGATGAAACTGTAGATAAAGCGCATAAAAGTGAGTGGTAAGTGATGAGTGGTAAATGGTGAGTGGCTGGCGCGTGTAGAGTTTTTGTCATCCCGACAAAGGAGGGATCTACTTTCCTTCAAGCACAGTATGCATTAGGAAAGTAGATCCCTCCTTTGTCGGGATGACAAAAAACCACTCATCACTTACCACTTTTTATAAAAACGTGACCGTTGGTTCGTTGCCGAGCCAGACTACGCGGCCTTCAACAGAATCGTAGCCCATTTGGCGGTATAGGTCCACAAAAGTAACCAGCCACGATTCGGTCTGTTCGGCGGGGCTGCCATATTGGATCAGCACCACGTGGCCGTCGGGGCGATGCACTACTCGGTGGGGCGCGCCCTGCACAGGACGCTTGCTCAGAATACCCCGGTCGGTGTCGATGCGGCGGTCATAGCCAAAGACATCGGTCAGGGCGGGGTGACGCACAATGGCCGAGAGCATCCGTTGCAGTTCGTCGGTTTCCACGGCCCGGATCACCCCTTCGCGCACCAGTTGCCGCAGCGATTTATCGACGCATCCCGCGCCCTTGATCAAGCTCAGGGCGGCGCAGAGTTTGCGTTCGCGCTCCCGCGTACGCTCGAACGTGCGGGTATCGAACACGCGCTCGGCCTGACGGCGCAACTGCATGTTCTGCCCCCGCGACCCGCTCATAAGCCCTTGTAAATGAATAGGTTCTGATCCAGGCTTTGTCTCGTCACGTTGAGAAACCACCTGCTTCGGTATGCCCTGCTGCCAGATGTACTGATTGCGACCCTCTTCCCAGCAACAGCCGGTTTGGGCGGCGGCGGGGCTTTGGTCCAGGAACTGTTGCAGCCACTGCGCCACCGTCCGCCGCCCGCCCGTGGTTGGTTTGTCGTCGTCGGCTTTGGCGTTGGCGCGGGGTTTGGTGCGTTCGGCCAGCACGTAGAGCCGGTCTTCGGGGCGGGTGAAAGCCACGTAGAGCAGGTTCATGTTTTCGAGAAACAAATTCTCGGCTTCGTACAAATATTGCTCCCTGACCGAATCAGGGCCGTTTTCCAGGTCGCGCCGCACCGACACCTGCGCCGTGGGCAACCGCAGCGACCCGCCGCCCGGCAACGGAATTTGCAACGGTTCGGCCCGCACATCGTCGAGGTTCAGCCACATTGTAGAACGGGTGTTGGGGTCAACGCCCCAGTCGGCGAAGGGCACGATGACCACCGGAAATTGTAGTCCTTTGGCTTTATGGATGGTCTGCACCGTGATGGCGTCGGTGGCGATACTTTCGCTCACGGCCACCTTCACGCGGGCGGTTTCCCAGTAGGTTAAAAAGTCGGCAAGGTGGCCCGACTGCCGGTTGTTAAACGTCATGATTTCGTCCAGAAACCGGAACAAAAACGGCTGATCATGGGTGCGGCCAAAGAGTTTGAAGCCGTGGGCCAGCCGTTCGGTCAGTTCATACACGTTCAGTTGCACCAGACCAGTGGGGTCAACGGCAAAACCTTCAGTGGCCATGTAAGCGAACACGCCCGCCTCGTCGGTCGAATCGGCCACGAGCCGGATAGCTTCAGTTTGGTGGTCGGTGGGCACTTCAAATTTCACCACCGTATGAAACAAATACAGCACCTCATAGCGCAGAGGCCGCTGACCGGGGCGACAAACCAGGTTCAGCAGGGCCACCAAAAACCGGATCGGGTCGGAGAATTGCAGCGACAGCGAATCGGCCGATACCAGCGGAATCTGCTGCCGGTTCAGTTCGTTGGCCACCGCCTGGGCGTCCTTTTTTTCGCGGGTTAGCACGGCCATATCGCTGTAGGCGTAGCCCTCGGCGCGGGCCTGCTCAATGTAGGCCAGCGTAAGCCGGACCATCTCACTATCTACGGTGGCGGGCAGGGCAAGGTCGTCTTTGCTGATGAAATCGAACTGAATGTGCGCATCATCGGGGGCGGTGGGGCGGGGTTCCTGCACAAAGCCACGGAGGGCGTCATAGACCAAGCCAACGTGCTCATTATCTGCGGAATATGTGTCGGCCAGAAACGAAAACAGGCTATTATTAAACGCCACAATCGGCCGCGCCGACCGGTAGTTAACCCCCAGCGTTTGCGACTGAATCGTGCCGTTGAGCGTACCGATCCGTTCGGCGGTCCAGGATTCGGCCCCGTGAATGCGTTGTAGCTGCGTGAGTTGCCGACGGTGGAGGGCCACGATCTGATCTTTGTCGCCCCCCCGCCAGCGGTAGATCGACTGCTTGCCGTCGCCCACCACGAGGTTCGTGTGGCCTGCCCCCAGCGCGTTTTCGATCAGCGGCATGAGGTTGGCAAATTGCAGCCGCGAGGTGTCCTGAAACTCGTCGATGAGGATGTGGTTGTAGCGGCTGCCGAGGCGTTCGTACAAAAATGGGACGGGTTCGCTTTCCACAATGGCCTTAATCCGCTGGTTAAATTCGGAGATGTGCACGCGGCCATCCTTACGGAGCAGTTCCACAAATTCGGCCCGAATCTGTTGCAGCAGGGCCATTTTCTGCAACTGCGGGTCAACGGCATTCACCAGCGTGAGCAACTTCCCCGACTCTTGTTGCTCATCCTGAATGGCACGGAAACACGCCCGCAAATCGTCGGCGATGCCGTCGATGGCCACTTTGGTACCGAGCGGGATCGTTTTCACGTACCACTCGTCGTTGTCAATGGCTTTCAGGCTGGTGGCGTTGGCCTCTTTACTTGTTTCGCCGCCCGCTACGGCCTCAAAATACCCCGCGATACCGCCTTTTTTCAGCTTAAAATCATCCACGTTCACGCCCACCCGCGCCATGTGCCCCAGGGCCGTTTGGGCGTGGGCCTGCATCTGCTGATGCACCGTTTCGCGGAAGGTGCGCAACTGCCCCCGAATGGCTCGAATCTGCATAGCCGACAGCTCGGCCAGCCGCCCCACGGCAGTATAGTGTTGGTCGGAGGTGAGCACGTGCCCGAAGTCTTGCAGGGTTTTGGCCACCTGATGCCAGCTGTGGCCTTCGCGGGTGGTCTCGGCCATGATCTGATGGAAGATCTCGGTGATCTCGGCCATGTCTTCCGTGCCCACCCGTTCGATGAGGTTATCGACGGCTACTTCCAAAACCTGATCGGTGTCCATCTCGACGTCGAAGGCGTAGGGCAGGCCCAACTCATCCGTAAAGGCCATGACCAGCCGCTGCGTGAAGGAGTCGATGGTGGTGATGGCAAAGTCAGAATAGCCATGCAAAATGGCTTGAAACAAAGTCTCGGCGCGGTTTCTGACCAGCAGCATAGCCGGCTCAAAGGCGTCGGTGCCGGGTTGGTGGCCCGTCAGTTCGGCCACCACGTGCCCCAGCATGTCGCTGTACCGGACGGTGCCGTCGCCCTTCAGCTCGGCGGGTTTGGCCATCGCTTCCAGTTCGGTCAGCACCCGGTTTTTCAGTTCTGCCGCCGCCGCATTGGTAAACGTGATGGCCAGAATATGCCGGAAATAGGTGCCGGTGTAGCCCTTGGCCTCCCCCACCGACGCGGGCATACCGTCTGTATTACCCCCGCTAAGGGCCAGCTTGAGGTACTCTTTGGTCAGGGTATACGTTTTCCCCGACCCCGCCGACGCACTGTAGATGGTGAACAAAGGAAGGGATTTACGATGTACGACTTACGATGTACGATTTATTGCTGACCGGTCCGCCGGTGCGGCGTCTGTTTGATCTACAGCAAACCCACGCGTCAGCAACAATCGTAACTCGTAATTTGTACATCGTAAATCATTAAAGGTTAAACCGAATACCCACGCCTGAGCTGACGTTAAGAAACAGCGGGGCGGGGAGGACTTCGGCGTATACGCCGAGTTCGGCGAAGATGGAATATTGCTTACCAGGCACAAAGTATTCAGCTCCTGCCACCGCCGAGCCACCAAGGCCCAGGCCGCTTTCGTAATCGTTGGTGGCGGCAAAGCGGTCGGGGTAGTAGCGGCGACTGTTGATCTGCCCACCGAAGCCATAATAGCCCCGGAAATTCTCGTTGGCAAATAGCCGGTCGTGCCACAAATAGTGCCCCTGCACACTCAGGCCCACGGTTTTGTACTTGCCCGAGCGGTAATCACGCACGTTGCCGTACAAGCCACCGTAGGTACCGATGTTCAGGTCGAAGGCATGATTATCGCCAAAATATTTGCGGATGTTCACCCCCGACGGTTCGCCCAGCCGGAAGCCAAACGCCCAGTTGGTGTACTGCGCCGAGGCGGTATGCGACAGGCTCAGCAGTATGGCCAAAAGCCCGATGATGGGTAGATGATGGGTACGCATGGAAGCGATATAGCGGTTGGAAAAAGTGGGTGGTAACTATCAGGCACCAACGGCAATGCTTTCCAGCACAGCCAGCAGTCGGTCGTTTTCGGCGGGCGTACCTACCGATATGCGCAGGCAGCCTTCGCAACGCGTCACCGCCGACCGATTCCGCACAATAACTTGACTATCAATTAATTGATTGAATATATCGTTGGCGTCGTCGAAGCGTACGAGCAGGAAATTGGCATCGCTGGGGAAAACCTGCTGCACCGTGGGCAGGCGGCGTAGACCTTCGGCCAGGCGGGAGCGCTCGGCCAGGGTGTCGGCCACCATCTGTTTTTTTTCGGCCACGTGATCCAGCGCGTCCAGGGCTAATGCCTGCGTGGGTGCCGAGATGTTGTAAGGCGGCTTGATCAGGTTCAGCACCCGGATGATGTCAACCGACGCAAAGCACATACCCAGCCGCAACGCCGCCAGGCCCCAGGCTTTCGAGAACGTTTGCAGCACCACCAGGTTGGGGTACTGGGCCAGTTGCGTGGTCCAGGAGGCATAATCCGGCCCGGCGAAATCGATATAGGCTTCATCCACCACCACCAGCGCCGACTGGGCCGCGGCGAGCACCTGCCGGATGTCGGCGGGGTCAATGAGGTTACCGGTGGGGTTGTTGGGTGAGCAGATCCAGACCACTTTCGTATAGGTATCAATGGCCGACAGCACCGCAGGCAGGTTGAGCTGGTACTCAGCCGTGAGCGGTACTTTGCGCACCTCGACGTCGTTCAGGTTGCCCGATACTTCATACATTCCGTAGGTAGGCGGCAGAATCACGATGTTGTCCTGACCCGGCCGACAGGTGGCGCGGATGAGCAGGTCGATGGGTTCGTCGGAGCCGTTTCCAAGAAAGATCTGCTCTTTCGTTACGCCCTTTATTGGGGCTAATTGGGTTTTTATGGCCGTTTGGTGGGGGTCGGGGTAGCGGTTGTAGCGACCAGCGCTGGTGGTTGATCCCAGGGCATTTTCGTTAGCGTCGAGAAAGACGCCCTCGGTACCCGTGTATTCATCCCGCGCCGACGAATAGGGCGTCAGGCTAAGGATATGCGGACGAAGAATTGAAGCTAAACTAAACATGGTTATGCGACGAATGTCTATTTGCAAAGGTAACGCCGGAGCGGACAGTTATCAGTTATCAATGAGCAGTTAGCTCCACTGATTGATAGGTTTGTTGCTCGGATAACTTCGCGCATCGTGCCCCTCAACTGCGCTCGGGGTGACACCGGGCTGGCGTACCAGGCAAATAAGAGAGCATCCTAGCTTGATTCAAGTTCGTTGTCACCCCGAGCGCAGTCGAGACGGTCCGCCGCCGCGGGGCCGCGCGTCAGCCACACCAGCGCGAAGCTGTTCAAAAAACAAACCTATCAATCAGTGCAGTTATCAATTAGCTTAGCGTCCTATAATTGATTGCTCAGCATTTTAGTCATTGCTTTCTGCTAACTGCCCCATGCTTACACACCTCACACCCGAAGGGAACCCCGCTATGGTTGACGTAGGGGCTAAGACTGTCTCGAAACGCACGGCCAAAGCCCGCAGTATTGTGGTGCTTGGCGACGCCATTCTACAGCACCTCGACGGCGGCGATATTCAGACGCGCAAAGGACCCGTTTTTCAGACCGCCCGCATTGCCGGCACTATGGCCGCCAAACGCACCGACGACCTTATTCCCCTCTGCCACTCGCTGGGGCTAGACGGCTGTTCGTTTAATATTCAGGCGGTTGGACAGGAAGTGATCATCGAATGCACGGTATCTACAGAGGGCAAAACGGGCGTGGAGATGGAGGCACTGGTGGGAGCATCGGTGGCGGCGCTGACCATCTACGACATGTGCAAAGCCATGTCGCACGACATTGTCATTCGCGAAACCCGGCTGCTGGAGAAGACCGGCGGCAAACGCGATTTTCGGCATGAACCCTGACGCTGATTTGGCGTCGGGCCGTCTCATACCCCTCTATGGACTGGTGCTGATGGGTGGGCAAAGCCGCCGCATGGGGCGCGACAAATCGGGGATTGTGTATCACCAAAAACCCCAGCGCGAACACCTCACCGACCTGCTGGCCCCCCTCTGCGAACGGGTGTACTGGTCGGTAAACCAATCGCAGTTTAACCAGTTCACTTACAGCCATTTACTGCTCGACAATCAACCCGACAGTGGCCCGCTGGGCGGATTAGTAACGGCCTTTCAGACCTACCCCAACGCCGCCTGGCTCGTGGTCCCCTGCGACCTGCCCAACCTGGACACCCCTACCCTTTCGGCATTGCTCATGGGCCGCAACCCGTCGGCCATTGCCACCGCTTTCTGGGACAGTGACCACCGAGGCCCCGAACCCCTCGTGAGCCTTTGGGAACCCACCGCCGGACCGCTCCTGACCCATTTCTACCAATCCGGCCAGCGCAGCCCCCGCCGTTTTCTACTAGATCATAACGTGCATTTATTGACGGCACCGGGGGGAAGGGTGTTTGAGAATGTGAACGAGTAGGGATTTACGATGTACGAATTACGATTTACGATTTTTGCTGCCGCCAGGGTTTGCTGTAGAGCAGACTAGCGCGTAAGCAAAAATCGTAATTCGTACATCGTAAATCCCTACATCCCTACTCTTTCTTTCCTCCCTTCGGGTGCGCTTGCGTGTGGGCGTCTTTCAGTTTGGCGAGGCTCGTGTGGGTGTAGATCTGGGTGGCGGCGAGGCTGCTGTGGCCTAACAGATCCTTAATGGCGTTGAGGTCAGCGCCACGGTTGAGCAGGTGCGTAGCGAAGGAGTGGCGCAGCACGTGGGGGCTTTTTTTCTCGAGCGTAGTGACCAGCGTCAGGTATTTTTTCACGATCCGCTGAATCAGCACCGGGTAAGCCGCAATGCCTTTATCGCTGACAATCAGCACACTATCATCGGCTTTATTGTCGAAAAACTGGCTTTTCTGGTGCTGATACTGGCCAATAAGCGTGACGAGCGGGGGCGTAAGCGGCACAAGGCGGTGCTTGTTGCGCTTGCCCAACACCATGATCGTGCGGTTGTAGAGGTTGACGTCGCTCGTTTTCAGGCCCGTCAGTTCACTCAGACGGATGCCCGTGCCATAGAGCAGTTCCAGCACGAGCTTGTCGCGGAGGCCAATAAAATCATCGGGGAAGTCGATGTCGTCGAGGAGGGTAGCCATCGGTTTCTCTTCCACGAAAGTGGGCAGCTTCTTACTCATCTTCAGGGCCACTACCTTTTGCATCGGGTCGATGGTGATGACTTTTCGGCGCAGGAGAAAACCAAAAAAGGCCCGGAGTGTGGCAATTTTCCGGTTCACGGTGCTCTTGTCGAGGCCGCTTTCAACCAGGTGCACGATCCACGAACGCACCAGCACATGATCGGCCTGTTCGGGGGGAGTGCCGCTGTGCTGCTCTGCTAAGAACTCCGTAAACTGAAGCAAATCGTTTTCGTAGGCTACCAGCGTGTGGTGGCTCAGGCGCTTCTCGTAGCGGATATGCTGTAAAAAATCAGAACCGGCATTCATTGGCTTTACCTACCTGGGTTGGACCGGTGAAGATGGCGAATGCCAACGTCAATTCGATGCCAAACTGGGTAAACAGAGCTAATGAACGCCGGTTCTGCGAAGCGGGCGCGCCGGTTAATACCGACTACTGCTGGGTGTGGTTGCCGTACTTTTGTTCTTTGTAGGCAGCCCGAATGACATCCTTACGACGGCTGATCGAAGGCTTCTGGAAGGCAGTACGTGAGCGCAGCTGACGCAACACACCTGTCTTTTCGAATTTCTTCTTGAACCGCTTCAGGGCTTTGTCAATCGATTCGTTTTCTTTTACGTTAATGATAATCATGTAATACCGGTATTTTTGTGTTTTGCAAAACGGACTGCAAAAGTAGCAGAAATAGTAGCATGAAACAAGCAGTCATCGACCTAGGCACCAACACATTCCACCTGCTTATTGTCGAAAAAATACCTAATCAGGCCGTTAAAACCCTTTTTCGCGATAGTCGCCCCGCCAAAATTGGTCGCTCGGCCAATGGCAGCGGTGGGATTGCCCGGCGCATCATCACCTCCGACGCCATAGACCGCGCCCTGACCGTGCTGCGTTACTACCGCACCGTGCTCGACGAGCATCAGATCAGCCCCGACAGCGTGGCCGTTTACGGCACGTCGGCCATCCGGGTAGCGCAGAATCAGGCCGAATTCGTGGAGCGCGTCAGGCAGGAAACGGGCCTCGTTATCCGCGTTATCTCCGGCGACGAAGAAGCCGCGCTGATCTACGCCGGGGTGCGGGCATCGGGTGTGCTCGACCCCGTTTCGGTGACGGCTATAAACGCGACTGCCCCTACGGCATTGGTCATGGACATTGGCGGGGGTAGCGTGGAATTCATTCTTGGCAACCGCGACCGAGTGTTCTGGAAACAGAGTTTCGAGATTGGTGGTCAGCGACTTATGGAGCGGTTCATGGCCGAAACCGAGATCATCACCCCGCCCGCCGTGGCCCGGCTGCACGGCTATTTGCAGGAGCAGCTCCTGCCCCTCACCAACGCCGTACACCAATACCCACCCTCGGTGCTGGTAGGTTCATCGGGCACGTTCGACACGCTGATCGATATGTATTTCCACGAAGAAACCGGCGCGTGGCCCCCTGCCGGTCAGGCCGCGTTTGACCTGCCCCTGGCCTCGTTTTACCATTACTACGAACTGCTCACCACCCGCAACCGCGCTCAGCGCCTGGCCCTGCCCGGCATGATCGAACTGCGCGTCGACATGATTGTGGTAGCTGTTTGCCTTATCGACTTCGTGCTGAAAAGCTACGGCCTCACCAGCCTGCGGGTGTCCACTTACGCGCTGAAAGAAGGAGCGCTGGCTACGAATTAAGTAAAGGCAGTATCACGCGTTTTCGCTAACTTACTTCGTCATCCAACCGTCTAGTCAAACCGCGTAATTATAGCCTCACATGTGCGCCAGATCTACGACTACATTTCTGATAATCAGCATTTTACAATTAGCTCAACAAGTTGTTGTTGCCCAACCCGGTCAAGCCAGGTCACCCATTCCGACCGAGGCGCAG
The DNA here is from genome assembly GCF_017353255.1 of Fibrella aquatilis. Classification (GTDB taxonomy): domain Bacteria; phylum Bacteroidota; class Bacteroidia; order Cytophagales; family Spirosomataceae; genus Fibrella; species Fibrella aquatilis. The sequence continues at coordinate 8,618 of NZ_JAFMYU010000022.1, read as the reverse complement.
AAAGTGGCCAAAAACGTGCGGCCCAAGGCTATCGAAGCCCACATGCGCTACCTGGCCGACGATAAACTGGCGGGCCGGAAACCCGGCACTCCGGGCTACGAACTGGCCGCGCAGTACGTGGAAAAACAGTTTCAGACGCTGGGGTTTAAGCCCGGTGTAGCCACGCCCGGTAGCCCCACCGGCACCTTCCGGCAGGCGGTGCCGTTGCGGAAAGCACAGGTGCGCGAAGAAGTTAGCTCGCTGGTGATGATCCGCAACGGACAGGCAAAGGCGTTGACGTATGGCAAAAACTTCTTTCTTAGTCCCAACTTCGGCAGGCCCATTAGCGAGGTAACGGCCCCGGTGGTGTTTGTGGGCTTCGGCGTGTCGGCTCCCGAACTGGGCTACGACGATTACGCCAAAATTGACGTGCAGGGCAAGATCGTGGCGTGTTTCAACGGCGCACCAGCTACGTTTCCGTCTAACCAACGCGCCTACTCAGGGTCGGCGAAGGCCGAAGTAGCGGCGGCACGCGGGGCAGTGGGTATGATCACGTTCAGCCTGCCAACCGACGTTCGCGCCAGGATCGAATCGAACGCGCCGCGCAACCGACAGGCTACCTACCGCTGGACTGACGCCAGGGGGCAGGTGCAACGCACGTTTCCGCAACTGGCGGTACTGGCCTCGCTCGGTGATTCAACCGCCCGGCTGCTGTTCGATAGCGCTCCGAAATCGTTTGATGAAGCCCGAAAAGCGGCCAATCTAGGGCAGGCGCAGGCTTTCCCGCTGATGGTGTCGTTTCGCGCCAAAACACAAACAGAGCTGACAGACGGACTTATTGGCGAAAACATTGTGGGCCTGCTGCCCGGCTCGGACCCGAAACTGAAAGACGAATACGTGGTCTACGTCTCGCACCTTGACCACCTCGGCATTACGCCCGACCGACGCCCCGACGCCGCCAAACCCGATTCGATCAACAACGGGGCGCACGACAACGCATCGGGGGTGGCCATCAACCTGGAAACGGCCCGGCTGCTGGCGTCGCTGCCCAAAGCCCCGCGCCGGTCTATTTTGTTTGTGGCCGTCACGGGCGAAGAAATGGGTCTGCTTGGCTCGGACTATTTCGCCTCCAACCCCACCGTGCCCAGGGCCAGCATCGTGGCGAATTTGTGTCTCGACATGCCGTTTTTCTTCCACCCCCTGCTCGATATTGTGCCTTACGGCTCCGAGCATTCGAGCATGAAGGGGGCCGTGGAAGCGGCGGCGCAGTTTGTGGGCGTACAAATAGCTAAAGACCCCATTCCTGAACAGTCCGTGTTTATGCGGTCCGACCATTTCAGTTTCGTGCGGCAGGGCATTCCGGCCATTTATATCAAAAGCGGCTCGACCACCGGCGACGACCGCGACGGCACCAAACTCAACCTCGACTGGCGGGCCACCACCTACCACACCCCGCAGGACGATATGAATCAGCCCTTCGACTGGAACGCGGCAGCCCGACACGTACAACTTCAATTCCTGATTGGCTACCTCACCGCCCAGGCCGACACCCGCCCCGTCTGGAACGCCAATGATTTCTTCGGTACCAAGTTCGGCCCACTGACCAAGGGCCGTTGATGAGCAACAATGACTTATACCTTCCGAAATGACCAGCCTGAGGTGTTCCTGCACATCGTACGGGAAGTGGCGCAATGGCTTGTCGATGGCGGGCAAGTGCTGTGGGAACCAGGCACACTGACGGCCGACAACCTCTTTGACCGCTACACCCGCCACAACTGCTACGTCATGTACGCCCACCAGGACGATGCCGGTTCGACATCCCGAAGCCCCGAACCGGCGGGGGCGTTTATTTTGCAATGGGAATCCCCGATCTATTACCCCGACTTACCAGCCAATACCGCAGGCATTATTCATAAATTGGCCATACGTCGGTCTTTTGCGGGCCAGAATCTATTCCAGCCCATACTCGATTTCTGTAAAGAAACATGCCTGGAGCGGGGCATCCACGAGATTCAACTGGAGACCGATGCCACCCGCCCCGCCCTGATGCGCTTTTATGAACGCAACGGCTTTACACCACTTTACCAGAAACAAATTCACGAATTTGGACAGGATTTCCGTTGCCAGTATTATGCGATGAGGTTTTAACAAAATTCTTGTCAGATAAAGTATAGCTGAACACTTCAAAACAACCAATTTAAGCTGACGGTAAACGAGTTTTACCAATAATAAGATATAGCTATTCCAACCTTCTTAGCACCGTAAAGGTCCTGTAATAAAACTCATGTTATGAACAGGTCTGTATTTCTCGTTATCTGGCTAACTATTGGTTGTCAGCTTTTGGGCTGCCACCATGAAGTTCCGCCAGAACTTCCCTCTGAAACAACGACAGGAAAAGATACTTTTGGCTGTTTGGTCAATGGAAAGGTATGGTTACCAGGCGGACATGTTCCAGCTGTGGGCTTCGGAAAACCCAAAAATCTGGAAGTAGAACTGGGACTTAATCCTGATGGTAAAACCACTAACCTCTCTGTGTATGCACAAATTAATCAGGGCGAAAAGCATATTTTGTTTTTCAAATCTGGTATAACCACTGTTGGTTCATATCGAATAGGCGTTGATTCAACTTCGGACGTACATTACCGAGATGAAAGTCTACCTAAAAAATGCTGGGATTTTTACTACTATAGCGGTCAACCTGGAAAACAGGTTATCGACGGAAAAATAATCCTGACACGATATGATTCTGTGGTATCTGGTCGCTTTTCATTCACATTAGTTCAGCCTGGCTGCGATACAATCCGCATTACCGATGGCCGCTTTGATATTAAAATTTAGCTCAGTTTGTAGCCTGTCGAGTTTTAACGTCTAGTTTGGCAGACTTAGCTTGCTTGTATCTATTGCCGCTATTGTAGCTGGCCACACGTTTTATCGCTATTAAACATTTCGCCTAATCGTGTTGACCGTTCGAGGTTTCTAAAGTCTAAAAAAGGCAGCCTCACCTTTTTAGTCTATCCATGAAATGGCCCTCGTTTACTGAATCCTCGCCTAACGAGGCGTACAACTTTTCATCGAAACCCCGTGACCAGTGGCCCGTAAGGGTACTGATTGTCATGGGGTTGTTGTTTATGTCGGTGTTTCTGTGGGTGTATTTCCAGCCGCAGAACCGGGGGTACTCCTGGCTATTTGCCCTGCTCACCATCTCGGTGCTGTTTAAGTCGCTCCGGTTGCTTCATGAATGGTACCACTATTGGCAGGTGAAGCCCCCCGTTCGGCCCGCCGTTACCCGCGACTGGACCGTAGACGTGCTGACGACCTACTGCCCCGGCGAACCGTATGACATGGTTGTCAATACGTTACGCGCCATACAGGCCATCACCTACCCCCACACTACCTACCTCTGCGACGAAGCCGACGATCCCTACCTGCGGCAGGTGTGCGCCGACATGGGTGTGCGGCACGTGACCCGCACCGACAAAACCGACGCCAAAGCGGGCAACATCAACAACGCCCTGCAACAGGCCACTGGCGAGATCTGCCTCGTCATCGACCCCGACCACGTACCCGTACCCGATTTTCTGGACCACGTACTGCCCTACTTTGAAAACCCGAAAGTGGGCTTTGTGCAGTGTGCGCAGGCTTATTACAACCGTAAAGAGAGCGTAGTAGCCTTTGGTGCCACCGAGCAGACCTACAGTTTCTACGGCCCCATGATGACCTGCATGGGCCAATACGGCACCGCCCAGGCTATCGGTGCCAACTGCACGTTCCGGCGCGAAGCCCTGGACAGCATTGGCGGCCACGCCAACGGGTTGTCGGAAGATATGCACACGGCCATGCGGCTCCATGCCAGGGGGTGGACCTCGGCCTACGTGCCGCTGCCGCTATCGTATGGGTTGGTACCGGCCACGTTATCAGCCTATTACAAGCAGCAGCTGAAGTGGGCGCGGGGCACGTTTGAATTGCTCGTGACCACCTACCCCCGCGTGTTTGGTGGGCTGACGTGGCGACAAAAACTGCACTACGGTACCTTGCCGCTCTACTACCTGCTGGGCACTGTGCAACTGATTGATATTCTGATTCCTATTCTCTCGCTGGTCTTGATGCGGCTGCCCCTGCAACTCGACCTGCTAGTGTTTGCCACGGCCTACATGCCCATTTTCCTAACGGCGTTTCTGGTGCGGCAATATGCGCAGCGGTGGCTGGTGGAACGGCACGAAGCGGGCTTCCACCTGGTGGGTGGGGTGCTGGCCAGTGGCACATGGTGGGTATATTTGCTGGGCCTGGTCTACACCATTTTCCGGGTGAAAGTGCCTTACATCCCGACGCCGAAAGACGACAAACCCCGCAACAACCTGGTGCTTGTTTTGCCAAACCTGCTCATGATTTTGCTCACGCTGGGGGCCATCGGCTTTAGTTTGTACTGGTACGGCCGGTTTACGCTTAACAACGTCTACTCGCAGCTCATGATTGGGTTTGGCTTGGTTAACGTGCTGATTATGAGCATTAACGTTGTCATTGGCCAGGAGGTTGCGCTGCTTGCCATTGGTCGGTTTATAGGCCGGATTGGTGCCTGGCGACCCGATTTTTTCTGGTCGATGCGGCTGGTGGCGTGGCGGTTTCGGTACAGCATTTACTATTGGCTGCGGCGGTGGGCGTTGCCGCTCTTTGCCGGAGTGCTGGTGCTCACCGTGGGCATGGGCCTGTTTACTTACAACAAGCGCACCGACCACCTGCCCAGGCACCTTCGCTTTGCCACCACGCAACCGTTCTACCTTGGCTACCTGCCTGACGGCAGTTCACCCGCCAGCCGCCGGGCCGACACCCTGGTGGTACCCTTCCACCTGGCCTGGCCCGCCGAGGCCGGGTCGCCCATTCCGGGTCGGAAAAGTGGACCGTCGGCTACCAAATTCCCGCTTTTATTTATTGAACCAACCGGGCTGGGTGCCGACTCGACCGGGGCCACGCGGGCCTTTCTGCGGAGCATCCTGCGCGGCGAACGCGACGAGGCACTCACCGAATTTGCCCAGTCGGCAAAAGAGTATGCCAGTCCGCTACTGGTGAGTTTTATGCCCCACTTCGACGATCCGGCGCGACCTTGGGGGCTAACTGACGGCCGTGATCTGGCCCTTTTCGACAAAACATGGCAGTATGTCGTGTCGTTTTGCCGTCAGCAGCAGGCCACCAATATCATCTGGGTCTGGTGCCCCACCCGGCCCGCCACGTTGGTAGCGCACTACCCCGGCGACTCGGTTGTAGACTGGCTGGGTTTCGACGTTGTAGATAACCCGGTGGTTGATGCCGATTGGAAAAGCCATTCATTTGCGGCCCTGTTTCAGCCACTTCATACCACCGTCCGTACCCATCCCGACTACAGTATTCGCCAGAAGCCGATCCTGATTACGCAGCTTATGTCGGCAACAGATGCCCCTACGGCGCAACGCTGGACCACCGAGGCCATTGACCTGATGCGGGAGCGGTACCCCGAAATTCGCGGTGTTGTCTTCGGCCAACGAGCCGCATTTGACCGCCATCATGCGGCCATGATGACGGCAGCAGAGTAGACGGACCCTCGCTTTACTTCTTTACTTCAAACGAAAAATTGGCCGTGGCTACGTGGTGATGGCCGTCGTAAGCGTTGGCGAACAGGCGGTACGCACCCGGTTTGCTGGGCAGGCGAAACTGCACCGTGGGCGAGTCGGTACGGTCGAGCAGGCCGTCGATGGGTGGGCGGGGAACCCCCACATAGTCAGTGCCGGACTGCGCACGCGGCTTTATTTCCCAGTAATACGACAGCGAATCAAGTTCGGGATCGCTGACAACGAACTCAGCCCGGTGCAGGGGCGGCAGCGTGGCAAACGACTGGTGGGCAATGGCCTTTCCGTCGATGAGCAAATTCGTGACGACCGGCGCCAGGTTGGCTGGTTTTTTCCGCGACCAAAGCTCCTGCATCACCCCTACCAGCGGCGATTCGCGACCTTCGTCATCGAAAACGCTGAACCAAGTATGGGTTTCTTCCTGCTTGGTACCCCAATAGAACAGGTATGCGCCCAGGCAGTTGGGAGGGTACGAACCGACGTAGGCGTGGTAGAAATTACGCACCGATTTGGCCTTTTGTTCGCTGGTAGGCTCGTCGGGCGCGCCCCAGGGTGCCAGAGTCGTTTCCCAGTAGCCGGGAGCACCATATTCCGAGATCAGGTACGGCTTTTTCCAGCCGCCTTTGTCCAAAAACTGCGTCAGCTGGGCCGTAAGGGCGTAGGAGTTGACCGACAGGATGTCGATGTTGGGACACCGCTGACTCACCAGCCGCACCGCCCGCTCGCTGTCTGACGAGATGGCGGTGCTAACCGGGTGGTTATTATCCAGTGAATGAACCATGGTCGAGAGGCGGTTTACTTCGTCGTATACCTTGAAATTATCAGCCTCCTGCGCCCACTCGTTGCCCACGCACCACATCAGCAGAGCCGGATGGTGACGGTATTTGAGTACTGTTTTCCGAATGCGCTGGTATTGCCGCTCCACGGCGGGCTGATTGTCATAATCAAAGCCTTCCATTTCGCGCTCCACCCACAGGCCCAACATAACCGTCAGACCCAGTTGCTGTGCTTCGTCCAGGATTCGCCCGGCGTCGATGTCGTCCCAAACCCGCACCGAATTGCCACCGCAGGCTTTTAGTTGGGCCAGGTGGCTTACCCCACCCGCCCCTTTGATATAGTAAGGTTTGCCGTGCCAGTATAACTCATACGACTGCCCGTTGAACCGAATGGCAGTAGGGGCCGTGGGGGCCGTGTCGGTCGGTTTTTGCCCATTCGACCCACCACAGCCGCCCAATGTGGTCAACAGCAATGGGACCAGCCAACAAACGTTTCTCATCGAAATCCCAGTAGGTAGTCATTATCATATATGATGACTAGCCTTACTGTATCGGTCACGCTGGTAACAAAATTTTACAACGCTACTGATCCAGTTGAAAAACCACGGGCAGGGTAAATTTCACGCGCACCGCCCGGCCCGACTGCCGCCCGGCTTTCCAGCGGGGCATGGCTTTCACCACCCGCAGGGCCTCATCGTCGCAGCCAAAGCCAATGCCTTTCACTACCTCCACGTCGACCAGGCTCCCGTCTGAGTTGACAATGAAGTTGAGGTACACTTTGCCTGATACCCCCGCGCTGCTGGCACTGCTGGGATAACGCAGGTTCTTTTGCAGATACGCCGCCAGCGCCGAAATGCCCCCCGGAAATTCGGGTTGCTGTTCGACAACCGTGAAGGGCGAGTCGTCGCGCACCTCAGGCTTCTCAATGGCCTTCTCGACCGCCGTGGGGGCCGCCGATTCGGGTGGGGCGATGACTTCGATGTCGGTGTCGCCTTCCTGCGTGACGGGGCCGGAGGTGGCCACTTTCAGTTCCTCTATCGTGGGTGGGAGTACATCGTCGGGGGCTTCGGTTACCACTTCGGGCGGCAGATTCTTTACCATAGTCACCGTGGGGGCTATTTCTTCTTTAGGCGGCACCACTATTTTTTCTTCGGGCGGGGTTTCCATCTTGACGTCCGCCAACGTGATTTCATCCATAAACGCCGCTTGGTCGGGCTTCACCAGGGCGTAGAGGGAGGGAATTTGGAGGACACCCAAAAACAGCACGCTACCCAGCACCAGGGCGCGGCCCAGCGTGGAGCGGTATGTTTTCCGCAAGTCATAGGCCCCGTAGGCTTTGTTGCGGTGTTCAAAAATAAGGTCGTCGAAATTAGCCATGAGTACACAGAAGTTTGTTTCCGTGTAGATGCAGCCGGGCGCGCAAATGCATACGAGCTAAGAGCAGGGAGCAGAGAGGCGAGAGCGGCTGGCGCAGGCACTTTCTTGCCTCTTAACTCTCTACTCGCGCCTCTCTGCTCTTAGCTCCCTGCTCCCCTCATTTCTCCAGAAAATTACCCGATTCGATCAGGGTCTGCTGGCCGTTGGCTTTCAGGAAAACGTACATCTGGCAGGGCATGATCTCATCGGCCATGTGAACGGGCACTTCACGGCGGGCGTATTCGTCGTCGGGATGGTGTTTGATGCCCTCGTAATCGTCTAGTTGGGTCAGGATAGTTTCGTCGGTGAGTTGAAACACGTCGCCCCAGACGCGGTAAGCGCTGCCGGCTTCGTAGGTTGCGCCGGGGTACCAGCCCAGGTTAAACAGCCGCCCCAGTACCCAGCCGTGCCCCAGTAGTTGGCCATGCTGCCGGAGCAATTGCGCCATGGGGTTGCTGATGGCGGTGCGTAGCGTGCCGTAGACGAATAAATTCATAGGGCAATGTACTAATTCTAGCGCAGCTACCGTAGCCAGTTTGTACGCAGGAAACCTATAAGGTTTCTGAAACATTATAGGTTTAAAAAGAGGCTATGTCCGCTGAAGACCCACAAACTCGCCACGGCCAACGCCTACCCACCCTGCTGTCGGCGCTGCATTTGCTGTATATGGGTCGGGCGTTGGCGGGCTTCATGGCCGATAGCCAAACCCCCGCCCAACCCGTAGCCCTCGACGTAGTAGACGCCACCATCGAAGCCTTCACCGACGAAATCCGCGCCACTGAACTGCTACACGAAGCGGCGGTGTTGGTGGGAGACGTGAACTAGTTCAACGTTTAAAGTCTAAGGTCCA
>NZ_JAFMYU010000021.1 GCF_017353255.1 Fibrella aquatilis | reverse complement strand
TCGTGCGCCAGCGGGCACCCTTTAGGGCGGGGGGTTACGCCTGCGTAAGCAACAAATCGTAAGTCGTACATCCCAAATCGTAAATCAATTTACTCCACAAAATCCAGCTCTTTCCCATGGGTTTCGGGGATGGTGAGGATGCTGTAGAAGCCAAGGGCGAAGGCGATGAGGCCCACGATAGCCCCGGCACCGATGACGGTGGCATTAGGCTTCAGGTATTGGTAGAGCAGCGTCATCGGGATGGTGAGGCCGCGCACCATATTGGGCACGGTGGTGGCGGCCGTGGCGCGGAGGTTGGTACCAAACTGCTCGGCCCCGATAGTAACGAACATGGCCCAGTAGCCAATGCCGAAACCGAGCGCCAAACACGTCAGGTAGAGGGCAAGGGCCGTTTTTAGTCCAACGAAGAGATACACCAGCGTGGCCAGCACGGTAAAGAGCATCAGCCCCGTCACGGCTTTTTTGCGCGACGCCAGTGCCTGACTGATGAACCCGCTGGCCAGATCGCCAGTGGAGAGGCCGATGTAGCACCACATGATGGCCAGACCCGGTTTTACTTCTTCCCGAATGCCCAGCGCGGTGCCAAACTCGTTGGCAAACGTGGCCAGGATGCCAATCACAAACCAGGTGGGGATGCCAATGCCGATGCATTTCATGTAGCGGGCAAAGCGGTCTTTATTCGTGAAAAATGCCCCGAAATCACCCTTTTTCACCGCATCGTTGGCCGACACCTGCGCAAACATGCCCGATTCGACCACGCCCACGCGCAGTAGCAGCAGGCCAAAGCCCAGGCTACCGCCAATGAAATAGGCCGTTGACCAGTCGAAGAGTTTGACGGTGAAATAGGCCACCACGGCCCCGGAAAGGCCTACCCCCGCCACTAGCGACGTGCCCACGGCCCGCAACCGGGTAGGTAGCACCTCACTCACGAGGGTAATGCCCGCACCCAGTTCGCCGGCCAGCCCTACGCCCGCCACAAACCGCATTAGGGCGTAGTAGGTGAGGGGGTCCATAAAGGTCACTTTGGGGATAAAGCCGCAGGCGATGTTGGCCAGCGAATAGGTGATGATGGAGCCAAACAGCACGGACAGCCGACCGCGCTTGTCGCCCAGCACACCCCAGAGGATGCCGCCCAGCAGTAGACCACCCATCTGCCAGTTGAAAATATGCGTGCCCTCGGTCGAAATCTGGTCGGGCGTGAGGGCGAGCGATTTAAGGCTGGGTACGCGCACGATGCCGAAAAGAAGCAGGTCGTAGATGTCGACGAAGTAACCCAGGGCGGCTACGATGACGGGTAAGCTGAAGAGGCCGACGGTGGCGTTAGCCGGTTTAGAGGAAGTGGCAGATTGCATACTACAAGTTTAGGCGTTTACGGACCAATTTTAGCGTTTGACCTGGTCAAATGCCACGCGCAAGGCCCATATTTTCAAGGTTATTCGCCCCAACACAACGGCTTGTTGCACCAATGTGAGCAACCCGATCATCAGCCAGTTGCGGGTGGGTAGGGCGGCTTCAATCAGGAAATACAGGGCCAACAAAGCGCCGCCCACGGCCAGAATGAGCAGGTACGGCCCGAATGTAGCCAAGAGATTGGCCAGCACAAACCGGCCTGCCACGCCAAACGCCCGAAATGCCACGGCATCGTCGGTGCGGAAAAGGATGACTTTGGCGTAGTTGGCCACGCAAAAGAGCAGGGCCAGCAGGAGTAAAAAAATGACCAGCACACCCAGGCAAATGAAGGCAATGCCCCGCTCAGTGAGGGTGTCTTCGGTGGCAATCACCAGCAGCGATCCCACCAGCAACGATCCCACCAGCAGGGGCAGGGCAAACAGCAGCGTTACGCCAAAGAGCCGCGCATTTCGCCCGAAATAATACGTGGCCGACTGCCAGAACGACGCCGCCCGGTAGTCAGTCATGAAGCTGCTGAGCACGCCGCCGGTGGTCCAGATGGTGGTGAGCAGGTAGACCAGCGCGACGTACCAGCCTGTGCGCAGCAGTGGCCAAATGGCCCCGCTATGGTGGTTTATGAAATCAGAAAAAACCGTGTAGTCGAAACCGTCGAGCAGGGTCAGCGGGGCCAGCGACCGGTCGAATTCGGTGTTGATAGCTCCAAAAAGGCCCAGGGTAGGGGGGAGGGCCAGGAGCAGGGTGAGACCGTAAAGAAGTAGTAAGAGCCGGGGTTGCCGGAGGGTTTGGGTAAGAGCAGCGAGCATGGTGGCGAGGGGTCGTTACCCGTTGTCTACAGCTTCTGCCAGGTTCGTGTCGGCGAAGGGTACGGGGCGGTTCACGCTTTCTTCGAGCGAAATAAACGTCTCTGTGCGCTGAATACCCGTCACTTTCTGAATTTTGTCGTGCAGCACCTCGCGGAGGTGGAGGGTATCGCGGCACACGATCTTGGCAAAGATGCTGTAGATGCCGGTGGTGTAGTGCACGTTGACCACTTCGGGGATCTTCATCAACTGCACGGCCACTTCTTCGTATAACGAACTCTTGTCGAGGTAGATGCCCAAAAAGGCGCTGATATCCCAGCCGAGCTTGGTATGGTCGATGATGAGCTGCGACCCGCGCACGATGCCCATATCTTCCATTTTTTTCATCCGCACGTGTACCGTACCGCCCGACACGAAGATCCGTTTGCCAATTTCGGTGTAGGCCATCGTGGCATCCTGCATGAGCAGGTTCAAGATTTTAAGATCGACGTTATCAATTTCAAAATTTTTGCCCCCCTTTTCCATTGAGTTTTTGATGAGTTCATAACAAATGTAGGTAATTTTTGAAAATGCGATAAATTTTCGTGAATATTTATGAGATACTTGCAAAAACGCTCAGCGGGCCTTTATCTTTGTCATGTCGAGTTAATCGGGAAATGAGACGCCCGGAGAGTAAAGACGAGGCAACGTTCTATTTTTCATTGTAGGGTGTCGAAATTGGCAGACGTGCCCTCCTGTCTCGGGGGTGGTGATAAGGGATAAACGCAGTATAATGCCGCTTTGCGGAACTCGTTTCTTAGGAGCGACTGGGGTTGACCACCAGAAGTTGTACTGTAGCTAACCGCACCGTGGGTGGTTCGAGTCCCCCTCCTACAGCTATTTGGTTTTTAGTTTGTTGATGAAGTGTAATTACGACACGCCGGCTCAGTTTGAGGCCGGCGTTGTTTGTTTATACGCTTCGCGTCATTTATTGTCATTCGGTGGTCATTTGCTTCGCGTCATTCAATTAGCATTCGCTGCAACTGACAACCTAATGACCATCGAATGACACTAAATGACGCGAAGCAAATGACCACCGAATGACAATAAATGACTACTACAACTCTCCTCGGCCTTCTCTTTCTGATTATTGCCGCCGTGCTCACTACGGCCAATAGCCAACGGCCCTTTTGGCAGCGGTTCTACGAAATCGTGCCCACCACGCTCCTCTGCTATTTTATCCCCTCCCTGCTCAACACCGCCAAACTGGCCGACCTCGCCGCCGTCGATTCCCTGTATACGGTGGTAACGCGGGTGCTGCTGCCCTGTAGCCTGGTGCTGTTTACGCTGGGTATCGACATTGGCGCGTTTCGGCGGTTGGGCCGCACGGCGGTGATCCTGTTTGGGGCGTCGGCGGTGAGTATCATGCTGGGTGGTCCCCTGGCGGTCTGGACGCTGGCGCACGTGGCACCTTCGCTGGTGGGGGGCGTGGGGCCCGATGCCGTCTGGCGCGGATTGGCCACCCTGGCGGGCACCTGGATTGGCGGCGGGGCTAACCAAACCGCGCTCAAAGAAGTGTTCCAGCCCAGCAACGCCTTGTTTTCGGCCATTGTCACCGTCGACGTGCTGGTGGCCAACCTGTGGCTGGGAGTGCTACTCTACGGAGCCGCCCGCGCGCCGCGCATTGACCGTTGGCTGGGTGCCGACGCCTCGGCCGTCGACGATGTGCGGCAGCGGGTGGAAGCACAAAAACGGGCACAGCCGTCAGAACCGGCCACCGTAACCCAACTGGTGCAGGTGCTGGCGGTAGGGTTTGGTGCCACGGCCCTCGCCACCGCCATTGCCAACCCATTGGCCCAGTACATCAACACTAACCTGCCTGTATTAAGCCGGTTCAGCCTGGGTACGCCCTTTTTCTGGCTTGTTGGCCTGGCTACAGCCATTGGCGTAGGGTTGTCGTTTACCCGGTTGCGGCGGCTAGAAAACGCAGGAGCGTCTACCATTGCCACGGTGCTGCTCTACGTGATGATTGCCACCATTGGCCTGAAAATGAACATCCTGGCCATTGCCGATAACCCCGGACTGGTGCTGGTGGCCCTGCTCTGGATGGCCTTCCACGTGGGCATCATGCTGCTGGTGTGTCGGCTGTTGCGGGCACCGTATTTTTTCCTGGCGGTGGGTAGTCAGGCCTGCATCGGCGGCCCGGCCACGGCCCCCATCGTCGCGGCGGCGTTCCATCCCGCGCTGGCTCCGGTGGGTGTGCTCATGGCCATCCTGGGCTACGCCGTGGGCACTTACATGGGCTACGTCTGCGGCGTGCTCATGCAGGTAGCGGCACCTTGAGCGAAAGAGTGAATGGCGAAAGAGTGTAAGAGCAAAGGGGTACAGTTGTCTGTCTACTCGTTGTCGAAATGGGCTGTCCATTCCAGCAATTTCTGTTGAAGCAGTTGCTTGTCGGGCAGGTAGAGCTTATTGAGTTCTTTCACCCGTTGCTTATCGCGGCTTAGCGCCAGCCGTTCATAGAGCGCACTGTCGATCTGCCGTTGTAACTCGCGCAGGCTCCAGCTACCAGCGGCACTTTCGATTTCGTAGAAGCTCCGTTGGTCTGGATTGTCAATGCGCATCAGAATCAGGTAGTGCGACCAGGAGAGTACGAATTTCCGAGACACTGTCTCGGAAATTGAGTACACGAGGTAAAACTGCCTCATGTTCTCCAGGTTGTCGACAGAAAATCCCTTCCCGAACTGGCCGGTAAGTTCCTGTGAAATCTCTTTTAAAACGCTTTTCCCATATGTGGCACGGGCGTTACCATGCTGTTCGTCTTCCACGATGGCCCGTCCGATCTCGAAGTACGTATGCACCATAACGAGGTTGACGGTGGTCACCACCTGCTTGCGGGCAAGATCAATCAGGTCAGAGATGCGGGTAAGTTCACGCTTCCACCCTTCGCTCGTTCGCTTTAGGAATAATTAACAGGATGAAAAAGGCACTTCTGGTTATTTTTGGGCAATAGTTCAGTTCAATCCTACACAACATGCTTGCTTATAAACGCCTGAATACCGTAACGGGCTGGGTCATTTTTGCCATCGCGTTTGTCACCTACGCCCTCACCGTCGAGCGAACAGCCAGCTTCTGGGACTGCGGCGAGTTCATTGCCTGTGCCTATAAACTACAGGTGCCCCACCCACCCGGTGCGCCTTTCTTCCTGCTGCTGGGTCGGCTGTTTTCGCTCCTCTCCGGCGGCGACGTTACCAAGGTGGCCTACTGGGTCAACATGGTGTCGGTGCTGGGTAGCGCGGCCACGATCCTGTTCCTCTTCTGGACTATTACCATGCTGGCACAGAAAGCGCTGGACAAAGCCGAAGCCGATTATGACCTGGGCGATACGCTGCTGGTGGTAGGCTCTGGTGCGGTGGGTGCGCTGATCTATACTTTCTCCGATACGTTCTGGTTCTCGGCGGTCGAAGCTGAAGTATATGGCCTGTCGTCGTTCTTCACGGCGGTGGTGGTCTGGGCGGCGTTCCGCTGGGAGCGCATTCAGGACGAAGCCACGGCCAATCGCTGGCTGCTGCTCATTGCCTACCTCACAGGCCTCTCTATTGGCGTTCACTTGCTGAACCTGGTTACGCTGCCCGCGCTGGCCATGATTTTCTACTACAAACATTACAACCGCGTGTCGCCGCGCGACATGGCCGTGATGCTGGTGTCGGCCATTGCGCTGTATTTTGGGCTGGTCTGGCTCGAAGACGTGATCGTGCGGACCATATTCCTGGCACTGGTCATTGGCGCGTTGTTTTTGCTCATGCGCACCAACATGGTCTCGGACACGCGTTATGAAAAAAGCACGTTCTGGGGCACGGCACTGGCCTTTTGCATCGGCATGGTGTTTCTGGCGGTCATCAATGCGGGCGTTATTCCGGGTCTGCCCAGCTCGGCGTTTGCGCTGGAACGCTTTGCCGTAAACGTGCTGGGGTTACCCTACAATACTGGCATGATTGCGTTTGTGATTCTGTTTTTTGGTGTGCTCATCTACGGCCTCATTCGCTCACGGCGGAAGCACATGGTAGCCCTGCACACGGGGCTGCTGGCGTTTGCATTTGTGCTCATCGGCTACGCCTCGTTTATCCAGGTGCTGGTGCGGTCGAGCTATAATCCGCCGATCAACGAAAACGACCCGGCCGACGCGCTGAACTTCATTTCGTACCTGAAGCGCGAACAATACGGTAGCCGGTCGTTGCTGTTTGGACCAATCTATACGGCGGGCAATCCCATCGACAAGAAAGACGGCGAACCCGTTTATATCAAATCGGCGGGGGGCTATACGGTGTTCGATTATAAGCCCGAATACATCTATAATAAGGGCGACGAGATGCTGTTTCCGCGCATCTGGAGCACGCAGTCGGACCACCCCGAACGCTACCGCAACTGGCTGGGCCTACAGGAAGGGCAGGTACCCACGTTTGGCGACAACCTCCGCTTTTTCTTTACCTACCAGCTGGGCCACATGTGGGCGCGGTACCTGATGTGGAACTTCGCCGGGCGCGAAAGCGACTTCGAGGGGGCGGGCTATCTGCTGCCATGGTCGAACAACGTCGGCCTGCCCGATACGCTTACCCACAACAAAGGGCGCGACAATTTCTACATGCTGCCGCTCATTCTGGGGTTGCTGGGGATTGTGTTTCAAGCCTTCAGGCGGCGGGGTGACTTCCTCATTGTGCTGCTGCTGTTTTTCTTCACCGGCATTGCCCTGCAAATATTTCTGAACTCGCCGCCCACCGAACCCCGCGAACGGGACTACATCTACGTAGGGTCATTCTATTTCTTTGCCATCTGGATTGGCCTGGGCGTGATGTCGCTGGCCGAGGGGCTACAGAAGACCATCAAAAATGGGGCAATGCGCAACGGCCTCGTGGCGGGGTTAGCCCTGCTGGTGCCGCTGATGATGGGGTTCAAAAGCTGGGATAACCACGACCGGTCGCACCGTTACCATTCGGTCGATTTTGCCAAGAACCTGCTCAACTCCTGCGCGCCAAACGCCATCCTGTTCACCGGCGGCGATAACGACACCTTCCCGCTCTGGTACGTGCAGGAGGTAGAAGGCTTCCGCCGCGACGTGCGGGTGTGTAACCTGAGCCTGCTGGGCACCGAGTGGTACATTCAGCAGATGAAGCGCAAGACCTACGAATCGCAGGCGCTGCCCATCTCGCTCGATATGGAGCAGTTCAACAAGGGCGTGAATGATGTGGTGCTGTTTTATGCCAACCCGGCCGTGAAAAACGGCATCGACCTGCGGCAGTACATCAGCCTCATCAAGCAAAACAACCCCGCCGTGCGTGCCCCGCTCGAATCGGGTGGAACGGCCAGCATTCTGCCCTCGGCCACCTTGTTTTTGCCCATCGATAAAGCCGCCGTGGATAAGGCAAACTTCGTACCCGCCACCCTGCGTCCGTACCTGAAAGACACGCTGACGTGGAACATTGGCGAGCGCAATCTCTACAAGCCCGACCTGATCATGCTCGATATGATTGCCACCAACAACTGGCAGCGGCCCATCTATTTCTCGGCCACGCTGGGCAACGAAAGCTACCTGAACCTGCGCGACCACATGCAGTTGGAAGGCTATGCCTATCGCCTCATGCCGGTGGCCGTGCCAGGGGTGCAGGACGGCTACGTGAACTCAGACGTCATGTACAAAAACATGATGACCAAGACGTTCTGGCGCGAGATGAACAACCCGAACTCGTATTACGACGACACCTACAAAGGGTCGCCGGTGATTTCGGCCCGGATCGCGTTCTTCCGCCTCGCCGACCAGCTCATCCGTGAAAATAAGCCCGACATGGCCAAAAAAGCGCTTGACTACAGTATGTCGGTGCTGCCCGACGTCAGCATTCCGTATGACCAGGTGTCGGCCAGCTATGTACGACTGTACCTGGAACTGAACGACGCCAAAAAGGCCGCCCAGATTGCCGACACCATGAGCCTGCGGGCCAGTCAGGTGTTAAGCTACTACGAAAAAACGCATGATGAATCGGCCTCACCGCGTAACGAACTGTATGCGTTGCAGGTCATTGCCGAAGCTTACAAAGAGGCCAATCAACCGGCGCAGGCTAAGAAATATAGCGATATACTCCAGGGGCACGTTAACCGACTAGGGATCAACTGAAGACAGAAGGCTGAAAACAGAAGACTCCCTTATTTATCTTTGCGGCTGAATCTGGTTCAACACACATGACACACGACACGTATTCAACTATCGGCACACTAATTTTCTACGCCGTACTTCTGATTTCTGCTTTCATCGCCGGCCGTTGGCTGGTCAGCAAAGAGCGAAACTATTAATGAGTTTAATGTTCAAGGTCTAAAGTCTAAAGTTAGCTGACGCAAGCATACTCCTGCGTCAGCCAACTTTAGACTTTAGACCTTAAACATTGGACTTACCTCCCCTATGATCGGAGCCATCCTGCAATTTATCTACCACGCGTTGGGCTGGCGAATCACCGGGCCGCACCCCACCGTGCCCAAGGCACTCTGGATTGTAGCACCGCACACCACCAACTGGGACTTTCCGATTGGCCTCTGGATACGGCACGAGGTAAAGGTGTATGTGGGGTTTCTGGCCAAAAGCTCCCTGTTTACCTGGTATTCGGGCTGGTTGTTTCGGGCGTTGGGCGGCACACCGGTCTACCGGCAAAAAGCCACCAACATGGTCGATGCCATGGCCGATACCTTCGCGCACCACAAACGGCTCCACGTTTGTATTACGCCCGAAGGCACGCGCTCGGATGTGAGCAAGCTGAAAACAGGTTTTTATTACATGGCCCTGAAAGCCAACGTCCCCCTTATCCTGACCGGGTTTAGTTTTCCGCGCAAAGAGATTGTGCTGAGCGAACCCATCTACCTCACCGGCGACTATCAGCGCGATATGTTGCCATTCTACCAGTTCTTTTCGCAACACTCTGGTCCGCATAAGACGTGGCTGCTCGATTGGGAGGCTACCGGCGAAATTCCAGCCCCGACTGCAACCGTTGCCGAACGGTAATTTTTTTGCCAGATTTGTATAGCTATATTATGGAGGTAATTCGTTTAGTAGAAATAAACTGCGGCTAGTAGCCCCAATACCTTATTTTGGTGGTGTATTAAGCCTTGTTTTTGCCACACACAACGGTCCATGCTGCCAAAACTGGAACATTACCCGGTAAACTGGGTAGACGGGATGAAGATTGCCCGCAAGCACTTCACCGATTTTGAACACTTCGTCAGCGACCACCTGCGCGACACGGCGGCCCTGGGCCTGACCAACTACAACTACGGCCTGCTGGCCTCCGATGCCCCCGCGTTTGGGCTTCAGGTCATCACCGACCGCAACCAGAATATCCGCATTCAACTGAGCAACTGCCGGGCCATTACCGGGGCCGGTTGCCGGATCGAGCTGATCAATCAGCCGCTGGAACTGTCGACCAACCTGACCGCCCTGCTCGAAAATTACAACATCCCCATGGCCGACGAACTCCAGTTAATGGTGGTGCTGTCGGTAGATTTGTTTGTGCGGCAGCCCGAAGGTATCCCGGCCAATAATGAGCCGTTTCCGCGTCCGCCGTTTTCGGTGCCTACGTATCGCCTCAACGTGGTGCCGGGCTACCAGTATGAAGCCGAGGGCATGACCCGCGCCGCCGCCACGCCCGACTACCCCTCGGCGTCGTTTGAATCGTACCACCTGGTGGTGGGGCAACTGTCGGTAAAGTATGGGCAAGTGGCTCAGGATGAGGCGTTTATTCCGGCCTGTGCGGCCATTAGCGGCTACGTGGGCTTGCTGGGCTGGGCCAACCGGTTTGATAAGCTCATGGCCGAAGTACAGCGCGACGCCTACCTGATTGTGGCCAAAGTGGTGCGCAAACGCCGTACCGAACAGGCCTACCGCGCCGGGCCGCTGGCCGAGCAGATTCGGGTGCTGGCGCAGCATGTGGCCGAAGGTGCCGACGACGTGCTGAACCACTTGCAGTTTGGCGGGCGCGAACAGTCGCCGATGGAGTATCTCAAGCGCATTACGCGCATGACCCGGCTGCTGAAAACCACGCTCGACTGCCTCTGCGAGGAAGACAAAAACTCGCCCTCGCTGGCCCGCGAACTGGTGTTGCCCTACTTCCAGAGCTGGACCAATATTGAACCCGCCGCCGTGGAAGTGGCTATCAATGAGGTGATTGCCAAGGGTTACCGCCACGCTCACCTTCAGGATCACCTGCCCCTGCTGGACCGCTGTTGGGAGTATTTTCGCGTGATCTTCCGCCGCATGACCGAGCTGGAATACATTGGTCAGGAAAACACCGACTATGATTTCGACACCCAACGCCGGTCTACCCACCGCGCCGACCGCCCCACCGAACGCGTCAACGACCCGTTCAGCGGAGGGTACAGTTTTCAATAAACGAAGTAGGGATTTACGATGTACGATTTACGAATTACGATTTATTGCTGACGCATTCCTTTGCTCTACAGCAAACCCATGCGTCAGCAATAAATCGTAATTCGTAAATCGTACATCGTAAATCCTTCCAAATCCCAAATCCCCACATGGAACCCATTAACCGAGCCGAGCGCAGTGCATCGTTGTTCAACTTCATCTTAGTTTATGCCCTCATCACGGCTATTCCGGTGGGGATCACGTACCAGATTGCCAAGAAATCGGGGGGGAGCAGCCTGAACCAGAAGGCGGTGAGTGAGCAGCAGACCCTGGCCAAAGAAATGAGCGCGTTGCAGGCGTATGTGAAGCGCATGGAAGAAATTGACGCTCAGCGCCCCGCCGAAACGGCTTCCAGCGAAACGTGGAGCGTGTGGTTGCAGGCCGCCGAAAAGCAGAATAGCGATTTCAAAGGGCGGGTAGATCTGTTCCAGCGCAACAACCTGTTTACGGGTGCCCGTCTCACCATGCGCGACAATGCCTGTTCCTACCTCTACCGGATCAACATCGAGCGGCGGAATTACCTGGCCAAACGGTCTGCCCTGGTAGACATAAAGAACAACGCCGACGACGTATCGAAGGTGAAGGCCGAAAACGCTGGTTTGAAGGAGAAAGTCGACAACCTGAACACCCAGATTGCCACCATCAATGCCATCAAAGACAGTCGCGCACCGGCCATAGCAGCGGGTGGCGGCGGGGGGGGCGACTGCAAGAAACTGGAGGCCGACGTGAAAGCACTGGAAGATGAGTTGGATTATAAAGAGGCTGTTTCCAAGAAAATGCAGGCCGATATGCTGGCCTTTGGCAACGAAATGACAAAACGCCGCCAACTGTATGCTGCCTCGAAAGCCGAACTGGAAAAGCTGTCGAGCGACCGGAAGTTTACGCGGTCGTTTAAGCTGATGGCTTCGGAAAAGATTGGCGAGATAGATCGTACGTTGATGGCTTTGAACGGGAAATAGATGAACCGAGTCGTATCGATTTATCCGCCGGTGGGATTCACCCAGCAGGGGCGGCGCGACAACAATGAAGACTACATTGTGCCGCCAGTGGGCCGTGCCACGCACCACGACCGCTTTTTTGTGGTGTGCGATGGCGTAGGCGGAGCGCAGCGCGGCGAAGTGGCCAGCCTTATTGCCGGTGAGTCGCTGCAACGGTTCGCCAAACAACACGCCGACGATCCTGTCGATTCGTCGTTTGTGCGGGCGGCCCTGCTCTACATCGAAGCCGCTTTTGACCGGGCCATTGCCGACGAACCCGATGCCAACCTGGCAGGCATGTCGACCACGATGACCATGCTCAGCCTGCACGACCGGGGCGTCACCATTGCCCACGTGGGCGACAGCCGGGTATATCACGTGCGCGACAACCAGATTCTGCACCAGACCGACGACCATTCGCTGGTGAACGAGTTGGTGCGCACCAAACAGATCACGGCCGAGGAAGCCGCCAACCACCCCCGCCGTAACGTAATCACGCGGGCCATTCAGGGCAGCACCAACCCCACCACCGCCACCGTCTACGTAACCCAGGACGTGGCCCCGGATGATTATTTTTTCCTCTGCACCGACGGCGTGCTGGAGTGCGTCAGCAAAGACCAACTTACCACCCTGCTGGCCGATACGATACAGTCGGATCAGGAGAAAGTGGCCGCCATGCTGGCCTGTTGCGCCGACGGCTCACGCGACAACTACTCGGGCTACCTCATCCGCGTAGCCGACGTGGCCCCGCTAACAACCCCGCTTATCCCCGACGACGAAGTGCCCATGGTGGCTCCAGTAATGGCTCCCACCGTGCAGCCCATGGCCGAACCCGTGCCGATGCCCGTGCTGGCCGAGCCGGAACCCGCCGAGATGCCCGCCGCCCCGGCGCCCGTGGCCACTTCCTGGCCGGTGCAGTCTGACATCCACGAACTGGTGGAACACGTCCAGGAGCCAGTCGTTGACTATGCCACGGCCAATGGGCAGCCCAAAACACCTGATGCTGTGTCTGATGCCGCCAGCGACAGTTCGTTTCAGTTGCTGGCCGAAGGCGATTCAGAAGCCGACGAACGCTGGCGGCAGGCCGAGAACCGAAACTGGTTCCGGCGGTTATTTTCGTGAACAGATCGGCCCAACCTCACTCGCTGAACCGTGGAATATAGCAAGCAACAGTTTCTGACCTACGACGACTTCACCCGGCAGTTTGCCTGTGATTATAGTATGCCGTTGGCCCGGGGTGGACATGGCGAAATCTACCGCGGCGTGGATCTGGAAACTAACGAAGAGGTGGCCATCAAGCGCCGGTTATACAGCGTAGACGACAATGCGCTGACGCTGGAAAAAGAATATGCCCACACGCAGGCCGTACCACCCAACCGGTTTGTGGTGCGCTACCTCTATTATGGCCGTTACGCCACGCCCTTTGGTACCTACGAATTTCTGGTCATGCGGTTCTACCGCGACGGCAACCTCACCAGCCCGGCGCTATCGTGGCAGGGGCTAACCCCCACCCAGCAGCAGCGGTTTGTGAACGAGTTTTTGCAGGGACTGCATCACCTTCACACCCACAACATCGTTCACCGCGACATCAAGCCCGAAAACGTGCTGTTGGTGCGCTACACTGATGCGGAAGGTACCGCGTTCCGGCCTGTTATTGCCGACTTTGGCATCAGCAAAATGATGACCGACTACCCCGAAGCGGCCAAGGCTTTTGTGCAAAACAGTATGCGTATCGGTACAGTCACCTACATGGCCCCCGAACAGCTGCGCACCGAAAATATTGACTACAACGCCGATTTGTGGTCGTTCGGGATCATTCTGTACGAACTGATTACGGGCAAACACATGATTGCCCGGCGGTCATTTCCCGAAACGCAGCGCGAAGAGGCCTACGAATTTTGGCGCAAGGCGGGCGAAGATCGGTTTCCCGACGACATGCGCCGGATCAGTCAGCCCTACCAGCAGATCATCCGGCAATGCCTGGTTATCAGCCGCGACGAGCGCGTGCAGTCGGCTAAAGATTTATTGAGTTTGCTGGTCTGGCAACCCGATTTGCTGGAAGCTGAGCAGGCGTTCCGGCAGCAAAACTGGGCGGGCGTGGTCAACGTGCTCGAACCCGTCATCGACCGGATTGCCATTCCCGATGTGGCCCATTGGCTGCAACAGGCCCGGCTACAATTGGCCCTCACCCACTCCGATCAGAAAGTGTCGGAGGTG
This sequence comes from Fibrella aquatilis, assembly GCF_017353255.1. Taxonomy (GTDB): domain Bacteria; phylum Bacteroidota; class Bacteroidia; order Cytophagales; family Spirosomataceae; genus Fibrella; species Fibrella aquatilis. The sequence goes on along the minus strand of NZ_JAFMYU010000021.1, from coordinate 127,394 downwards.
GAGCCTAAGCTAACGGTCGACGCTGCTGAAGAAGAGCTGGTGATCACTGAGGTTGACGAGCCGATGGCCGCTGCCAATCTGGGCATAAACGGTCACGACCCCTTGCCCGAACCACCCGCCGACGTAGCTGATGACGAGGTAAACGGCTATGACAGCCAGCAAACGGAACTGTTTGATAATGAGGAAGATTGGCTGATTAAGAAACCACCCGTTGCGGTCATCGAACCGTTGGTGGCCGAACCTGTACCTGCCGAACTGCCTGCGCCGGTGGTCGAGAAGAAAGCTAAGCCCGGCCTGTTTTCGTCCTGGTTCGGTAAGTCGAAAGTGGCCCCCGCAGCGGCAAAACTAGGCACCGAAACCGGCGATGTGTTGGTGGAAAAAGAAGCTCCCCAGCCCGTTGCCGAAGCACCTATTGAAAACCAACTCGACTTGTTCGAACCCACCCCGGCGGCGTCTGTCTTCGACGACGCGCTGGAAACAGAAGTCACGCCCCCCAGCGACCGCCCGGCCGATGGTATTGATGAGGAGGAGCCAGAGGCTGGGCAACCCGTTGTGAATGAGACGGTTATAGCTGGGTCGTCTGCTACTGAAGCTGTGCCAGACCCGCACGAACCAACAGCGGAGAAGGTAATAAATGACGAATCAGTAGCCGCAGAGACTGCTGTTTATGAGCCGGTCATTGACAAACCAACCCTAAACTCGGGTTCGATTCCCGTATCGGTCACCTCCCCGCCGAAACCTCCCATTAGCAATCCGATCCGGGTGCGGATCGGTGATGTGGTTGACCGGGCACGGCGACCCAACAACCGGCCCCTGCTCATTGGCGGCGGGCTGATTGTTGGCCTGCTTATCCTATTTTCTATTGGCGACAATCAGCCGCCCGAATCGAACGTGGTGCAGCTTGACCCAAAAGAATCGTACGAAACGTCGCTGAAGCGGTTCCAGCAGTATAGTCGCACCTACGAAAAAACGGGACAGCTAAACCCGTATATGTGGGCGTTCATTCACTGTAACCCCGCCTATGAAGACAGCCTGTCGCAGTCGGTGGTGCGGCGTGCTAATGCCGTGCTGGCGCAGCACAAACTGATTTTCGCCACCGATTCGGGCAATATCAACGTCCTGAAACGGCAGGAAATGCGGGTTCTGCTCAACAGCAGAATCAACTGGGAAGTACGCCCACACCCCCTCTCCGACGAGAACTGCCTGCCGAGGAAGTGATTACAGTGACCAGTTCTACAATATGCAGTGGGCTGATGCAAGAATACTTCTGCGTCAGCCCACTGCATACTGCTCTTCACTGCATACTGCATAAAGCGTTTACCATGGCCGCTCCGGCGCGGGCCGAGGCACCGGGTTCGCCCATGCGGCGCTGGAGTTCATCATAGCCGGTCATCACCGCTTCGCGGCGAGTGCCGCCGGGCAAAATGGCGCTTAGTTCGTTGGCCAACTGACTAGTGTTCAGCGTTTTCTGGATAAGCTCCGTCACCAGTGGCTGGTCCATAATCAGGTTTACCAGCGAGAGGTACGGCACAGCAATGACCCGTTTGGCAATGGCGTAGTTCACCGCCGACGTGCGGTAGCAGACCACCTGTGGCACCCGCAGCAGCGCCGTTTCGAGCGTGGCCGTGCCCGACGTAACCAGCGCCGCTGTGCTCACAGCCAGCAGATCGTAGGCCGCGTTGGCCACCCGCCCCACCTCCGGGTAATCGGCCATTAGCTCATCGTAGAGGTCGGTGGGCAGGTTATCAACGGTGCCCACTACAAAGCGGTAATCGGGAAACTGTCGAGTGGTTTCGAGCATCACAGGTAACATAGCCGTGATCTCCTGCCGACGGCTGCCGGGCAACAGTGCCACCAACTGCTTTGCCCCCCGAAACTGCGCCAATTGGAACCGAATACGCTCGTCGGGCCGGTGCTGCGCCAGGGCGTCGAGCAGGGGATTGCCTACGTAATCGACGGTATAGTCGTAACGCTCGAAGAACGTTTTTTCAAATGGCAGAATCACAAACAGCCGGTCAACGTTAGCTTTAATGGTTAGAGCACGACGCTGATTCCAGGCCCATACTTTCGGCGAGATGTAGTAAAACACCCGAATGCCGCGTTTTTTGGCCCATTTCGCCATCCGCAGGTTAAACCCCGCATAGTCGATCAGGATCAGCACGTCGGGCTGATAGGCGGCCACGTCGGCCTGGCATTCGCGCAGGTAGCGCCTGATCGTGCCCAGGTTTTTTACCACTTCCCAAAACCCCATAAAGGCAAGATCGCGGTAGTGACGCACCACGTCGGCCCCGGCGGCGGCCATCTGTTCACCCCCCCACGCCCGGAAACGCGCCGCCGGGTCATTGGCCCGAATGCCGCCCATCAGGTTGGCCCCGTGCAAATCACCCGAACGTTCACCAGCAATGAGGTAGTAAGTCATGGATTATTCTCCATAATAATCAACAAAGTTCCGTTCGGTTTCGAAGAGGCGAATCTGGTGGAGGCGGGCTTCGGTGAGGGGTTGCAGGGCGGCATCGAGGATCTTCCAGATCTCCATGACCAGCACTTCGCAACTCGCCATTTTGCCCTGCATAAACGGCACGTCGAGGTTGATGTTTTTGTGGTCGAGGGCCTCGATGATATCGCGCTTGATGATGTCGCCCAGTACTTTCAGGTCAATTACAAAACCAGTATCCGGGTCGGGTTCGCCTTTCACGGTCACGATCAATTCAAAGTTGTGACCGTGCCAATTGTGGTTGGCGCAGGGGCCAAATACGTCCTTATTACGCTCGTCGGACCAATTGGGATTAAACAACCGGTGGGCGGCGTTGAAATGCTCTTTTCGACTGATGTATACCATAGATCTGGTTTGTTAGCGGCGGTTGCCAGATAACGCCGTAGGGATGAAAAACACAAAAATACGGATATTGGTCCATATCGGGAAAGTACAAATCAGGTTTTGGTTAACCCAACAGCCATCAGAAACGTATAAGAGCTACCCTACCAGCAGTAGTGGTTGATTGAAGCCAAACACAAAAGTTTATCCATGCAGGAAAACCAGCTTTACTGATTTATCAATAATAGTGCTTTGTAGCGGAATAGTACCACAAAATCTAGAATGAAGGTATGGTTTGCTACCCCGAAAACAGATACCTTTATGCCCACTTTTTCAATCAGGTAACGGTTCGTTGTCAGGTACTTATCGATTTTAGGTCTAACAAAAGAGTCTCATGATCATTGTGACGGGGGCTGCCGGGTTCATCGGCAGTTGTTTAATACAAAAGCTCAATCAGGAAAATTTCAATTATATCATCGCTGTTGATGACTTTTCAAACCCCGACAAAAAGCCTAATCTCGACGGAAAAAATATTCAGGAATACGTAGATCGAGAGCAGTTTTTCGACTGGCTCGACGTTAATTATCAGGAGGTTGAATTTCTTTTTCATATCGGTGCCCGCACCGACACCACCGAGTTTGATTATGCCGTTTTCGAGCATTTAAACGTCGCCTATTCGCAGAAAATCTGGGCCAAATGTATCGAATACCAAATCCCGCTTGTCTACGCCTCATCGGCGGCTACGTATGGCCTGGGCGAACTGGGTTACGACGACAACGAGTCGCTGATTTCGCAACTGAAGCCGCTGAACCCCTACGGCGAGTCAAAAAATAACTTCGATATCTGGGCGCTTGAACAGGAACGAAAGCCGTTTTTCTGGGCCGGATTGAAGTTTTTCAACGTCTATGGCCCCAACGAATACCACAAAGGGCGCATGGCATCGGTCATTTTTCACGCCCATCGGCAGATAGGCCAAACGGGCAGTATGAAGCTGTTCCGGTCGCACAATCCAGACTATACCGACGGCGGCCAAATGCGCGATTTTGTGTACGTGAAAGATGTGGTCGAGGTGTGTTTATTCCTCATGCACCACCGCCGCAATTCGGGCATCTACAACCTGGGCAGCGGCATTGCCCGCCCTTTCCTCGATCTGGCCAACAACACGTTTGCGGCTATGGGCCTACAACCCCAGATCGAGTTCATCGACACCCCCGCCGACATTCGTGACAAGTACCAGTACTACACGCAGGCTAATATGGCCAAACTGCGGTCTATTGGCTACGAGCGGCCGTTTTATACCCTCGAAGCAGGTATTCACGATTACGTGCAGACCTACCTGCAATCGGGCAGTTACCTCTAGCCCTAGGGCTGTTTTACTACCGGCTGTCCCGCCTGCTGCCAGGCGCTGAAGCCGCCGTTCAGGTGGTGCGTTTGTTTAAAGCCCAGGCTATCCATCAGGGCTATAGCCTTGCGGCTGCGGCCATTGGGGAGGCCCGCCGCACAGTGCACCACGTAGGTCTTACCCCGGTCGAGGGTGGCTAGCTGGTTGGCGAAGTGCGAATCGTAGAGATTGATGTTGGTGGCCTGCCTGATGTGCCCCGCCCGAAACTCGTCGGGAGTGCGCACGTCAAGAATTACTGCGTTTGGGTGGGCGGCAATAAATTCCTGCGCCTGGGCGGCGTCCAGGTCAGAGCCGGTTGTGTCGATCACCGGCAGCAGACTGGCTTGTTGCGTGCCGTCGGACGAGTGGCGCTGAGCACAGGCCCAGGAAAGGGTCAGCAGGCCGAGAACGGCCCAGATGCGGAGTGAATTAGTCATGATTTTTAGGGTTTACGGTGAACAATTGGGTAAGGAAGTTAGTCATTTCTACCAATCAACACACGCAGACAATGGCTTTTTATGGGTACTTCTGAACAAACGGTAGCGCTAAACCAAGACAAACACCGCTTTGAACTGCGCACCGACGGCAAACTGTCGATGGTGGTTTTTGAGCGGGTGGATGACCACACGCTGGCCCTCACCCATACGGAGGTTCATCCAGACCTGGAAGGCCAGGGCATTGGCTCGAATCTGGTGAAGCAGGTGCTTGACTACGTCGACGCGCATTCGCTCAAAATCGTGCCGCTCTGCCCGTTTGTGGCCACCTACCTCAAACGCCACCCCGACTATCAGCGCGTGGTGTCGGGCCAATATGACGTGAACGATTTCTAAATGTAACGCTGGTTGTTCAGCACTTTTTGTAGTTCGTTTTCCACCCGGTCAACGGCCTGGTAGATGGTCCATTTGTCGGCCACCCAGGCTTTGCCCTGTTCAGACAGGCGCTGAAACAACGCCTTGTCGGTTAGCAGCCGGGCCACGGCGGCGGCAAGCTGGGCGTGGTTGCGGGGGCAGAGCAGGCCGTTTTGTCCGTCAATGACCGTCTCGCGGATACCGCCTTCGGCAATGGCCACCGTGGGCAGGCCGCAGGCGTTGGCTTCCAGCGGGGCATAGCCAAACGGCTCCAGTTCAGAGGTATACAGCAGGCACGAGGCCGTGTTGAGCAGTTCCACCAGTTCAGCCTGCGCGATGCGTTCGCGGGTCTGAAAATCGACGTTCAGCCGGTTGGCCAATTGCTGCATCTCGGCCACGTACTCGCGGTTGCCCATGTTGCCCACCCACACCAGCGGCGGCCGGGTGGCGGCGGGCAGTTGGGCCAGCGTCTGGATGGCTGTGTCGGGACGTTTGTGCGGAAAAAGGGCACCCAGGCCTAGTACGAAGGGTTTCCGGGGAAGTTTTAGGTCGGGAAAAACCGCCGCGTCGATACCCAGGTAGCAGACATTGGCCCCATGTCCGTAGGCTTTCACCACGCTTTCATTGCTGAAGTGCGAGTTCACCAGCACCTGGTCGTAGGTATGGTAGTTGGCCAGTTCTTCGCGCACCCGTACGCGTGCCTGCCGCTGTTCGAAGAGGTCATGCCAAAAGGCCTTGCGGTAGGCTTTGTTGCGCCATCGCCCGGCGGCAGGAGGCAGCGCCGCCCAGCGTTGCTTCGGGAAGGCCTCGTACAGTGACCGGTTGGGTTCCTGGAGATATAGCAGCTTTGGCCCCTGCACAAACCGCCCGATGTAGGGCATCATAAACTGCTGGCATGAGTTGGCAAACAGCAGGTCGTGCCCACCGGTATTGATCTTGTCGGCCAATTGCGCGCATGCCGTTAGCATCCGTTCAATCTGCGTATCGGGCAAATAGGCAATAGACCGAAGCTGATCGCGGTACTGATGCCGGAAACGAAGCGTCATATCGAGCGGCACCACGTGGGTGGCGGTCACGTACCGGTCTACGTCGAGGTAGGCACTGTCGGCCATCGAGGTGGTGTAGACCGTAAGCTGATGACCCCGTTCGGCCAGGCCTTTGATGTGCTGATTGAGGGCGCGGCTGGCTCCACCGCTGGGAAGATTATGCCAAACGGCAATGTTCATCAAAACGTAAATTTCTTGTAAAGGTCGGCCAACGCGACGGTATTATCGAGCACTGTGATGGACTCTGTAAGGGCATGAACGCTGGTATTGAGCCACTCAGTGGGGTTGGGGGTGCGGGCATATGAGCTTACCCACGGCTTGTGCTGGCTCACAAACAGCACCTGTTGCAGTGACGGGATCTGCTTATAAATGTCCAGTTTGTCGCCCAGGTCAAAGGCCATTGTGCTACCAGAAAGCACTTCCACGATCAGCACCGGATTCTTGACCGTGGCCGTTGAGAGGTTACCACTGGGCAAGCGCAGGTAGTCGGGCGCCCCCTGCACCATCGTCACGTCGGCATTGACCGAATCGCCGGTGGCTTCGATGAATAGCTTGATATTGCTGCTGAAGACGGTTAGTTGGTCATCATTGTCAAACAGGTTGATCAAGGTATAGATGATACGACCAACCAGCAACTCATGGGGCAGCGATGCCTGACTCATAGATATGATTTCTCCATTGATGTATTCCACATTGTACTCGCACTGTTCAGCGAAAGCCAGGTATTCCTCAAACGTGGCGGCAGCCCGGATTACCTCCGGGGCAAGGCTGCGTTCGGTGAGTGTGAGGGGCAGTTGCGGTAGTAGTGCAAGCGTCGTCATAGCTGAGTCGGTTTGTATACGGTAAAACTAACAAATCTCACCTGTCTATTTGCTAATCAATCGAGTGCAGTGGTTAGGCTGAGTAGTTGACAGACGTTGGTTGTTTTGTCATGTTGGGCGGTGTGTTCAGGTGCAAGTCCAGTAGATTGGAATGCGGGCTCTAGGCTATTTTCATTAATCAGTTACCTATATGAATTTATTTTTCCTTACCTGCTATTTGCGTTGGCATACCCTCGTTAGTTTTATTTTTTTGCTCGTAAATTATACGAGTGTGTTAGCGCAAACTGATACGGCTGCCAGTCAATTGTTTGAAAAAAATTGTGCCGGGTGCCATAATTTTAAACAGGATGGTATTGGACCACAATTGGGCGGATTAAAAGGAAACGTAGACGAACGTTATCTAGTTGATTTTATTAAAAATCCGAAAGCCATGATCGATGCCCGCCACGCGCGGGCTGTTGATAAATATAAAAAGTTTGGCACCGTAATGCCGGCGTTTACGCACCTGGGCGACAAAGCAATTAACGAACTGGTGGCCTACCTGTTAGTAAAGCCTGCGCCTGTCACTATGGCTTCAACCGGACCGGCTGGTTTGGAAAATCCCATACCTGAACCGATTGGGCCGCCAACAATGGACGTGAGCATTCAGAGAGTGCTTCAGTTTCCGTTTACAAACGCTACGCAGCCCCGCACCCGAATTAATAAAATGGGGGTGCATCCCATTACTAAAGAAACGATGGTGGCCGATTTGCAGGGGCCGCTCTACATCCTGTCGGCAGCCAATGAGGCCACGGTGTACTTCGATGCCCGGACGTACTTCAGCCGGTTCACCAACAACCCCGGTTTGGCCACTGGTTTGGGCAGCTTTGCCTTTCACCCCGATTTTGCCACTAACCGGCTTTTCTACACCACGCATACCGAACCCGCCAACACCTCCAACGCTGACTTCGCCTACGCCGATAGTATACCTGTCAAATTGCAATGGGTTGTTAATGAGTGGGTTGTCGATAATGCTGGGGCAAGGCAGCTTACCGGAAAGCCCCGCGAATTGCTCCGTATCAACGTGGTGACGCAAATTCACGGAATGCAGGACATCACCTTTAATCCCTATGCCAAACCTACCGACGCTGACTACGGGCTGCTTTACATCGGCATGGGCGACGGTGGCGCGGTAGAGCAGGGCTACCCGTTTATTGCCCGAAATAAAAACTCGGTCTGGGGCAAGGTGCTGCGCATAAACCCAACCGAACGGACAAGTAAAAACGGGCAATACGGCATTCCGGCCACCAACCCGTTTGTAAACAAAGATGGTTTGGACGAAGTATATGCCGAAGGATTTCGTAACCCCAACCGGATTACCTGGCTGCGCGATGGCCGAATGCTGGTCTCCAACATTGGGCAGCGACAAATAGAATCGATTTACGTAGTAAAACCCGGAAAAAATCACGGCTGGCCCGACCGCGAAGGCACCTTTATGGTTGATGTCAGCACCTCCGTAAATCGGGTAATGCCTTTGCCTAAAACCGATAAATCACTGGGGTATTCTTATCCGGTAATACAATTCGATCACGACGAAGGAAACGCTATTATGGGTGGCTATGAATACACTGGAAATCAAGTGCCACAATTGAAAGGCAGTTATGTTTTTGGCGAAATTGTACGGGGTCGTGTTTTTTACGTAAACGTAAAAGACATTTCAGAAGGTAAGCAAGCCACTATTCATGAGTGTCAGTTGGTGTTAAACGGCCAAAAAACAACGTTAAAAGAGCTGACCAACGAAAATAAAATAGACCTACGGCTTGGGCAGGATGCCGCTGGTGAACTGTATGTGTTCACCAAGTCCGACGGCATGATGTATAAGCTGGTGAAATGACTGGCAACCCCCATGTTATCGGCTTCCGCCACCAATATCGATGCCAACGTGTGCGCCAAAATAGGCGTTGGGCGTAGTCCAGTTAATGACCTTAGTGGTGTTGTTGTATAGCGGTTGTCCATTTAGGTAACCCAGAATAGCTGAATCGCGATAATCGGGGTCTTGCTGCGCAGTGCTCCCCACCAAGTTATATTCGGCTGCCAGATGCACATGTCCTGTTTTTACCCCCACCCGTACCATACCTCCTGGCTTGCTCACGCTCCGCCCGATGCTGGTCACCGACGCGCCACCGCTGGGGAGCAGTTCTGCCTTGTATGTAGAGGTGGTGGCCCAATAACTACCTAACCCGATGCCCACATAGGGGCGGACCCGACCCGGCGTAAGCCAGAAATTAGCCGTTGCCAGCGCCGACACTACTGGGGTGTCGGTATATCGATCTGTTTGATATACGGTAGCGGGGACTGATTGCGCAGGAAACACGCTTCCCAGCCGAACGCCCAATTCGAACTGGTTAGTAAGGCTGTAGCGAGGCTCGATACTAACCAGCATGCCGCCCCTTGCACCCGCAACTGGCTGGACACCATAGCCAACGGACACATTTACTTTAAATGGTTTGTAGCCTTGTGCCAGTGTAGGCACACCATACAGCACACACAGGCTGACCAGAAGAGCTTTCATAAAGCGTTGATGATAAAGCAGTTAGTATTTAAATACAAATGTAACTGAATAAACCGTCCACAATGTAGATGTGTCTAATAACCTTTTAACCGGGACAATGGGCGTACATGAAGACGCAAAAAAAGCCGGCAAAGCCAGTCAACTGGCTTTGCCGGCTAGAGTAGACTCAGCTTGCTTATTACGCTTCTACCGCAACCTCCTGCTTGCCGTTGGCACTTACTGTTACGGCCTTGCCAAGTACCTGAAGGGTGAGGGATTGGGCGGAGAAGTTTTCCACCGTGACGCCCGTTTGCGTGGTGGTAACCTGCAAGAGTGCCCCCTGGAAACGGATTTTGAAAGCGAAGGAAGTCCAGCCGTCGGGGCAGTAGGGGGCCAGGCTCAGGCCCTCGGCCGTGACGCGCATACCCCCGAACCCCTGCACTACGGCAAGCCACGTACCGGCCATACTTGTGATGTGGCAGCCGTCTTCGGTGTCGTTGTTGTAGTCATCCAGGTCGAGGCGGGCGGTGCGGAGGTACATCTCGTAGGCCTTGGCTTTCATGCCCAGCTTTGATGCCTGAATACTATGTACGCAGGGCGACAATGACGACTCATGTACGGTCATGGGTTCGTAGAAATCGAAGTTGCGCTTGAGGGTGTCGGTGTCGAACTCGTCTTCGAAGAAGTACAGCCCCTGCAAGACGTCGGCCTGTTTGATAAAGCACGAACGCAAAATCCGGTCCCACGACCAGTTTTGGTTTAGCGGCCGCTGCCCTTTGGGAATCTCCGACACGGGCATGATGTCTTTGTCGAGAAAGTCGCTTTGCTGCAAAAACACCTGCCGTGTGTCGTCAAAAGGGTAGTGCATTTTCTCGACGATGTCCTTTGCTTTAGTGATCTCCTTTTCCTCGCGGAAATGGATACGGTCGGCCAGATCGGCGAAGGCATCGGGGTTGATGCGCTTCACGATGGCCACGGCCTGCATGGTGTAGCGCAGGGTCCAGGCGGCGATGTAATTGGTGTACCAGTTGTTGTTGACGTTGTTTTCGTACTCGTTCGGCCCCGTCACGCCCAGCATCACATACTGCCCTTTGGCTTCCGACCAGTTCACGCGCTGACTCCAGAACCGGCTGATGGCCACGAGCACCTCCAGTCCGTACTCAGCCAGGTAGGCTTCGTCGCCGGTGTAACGCACGTAGTCATAGATGGCGTAGGCGATGGCCCCGTTGCGGTGGATTTCCTCAAAGGTGATCTCCCACTCGTTGTGGCATTCTTCGCCGTTCATGGTCACCATCGGGTACAGCGCCGCCCCGGCCCGGAAGCCCAGTTTCTGCGCGTTTTCGATGGCCTTACCCAACTGCTTATACCGGTAAATGAGCAGGTTACGCGCCACTTTCTGGTCGGCGGTGGCCAGGTAAAACGGCAAGCAGTACGCCTCGGTATCCCAGTAGGTAGAGCCGCCGTATTTTTCGCCGGTGAAGCCCTTTGGGCCAATGTTAAGCCGTTCATCTTCACCGGTATAGGTCTGATTAAGCTGGAAAATGTTGAACCGGATACCCTGCTGCGCGGCAATATCGCCATCAATGGTGATGTCGTTCATTTTCCACTTGTCGGCCCAGGCCTGCTGTTGTTCGAACAGCATTTTGTCGAACCCTTTCCGCGAAATCCGCTGAATATACTGGTGCGCCGCTTTCAACAGCTCATCGGAATCATAATTGAGCGACGACAGGTTTACGGCATACTTGTAGATGACCGTTTCTTCACCCTTCCGGCAGTCGAGGGTCAGGCGGTTGGCCACGTACTTCTCGTACTTGATGGGCTGCGACTGGTAGTCGAATTTGGCCCCGTTCTGCTCTACCTCCACGCACATGCCGGTCACGACATGGAAGCCGGTTTTGCGGGTACGTAGTTCAATGTACGCCTCGCCGTAAGCGGTTTCTTTGCGCACCTCGTCCCAGAAGGTTTCGTCGTAGTTGGCGTCTTTGTTGCGAATCGCCCCGTCGATGTAGGGCGTAATGGTGATCTTGGCGTCGAAGTTAAGCGGGGTGATGCTGTAGCGGATGGCCCCGGCTTCATCATCTACGATAGAACAAAACCGTTTGGCGTTGACGTTCAGCTCTTTGCCACTCTTTAGCACCGCCACAAATGACCGCTCCAGATAGCCCTCCTGCATGTTGAGCACCCGCCGAAAATCGCGCACCTCGCAGGTATTCAGGTCGAGCGATTCGTACTCCACGTCTACATCGATGCCGATCCAGTTGGCAGCGTTGAGCACCTTGGCGAAGTAGTCGGGGTAGCCGTTTTTCCACCAGCCCACGCGGGTTTTGTCGGGGTAATACACGCCCGCTACGTAGTTGCCGGGCAGGGTTTTGCCCGTGAATTTTTCTTCGAAGTTACCGCGCCCGCCCAGTCGGCCATTGCCAAGGCTCATGAGGCTTTCGGTTACTTCATTATACTGCGGGTGAAACCCGTCTTCGACCACACACCAGGGGTCGTTTGTGAGGTAGTGCTTCATAAGGATTTCGGATTTCGGATTTCGGATTTCGGATTGATTGCTGACGCATGAGCCAATCCGAAATCCAAAACCCGAAATCCCCAATCAGTTCATAGGTTGTAAATACGCTTGCAGGTTTCAAGCACGTAGGTAAGGGCGCTGAAAAGTCCATTCAGATCATCGCAAGACAAGGTGTCTTTGTATAGTACCAGTCTATGTGGATATAGTACGCCGATCTCCCAGAGATCACCGTTCGAGACAATGCCATATACAGGGTTTCCGTCCTGGTTTAACTGCTGAATAGTATACATTTCCAGGGCGCATTGCGCCCATCCCATTGTAAAATCATCTTTTTTGGCCTCGACAACAGCTACGTAGGGCGTGTCAAACACGACTTTGCCCAATACCGATTTGCGGGCAAAGATGTAATCAGGCACACCTGACAGTTCATCGTTGAGTTCAATTGGCTTATGACTCCAAATTGCAAACGTTTGACGATATGGTTTCCAAACAGCCCGCAGGATGGGGTAGATCACATTCTCACACATTGCTGCATCGGAGGCATTGTAAGCAATCTCTGTTCTGTTGAAAGTAATTTCTTCATGAAGTTCTGGTGGTGCTGGCCACGTATTTCGCTCAGTTGGCAGCCTGTCCTCTTCATACCGAATAGAGTATGCCTTCAATACATCACCGAGCGTTTTATATAGTATAAAAGCCATGATTGTTTGTCGTTTTTGTAAAGATACCCACCTACTGCCAAGGGACTAGTAGCCCAGTCCCTGCGCCCGGTCAACGGCGGCGCGGAGTTCGGGAATGGTGAGGTGTTCGAGGTTGGGCACGACCAAATCGGCCTCGGTCAGCACATCGGGGGTGCCGATGCCCACGGCAAACATACCGCCGCGTTTAGCGGCTTCGACGCCCGCCACGGCATCTTCAAACACGATGCATTCGGCAGGGGCGACATTCAGTTCGGCGGCTCCTTTCAAAAATACTTCCGGGTCGGGCTTGCTGTTGGTGATCTTCGAGCCGTCGATGAGGGCGTCGAACAGGTGCGTGATGCCCACGCGCTCCAGAATCAGCGGCGCATTTTTGGAGACAGAACCTAGGGCTACCCGGATTCCGGCGCGTTTGGTTTGTTCCAGAAAGCCCAGCGCGCCGGGCAGGATATCGTCGGGCGTCATTTGGCTCACCAGTTCGAGGTACCACTCGTTTTTCTGCGCGGCCAGTTCCAGCTTTTTTTCGTCGGACAGCGTCACACCACCCAGCGCCAGAATCCGGTCGAGTGAATCCATGCGGCTGATGCCTTTGAGGGTTTCGTTGAACTCATGCGTAAAATCGAACCCCAGCGAATTGGCCATCCGCCGCCACGCCTGGTAATGAAACACGGCCGTGTCGACCAGCACGCCGTCGAGGTCAAAGAGAAATGCGTTGATCATAGGAAATAGGACATTGGACGTTGGACACTGGATTAGATACTGTCCAATACCCAGCGTCTAACAGCCAGCGTCTTCATTTAATACCCCCCCGCCTTTAAAGCAGAGAATAGTTTTTTGATGGTTTCGAGGCCTGCGGGGCCATTTTGGGCGAAGTAGTAGAAAGCCTCTACGTCGCCGCGGTGCATGGCCACGTTCATGTCGCCGCTCTGCGATTTGTGCTCCGCCTTCACCCAGTCGGCCACGATCTGATAGCTGTGCTTACCCCCCTCGCCAAACGTGTGCGACACGTCGACTTCGTAGACGGTTGCGCTGGGCAGCACCTTTGTTTCGGGGTAGCCGGGCAGTTCGGAGAAGGAAAAGGTGGTGGTGCGGCTGAGGGTGCGCCCCGCCAGCACAATGGGCTTGCGCCCCTGTAGCCGCGCCACCGCCCGAAGCGCCAGAATCGTTGCGGCTTTGTGGTGGGCGTGCTGTTCAGCAGAGGGCACCAGGCATAACACCAGGTCATAACGGCCTTTGTTCAACACCTCATCGAGTTGCTGATTGACCAACTCCAGGTTCCACCGGCGGCCACCCAGGTAGGCAGATGGGTCGGTGGAGTAGGCGTCGTCGACATGGTCGAAGAAGTAGAAGTTGGTGATGCCCATAACCTCGCCCGCCTTCATCAGTTCTTTCTTCCGAATGGCCGGCAAGGCCCGCCGCCCCACCGTAGAATCAAGCAGGTTCATGCCGTAATATTTCGACGCCACCATGCCATTGAACCCACCCGACCCATCTGTGACGAGGGCCAGGTCAGCCGAGCCACCGAGTTCACGCACCAGTTTGAACACCGTAACGGGAAACATGGTCTCATCGTCGGGGTGAGCCGTAACGATCAGTGTTTTAAGCGATTGCGCCTGAACCGTGATGGATAACAGGAGTAATAGGGAGATTATATATGGCATTGGATAAGGCTGAAACCAAACCTATAAGCGGTCCGCCACTGTGGGTTGAAGGAACCCTCATAGGTTGAGTTGGTGTAAGCTACGCTGATGCAACCCATAAGGTTTCCTTCAACCCGCAGCGGCGGACCGCTTATAGGTTTACTGTGATTTACTGTAACTCCAGCACCAGCGCGGTCTGGGCAGGTAGTTGTACCAGCTTCAGATCAGTGATTACTTCGCCCGTCAGCACGTTTTTAGCTTTGGTGAAGCCCTGGGTGCGTTCCGAAAAACGGGCCATGTCAAGACCGATAGGCGTATTGTTCTGGTTGGTGGCCACCATTACTGTGGCGTTGTCGGTATAGCGGAAATAGACATAGGTGCCTTTTTGGGGCAGATACTGCATCATCTTGCCCGAATGGAGCGCGGGTGTGTTTTTGCGGTAATTGGCCAACGCCTTTACGAAGTTGAACGCGTCGTTCTCGGCTTTGTTGCGGCCCCCAGCCGTAAACTTATTGGCCGCATCACCCGGAAAACCGCCCGGAAAATCGCGTCGTACTTCGGCATCCGATGGGTCTTTGAAGTTCTTCATCAGAACCTCAGTGCCATAGTACCAGTGTGGAATACCACGCATGGTAAGCAGCCACGTGGCCGCCATTTTATACTTGCTGATATCCTCGCCCACGACCGAAAAGAACCGGTCGGTGTCGTGGTTTTCCAGAAAGGTTACCAGCGTATTGGGGTTTTCGTAGACGGCATCCTGCGCCAGCACGGCATACGGACGGTTGGCACCATTGTCCCAACCCGAGGTGGTGTCTTTCGCGCCTTCGAGCAGGGCCGAATACAAGACAAAGTCAAGCCCACCGGTCTGGTTCGACTTAAAGGGGAAGTTAATCTTGTTGCGGGTATAATAGGCCTGATCGACGGTGTTGTTTACCCATGATTCGCCGAAGGTGAGCATCTTAGGATACTCGGCTTGCAGGGCGGCGTTGCAGCGGTTCATAAACGGCTGGTCGTTATACATATACGTATCAATCCGCCAGGCATCTACGGCAAAGGTCTCGGTATTCCAGATCGCGTTCTGAATCAGGTAGTTGGCCACAAACGGGTTTTGCTGGTTCAGGTCGGGCAGGAAGGGTACAAACCAACCGTCGAGGGTCACTTTGCGGTCAATGGCGGCCGAATGCGGGTCGGTGATGGGCTGGTATTTGTAGGACGTATTGGTGTAGGTGGGCCACTGATGGAGCCAGTCTTTAAACGGCATGTCTTTCAGTATCCAGTGGTTGATGCCCACGTGGTTATAGACCGCATCCTGCACCAGCCGCATACCCTCGGCATGAAGTTTTTTCGACAGGGCTTTATACGCTTCATTTCCGCCCAAGCGCTTATCCACTGCATATTGGTCTGTAAATCCATAGCCGTGGTAGGCCGACCGCATGGCACCACCTTCGTTGGTCTGAGGCTGGTTGTTTTCCAGCACGGGGGTCATCCAGAGGGCAGTTACGCCCAGTTCTTTGAGGTAGTCGAGGTGGTTTTCAACGCCTTTCAGGTCGCCACCGTGGCGCAGGAATGCACTGTCGCGGCGGGCTTCTTTGTCGGCCATATCGGCAAACTGGTCATTGCTGGGGTCGGCGTTGCTAAACCGGTCGGGCATAAGCAGGTAGATAAAGTCGGCAGTAGTCAGGCCCTGTCCTTTAGGCTGATTGTCGCGGGCTTTCAGTTCATAGTTCCGTTTAATCACGGTGCTGCCATTGCGACCAATCAATTCGAAGGAGCCTGCTTTTGTGCCGGGTGCAATGGTCAGATCCAGAAAGGCATAGTTCTTATTTTCTACAGTATGCGCCTTCACCAGCTTCACACCGGGGTAACTGATGGTGTAGGTAAGCGTACCGGCATTGGGGCCGTAGACTAGCAGTTGCAGAGACTTGTTTTTCATACCCACCCACCAGTTGGTTGGGTCAACGCGGCTGATGCCCGGTGTTTGGGCCACCGTCAGTTGGGCAAGCAGACAGAGGAGTAGGAGGGGGAATAGCTTCTTCATAAAACAAAAGTAAGCGCATTCCGCCCACGCCGGTAGTGCCAGTTTTCGGCGTGGACCCATTTTCTAAAAATGGGTCCACTAGAGTACACGCGCCTACAAGGTCAGTCCGCTACGACGGAGCATGGCTTTGGGGGATGGTTCGCGGCCCCGGAACTTCTTGTAGAGTTCCATCGGTTTTTCGCTGCCGCCTCTTTCGAGCACGTTCTGTCGAAACTTTTGCGCTACCTCTTTGGCATTCAGCCCGCCTTTTTCCTGGAAAAACTCGAAGGCATCGGCGTCCAGCACCTCACTCCACTTATAGCTGTAATACCCCGCTGAATACCCCCCCGCAAAG
The DNA here is from genome assembly GCF_017353255.1 of Fibrella aquatilis. Lineage (GTDB taxonomy): Bacteria > Bacteroidota > Bacteroidia > Cytophagales > Spirosomataceae > Fibrella > Fibrella aquatilis. The sequence continues at coordinate 110,731 of NZ_JAFMYU010000021.1, read as the reverse complement.
ATGTGCGAGAAGGCTGTGCTGAACGATGTACCCTGCACCTGAGGGAACAGGTTCACCAGCGCGTCGACGTGGCTTTCTATTTCCGTCACGCTCTCGCCGGTGGGTTGGCGGTCGTGGAAATACATATCTGTAATGCCGAAACGCAGTTGGCGCAGGGTGGCAATGCCCGCCATGAAATTCTGACTCGCCCGGATTTTGTCTACCAGTGTCTGCGGAATTACCTCACCAGTAAGGTAATGTTTGGCAAACAGGTGCAGGGCTTCAGGCGCATAGCACCAGTTTTCCATTACCTGCGAGGGGAGTTCCACAAAATCGCGGGGAACGTTGGTGCCGCTCAAGCTCTCATACTGCCCGTTAGCCAGCATCCCATGCAGGGCATGGCCAAACTCGTGAAAGAGCGTGGTGACCTCATAGAAAGTTAGTAATGAAGGCTTTGTGTCGGTAGGGCGGGTGAAGTTACAGACGTTGACAATATGCGGACGGAGGTTTACACCGTTTACGATTCGCTGACCCTGCACGTCGTTCATCCAGGCACCACTACGCTTGCCGGGGCGGGGGAAATAGTCGCCGTAGAAGACCGCCAGAAACTGCCCGTTCTGGTCGAACACCTCATAAGCCTTCACCTCCGGGTTATACACTGGTATATCTTTATTCTCACTAACGGTGATGCCAAAGAGCTTGTTGGCTACCGCAAAAACGCCTTCTACCACGTTGTCGAGCTTAAAATAGGGCTTCAACATCTCATCGTCGAGGTCGAGTTGCTGCTTTTTCAGCTTGTCGGCGTAGTAGCTGTAGTCCCACTGCTCAATCTGGTCGCCGGTGAAGCCACAGGATTTAGCAAAACTGGTTAGCTCGGCCAGTTGGCGTTCGGCGGCGGGACGGGCATATTGCACCAGCTCATCCAGAAACGAGGTCACTTTCTGGCTTGACCCGGCCATGCTTTCTTCCAATACAAAATCGGCGTGGGTCTGGTAGCCCAGCAGGTTGGCGCGGTCGTAGCGCAACTGCACCATCCGCTCAATGTTGGCCTGATTGTCGGTGGCGTTACTGCCAAAGCCGCGTCCGTTATAGGCCCGGTAGAGTGTTTCGCGCAGGGTCCGGTTGTCGGCATACTGCATAAACGGTCCGTAGCTGGGTGCCTGCAACGTGAATGCCCAGCCCGTCAGGCCTTTTTCGTCGGCGGTCTTTTTGGCGGCCTCCAGCACAAAATCGGGCAGGCCGCTCAGGTCAGCCTCGTCGGTTACGGTCATCACGTACTCGTTGGTTTCGGCCAGTACGTTCTCACCAAATTGCAGCGACAGTTGCGACAGTTCTTTGTCAATGGCTCGCAGCTTTTCTTTATCGGCGTCGTTCAGGTTGGCTCCGTTGCGGGCAAACCGCTTGTACGTTTTTTCCAGCAACATGGCGCTTTCGGTGTCCAGATTCAGGCTCACGCGCTGGTCATATACGGCTTTTATACGAGCAAACAGCCTGTCGTTCAGCGTGATATCGTTGCCATATTCGGTCAGCAGGGGTGAGGCCTCCTTCACAATACGCTGCATCTCGGGGCTGGTTTCGGCGGCGTTGAGGTTGAACAGCACCGACGTGGCCCGGCTTAGCAGGTCGCCGCTGCGCTCCAGCACCACCACGGTATTGGCAAACGTAGGGGCATCGGGATTGGCCACGATGGCATCGATTTCCTGCCGCCCAGCGTCAATACCAGCCTGAATAGCAGGCAGATAATGTTCGTTCTTGATGAGGTGAAAGGGAGCCGTTTCGTGGGGTGTCTGAAACGGCTGAAGCAATGGATTGTTGGTCATATAGCTTTTCAAAGTAGCATTAATAAGAAAACGGATTTCGACAGAATCAGATTCAGCAAAAAGAAAAATCCGCTCAATCCGTACGGTCCGCCGCTGCGGTTCCCTTTAAACGTCACCACTCTGCCCGGAACTGCCCCATCTGTCTAATGGAGTGGCACGCAATGCCCCGCCGCCCGGCCTGTGCCAGCAGGCTGTCTGTGCGAACGGGTTCGTTTGAATCGTCGAAGATATACTGCCGCGCCACGAGCCGGTTGGCTAGCTGATCCCACGAACGCAGGGCATTGCGGCGCACCAATACATAGTCGATCAGGGCGGGAAGCTGCCAGCGGCGGTAGTTAGATAACCGATTGATTAATAGCAAGCTGCGTCCCTGCCACACCACCAGCGACATGTCGGGGTTGTGCCAGTAGGTGGGGAGCACGGCCACGGTGTCGGTCATCAGGTTGCCCACAGCCACCCGCCGGACGCCCCACTCGCCGAAGGTATTTTTCAGGTTGAAGTTGTATTGGCGGGGGTCGGTTTGCCAGTCTGCGTCGGTGAGCACCGTGGTTTGGTGGCCCAGGGTCAGGCTTACCGCCGTTTTGCGTGGCATGAAATGCACCGTCAGTCGCCGTTGCCTGTCCTGTTGGGCAATCTCAAACACCGTCAATGCGGTTAGTAGCAGTGCCAGCACGGCCGTGGTGTGTACGAAAAAGCGTTGCCGGGTCAAGGCCACCATGCCAACGGCCCCCAGGATGAGGTACAGCAGCACCAGCCCTGCTTCCGACAGCCAAAGCCCGTCCCAGACCGCACCCGGCCAGTCGGCAAGCCACTCTACCGATTGGTTGAGTGCCCAGGCCACCCCGCGCAGCAGCCAGCCCAGCCCGTCGCCGAGGTAGGGAATCCAGCCCAGCGTAAACGTGACCAACGCCAGCGGCACCAGCACCGTTGAAAGGCCCATGACCACGGGGTTGGCCAGCAAAAAATAGGTGGGGAAGGTATGGAAGTAATATATCGCCAGTGGAAACGTGAATAACTGCGCCATAAGGGCCACCACCGTCAGCTCCCAGAGTTTGGTAGTCAGCTTGTTCTTATTCCGATACCGTTGCATCACGTCGGGCACCCAGGCGCCAATGCCCAGCACGGCCAGGTACGACAGCTGAAATCCCTGCGAAAAAGCCGCGTTAGGGTCGTAACAGAGGATAAGAAACGCCGACGCTGCCAGCGTGTTCAGCAAGCTTAAACTCCGATTAGCCACCCCCGCCGTTAGCAAAAAGGTGAACATCAGTGCCGACCGCAGAATGGGCGACGAGAAGCCCGTCATTAGCGCGAAAAACCACAATACACTGATCTTCAGCAGCACAACCCACCAGCGGTTTGCCTGTTTGGGGGCCACCCGCCTGATGAACCAGGTCATAATGACAAACAAAATGCCCACATGCAGCCCCGACACCGACAGAATATGGACGGCCCCAGCGGCGGCGTAGGCATCGTACTGACGCTGGTCGAGGTCGTCGCGTACGCCCAGCAGCATGGCGTTCACAATGCCGTATTCGGCGCGGGTGCCAATGCGGCGGGTAAACAGGCTGTCGGCCCAGGCATTGACCCGGTAGGCCAGGGCGGTGAGAGGGTTAGGCGGGTCGTTGCCCAGCACCCGCCGTTGCCAGGGCAGGATGTACTGCTGATGGGTGATGCCCCGGTGCGCCAGGTGACGGCGGTAGTCAAACTCGGCGGGGTTCAGGGGTGGGTCGGCGGGGAGGGGCGGGCGCAATACCAGCCAAACGTCTCCGTAGTGGGGTAGGGGGGTGGGTTTTAGCGAATCGCCTTTGGCCAGATAGGCCATCACACGGCCACTCATAGCCTGGTAGCTACCGCCAATGCGCCCGCGTCTGATCTGGAGTTCTACCTTATACGTCTTGGCGCGGCCTTCGGGCAGGTTTGTTACTACGGCCTCGTAGGCGTCGGGCGGCTGGGGAGCGTGGCCTATGTGGTCGGCGTGGCGGGTGGGGTTGCTGGCGTAGTGTAGTCCGCTGCCCAGTGCTGCAAAAATTAGCAGCAATAACAGGCCCTGCGCCAGACTCAGGGGCCTAATGGGGCGGCGTTCGTGTTTCCAGATAAAAAAGCCATACGCCACCGCGCTTAGCAATCCTATACCAACCGGCCACCAGATCAGTTGTGGGGAACGTTCGGCAAAAAAGATACCGGCCAGCAGGGCAATGGTATGGCGGAAAAATGGATACCCCCGCATGGCTATCTACGCCTTTGCGGGGTCAGCGTTATCGACCATGCGTTTGCTGGGCAGCACCATTTTCACGTGCATAATGCCGCACTCGTCAAACTGTGGCCCGACGGGCAAAAAGCCGAAATGGGCATACAGCGGCATAGCCGACAGTTGGGCGTGTAGGTAAATGCTCTCGATGGGTTCGGGTTGCTGGTTGAACACGTCGGTGAGCACGGCCTGCACCAGGACTTTACCTACACCATTGCCACGGGCCTCGGCCAGCACCGCAAACCGCTCTAGCTTGATGCCCTTGCTGGTGCGCCGCCACCGGGCCGTGCCCACGGGTTTGCCTTCCAGCCGAACCAGAAAATGGGTGCTGCTACCCTCAAACTCGTCGTATTCATCTTCGGGCGAAACGCACTGCTCATGGACAAAAACAGCCCGCCGAATGGCAAAGGCATGCTCAAGGTCTTCCGGGTTGTGAATGGTAGATACGTCGGTCATAGAGAAATGTTCAACGTTTAAGGTTTAAAGTCTAAGGTTGTAGTTGGCGTAGCTTCGCGTTCTGGATTGCTCTGGCGCGAAGCTACGCCAACTACAACCTTAGACTTTAAACCTTAAAGGTTGAACCATTTTTATTTTACCAGCAGCCGTTGCGAGGTGTGTTCGGTGGGGGTGGCGACGCGGAGGATGTATACGCCCGTTGTTAGTGTCGTAGCATCGACGGTGATGCGGCGGCTGGGGGTGCTTACGTAGTTCTGCGCTTGCCGTAACCGGCCTGCTGCGTCGTAGAGTTCGGCGGTAAACGACTGATTACCCGCAAATTGCACATCGACAGTGGCGGTAGTAAAAATCGGATTCGGATACGTCGTCAGGGTTAGTTTTTCAGCTGCAGCCAGCACTGTGGTTGACTGGATCAACTGTCGACGACGGGGGCTGAGTTGCAATACCGCCCGCATCCGGTCGCGCTGCCCGCCGGTGAAAACATTCATGCACTGGTCAGGCGAGTAGTCCATGTAGTCTTCAATCAGGTTGCGCGTTCGCTGGCCTGCCACACAGGTGGAAAAGATCGGTTCGCAGCGGTCGGTCTGGTTCAGGGTTTCTATTTTGGGCGTATCGGCCACGTAGTCGTCACCACAGCGCGAGTCGCCGTTGGGGTGGAACAGGCCCAGCCAATGGCCGATTTCGTGGGTGGCGGTGCGTCCGCAGCAATACAACTGACTCACCACCGTGCCCGTCTGACTACCGAAATACCGGTGATCGACTACAAATCCGTCAATCTTCTCGTCGGTTTGGCCCAGTCCTTTCAATGTATCGGCGGCACTCGGAAACTGCCCATAACCCAGGTACCCCCGGTTGGAGATATTACACACCCAGATGTTAAGATACTGATTGCTAGGCCAATACACAACGTTCGACAATTCGAACAGGTCGTTAAAGAGATCGAATGAATTTTTGACTGAATAGTAGTGCCGGGTGATGCCCGTAGAGGGTTTACCGTCGGGATCCTGCGTAGCCAGGAAAAATTCGATACCCGTATCCACGGCCAGCGGGTTGGTCGATGCGCCACCGGGCGTACCCGCAAGTTTCCGGTAATCTTCGTTCAGCACTCGTATCTGCGATAAAATCTGCGCGTCGGAAATGTTGCTGTTGCCTGCTCCGCCAATGGTGCCGTTGGCGGTACTATGCACCACGTGCACCACCACCGGAATGCGGTAGACCACGTCGGCTGTACGCCGGGCACTGGGGTTAGTCAGGCGTTCGGCTTCTGCCGCGGCCACCAGCTGATTAAGCCGGACCAGTTCTCCCGCCCGGGCACCAAACCGCCGCTGCAACTGCGCCTCTACCTCCGGGTTGGCACACCGGTGCACCCCCGCATCGTCTGTCGGCACCTGCGCCAATACAGTACTACAGTATGCAGTGAAGAACAGTATGCAGTAGGCAGTGCGCCGCAAAGTCGCCAGAGCAGCTGACCACCTCCTGACAGGCATACACCCCACTGCATACTGCATACTGTAGTACTGTAGACTGAATTTACTGTCCCGCTTTTTCATAGGCGCTGATAATGGCTTTCACTAGTTTGTGGCGCACCACGTCGCGGCCGTCCAGTTCCACGAAGGCAATGCCCGGCACGTCGCGCAAAATGCCTATCGACTCTGAGAGGCCCGATTTCTGGTGCTTCGGCAAGTCAATCTGCGACCGGTCGCCGGTGATGATGGCTTTGGAGGTTGGCCCCATCCGGGTCAGAAACATCTTCATCTGCATGGCCGTGGTGTTTTGGGCCTCGTCGAGCAGGATAAAGGCGTTGTTGAGCGTCCGGCCCCGCATGTAGGCCAGCGGCGCGATCTCGATGACCCGGTTTTCGAGGTAGTATTTCAGTTTTTCGGCTGGAATCATATCGTCGAGGGCATCGTAGATGGGGCGCAGGTAGGGGTCAATCTTTTCTTTCAGGTCGCCGGGCAGAAAGCCAAGGTTTTCGCCCGCTTCAACGGCGGGCCGGGTGATGATGATCTTGCGGACTTCCTTGTTGCGCAATGCCCGCACGGCCAGGGCCACGGCGGTGTAGGTTTTACCCGTACCGGCGGGGCCAATGGCAAAGACGAGGTCGCTCTTTTCGGCTGCTTCGACCAGCTTTTTCATGTTGGCCGTTTTGGCCCGCACTACTATGCCTTTGTTGCCGTAGACCAGCACCTCATCATCAGACACCGGTACGTTGTTCTGATCTTCTTCGTTGCCCCCGCTGAGGTAGGTCTGCACATTTTCGTGCGTCAGCTTACCATAGCGCTGGTAGTGGCCCATCAGCGATTCCAGGATGTCGGTGATGCGCGAAATTTCGGGCGTGGTGCCTTTGATGCGGATTTCGTTGCCCCGCGAAATGATCTTACTCATCGGAAAGGCGGCAGCCACTTCCTTGATATTGTTGTTTTCGACGCCCAGGAAATCGATCAGGGAAACGTCGTTGTCGAGCGTGATGATTTTTTCGACCAAGTTGTAGAAGGGGATTACGGACGTTGGACGCTGGATTTTGGACAAAAAACAGGCAGCTCGATTGAGTTGTGGTCTAGTGATCCAATAGCCGGCATCCAGTATCCAGGTGCTTACGTTGACTGGCTGAATATACGTGTTTCGGGTATTGACGTAACAAAATTGAGACAAAATTGACTCACGTGTTCGGCTGCGTTACGCTCCCTAAAGAATCCAAAATAAAATGCGAAAAATGGTATGGGCTGCTTATCTTGCTGAACCCCAACCCAATTGATTACGCGGCGGTCGCTGAACGCCCACAGTCGGTTCAGCGCCTGGCTGTTGTCGGTTTGCATTTCTTTTGCTCGTCAGCTAGTTTTTTGCAGAACGCCAGGTCATTTAGCGTCAATGGGTTAACCGTATCTTGTTACCGGAACACCCATTCAGGCTATGCGCCGGGCTTGGGTGAACCGTCGGCCAACGCCTATTTTTGTCTGACTATGGAGAATAACCGCGATAGCGGAGCGCCCCGCCCGAACAACAATTTCAAGAAAAATTTTGCTGGTGCAGCCGGCAATCGGCAGCAGCCGTCGGCCAATAAGTGGCTCGATTCGGGTTTGGGTAAATTACCACCGCAGGCTACCGATCTGGAGGAAGCGGTGCTGGGGGCGCTGATGATTGAAAAAGATGCGCTCTCGGCCGTAGTGGATCTGCTGAAGCCCGAAACGTTCTATAAAGAGGCTCATCAGCGCATCTACAAAGCCATCCTGACGCTGTTTGCCAATTCGGAACCCATTGATTTGCTGACGGTTACGCAACAACTGCGCAAAACCGCCGAGATTGAGCTGGTGGGGGGCGGGGGCTACATCTCCGAGCTTACGTTACGCGTTAACTCCGCCGCCAACATCGAATACCACGCCCGGATCATCACCGAGCAGGCCCTCAAGCGCGGGCTGATCACGATGTCGTCGGAGATCCTGAAAGATGCCTACGAGGACACTACCGACGTATTTACCCTCCTCGACCGTACCGAGCGCGACCTCTTCCAACTCACCGAGTCGAACATCCGCAAGACCGTGGCCGATATGCGGTCTATCGTAAGCGAGGCGTTGAAGGAGATGGAGACCAAAAAAAACCAGGAGGGCCTCACCGGCGTACCCTCTGGTTTCACCGCGCTCGACCGCCTCACCTCCGGCTGGCAACCCACTGAACTAGTTATCCTAGCGGCTAGGCCGGCTATGGGGAAAACCGCTTTTGTGGTGTCTGCGTTGCGTAATGCGGCGGTGGATCATGGGAAGCCGGTGGCGATTTTCTCGTTGGAAATGTCGTCGGTGCAGTTGGTGAACCGGCTTATTTCGGCGGAGGCCGAGATCGATTCGGAGAAGATCCGTAAAGGGCAGTTGGCCCCGCATGAGTGGCAGCAACTGCACCACAAAATTCAACGCCTCACCGAAGCCCCCATCTTTATTGACGACACCCCCGCCCTGTCTATTCTGGAACTGCGGGCCAAATGCCGCCGCCTGAAAGCGCAGCACGACATTCAGATGGTGGTCATCGACTACCTTCAGCTGATGACCGGCGACAGCAGCAAGGGCAGCAACCGCGAACAGGAAATCGCCTCGATTTCGCGGGCGCTGAAAAACCTCGCCAAAGAGCTAAACGTACCCGTTATTGCCCTGTCGCAGTTAAGCCGGGCCGTGGAAACACGCGGTGGCGACAAGAAACCCCAGTTATCCGATCTACGAGAATCCGGCAGTATCGAGCAGGACGCCGACGTGGTGATGTTTTTGTATCGGCCTGAGTATTACAACATTACGCAGGATGAAAACGGTAATTCGACTGTTGGGGTGGGTGAGGTGATCGTGGCTAAAAACCGGTCTGGTTCGCTCGACACCATTCAGCTTCGGTTCATCAACCGCTTCACCAAATTCTGCGACCTCGACGGGTATTTCACGCCGGTTCCGGGTGGGGGCAGCTTCCCCGAAGGCGTATCGGGCATGGGCAGTTTCAACCCACCGGGCGGTATTCCAGCGCCGGGCACCATGCCGCCGCTACCACCCACCGGGGGTACCCTCCGCAGCCGCGCCAACGACCTCTCCAACTTCGGCAACGCCGACCCAGGCCAGGAAACGCCGTTTTAAGGAGCAAAGAGCCAAGAGGTGAGAGCCAAGAGACAAGATAGCTACCCACGGCCATCTTGTCTCTTGGCTCTCACCTCTTGGCTCTTTGCTCCTTACATTTCCAGCAACGCCCGTAGCTCGGTGGCTTCCTGGGGTTTCATGCGGCCGGCCAGTACCAGGCGGAGCTGACGGCGGCGCAGGGCCGATTCGTAGCGGGATTTTTCGTCGTCGGTTTCGGCAATAACGGGCGGCACCTCAATGGGGCGGCCACTCTGGTCAACGGCCACAAACGTATAGAAAGCGCTGTTGGTACTCACGCGCACCCCCGCCGGAATGTCTTCGGCCCAGACTTCAATAAACACCTCCATCGACGAACTGAACGCCCGCGTCACCTGGGCTTTCATGGTCACGATGTTGCCTAGTCTGATGGGTTCGGCAAACGATACGTTATCGACAGAGGCCGTGACTACCACGCGGTTCGAGTGTTTCTGGGCGGCAATGGCGGCGGCAATATCCATGAAGTGGAGCAGGCGGCCACCCATCAGGTTGTTGAGCGTATTGGTATCGTTGGGCAGCACCATTTCGGTCATGATGGTGTGCGATTCACTGGCACGTTTGGGTTGCGGCATTTGCTGTTGTAAAGGGTTTTTTCAGATGGAATTCTTTTAGACAGGATTATCAGGATGGCAGGATGAACAGGATTTCTTTGCTCTAGTAGATGATATATGATGAAGAAAGAAATCCTGTTCATCCTGCCATCCTGATAATCCTGTCTGAAAACCCTTTTTTTCTTTCAGGCGAAGTTAACGAATGAGAATGCGTACACCCAAGCCAAGTGGTGCCTGGGCGGTGAGTTGAATCTGTTGCGGATCTTCGCGGTGTTTGAAGATCAGGTAGTTAACCATGTCGAAGGCCAGTAAAAACACACCCTGAACCGCCACCGCTTTTCCATAGCCACGTAGCTTATCGGCCTGATCGGGGTGTTTGTTGGCTTGGCCGGATGTTAGCCAGCGCATAGCCACCCAGCGATAGTCCCAGTGTGCGTGTATGCGTATACCGTTGCTGGCTGAATCCCAGCCGGTTAGCTGTGGCGGTGGGTGATTGTGCTTGTGCCGATGGTCCCAGCAAGGCGTCACCGAGGGCATAATAAAACGAACGAAGGCGGCTCATCTGACAGGAATTGGTTGTCAGTAGAACCGCCTGCGTACCGCCACTATTTCGCCTACCGGTTGAATAAGGCTGCACCACCGGCCAGCAGGGCAAACAGGAAGATGAGTGCGTAGAATCCCAGCACGATCAGCACCAGTATACCCAGGAACTTGAACATCGATTTCAGGTTGGCAAATGAACTGTCGAGGCGTGCTTGATTCTGTTCCAGCAGGGCGATCTTCATATGGTCGGCGAAGCGGAATAGGTAGAGGCAGGGAAAGAAATAAAGCGCCGCGAAGCCAATGTATAGCACGGCGAAAAAGCCTCCAAAGTTCTTCAGCATCCCCAAGCTTTCGGCCCCCGGCGACTGAATCTGGCTCAGGGTGCCCATCATGGAGGTGAAAAAGAAGCCGAATAGGGCAATCAGCCCGCAGAAAATAAAGCCCAGCACGGCGAAGAACTTGGCCCAGCGACCCGTTTCGCGCAGGTAACGGGCATTTTCAGCATTGATAACGAGGGGGGAAGGGGTAGGAGCAGGATAGTCAGTCATAGTTTTCGGTGTTTAGATCGCGCTCAAATTAGACGAACCATGACTAATTGTCAATCAGGAATTTGCAATGGGTATACAAGCCCTATGCAAGCCTACTAAACGGTCATTTTGTATATTGGTAGGCCCACCAGATCAGCAGCCCCTGAATGGGCAGCCGTCCCCACCGCAACCAGGGCGACATGGCCTGAAACTTATCGCCCACGGCCATGTAATAGTTGGCTGGGAAAACGGCAATCAGTAGTGCAATGAGGCCCCAGGCTGCCCACACGCGGGTGGCCGGAAACAGCAGCCCAATGCCCAGTACAAGCTCGGCCACGCCGCTCCACAGCACCAGGGCGTTGTGGGCGGGCAGGTAGGGCGGCATGATGTAGAGGTAAAATCTGGGTCGCACAAAGTGCCAGATACCGGCCAGCATATACAGCGCAGCCATGATGTAAAGCGAGACTTTCATAGGTAGCAAGGTACAATCAGAACACCACTTTCTCGGCCTCAATAGGTTCGCCCCAAAACAGGCTGGCTTGTCGGCTGAAATCACGGGCGGAGTCGGTGGTGAGAAACCGACGTTGTCCCGGCTGGCCAGCTAATGTCGGCCCTGCCGAAAGGCCAAATTCGGGGTGGCGGGCCAGGTAATCGACCAGGCTAGCGGCCACAATAGGGCCTTGGCTGAGCAGCGTAACGCCTGTGGGAAGGATAGCCCGGATCTTGTTTTCAAGCAACGGGTAGTGCGTGCAGGCCAGCAGTAGCGTGTCGATAAGCGGGTCGCGGGTAAGCAGCCGGTCGATGTGTTGTTTCACGAAATAATCGGCCCCGCCAAAGCGGTGTTCGCCGTTTTCGATCAGCGGTACCCACATCGGGCAAGCCTCCTGCGTGACGGTCAGTTCAGGAAAAAAATGGCCGATCTCAACCAGGTACGACTCCGACGAGACCGTGCCGCTGGTGGCCAGTACCCCCACATGCCCCGCCGCCGAATACTGCCCAATTACCTCTGCCGTAGGCCGAATCACGCCCAGGACGCGCCGCGAGGGACCTGATTCGGGCGTGGGTCCGGGATAAAGCCGGGGCAGGTCGAGTTGTTGAATGTTGCGCAGGGCCTTTGCCGAAGCCGTATTGCAGGCCAGCACGACCAACTCGCAGCCCTGGCCAAACAGGTACTGCACACATTCCAGCGTGTAGTCATACACGGTTTCGAACGACCGCGTACCATAGGGTGTGCGGGCATTGTCGCCTAGGTAGACGTAGTCGTGCTGGGGCAGGGCGTTCACGATCTCGCGCATCACGGTCAGCCCGCCGTAGCCCGAATCGAAGATGCCGATGGGGGAAAGAGTGTCCAAAGTTTAAAGTCTAAAGTTCAACGTGTCTGCTTCGAGAAATTGCTTACACTAGGAGCAACGTGCACCGTTTCGGACTGTCCGTTGGGTACCATTCAATTATAACGGCGCAACTTTAGACTTTAGACATGAAAACGTTGAACTAAAATTTATGCGTTCACAGGAATGGTTTGGCCGCACCGGCAAAGATGGCTTCATATACCGGGCCTGGATGAAAAATCAGGGGTTCCCCCACCACGAGTTCGAGGGGAAGCCCGTGATCGGTATCTGTAACACCTGGTCGGAGCTGACGCCCTGCAACGCGCACTTCCGCGAACTGGCCGAAGCCGTGAAGCGCGGCGTGTGGGAGGCGGGCGGCTTTCCGCTCGAGTTTCCGGTGATGTCGCTGGGCGAATGCCAGATCAAACCCACGGCCATGCTGTTTCGGAACCTGGCCAGTATGGACGTGGAAGAAAGCATCCGGGGCAACAGTATCGATGGGGTTATTTTGCTCTGTGGCTGCGACAAAACCACGCCCTCGCTCGTGATGGGGGCCTGTTCGGTCGATATTCCCACGATGGTGGTGTCGGGTGGACCCATGCTGGCGGGGCGGTTTCAGGGGCGTAAAATTGGCACGTCAGACCTTTGGCGCTTTGCCGAAGACTTCAAAATGGGCCGCATGACCCAGGCCGAATTCACCGCCGCCGAAGCCGCTATGGCCCGCTCACAGGGGCACTGCGCGGTCATGGGGACTGCCTCTACGATGGCCGCGATGGTGGAGAGCCTGGGCCTCGCCCTGCCCGACAACGCCACCATCCCCGCCGCCGACTCGCGCCGGAAAGTGCTGGCCCATATGACAGGCGTGCGGGCCGTTGAACTGGTGCGCGAAGGCATCACGCCCTCCAAACTGCTAACCCGGCAGGCCTTTGAAAACGCCATCGTGGTCAATGCCGCGCTGGGTGGCTCGACCAACTTTATCCTGCACCTGATTGCCATTGCCGGACGCATCGGCGTGGAATTGTCGCTCAATGATTTCGATGCCTTGTCCGGCAAAATTCCGCTGCTGGCCAACCTGCAACCCTCTGGTGAACATTTCGTGGAAGACCTGTTCTACGCCGGTGGCCTGCCCGCCATCATCCACGAGCTACTGCCGCATCTGAACGGTAATGCACTGACAGTCAATGGAAAGACATTGGCCGAGAACTGCGCCGAGGCTCAGAATTACGACCCGGCGGTGATTGCCTCGCTCGATAAACCGTTCAAGCCGGAGTCGGGCATTGCTGTGCTGCGGGGGAATCTATGTCCCGACGGGGCCGTGCTCAAACCCTCGGCGGCTACCCCTGCCCTGATGCAGCACACGGGCCGAGCGGTGGTGTTCGAAAACATCGACGATTACAAAGCCCGCATCGACGACCCCGATCTTGACGTAGATGCCGACTGTGTATTGGTGCTGAAAAATGTGGGGCCGCGTGGCTACCCCGGCATGCCCGAAGTGGGCAACATGACCCTGCCCGCCAAAGTGCTGGCGCAGGGCGTTCACGACATGGTTCGCATCTCCGACGGGCGCATGAGCGGCACCGGCTTCGGCACCGTCGTGCTGCACGTCTCCCCCGAATCGGCGGTGGGGGGCAACCTGGCCTTTGTTCAAAATGGCGACCTCATCACCCTCGACGTGCCCAATCGGAGCCTGCACTTGCACGTCTCGGACGAAGAACTGGCCGGGCGGCTGGTGCATTTCAAACCCCTCGATTTGGGCTACGACCGGGGCTACGTGAACCTGTTCATCCGCCACGTCACCCAAGCCCACGAAGGCGTCGATTTCGATTTTTTAAAAGGCGGTTCCGGCAGTGTGGTGAGACGAGACTCGCATTAGGCTATGTATTTTGATACGCCTTATGAATCACTTAATGCCAACAGGGGCTAACGGTGCAACCTCTACACCCTCGCCGCGTTGGGCGCGTTCGTCGTGTACCCAAGTGCTGCCTGTCCGACGAGACAGGGAAGCAGAGCTAATTACTTAGAAGCGTCTGCTGTACTCGATGAACAAACTCAACTGAAACATTTGCCAATAGAGATGACTGTTCAACGGTCAGCCCCATTTGCAAAGCGTTTTTGACAGTCTCAGTCTTTATACGCGCTTCGGCTTCCTGAATCTTCTTTTGCTCATTCTTCACGGCCAGCGCATTGGCCGAAATCGTCATTTCGTAACTCAACCGTTGTTCCGGGGTCAACGCCCGTTTGTCCAACTCCTGAATAGCGACTCGTAACCACTCCTCGTTCCAAAAGGGCGGAAACTGCGTTGGCTCGCTTACCTCGTGTATGGTCTTCATGGTGTACAGCAGTTTGTCGAGGTTACTGGTGATGTCGGATAATCCCTTCTTAAACTTGTCTAACTCCACTGTGATAAACGTCATTTGCTCGTCTATGAGTTCGTTGTGTTGATTCTTCAGCACGGCAACATTATGATAATCAGCGATGTGCGGAAAAATAGTGGCGGCTAAAACACCGATGCAGTAAATTTTGGGTAAATCGTCAAACTCGTAATCGCCTCTTTTAATGAGTGTATTCAGCCGGTAGAAGGAATAGAACTTCATGCGCTGAATGAACTCCGGGTATTTGCCTAACTGCATCTCCACGATGAATTGCGTACCCTGCTCGTCCCGACAAAACAGATCATAAATGCCACTCCGACTGTCACGAGTAACGCCTTTGATTTCGTTCTGGATAAACGTGATCTCCTCAATAGCGACGGGTGAGTTGATGAATGCCTGTAATGCTTTACGCAAAAACCGGGTGTCGGCTTCGTTACCAAAGGTGGCTTTGAAGCCATAATCGGAAACAAGCGGAATAAACCGCTCGTCATCGTTGTACAAGTCCATGCTGTAAAAGTACTCAATGAAGGCTAGTCAGAAGTAGCCCCGCTACTCTTTACACACTCAGTTGGTTAGGCGCAGAAACGTAGCGTATCCAAGTGCTGCCTGTCCCGCGTAACCGCCGCCCCGCGGAGCTTGACAAGTACTATTTTTGGTTCATCAACTCCTCAATTTTATGCCTTCCTTCAAATAGGGTTTTTTCAAGCAAGGCAACTTCGTTGAAAAGTACAGTACCAGCTAATTTGAATATAGGTGTGTTAATGTTCCGGTCAGCCGTAATGAACCACTTTGCTTTTCCGTCTTCGATAAAATAACCCACGCGGACACCATCCTTGGTAGCAAATCGGTTTTCTTTGTAAAATGCCTCTCCCTTGACGGCATCAGCAAAGCCCGACTTTAGCACTGCCACTGCTTTGATGATTTCGAGTAAATCGGAATACTCAATAAACCAGTTCATACTGCTGAACTGCCGTTCCTTTGATAGCGCATAGTAAAACTTGGTTTCTGTAGCTATGCTCGCTCTGCGGATTTTGGCTTCGGCTACACCACTCAAGCCTAGATTCATATTTGGCAATTTGTAGTCTGTCAAGAGGATCATTTCGCCATTTCTTGATAGAAATCGCTCAAGGCTGGACTTCTCATTGTCTGGGTTTTCAGCTTGCTGGCAAAAGGCAGCATTGAGGCAAAAAGTGAAAAGAAGGAGCGTAAAAGTGAATAATTTCATTTGGATGCAGTAACGTAAAGTTTGAATTGGTAAATATTGCTAACCCCGACACAATTAGCAAGCCCTGCCTCACACTTGCATTCTGTCGGTGGTAGTTTGGCATGTGAGCCGTTGGTTGGCGTCGCTAGAGGTACGTAGTGTCGCTCAGAGCAAAGTGTGTCAGAGGGAGTAAGAGCCGCCGCAACTGCGCTCTGTCGGACGTAGTCGCAAACTGTCGGGGGGGTAGAGAATGCCACCAAGTACGTACAGTCAACCGAAGTTGGTTTTGTCGCAGGTACGGTAAGCAGTGAGCAGGTGGCTCTTTGGGTTTCAGACTACATTTGTCTATGACGTTTCATAACCAAACCGCCATTATTACCGGGGCAGGGCGGGGCATCGGCTTTGCCATGGCGCAGGAATTGGCCCGGCAGGGGGCCAATGTGTTGCTCAACGATTTCGACCCAAACTTGGCTCGTGAGGCTGCTGCGGCCATTCAGCATGCGGGGGGGCGATGCGCGGCCCTGCCCGGCGACGCGGCAGACGTGGCGTTTATCCGGCAGATGGTGGCTACGGCGGTCAACCTGTTTGGGCGGCTCGACATGGCCATTGCCAACGCGGGCATCACCGTCTTTGGCGATGTGTTTACCACCACGCCCGAAGCCTTTCAGACTATTGTGGATTTGAACCTGCGGGGTAGTTTTTTTTTGGTACAGGCGGCGGCCACACAGATGCGGGCGCAGGGCAAAAATGAAGCGGGCATAGCCGGGCGGGTATTGCTGCTATCGTCGGTGGTGGGGCAGTTGGGGCATCCGGGTTTGCCGGTCTACAGCATGACCAAAGCGGGGTTGCAGATGCTGGCCCGGCAGGCGGTCATCGATCTCTCACCGGCGGGCATTACCATCAACGCCGTGGCCCCCGGCGCTACCCTCACCGAACGCACCACCGACGACCCCGATTACATCCCGATCTGGTCGCGGATTACGCCCATGGGTCGCCCCGCCACCGTGGCCGATATTACCGCCGCTGCCCTGTTCCTGCTGTCGCCGCAGGCCAGCCACATCACCGGCCAAACCCTCACCATCGACGGCGGCTGGACCAGCGTAGGGGTACCACCGGTTTGATTTACGAATTACGATTTATTGCTTACGCACGGATTTGCTCTGGCGTAAGCAATAAATCGTAATTCGTACATCGTAATTCGTAAATTCCTACGCCAACGTCACGTTCACGGCGTGTTGCACCGGCAGGCCCTGTTTGTTCATTTGTTCGATGAACGGGTCGGGGTCGAGTTCTTCGCAGTTCCAGACGCCGGGTTTGAGCCAGGTGCCATTTACCAGCAGCATGGCCCCGATCATGGCGGGTACGCCGGTGGTGTAGCTCACGGCCTGTCCGCGAACCTCTTTGTAGGTTTCGGCGTGGTCGCAGTTGTTCCAGATAAAATAGGTTTTTTCCTCGCCGTCTTTGATGCCCCGAATCTGGCAGCCAATGCTGGTTTGGCCCGTATAATTCTCGCCGAGGCTGTCGGGGGCGGGGAGTACGGCTTTCAGGAATTCAAGCGGAATGATGTCCATCCCGTTGAATTTGACGGGGTCAATGCGGGTCATGCCCACATTTTGGAGCACTTCCAGGTGAGTCAGGTATGCCTGCCCGAAGGTCATCCAGAATCGCGCCCGCTTCAGCGTCGGGAAGTTTTTCACCAGCGATTCCAGTTCTTCGTGATACAGCACATACGACTCTTTGGGGCCAATGCCGGGGTATTCGATGGCCTTGTGGATGCTCATGGCCGGAATCTCGATCCACTCGCCGTTTTCCCAGTAGCGCCCCGGCTGGGTAATTTCACGGATGTTGATTTCGGGGTTGAAATTGGTGGCGAAGGCCTTGCCGTGGTTACCCGCGTTGCAGTCGATGATGTCGAGATAATGCATCTCATCGAACTGGTGTTTGGCGGCGTAGGCGGTGAATACCTGCGTCGCGCCGGGGTCGAAGCCGCAGCCGAGCAGGGCCATGATGCCCGCTTCTTCAAACCGCTGTTTATAGGCCCACTGCCAGCTGTATTCGAACTTAGCTACGTCTTTCGGCTCGTAGTTGGCCGTGTCCATGTAGTGGGTTTTGGTGGCCAAACAGGCATCCATGATGGGCAAATCCTGGTAGGGGAGGGCCACATTAATGACCAAAAAGGGCTTAACCTGTCCAATTAATGTTACCATCTCGGCAACGTTGTCGGCATTGACCTGGGCGGTCTCTATTTCGACACCGTGCATCTGGGCCACTTCGGCGGCAATCTTGTCACATTTGGAAAGGGTACGGCTGGCAAGGGTAATGCGTGTGAAAACGCTGGCGTTGAGCGCACATTTATGCGCTACAACGCTTCCCACGCCGCCAGCCCCAATAATTAGCACATTGGCCATGTTGGGAAAATGGGTTTGTTCGAAAACGATGTGGGCAAAGATACGAAGCAACCCCGTTTGGGCAGACCTGCTGACCAAGTGCCCGTTAGTTGTTACTAGAAAGGGTAATTAAGGGCTGAAAAAGAATTTTTATTGAACGGTAAAACTAGCCTTCGTGGTACTTTCCTTTATGTAAGTGACTGACCGTCAACTCATTTTAATATGCCGTATACTATATATATCAACGATAACTAGCCGAATTTGTACTAATATCGGTTAAATTTTCACGTTACCAGTTGGTAACAATAGGTTAATTCTACAGCTTTGTACCCGAAGCCGATAAATTGGTTCAAAACCCATTTCAAAAATGACAGTGATATGAAGATTGTGAAACGTAGAAACCGGGCAATGACCATGGAGCGCATCCTGCGCGCTATGGGAGACGTAATGGCCGAGAAAGGTACCAAGAAAGCAGGTATCAATGCGGTTGCTGAAAAGGCAGGTGTAAATAAGGTGTTGATCTACCGCTACTTTGGCGGTTGGAACGGACTCCTGGAAGCCTATGTACAGCGGGGCTTTTTCCTGTCGATGTTCAACGAACGATTCCTTGACACGGTACCGTCGAACCCCGGCCCTGACGAGCGCAGCAAAGTTTGGTCGGAGTATGTCATCAAACTGGCGCGTGAATTCCGGGATCGTAAATCGTCGCAGGAACTGATTCGCTGGGAGATGCAGAACGGTGAAACCGAACTGGCCCGTCGTCTGTCGGCTTTCCGTAACGAATCGTACAAAAAGATTATTGACAAACTGGCTCCTTTCCCAAGCTATGATCCCACCGCCCTCACGGCCGTGATTTTGGGTGGCGTGACGTACCTGACGTTGGTGAGCGACAATCGGAACAAGATTGTTGATATCGATGTGAGTACGCCCGAAGGTTGGGAGCGTATCGAAACCGCTATCCGGCGTATTTTCAGTAGCCTCAACACCGCCTTGACTGCACAGGATACCATAGCCAGGTAGTCAGCAGCGTCCTACACAAACAGAAAAAAGTGGCTGAGAGCCAAGAGGAGAGAGCTAAGAGCCAAGAGTTTGCAGGAGGCATTGTTCCTTCGCACAAGTTCCTGACTCTCAGCTCTCACCTCTTGGCTCTTGGCTTACCCGTTCATCAATGCCTCAATCTCATCGGCCTCAATCGGGATGTTGGCCATCAGGTCGATGTTGCCCCCTTCGGTGATGAGGATGTTGTTTTCCAGCCGGATACCCAGCCCTTCGTCGGGGATATAGATGCCCGGTTCGCAGGTGAACACCATGCCCGGCTCGAAGCGGCGGTATTTGTTGCCCACGTCGTGCACGTCGAGGCCCAGAAAATGCGACGTACCGTGCATGAAATACTTTTTGTATAGTGGCGCGTCGGGGTTTTGCTTTGCTACTGCCTCACGGTCCAGCAGGCCCAGCCCGATCAACTCCGACTCCATAATCTTGCCTACTTCGCGGTGGTATTCGTCCCAGACGTTGCCCGTTACCAGCAGCGCCCTTGCTTCGTTCATGACGCGCAAAACGGCCTCATACACAGCACGCTGACGAGGCGTAAACCGACCACTCACGGGAATAGACCGCGTCATGTCGGCGTTATAGTTGGCATATTCGGCCCCCAGATCCAGCAAAATCATGTCGCCCGCCTGGCACTGCGCCGAGTTGTCGATGTAATGCAAAATGCAGGCATTCTTCCCCGACGCAATAATGGGCGTGTAGGCGGCCTTGCGTGAGCGGTTGCGCAGAAACTCGTGCATCATTTCGGCTTCGATTTCATACTCCCATACGCCCGGTTTTACAAAGCCCAGCAGCCGCCTGAACATGCCGTCGGTGATGTCGATGGCGCGTTGCAGCAGGGCCACCTCGTGCGGCAGCTTAATGGCCCGCAGTTGATGCATGAGCGGGGCCAGGCGGCTCAGCTTATGCAGGGGATACTGGCGTTTAATGTCTTCTACAAACCGGTCTTCGCGCGTTTGCACACCCCCGCTGAAACGAGTATGTTCGTTGGTATTCAGGTAGATAGCGTCGGCCTCGAAGACCATCTGCGTGAAAATACTCTCGAACTGATGGGTCCAGTACACCTGTTTGGCCGGTATGCCCGACGTGGCTTCGGCTTCGGCTTTGGTGAGTTTATGACCTTCCCAAACGGCGATCAGATCAGACGTTTCGCGCAGGAAAAGGGCCTGCCTGAACTTCGGGTCGGGGTGGTCGGGAAAGAGTACCAGGCGGGTTTCTTCCTGGTCTACGCCTGTGAGGTAAAACAGATCGGTGTTTTGTACAAACGGCAGGGTACCGTCGGCATTGGTGGGCATGATATCATTGGCGTTGAGCACTACCAACGATTTGGGCGGGAGTAATTGCGTTAGCCGCTCCCGATTTTGCACGAAGAGCGAGTTGTCGATGGGCAAATAGCGCATGTATGAACTGATTTACGAGGTACGATTGCAGGGATTTACGATTTACGAGGTACGATTTACGATTTTTGCTGACGCGTCCGCCTGCTCATGCGTAAGCGGACGCGTCAGCAAAAATCGTAAATCGTACCTCGTAAATCGTAAATCCCTGCAATCGTACCTCGTAAATCAGTTCATACATGCGCTATTTATCCAACCTGTTTTTGCTGGGGATGTTGTTAACCGTATCTGGGTACGGGCTGGCACAGCCGTATGCTGCTTCAACGACGGTACCTAAATACTGGGTTTGTTTTACTGACAAAGACCTGCAGGCCGCACCCGCCCTGTCGCCACAGGCATTGGCTCAGCGGCGGTCTCGTCAATTGCCTGTCGATGAGACCGATAAGCCCGTTTCGGTGGCCTACGTGGCGCAGCTTCGTGCGCTGGGGTTGCAGCCCTTGGGGCAGTCGCGATGGTTTAACGCGGTGTCTGTCCCACTCACAGCTGCGCAGCGGCAACAGGTAGCCCGGTTGCCGTTTGTGCGCGAGGTGCGGGCTTTGGAGCCGGGGCTGATTATCACGAGCTTACCCCACGCCAACGAACCGAAACTGGCCGCCGTTATGGCGCAGATGCAGGCCAGTGATTTTGCCCAGGCGGGCCTCACGGGGCGTTTTGTGCAGATCGGCGTGATCGACGCGGGCTTTTTCGGGGCCGATTCCATGTCGTGGCTGAAGCCCATTGCCCAGCGCGGCGGGTTCCGGCAAATCCGCGATTTTGTGAACCGGGCCGGTACGCATAATGACCTGATTCATACCCGCGAAACCCGCTCCGATGACCATGGCACCGAAGTATTGGGGGCTATTGGCGGCTACGACCCCATCAGCGGCCTTCAACTGGGGCTGGGCTACGATGCCTCCTTTTACCTGGCCCGCACCGACGCCGGCAACCGCGAATTTCGGGGGGAGGAAGACAACTGGGTGCAGGCCATCGAGTGGCTGGATAGTCTGGGTGTGCGGCTTATCAATACCTCGCTGGGCTACGCCAAGGGCTTTACCAACCCCAAAGAAAATTATGCCCCTGCCCAGATGGACGGCCACACCAGCCTTATCAGCCGCGCTGCCCAAATGGCCACCGACAAAAAAGGGATGCTCATCATTGTGTCGGCGGGCAACGAGGGCGACGACCACACCTGGCGCGTGATCAGCACCCCCGCCGATGCCGAGGGGGTGCTGGCGGTAGGGGCCACCAACAACCGCCTCTGGAACCGCATTGGCTACAGCAGCATCGGCCCCGAAGCGCTTCCCTACCTGAAGCCCAATATTTCGTGCTTTTCGCTCTACGGCACCTCGCTGGCGGCTCCGGCCATCACCGGTTTTGCGGCCTGTCTGATGCAGGCCAACCCCAAACTGACCAACAAACAACTCCGCGATATTATCCAGCAATCGGCCCATTTGTACCCATACGGCAACAATTACGTGGGGTACGGCGTGCCCCAAGCCTCGCGGGCCTTGCTGCTGTTGCGTAGCCAGCCACTGCCTACTAGCAACCGGACAGTGACGGCGTCGGGCCGGGAGGTTGACCTGGAGCTACCCGCCAGCGTGGAGGGCCAGGTGTCGGTGTTTCGGAAGAAAAGCGCCCAACACGTCATTCGGCAGGAGGCCCTGCGCCCCAACAAGGGTAAGCTGACACTGCACCGGCTGGCGGGCGAAACCCACACCACGGTGGATATGAAAGATGCGGTGATTGAAGTGGTCTGGCAGTAGGCTATTTATAAATTGCCTCGAAAAAGCTGGTCCGGCTGCGAGTGCCTTCGTAGTGGAAAAAGATTTCGCCGGGCAACCCCGCCGCCCGGTTGGCCCCAATCTGCTGCCGCAACAGGCTGTCGGGGGCCACATAGCTGCCCACTTTCAAGAGCATGCCCGGCACCACGAGCGATTTTTGCGCCGCCGACACCTGGGTATTGACGATCTTGTTCAGTTCGTTTTGGTAGGCCGTCAGATCGCGGCGGTAAATCTGGGGAGCCACCATGTCGACAGAACCGTTTTTAACCCAGGCGGGCCAATCCTGCAAATAGTTGGTCAGGCTGAAGGGGTAAACGCTGGGCGCTGAGGACACCTGGCAGCTGGGTTTGGTGCGCTTAACAAGGGCCGTAAGGCGACGCAAAAAATCGGTTAGCTGGTTAGCGCGCCAGGCCACCCAGGCGGCGTCCTGCGCATTGGTCGGCACGGTGTTGCCAGTCTCCTGCGTATAGCGGGCTTTGGTGTCGGCATCGTAACCCCCCTCGGTGGGCATGGCGGGCAGGCGGTCGTCGCCTTGAATACCATCAACATCATACCTGCTCACCACCTCGTTGACCAGATCAAGCATAAACGACTGAACGGCCGGATTGAGCGCGTTCATCCAGCGAAACCCGTTCTTGGTCGTTATCGAGCCATCGGCCGAGCGGGCGGCCCAGTCTGGTTTTTGGGTGAGGATGTGTGCGTTGGTGCCACTGTAGTCAGCCGCAAAGCCAAATTCAAACCAGGCATAGACCTTGATGTTGCGCTTGTGCGCCTCCTCGATGACCTCTTGTAGTGGATCACGACCGGCAAAACGAGGGTCGATGAGCTTACCAAACGTGCGCTGCATAAGGGCGCTGGGGTACTGCGTGAAGCCGCCCGTCCAGGTGACTACAAACAGGTGGTTGATACCGTAACGGGCGCAGTCGTCGACCATCCGGCGAATATTATCGCGGGAAAAAAGCGCGTCTGAGTCGCTGGCAGGAAGCCATACCCCGCGGATGGGAACCGGACTGGCGGGTGGTACGGATAGTGTGGGTGTGGTGGCATTTTTACAGCCGAAGAGGGGAAATGCCAGCAAACAAGCTGCCAGCAGCAGCGAATAGATTTTCATACCTAGAGACAACGTTGAGTGTTTAAAGATGCAACTGGCTTCTTGAAACGCCCCGTATTTCGTGTACTTTCGGGCATCGTTCACCGTAACTCGCTGACTCTTATGCACTACCGATTATTACTTTTTTGCCTGCTTTCCATTTCGTTGTCGAGTTGTTTGTATGATCCCTTTCCGCGCACGGGTGGTGGTTCAACGGGGGGGAGCACGGGCAGCAGATACCCCAACGATGGCCAAGGCGGTTATCCCAACGGTGACGGCACCTACAGCCAGCCTCCCGCTACTGGACCAGCCCAGCCAGCCGACAGGGGTGTTCGGGTCGATAACATTCGCCTCACCCGCGACTATACTATTCTGGACCTAACATTTACCGATGCCAACAGACCTGCCTATGATGAGAATCGCAGGCAGATACCGTCGGGAGTTTCCATTGAATTTGATCCGGCTGGCCGTTTGGTGGCGGCCAATGGTGCCCGGACGTTTGCGTTTGTAAAGGCCGATAATATTCCGCTTAAGCCTAAACAGATAAAAACGTATGGTGGGCGGTCGTATTCCTTTACGCTCTATTTTGAGCGGCTCGACAAGGGACTTGAAAACTTCGATCTGTTTGAGTGCAATGACTACGACCAGATTGTGTGCTGGAATATCTACAATCTGTATGTACGGAATCCGGCCAGTCCGGTAGTCAACCAGCCACTCCCCCCGGCCCCGCCTCCCCCCAGCAGACTTCCCGGCGAAACGCCGTTACCCGCACCCGCGCCAAAGCCTGTTGAGCCGCCCGCCGTGCAGACGGTCATGATTTCGGGGGTGGTGAGTAACTCGCTGACCAACAGGCCCATTACCGCCACCGTAGCCTATCAGTTGTCGAACAAATCGACCCCAGTGGATTCGGTGCAGAGTTTCGCCTCTGACGGGTCGTACCGGATGCAGTTGCTACGGAGCCAGGTCTATACCTACGTGGCCTCGGCGAAGGGATATTTACCCGCCAGCGGTACGATTGACCTGATGAAAGCGTCTAACAATCAGAAGATTACGCGCAATGTTCAATTAAAGCCACTGACGGTGGGGACTAAGATTACGTTGCAGAACATCTATTTCGCCATGTCGAAATCGGATCTGCTACCGGCGTCTTTTGCCGAACTGGACCGCTTGGTCACGCTCATGAACGACAACCCGCAGGCCCGCATCCGGCTGGAAGGGCACACCGACATTATCGGTGACAAAGAAGCCAACCTACAACTCTCGCGCGACCGAGTGCTGGCCTGTCAACGCTACCTCGTCGGCAAGCGCATTGACGTAGACCGGATCGAAACTGTCGGCTACGGCGACACCCGCCCCATCCTGACCAAAGGCACCGACGAAGAGCGCAAAGTAAACCGGCGGGTGGAGTTTGTGATACTAGCGCTGTGATTTACGATGTACGATGTACGAATTACGATTTATTGCTTACGCCAGAGCAAATCCGTGCGTAAGCAATAAATCGTAATTCGTACATCGTAATTCGTAAATCATTTCACTTGCGTATCAAACGCCCCCGTCTGCACCTGGCCGTTACGTTTTACCTGCACCCAGATGCGGTAATGGCCTGGGCGGGGGAAGGCGTAGGGGAACGAAATCATGTTGTTGATGCCGTCGGCATGGCTCATTCCGGGCATTTGCAGGGCTAACATAGCGTTCTTTTCAGCCTCTGGTTTGGTCTTGAACTGGGCTACGTAGGTGTCTATGCTGTCGCGGAAACGGGCACCGTTTAGCTTGGGAGCCGTGCGTGAGGTGTCGGCGATGCGGTTGACGAGCATGGCTTCAGAAGCCATCGAATAGGTGCCCACGGGATGCAGGTGAATGTAGACCGTGCCGTCGGAACGGAGGATGGCGGCGTGGCCGGGCATGCCCAGATAGGGTTCCAGTTTGGCGGCTTTTCCAGTAGGGTCAGCCACGGCAAACTTTAGTATATACAGTTCACCCGTGTTCAGAACCGGGCTGGGCTTGTCGGTCCAGATCATAGTCGAGCCGTCGGGCAGGCGGGTGCTGGCACCGGGTTTGCCGCAGGCTACCATGTCGTTGTCGAGGTGCAGTTTGCCCACGGCGTCCTGTTTCACGCCCATGGGTTCGGCCATCAAATAGCTATCGTCGGGGTCGACAGGGCGGGGAAGGGCAGCCTGGGCAGCCGATACCTTCACGACGGGCACGTCGACGGTGTCGGTAAGGGTTTCGGCGTAGCCGGAGCGGTAGACTACATCCATAAACACTAGGTAGCGACCACCTGGCAGGTTAGCTAGTTTTGTTTCGAAATGCAGCGAATCGCGGCGGGTGGGGTGCACGTGGGCAAAGGCGTCCATGCCCGGCATCCGCACCAGAAACGTATGCATGAGCTTACCGTGGTCCGGCACAAGCAGGTTGAAATCGCGGCGCCGACGCCGATTCTGGCTGAACCCTGTCGTGTCGGGGCGCATGGTCAGCACTACCTGCGGAACACCCGCACCGGCGGCCCGGCCCGGTCCGTTTTCGACCGGGACGACCGTACTGATGAGCGGAACGGGTTTATAGAGTTGGTAGGTCCGGTATTCATCGGCCCAGCTGTTCCACCACATACGGCCACCAGACAGCACAAGCACCAGTACAGCACCGCCAATAGCCATGCCCACCAGCCGACGACTCTGAACGCTTTTGCCTGGTGCACTGCCAGGCTTGGTTACCCCGTCGGCATTACTGGCTCCGATAATGGTCACCAGCATGGCTACCAGCAGCAGGCCCATGATGGCCAACCCGACACCCGTACCGGCAGGCATATCGCGGGTAGCGGTAGAAGTGGCCAACAGCGGAACCACCACCGTTGCCTTGCCGTCGGCTCCATTAATAGTTAGCTGAATACTGGTTGAGCCGGATTGCATGAGCCAGATGGCTCCTTCGAAACGGTTGTTGTCTACGGCGGTGAGGGCCTCGGCTTCGGGGGCACCTTCATCGCCTTCAAAAAAGTAAACGGGCCGTCCGGCAATGCTGCTGGCTTGGCCTTTTTCCAGATACACCGTTACATGCGCCGTACCCGGCACCACGTCGGGCGGTTGCACACTGACCAGTAACTGATAGTTGCCTACTTGTTTCTGCACAATCACCCCGGCACTGCCCACGTGGCCTTCGGCAAAGAGTGAAAGAGTAAGAGCTATAAAGAGCGAAAGGAGGAAGGGTTTCATAAGGGGGGTAATGATTGAGAAGTAAGAAGCAAGAATGGCTTTGTGATCAATTGTTGCGAGGTTTCTTACTTCTTTACTAGTTCTACCGCACAACGCGCCGCATCCAGTTGCCCCACCAGAGGCCAATGCGGGCCGAGGCGAAGGCGATGAGCAGAGCCTGACCAAAATTGAGCGCAAACTCACCGGCTGTCTGCGTGAACCAGGGGCCAAATTTGTACCGATATTCCCAATTAGGGTCTTCGGCATACATCCACGAATGGCTCATGAAAAACCAGTTGCGGGCCAGTGGTGATTCCTGCAAAAATCCGCCAAAGGGCCACTGTACCGCCAAAAAAACGACTAAGAATACGGTGCCTGCTATAGCCGCTAACAACCAATCGTTCAATGGATTAGCGACACGGTCTTTCGAGAATCGGTTAAAAATCCAGTCGAGGGCAAAGCCGGGAAAGACCAGCAGCATGGGGAAAACAAAGGCCTGATAATGGGTAATTGGGTTGCGAACGGGACCCAGCTTGGGCGTGGCCGGAAAAGCCTGTAGCACCCAGCTTGGTACGGCAATGACCAGCATATAGATAGCGGCCACCGTCAGGATCGGGTAACGAAACTGGGTGTCATTGCTGGCAGCCCGCCCGATGGCCAGCAAAATAAATGGGAAGATGATGGCCGCGTTGGTATAGTACGACGAGTTATGCGACGCATACCGCCCCAGGTTTTCAGAGACCAGCACAAACAACACCGACAGCATGAACGCGCTCGACAGGGTAAATAATAGCCGGATACGAGCCGCCTGCCGGGGGCTGGTCTGACTGTTGGTCTGGTTTTGCTGCGCCAGCACGGCCACGATAGCCCCAAGCTGCACCATCATCATACCCACTAGCAGGATCGTATGAGGTGGCGTAAGAATCTGAACGTCAAGCCCGTAGGTGTTATGCCACCAGTCGTCGAAGGGGGCGGAGGTGAGCATGGCCAGGGCACCCCACGCGCAGAACATGGCCCCCAGCGATCCGTAGAACACGCCCCAGAACCGCACCGATTTGGGCCGGTCGGGGTGGTTTTTCTGGAAGGTCATCGAGAGGATTTGGTAGCCCGAAAACAGGCCCGACACCAGTGCGCCGGTATACATGACCACGTGCGGGGCCGAAAACAGGCCGTCGCGGCCAATGCTCATGTGCCACATGATGTCCCAGAGGAGACCCATGACAATGCAGAAGGAGGCAAAGACAACGGCGTACACGTAGGTAGGCAGCCCCAAGCGCCAGTCGGTAGTGCGGGCAGGGGAGAGGGGGTAGGCCGGGGCAGAATTTGGCAAAGCGGCTTGCATACGGTTGGTTCAGAACGTGTTGAACCAAAGATGCAGAAAAGTACGCAAGGGTTGCCCGCGAATTTGACGAGCGGTTGATTTGTGTAGCAACGTAATCACGAGTACGTACCGGTGCCCGTTTTTATTTCGACCAAAACCCTTTGGCGATCAGGTAGGGGATCAAAAGCCAGAGCAGACCTTTGATCAGGAAAAACAAGAACCCGGCCCAGCCGAGCCGCTTGAACCACAGCCGGAATTTATTATCTGTTGGTGCTGCCACGTTGGGATTTACGAATTACGAGCTGTCCGCCGGGGGCGCCTAGCCGCTGTGGTACGATTTACGATTTTTGCTGACGCGTCAACCTATCGTGCGTAAGCTGATGCGTTAGCAAAAATCGTAAATCGTACCTCGTAAATCGTAATTCCCTACGTTTTCTGTTTTTTCTTCTTTGCCGCAGGAAATAAAATATTATTCAAAATGAGGCGGTAGCCGGCCGAGTTGGGGTGCAGGTTGAGATCGGTGGGTTCCTCGCCGATTTCGTGGCGGTAGTCTTCGGGGTCGTGGCCACCGTAAAACGTGAAGAAGCCTTTGCCATAAGGAGCGTGAATATACCGCGCCTCACCCGCGGCCCGGTTTTCGGCCAGAATATCGACCTGGGGTTTGATGTAGGCTTTTTTGAAGGCCGTGGTCTGCCCCATAAAGCCCTTGATCGTGCTTTGGTGGTTCTGCGTCAGCATAGTTGGTATGGGGTTCCACTTGGCCGAAAACTGAAACAGCGTGAAGTAATCGTTGTGTTCACTCAGGCCGCGCTCTTCGGGTTGGTTGTCGATGTTCGAGAACTCAATCATATACGGATTAGTGTAGACCTGGAAATCTTTGAATGCCATGGTCTGACTGAAATCGAGCTTGCTGTTGCACTGCGGGTCGAAGGGGTCACCGTCGTAGAAGGCATCCACGATGTCGGTGTTCTGGGCGGCCAGGGCAATGTCGTAGGTGTCGGTGGCATTGCACATGGCGAACATGTAGCCGCCGCCAAGGGCAAAATCGCGGATTTTTTTCACCACGGCCAGCTTCATCTGCGGCACTTTGGTGTAGCCAAATTTCTGGGTAATCACTTCGGCCTCGCGGCGCTGAGCAATGTACCAGGGCTGGTCTTTCATGTGGAAAAACTTACCGAACTGCCCCGTGAAATCTTCGTGGTGCAGGTGTAGCCAGTCATATTCGGGCAGTTTGCTGTTGAGCACCTCTTCATCAAACACCACGTCGTAGGGGATTTCGGCGTAGGCCATCACCATCGTCACGGCATCGTCCCAGGGCTGTTTGGTCTTGGGCGAATACACGGCCACCTTGGGGGCTTTCTGGAGCTTCACGGCATCCATGTTGGCATTGGGCGAGTTGATTTCTGCCAAAATGTTGGCCGCGTCGGCATCCGAAATGGTCTCGAACGTAACGCCCCGAATCAGCATCTCTTTGGCAAACGCGGGCGACTGCGGCAGCAGGAACGACCCGCCCCGATAGTTGAGCAGCCAGTCGATTTCGGTATCGTGCGTTTTCAGCACCCAATAGGCAATTCCATAGGCCTTCAGGTGGTTTTTCTGCGCTTCGTCCATGGGTATCAGAATACGCGCTGCGAAACTGGCCGTCGACAGCAGAAAAAGGACAAGCGGTAGGAGTAAGCGTCTCATTGGCAGGTTGGCAAGCCGGTTAGCTAGTAGCTTTGTAACGAAGGAAAAAAGGCTAAATGTACAATGAACAATGTATAATCGGTCCGCCGATGCGGTACAATGGCTCATCAGCCAGCGTACTTAATCCGACTAACTCTGCCGTGAGCGACATTGTACATTGTGCATTATATATTGTTCATTAAAAATGAATATACTCGAAAATATCCGCGAGGGGTGGCGCTCTATCCTCAGCAACCGGCTGCGGACCATCCTGACGGCCCTCATTATTGCCATTGGCATTACCTCATTAGTGGGTACGCTCACGGCGATTGATGGCATACAGGCGTCGTTGAGCAGCAGTTTCGAGGGGCTGGGTGCTAACACGTTCAGCATTGGGCCCCGGCAGGAAACGCGCCGGTTTAGTGGGCGGGTGATCCAGAAAGACCGCCCTATCGATTACCACGAAGCCCTGGCGTTCAAGAAACGGTACAAATACGGGGCCACAATCACCATTACCGCACCGATCACCAGCGGGGGGCAGGTGAAATATGGGTCGAAGAAAACCAACCCGAACGTGCAGGTGATGGGCATCGACGAGAACTATTTGCCCGTGAAAAGTTATAAACTGGCACAAGGGCGGGCCTTTACCGCCAATGATATCGACCTGTCACTCAATGTGGCCTTGATTGGCAGTGAACTGGCGGGATCATTATTTGGCAGAAACGTCAACCCCATCGGGCAGGTAATCCGCGTTATGGGCGGGCAATTTCGGGTGCTGGGCGTACTGGCCAAAAAAGGCTCGCTCAGTGGTGCTGGTGACGACCGGATTGTGCTGGTGCCGTTTGAAACGGGTCGTCAACTGGCTGGAGACCGGACGCTCACGTTCGATATTTCGGCATCGGTGACGCAGATTGCCGACCAGGACATGGCCGTGGGTGAGGCTACCGGACTTATGCGCCAAATCCGCCACGACATGCTGGGGCAACCCGATTCATTCGAGATCGAGCGCGACAATGCCCTGCTCGATGATATCGCTGACACTACGGGCTATTTGCGCTGGGGTGGGTTCGGCATTGGTGCTATCACGCTGCTGGGCGCGGCCATTGCCCTCATGAACATCATGCTGGTGTCGGTTACCGAGCGTACCCGCGAAATTGGCATTCGGAAGTCGCTGGGGGCCACGCCGAGCCGTATCCGTCAGCAGTTTTTGTTCGAGGCCATTGTGATTTGCCTGCTGGGTGGCGTGTTTGGTATTTTGCTGAGCCTGGCCTTGGGCAACGTGGTTGCCAGCGCCGTGAGCAAGGGAATAGGTCACTTTGTGGTGCCCTGGCTCTGGATGGTACTGGGCATTGTGGTGTGTGTGGCAGTGGGCTTATTTTCAGGCATTTACCCCGCCATCCGGGCCTCCCGTCTCGATCCTATCGAGGCGCTGCGCTACGAATAAATACGGCAAAATACTAGTGCGAGAACTCTATATACTTATGTACAAATTGGGTTTTTTGTGTAGTATCTAAACATTAAATTGTGAAACCTGTACTCATATTACTTTTGCTTAATACAAATATGATACGGTTTTAAGCGTGGTTTAAACTTTTCTGTGGTTTATATTTGTCAAGAGACAATACAAAATTGTCTCTTTAGTCAAAAAAACCGTAGAACCTATGCTTAACAGGTACACCGTAACCACCCGTACTGTGGTGTCCGTAATTTTACTTGTGCTTACCACCAGTGTGTCGTGGGCGCAAGCCGTGCTAAGAGGTACCATCACCGACGAAGCCAAGTCGCCTCTGGCAGGGGTATCTGTCATTTTGGTGGGTACCAACTCCGGTGCTACCACCGACGGTGAAGGCAAATACGCCTTAAAAGTGCCCGAAGGCACCCAAAAAGTAAGCTACTCGTTTATCGGCTTTACCACCGCTACCAAAACAGTGACGATGGCCGGTGCCGACCAAACGCTGGACGTGCAACTTGAAGCAGCACTCTCGAACCTCGCAGAGGTAGTTGTAGTGGGTAGCCGTGCTTCACAACGCTCTATCGTCGACTCACCCGTGCCGGTAGACATTCTGTCGGCGGCCGATTTAAAGACCACGGGCCAGCCTACGTTCGATAAGTCGCTCCAGTACCGGGTGCCTTCGTTTAACACCGTCAACACGCCCGTAAACGATGCTACTACCCTGCTCGACCCCTGGGAACTGCGCAACATGGGTCCTAGCCGGACGTTGATTCTGGTCAACGGTAAGCGCAAAAACCTGTCTTCGCTGCTCTACGTACAGTTTTCGCCCGGTCGTGGCGAAACGGGCGTTGATATCTCGGCCATCCCGACGCAGGCCATCAAGCGGGTGGAGATTCTGCGCGACGGTGCTTCGGCTCAGTACGGTTCCGATGCTATTGCGGGGGTAATCAACATCATCCTCAAAGACAAGTACGACTTTTCGAGCCTTGACCTTAACGCGGGTATCACCTCGAAAGGCGACGGCGGCATGTATAGCGTGGCGTTCAACGGAGGCAGCAACCTAAGTGGCAAAGGTTTTTTGAACTACACGCTCAACCTACAGCAGCAAAATAGCGCCGTACGCTCTGGCACGATCTACGCCCCGTCTGAGAAAGCCGCCTTCGGTGGTGATGCCGCTTCTGATGCCCTGATTGATGCGTATTTGCGGGACTTCCCAACGGCCAACAACGTCAACGGCACGGGCGAAACTTCGGCGGCACGTTTCCTGATCAACGGCGGCGTATCGCTGGGTAATAAGCTGGAACTGTATGGCAACGCGGCTATGGTGATGAAGCGCGTATCGAGCTTTGCCAACTTCCGCACGCCCTACTGGCGGCAGGATCGTGGCCTGCTCCACAGTCCCACCGACAACGGCGGTAAAAACTACCTGACGCAGGCCACACTGGCATTTCCGAAAGAAGACAATGTAGACCTATACAAAGGCTATATCGGCTACGTGCCCACCTTTGAAGGTGACATGATCGACAACAACGCTACGCTGGGTATCAAGGGCGAAACAAACGGCTGGAAGCATGACGTGAGCTTGACCACGGGCTTCAACAGCCAAAACTACACCGTTGATAACACCGTAAACCGGTCGCTGGGCAAAGCCAGCCCTACGCGCTTCAAGCCCGGTGGATACGAGTTCAGCCACATCGTTGGCAACGTCGACGTGTCGAAGCAGGTGACCGACAAACTGAGTCTGGCGTTTGGTATGGAGGCCCGGTCGGAGAAGTACACCATCATTGCCGGTGACGAAGCGTCATATACGGGTCAGGGGTCAAACTCGTTCCCCGGTCTGAACCCGCTGAATGCCGGTGTGAACCAGCGTTTTAACATCGGTGCCTACGCCGACCTGAGCTATGACGTGACCAAAGATTTCCTGCTCAACGGTACCGTTCGGACCGAGAACTACAGCGACTTCGGCAACGCCAACGTCTATAAGCTCTCGACGCGCTACAAAATCGCCGACGAGAAAGTGGTGCTACGGGCCTCGTATTCAACGGGTTTCCGCGCCCCTACGCTGCACCAGATTTATGCCCAGTCTATCCAGGCGTCGTTTGTGGGCGGGCAGATTCAGTCATCGGGTTTGTTTAATAACCGCAGCACCCAGGCCCGTTTGTTGGGTATTCCCTCACTGCGCCCCGAAAAATCGACCAACCTGACGTTGGGAGTGGCCCTGAACCCCACCAAGAACCTGAACATCACGCTCGATTACTACAACATCAACGTGAAAGACCGGATCGTATATAGCTCGTCGATTAGCTCGTCGAACGCCAACAGCGCCCTGGGTCAGATTCTGAATCAGTATGGCGTTACGAGCATCCAGTTCTTTATCAACGGCATCGAAACTAACAACTCGGGCATCGACGCTGTGGTATCGTACCGGAACATCCTGTTGGGTGCCGGCAAGCTGGGTTTGAACGTGGCGGGCAACTTCACGCTTAACAACGAAATTGTGGGTACCCCAACCGACCCCGCCCCGATCAAAGCCGCTGGTTCGACCATCCTGAACACGCAGATTAAATCGCTGCTGACCGAAAGCCGCCCCCGCTATAAGGTGATCTTCGGCGCCGACTACGCCATTGGCAAGTTTAACCTAAATCTGAATAGCACCCTGTTTGGCTCAACGTCATTCCAGGATTTGGACAACGGCGGTGCTATCATGGAGCACATCAAGGCCACGTTTGTACCCGCTGCCGTGACCGACTTGAGCATTGGCTACCTGTTTAGCAAAAATGTGACGGGTACGCTCAACGTGAACAACCTGTTTAACGTGCTGCCCAAGTGGGACCTGGTTGCGCTGGATAACGAAGGTGCAAAAGCCATTGCCGATCCCCTGGCCAAAGCGCGGTTGCGTGGCGACCTGGGCTTCAGCGGCCGCTACGACATCCTGGGCTATAACGGTTCGCAGTTCAGCCAGTTGGGCACCATGTTCAATGCCAACCTGAACATCAAGTTTTAAACCTTATAGGCGGTCCGCCGCTGCGGTTTGGAAACCTATAAGGTTTGTTAATAAAAACGGCCTCTCTAATGCAGAGAGGCCGTTTTTATTGTGGTACCGATTGAGATTGGCGTTAGCCAACGGCGGCTGAAAACACCCACGTATCAAAGGCATACGTGGGTTGTTTTTGTTCAGAGAGAACCGTTGATCCGGCCAGTTGGAGCAGCAGCCTGATTTCGGCGGGCAGGAAGGCGCGGAGGGTGGCGTCGTCCTGAGCAACGGGCTGGAGGGGCTGCCCTGATACCTCAATGAAAAAATCGGAATGCCAGTCCCAGCTGAAGCCGGTGGTGAGGTTAGGCGTGTAGCGGCTTTGGCGCAGGTAGGTTTGCCCGTCATACACCGCCCGGTGTTCTACCACGGCTTCGGGGTTCAGGCCAGACAGGAACGTACCTGCGTCGATGAAGTCGAAATGGAGGGTGCCGGTGGGGGAGAGGTGGCTTGTCAACTGCCGGAACGTACTGAGCACATCGGCATTGGTGAGGATATAGCTCAGGCTGCGGGCGGTAATGAGCACGGCATCGTAGGTACGTGCCAGGGCCAGCGTCCGCATATCGGCCAGCTCGAAATAGGCTTCCGGGCAGCGTTGGCGGGCCAGGTCCAGCATCTGCGGACTCACGTCGACGCCCGTGTAGGCATAGCCCGCCGCCACAAACCGACTGGCGAGGTGCCCACTGCCGCACCCAATCTCAAGTACCGATGTTGCTTGGTGGGGTTGGATGAGCGTTTCGTATAACGTGAACTCGGCGTCGTAGTCGATAAACGTCTGATAGAGTGCGTCATAGAGGTAGGCCAGGTCGGAGTAGAGCTTGGTCATGGTGGCGGGCTGGGTTGGATACTGCTGAATTGGTGGTTCAATATTGCTTTTTCGGCCTTGAAAGCCTACTTTTGCATCACGTTCAAGAGAACTACCGGCCCACGTTGGGCAAGTTTAACCCTGCCGGGTTGGCGGAACCGGTAGACGCGATGGTCTCAAACACCATTGTTCGCAAGGACATGCCGGTTCGAGTCCGGCACCCGGTACAATTAGCCACAACATGCCATGATAGGTGCGTTGTGGCTTTTTTGTTTACTTGCTTATCATGAGCCAACTAATCCCCAATTCTGACTACGCCGATCTGATTAGTCGAATTGCCACAGTATATACAACCGGGCAGCGAACCGCAATGCAGTCGGCGCAACGAACGTTGCTATTAACCTATTGGCAAATTGGGCAAACGATAATTGAGTTTGAACAAGGTGGACAGGCTCGGGCCGATTATGGAAGTCAGTTGATAACTCGCCTATCTCGTGATCTGTCTCACCAATTCGGCAAAGGATTTGATCGTAGTAATCTGATTTACATGCGATTACTGTATCGGAAATACGCTAATATGGCTGTTCTGTCTCACCAATTGACGTGGGCGCATTACGTTGAACTGGTAAAAATGAGGCATGACCTTGTGGATAATGAGGACGATTGAGTCCATATCAATCAACATGATCGGCTGGTAAAAAAGGGGCGGAAAGGGATTTATTGGGTAATCATGCCTTTAGCTAGTTATGAAACTCACGATCTTCAGTATCAGCCTTGTTTTGCTTGGCCTTTCCTTTGCGTTTCGGCCTGTTCCTGTTGACCATACTGCCTCTTCGCTGGGGGCCACGGTCGTTGCGCCAAAGCCGCTGGTGATTAAACAGGACAAAAACGACGAGGCCATCAGCGTATACCGCGCCGGGGAGAAAACGCCGCTACTCACGCAGGTAACGAAAGCCGATTTCAGGCCCTACCTGCACCCTATTGCCGCGCCCGACGGTAAAGGGGTGCTGACCGAATACAGCCCCGGCCACCACAAACACCAGACAGGCCTATACTGGGGGTTCACCCGCGTGAATGGTCGCGACTATTTCCACCATCCGCAGGGCGACTACTGGCGGCGGGTGTCGGCCAAAGTGGTGCCTGCCAAGGGCAACGCTGTGGGCTGGCAGACCGTGTATAACCTCATCGACTCGACCGGTAAAGCCGTGCTGACTGAGACCCAAAACTGGTCGATGCGCGAACAGAACGGCACGTTTCTGCTCAACCTCGACTGGAACGGCGAAGCCCAAACCGACGTCACCATTGGCAAATACGACTACGGCGGGCTGTTTCTGCGGATGCCCTGGCACGAAGGCATCCGGGGCGAGGTGGTGAACGCCGCCCGCCAGCGCAACGATAAAGCGGAAGGTCAACCCGCCACCTGGGTCGATGTGGGGATGCAGGTAGACGGGCGGAGCGATTTGGCCCACGTTGCCATTCTGGATCACCCCCAAAACCGCAATTACCCCACCCCCTGGCGTGTAGACGGGCAACTGGGTATTGGCCCCGCCCGCGCGCGCAACGGCGACTGGCACATCAAAAAAGGTGATACTGAGGTGCTGAAACACGAGATCGTGATCTACACGGGCGCACTTAACGACGTGGCCCTGAACAAAACCTTCGGCGAATTCATCGGCAACGCGGGCATCTACAACTCGACGGTGTTGTGGAGTGTGGCTCAGAAAGAGGGCCGCGAAGCTAAATTTCTCACCCCCGCCGAAGCCGTTTCGGCCATGACCGTGGCCAAGGGGTATCAGGTAAACGCCTGGGCAGCTGAACCACTCATGACCCAGCCCATGGCCTTTTGTTGGGACGACCGGGGGCGGATGTGGATTGCCGAAAACCGCGATTACGAGTCGCGGGGCAAGGGGTTCTCCAACGCAGGCAATAGCCGCATCCTGATTCTGGAAGATACCGACCACGATGGCGTGGCCGACAGCCGGAAGGTATTTATGGAGGGCATCGCATTTCCGGCGGCCCTTGCCGTGGGCTTTAATGGCGTGTTTGTGGGTGCTCCGCCCAACCTGCTTTTCGTGCCGGACAAAAACGGCGACGACAAAGCCGATATGGACGATATCGAGGTGCGGCTGACGGGCTGGGGCATTCGCGACCGCCACGAAACGCTGAACAGTTTCCATTGGGGACCAGACGGCTGGCTTTATGGCTGCCAGGGCTTTGCTACGCCCTCGAAGGTGCGCAAACCCGTTGGTAAAGGCCGCCTCTACAAACACAATGATCCCTTCCCCGACGACGTGCTGACGGGCGAAGGCACCGATATTAACGGTGGGGTGTGGCGGTACCACCCTACCAAAGACAAGTTTGAGGTAGTGGCCCACGGGTTTAGCAATCCCTGGGGCATCGACTACGACGCCAAGGGGCAGATGCTCATTACGGCCTGCGTGATTCCGCACCTCTGGCACATAATTCCGGGCGGCATTTACCACCGGCAGGGGGGGCAGCATTTCAACCCCTACGTCTACGACGACATCAAAACCATTGCCGACCACAGCCACCGCTCAGCGCATGGCGGGGCGCGGGTGTATCTGTCCGATGCTTTCCCCAACACGCAGCAGGGCCGTATTTTCATGGCCAACATCCACGAACACGGCATCTTGTCGGATGTGCTTACGCCCAAGGGGTCGGGCTTTGTGGGGACGCACGGCGAAGACTTTATGCTGGCCAACAACGCCCAATGGGTTGGGTTTAGCCTCGAAATTGGCCCCGAAGGTGGCCTCTACGTGCTCGATTGGCACGATGCCGACATTTGCGGGTCGAGTGTGCTGAACGAAGAAACCGGCCGGATCTTCCGCATCATGCCCACGGCCTCGGAAGCCGAAAACTGGTCGGGGCGATACAGCGACCTGGGTAAGATGACCGACGATCAACTGGTGGCGCTACAAACCAGCCGCAGCGAATGGCACGCCCGCCGGGCACGGGTGATTCTGCAAGGGCGGGCTGCCGCCGACAAACTAGCCTCCTCGGCGCAGGCGGCTCTGCACACGATCTTCCAGACAAACCCCAACACCAGCTGGAGGCTCCGTGCCCTGTGGACCATGCACGTAACGGGTATCCTAACCCCCGACGAACTGACAAAGTCACTGTCCGACAAAGAAGCCTACGTGCGGGCATGGGCAGTGCAACTGCTGTGCGAAGACAAAAACCCCCCGGTGGCCGCCCTGACGGCGTTCCAAACCATGGCCCGGCAGGACCCCTCGCCGGTGGTGCGGCTGTACCTGGCCTCGGCCATGCAGCGGTTGCCCAATGACGTTCGCTGGAAACTGGCCGAGGGGCTGCTCACCCACCGTGAAGATGCCACCGACCATAATCTGCCCAAACTGATCTGGTATGGCCTGGAACCGCTGGTGGGCGAAAACCCCAAACGTGCCCTGGCGCTGGCCACGCAAAGTCAGCTACCCCTGGTAACGCAGTTCATTGCCCGCCGGGCGGTAGATGCCAACGCTACCGAGGCCCTCGTAGCCACGATTGCCGCCCAGCCTAAAAACAAAATTAATCTGCTGGAAGGTATGCGCGACGGTGTAGAAGGTCGGTCGGATCTGACGGCTCCCACCAACTGGAAAGCTGCCTATGCGCGGCTGAAAGGGGCGAACGATGCGGCCGCCAAGCTCGCTACCAATATTGGCAATCGCTTTGGGGGTACCGAAATGGCCATGAAAACCCTAGCCGTACTCAACGACGCCAAAATGCCCGTTGATCAACGAAAACAGGCGCTTCAGACGCTGGCGGTGCAGCAACGGCCCGAACTGCTGCCTATGCTACCCGCGCTGCTCAACGACCCAACCCTTCGCCTGGAGGCCATCCGGGCGGTGGCCAGCTACGACAACGAGGCGTTGGGCAAACAACTGCTGGAGCAGTACCCGAAACTGGCCCCCGCCGAGAAAACAGCGGCCATTCAGACGCTGGCCTCACGACCCAGCTACGGCTGGCTATTGACCCAGGCGCTGGCCAAAAATAAACTAGCTAAACGCGACGTGCCTACCTACGTGGCCCGGCAATTGCGCCGGGTGGTGGGCAGCGGCTTCGTAGAAGTGTGGGGACCAATTGACCATGTGTCGTTGGACGAAAAGGCGTATGCCCGCTACCGCAATCTCCTTACCGACGAGGCCGTTAGTCAGGCCAGCGCGGTGAAGGGTCGGGCTATTTTCCTGACCACCTGCGGACCCTGCCACAAACTCTACGGCGAAGGCGGCATCATCGGCCCCGAACTGACGGGATCGAACCGGGCTAACCTGGACTACCTGCTTGGCAATATTCTGGACCCCAGCGCCGAAATACAGGACGATTACAAAATGGTGGTCGTTACCACCCGCGACGGACGGACGTATGTGGGCAATGTGGCCAAAGAAAACGAGCGGCAACTCACGCTTCGGGTGGTGGGGCAGGATGCCGTGGTGGTCAATAAATCAGACATCCAGTCGCGGGAGGTAAACCCTGTTTCTATGATGCCCACAGGCTTGCTGGAGCCACTTTCTGAGACAGAGGTGAAGGAACTGGTGGCCTATTTACGCACCACAGCACCACTAAAAAGGCCGTTCGCAAAGAAGTAATTGCCTCTGCGTAGTTATACGACTATCGCGGTCGGAATATGGCCCGTACTCACCTTTTAGCAGTAACTAAATGACATCCTTATCTGCCAATCTTTTTCCGGCTACTATGGCCGATGTACCCACCGATGTTCAGATTGAACCCATCCATCAACGCGAGTATCTCCTTAACGGCGAGATGGTGCCCTGGACGGGCACAACCGCCGATGTGTACTCACCCGTTGGGATGCCTGATGCCACGGGTGTCTGGCAACGACACCTGGTAGGCAGCTACCCCGTTTTTGGACCCACCGAGGCTATGGCCGCGCTGGATGCCGCCGTGGCTGCCTACGACAACGGGCGGGGTGAGTGGCCGCAAATGGCCGTAGCCGACCGCATTGCCTGCATGGAAACGTTCATTGGCAAAATGTTGGGGCAACGTACGCTGGTCATTAACCTCATCATGTGGGAGATCGGTAAGAACCGCGCCGATGCCACCAAGGAATTTGACCGGACGGTAAAATACATCTACGACACCATCGACGCCCTGAAAAACATGGACCGCAACTCGTCACGGTTTCGGATCGAAGAGGGCATTATTGGGCAAATCAGGCGGTCGCCAATAGGCGTAGTCTTGTCGATGGGGCCGTTCAACTACCCGCTCAACGAGACCTATACGACGTTGATTCCGGCTATTCTGATGGGTAACACCATCCTGTTCAAAACGCCCAAACACGGTTCGCTGCTGCATTATCCGTTGCTGGAAGCGTTCCGAACCAGTTTTCCGAAAGGCGTAGTCAATTCGCTCTACGGGCGCGGGGCCAACGTGATTCCGCCCGTGATGCAGTCGGGGAAAGTGAACGTGCTAACCCTGATTGGCTCGAGCAAAGTGGCTGATGAGTTGCAGCGGCAGCACCCCAAACTCAACCGCCTGCGCTCTATCCTGAGCCTCGATGCCAAAAACGCCGCCATCATCCTGCCCGATGCCGACCTTGAGGTAGCCGTGCAGGAGTGCCTGCTGGGGTCACTGTCGTTCAACGGGCAGCGATGCACGGCCATCAAGATCATCTGGGCGCACCGCTCTGTCGTCGACGCTTTTCTGGCCAGATTCTGCCCAGCGGTGAGCGCGCTCAAACTGGGTATGCCCTGGGCCGACGGTGCGCAGATCACACCCCTGCCCGAACCGGGTAAGACCGATTACCTCACCAACATTATTCACGATGCCGAAGCGGGCGGGGCGAAAATTATGAATGAGGGTGGCAGTGAGGTGAGCGAATCACTGTTTCGCCCGGCGGTGGTGTTTCCGGTAAAAGAGGGAATGAAGCTCTACCGCGACGAGCAGTTTGGGCCGGTAGTACCCGTAGTGGCTTACGACGATGTAGAGGAGTTTATCAATTACCTCATCACCGACGATCACGGCATGCAGGCGAGTATTTTCGGAACCGACGCCACGGCTATTTCTGCCCTCATCGACCCGCTGGTGAACCTGGTAAGCCGGGTAAACATCAACGCCCAGTGTCAGCGCGGACCAGACACGTTTCCATTTACAGGCCGTAAAGACTCGGCTGAGGGTACATTGTCGGTTGAAGATGCCCTGCGTTCGTTCTCCATCCGGTCGGCGGTGGCCACGAAAGATACATCGGCCAACAAAGGGATATTGAACGAGATCGTCGGAAATCACGAATCGGTATTCCTGAGCACGAACTTTATCTTTTAGACGCTGGACGTTAGACGTTGGATATTGGACAAAAACAAAGCTACTGCTGTGGTAGATAGTCCAATATCCAGCGTCCAGTATCCAACCTCCTCTTTACTTCGAAATAATCTTGACGTTGATTTTGCGCTGGGGTTGCTTGCCCAATTCGCCCACTTTCACGCCCGTACCCAGGCCGATGGCGTCGACGCGGAGGTAGTTGATGCCCGCCGTAACGAGTTGCTGCTTAAGCACGTTGACCCGCTTAAACGATAGTGCCTTGTTGGTTATGCCGCTACCCACTGGGGCATCGTCGGCATAGCCCTGAAATTGCACCTGCATGGTAGGGCGGGCTTTCAACTGGGCGATCAGCTCATTCACCTGCCCCTGCGATGCTGGGGTCATCGTGAGCGAACCGGGCGCGAAGGTGACGCCCGTGAGCCCGAATATGCGGCCTTTTGGTTGAACAGGGTCGTTTAGGTACGTAGTCAGGGCGGTGTTGAAGGTAGCATCGGTAGCGCCGGGATTGGCCACCGCTACGCCCGTTGCGGTAGTGGCCGACGTAACCGACGCTGATACCGGACGGGCCGCACTCGTATCGACAGGCACGGCCAACGACCGGGCCACGGTATCGGCAGCAGCCGAGTCGCTCGAATTGGCCGGTACTTCCGTCGACAAGGCTTCGTTGGGATTGTCGCTGTTTTTAATGCTGTTCTGGTAGATGAAAAAGCCACCTACGCCCAGGGCCGTGAGCAGGGCCAAACCAATCAGCCATTTCCCCGCCGAACCATCGGAACCGCTGTCGGGTTCGGGTTCAAACGAGACCGTCGAAGCCGGAATAGGCCGAGTGGCCGAAGGCCGGATACTGGCCGAGGGGGCGTTGCTGCGGGCGGGAGCAGCCACGCCAGCCACAATTTGCTGGATGCCCACTTTCTCTACCAACTGCGGAAACAGGCCTTCGGGCACAGCGTTAATAAAGGCTTCGCGCTGATCGAACAGCGACGCGGCCAGGCCGTCGGCGGTGAGTTTTTTTTCTTTCACCTGCCGCCCCAGCACGTCGAGCACCACGGCGGCGGTAAGCCCCAACAGCGAAATAGCCGACGAGTTGCGGATGCCGGCGTATGACGAAATCATGCCCGCGATAGAGCTTTTCATGGCCGGCAACAGCCGACTGATGGCCTCGTTGCCGTTAGTGATAACGGTATGTGTGAGGGTAGCATCTTTCAGAACCGCCGACAAGTCGGTAGTGAGGGAGCCGTCGTAGCCGCTTTTCTGGAGCTGGCTGAACAACTGGTTGACGCCAATTTCGGTGGTGGTTCGTTTTAGTAGGCCACCAAAGACGGTGTGGACCAGGCCTTCTACCGCTTTCGTGGTTTTTTCGGCAGGTTCGTCTTCGTAAGAGGCAATTTTGGCCAGTACGTCGGGGGTCAAAACCTCATTGAAAGCACCAAATAATGTCATAAGTAGTAGTCAGATACGGTGTCAATACGGCGGCATAACGGTCGCTTTCACTCCTACCTGTGCCGTATTGGAATGTGATTCTTTTTGAAGAGGAAAGTCAAAATTAACCACAGTTTTTCAATGGCAGCCCATGAGCCATTTATTAATGTTCGACTACTGCCTTTTCTGCAATTGAATCACGGCTTGTTGATAATCATCATCTACGGCCCGCAACCGTTGCTGACAAAACGCAATCAGCTCTGTGGCCAGCCGAATTTTGCCCGGCAGCTCGTCTAGCGGCACGGTATCGTTTTCAATTTCATCAACCAGCGTCGTAAGCTGGTCATAAGCATCC
This sequence comes from Fibrella aquatilis, assembly GCF_017353255.1. Classification (GTDB taxonomy): domain Bacteria; phylum Bacteroidota; class Bacteroidia; order Cytophagales; family Spirosomataceae; genus Fibrella; species Fibrella aquatilis. The sequence goes on along the minus strand of NZ_JAFMYU010000021.1, from coordinate 67,854 downwards.
TGGTAAGTCATAAGGATAATTAAAAATTAAGAATTAAGAATGCAGACGTGAGGCAAACCTTAACTGGATGAAAAGACTGGAAAATGGGCTTGGCTCGGTAACATAATTCTTAATTCTTAATTCTTAATTCAAGATTACCATCCACCAACTGTGCGTCAACGGGCAAATGGGGCTGGAATTGGGCGGCGCGGGTGATGATCTTACCATTTTGGCTGAGCAGCGCGTAACCTCGTTTCAGGATGTTCATCGGGTCGAGGTGGCGGATGGTGGTGGCTTTTTCGGTAAGTTCCACTTGCCGGTTGCGGAGGTACAGTTGCGTGCCGTAGCGAAACCTGTCGGTAAGCTGGTCTACTTCTTCGCGGGCTTCCTGCAACGCCACCCGGCCCGATTCGGCCACGCGGAAGGCCAGTTGCAGGCAGGTTTCCTCAAACGTGCGGTTGTGTTCGAGCAGAAAAGCGGCGGCTTTGGTGGGCGTTTTCACGCTCTGGTGGCACATCATATCGGTAATGCTCACATTGCGGTCGTGGCCAATGCCGGCAATGATGGGGTATGGAAAACTGGCCACCGCTACACCCATGCGCAGGGTATCGAACGCGCCAAAGTCGAGCTGCGAGCCGCCGCCGCGCACCATCACAACCACGTCGTAGGGCACGCCGCCGGTTGCAATCTGCTCCAGTTGCGCGCAAATGGCCTTGTCGGCCCCCACGCCCTGCACCTGCGTGGCGTAGTCGTCGATCAGGAAGCGGTAGCCCCAGGGGTTGTTGGCTAACTCCTGCCTGAAGTCGCGCCAGCCGTCGGAGTTGGGCGCGCCGATGAGGGCAATGCGCTGGCAAACGGCGGGCCGGTCGAGCATCTGGTTACTAGTGATGTACTGCCCCTGATCGAGCCAGACAAACTGCGAATAATCGCGCACGAGGCTATCCAGTACGGCCTGCCGTTCGCGTTCGAGGTTGCCCAGCGTGTAGGCATGATCGATCTGATGCACCTCCAGCCGCATGCCATACACGGCATGGTAGCTGACAGACACCAGCATGAGCAACTGAATATTGCGGGCAAAAGCCACCTGCGTAGCCGCCTCGAACTGCCGGATGATGGGGTAGTTTTTCCGCCAGATGGCCGCTTCCAGCTTCGCCACAGTCTGGTTGCCCTCGCGCTCCACCAGAGTCATGAAGCAATACTGCCGGTCGGGGTAATTTTTGATGTCGCTGGTTTCGGCCACCACCCACATGGCTTTCCCCCCGAAGCTCTCCTCCAGCACGGCATCAATGGTATAAGCAAGGTCAGAGAGACGAATGGGAGACATGGGATTTTGGATTGGGGATTTCGGATTTTGGATTGGGCTGACGCGTCAGCTTACTTCGGCGTAGCTGACGCGTCAGCCCAATCCAAAATCCGAAATCCAAAATCAACAACACCCCCCTCCGTCGTAGAAGTAGGTTGAGGGTGAGATGAAGATATCATTGCGGCCGAGGGCGGCGAGGGCACCGGCGGTTTTGTCGCAGACAGCCAGGGGTTGATTGGGCAGCAGCACGTGGCCTTTGTGATCGTCGAAATGGTCATTATCGCCGTAATAAATAGCGGTACGCCCTGTAAAGATACAAGGACCGTCGGCGGGCATGGGATCTTTGATGGCGCAAACTTCCACGCTTTCGATATAAATCAGCTCGTTGGTGGCGTAATGGTTTGGCGACAGCACCCGGTAGGCTCGTTTGGCCCGTACTTCAATAGTGCCGAAACCCACGCTGGCAATCATGTCGAGGTAGGCCTTTAGCGGTAGTGACCCCGTCAGGCATAAGGCACGTAGCCGGTCGTCATTCCGCAGTTCGTCAGACATCGGCTGTTCACAGGTAGGGTCTGACATCACCAGCCGACCGCGTGGTTTCAACACCCGATACACTTCTTCCAGGGCCTGCCTGAGGTCTTCAGCCTTGAAAATATTGAACAGACAGTTCTGCGCGGCCACGTCTACGCTGTCATCATCGACGGGCAACGCCAGGGCAGAGCCTTTGCGGAGGTCCATGAAATCGTGGTGAAACCAGTCGTTCTGGGCTTCGGCTTCCAGCAGGTTTTCCTTGCAGGCCGCCAGCATTTCGTCCACAATATCGACGCCGATGATGGCCCCCGGTCGGCGGCTGAAATAGGCGAACTGGAGCAGTTCCATACCACCGCCAATGCCCACATACAGCACTGTAGGGCTGTTAACGAGGTCGCGGGGGTTCACGGTGCTACCGCAGCCGTAGTTCATGTCGAGCATTTTCTTGGGCATGCTCAGGCCGGGCAGTTGCCACACGGGGTTGGTGGTGCAGCACAGGCCAACGTCAGGCGTTTCAGCCGCCTGCTTATATACGTCGATGGTAGCGTCTAGGTAGGACAAGGGATGTTGGATTGGGGATTGAGAGTTGGGATTTACGACTTACGATGTACGAATTACGATTTATTGCTGACGCGTCAGTTTACGCACGATAGGTTGACGCGTCAGCAAAAATCGTAATTCGTACATCGTAAGTCGTAAATCAGACCGTGCTCCCACCGCAACTCGACCCTGCCCCGGCCGTGCAGGCGTAGCAGTGTTCGTTGACGATGATAGCGCGTTGGTTGAGGATATCGGCGTTGAAATCGCGGATGTGGGCGACGGGGCTGGCCACGGTGAGGTCGAGCATCTGGTTGAAGTCGCAGTCGTAGAGTTGGCCGTCCCAGCCGATGGAAATTGTGTTGCGGCACATCACGCCTGCCGCCGCGCCCGGATTGAAAGCATTGACGAGCTTTTCCATATAACCGTCGTAATTACCCGACTTCAATAAGTAATCGAGAAAACGGCTGACGGGGATGTTGGTAATGGCGTATAAGTCATTGAACGTCAGGTTAAATTCGTCATTCAGTACGCGCTTGAACTGGCGTTTCAGGCTTTCCTGACTGCCGGGTAAAAAGGCGCCATTGGGGTTGTAGACCAGGTTCAGGATCAGGCCCGTACCGGCTACGCCATAGCCCACGTCGTTCAGCATTTTCATGGCCCGGATCGAGTCGGCGAAGACTCCTTTGCCGCGCTGCCGGTCGGTCTTGTCGGCATTGTAGAAAGGAAGCGAACTGACTACTTCGATATTGTTGTCGCGGAAGAATTCGGGCAGGTCGTGGTACTTGGGATTGGCCACGATGATGGTCAGGTTGCAGCGTACAATCACATGCCGCCCCAGCTTGGTTAGCTCCGTGACGAACCATCGGAAATCAGGATTCATTTCGGGCGCGCCACCCGTAAGGTCAACGGTGGGGATGGTGGTTTGGGCCAGCGCGTCGAGGCATTGCTGCATCGTTTCGCGGGTCATGATCTCCTTCCGGTCCGGCCCCGCATCCACGTGGCAGTGCTGGCAAACCTGGTTGCACATCTTGCCCATATTGACCTGAAAAATGTCGATCTGCGTGGGCTTCAGCGGAAACAAGCCAATCTGACCCAACTGCTCATGGAAAGACGGCAGGCCGAGTTTACCGAAGTTGTCTCCTTCGATGAGGTCAAGCTGCGCCGCCGAACTAGCCAACACATGCCCGGAGGCTTTGAGGGATTTCATGTTCTGATTTACGATTTACGACTTACGATTTACGATTTATTGCTTACGCTTCGGTTTGCACTGGAGTAAACCCGTATGCAAGCCCACATCGTAAATCGTACATCGTAATTCGTAAATCCTTACATGCTCAATTCTTTGGCTTTGTTCATCATTTGCACGCCGTGCACCAGCGTGGCACCACCCCGGATAGCGGCGGCAACGTGGACAGCCTCCATCATTTCCTGCTCCGAACAGCCTTTTTCGAGGGTGTCTGACGTATAGGCATCAATGCAGTAGGGGCATTGCACGGTATGCGAAACGGCCAGGGCAATAAGTGATTTTTCGCGGGCGGTGAGGGCACCTTCGGCGAACACCGCGCCGTAATAGGCGAAGAACTTGTCGGCAAATTCTTTCTGGAACTCACCGATTTTGCCAAACTTCTTCAGGTCGGCGGGATCATAATAGGTCTGCATAGGAGAGGGGGTTTATAATCCTTCAAACTGCCTTAAAAAGCGCACGTCGTTTTCGAAATAAAGGCGCAGGTCACGTACCTGGTATTTTAGCATGGTGATGCGTTCGATGCCCATGCCGAAGGCGAAACCGGTGAACTCGTCGGGGTCTATGCCGCAGTTAATCAGCACGTTAGGGTCTACCATACCGGAGCCGGCAATCTCGACCCAACCCGTGTATTTGCAGACGTTGCAGCCACTGCCGCCACAAATCTGGCACGAGATGTCGATCTCGGCGCTGGGTTCGGTGAAGGGAAAATAAGAGGGACGGAACCGGATTTTAGTGTCTTTCGTAAACAGCTCTTTTACGAAATGATAGAGCGTGTCTTTCAGATCTTTGAAGCCCACATTCCGGTCAATATAAATGCCCTCCACCTGGTGAAACTGACAGTGCGCCCGCGCCGAAATCGCCTCGTTCCTATACACCCGCCCCGGCATGATTGACCGGATAGGCCGAAACCCACCGGGCGAATTACGTACCTGTTCCATCAGCCGAATCTGCACATTGGAGGTGTGCGTCCGCAGCAGCACGTCCTGCGAAGGGGTGTCTGTTTTCTCCACGAAAAACGTATCCTGCATTTCGCGGGCGGGGTGATTGTCGGCGAAGTTGAGTGCCCCGAAGTTGTACCAGTCCGTCTCGATTTCCGGTCCGTCGGCCACGTTGAAGCCAATGCGCTCGAAGATCTGGATAATGCGCTGCCGCACAATGCTCAACGGGTGTTGCGTACCCATCAGGTTGGGCACTACGGGTAGTGTGAGATCAACCGGCGGCTGCGACGATGCCGTCTGCTCCGATGCCTCTACGGCTTCCTGAAAGGCCTGAAACCGATCCTGTGCCAGGTTTTTTAGGCTGTTAAGCTGCTGACCCAGGGCACGGCGGTCTTCGGCGGCGGCGGTTTTCAGGCTCTCAAACAACTCAGTCACGGCCCCTTTTTTGCTCAGGTACCGCAGCCGATACTGCTCTAGCTGCTCCTTATTCGTTACGGTCGCCGCTTCAATTTCGGCGTATAGTTGGGCAATGGATTCGGTCATAAAGAGAGGTTTAAAGTCTAATGTCTACAGTTCAATGTTGAGTCGGCGCACCATTCATAAGCGTGAGCAATACGCCGACTCAACATTGAACTGTAGACATTAGACTTTAAACTGTTTTTTCAAAGGTACAGCAAATACGTTTTGCGGAGTTGTTTGTAGCGGGTTAGGGCGGGTTCCCAGCTCTGGCGGATGGCCTTTTCGGGGACGCCCGCAATGATCTGTTTACGAAGCTGATCGGTGCCCGCCAGCTTGTCGATGAAGTTTGTTTTGAGGAAGAACGTCTCTTTATCGGGTGTCTTCTGGTAGAAGTCGAGGAGGTAGCTGAGCGAAAGCCCCAGCTTTTGCGCGTCGATTTTGGTGAGGTTATAGCCGTAGCAGAGCTTGCCTTTGTTGGGTGGGTTTACGGCGCCGGGCTTGTCGGTGGGCGTGAAGGTGTAGGGGCCACCGGGGTAGGTGGGCGAGCCAATCACCTGAAACTGGGTGTCGGTGCCGCGACCCAGGCTCACGTTGGTGCCCTCGAAAAAGCAGAGTGATGGATACAGCAACACCGCCTGCCGATTGGGTAGGTTGGGCGAAGGCGCAATGGGCAGCGTGTAGGGCGTGGCGTGGGTGTAGCCTTTCACGGGCACCACCGTGAGGGAGCATTGCAGTCCCCCGGCCAGCCATTTCTCGCCGTTGATCATCCGGGCCAGTTCGCCCACCGTGAGGCCGTGCACCACTGGAATAGGATGCATGCCCACAAACGACTTGAACGCCGGGTCGAGCACGGGGCCGTCTACGTAGTGGCCGTTGGGGTTGGGCCGGTCCAGCACCACCAGGGGCTTTTTGGCTTCGGCGCAGGCTTCCATCACGTAGTGAAGGGTGCTGATATAGGTGTAGAATCGTGCGCCAACATCCTGAATGTCAAACACAATTACATCCAGCGAGTCGAGTTGGGCGGCAGCGGGTTTGTAATTCTTGCCGTAGAGCGACACGATGCTCACGCCTGATTTTGGGTCGCGCCCGTTGCCGATTTTCTCGCCCGCGCTGGCCGTTCCCCGAAAGCCGTGTTCGGGCGCGAAGATGGTTTTGATACTCACGCCTAGGCTCAGCAAACTATCCACCACGTGCGTTTGCCGAATCATCGACGTTTGGTTCACCACCATGCCCACGCGCTTGCCCTTCAGCGACGTAACGTACAGGCCCGTCTGCTCCGCCCCGGACTGGATCTGAGGTTTGGGAGCGGTAGTGCTAGTTGTCGGATTGGCATTAGGCCGGGCTGGACCAGAACTGATGGCACCTGCCCAGGCAAACAGAAAAAGCATGGTTTTCATAATGTAGTGAGTTAATTGTCAGGCTGGTAATAGAATGATAAATGTGGTGTATTCGCTGGGTTTGGTCTCTACAGACAGGGTGCCGCCATGGCCTTTGGTGATGATGTCGAAGCTGAGGCTCAGGCCCAGACCGGTACCCTGCCCGGTGGGTTTGGTGGTGAAAAAAGGTTGAAAAATCTTGCGTTGCAGGTGCTGGGGGATGCCACAGCCGTTGTCGTGCACCCGAATTTCAACGCCCAATTCGGTCTGTTTGGTACGCACCGATACCAGCGGTTTGTAGCCTTCCGGTGCCTGTTTGGTTTTTTCCAGTACGGCATAAAACGCATTGTTAAACAAATTCAGCAGCACCCGGCCCATATCCTGACTAACAACGCTGACAGGCGACAGGTCAGAATCAAACTCGGTGATGAGGGTAGCATTAAAGCGCTTGTCCTTAGCGCGGAGGCCGTGGTAGCTCAACCGCATATACTCGTCGGCCAGGGCGTTGAGGTCGGTAGGCTGGCGTTCGCCGGTGCTGGTGCGGGCGTGTTCGAGCATGCCGCGCACAATGCTGGCCGCCCGCCCCCCGTGATGGCCAATCTTGCTCACATTCTGCTCAATGTCGGTCAGTAGCTCTGCTTCCAAGCCAGGGTCGCGCTCAGGGGTGGGGCGGATTTGTTCCTGCCGCAGTTCCGAAATCAGTTCTGACGACACCTCGGCAAAGTTGTTGACAAAGTTGAGCGGGTTCTGAATCTCGTGGGCAATACCCGCCGTCAGTTCACCCAGGCTGGCCATTTTCTCGCGCTGTACCAACTGGGTCTGGGTATTGCGCAACTCCTGCAAGGACCGGTTGAGCGTGGCCGTACGCTGGGCTACCTCTTTTTCTAGGGTGGCTTTCTGGTCTTTCAGAATAGCCTCTTTTTCTTCCGACAGCTTTTCGACGTCCTTTAGCCGCGCCTTCAGGTCACGGTTGGTCTGCGCGTTTTCGCGGGCCAGAATCACAGCCATCGTCAGTGGCACAGTGAGGCTGATGATAACGGTGGCCACATTGCCCGCCAATTGAAGTGATTCAGAATCACGTCCCCGGAACGCAATGGCTATGACGAACATGCCCACGACCACGCCAAACATAATCAGCAAAGGGTACAGTACGAGCCGGGCGTTGGCCTGCTGAGAACGGAGGGCCGTTACACTGGCGATGAGTAGGTTAATAAATAGTCCGCCCAGACCGGCTATCATCAGCAGGGTTGGCATGATATCCTGCTCGGTGAAATGGTCAATGAAGAAGGCGACCAGGACCACGGCGGTCAGCGTCCAGAATACCCAGGTGAGGCGTTTGTTGAGGAAGCCATAAAAAGTGGCACAGAGGTAAATGCAGTAGAGCATGTAGCAGAGGCCACCCAAAAACGTCAGCCAGCTTGCCGTAATCAGGTCGGTCTGGAAGGGGCGCATGCTGGAAGCACTCCGACCCAGCGCGAAGAAGAGGCAGGTGAGGCCAAAATAGAAGTTCACCCGTTGCCGCCGGTACAGATAATACAGAAACTGCACCGCGCTGAGCATCAGGAACACGCCAATGATCAGCGGGCTGCGCATGTTTTGTGCTTTGGGCAACGCTACGTCTTCCATCAGCGTGTCGCCGGGGCGGAGCGTAGCTTCAAACATGGGTTGATTATCCACCCGGTCGAAGGGGATATACCAGGCTGGGCGGTGGTAGGCCCAGCGTACCGCCAGCACATGCAGGCCAGGTTTGGTTAGCACCAAAGGGTACCATTCGTAGACCGTTGGCGAATAGCTCACCTGCCGGTAAGCATTGGCGCTGACCGTGCCCAGGCGCTTGATCAACTGCCCATCCAGGTAAATTTCTGATGCACCCGCCTGGGCTACATTGAAGTATAACTGCCTGGTAAACAGCAGACTATCTACCGAAAAATACAGTCGAAGCCAGCTAACCGTGTTGCTCACTGGTTTGCTCACCATGCTCATCATTCGGGTGGGGCGGATGCTGTCCCAACGGTTATCGTTGAACGAAGGGCTGGCCCAGGCACGGTTATCGCCGCTGTGCCACCGCCACTCTTTTTCCAGCATGATCTCTCCTGACTTCGGCAGCGTGTCAAGCCTTAGTACCCGCTGTTGCGCCACGGCAATAGTGGACAAACCTAAAAGAACAACCACGAGAAATAGCCTCATTATGGGTGGTTTTCAGAGCGTTTCGTGGACGAAGTTACCATCAGAGGCCTCGTATACGTTGATCGCCTCGTTTTGATGCGGAGGCGGTAAGCGCCGGGGGGCAGTATCAACGGTCTATCATCGGCAGCACTGGTCAATTCAACCACATCAACCGGCACATGCTGACTCGATTCATCGGCCCGGTAAGCTGCCACCAGGCAGGGGTACTTCTTGGTCTTGTTATGGGGCTGAACATCAATGTATTGTTCCGAGGAGTTATGCACCGCCCAGAGAGGTCTGCCTCTTGCCCATTGTGTACGGGGGTGCACCAGATAGAGGTCTATTTCGCTCGAATCGGTGGTTAGTTTGCAGGGTTTTCCATCGCGCACAAACACCGCAGCCTCTGTTCCGACAAGCTGCCGGTACAGCGGCGATTCTGCGGCTGAATCAGGGCGTTCGGTGAATTCAACCTGGTTGATGGTGAACGGGTTAATGCCCGTTTTGGTCCGCAACCGACCTGCCATCGCTTTGCCCCACACCGGTGCCTTATCTTCAATGATATGGCTGAAACCGCAGTGAATCAGCACTTTACCGCGTTTGTGCGTACGCATGAACCGTGCAATATTATCGGCCTGCTTTTCTTCGCGTGGGATATTGTTTTTGTTTTCCGCCTCGTAGCTGAACAAGACAAATCCCAGCCGGAGCGCTTCACGGATCAGGTGGCCAAACTGCGGTTCGACGGTATAAAAACCGTCTTCGAGCAACAGCTTTTTGCGCCGCATCAGCGCCCGTCCGTCAGACAGTGCCTCAAGCCCCAGGTACCGATACCCCGCCGCCCATAGATCAGGCAATAGTGACGCCGTAAACACCCGGTGGAGGGGTTGATGGTGGGCTTCGTTGATGATGAGCACCTGTTCTTTTTTGCTTTGCTCGATGATGAACGCCTTAGCCCCCAAACGTTGGCAATCGCTGGGCAATGGGGTGCTCTCCTGACTGGCGGTTTCGCCGCCTTTAGCATAGGCCTGAAGGGCTTTGGCGTAGTTGCCAATAAACGAATACCGCCAGGCTATCATCTCGTTTACCCAGGTGTTGGTGTCTTTTTTAGCCAGTGCCTCAATTGCCGAGGCGAACAGGTAGGTCTCATCGACGACCTGTTGCGCCTGAGCAACTGGGTTGATCCAGGCCAATGCCAGCAAGAAACAAGTCACCCTCAGGATAATCATATGCCGCGTTGATAGTGTGTATTGCAAACATAGCGGATGTGGCCTGTTGACGGTATAAATAACCTACAAAGCCCCAACAGTTTGCCCCGCCAATGCCTGCCCAAACTGGTCGATATGCTCGTCGGTAAGGTCGAGGTGGGTTACGAAGCGCACCAGTTGCGGGCCGAACGACACGGCCAGAATGCCCCGTTCTTTCAGGTGCGCCACGTACTCGGTGTTAGTGATGCTCTCGTGCAACCGAATAATCACGATGTTGGTATCCACCGGCATCACCGAATGAACCTCCGGCTGCTGGGCCATGAGCTGCCCGATGCGGCGGGCGCGGGAGTGGTCCTGTTTCAGCCGATCAACGTGGTGGTCGAGGGCGTAGATGCCCGCAGCGGCGAGGAAGCCGGCCTGTCGCCAGCCGCCGCCCATGAGCTTACGGAACCGCTTTGCCTGCGCAATAAACGCTGCTGACCCCAGCAGCAACGACCCCACGGGGCACCCCAGGCCCTTCGACAGGCAAATACTGATCGAGTCGAACAGCCGTCCGTAGGCTTCGGGGGCGTCGCCGGTTTCGGCCAGGGCGTTGAAGAGCCGCGCCCCGTCGAGGTGCAGGGCCAGGCCATGTTCCAGACACAGTTGGCGAATAGCGGCGATTTCGGGCAGGGTATAATAGCAGCCACCGCCCTTGTTCACCGTGTTTTCCAGCGACACGAGCCGCGACAACGGCCGGTGGGGGTCGGTGGGGTTGTTGATGGCGGGCAGGATAAGGTCGGGTGTGAGCTTGCCGCGCTCACCGGCCAGCAGGGCTACCGATGCCAGCGCGTTCACGGCAATGCCCCCGCCCTCGTAGAGGTACACGTGCGAAAGCCCGTCGCAGATGACCTCGTCGCCGGGGCGCACGTGGGTGCGAATGGCCAGTTGATTAGTCATGGTACCAGAGGGGCAAAACAGGGCCGCTTCCATGCCAAAGAGGGCGGCGGCTTTTTGCTCCAGGGCATTCACGCTGGGGTCTTCGCCAAACACGTCGTCGCCAACGGGGGCAGCCATCATGGCGGCCATCATAGCGGGCGTGGGGCGTGTAACGGTATCGCTGCGGAGGTCAATCATAATAAGAGAAAGTATTGATTAGTGGCCCTCATTTTGTCGAGGCTACCACCCTCGCTCCACCCAACTTGTTACCCAGTATAGCGGTTAGGTACGGTTGGTAAGCAGGCGTGACGTAGATGGTATAGGTACCCAACCGAACTGCCTTATAATGTGGTTTCATAATCCGGGGTAATCGTTCGCTCAGGTGTTGAAAATCGTTGTTGGGAATAATGGCCAGATCGGCGTTTTCCCACTGCTTTTCCGTTGGCCAGATGTTGTAGTGCTTGTGGAAAATGGGGATCAGAAAATCGAAGACAAATACACTGGAGCGGCCAGGGATCTGGTTTGCAAGTTGTTGGATAACAGCTAGTTCTGGCCGGGGCAATAGCGACGCTTTCTCTGGGTCGAAACGGTTGGTGAGGCGCTTGCGCAGACCCGACAGTTGCAATGAATCGGGGCGAGCGTAGGCCACAATGGGTAGCTGAAGTAGTACCAGCAACAAACCCACCACCAGCGGTTGCCAGCGTGGAACTGGCTGCGTTTCGGTCTGTTTAAAGGCAAACCAAACGGCCAGCACATATACTACCGAGAAGGCATACAGGAGCACAAAACGCGGTGGCCACGTTAGCGACACGCTGTCGTAGTAGGGGTTGGTGCCCCAGTAAGTAGCACTTTGCACGGTGTTCGACACCAGCAGTGGCAATTGTGCAAGGCAATAAATGAGCATCACACTCCCTGTTTGTTGCCAGGCCACCCGGCCTAGCCCATACAGCAACAGACACACCGACGGCAGGAGTAACAGCACCGTTTTAACTAATAATAACAGGTGCGTTTTAATAAATGCCGCCTCGTGCAGACTCATGCTGAGGGCCGTAAGGGCTTGTTGCAGCCTGGGTTCTGGCTCAGCCGCGTGATTTTTCCAGGACAAGAACAGCATCCCGATCACGAATAACCCCGCCCAGCCGCCTAGCGTATACCAAAACCGCTGTTGTGCCAGAATGCCGAATACGGCGCGCTTTGGGTTGGCAATCAGGTAGTTGAGGCTTAAGAATGCCAGGTGGATACTGCCTGCCAACAGCGCGCCATCTTCTTTCACCAGCACCAGCATAGCGCCCGCCAGTATAATCCAGCCGATCCGTTGCGCCTGCAAGGCCAACAAAAAAAGAATCGACAGGGGGAAATAGGTCAGTTCGGGATGCCAGCCAATACCGGGGTGGTCATTGAACCAGATCCAAACCGGCCCAAGCAATAACACGCTCAGCACCAGCCAGCTATCGCTTCTGGCTAACGTACGACCCATGCTGCGTAGCAACAGCACATAGCTCAGCAGGGCAAGACCTGTTTGTGCGGCAAAGGCACCATAGGCACCAAATGTGTAGATCAGTGGCCCCCACAGCAACATGGCGTAGTTGTTGTGAATGCGGTCGTCGTAGCCCCATACGTTTTCGTACAGCAGTGGTCGACCGTCCATCCAGCTACAGGAGTTCTGGAGGAAAATATAAAGATCGTTGTAGGTGTAGTAGAGTGCCTGGAAACTGAACGCTTTAAAGGCAAAAAACAGCAGCAGGGCCAGGCTGCTGATGGCAACTGGACCGATCCATTTGGTGGACATACTCAACTTTTTCGCGTAGTGAATTTGAGGCGGCAAGCTGAGGAAACATACGCACTTTAGAAAATGGGTTAGCCAAAATTTTGGCTAACCTGCACGAGCTAACGCGGCCCGATTAACCAGTTTCTCGTTTACTCCACGAAAAATTCGGGGTTGAAATTCATCAGGAATGCCTCGTCGGTGGCGCGGGTGAGGGCGGTGTAGAGCCAGCGAATAAACTCCTGATTGGTTTGGCCTTCGGGCAGATACCCCTGGTCAATAAAGACTGCGCTCCATTGCCCACCCTGCGCTTTGTGGGTGGTGAGGGCATAGGCAAACTTCACCTGTAAGGCACTCAGATACGGGTCGCGGCGAATGGCCTCGGCCCGCTCTTTTTTGTTGGTAATGTACATGTAATCCTTCGCCACGCTCTCATACAGGGCCTTGTTCTGCTCCTGACTTAGCGACGGCGTGGCCGAATGCAGCGTATCGAGGATGATCTTGGCCTCGAAATCGGGCTGCTCTTCGTAGTCGATCATGTGCAGCACCACCGTGGCAAACCGGAACCCGTGCATCTCTTCCTGCCGCCGAATGCGCTGCACTTCCACAAACTCGCCATTGGCCAGAAAACCGGCGGGCGAGTCGTCGCCGAGGATGGTGTAATTATTCCGCGCAATCATCAGCATATCGCCCGCGTCTAGTTCTTCTTCGCGCTGATCGATCATGCGCCGCACAAACTGATTATACTGCACGGCCGTCTTATTCGACCGACACAAAATGGCCGTGTTTTCGCGGCCATACTTGTTGTAGGCATACCGCACGCCGTCTTCCAGCTTCATCAGCGGCATTTTGTAGAGGTCGTTAAACTGCCTGGTGGCAATTTGGATGTTGGCCTCCGGAGCGGGTGGTTTGGGGGGAGCGTCGGCCAGGAGGTGCTCAAACGAGACGGCTTTAGGCGGGGTGCCGGGGTTCAGAATCTCGTCGGCCAGCAGGCGGCGAAGTTCGGTGGCGTTATAGAGAATGCCCGATTCTTCGTCCTGCCGCATTACTTCGGTGAGTTCCTGTTCCACTACGGTCATATCGAACGACCGCGCCAGAAACCCCCGGTCTAGGGCTGGGCTGCCGTCGCGGCCTACGGGCGGTAGCTGTGCCGTGTCGCCCACAAGCATGAGCTTGTTGCCTTTGTTCTCAAACACGAAATGGATGAGGTCGCTCAGCAGGCCCTTGCCGCCAAACTCGGCTTCGTCGGAGATCATCGAGGCCTCATCGACGATGAAGAGGGTGTCTTCGTGGTAATTTTTTTGCCGCTCAAACGCCAGCGTACCCGACCCCTGCTCAGCCACCTGCCGGTATATTTTGCGGTGGATGGTCTGGGCGGGTTTCTTGGCGTAGTTGCTCATCACCTTGGCCGCGCGACCCGTGGGGGCCAGCAACACCGATTTAAGGCCAAAGCGGGGCAGTACTTTAATGAGCGTACTGATAAGGGTGGTTTTGCCGGTACCGGCGTAGCCGCGCAGCAGAAAGCAATCGCGGTATTTTTCGTGCTCTTCGCGGGTAATAAACTCGCCGATCTTCCCAAAAAATGCTAACTGCCCGTCGGTGGGCTTGTAGGGAAACCGTTTGGTCAGCAACTGAGCCGCCGTTTGCGTTTCATTCATACCCCTAATTTACGAAAAAATGGCTAGTCGAGGAAGCAGGCCGGATCAGCTTTTGTCAGTACTGCCCATCTGATTTGTCAGGTCTTACCAGTCAGCATAAACCCATACTTTTTTGTAGGCTGCGCTTGCCTTCCATCAGACTAATGTGCAACTTAGACCCCCGCATAACTCCTTAATAGCCATGAACATCCGTCAAGTTCTCCAGCGTAAAACAATCAACACCATCTACTCTGTCGTACCCGACGAAACCGTGTACCACGCCCTGGAACTGATGGCCGACAAAAATATTGGGGCCGTGCTGGTGCTGGAAGGCGACAGGCTGGTGGGCATTTTCTCCGAGCGCGACTATGCCCGCAAGGGTATTTTACAGGGCCGGGCCTCTAAAGACACCCTCATCCGCGACGTGATGACGGGCAGCGTCATCACGATCACCCCCGAGCAATCGCTCGAATCGTGCATGGTCACCATGGCCGACAAGCACATTCGCCACCTGCCCGTTATGGACGCCGACAAACTCGTGGGCATCATTTCCATCAACGACGTGGTAAACACGATCATCCACGATCAAAAAGCCCGCATCAGCTCCCTGGAAAGCTACATTTCGGGGAGTGCGTACTAAGACAGTGCTGAGTGGTAAGCGGTAAGTGGTGAGTGAGAACAAATACGCTGGCGGCAGCAAACTCACCACTTACCGCTTACCACTCAGCACTATTTTCTTCCCCTTATCTTTGCGGCTCTTTTTTGACCGAAACAATACCGTACCGTGACGCAACTCGTTGATGCACCCCGACAGCAAGTGGTAAAGTTATATGGCAACCGGCTCCGTACCCGTGTCTGTGGCCTCTACCGCAATGGTGAGCGCCTGCTGATGGTACGCCACCGGGGCATCGGCAAAACCGATACCTTCTGGTGTCCGCCCGGTGGGGGTGCGCAGTTTGGCGAAACCGCCACAGATGCCCTCAAACGCGAGTTCGATGAAGAAACGGGACTGCTCATCGAAGTGGGTAACCTGCTGTTTGTCAACGAGTTTTTGGAGCCGCCGCTGCACGCGCTTGAGTTGTTTTTCGCCGTCGATGCCATTGGTGGTGAACTACGTTTAGGGTCTGACCCCGAAATGGACGCCGACGGGCAGATCATCTCGGAGGTGCGGTGGATGACCTTCGACGAAATCAAAGCCTACCCACCTGCCGAAGTCCACACTCTCTTCAGCCGTTGCCAGTCGCTCGATGACGTGTACCGGTTGTCGGGCTACCTTAATTAATTGTCTGTATGCGTGCTACATCCTCGCTTGACGCCACCTTGTCGGTTCGCCCTGAAGTCTTCACGGCGGGTCAGGCTGAGAAATCTGTTTTGTGCCTTGAACTAGCCCCGCAACGCCTGCGCCTGACCCTCCTCGACCCGCGGCGGCGTATGGTGTGGCTCGACGAGTTTACGCAGCCGTCGTTGCTCAACGAACCCAGCCTGACCGATCAACTCCCCACGCTCTTCAGTCAGCACCCGCTGCTCAGCTACGAGCGGTTCGAGGCCATCCTGGTGGCGGTGAGTAGTCCGGCGTTTACGTTGATACCCAGTACGCTATATCGGAAAGAATACGCCACCAGCTACCTGTCGCTCATGCGCGGCTATCCGCAGCCACCTACCGAACAGGTGTTTGGCTATGCGCACAACGAAGGTTTCGTAGGGGTATTCAGCCTGGAACGGGCGCTGATCGAGTTCATGGGTGAGCAGTATGCGCTGCAACCCGTTACCTACGTTCACCAGAACAGCGCGCTTATCCAGGCCACCAACGCCAGCGACCGGCAAATGCTGTCGCCTAAAAATCTGTTTCTCTTTTTCGAAGACGAATACGTCACCATCATTTTTCGGGAAAGCCATGTGTTGCGTTACTGCAACCGGTTTGGCGTGAAAAACGCACAGGATCTGACCTACTATGTCCTCTACGTACTCGATGAGTTGCAAACGCATCCGTCTGACTGTCAGCCGGTTGTCTACGGTGAAATCACACCTTTTGCGGAAGGATACATTGCCCTGCGGCGGTTTCTGCCCAACCTGACCATCGGCACCATGCCCCCCGGCCTGAACCAATCCGATGACCTGACCGAACTACCCGAACACCGGTTCCTAAGCCTCCAGGGCCTGTGCTTGCTGGCGTAATTTTTCGGGGAGTATTGGGGAGGGGATCTGTGTATTGCTTCGCTAGCTAGGCCCCTCGACTGCGCTCGGGGTGACAACGACCTTGAATCAAGCTAGGATAGTTGCTTATTCCCCTGTCACCCCGAGCGCAGTCGAGGGGCCTAGCTAGCGAAGCAATACATAGACACCTTCCCTTAATCCCACCTAAAAAATTACGTCCCAAAACCCCTTACCAAATGTCCAGAATTGCCCTCTTTCCTGGTTCGTTCGACCCCTTCACCAAAGGCCACGAAGACATTGTGCGGCGGGGGCTACAGCTTTTCGACGAGGTCATCATTGGTATTGGCCGCAACGCCAGCAAGCAGCGGTATTTTCCGCTGGAACAGATGACCACCTGGATTGAACAAACGTTTCAGGACGCCCCCCAGGTGCGCGTAGTGGCCTACGACGACCTTACCGCTAACATGGCCCGCAAGCTGGGTGCCCGCTTTCTGCTCAGGGGCCTGCGCAACACTACCGATTTTGAGTACGAAAACGGCATTGCCCAGGTAAACCGCTACGTCTATGAAGAAGTAGAAACGGTATTCCTGATCACCTCCCCCCACCTGGCCCCCATCAGCAGCAGCATCATCCGAGACCTCCACCGCTACGGCCAGTCAGTAGAGGCGTTTTTGCCTTATAGCATAGAAACAAGAGATGAGAAACAAGAGACAAGAATACCACCCGCGACCTGAAAGGCAGCGCAACGATTCTTGCCTCTTGCTTCTCATCTCTTGTTTCTTACTCATTAAAAAAACCCCCATTCACCGTATTCAGGTACGCCTCGAAGGGGATGTCTTCCTGTTTTAGGAAACCCTGTTGGGGGAGGGTGCCGTTGGCAACCATCTCGACCACGGCGGCAATGGAACCGGCGGTAGTCCAGGAGATGGCCCGCCACGATTGCCCGTCGATGAGGCGGGGGTGGTAGGCGCGGTAGAACTCTTCGCGGGCCAACTGCCCGTTGCGCCAGCCTTCCACTACGGCATAAACATAGACTACGTCGTCCTGCACAGGTGGCTTGGCTTCGGTCAGGATTTTCTCGACCAGTTCACGTTGATCTTTCAGGATCAGTTCATACAGCAAAAAGCGCATCAGCTTGCAGTGGCCGGGGTAGCGGATGGTCTTGTAGTTGAGCGTGTCGACCTGCCCGGCGTAGGTTTCGCAGAGTGTGCCCAGCCCGCCAGAGGTACTAAACGCCTCAAACTCCTGCCCTTCAATATTGATCACTTCGATGCCGTCCAGTGCCGGAACGAGTTTGCGCTGCCCATTGGCGATCACTTCACAGTCGTTGATGTACTCGTTAATCACCCCCGCCGGCGACCACGTGAACGAGTAGCCCAGCAGCCCGTTTGGGTAGCGGGGCAGGGCACCCACGCGCAGTTCGATGTCGCGGAGCCGGTCGAAGCGTTTGGCCAGGTGCGACCCCACAATGCCGATGAGGCCGGGGGCCAGGCCACACTGCGGGGCCATTACGCCTTTGGCGGTGGCAGCCATTTGCCGGATGGCGTCAGTAGTGGGGACGTCTTCGGTGAGGTCGAAATAGTGGATGCCCAGGTCGTAGGCTACGCGGGCAATGGGCAGGTTCAGGTTGTAGGGTAGGCAGGAAACCACCCCATCGGCCCCCTGAAGGGCTTTTTTGAGGGCGTCGGTATCGGCTACGTCGCCGTGACTGACTGGAAAAGGGAGTGGGGTAGCAGGGGTCTGCCGGTCGAAGCCAGTGACCGAAAACCGTTTGCTGAGCAACAGCCCAACCAGTGAGCCTACTTTGCCCAGCCCAACCACAACAAGGGTATGCATACAGGGTAGTGTTATGTTGATGAGGTGGGCAAGATACACAAAAAGCCAACCCCGTTCAGAGCTGGCTTTTTTGTAATCTATTAGCGGAATGAGTTGCAGGTTCAATGTCTAAGGTCTAAAGTTGGCTCACGCAAGCGTATTCCCGCGCAAGCTAACTTTAGACCTCAGATATTGAACCTGCCACTTACTTATTTGGCCACCGTACCACGCAGGGCGCGTGGGATTTCGATGCCGGCCACGGGGTTAGCCGCCTGCTCGAGCACCTCGATGCCGTCGACAACGATCTCGCCAACCCGCACTACTTTGCCCAGGTCGAGCTTCGATACGTTCACGTCAATGTAGTCGGGGATATTGTCGATGGGGCCACGTACGCGCAGTTTGCGAATACGCGTCACCAGCTTACCCCCTTTCTGCACACCCGGAGCCGTGCCCTGCAACCGTACCGGAACAGCCACCGTGACCGGCTTATCGGTCACTTGCAGGAAGTCGGCATGGATCAGCGCGTCGCTAACGGGGTGAAACTGAGTAGCCTGCAATACAGCGCGGTACTCATCGCCTTCGATGTTCAGCGTGATGTCGAACACGTTTGGCGTAAACAATAACGGGCGGAACAAAATGCCGGGCACCGTGAAGTGAACCTGCTGCTCACCACCATACAACACACAGGGTACATTGCCTTCGGCGCGTATGGCTTGTGATTCCGTCCGGCCGAGATTCGCTCGTTGATACCCTACAATCTCGATTTTTTTCATGGAAGTAACATTTAAAGAATGAAAGCGTGAAAGAGCGAAAGAGTGAATCGGCATACCGAAACAGAGTGGCTGAGACTAACGCTCTTTCACTCATTTACTCTTTCACTCTTTAATACCGTATAAAAAGTGAACTAATAGATTCATGGTCACGGATGCGGCCGATGGCTTTAGCGAACAGCTCGGCAACCGACAACACCCTGATTTTCGGGTTGGCCTGACTCAGTGGCAGCGTGTCGGCTATCACCAGTTCGTCCAACACCGAGTTGGCAATGTTTTCGTGCGCCTTCCCCGACATAATGGGGTGAGTACACACCGCCCGTACCGATTTGGCCCCTTTGTCGAGCAAAATCTGGGCGGCTTTGCAGAGTGTGCCGCCCGTGTCGATGAGGTCATCAACCAGCACCACGTTCATGCCCTCTACGTCGCCGATTACCTGCATGGAGGCAATCTCGTTGGCCCGTTTCCGGTGTTTGTCGCACAGCACGATTTCGGCGTTGAAGTGCTTGGCAAACGTCCGGGCGCGACCCGCACCACCCACGTCAGGCGAGGCAATGATGAGGTTCTCCAGGGCCAGGCTCTTGATGTAGGGCACAAATACCGACGTGCCTTCGAGGTGATCGACGGGAAAGTCGAAAAAGCCCTGAATCTGCCCGGCGTGGAGATCAATCGTCATCAGGCGGTCGGCGCCGGCGGCGGCGAGCATGTTGGCCACGAGCTTGGCGGCAATGGCCACGCGGGGTTTGTCTTTCCGGTCCTGCCGGGCATAGCCGAAGTAGGGGATCACCACCGTGACGTAGTGGGCCGAGGCCCGCCGCGCCGCATCGACCATCAGGAGCAGTTCCATCAGGTTGTCGCCCGGTGGGGGGGTAGACTGAATCAGAAACACGTCGCACCCCCGCACCGACTCCTCAAAACTGGGCGACATTTCGCCGTCGCTAAACCGGCGACAGGTGTACCCGCCGAGGTCTTTTCCGTAATAATGGGCAATTTTCTCTGCCAGGTAGGTAGACTGACTGCCGGAAAAAATCTTGACGGGATTAAACGAAGCCATGCGGTGAGGTGCCTGAATTTCCCGCAAAGGTATGAATTTCAAGGCAGGAAAGCCACCGGATTGTGGAGCTTATTTACGGTTATACTCTCGGTTGAAAGCAGCAGATATCGCTTCTTGATCAGGATGATCTTTCCGAAAGATCGCTGCTGCATACACCCGGCTCAGTTCATGAGAGAATGGTAGGCGGATATAGCCCTCACTGTGGCGCAGATACCACTGCCCAAACAAGATGCGGCGGTTGCGCTCCATGTCATTATCCAGACTACAGACGTAGCTGATGATCAGTAACGGATCGGTCGCGAAGGCTCGTTGCAGCGTATCAATGACCGTGATCTCAATACGTGGGTCGCGTATGGGTGTCCGGTTACCTATTACAATGATGGAAAACGAGTAAAGATGCTGAGCAAACTCGTCGTTGGGGAAGTAGGCTTGATCAGACCGAAAGGCCAGTTGATACACAAAACCGTTGTCTGTAGTGAAGGTAAAGCCCTCACTGTTTTCCCGCAGGGGGTAGGGTGAAGGGCTTGACGAACTTGATGTGATCGGGCTTGGGGTGGGCATTAGGGTCCTGGAAGTACTGCTCAATCTTTTGTTTGTCCTCCAGCATCTGCTGAGCGATGCTCTTGGGACGGGCAACAAGCGTAGCCATATGGAAACTGTTTAGCGGAGGAAACAACTAGTAAATTGCTAGGGTGAAGATACCCGATTGATCACAGAACACGGCTCCTGGTCGAAGAGTTTGTTTAGTTGTATCTACGTGCTGTTGCCAGAATGTTGCGTAGTCAACAGATCGCCCGGCTCCACAGACGGCAAGACCGGAAATAGCGACTCAACCACGTCGGTCAGGCCAAACTGCCTGTTCAGATCAAGCAGCGCATAATCAGCATAGGTCATCTGGCGTGGGGGGCGGTGCGAAATCAAAGATAGGCGAACTGTACTACTCGACTACGGCCAAGTTTACCCCCCCCCCTGACAATCTATTGGTTAACTCGACTATCTGCATTTCCAGCAGTTGAATCTCCCGCCGCTGCGCCGCAATCAGTTCATCGCGGTAGTCAGCGTATACCCCGGCGTTAGCGGCGCATTCACCGAAGCGCCTAAGCCCGCCTGACGGCCTGCCCCAATTGCTGGATTGGTAGAAAATAAATCGGCTATACCTACGCCATAGACCTCGGCCAGCTTAGGTAGAAATGGGTGTTTTATGCTGGTATGATCGCTTTCCCAATAATGATGCGTATGCTGCTTAACGTCCACAAAATCGGCAATTTCTCCCTGTGTTAAGTCGGTTTTGAGCCGCAGGCGTATAAGTATTTTTCCAATTTCCATAATGCATCAGTTGAGTTGAGTAGACTGCCATGTATGTAGTTGATTTTGCAATGTAAAACACGTTACTCAGTAAATAGTCTAACTTTTTATCAAAAAATCGACAATTTTTTATCAACAAAGAAGATTGCTGTATTGAAAAAAGCGCACACTTTTGTTTCACTCAACGGAAAAGAAATCGCCCTGCCATGTCGGGACAGTCAGCTATCGATAGAAATGCCATCAGCGCACTGACGCACCTGCTTCGGCTGGCGAAGGTGCTTGTGACGGGGCTGACCATACGCGAACGACTGGAAGAACACCCCGACTTTCCGGCCCTGAGTGCCTTGTGCGATACACTAACCGAACTGAACGTATCAAATTTGGCGACGAAACTTCCTGCTGAGCGTCTAACTGAAGTTCCATTACCTGCACTGGTTCAACTACGGATTGGTGATGACGAACTATTTGCGCCCGTTCGGCAACTGACTGGCGAAACGGTTGAGTGGTATAACACCACAAGCGGTTGGCAACAGGAATCGTTTGATGCCTTTGTGGCACACTGGACGGGCGTTGCGCTGTTGATTGAGCCGAATGAGCAATCGGGTGAACAGCAGTATGCACACAACCGGCGGCGCGAACTGGCGCAACAGGCACGGGTGCCGTTGATGCTAACAGGGTTAGCGGTCTGCGTTGGCTTGTTGCTGTATGCTGTCTGGCCAACGGCCACGGGGCCAATGCTGGGGTTGCTTGCCCTGAAAGGACTGGGCACGGTCGTGAGCGGGTTGTTGATTGCCTATAGTCTGGATGCTACGAATCCGGCCCTTCAGCGGTTTTGCTCATTTAACAAGCAGACAAACTGCCGGGGTATTTTACAAAGCAGCGCGGCTAAAATCATTGGCGACTTTGGTTGGGCCGACGTAGGATTGCTGTATTTCACGGGCGGATTTGTAGCCCTCTCCGGTGCGCTACTAATGAATAGCGTCAGCATACTAAACTGGCTGATGGTCCTTACGTTGCTGGCCCTGCCCTACACAATCTGGTCAGTGTACTATCAGGCGATGGTGGCCCGGCAATACTGTACGCTTTGCCTGACGGTGCAAGCCCTTTTCTGGGCTGAACTGCTCATTGGCTATCAATTCTTGCACCTCAATTCTTTAGCTGAAAGTGCGTTGCTACCTGTGCTGGGCACGTTCGTAGGCGTAGCTGTGCTGTGGGTACTTCTGCGAAAACCTTTGTACGAATCTCGGCAAGTGCGTCCTCTTCGTCGAAGGTTGCAAGCGGTTAAATTCTCGGAAACATACCTGCACTATGCATTGGCTAAACAACCTCGTCAATTACCTTATTTGGATGGGCAACGAGTGCCAATGATTGGTGCGGTTGAGGCCCAACATACGCTGGCCGTTATTTCGCATCCTATGTGTGAGGTTTGCCGTATTGCGCATAAGCAATTAGAGACGTTACTGGAAAGAATACCCAATATGCGGGTCGAACTTATTGTGCTGGGCAGCCTGCATCCTGATGATCGGGCTGGGCAGGTAGTAAAACATCTTATTACCTTGCCTGATGCGAAAGTGGGTGGGGCACTAGCGCGCTGGTTTGCAAATCCGCAGCAGTCTATTAGTCGCTGGGTACGAACCGTTGGCGCAGACCCAATCTCTGACGAATCGACCGGGCAACTGTTGCTGACAAACCATTGGGCTACCCGTATGAATGTACAGCGTACCCCCGTCTTATTTTTGAATGGAGTGGAATTGCCACCAGTTTATCGCTTGCCCGACGTGATTCACTTATACCGGGCTTGGCCGTTTAAGAAAACTGGCTCTTTACAGAAGGATTCGGTTGAATCAACATAAATCAATGTTTCACAGTTAACCATGCTAACGACATGAAAAGTACTTTGACAAATTTTTCAGGTTTTGAACTGAACCGGACGCAAATGAAAGCTGCCAAAGGTGGCAAGATGGATTGTGGTGTTTGCTCTTCGGGTGGACCAAGCACACCCGGTTATCCTTCTAGTGGAACGTGCGGTGGCGGTATGAGTTCTGCAGACGCTCGTGCATTACGCGATGAGATGAACGCTGCGAACGATGGGTATACATACACTGTTACCCCAGGCTGTTAAGTAATTTATAGACTTGACAGTTTCAAATGGTTGTCTTCCATCTGAAACTGTCAAGTCTATAAACCGTATTTTACCAATATTCAACAATTAGTCGAAATGAATTTTATGAGAACTATTCCAATTTTGTTGATCTCATATTTGTTAATACCCTATTTCGTATTTGCGCAAAAAGACAATATACAAGGTGAGCCTGTTTGTAATATTCGTGGAATATGTGTTGATACTGCCAAGGTGGTGGGGATAAAAGCTTCAATATTTGGATTGATCAATGGACATATTAAATTTTTAGGAAATTGCGATGAAGCGGGCAAATTTGATGTGCGTTTGCCGTTGAATATTGAGCAAATAATTTTTAAAAACGAAGATTATCACACAATATCAAAAACGATACATATCGCAAATAAATTACCAAGTAGATGTTATTTTCATTTAAAAAATTTAATAATGTCGCCTAAAGATATTTTGTTCAAAACCCTTGATGACCGTACTGCTTTACGTAGCGAACTTGCTCTTAGTTTTAATGTAATCGATAGTATTTCGATCAATTATATACTGACTGACTCAATATCTTCAACTATAGCTGAGCTACCTTTCACTATATTTCAATTAAAGAAATCATGGACCGTGGGTTATTACACACCTGGAGATTATACAGCTAAACTATATACAAAAGACAACAAATTGATAAGCATGGAAAAACTCATAATATATCCTGGCCTAAATTTATTTTCAATTAAAGTTATTAAGCCTGCGCAGAAAGATACATCTGCTATTCGGAGATTGAGCAGAAATTACGCAGCAAACGTTTCTACTACCACAGTATTGTATTTTGATCAAAGTAGTTCGGACTTGCGTTCTCAATCTAAAAATGCACTTGATTCCGTAGCGAGACAAATTTTAGAACATCCGAATATAAAAGCAGTAGTCACAGGATATACGGATAATGTGGGGAGTAGAGACTTAAATATAACCTTGTCAGAATATCGAGCCAGAACTGTTGAGAATTATCTAAAACAACGTGGCGTATCTCCCCAACGTATCGCCGCTAAATGGAGTGGACCAGATACGAAACTAGCGCCACAGGACAAGGAGGAAGTAAAGTCAATGAGTAGACGTGTAGTCATTCAATTACTGCTTGAATAAGATATGCCCCGCAATTTTCCGCTCTATCGCCAGCTTGACGCAATGGACTGCGGGCCAACGTGTCTTCGGATGATTACGAAGCACTATGGGCGAAGCTATTCTATCGCCACGCTGAGGGAGAAGACGGAGATTGGGAAAGAGGGCGTGTCGTTGCTGGGCATCAGTCAGGCAGCAGAGAACATTGGGTTTCGGACGCTGGCGGTGCGGGTGCCGCTGGCCCGGCTGGTGCAGGAGACACCCGTGCCGCTTATTGCCCATTGGGGTCAAAACCATTTTGTGGTGGTCTACGCCCTCAACGCCCGGCAGGTGCAGGTGGCCGACCCGGCATTGGGTTTGGTGAAGTATACACTGGCCGAGTTTGAGAGCAAGTGGGTCAGCACCGTGCAGGAAGGCGAACCCAGCGGCATTGCCCTACTGCTGGAACCCACACCCCGGTTCTTCGAGGAAGACGGCGATGCTCCCACAGCGCGGGGCCTCTGGAGTTTGTTTGGCTATTTGCGGCCCCACAAACGGCTGTTGGTGCAGTTGGGGCTGGGGCTGCTGGTGGGGGCGGGGCTGCAATTGCTGCTCCCGTTTTTAACCCAATCCATCGTCGATACAGGTGTACAGACGCGCAATTTGTCGTTTATCACGCTCGTGCTCATTGCGCAACTGATGCTGTTTGCCTCGCGCATGGCCGTCGAGTTTGTCCGTAGCTGGATTTTGCTCCATATCAGCGTCCGGCTCAACCTCAGCATCCTATCCGATTTTCTGGCCAAGTTGCTGCGGTTGCCCCTGTCATATTTCGACTCTAAACAGACCGGCGACATTCTGCAACGCATTCAGGACCACGCCCGCATCGAGCAGTTTTTGACCGGCTCGTCGTTGAGCGTGTTGTTTTCGCTGGTCAACCTGGCCGTGTTTGGCGTGGTGCTGGCCTATTATAACCTGCCTATTTTCGGCGTGTTCATGCTCGGTAGCCTGCTCTACGCGGGTTGGGTGCTGCTGTTTCTGCGGGTTCGCCGCAAGCTCGATCACAAGCGGTTTGCGCTGGCCTCGGCGGGGCAAAGCAGCCTCATTCAGTTGGTAACGGGGGTGCAGGAACTGAAACTCAACACCTGCGAACACCTCAAACGCTGGCAGTGGGAAAACGTGCAGGTCCGTCAATTTCGGCTCATGATGCGCGGGCTGGCCCTGGGGCAATACCAGCAAACGGGTGCTCTGTTTCTTAACGAAGGCAAGAATATTATCATCACGTTTCTGGCGGCGTCGGCGGTGGTCAACGGCCAACTCACACTGGGCGGCATGTTGGCCCTGCAATACATTATCGGGCAGTTGAACAGCCCCGTGGAGCAGTTGGTGCAGTTTACGCAGCACTACCAGGATGCCCAACTGAGCCTGGAACGCCTCAACGAGATTCATACACAACCTGATGAGGAACAGTCGGTTAACCTGCTCACGAGCCTGCCCGCCGAGCAGGGTATTAGCTTCCGCAATGTGTCGTTTACATACCCCGGCGCGGGCAATGATCCGGTGCTGACCAACATCAACCTGACCATCCCGGAGGGGCAGGTCACGGCCATTGTTGGCAGTAGTGGCAGCGGTAAGACTACGCTGCTGAAACTGCTCCTAAAAATCTATGACCCCAGCGCGGGCGATATCCGGGTGGGGCGCACGAGCCTGTCTACCATCAGCCACCGGGTGTGGCGCGGGCAGTGCGGCACGGTCTTGCAGGACGGCCTGATTTTCTCCGACACCATTGCCAACAACATCGCCGTAGCCGACGAACGGCCCAACATTCCCCGGCTGCTGCGGGCGGTTGATGTGGCCAATATCGAAACGTTTATTGACGGGTTGCCCCTGCGCTACAACACCAAAATCGGGGCCGAGGGCAACGGCGTGAGTCAGGGCCAAAAACAGCGTCTGCTGCTGGCACGGGCCGTTTATAAGGAACCCACGTACCTGTTTCTAGACGAGGCTACCAACGCGTTAGACGCCAACAACGAGCGGGTGATTATGCATAATCTGAATCAGTTCTTTGAAGGCCGAACCGTGGTGGTAGTTGCCCACCGCCTCAGCACCGTCCGCAATGCCGATCAGATTGTGGTGCTGGAGCAGGGCGAAATTGCCGAAATCGGTACGCACAACGAGCTAACCCAACGCCGGGGTCGCTATTACGAACTGGTTAAGAATCAGTTGGAATTGGGAACGTAAATCAGTTTACTGTCTTCTGTCTTTTGTCTTCTGTTGCTTCACGAGCGTAAACTGCACAGCACCAGCGAAGCAACGGAAGACAGAAGACAGTAAACTGTAAACTCATAATTATGAAGCCCGCTGTAATGCCCCGCGTTGAATTGCGCAACCCTGAGGTAGACGACCTGATGGGTCAGTCGCCCGCGTGGATTGTGCGGTGGGGTACGCTGCTGCTGTTCGTAGTGTTGGGTAGTGTATTTGCGGTCGGCTGGTTTATCCGCTACCCCGACGTTGTACCGGCTCGGTTGGTACTGCTGGCCGACAATCCGCCGCGTTCGGTCATTGCCCGGACGGAGGGGCGTATTGTGCGGCTGCTCGTGCGCGAGGGAGCGGCGGTGCGGTCTGGTCAACCACTGGCTTATCTGGAAAGCACTACCAACCACGCCGAAGTGCTGGCTTTAATGCATCAGCTCGACGTGGCCGGGCGGCTGTTGCAACAGAACAGACTTGCCGAACTGGATCATCTGGCCCTCACTAACTACCATCAGTTGGGTGAATTGCAGACCATCTATCAGCCTTTTGCCCAGACCTACAGTCAGTTGCAGAACTTCATGACCGACGGGTTCTATCAGCGGAAAATGACACTGTTGCAACAGGAGCTAACCGACCTTCAGGCGTTGCACCAAAACCTGCTGGCTCAGCAAACCATGCAGCACCGCGACATAGATCTGGCCCGTGAGGAGTATGCCATTCAGCAAACCCTGGCAGACCAGAAAGTGATTGCCCCGCTTGAGTTGAAGCGTGAAGAAAGCAAACACATCGGGCGGCAATTACCGGCTCAGCAACTCGCTTCGGCGTTGATAAACAGTCAGTTGGCGCAACGGGCCAAGCAAAAAGAATTGATTGAGCTGACCAAACAGGTGCGGGAGCAGCGCGACGGATTCGGGCAGGCCCTCAACACGTTGCAGAGCGCGGCTTACGCCTGGAAAGCCCGGTATGTGCTGTCGGCTCCGGTGGCGGGGCGGGTGTCATGGCTGGTGCCGCTCTACAACGAACTATCGGTTAAAGCCGGGCAGGAACTGGGGCAGGTCGTACCCACCAACGGGAACGGGCAGGTGGCCTTTACGGGCGAGATGCGGATTGGGCAGTACAATTTTGGCAAGGTTAAAACCGGGCAGGACGTATTGGTAAAATTGCCCAGCTATCCATTTCAGGAGTACGGTTTACTCGTTGCCCGTGTGGAAGCTATCAGCCCCATTTCTACCGATACGACCTTCCGCGCTCAGGTCAGTTTTCCGAATGGATTGCGCACCACCACCGGTCATCAACTTATTGCCCGGAATGGTCTGGTGGCCAACGGTGAGATCATCACCGATGATACGCGCCTGATTGAAAAGCTCTTTTACGAATTACGACGGCTCAAGGGACGATAAACACCAACGAGCCAGGTACTCTCAACGACCTGTTTGTTTATGCCAGACGGGGGTTTGGAGGGGTAAGCGCCGCCCGTCGAAGGGGGGGTGGAGGGGGCCGTAGTAGGTGGTGAGGTAGGTGAGGATGGCCGGTTCGGCGTCGCCCAGGTCCCAGAGTTTTTGGGTGCGCTGCATCCACCGAATGCGCTCTACCCATTTCTCCCGGTCGAAGTGGCTTTGCAGAATCAGCTTGCTCGAATGGCAGGCCAGGCAGTTGCCTTTCACCAGCATCAGGCTTTTGTCCAGCGCCAGGCCCGATTCGGGGTCAACGGCCACAACGCCGGTCGTAGCGCTAGGCGCTGATATTGATTTCTGAGCCTCCAGCGGGGCTTTTTTTGCCGATCCCGGTTGTTGGGCCACCCAGGCGCAGAGCCACCACAGGCACAGGCTGCACAATAGTAAAGCGTGTTTTGTAATCATTGGTTTTATTGGACAGTTGATTAGTGGGCAGTGACAATAGGCAGTAGCAGTGGCTTCGCGCTCCAGGCCCCTCGACTGCGCTCGGGGTGACAGGGACATTGATTCAGATTCTTAACTTGATTCAAGGTCGTTGTCACCCCGAGCGCAGTCGAGGGGCCTGGAGCGCGAAGCCACTGCTACTGCCTATTGTCACTGCCACTGCTACTGCTACTGCCCAACCACATTAATAGCAATACGGTGGCAGGCATTGTTGCAGTAGCCTTCGGGGTTCCACTGCGGCATCACCATCGGCTGCGAGACGCCCGCCTCGTCGGTGGCGCGGACCCAGACTTCGTAATAGCCCGATAGAGGCGGGTTTACTTCGGCAGTCCAGTGTTGCCAGGCCAGGCGGTTTTTTGGGTCTTTCAGGTTGGCGGGTTGCCAGGTGGCGCCAAAATCGATGGAAACGGCCACGGATTTCACGGCCCGGTCGCCCGCCCAGGCGTGGCCGCGCAGGGCCAGTGGCTTGCCTAGTGGTAGCTCCAGGCCCGTTTTTGGCGACGTAATCAGTGATTTTACGGGCATCGACTCAATGATTTTGAAGTCACTGGCGGGAGGGTCAACGCCCGGCACTACCGGATGAATGGGCACCCGGTAGCTTTTGCCCGTCATCTTGGCCCCGTCGTGTACCTTGTTGCGCACGGCAATGGTGTGCAGCCACTTGCCCGACACCGATGCAGGCCAGCCCCCCACCACCAACCGCAGGGGGTAGCCATGCACAGGCGGAATGTCCTGCCCGTTCATGGCCCAGGCCAGCAGCGTCTCGTCTTCCAAAGCCTTGGCAATTGGCACCCCCCGCGAAATCACGGGCTGAGCAGGGTCGCCGCTCAGGTGCAGGTCTTTGCCATAATAGCCAATGTACACCGCCGAGTTGGTCAGGCCCACGTCGGCGAGGACGTCTTTGAGGCGAACGCCCGTCCATTCGGCGCAACCCACCCCACCCTCGGTCCACTGGTTGCCCGCCGTTTTGGGCACAAACCCCGACCGGCCATTGCCCGCACATTCCATCACCAATTGGTAGGTGTGGGGTTTGAATTTTGTCTTTAGTTCGGCCAGCGTGTAGGTCCTGGGTGCCTTGACCGACTCGCCGTTGATGGTTAGCGTCCAGCCCGCAGCGTCTAGTTTTTCGGGCATCAGGCCGTTGTTGCGGATAAACAGCTTGTCGGCGGGGGTTACGGCGTCGTCGAGGAGGTAGGCCGGGGTTTCCACGTTCCAGGGCTTGTCGTTAAGCACCACTAGGTTCTTGTTTTTGGTCGCCATGGGGTCAACCGGTCCCGATCCGTTTTCGTCGATTTGGTCAAACACCAGCGGCAGGTAATGCCGGGGCAGGCGGTCGGCAAAGACAATGTTGGTCCCCAGCAGGGCGGTCAGGGTGGAAAGTGACCCTGCTTTCAGAAAACCACGGCGGTTGAAAAGGGATGAAGCGTCGTTGTTCATAGAGGTACTGATAGGCAACTAAGTTGATAAATAAACCCTGTTGGGGGCCACACCTACTCCGCAACCGCCGCCATCGTGGCCCGGCGGTCAATTTTACCGGTGGCTGTTTCGCCGAACGCCCCAGTTACGTGCCATGCTTTCGGAATGGCGTAGCGCCCAAGCGCGGCACCAATGGCGGTCTGGATGGTTAGCCACTGCTCGGTGGTCAACGTCTGGTTTTCCAGGAAAAGCTCCACCCGTTGCCCCAGCCGCTCGTCGGGCAGGCCCGCCACAAACAGGCGCGGACTGAGGCCCCATTGAAGCAGTTGCTGCTGAATAATGGCCTCTACGGCCTCTGGCTGCACTTTCACGCCACCCGTGTTAATAATCGTATCGGCCCGGCCCAGCAGGCGAAACCGCACCGCATCGGCTTCGGCAACCAGTTCCACCACGTCGTTGGTCTGGACGCGTTCGTGGTTGGTGGCGGCCGCGGTGATGTGCAGGCAACCCCGTTCGTCGGTGCCTACTGTCACACCGGGCAGCACCGTAAACAGGTCACTTTTGGCGGGGCCGTTGAGTCGCCGGATGGCAA
Organism: Fibrella aquatilis; assembly: GCF_017353255.1. GTDB lineage: Bacteria > Bacteroidota > Bacteroidia > Cytophagales > Spirosomataceae > Fibrella > Fibrella aquatilis. The sequence goes on along the minus strand of NZ_JAFMYU010000021.1, from coordinate 37,320 downwards.
TGTGCGACACGGTCTCGGTCATGCCGTAGGTAGCATAAACCGGGGCTTCAATCACCTGGAGGGCGTTTTCGAGGGCGGCACTGGTGGCTGCTCCACCTACCAGGATGGCCTTCATCCGGTTCAGAATCGGCAGCGCAACAGGCACGTTATCGGGGCCAACGCTGGCCAGGATGGTTTGCAGTTGGAGGGGAACAAAAGCCGCAAAATCGAACTGCGTGGTAGCCGGGTCGAAGCCAGCCAGCGGGTTGCCGGTGGGTGCCACAAGGGTCAGTTGCAGGCCCAGCACTTCGCCGCGCACCAGCATCATCACCCCCGCAATGTAGGCGGTGTTGAGGCATACCAACGCCTTGTCGCCGGGTTGCAGCCCGAAGGTTTGGCCTGTAAGCCGGGCACTGACTTCCAGCTGCATCCGTGTGAGCACAATAGGTTTTGGCGTACCCGTAGACCCCGATGTATGTAGCGTGAATTGGGTATCACCCGCCCGCCAGGCCGTAAGAAAATCGGTAGTCATGTTGCTCTAGTCTCAAAGAAGACTGATAAGGAGTACTAATCGTTGCGAAACAATGATTTGCCCATTGGCCTCAACAAATAAAAGGCTCAGTCGGTAACAAGTAGACGCCCAATTTCTGCCACTTTTGCAAACAAACGGGGGATTTTGGCAGCCCAATCCTACGTTACAACAAACTCTTTAGTGAAACATCTCTCCTCTCTTCTGACCTTCTTAGTTCTTGCCCTGCCTACCCTGGCGCAAAAGAAGAACACCGCCTACCAGTACTATATTCATCAGGCCACGTCGCCTATTACACTTGATGGTAAGCTGGACGAACCAGCCTGGCAAACGGCCCAGTTGACGCAGTCGTTCTGGATGGTGCTGCCCATGGACACCTCCCGTGCCCGTATACCTACCGAGGTGCGGATGGCCTATGACCAGCAGGCCATGTACCTCAGCGCCGTATGTTACTACGACACAGCCACTAATCGGGCGCAGCAGGCCAACTATATAGTCGAATCACTACGCCGCGACTGGAATTTTGGTCGAAACGACAACTTCATCTTCTTCCTCGACTCCTTCGACGACCAGACCAATGGCTTTGCGTTTGGCACCAACGCCGTGGGGGCGCAGTGGGATGGATTACTGTATGAGGGCAGCAAAGTGAACCTAAGCTGGGATAACAAATGGACGTCGGTGGTGCGTAATTACCCTGACCGCTACGTGCTCGAATTGGCCATCCCGTTTAAGACCATCCGTTACAAGGCGGGCATTACGCGTTGGGGTATCAATTTCAGCCGACAAGACCTCAATTCGACCGAAAAATCGGCCTGGGCACCCGTACCGAGACAGTTTCCTACAGCATCGCTGGCCTACGCGGGTGTGCTGGTGTGGGATCAGGCCCCGCCCGTGCCGGGTCCCAATATCTCGGTGATTCCCTATGCGCTCAGTGGCATGTCGAGTAACTACCAGGCAAAAACGCCCGCCCAAACCCGCTTTGATGTAGGCCTGGATGCTAAAGTGGCCGTTACTACCTCGCTCAACCTCGACCTGACCGTCAACCCCGATTTTTCGCAGGTAGACGTCGACCAGCAGGTGACAAACCTGGACCGGTTTGAATTGTTCTTCCCCGAACGGCGCCAGTTCTTCCTTGAAAACGGCGACCAGTTTGCCAACTTCGGCTATGCCACTATCCGCCCGTTTTTCAGTCGGCGCATTGGCCTGGGCGGGGTGCCCATCCGGTTTGGGGCGCGGCTAAGCGGTAAGCTCAACAAAGACTGGCGGCTGGGTATCATGGATATGCAGACTGGCGCTACTGACGGCGTCGGGCCGGGTGGTGCGCAACTACCTGCGCAGAATTTCGCCATTATGGCCCTGCAACGGCGCGTTTTCTCCCGGTCTAACATTGGTGTGTTGTTTGTTAACAAAGAAACGCTTGATAACGTCATCGTGGCCGACAAGCCTCTGTACAACCGCTATAACCGCAACCTGGGGTTTGAGTATAACCTGGCCTCCGCCGACAACCTGTGGACAGGTAAGCTGCTGTATATCAAATCATTCACACCAGGGTTGCCAGCTGAGAGTGCCGTGTATGCGGGCAATTTGCAGTTCAACAACCGGCGTTGGCTGGCGCTGGGGCAGTGGGAAACTGTAGAGCGCAATTACACCGCCGAGGCCGGGTATGTTCCGCGCCGGGGCTACAGCCGCGCTACTGCATCAGTGGGCTACACGTTTTTGCCCAAAACAGGATCTATTCTGTCGCACGGGCCGCTGGCACAGTCTAGCTACGTGTTCGACCTGGCAGGTCGGGAGACAGACAACACGAGCTACCTTAGCTACAGTTTTACCACCCGGAGCCGGAGTGTATTTACGGCCTGGACAGCCACCGATTTTGTGCGTTTGCTGCAACCCTTCGACCCGACTAATTCGGGCCGTGAGACCCTGGCGGCAGGCACCGAGCATAGCTGGAAATCGTGGGGAACGGTGTTTGTCTCGAAGCCACAACGGTTGTTCACCTATGGCTTTACCACGCGTTATGGTGGCTATTATGCCGACGGCACCCGCCTGAACCTGACCGCCGACGTGGGGTACCGGTTTCAGCCTTATGTGAGCCTGGCGGCCAGTGCCAGCTATAACGACATCCGGCTACCCGGACCCTGGGGCCGCACTACGTTCTGGCTCGTGGGTCCCCGTTTCGACCTTACACTCACCAACACGCTCTACCTGACCACCTTCGTTCAGTATAATGAGCAGGTGAAAAATATGAACATCAATGCCCGCATTCAGTGGCGCTACAAACCAGCTTCTGACCTGTTTATTGTCTACACCGACAATTACCTGCCCACCGTGGGTCAGCCCAACAACGACCTGATCCCCTTCGCTATCAAGAACCGCGCTTTGGTGATTAAGTGGACGTATTGGTGGAACATTTGATTTACGAATTACGATGTACGAATTACGATTTATGGCTGACGCTAGAATACGCCTGCGTCAGCCATAAATCGTAATTCGTACATCGTAATTCGTAAATTGTAATTCGTAATTCACTCCCTCACTCTCACTTCCCCCGTCGCCTGGTCTACGGTGACGGTATATTTTTTGAGGTTAGCCGAGGATGAGCCGTTAAGTACGGCGCCTTCTGTGCTGAAGGCCGACTGGTGAAGCGGGCAGTAGAACCGGTTGTTGCCGCTTTGGAAAACAAGCGTGGTGTTACCCTGATCAGGGCAAGCAGCCGACACCGCTACAAAAGCGCCCGCCTGCGTTTGGGCCACAATGACTCCTTTCTCCACGAAGTAGCCTCCCTTGGTTTTCAGGTTGCTATAGGGACTCTGGTTCCAGTTGACGGTGAAATCGAGCGTGGTAACGGGCTTATCAATAGCTTCTTTGATGCAGCCCGACACGCTATTGACAATGGCCAACAGGCCAATGCCGGTGCCTATCAGCCGCAGGAAATGAGTGCGCGATAGGGTAGGTGGGGTGGTATGAATAGGGGTATTTTCCATGATGATACCGGTAGGGAGTGTCCCAAATAAACTAATTTTGCCCCACAATAGGGTACTCGGCTAGTCTGACTTTATCAGCAAAACTACTCGGATGACCCTCCCAAACAATCCCCCCGAACGGGTAGTTACCCACTTTATGGAAGAAGCCCAAATCGTCAATCCAATTTCGCCCGACAAGGTGACGGATCGGCCCGGCCTGCTCGAGTACGCCCACACGGCGGGCGGTGCCATCATTAGGCCGGAAGACAAAGGCAAGATCACCGGTCGCGCTGTGTCGGCCATGCGCGAACAGACCGATATGCAGATTGCGCAGCTCTACAAGCAGATGCAACTGCTGGCCGAACAAGCCACGGCTATCCGCAACCGCGTCGACGTGTCGGAGCGGATTTACAGTGCGCAAATGAGCTTTGAACCCATCGTTGGCCATACGTATTACTTCTACCTGCGCAAAAACGGCACCGACGCCCTCTCTATGATTGCCCCCAATGAGTGGGGCCGTAAATTTCCCTTCGAGCGCTGCGTGGCCACCGTGCGTATGCTCGCCGACCACACCTGGGACGTTTTTTATCACGACACAGACTTCAATGAGTGAAGAGGATTTGGGATTTTGGATTTCGGATTGGGGATTGTTGCTGACGCCAGAGAAAACGTACGCTGGCGTCAGCAACAATCCAAAATCCAAAATCCCCAATCCAAAATCTCACGAAAGCATGAGCAATTACAACTGGCAGTCTATCCGCGAGTATCGCGAGATTAAGTTTGAGTTTTTTGAGGGGATCGCGAAGATCACCATTAACCGGCCCCACAAGCGTAATGCGTTTACGCCACTGACGGTCAAAGAGATGTCGGAGGCGATGGAAATTGCCCGGCAAGACCCGGCGGTGGGTGTAGTGATTCTCACCGGCGAAGGCCCCGACGCATTTTGCAGCGGCGGCGATCAGTCGGTGCGGGGACATGGCGGCTACATCGGCGAAGACGACGTGCCGCGCCTGAACGTGCTTGACTTTCAAATGCAGATCCGGCGCATTCCCAAACCCGTGGTAGCTATGGTAGCGGGGTACGCTATTGGCGGTGGGCACGTACTGCACGTGGTCTGCGACATTTCTATTGCCGCCGATAACGCCCGTTTCGGCCAAACCGGACCTGTTGTCGGCTCGTTCGACGGGGGCTTCGGGGCGTCGTACCTGGCGCGGGTGGTGGGTCAGAAAAAGGCCCGCGAGATCTGGTTTCTCTGCGACCAGTATAATGCCCAGGAGGCGCTGGATATGGGTTTGGTGAATAAAGTAGTGCCGCTGGACAAGCTCGAAGACGAGACCATTGCCTGGTGCCGTAAAATGCTGGAGAAAAGCCCCATTGCCCTCCGTATGCTCAAGGCCGCCTTCAACGCCGAACTCGACGGGCAGGCGGGTATTCAACAACTGGCTGGCGATGCCACGCTCCTTTACTACCTCTCTGAAGAAGCCAAAGAAGGCAAAAACGCCTTCCTCGAAAAGCGCAAACCCGACTTCAGCAAGTTTCCGAAGTTTCCATAAAGACGTTGGTTATTGGACGCTGGATATTGGATAAAAGTCGCGTATGCACACGTTTTTGTCCACTATCCAGCGTCCAATAGCCAACGTCCCCTTTACCCATGAACGTAGACGTATTGTGCATTGCGGCGCATCCCGATGATGTAGAAATGACCAGCGCAGGCACGGTGCTGTCGCTTATAGATCAGGGCAAAACTGTGGCTGTGATCGACCTCACCCGTGGCGAACTGGGTACGCGGGGAACCCCCGAAATCAGGGATCAGGAAGCCGCCGAAGGTGCCCGAGTGATGCGGCTGTCGGCGCGGCACAACATGGGGTTTCGGGATGGGTTTTTCCAAAACGACGAGGCACATCAAAAGGCGCTTATTGCCTGGATTCGGCATTTTAAGCCCCAGATTGTGCTTACAAACACTGTTGAAGACCGGCACCCCGACCATGGCCGGGCCGCTCAACTGGTAACCGACGCCTGCTTCTATAGTGGCCTGCGTATGATTGACACGCTTGATCCCGAAACGGGCGAAGCGCAGGAAGCCCACCGCCCGGCTTACGTGTACTACTTCATCCAGGACCGCTCACTCAAGCCCGATTTTGTAGTCGATGTGTCGCCATATTGGAATCAGAAACTGGAAGCAATCAAAGCCTACAAAAGCCAGTTTTTCAATCCCGACAGCCCCGAACCGCAAAGCTATATTTCGGGCGAGCCGTTCATGAAATTCCTGGAGTCGCGCACCCGCGAACACGGCCACATGATCAACGTCGAATTCGGTGAAGGCTTCATCAGCAAACGCATGCTCGGCGTAGGGGATTTGTTTGCGTTGAAGTAAGGGAATGTACAATGTACAATGGCTTTGCTTACTACAACTCAGTGCGCGAAGCCATTGTACATTGTACATTATTCATTGTATATTCTCTTCAGGGTGCCAGCCTTTCCAGCGTCCACTCGCCTGCTGAAAGCTCGTAGCGGATACGATCGTGGAGGCGGCTGGGGCGGCCCTGCCAGAATTCGATGGTGTCAGGCACCAGCCGGAAGCCACCCCAGTGTGGCGGGCGGGAAATGGGCTGATGGGCAAACTGCATTTCCAGCTCGTGTTGGCGGTCTGTAAGCGTATCGCGATTGGGGATAACCTCGCTTTGGTGCGACACCCAGGCCCCAATCTGACTACCCCGCGGGCGGCTGTTGAAATAGGCATCTGACTCTTCGGGGCTTACCTTTTCTACCGATCCTTCCAGCCGTATCTGCCGTTCCAGTTCGGGCCAGAAGAACGTGAGCGAGGCCATTGGGTGGCCAATGAGTTCCTGACCTTTACGGCTTTCGTAGTTGGTGTAGAAGCTAAAGCCCCGCTCGTCTACCCCCTTCACTAGCACAATCCGCCCCGATGGACGCCCGTTTGGACCGAGGGTTGCCAGGTGCATGGCGTTGGGTTCGTGGACACCCGCCGCCAGTGCCGCATCGAACCATTGCTGAAACTGAGTAAATGGGTTGGGCGAAACATCTGACTTATCCAGTCCGTTTAATGTGTATTCTTTGCGCAGGTCAGCGATTTCAGACGTCATTTGAGGCAGTGTGAAGGGGCAAAACCCGTGAAAAAGGGTAAAACCCGCGTTTATTCATTACTTTTGTAAAAGTAATTGGTGCGTAACCAACATGACAAACGAAGACCAGCAAATCGACCGGCCAGCGGAGATCAACCAACCAGATCCCCAACCGTCGGCTTCGACATTGGCGGCTGAAGAAGCCGCTTCCCTTCCCGTTTCTACCGCAGAAGACATGCCCGTAGCCAACGAGACCACTGCTACCGAACCGGTAGCTGACCCATCGGCTATGAAGCCTACTTCGGTGGCCCCGGCGGCTGAAGAGACCGAACCAACGGATGCGCCCGAATCCGCCGACGTGTCTGCCGAAGCAGACTCGTTTGTGGCCGAGGTGCTTCCCGAACAGCCCGAACCCGTTGCTGACGTCGCGTCAGCCGCAGAAGTAGCGCCAACTGCTGAAGCAGACGAGCCTGCCGCCGAGATAGTTGTTGAGCCAACTGCGTCTACAGAAACGGAAGGTTCTGAAGGTCAATCTGTTGACGAGCCTGTTGCTGAATCTGCAACAACCGCCAGCGTGGAAGAGCCTTCGGCCGAAATGGCTTCGTTAGATCCAACAGTAGCTGAAGAAATCACGGCTAACTACGCCGAAACGGAAGCCAACGAGGAAACCGAATCCGCCGTGGCTGCTCAGCCCGCCGTTGATTATTCGGGCTATTCAAAGGCCGAACTCGTTACGCTGCTCGACGAGACATTGAACTCGATCAAAGGCGAAGCTACCACGGCTGCTCAGTTCCGCCATGCCGACGACGTACTGAAGCAGTCGAAGCCGGTGATGGACGCGCTTAAGCGCACCGAACGGCAAACTGCCCTAACCCAATATGTTGCTGATACCGGCTCGGAAGAGGGTTTCCAATTCCGTACCGATGATGCCGCCCTGCGTTACGAAGACCTCTACAAGCAGATCAAGTCGCAGAAGAATACGTATTTCCAGACGCTCGACAAAGCGAAAGATGCCAATTTCAACTCGAAGACTGACTTGCTTCGCCGCCTGCGGGAACTGGTCGAATCAGATGAGTCAAACGCGGGTGATGCCAAGACAAGCTGGAATGAGTTCAAGAAAATTCAGGACGAGTGGAAAGGTGCGGGTAATATCAACTCGCCTCATAACGCTACGCTCTGGGCTACCTACCACGCCCTGGTAGATCGTTATTATAGCAACCGCAATATTTATTTCGAGCTAAAAGAGCTTGATCGTAAGCGCAACGCCTCCCTGAAAGGCGAGGTAATTGACAAAGTCGAAGCCCTTGCCGCTGCCCAGGCCGACAAAGCCGTCACGCGCCAGACTATCGATGAAGCCAACGCGCTGTTCGAGGAATATAAGCACATTGGCCCTGCTCCTAAGGCAGAGCAGGAGGTGCTGTGGCAGCGCATGAAGGCCGCCCTCGACACCTTATATAATAAGCGTCGTGGGCAGAATGAAGATCAGCGCAAAGAGTCGGCGCAACTCTACGAAGAGAAGTCGGCCATTTACGAAGAACTCGTGCCGCTGACCTCTTTCTCATCGTCGGGTATCAACGACTGGAACGACAAGACAAAGGCCGTAATGGCCATTCAGGACCGCTGGAATGCTATCAAAGGTCCAATGCCCCGCGAGGAAGGCAAGGAACTGAGCAAAAAATTCTGGGCGGCGCTGAAAACATTCTTTGCCAATAAAGGCGAGTTTTTCCGGCAGCTGGAAGGCAAACGGGAAGAAAACTTGAAAGCCAAAACCGAACTCTGCGAACAGGTAGAAGCCATCCTGGCAGCGGGCGATGAGTCGAGCGAGGCTACGCAGCGCGTGATTGAGTATCAGCGACAGTGGAAAAATATTGGGCAGGTGCCTGAAAAGCAGAAGAACAGCATCTTCGACCGGTTCAAAGCTGCCTGTGATGCCTTCTTTGATAAGAAGCGCAATCGTAATCAGGACACCGACCGGGAATTTGAGGCCAACCTCACCAAGAAGGAAGATCTCATTGCCCGGATTGATGCCGCCGCCAGCCAAAACGCCGATCTCTCGCAGATGAATGCGTTCAAGGCTGAGTGGAACAGCATCGGCTTCGTGCCTAAAAAAGACAAAGAGCGAATTCAGAAAGGCTATATCGCTGCGATCAACGCCATGGTGCGTGCCAACGGTGCCTTGTCGACCACTGAGAAAGAGCGGGCCATTCAGGACAACGAAGCAGAAGTGACGCGCTTTGGAGGTCCCCGCAGTGATCGCCGCGGTGGTGGCAGTGAAGCACCCCGTGGTGACCGTGGTAGTGAGTCGCGTGGCCCCCGTTCCGACAGCCCTCGTCCGGGTGGTGGTCGTGAGCAGGGTCAGGGTGGCCGCCCCGGCGGCGGTAACCGAAGTAACGATCGTTCACGCGACCGTGGTCCCCGCGACGGTGGTTACAGTGGCGGCGGCTCGCGCGATGGCGGCGACTATGCAGCCTACCGGCGCAGCACCGAAGGCGGTGGAAGCGAAACGCGCCGCCGTATATCGACGCTGGAGAACGATATTGCCACGTACCGCAACAACATCGAGTTCTTCGCCCGCTCGAAAAACGCCGATCAGCTCCGTGCCGATATTGAGAAAAAGATTGCCGATGCCCAAAAACAACTCGACGCCCTGCGGAATCAGGAATAAGAGAATCAGCTAGTTAATCTATAGGTCTGTCGACACCACGTCGACAGACCTATTTTTTTTGAAGCACAGGGTTGCCTTGAAACGGCTAATTGCCTACTTTTGCATCATCAAAATCGACGAAGGCATTGCCTGATGCCGATTTAATTGCCTCCATAGCTCAGCTGGTAGAGCAACTGACTTGTAATCAGTAGGTCGTTGGTTCGATCCCGACTGGGGGCTTCCAAGCCGAAAAGCCGATCACACTGTGATCGGCTTTTTTATGCTTAACCTACATACACCACCGTTAGGTCGATTAGCTAGCGATAACCTAAGCAATAATACTTACCATAATAGTAGGATCAAGTTAGTGCACTATACGCCTTTATACTATATAAATACGCTTGCACTTAAATCTTTGCATTATTGAAAATAACAGTTTATGTTTAGGAGGTAGTTAAGTATGAGCGCCGACAAGCCACACCCGTTATGCCGCCATATCACTTACAATCTGCATCCGGGATGCTATCAGCACCCAAATTGCCATTACGAGAGACGGAAATAGATGCTCTCCTTACTAAAGCAGTCGTGTCGAAATAACCGCATTTTAGTCGGCGGAATTTAATTGAAGTTGCTTGTTAGTATAAGTAATACTACAGTAGTTGATAGTAAGCGTGACATAAAAACTGTGTTAGCTCGCTACCATTACGTATGCCATTTTGAGTTATTCAGTAAGTAAAAATCGGGTACATACGAATAAGTCTCTGTGACTTTAGTGGCGAAGCTGTAAGCGGATCAGCTTGTAAACAGCCAAAATGTACCGTAATCACCTAATGTACTGCTGCCTGACAGGATTCTTTCAGGTTGCCTTTGCTGCGTTGCCAGCAACCAATCACCTGCCATTTCTCCTCTAGTTCGAGTCTCACCTGACTCGCATTGTCGCATGTTCAGCATGGCCTGAATAGTGACTACTAAGTCGTTCCATAACCTTTAGTTATACCATGAACATCACGGCACATTCGTTGATTAACTCCGCTATGGCTCAACCGGAGTGGTACGCTGTTTACACCTACCCAAAAGCCGAACGGAAGGTTTATGAAAAAATCTCGAGAATGAATGTCGAGGCATTTTTGCCTATGCACAAAGTAATTCGGCAATGGAGCGACAGAAAAAAGAAAATGGAAGTACCCTTATTCCCTAATTATGTGTTTGTTAAAACTACGCCAAATTTACAGTTCGAATTATGTCAAATTAAGGAGCTTGTGCGATTCATTACCTTCGAAAAAAAACCTGTATGTATTCCTGAAGGTGTTATAAGCAGTATTAAAAAGATAACGCTGGGTGATATAGAAGTAAGCGACCATACGCTAGACTACAAATTGGGACAGCAAGTGGAAGTAGTACAGGGGCAATTTGCTGGTATTCGGGGATATCTGGTCAACATTAAAGGAAAGAACAGGCTCGTTATTTGTATTGAAGCCTTGCAGAGTTTGGTGTCTGTAGAAATAAGCGCCAGTTGCGTTATGCCGCAGTCGAAATAAGATCTTCTGTGGGAATATTAATGCCGTGCAAATTAGGCCTTGGAATATTATTAAGCCACAAGGTACTTGCCATTTATCCACTACGAGTAAAATTAGCCTACTTTCATCTAAAATTGGTAGCTAGTAGAAATAAAGTGGGCTCTTTACTCTCTTTCAATAGCACAATATTGATAAAGAATTCAAGTTCTTGCCGACCTTATTTTTCTACGGGGCGTTTCCACATCACATTAGCTTCACTACCAATGTTTTTACCCGGTAGAGAGTCAAATGCTAATCTCTATTCTTATTAGAAAGCCCTGCTTGTGCCGATTGATTCTGTTGCGAGTAAGGCCACATTCTATTCACCAACGCAAAAATTTACCCTTCTTCTTTTGTTATGAAGCCTAAAGTAGCACTGCTCACCGATATAAATTTTTGGGATGAAAATAGTGGTGGACCTACTCGAATTAGCAAATTAGTTTCTTACTTAAGTAAGCACACAGATTTGGTCGTAATTTACGGCAATCTGAAGGGAACTAACGATAGTAGCGTTCTATCAGAGTGCTATGAGGGTGTCTATGTACATTACTTGTCACCTGATATTCGAAAAGAAAATGTTGAGTACATTCAATTAATGCAAACATATCTGCTTGATCACCCTGTTGATGTGTGTATTCTTGAATACTTAGCATCAACATTCATATTAGACTATTTACCTATTGGCTTACCTGTAATCCTCGACTCTCACGATTTAGTGAGTGATCTTAATAACAGTTTTTCTCAGTATAACGTACCATGTGGAAAAATTAATGTTATCAGTATTGAGGACGAAATTGCATTATATAACCGCTATGATTACGTGATGATGATTCAACAGAATGAATATCAAAAAGTTCAGCCGTTCATCGGAAGAAAAGCTCTCTTAACGCCGCATCCGGTCACTTATACACAAGTTACTATACAGCAGAAGGCTACCCGTGTCGGTTTCGTTGCTAGTGCTACGAATCCAAATCTGGATGCTATCGTGTGGTTTATACGGAACGTATGGCCTAGTGTGTACCGTCCTGGACTTAGTCTAAACCTTTTTGGAGCCATCTGTGATATGCTGAGGTATAATGACCTATCGGATAAACGTATGACTTGGCTAAGTACAATAGAAGAAAATTTTCCCGGAATCACCCAGTTCTACCAGAGCCGCTCGTTGGACATTGAGGCCCAACCAGGTGTGATCCTGCATGACTATTTGCCCAACCGCGACCAGATCTACACGCAGGTCGACGTGGTCATCAACCCCGTTCGCTTCGGGTCAGGACTAAAAATCAAGAACGTGGAGGCTCTGGGTTATGGTCTCCCCCTACTGACAACCACCCATGGGGCGTGCGGGCTAGAAACCCACGTTGGAGAGGCCCTGTTGGTGGCTGACCAGCCCGCCGACTTTGCCCAGCAACTCAGCCGCCTGCTGGCTGGCTACCCCCTGCGTAAGGCCGTAGGCCAGGCCGCCTACCAACTGGCCCGTAGTGAGTTCTCGCCAGATGCCTGTTTTGGGCCATTGCTGGCGGCCATTCAGACCCTGCAACGCGCATAAGATTAGTACAAGAGGCCAGGATTGGGTGAGACAATATTTAATTCGCTAGATGAGATTTTTTATCCATTTTTTATTATGACAGCTAAAGTAGCATTGCTTACCGATGTGCACTTTTGGGAGCAACACAGTGGTCGTCAAACACGTACGAATTCGATGATGAAATACTTAAGTAATCATATTGAATTGGTAATTCTTTATGCTGGTGTAGAGCAATTTGACGAAGACAGTTGGGAAGGTAATTACGATCATTTGACCGTGATACATCTTTCCCCTGACGAAAAATTAACGCATGCTGAATATGCCAAACTTGGACAGAATTATTTGCAGAATAATAAAATCGACGTTTGTATTATAGATAATTTGGCAGCTACGTTCCTAATAGATTATCTACCAAACGACGTATCGGTAATCCTTGATACAATTGATTTGGTGAGCGATCTAAATAAAAGTTACGCTCAATTCAACATATTGTGTGGTTTGCAAGGAGAAGAAATCAACACTATAAATCTAGAAGAAGAAATACATTTATTCAAGCGATATAATTACGTTTTGCTAATTCAAAAATTCGATTACCAAAAGATACAGCCCGCTCTCGGACAGAAAGCATTATTGGTTCCACATCCAGTAGACTTTCCTCAACAAACTATCCGCCAGCAAGGCCTACATGTAGGGTACGTAGCTTTTGGAACTAAACCTAATTTAGATGCTATCGTGTGGTTTTTAAATGAAGTGTGGCCATCAGTTTACGTAGACGGGCTGTATCTCCATTTATTTGGCGATATATGTAATATGCTTCGATTTAATAACTACTCTGATATACATCAAGAGTGGTTACGGAATCAGGAAAAGTACTCTCCCGGAATCACCCAGTTCTACCAGAGCCGCTCGTTGGACATTGAGGCCCAACCAGGTGTGATCCTGCATGACTATTTGCCCAACCGCGACCAGATTTACACGCAGGTCGACGTGGTCATCAACCCCGTTCGTTTCGGAGCAGGACTAAAAATCAAGAACGTGGAGGCTCTGGGTTATGGTCTCCCCCTACTGACAACCACCCATGGGGCGTGCGGGCTAGAAACCCACGTTGGAGAGGCCCTGTTGGTGGCTGACCAGCCCGCCGACTTTGCCCAGCAACTCAGCCGCCTGCTGGCTGGCTACCCCCTGCGTAAGGCCGTAGGCCAGGCCGCCTACCAACTGGCCCGTAGTGAGTTCTCGCCAGATGCCTGTTTTGGGCCATTGCTGGCGGCCATTCAGACCCTACAACGCGCTTAGTCGATTGAATACTTGTGAGCGACGTATGTTCATCAATAATTACGTTACATTACTAATACTTCGCTTCAATTATTCAATAACAACTGATGGTATCAAAGTAAGCCATCTACCTCAATGCTGCGATAATACAATGCGATTCTCCCCTTTGTAATAAAATACAAAGACGAAAGATTCGGCTATGATTGGAAAAAGTAATACGTTCAATTTGGTAGAAAGTTTAAGTCAGCATTTCGAAGCCGAGGAGCTTGTCGGGAAATTTAGTTTAACCCCTATCCAGCGGCTAAACATAAGAGGTTTATTCCGATTAACCCTTAGAAGAAAGTAGGCCATTTTTACTTGTGGTTGGGACCCATCCTGAGTGTATTGCCTGATTTAGTAGTATTTCGTCAATAAAAATGATGAGGAAAGTATCATTCTTATTGACGAAATATTGCCTTATTAAAACCTGTTAAATGACAACTGTTCTTATAGATTCTCCTGACAAGGAAAGAGCACTTGAGAAGGCCATCGTTATTGGAGACGAATTGCTTCGTCAGGCGCTGGTTACTCCGTGCGGCCTTACCTGGCCTGTGGAGTACTCGGAAGATGGACGTGGGCTAACATGGCAGCAACCTGAAAGTATCTATTCAGGTGTTTCAGGCATTGTCCTGTTTCTAACAGAATTGTACCGCCATACCCAACATAAGACGTACTTAGAAGCCGCTAAGGAAGGAATGCGCTGGGTGGTTGATTATTGCCATAAAAATGCAACGCAACAATATGGTTTTTATATAGGGCGTCTAGGTGTGGCCTACGTGCTGCTGAAACTGCATGCCATAACACACCAGCCAACGTTGCTGACCGAAGCACTGGACATGGCCAAGCCCGTTGCGGACAGTTACCTGACCAATGAACATACTACCAGTGCTCTTTTCGATGGGCGGGCGGGTGCCCTGCTGGTGTTGCTACACCTGCATCAGGCTAGTCAGGAACCGTGGCTTGTAGGCACCATTACGGCGTGTATCGATACGCTGCTGGATCAGGCTAGCTATGACCAGGCTGGCATTTGCTGGGACCGATCTCGTAACAGTGTACAAGGATTGTGTGGGTTGGCGCATGGGGCGGCTGGTATTGGTTACGTGTTTGCCGAGCTTGGCCAGTACGTCAACAACGCTGCTTTCCTGGCCGTGGCCCGGCAGGCGTTCGACTACGAAAACCAGTATTGGCATGAAGTAGCCCAGAATTGGCCCGACTTCCGGAAAGATATCACCACGCCCGAACGCGAGCTGTTTTACCAACAGGCGTACCTTAACCATGACCTTGAGGCGTTTGCTGGCACCTTCACCAATACGTCGTTGGCGCACGGTACGGCTGGCATTGGTCTGACCCGGCTGGCTGCTGTTGAAGCCTACCAGACTGACGTAAGCCGGGCGGCAACTGCCCTGGCAGAGCGCCATGACCGGTTTATGGCTGAACCATTGTCGATCAGGCAACAATCGGTGTATGCGGGGCTGGCAGGCGAGGGTGTATTTTTTCTGGAGGCCTACAAGGCCACCGCCGAGCCGATGTATTTGCAACATGCCCATGCCATTGGCCTGCTGCTTCAGGCGCAGGCCGAAGCCACAGAAAGCACTACCTCAGACCTGGGCTTGTTGACAGGTCAGGCCGGGCTGGGCTACTTCTATTTGCAATTGGCACGCCCCACCGCCGAGTCTGTTTTGCTGCCCCGGCTGCGTAGTGAGAACCTAGGTGCGGCTGCCGGGTTAAGTGGTTTTTCAGGCAGCTCGGTTCAACGAAAAATAGTGGCTGGATCGTTTCCGCGTGTGGTGAAGCTGATGGATGAATGGGCGCCCGAACAACTGGCCTCGTACTTGGAACGTGAAGCGGGCGAGTTGCTTGGGGCCAACACGTTCATCGACCGTGTTCGGCAGTGGGTGCCGCAACTACCCGACCCCGGGCAGGAGTTTATGCAGCAAGCGCTGGCCATTGAATCGTCGCGGTTTTCCATGAAGTGCGGCGTGAACAATGCCTACCTGGCTATGCACGAGCGTTTTGCCCAAGTCAGCATCAACCAGATCCTGGATGTAAGCGATGAGGTATTGCGCCAAACATACTTCACAATTAATGAGCAGGCTATCCTGCTGAGTACCAAGCAGGACGAGTTTTTGCTGTATCAGGCTGGTGCCGGGCTTACCGAAGACACCCTTGAGCATTTTATGCAGTGGTACGGAAGCCAGGCCGTGCTACTTATGCCGTCTGGCGATCATGATGTGCAGGAGTATGGCTTGTTCATGGAACTGATGATCCTGACTAAGTTCACAGTCCCTACCACCCCCGGTAAGGTGTGCGACGAACTGACCGCTTTTTTTATGCCTAATACTGAGTTGTTTATTCAGCAGATGGCTTACTTCTGCATGATCCATCCCGGCGATGTGTTTCAGGAGCAATTCGACCGGCTGATGCTTCAACTGATCAAAAAACACATTAGCGTGGGGGTTCTGCTACCCCTGACGGTACCTGGCGCGTGATCCATCATCGTTGCCCGATTTTATAACCTACTTAACCAGTTAACTCATGAAAATTGTAAAGCTATTGTACCTTCTAGGGGCGCTATTGCCCTTGTTTCACCCATGTGCCGGGCAGAATAACCCCCCTCAACTGAAGGATATTCAGGTAGTAACCGACACGGTGGCTCGGCAGATTACCATCACTTATAGTGTGGCCGATAAGGAGGAGAAGAAACTGAGAATCAGCCTCAAAGCATCGGCCGATCGGGGGGAAACGTATGGGTTAACTACGAGTACGGCCAGTGGTGATCTTGGCTTTCCGGTGCTGACCGGGAAACGTAAAAAAATTGTCTGGCCCTACGACAGCCGGCTAGTCAAGCTAACCGACCTACGGATAAAGCTCATTGCCGATGACCTGGTGAAGGTTGACGTGGCCACGCTCGTGGACCAAGTAGACAGCAACCGGATTGCCAGTACGATGGCTGCCATCTACGGACAGCGCAGCCACCTGACGCCTCAGGGGCTGGCCCGGCTGGCGACCGTGAAAGATTTCATCGACAAAACGTTTACCGATACAGGGTTGGAGGTGAGCCGCCAGCCCTTCAAATTCTCGAAGTTCGAGGCTAGTAACCTCTTTGTGAAGCAGGCAGGCCTGATAGACGAAGCCAAAACATTTATTGTCTGCTCATATTACAATTCCTCGTCGGCCGAAAGCTTTGGGGCCGATGCGAGTGCGTCGGGTATGGCGGGGGTATTGGAAGCTATGCGGATATTGACCAAGTATAACTTTGCCCATTCGCTGCTGTTTCTGGCCCTCGACGACATTGACGAGATCGAGTCGCGGGGGAGTGCCGAGTTTGTGTATAAAGGCGGCATCAAAGAGACTGACCAGGTGCAAGGTGCTATTTGTCTGGATGGCATTGGGCACTACTCCAACGAAGCCAACAGTCAGATTCTGCCCAGCGGCATTGCTGAGGTGTTTCCCCAGGTGTTTGAGACCGTAAAGAGCAACCGGTTCCGGGGCGACTTTGCGCTCAGCATTTCCAACGAGTCGTCAAACCCGTTCACCAACCGGTTTATGAGCGTGGCGGCAAAGCTGGTACCTGACCTGAAAATTCAGTCGATGGTGGTGCCGGGCAATGCCGAAACGATGGCGGCCCTGGCCGAGGGCGACCACGTGGCGTTTTGGTACGGCAAAATTCCGGCGCTGGAACTCTCAGATGGCGGCATCACCCGCAAGAAGGACCTGGTCTATGACAAGATCGAAGACATCAGCTACACGTTTGTGAGCACGGTAGTCAAGAGCGTGGTGGCCGCCCTGGCCGACATGGCCGAACCGCAACACAGCACGGCGGTGGTAAGTGGGGTAACGATGAAGCCATAGCCAATAGCCACAACAGGGACGCTACCCAAACCCCATCGGTATGTCGACCATTGTTTTCATTGTCTACCCGGCTCCGAGCCACCACAACGCTACCCTGAAGCTAGCCCGCCGCCTGCAGGCCAACGGCCACCACGTGGTGTATGTGGTGCACGAAGCTTTCCGGGAGTGGATTGAAGCCCAGCAATTTGCCTGTTATGTACTGAGAAAGAAGGTGCTGCCCAGCCCGTTCAAAAAACACCTGCACCGCCAGGACCATCAGCGGGCGTTCATTGCCGATTTCAAAGAGGGTACGTTCTTCGACGATATGGTTGACGAGTTGAAACCCGACCTGATTTTGCTCGATTTCCCATTTCTGCCGTATGCGGTTTTTTTGCAGCGGTTTGGGGTGGCCATCATCTCGCTGCAAACGATGGTGTGCCTGCAAAAAGACCGGCTGATTCCCCCCGTAAACCAGACAACCGTACCCAAGTCTACCTGGTGGAGCTACCTCAGGATTGAAGCTTCCTGGCTGGCTTATTTTCTGACCCGGTGGCTGACCGACCGCCAGCAGGAGTACCGCTATGGTGAGTCGGAGACATCGTTGCTCAGGAAGGCGGTAGCCCAAAGCGCCCATTTCACCACTGCCGATATCGACACCAACGTGTACCTTCACTACGGTCTCACAACCTACCCGCAGCTCCAGTTTTCGCCCCGCGAATTTGATTTTCCCCGCGCCAACCAGCACAATCTTCACTACCTCGGTTCGGTGGTAGATCTGTCGCGTCAGGAGCCTGTAGCAGCCCGGTATAGCAACAACGTTGTGGCGCTGCTGGCCGACCTAGAAGCGAAAAAAAGGGCCAACCCAGCCCACCAGGTCGTTTTTTGTTCGCTGGGTGCTAATAATCATCTGCATTATGCGGGTTGCCCGGCGTTTTTTGCTAAGCTGATCACCGTCTTCGAGGCCATGCCCCACACCGACCTGGTGCTGGCCGTGGGGGTGAAAACACCACTCGACCAGTTTCGGGTCCGTACGGCCAACATACACCTGTTTGCGGCGGTGCCACAGCTGGAAGTTCTGCCTTTGGCCAGCCTGATGATTACCCACGGCGGTATGAACTCCCTGACCGAATGCATCTATTTCGGGGTACCGGTGGTGGTCTACCCGCTCAGCACCGACCTCGATCAGAAGGGCAATGCCGCCCGGGCCGTATATCACGGGCTGGGGGTGCAGGGCAACATCCGCCGCGACGGTACCGCACAGATTGCCAGTCGCACAGCCCAGGTGCTGGGGAATCCTGCCTTCCGGGAACGGATAGCACACATGGGACAGGCTGTACGCGACAGCACCGATTTTGAGACGGGTGTCCAGTTTATTGAATCCCGCTTGCCCGCCAACACCAACACACTGCTTGCTGCCGATGCTATACCTCAATCAGGAACACCTTAACGAACTAGGGATTAGATGGTCCGACACCATCGACTGTATTGGCCAGGCCATTGCCATCGGTGCGGCAGCAGATATGTCGCAGCCCATTAAGCCCTACCTCCGCTACGGTGACCTTCGTAACCGGATCATTGCCATGCCGGCCTACATCGGGGGTGGTATTCACCTGGCTGGTATCAAGTGGATAGCCAGTTTCCCGGGTAACCTCGAAAAAGGCCTTGCCCGCGCTCATGCCGTGATGGTCCTGAACGATGCCGATACTGGTGTGCCGGTGTGCGTGATCAACACGGCCCTCATCAGCACTATCCGAACGGCGAGCGTCACGGGCTGGGTGCTGGCACAATGGCTACGGCGAAAAGGGCCGGACGGCCGGTACCGGGTGGGTATTTGCGGCTTCGGGCCTATTGGTCAGCAACACCTGACCATGCTTCAAGCCGTGCTGGGCCACCAGCTGGTCGACGTTTACCTATATGACATAGGCGACATTCGGCCCGACACGCTACCCCGGCAGATACCGTTTCGCCTGGTGGTTTGCGCTACCTGGCAGGAGGCCTACACAGAGGCCGACATCTTTATTACCTGTACCGTAAGCACCCACCGCTACATTGACCTGGCCCCCAAAAAAGGGTCGCTGCACCTCAATGTGTCCCTGCGCGATTATCAGCCCACGTTTCTCCGGCACGTAACCAGGGTCATCGTAGACAGTTGGGACGAGGTATGCCGACAGGATACGGACGTAGAGCGGATGCACCACGAACTGGGCCTTCAGCAGGCCGATACGCTGTCGCTTGGTGAATTGCTGGCCGGTGGCCTGGACAAATATACCGACCCCGACGCGGTCTTTATGTTCAACCCTATGGGTATGGCCATATTCGACATGGCGGTGGCGGGGCACTATCACAGCAGGGCGTTAGCGCAGGGCGTGGGACAGGAACTGGCATAAAAGGTGGTCGCTGCGAATGACCAATGACTACTGACCAATGACCATAATCAACCGATTACGCGCCTGGGCCAGAAAAGGAAAGAAGCCAGCCTCGCCCCAAGCCGACGAGGAAGACGCGCTGATTTCGTTTCAGGAGCAGTTGCTGGCCATGAGCAACCTGCCCCGGTTCTTTAAACTGGTCTGGGAGACAAGCCCCGTGTTGACGCTGCTCAATGTGCTACTGCGGGCTTTGCGCGGTGTACTGCCGTTTCTAATTCTGTATGTTGCCAAACTGCTCATCGACGAGATTGTCCTGCTGCATGGTATTACCGGACCCCGCCACCTGGAACACCTGTGGCTGCTGATCGGGGCGGAGATGTTGCTAGTGGTGATCTCCGACGCCTCCGGTAGGCTGGTGATTCATTATGCCGACACGCTGAACGATCTGTTTGCCACCCGAAACTCGGTGATGCTGATGGAACACGCGGCCCAACTGGATCTGGTGCAGTTTGAGGATTCTACGCTGTATGACAAACTGGACCGCGCCCGCAACCAAACACAGGGACGCACCGCGCTGCTGGGTCATGTGCTGCATCAGCTACAGGACATCAGCACGATGATTTTTCTGGTGAGCGGGCTGGTTACCTACAACGCCTGGCTGCTGGTACTGCTGGTGCTGGCCGTGATTCCGACGTTTATTGCCGAGTCGTATTTCAACCGCAAGAGCTATTCGCTCATTACCAACTGGACACCTCAGGCCAGAGAACTCCAATACTTGTGTTGGGTGGCCTCGACGCATGAAACCGCCAAGGAAATCAAGATATTCGACCTATCTGATTTTTTGGTAGGCCGCTACAAGACCCTTGCTTACCAGTATTATAATGAAAGCCGCGTGTTGTCGGGCAAGCGGGCGCTCTGGAGTTCTTTTTTTGCGGTACTCAGCACCCTGGCCTACTACGCGGCGTTTGTCTACATCGCCCAGCAAACAGCCTACGGGGTGCAGTCTATCGGGAGTCTCACGTTCATTGCCGGTACGTTTCGCCACCTGAAGGGCATCATTGAGGAAGTGGTAGAGCGGTACATATACATCTCGCGGGGGGCGCTGTACCTGAAAAACTTCTACGACTTTCTGGCCATTACGCCCACCATACGCTCAAACCCGCTGCCGCTGCCCTTTCCCCAGCCTATTCAGGAAGGGTTTGTGTTTGAGAACGTGGGCTTCCGGTATAAAGATGCCAGCCGCTGGGCCATCCGCAACCTGTCGTTTACACTGCGGGCGGGCGAACGGCTGGCCCTGGTGGGTGAAAACGGCGCTGGCAAGACCACCGTAGTGAAGCTGCTGGCCCGGCTTTATGAACCCACTGAAGGCCGTATTCTGCTCGATGGCCACGACCTGAGCTGTTACGACGCGCAGGCCCTACGCCGCGAGATTGGCGTTATTTTTCAGGATTTTGTAAAATACCAGATGTCATTTTCCGACAACATCGGCGTGGGTAACGTGTGGGAAAAAGACAACAAAGCGTGGGTGACACAGTCGGCCCGGCAAAGTCTGGCCGATACCGTTGTGGATCGACTGCCCAACGGTTACGAACAGATGCTCGGGCGGCAGTTTGCCTCGGGCGTAGAACTGTCGGGCGGCGAATGGCAGAAGGTAGCCCTGGGTCGGGCCTACATGCGCGATGCTCAGTTGGTGATTCTGGATGAACCTACGGCGGCGCTGGACCCCCACTCGGAATATGAAGTGTTTCTGCGGTTTGCCAGCCTCACCGAAGGAAAAATGTCGATCCTGATTTCGCATCGCTTCTCTACGGTGCGTATGGCCGACCGCATCCTGCTGCTCGAAAACGGGTGTATTAAAGAACTGGGTAGCCACCAGGAACTGCTGGAGCAAAACGGCACCTATGCCTATCTGTTCAACTTACAGGCCCAGGGCTATCAGTAACCTGTTTACGATGAAAGCCACTGTTGCCCTTGTTACCGATGTGTGCTTCTGGCAGGAAGGTGGCGGTGGTCAGGCGCGTATAAGTGCCCTGGTAGCCTACCTACACCAGCACACTAACCTGCTGATTTTGTATGCGGGCCTGAAACAGCCCACTGATGAAACCATGCTGGTGGCCCGCTACGGCCCGCTGAACGTGGTCTACTTCTCGACGCAACAGCCGCAAAGCCCTACCGACTACGGGCTGCTCCTGCAAACATACCTGCTGCAACACCCGGTTGACGTTTGTGTACTGGAATACGCGGTGTTGACGTTTCTGCTAGAATATATACCTGAAGGACAATGCGTTATGCTCGACACGCACGACCTGATGAGTGACCGGAGACAAAACTTTGACCGCTTCTATGCCCCCTACAGTACCCTGAACGTGTCGGCAACCGAAGAGTTTGCCTTGTTTGATAAGTACGCCTATCTGCTGTTGATCCAGCGGCATGACTACCAAAAAGTGCGGGCAGTTCTTGGCGAAAAAGCCCTGCTCGTACCCCATCCGGTGGTTTCGACCCAACGTCCGGCGCGGGCGCAGGCCATACACATTGGGTATGTAGCCGGTGCCAGCGAGCCAAATCTGGATGCCATTGTGTGGTTTATCCGCGAGGTGTGGCCGCTGGTCTACCGCCCTGGCATCGGCCTTCATATCTACGGCGGCATCTGCGACGTGCTTCGGCAAAATAGCCAGCCGCAGCGCCCGGGTAGCCAACTACGCCACCTGGAAGTGGATTTCCCGGGCATCACCCGCTTCTACGAGAGTCGTTCGCTCGACGTTGAGGCGCAGGACGGCGTGGTGCTGCATGGTTTCGTACCTGAGTTAGAGCAAGTATACGCCCAGTTCGACGTGGCCATTAACCCCGTGCGGTTTGGCTCTGGGCTGAAAATAAAAAACATGGAAGCCTTGGGCTATGGTCTGCCGCTGCTAACCACCACTCACGGGGCTATTGGTCTGGAAGATTACACGCAGGAGGCTATGCTCATTGCTGATACCCCCGCCGACTTTGCCCGTCAGCTCAACCGGCTCTTAACCGATTACCCCCTGCGTCAGTTGCTGGGAACAACCGCTTACCAACTGATTCAGACCCGGTTTTCGCCCGATGCCTGCTTTGGCGGGCTGCTGGCGGCCATTCAGCAACATAGTCACGCATAGCTTATTTGTCCGCTGCTGTCATGCTTCAGAAACTATCGACAATCCAACCGCTGATTGGCCATACGCCGCTGGTGCAACTGGAGTCAGGCAGTTTGCCGGTCGACCTGTTTGTGAAACTGGAGTATACCAACTACTCGGGCAGCATTAAAGACCGGCCCGCGTTTCATATGCTCCAGGAAGCCATCTATAGCGGAGCCGTTACCAGCACCACCACCATTGTGGAGTCGAGTTCAGGCAATTTTGCCATTGCGCTGGCGTCACTTTGCCAGCGGCTGGGGTTGAACTTCATTCCCGTAATCGACCCCAACATTAACCCGATCTACGAAAGCCAGCTTACTCTGCTGTGTCGGCAGGTGGTGAAGGTAGACCAGGTCGATTATACGGGGGGCTATCTGCTGAGCCGGATCGAAGCGGTGAAAAGCATCTGCCAGCAGCCAGATACCTACTGGACCAATCAATACGAAAATCCGAACAACTACCTGAGTTACTACAAAGGCCTTGGCCCGGAATTGTGCGCCCAGTTGCCCACGCTCGACTACGCCTTCATTGGGGTTAGTTCGGCGGGGACCATAACGGGGCTGTCGCGCAAACTTAAGGAGCGGTACCCCCACATCAGGGTGGTGGCCGTCGACGTAGAGGGGTCCATTATTTTCGGTAACGCTCCCAAACCCCGCTACATATCGGGCATCGGGGCCAGCAAGGTGCCGCCCGTATTGCAACACGCCGCTATTGACGAAGTGATCCACGTACCCCATGCCGACATTATTGCCGGGAGCCGGGCCTTGCTGACCGAGCAGATGATTTTCGGCGGTGCCTCTACAGGGGCAGTGTACTGGGCCATTAAAAACTACCCCTGGCAGGCTGACAGGCAACGGAAGCCTACGGTGCTGTTTCTCTGTACCGATAAAGGCACAGCCTACCTCGATACCGTCTATAACGAGCCGTGGGCGCAACTAACTACCGAAAAGTCAGCACTGGTGCCGAGCGTAGCGAAATGACCAATGTCCCATGACTAAACAGATAACCGTGCTCGGCGCTGGGCCTGTGGGTTCGCTCTTGGCCATTATGCTGGCCCGGCGTGGCCATCAGGTAGCCCTGTATGACAAGCGGCCCGATCCGCGTGGGGCGACTGTTGACCACGGCCGCACCATCAACCTGGCCATTAGCGAGCGGGGCTGGCAGGCCCTGGGGCGGGTGGGTCTGGCCCACCTGGTACGGCACGAAGCCATGCCGATGTTTGGGCGAATGGTACACGACAGCAGCGGGCAAACCCACGTGCAACCCTATGGTAAAGAGCAGCAGGCTATCTACTCTGTGTCGCGCAACGGGTTGAATAACAAGCTACTATGTCAGGCAGAGGCCGAGCCAAATGTAACGCTTCAATTTGGGCAGCTCTGCACCCAGGTAGACCTGAAGCGGCCTGCTATCTATTTTACCGACATCCATACGCAGGCCACTTCGGTCGTTACGCCCGACCTGCTGATTGGGGCCGATGGGGCACTGTCGGCGGTTCGGGCCAGCCTGCAACGCACGGGCCGTTTCAATTATTCGCAGCAGTTTATCGACCATGGGTATAAAGAACTGACTATTCCGGCGGGGCCAGATGGCAAACCAGTGCTGGCCGCCGATGCCCTGCACGTGTGGCCCCGGGGCCATTTCATGTTCATTGCCCTGCCCAACGCCGACGGCAGCTTTACGGGTACGCTGTTTTTTCCGTTCGAGGGCTGCCCGTCTTTTCAGTCTGTGCAAACGCGTGAGGAGGTGAACGCTTTTTTTGCCACCACCTTTCCCGATGCCTTTGCCCTGATGCCCAATCTGGCCGACGAGTTCCTGCGAAGCCACGCCTCACCACTAGTGACCATCAGTTGTTACCCGTGGAGCTACCAGGGTAAAGTGTTACTAATTGGTGATGCCTCGCACGCCATACTGCCGTTTTATGGACAGGGCTTGAACGCTGGTTTGGAAGACTGCATGGTGTTCGACGACACCCTGAACGCCCTGGGTGAAAACTGGCCTGCGGTATTTGACTCCTTTCAGCAAGCCCGGTACCCCAATGCACAGGCCATTGCCGATTTAGCGCTTTGCAACTTCATCGAGATGCGCGACAAGGTGTCGGACCCCAGGTTTGTGTTGCAGAAAAAAATTGAAGCCCACCTCCACGCCAGCTACCCCACCCACTGGACCCCCGTCTACACGATGATTGCCTTCTCGACCGCACCCTATGCCGATGCTCTGAATGTGGGCACGAGGCAGGAGAAAATCATGACCGAAATCATGCGCTTGCCCAACATCGAGTCTGACTGGTCCACTCTGGACTACGGCCCAATTTTGCTGGCACATGCTGAGTAGTCATTGGTCAACTAACCCCAATCTTGTATGAATCACGCTACTGATATGGATGAAGACTACGTGTACCTGTCGCCCAACACAGTACTGGAGCCGTTGATTGACCGCTGGTATGCGTGGTCGCACCTGGTGTCGCCAGCCACGGCGGCCATGAATATTTTGAACCGGCACCTGAAAATCATCAACTCATTTATTCAGGCCCCGGACGTGCACGTGGCGGCGGTGCAGAACCCCAAGCTGCTGGGGGGGCCGTTTATGGACACACCCAAAGCCCGTGTTGGTGAGGTGAAAGACCTGAAAGCCCGCACCCTGGACGAACGAAGCGACCTGATCGAGTTGGCCAAAGCAATAAAGGAACTGGATCAGTTGCTGAAACAACAAGCCAAAGGCTATTCGCTGGAACCGCTGTACGAACAAATTCCGCCGTTGCTGAAGGGCTACGTAGAGCTGCTCTATGACCTCAACGGTAACCCGTCGTACCGTTTTTTTGAGTCGCTGCTCTACAGAAGCAAGTTTTATAACCCGGCTAGTCAAAGCATTGCCCTCTGGCTGACCCACAATGATAGCCGCCCGTTTGTGCTGAGTACGCCCCGGCTCGATGAGCCTGCTGTACTGCACCTGCCCATTCCCTTCAACCACCCGGCTATCGACCTGCTGGCCAGCATGAAACGCCAGCCGCGCCGCCTGTCGGACGTGAAGCGACTGCTCGACGTACCGGCGTTTGACGAGGCACTACTGGCTTCGTTTTTCACCACCGACACTCCGCCAACCTACAGCAAGTACGAAGGTGATTTTATCAGAATGCGTTATTTCGGCCACGCCTGTGTGCTGATCGAAACCAACGATGTGTCGGTGCTGGTAGACCCGGTGGTGAGCTACTACGGGTACCCGTCGGACGTGTCTCGTTTTTCGGATGCCAACCTGCCCGACGTGATCGATTACGTGCTCATCACGCACAACCACCAGGACCACGTGCTGCTCGAAACGTTGCTGTCGCTGCGGAGTCGAATTCGGCACATTGTTATTCCTAAGTCGGTGGGAGGGAGCCTCCAAGACCCCAACCTGAAGCTGATGTTTCAGCACATTGGCTTTGACCAGGTGGTGGAAATAGACGAAATGGAATCGT
The DNA here is from genome assembly GCF_017353255.1 of Fibrella aquatilis. Lineage (GTDB taxonomy): Bacteria > Bacteroidota > Bacteroidia > Cytophagales > Spirosomataceae > Fibrella > Fibrella aquatilis. The sequence goes on along the minus strand of NZ_JAFMYU010000021.1, from coordinate 10,924 downwards.
TGCGGTTCAGCAACTGCACCATCACGGGCATTCCGTTTATTGGCGAACACTGCGACCTCAACATCCGTACGAAGATGTGCTACCTGGTCAAAATCGCTGATTTTTCGATCCTGTTTGTGGCCGATTCCTGCATTGTTGAACCCCAACTCTACGACCATATCCACGCCCTGACCGGCGACGTCGACGTGTTGCTGCTGGGTATGGAATGCGACGGTGCCCCGCTCACCTGGCTCTACGGCCCGCTGCTGACAGAAGACCTGGCCCGCGATAAAGACCAAAGCCGCCGCCTGGCTGGGTCGAACTACGAACGGGGCCTTAGCCTGGTTGACCGGTTCAACCCCAAAGAGGTATACGTGTATGCCATGGGCATGGAACCGTGGCTGGAGTTTATCAGTAGCATCCGTTACACCGACGAGTCGAACCCCATTGTGGCCTCCAACGCCCTAATCAACGCCTGTCGGGAGCGGGGTCTGCTGGCCGAGCGGCTGTTTGGCGAAAAAGAATTGCTCTACGTGCCCGTAGAAGGGTAACAGATCTGTCTACGCATCATGTCGACGTCAGCCCTTCTTGCCCGCCGAATCCACGAACTGGGCCTTCACCTGGACTACCTCAACCAGCTCTGCGCCGCCGAAATGGCCAGGCCAAGCTACCTGAGGCAGTACAAGCTGCTGTCGTTTATTTATAAGGAGCGGTGTGTGTATGAGTTTGCCCTGGCCGAGTTAACCAATTTGCTGAAACAAGTGGAAGCCGACACGCTGGTGTAGCGCACGATGGGAAAGCAGGTGTTTAGAGTACTCTTGTGGGGTGGGCTTGGCGATGCGCTGCTGGCGTCGCCATCGTTCAAGGCCCTCAAAGCCGCGCATCCCGGCTGCACGCTCATTGTCTACTGCGACTCTGATGCCCACTGGAATATCTACCGCCACAACCCCCATATCGACCACCTGCGGAAGGTGTCGGACTATCGCTCGTGGGTCGATGTGCTTTGCTACCGGTTCAAGTGGCGGAAATTTATTGTTCCGAACTATGGCTGGTTTGGGCCGACCAAAATTTATACCAAACAGGCTGCCGACATCATTGCTGAGTATTTCAGCCTCACCCTGACCGACAACAAACCGGACGTATTTCTCACCCCGGCTGAAGAAGCCAAAGGCCAGCAGCTGGTGGCCTCGTGGCGCAATCCGGTGGTGATCAACCCCACCTCGCGCAGCTCGAAAAACCAGGAGTGGCTCAACGAACGCTGGGAGGCGGTGATTCAGGCGCTGCCGATGTACACGTTTGTGCAACTAGGTCTCACCGACGAATATGCCCTGAAGGGGACTGTAGACCTGCGGGGTACCATCAGCCTGCGCGAAAGCATGGCGGTGGTCAAATACAGCAAAGGCGTAGTGGGGGTCGATAGTTTTTTCGGGCATGTGGCCCGGGCTATGGACCGCCCGGCCGTGACTTTGTTTGGGGCCTCCAACCCCGATATCTGGGGCTATCCCGGTCAGGGTAACATTTACAAGAAAGTACCCTGCGCCCCCTGCATCGACGTGTTGATGGACGAACCCTGCCCTTATGGCCGGACATGCATGCAGCAGATTGCGATAGGGGAGGTGACGGCTGCTATTGAAGCCAACCTGCCGCTGGATTAACTTTTTTGAAAACGACCAACGAACATTTCTATGCGTCAACCCCAAACGCTCCGCCCAGATCAGCTACTGCTGGTCTGCCTGCTGGTTCTGGGTATGTTGCTTTGGCAACCGACACTGGCACAGGTAGTTAGGCCGCGCACAGAGGCCGTGGAAGCCGCCATCAAACGGATCGAGGCTGGTTTGCTGCCCTCGTTCAGCATCGCCGGTCGCGCGCCCATCACGTTCCGGCTCACCGACCGGATGCAGTACCATCAGGTGCCTGGATTCAGCATCGCTGTTATCAACGGCGGCGTGGTGGAGTGGGCAAAAGGCTATGGTCTGCTGGAGGCGGGCGGCTCGGCAACTGTGACTGAAGACACGCGTTTTCAGGCTGGCTCTATCAGCAAACCCCTGACCGCCCTGGCTGCGCTTGGCCTGGTGCAGGAAGGTAAACTGGCCCTCGACGAAGACCTGAATACTAAGCTGACATCTTGGAAAATACCCGCAAATGCGTTTACCAATAAAGAGAAAATAACCCTGCGGCGGGCGCTGTCGCACAATACGGGCCTGGGCGACACCGGCCTGAATGCTGCCAACGGCTACCCCGCCACTGACTCACTGCCCACGATCACGCAGATTTTGCGGGGCGACCCTCCGTCGCTCACGTCTCCCGTGGTGGTGGTGCGGGTGCCGGGCAGCGGTGCCCAGGTGTCGAGCGAAGGGTATTGCATCGTGCAGCAGGCCATGATGGACGTAACGGGCGAACCCTTCGCCACGCTGATGGCCGACCGCATACTCGCGCGGGTGAGCATGACGCATAGCACCTTCGAGCAGTATCGCCCGGCGCAGTGGCGCGAGGGCGTAGCAGCGGGCCATGTGAAGGGAAAAATGCTGTCGGGCAAGTGGCGGCTACACCCCGCCATGGCGGCGGCGGGCCTCTGGTCTACGCCCTCCGACGTGGCCCGGCTGATGATCGAGGTAGGGCGCACCCGGGCCGGGCAGAGCCACAAACTGGTCGACAAGCGCTGGGTCGATTCGCTGCTGACCCCACAACCGGGCAACGAGATGCGGGGGCTGGGCTATTACGTACACGGCAGTGGACCCAACCGCTGCTTCTACCACCGGGGCTGGAACTACGGCTACACGTCGTATTCCATTGCCTTTCCCGACCTGAACAAGGGGCTTGTGCTTATGACCAACGCCGACGGCGAAGGCTACCGGCTGATGATGGAGGTGGTTCGGGCGGTGGCCCGTGAATATGACTGGCCGACCGATCTGCCAGTCGAGGCTGCTCCTCAGACCGTGAAGCGGGCAATTAGCCCCGGTCTGGAGGTGTATGAGCGGCTGGTGGGGCGCTACCTGCTGGCCAACAGCACCGTTGGCGAGGTGGTAGTGACCGACGGACAGCTCTACCTCCAGGCGGTCGGTAAACCTCCCGTACGCCTCTATGCCGAGACCGAAGAAGATTATTTCTCTGAAGACGGCCTGGACCTGCTTTTCCCCACCGAGCGGGGAGTACGCATTGGGCTGCTTTTCAAAGACCCGATCAACCGTTACCTGGCCTCGCGGGTGTTTACCCCGCCCGTACGCACGAAACCAGCGAAGGGCAATGGTCAATAAATGCCTTATTAACCAACCGGTCATATGCCTGGGATAAACCTATCTTTTCAACGGCTGATTAGCCGCATTGGTACGCTGTTGCTGCTGCCCCTGCTGGCCGTTGCTCCGCAGGCTGTTCCCGCCAGCGGTACCTACGCCGTAGATGCCAACGAGAGCCAAGTGTACTGGACGGGCCGCAGCGAAATTGGCAAGTACAGTCTGTCGGGCGTGGTGCCGGTGGCATCGGGCAGCATCACGGTTGAGGGGGGGCTACTCAAAACCGGTCTAGTGGAGATCAACATGACGGCCATCTCGTGCAACACCCTCGACAACGGTGCCAGCAATCAAAAGCTGATTACACACCTGAGCAGCCCCGATTTTTTTGACGTAAAGAAATATCCGAAGGCCACCTTCGTCATGACCCGGGCCATACCGAAGGGCGGCAACGCGTATGAGCTGGCGGGCAACCTGACCATCAAAGACAAAACGAACCCTATTCAGTTTCCTGCTACCCTCCAGGAGCAACAGGGAAAACTGCTGCTGAAAACCCTGCTGGTGGTAGACCGCGCCAAATTCGATGTGCGCTACGGGTCGAACAGCTTTTTTGACAACCTCGGCAACGATGCCATCAAAAACGAGTTCGAACTGGACATCGAGTTGCTGACCCAAAAGAAAAAGTGACCGCCTGCTGGCTGTTTGCCGGTTTATTCCTACCCACTGACGACGTGAAAATTTGCGGTTTAAAACTCACCCACGACGGTTCGGTGGCGGTGATCGAGGACGGGACGCTGCTGTTCAGCATCGAACTGGAAAAGCTCAGTAACCACCCCCGCTACCAGGACATCGGCGACACGCGCTGGATCGAGACCATCCTGGAAGCGCAGGGTTGCCCTCTGGCCTCCATCGACCAGTTCGCCATCGACGGCTGGGGGGGCAACGACCAGGAAGCGCTGGCCATTCAGCCCCGACTCACTATTGGTGAGGAACATAACTACTTAACTATCAGTAACTACGGGTCGCCCTACCAGTTGGCTGTGGCCCAGTATCAGGAGCGCAGCCGACACCAGCACGTGCTGGAGCCCCTGGCCTGTCAGGGCTTGGCTATTGGCGACCAGACATTTTCGTATACCAGCTACCTGCACGTGGCGGGTCACATTAGCAGTGCCTACTGCACGAGTCCCTTTGCCCAGCGGGGCGAAAGCAGCTTTGTGCTGGTGTGGGACGGTGGCATGTATCCGCAACTGTATTTCTTCGATGCCGAGACGCGGCAGGTCGACAACCTGGGGCCTATTTTTCTGCTCATCGGCAACGTATACACGATCTTTTCACAGCACTTCGGGCCGTTTAAAGTGAGCGGTTCGTTTGCCAAAGATGACCTCTCTATTGCGGGTAAGGTGATGGCCTACATTGCCCTAGGCCAGGAACGGAGGGAGCTGTTTGCCCATTTCGATCAGCTCTACAACAATCATTATAGCCACCCGATGGGCTTTGCCAACAGCCTGGCTAACGAGTTCAAACAACGCATTGAGGGGCAGGCCTATACAGACGAAGACATCCTGCTCACGTTTCACCTGTATCTGGAAGAGATGCTGGTGAGCAAACTGGCTAAGAAAATAGCCCGATCTGGCAGGCAGGCTGCCAACCTGTGTCTGGTGGGTGGCTGCGCCCTGAACATTAAGTGGAACAGTGCCATTCGGCAGAGTGGGTTGTTTGGCGCGGTGTATGTGCCGCCGTTTCCTAATGACTCGGGCAGTGCCGTGGGGGTAGCCTGCGCCGCCATGCTCCGCCACAGCCAGACCACGGCCCTGCACTGGAACGTATACAGTGGTCCGGCTATCATAGAGAACGCCCCCGCGCCGGGCTGGACGGCCAGGCCCTGTTCCGTGGCCGAGCTGGCCAGCCTCCTCCACGTCAGCAACGAGCCGGTGGTGCTGCTCAACGCCTGCGCCGAACTAGGCCCGCGGGCGCTGGGCAACCGCAGCATTGTGGGCAATGCTACCAACCCGAACATGAAGGCCATCCTGAACGCCGTGAAAAAGCGCGAAAGCTACCGGCCCGTGTCGCCCATCTGCCTCTGTGACAAAGCCCCGGCCCTGTTCGACCCCGGCACGCCCGACCCGTTCATGCTGTTCGATCACCAGGTTCGGCCCCACTGGCTGGATCGTATTCCGGCGGTGTGTCACCTCGATCAATCGGCTCGTTTACAGACCATTACCCGCGAAGACAACCCCCTGGTGGGCGAGTTGCTGGAGGCGTATGAGGCACTGAGCGGCATTCCGCTGCTGTGCAACACCAGCGCCAACCTCAACGGCAGCGGCTTCTTTCCCGACGTCTACTCGGCCACGGCCTGGAACCAGGTCAACTACGTCTGGTGCAACCAGGTGCTGTACGAAAAAGCAGATAAAATTCAGTTTTAAGTCATTGACCAATAACGAATGACTATGAACCGAGAGATTGCCATCATTGGCATGGCCGGGCGTTTTCCTGACGCCAGCAACGTGGACGCGTTATTTCGGAACCTGAGCAGCGGCAAAGACAGCATTGGTCCCATGTCGGCAGCGCGGCTCCGTAGCACAACGCTGCCGCCCGACCGTGACTACCACGTGCGCGGCTACCTCGACGGTATCGACCGGTTCGACCATGCGCTGTTCCAGATTTCGCTGGCCGAAGCCCGTGGCATGGACCCCCATCAGCGGCTGCTCCTGGAGGTAGCCTATGAGACCTTCGAGAACGCGGGCTATAGCCTCGATGCCCTCGACGGGTCGAACACGGGTGTGTATGTGGGCGACTGCCAACTGCATTACGACGCGCTGATCGACGAGGCCACACCCACCACCATGACGGGTAATACCAGCGAATTTCTGGCCACCCGGATCAATCGTTTTTTCAACCTAACGGGCAGCGTGGCCCTCTTCGATACGTCCTGCTCGTCGTCATTGGTGGCGTTGCATCATGCGTGTAACGAGCTGATTTTGGGCGACGTTGCCCAGGCGCTGGTGTGTGGGGTCAACCTGGAGTTATTTCCTTTTAAAGACGCCCACCTCGACCCCGGCGTTAATTCGCCCGACGGCAAGTCGAGGCCTTTTTCGGCGCAGGCCAACGGCATGACCTACGGCGAGGTGGTGGCCTGTGTGCTGCTAAAACCCCTGGGCCAGGCGCTGGCCGATGGCGATCTGATTCACGCGGTCATCAAAAGCACGGCGGTCAATAACAACGCCCGGCGGTCGGCCAGCCTCACCGCCCCCGACAGCCTTGCCCAGGCCGAGGTGATTGGCCGGGCCTGGCAAAAAGCCCAGGTGCCCCTGGCGAAGGTGCGTTACATCGAAGCACACGGGTCGGGTACTCAACTGGGTGATATTCTGGAAGTTGGCGGGCTGAACAAGGCATTTGGCCCTGACAACGCCGGGCAACGACTCTGCCATATTTCGTCCATCAAAGCCAACATCGGCCACGGTCGGTCGGCGGCGGGCATGGCTGGGCTGGTGAAGGCGGTGTTGTCGCTGAAGCACCGGGTGTTGTTTCCCAGTATGCATGCCGACGACCCAAATCCGCACCTGGATTTAGCCAACGGCTCGGTCTACCTCGACGGGGTTTGCCGCGACTGGGATATCCAGCCCGGCGAGGTGCGCTACTGCGGCGTGAGTTCGATGGGGTTCAGCGGTACCAACTGCCACGTGGCCTTGCAGGAAGCCCCGCCCCGCCCGCCCCACCCCACCACTGACAACAAGGATACAACGTACCTGTTGCCCCTGTCGGCCCACTCATCGGAAGCGCTGCTGTGCAATAGGCAGGCGCTGCTGGACCATACCGACCACCTGACCGACGCCGACCTGCCCGCTATGCAGTATACGCTGACGGTGGGGCGAAGGCATTACCGGTACCGGCAGGTGGTCAGCGCTACCTCGCTGGCGGCTGTGCAGGCAGCCCTGCGTCACGGGATGCAGGAGGCGATGCTAACCCCGTCGAGGCCCGTTGAGAAGTTGTTTTTCGTCTTTGCCGATGCCCTGTCGACCACCGATGCCGATTTGGCCTGGTACCGCGCCTATTACCCGGTCTTTGACGCCGCCTATGCCGACTGCCTGCCTTTTCTGACCGAACCAGTGCCGCCGCTGGTGCTGGGATTCATTCAGCAGTATAGCTATTACAAACTCCTGCTGGCCAATGGGTTGGCCTCGCAACATGTGCTGGCCGTAGGCAGTGGTAAACTCGTGGCCGAAGTTGTAAGAGGAACCCGCTCGCTGCGCGACAGCCTGGCCAGCGCCTACACGTACGTGCCCCAGCCAGACCCCACCCTGACAAACCGACTCAACGCCCTGCTCGACAACGAACTGGCTAAGGGCTGGGTGCTTTTCGCCCAGATGGGTTGCCCAACTAGCCTTGCCCCGCTTTTGGCCAGCCACCCGGCCTGCGGCACTGGTTTCGGGCTGGTTCGAGCGGGCGAAAACGAAGACCGTCAGGCGTTGTCAGCCCTGTTTGGTGAACTCTATAGCCTTGGTTATGAGGTAGATTGGGCGGCGTATGGTCATCCCGCCGCTGCCCGCCGAATGGAATTACCCACCTACCAGTTTTTGCCTACCCGCTGCTGGGCCTGCGAGGTGCCCCCGGCCCGGTTTTACCCCAATGCTCCGCTTGAACAAACCCAAACAGCCACCCTGCTGCTGCTGGAAGCAGATGCCACCGACACCGAACGGGTGCTGGCCGGGTTCTGGCGGGAGGCGCTGGGGCGAAACACCTTTTCCCGCCACGATGACTTTTTCGACGTTGGGGGCGATTCGCTCAAAGCCACCCGCGTCATCAACCGGGTTCGGGACGTTTTCGATATGGCCGTTCACTTCGAGGACGTGTTCGACTACCCAACCCTGCAAAGCCTGGCCGAATACATCGACCAGCTGAGCAGCACTGAACAAAAAGTGGCCCTGATCTGGCGGCAGGTGTTGCAGCTGGAAACGATAAACAACCACGCTAACGTCTTCGATCTGGGTGCCCATTCGCTGCTGGCCAACCAGGTGCTCAACCGAATTCGGGACATTCACCACGTGGTGCTCAATTTTGACGACATTTTCCGGTACCCCACCGTCAGGCTGCTGGCCGGCTACATCGATCAGCTAGCAGCCGGGGGGCAACCGGCCATTGCCGAAGATGCCATTGTCGCTTTGCCCCCCGCCGCGTACTACGACCTGTCGGATGGCCAGAAACGGCTGTGGGTGATAAATCAGTTTGCCGAGGCGCTGGTGGCCTACAACACCCCGGTAGCGTTCAGGCTCACGGGCCAACTTGATCAGGCCGCCTTCCGCCGCGCTGTGGCGGCGCTGGTAGACCGGCACGAAAGCCTGCGTACCGTTTTTCGGCTTACCGAAGATGGGCCAAAGCAGGTGGTCATGAGTGCCGGTCAGGTGCTGGTGCACTACGCCAGTCTGCGCGGCCAGGCCGAGGCGGCGCAGGCCCTGCTGGTGGATCAGGCGCGCCAGCCGTTCGATTTCAGCGAGGGGCCACTGCTGCGGCTACAACTGGTTGAACTGGCCGACGAAGACCACCTGTTGCTGCTGGTGGTGCACCATATTATCTCCGACGGGTGGTCGTTTCGGGTGATTTTTCAGGAGATGGCGGCCTTGTACAACGCGTTCCGGGCGGGGCTGCCCAACCCACTGCCGCCGCTCCGAATTCACTACAAAGACTATGCCCACTGGCAAAATAACCGGCTGAGCGGCAACTGGTTAGCCGATCACCAGACCTACTGGCGGAATCAGTTTGCCGACCGTTTTCCGGTGCTGGAACTGCCCTTGAGCTATCCCCGGCCCATCGAAAAAACGTACAACGGCAACCGGGTAGAGACCGTACTCGACAAGCGGGAACGCGACGGTCTCTATGGCCTCAACCGGCAGTATGGCAGCAGCCTGTTTATGACCCTGCTGGCTTCGCTGAAAACGTTTTTGTATCGCTACACGGGCCAGGACGATATCGTGATTGGCTATCCGGTAGCAGGTCGCGAGCGCCTGGAACTGGAAAATCAGATCGGTTTCTACGCCAACAGCCTGCCCATTCGTACCCGTTTCGACGGGCAGGAAGGCTTCGACCGGCTGCTGGAGACGGTAAAACAAAACACCCTGGAAGCTCAGAAATACCAGCTTTACCCGTTCGACAGGCTGGTAGACGACCTGCACGTACCCCGCGATGCCAGCCGATCACCGCTGTTCGACGTGGTGCTTGTGCTCGAAAATGCCGAGACCGCCACTACCGTCGATGCCGGGCTGATGGATGGTCTCGAAGTGGCTGGACACGACCTGGGGTTAAGTCCCGGTCTGGTCGATTTGCGGGTAATCTTTTTTGAATCGCAGACCGACATTACGCTGGCTTTCGAGTATAACCAGGACCTGTTCAGCCATGATCTCATGGCGCAGATGATTGCCCACTACCGGCAGCTGCTCAATGCCATTCTTGCCGACAGCCGAATGCCCCTGTGCCAGTTGCCCTACCTGTCGGAAGCGCAGGAGCAGCAGTTGCTTTTTTCCGTCAACGATACGGCGGTGGCAGTTGACCAGGCGCTCACCATGCACGCCCTGTTCGAGCAGCAGGTGCAGCGCACACCAGCGGCCATAGCCGTTATTGATGAGGGCAACTCGTTTACATACAGCCAGTTAAATGCCGATGCCAACCGGCTGGCGCACCACCTCCGTACTCATTTTGGCGTAACCAGCCAGTCGGTGGTTGGTGTGCTGACGGGCCGTTCGGTGCACATGGTTATCAGCATGCTGGCCATCCTGAAAGCGGGTGGGGTATACCTGCCCATTGAACCCGATTACCCGGCCAGTCGCAAGGATTACATGCTGACCGACGCCGGTGCCGCACTGATGCTGGTCGATTCGGCGTACCTTTTTGACGTGGGTGATTTTTCGGGCGATCTGTTTGCCCTCGACATTCAACTCGATACGCTGGACACCGACAGCAGCAATCCGGTACCCACCGGCAGTGCTACCGACCTTGCCTACTTGATCTACACGTCAGGCTCTACCGGAACCCCCAAAGGCGTGATGGTGGAACACCGAAGCAGCGTGAATATGACCCTGAGCCAGATCGAGACGTTTGGTATCACGGCACAGGACCGGGTGGTTCAATTTGCGTCTATCGGCTTCGATGCATCGATATCGGAGATTGGTATGGCCCTGTATGTGGGGGCGGCGCTGGTGTTGATCAGGCAGGCGCAAATTATTGATAAACAGCTATTTGCCGACTTTGTACGGACTAATAAAATTACGGTGGCCACCCTGCCACCGCCCTATCTGCAACTGTTCGACATAGATGAACTGCCCACCCTCGGCGTGCTGATTACGGCTGGTGAAGCGGCATTACCTCTACGTGGTACCCGAAAAAACCTTCGTTATTTCAACGCCTACGGACCTACCGAGTGTTCGGTGTGCGTGTCGATCCACCGGGTTGAAGAGACCGCAGGTGGTAGGGCGGCTATTCCCATTGGTAAGCCTATTGCCAACACGACAGTCTACGTGCTCGACAGCGGGCGGCGGCTACTGCCCCCCGGCGTGACGGGTGAACTTTACGTGGGTGGGCTGGGTCTGGCCCGGGGCTACTGGCGGCGACCCGACCTGACGGCCGAACGCTTTGTAGCCCATCCGTTTGTGGCTGGCCAGCGCCTCTACCGCACCGGCGACCTGGCCCGCTGGAACAGCTCGGGTGAACTCGTCTATGAAGGTCGACTT
>NZ_JAFMYU010000020.1 GCF_017353255.1 Fibrella aquatilis | reverse complement strand
TGGGGAGGTGAACCTACAAAAACGCTTCTTTAGTCGCAATCCAATTACTGTTCACTATACATTGTACATTAAACCTTCTTCCCGCCTCACGCCTGCGGTTTTCAGGATCTGGTTGGCGAGGGAGTGAATGATGGATTGCCGTCCGAACTGCTCGATGAATGCCGTGCGGGTTTCTGTGTGGTAGGGCGTTGTGTGCAGGTAATGCACCAACTGAGGGGCATTGCCAGGCTCGAATACAAAGCTGTTGGGCACGTGTTGCCGCACAAACTGAGCAGCGTAGCCAGCTACCCCGGCCAGGACGGGCTTGTCGGTGGCGGCGTATTCAAACAGTTTCGAGGGAAGGCACCGCTCAAACGCCCGCAGGTTATTGAGGTGCAGAAACAGGTAGTCGGCCTGCTCATATTCGGCCAGGAGGGTAGCGCGGTTCACCGGTGGGCGAATGTCGACATTGGTCAAGTAGGCGTCGTCAACAGCCTTTTCGAGCTTGTGCTTGGTGCCGCCGTCGCCAATGACCACAAACCGGAACCCGGTACCCAACTGCCTGGCAGCATCTGGAATGATCTTCTCCAGGCCCTGCCCTTCGCCGATGTTGCCCGCATAGAGGATGGTGCGCACGTTGCCTTTGGCAGGGCCAACAGGCGAGTTTATGTGCAAAAACGGGTCATCAATGCCGTTGGTAAAATAGCTATAAGTAGCTTGTGGATAGTCGCTGAAATAGTCGCCGAACCCTTCCGATACCAGATTGATGTGGCTGGCATAGCTGAAGGTGTATTTCTCTACGGCCTTTAGCGTAGGAGCCAGCCCCAACCAGGCTACCGGGTTTTTGAGCAGCTCCAGGATATTTTCGCGGAAAAGATCCCGAATGTCCAGAATCAGCGGAACCTGCCGTTTCCGAGCCAGATAAGCACCCAGAAAGGCCGAAAATAACCGCGACGATGAAGCCACCACCACGTCGTAGGTTTCGTGGCGGGTGAGGGCCAGCGCCTGCCGGTAAAACTGTACGTACGATTTTATTTGATCGGCAAAGCCACTGGTATGGTCCGGTACCGACACCCGGTCTATGTGAAGGTTGCCGTGCTGTTCGCTGGGCATTGCCTCGGCTCGAAATGACGCGTAGCGGTTAGGTTGAGTAGTTATAACGTGCACCGTTCCGGAGTCGCCAAGCTGCCGGGCCAGCTCGTAGGCTAATGGCGTGTTGCGGAAAGAACCGGCACTCAGGTCTGGTTCGAAATAATAGGTTAGGAAAAGTAATTTCATCAGGTGGCGGTTAGATAAGTCGTTACAGTGGTACTGGCACTATCGAAGGTCAATTGTTGAGCAGGGGCCAATTGATTAAAACCTGCCGAAAACGTGTACGGGGTAACTGTCAGCCTGCTTTCGTCGTCGCTCTGGCAACGGATTAATACCTTACCCGCCTGCACAACCAGCCCTTCTTCTACCAAATGTAAAGAAGGATTTAGATGAAAGTGGCATGTCTTTATTAAGGATTTGTTTAAAAAATCATCTTTAATCTTGATTGTGTTATCATTCACTATCTCTATTGATCTTGTATGTTGCTCGTTTAGGTAGTTGTACCCATCGTGGCTGGCATTCAGGCGGATTTTTTCATCGGCCAACAACGTAACCTTGGCCCGACTGCCCACTCGAAAGCCACTCCACACGTCCGACGAGTTTTGCCCGCCAATAGTCACTGTGTTGTGGGCGGCGGTGCTCCGTTCCCACGCCCGTCGCTCGCCAATCTGATACGTCGACGTGCCTGGATCAACTATCACAGGCTGGCTATCGACATGCAGTATAAACGAGAACGTATCGGCGTGGGCGTGGCCGGGCTGATGATCGGGACCCACCGGCCCTACATCCACCAAGCATTCGAGGCGGGGCGTGGTCAGCATCCGGTAGCCGCTTTCACCCAGTGCCACAGGTGTAGGCACAAGCCCCATTGCCTGTGCTTTTTGCAAAAGGGTCGCGGTGTTTGGCGCCACGCCATAAGCCGAATCGTTCACCATGGGTACCTCGCCATTGCGGAAGGTAACAGCCCGGAGCCAGCCCAGCATCAGGCCCAGTTTATAGCGCAGCAGGTCGGTCAGCGTCAGGTGGTCGGCCCAGGTGTCGGCGTGGAGTACGGCGTAGACATCCAGCAGGCGGTCGGTAAGAAGTTGATGGTAAACGGGGCTGCGTTCGTAGTGACCACCGTCCGTTAAAATTTGCTCAATAAGTTGTTCTTCAAGCAGTTGTGAGCCTTTTATGAACCAACTGCGTTCGGCAAAATGCACCGCCATTACGGTGAGTGCGCACGCATTTTCGAGCAGATGATTCCCCCCCAGGTGGTACTCCAGCCGCGACCGCAGCAGAGCTGTTTGGGCATATAGATGCCGCTCGATCAGCGGATCGTGGATGTCGTTGTCGAGCATAAACGCCCGCCAGTTCAATACCCGTAGCGAAATCGGGTAGGGTTCCAGGCCGTCGCGTAGGGTAGGGGTTTGCCGGATGAAATCGTAGATAAGCGCCAGGCTCTGAGGCGGGGTAAGGTCCTCGAAATAGTTCAGGCAATACGTCCACAGCTTACCATTGTCGGCGTAGTTCCAGTCGATAGTATCTGCGAACGTAACGGGCTGATTCAACAGGGTAAACGTGACCGGAAACTGGACCTGCGGCACGGTATCGGGCACGGCCTCAGCCCACCGCAGCCGTGGCCGACCCCGCAGCCGGTTCCATACCTGATACACCACCTGCCGAAGCGTCAGGTGCCGAACAGTGCGCCAGTAGAGGAGAAGGGGTGGGAGCATATAGGGAGAGAGTGGTGAGTGCTAAGTGGTAAGTGGTGAGTTTGCTGCCGCAGGTGTACTACGCCTGCGGCAGCAAACTCACCACTTACCACTTAGCACTCACCACTTAATGTTACCCACCTTCCTTCCTGCAAGCTGCGCAGGGCGGCCAGAGTGGTGGCGGTGGTGTTGATGATGTCGGCGAAGGGGATCAGGGGTGGGCCACCAGCGCGGAGGGTAGTGACCAGTCGCCGGAACTGCTCGGTATGGCCTTTGTCCTGCCGCCCCGATATACTCGAAAACCCCCGAAACCCGTAGCCGTTCAACGACTTGAAATTGTCGAGAATGAGCGTCCGTTCCTGCGAATAGACCTCGATGCGCTCTTTGGCGTAGGCTTTGCTGCCGTTGGCGAAGTAGTTGATTACGCCCGTAGCCCCGTTTTCGTAGCGCAGCAGGATAGATGCCGAGTCGGTGGTCTCTGCCGGGTGTTGGCCCATGGCGTTTAGGCACACGCTTATCACGCGGCTGCCCGTCAGAAACGTGATGAGGTCGACGTAGTGGCAGGCTTCACCTAGGATACGCCCACCACCCACCGCCCGATCATGTACCCACGAATTGGCCGGAATGGCTCCGGCGTTCATCGTGGCAACTACGTTCATCGGCACCGCCCCGGAGGCATCGCCCCCCAGCAAGGCCTTAGCGCGTTGTGCCGTCGGCGAAAAACGCCGATTGAAGCCTACCGTGACGGTTTTGTCGGCTGCCTGTTGGGCCGCGATTACCCCGGACAGTTCGTCGTCGTAGATCACCAGCGGCTTTTCCACAAACACGTGCTTACCCGCTTGCAGGGCCTCTATGGTCAGCCGGGCATGGCTGTTGTGGCGGGTGGTGATCACGCAGAGGTCAACGGTGGGGTCGTTCAGGATGGTCTGGTAGTCGGTGGTGCTGCTGGCGATGCCGTATTTTTTGGCCAGCAGGGTGCCGCTGAGGCCGTTGGCGCTGGCAATGGTTTGGAGCGTGGCACCTGCTCTTTGCAAGGCAGGCACCAGCGTAGACCCCGCAAAGTTGCCCGCCCCGATAATGCCCACCACCCCGGCCGATGGTCCGGCCACCACCTCGCGCAACTGTACCGTAGCCGAAGCCGACATGACCAGCGGCGTTTCCGAATAGCTTAGCAGTGAGGCAATGCCACCCGACCCAGCGCCTGAACTTTTACCGCCCATCTTACCATAAATCTGCTGGTAATCGGTCAGGGGCACTACCTCCGTAATGAGCGGTTTTACCTGCAACTGACCGCTGCTAAGGAGTTGCAGAATGGTCTGGAAATTCCGGTTTTCGGTCCAGCGCACAAAGGGGAGCGGGTAGTCGTGGCCAGCCTGTTCGTAGTCGGCATCGTAGCGACCGGGACCGTAGGAGCACGACACCTGGAAAGTCAATTCTTTCTCGTAGAAATCAGCGCGGCTCAGATTCAGACCCACCACACCCACCAGCACGATGCGCCCACGTTTGCGACTCATCCGGGCAGCCTGCGTTATCACCTCGTCGCTTTTTGTCGAGGCCGTAATCACCACGCCGTCGGCACCCACGCCGCCCGTCAGTTCAGTAACAGCCTGGATTACATCAGTGCTGGCGGGGTTAAGGGTTTCAATGCCAAAGGTTTGCGCCAGTGCCAGCTTGGCAGGCTCAAGGTCAAGGCCAATAACGCGGCAGCCATTCAGGCGCAGGAGTTGCGCCGTAAGCAGCCCGATCAGCCCCAATCCAACCACCACTACGGTTTCGCCGAGGGTAGGATTCAGCAGCCGGAGACCCTGCAAGCCAATGGCTCCAATTACGGTAAAGGCGGCCTCATCGTCGCTCACCCCGTCGGGTATGCTGGCGACCAGGTTACGGGGCACGCAGACCAGTTCGGCATGATGTCCGTTGGAGGCTACGCGGTCGCCAATGGCCAGGTCGGTGATGCCCGCGCCCACGGCCACCACCTCGCCCACGTGGCAGTAGCCCAGTGGCAGCGGTTGGTCGAGTTTCCGAAAAACGGCCCCCAGCGTAGGTATAAGCCCATCTGACTGAATTTTCTCAAACACCTGCTTGACCTTATCGGGCTGTTGGCGGGCTTTGCTGAGCAGGTTAGCCTTCCCAAACTCCACCAGCATCCGCTCGGTCCCCAGCGACACCAGCGTGCGCCGCGTACGAATGAGCACCTGCCCGGCCCGCACCTGCGGCGCCGGCACCTCCTCCAGCACTGTCTCACCGGACTTTAAATTCTGTATCAGTTGGTACATGTACGGGGGTAATAATCGGGCAAAGGTAGGGACATTAGGTCCTGCCCGTTATTTTTGAGTCGCTTTAAGCAGCTGGGTAATGCTGACCTGGCTAGGAGTGCGGTCTTACTGGTTGGTGACTTGCTGCTGTAGTAGCTTTCGCAGATTTTGGGTGTTGACACTCGGAACATCGACCAGGCTTTTGGATGGGCATAGTTACTCCTGTGTACTGATTTTTAGTGTGTGCTGATCTTCAAACAAGCAGTGTTATTTGTCGCTAAGTTAATAATATAAGCAATGTCATGGATGATACGAGTGAGTCAATCATAAGATTAGCACTGCAATAGATCTCCTCCGTTGATTAAAAAAATGTACAATTAAGATAATACCTCATGTGGCAAATAGGAATAGGTTTTGAAAAAAAGATTAAAGGTATTCTTAAAGGAAATCCTGTTTTAGAGCGATACACTAAAGCTATTATTAGCGGATATAAAATTCAATATATATTACACAAAACGCTTCTAAGGAGATATAAAAATATATTTAATATAGCTGAGTCGGCCAAATTAAGTAATTGCACCTTCGATATTATTGGAAGAAACAACGAAATTGAGATTGGAGAATTATCTTTGCTGAATAATGTAACTTTTTTTATTAGGGGTAATAATAATAAAATAAAAATTGGCAAAAAAGTTAGCTTTGACAGAAGCTGTACAATTTGGATAGAGGATTTTTGTTGTGAAGCAATAATTGGTGAAAATTCAACATTTCAAGATGCTCATATTGCTGTAACAGAACCAAATTCAAAAATTCACATTGGTGACGATTGTATGTTTGCCTATGATATAGATTTAAGAACAGGTGATTCCCATTCTATCATTGATTCTTCAACTAACGATAGAATCAATTATGCACAAAATATATTCATTGGAAATCATGTTTGGATTGCTTCTCATGTCTCCATTCTCAAAGGAGTCATTATTCCTGACAACTCAATAGTTGCAACTAGATCTGTCGTAACCAAATCTTTTGAAGGAAGTAATTTGCTGATTGGAGGTATACCCGCAAAGCAAATAAAGAATAATGTAAATTGGGATAGAAAAAGAATTTATAGATAATATCAAAAAAATAGCGACAGAATCTGCAACTAAGTTAAAAGTCGTACTCTCTGTACTGACCATATTTTTCAACTTTATCTACCCTTAGCTTTGGAAAATTTCATGGTGTGATAACCGCTAGTTCTTTTGGCACTATCCGATATAATTGATCTATTACTAAGCTCTTGGTATAAATAGTTTGCAAGAATTGTACTAATTAAAGTAAACAGAACCCAGTGAAGTGGCTCCTCAATTAGTACGCAAGCAAAGCGTACAGACCTAAACCAGCTTTCTCCCGGAAATTGAGCTACAATTAAATTACTCCAACTGAGGATAATAACTAAAAACAAAGCAACACAACTGAATGACTTTTCTGTTAATTCTGCATCAATTTTTTTCAAAAATAGCGGTATCGTTAGGTGTGCAAATACAAATCTATAATCCCAGTTGTTTCCAAGAATAAATGTGCCTGTATAAATTCCGCCCCCTGCAAGGAATAAAATTGATTCCAACTTTGTTGAATTAATCAACGGTAGGCTGATGCTGTTTGTAAGCTTATTGAAATAAATAACACAAAAAAAAGGGAGGATTATTGCTACTAAAGCGGTTGCTACATGCTGACTATTGGCGGAAATTAGATTGGTAAATTTAGGAAAATGACGAGAAATATAGTCAACGAAAACGTTTCTTCCATAAGATAAATCAACTCCAAGAGGAGTCGCTTTTTTAATTAACAAGAGATCATTGAAAGTTAGGAGGCAGTAAATTGAAAAAAGTATCATACAAGCAATGAATAGGAAATGTGATCGCTTCCTTAAAAAAATTAATGAGGCAAAAATTGGATAAAGCTTAAAAAGAATGCCTGTCAGAATTAGCGAAAGGCTTCCTATCCGTTTGTTTTGATAAATTAGCATACAAGCTCCTATTGTTGTAATCATAAAAAATAAGTCAAAATTGCCTCTATGGATAAGTAACAAAGTAACTGGTGAACATCCTAATAGAATTATGTAAACAGAGTGATTATTCAGGGTGGATCTAAAAATATAAAAATAAGAAATTATAAATATAAAAATGAGAACTGGTGCTAGCCAAGCAGTATCTGAACCTGACAAATTTAAATAATTAAACAATAAATAAGTAGCTCTTGGATAGTTGAAAGATGCAGCATGTTTAAGGCAATGATTAGCAATAATTTCTTCGTATGGCAAATGACAGTCCAATGATGTTAATACATCATTCATGTCTGCAAAAAACATAGTATGTTTTGGAACGCCAAAATAATGAAATGTATTGTTTAATGGCTGTTGTGTTATTAAAGACATTAATATAATGACGCAGAGGTATCCTATAAAGAAACATATGACTTTTTTCATGCAGCATCGAGAGCGGATGTACAACTAAATCAAGATAGTGAAAATTTCTAATCTGACAACGTACCCATGAAACGTCAAAAAGAATTGCTAACAGCCTAACTAATCAATCGAAAATTAGGCAAGTCGCTATTCGTTCTGCCGTTGCTCCATCCCAAAGTGGAGGCACTTGCCCTTTTTTACGGCTACCCTTACGTATTGAAGCCAACTCAGTGGCTACAGTAAAGGGATTTAAGTTGGCCAACAAGATATTGGTACCTAGCGTGACGGTACTTGGTCGTTCGGTACTATCGCGGAAGGTGAGGCAGGGCACTTGCAGGTAAGTTGTTTCTTCCTGAATTCCGCCCGAATCAGTCACTACGGCCAGAGCGAATTCCATTAGGTTCAGAAATTCAAGATACCCCTGTGGCTCCATAAGCCGTACGTTTGGGATAACGGTCAACTGGTCCATTAGGCCAAACTGGATTAGATTGGCACTTGTGCGGGGGTGCATCGGAAACAGCACAGTATTATGCATAGCAGCCTCGGTCACTATTTGCACGATGGCACGCAGCCCATCGGGCATATCCACATTCGAGGGGCGGTGCATGGTCACCAGTATATACTCGCCGTGGGTGAGTTGCAAACGGCCAACAGTACCTAACTCATTCGCTTTTGGTCGATAATGTGCTAACGAATCGATCATGACGTTACCTACGAATTTAATTTTTTCGTCGGGAATGCCCTCGCGATGCAGGTTGTCCAGGCCTGCCTGCTCCGTTACGAAAAGCAGGTCGGCGAGGTTATCAGTCAGGATACGGTTGATTTCTTCGGGCATTTTGCGGTCACCGGAGCGCAGGCCTGCTTCTACGTGTGCCACGCGCACCCCCATACGCACCGCCACCAGCGCACAGGCAAGCGTACTGGTCACGTCGCCCACCACCACCACCCAATCGGGCTGTTCGGCCTGGATGACCACCTCAAACTTGGTCATGATCTCGGCGGTTTGTTGCGTGGGTGAACCACTCGCCACGCCTAGGTAATAGTCTGGTTTGGGTAATTCAAGCTGATTAAAAAATACATCACTCATGCGGGCATCGTAGTGCTGCCCGGTATGCACAATTTTTGATTCAATGGTGGATTGTGCCAAAAAAGCCCGGTGAAGTGGGGCGACTTTCATGAAATTGGGCCGGGCACCCACAATGGTTAATATTTTCATTTTTTCTGAAAAACGGCAACAAATAGCGTATCGGCGAAGGTAGCGGGTAAGCAACGGCGCATGAACCGGGCAATGATGTTGGTGCCACCAAAGGTATGTTGTGTCAGCAAATGGTAAGTTTGAGGAGTAAGTTGGTCGGTTAGCGAAGTGGCTGTGCTGTAGTGCAGTACATGTTGCAGGTAGGGTGGTTGGCCAGTGAGGTGGTAACCCAGGCGTTCCAGTATTCGGTAGGCCGACCGACGATTGGGCAACGACACCAGCAGGTGCCCACCGGAACGAAGGTATTGGTCAAATGAGCTAAGGGTCTGAGCCAGATCTGGTACGTACTCCAGCACACTCGATGAGATGATGACATCGAATAAGGGCTGTTCGGGGAGATCGGTCAAAGGGAGCATAGCAACGCTGAAGCTGACACCTGGACCTGCCTCTTTCTGGCATAGCCGGATCATTTCGGGCGAACCATCTACCCCCGTTACTGAGCACCCCCGCTTGGCCAGGTAATGCGCGAATACACCTGTGCCACAACCGGCATCCAGTACGCGTTGGCCGGGTTGAATGTAGGTATCGAACAACGCTGTCCAGACCTGATAACGCTCCTGAAAGTCAGCTGATTGCTCGTAGCGTTTGCTAAAGGCAACGGCTATGTCTGAATGAAAATCAACAGCGTTCATAAACGATGGGCAGCAAGTCGGTTTCGTTCGTCAATATAGACGGCGGCAATCATAAACTGGTAAAGAAACGCATGGCTGAAATGGAAAATAAATCCCGCTTTTCCGTCCAAAAACCCCAACTGAATCAGGTAGCGGTAACCAAAGTATAGAAATGGACGAAGCAGCACGGGAATGTGGCCCCAAACCTGCTCTTTCACCCACCGTTTTTTGTCTCGTTGAGTGGCAGCATCGGCCCAGCGCAGGGTTTTTTCGCCATCGGTTTTTAGCAAGTCGGCTACCTGAAACTGAGTGTAGCGGGCGTGCTTTTCGTACCAAAATTGAACGGGTTTACGGTCGTAGTGTACAAACGGTTCGCTGATGAAGCCTGTAGTGCCTTGTACCGTAATTTGTTCGTCCATCTCGCGGTCAATACGTTGCACCGCCGACCGCCGAAACAAGCGTAGAATATAGGTAGGATAGTAGCCACCATGCCGTATCCAGCGGTTCATAAAGATAAATTTAAACGGAATGAAATAGCCGTTGTGGCCCTTATCCTGCCCCAAAATAGGTTCGATAGCGGTTTTTAAAGCCTCGGTGGCGTACTCGTCGGCATCCAGAAAAAGCACCCACTCGGTTAATATGGGCAGTGCTTCGATGGCGTGGTTTCGTTGAGCAGCATAGTTGTCAAAATCCCGGTGAAAAACGGTGGCACCTCCCGCTTCTGCTAACGCCACTGTCAGGTCTGTAGACCCCGAATCGAGCACAAAAACGGCCGCAGCCCAACCAACCACGCTGCTAAGGCAGTGAGACAGGTTAGGAGCTTCGTTTTTGGTCAAAATAAGTACGGTGATTGGTACTGGCATCAGCTAAAAACGTGTTGGTTTTTTACTCAACTTGATTGGTGATAAGCCAGTCTTCGAGTACCACAAGCAACCAGATATGATTCCAGGATGTCGCCGGGTCACATGTCATAAAACGCTGATGATAAGCCAGTAAAGCTGTTTTATCAAATAAATTCCGCTGGCTGAGGCTTTCAATGCGCTCGGCACAAAAACTGCCTAGCTCAGTGCGCATCCATTGCGACCACGGAAAGCTGAAACCCATTTTGGGGCGTTTCAACAGTTCGCCGGGCAACAGTGGGTGTATCGATTCAACCAATAGCTGCTTAGGGGCTTTGGTGGTTTTGTAGCGGTCAGGTACGCGCAGCATAAATTCAATCAGCTCATAGTCCAGCATGGGTACGCGCAGTTCTAACGCGTGGGCCATACTCATCTGGTCGGCATCGCGCAGGAGCAACGGTTCCGTGTAGGTCAGCAACTCGCTGATTGTCAATTGACTCATGCTGTGTAAATGGCCTATCTCTGCTTGTTGCCTGCTAAACATAGCTGGATACGGATTGGCTAACCTGTTGGTTCCCAATAGTTGTTGCGCCGCTCTGGCTGAAGTCGACTGACGAAACAAAGGAAATAAGTCAGTAGTGTTAAGCGAGTGTAAATTGGTTAGGTCAGCCAGCTTCTGTTGGTTGGTGCCGGGCGAAAACCGCTTCAGTACTGCTTGCCGAACTGGTCTGGGCAAGTGCCATAACCAGCCTAATTTCTGTAGGCGGGCATAGCGCCCGAAGGTTGAATAACCAGCAAACACTTCATCGCCACCCAACCCACTCAGAGCCACCGTAATACCGGCCGCCCTGGTCAGTTTTGATACCATGTAGGTATTGGGGCCGTCGCCGCTGGGCTGGTCCATACTGGCCAGAATGGTGGGGAGTTCGGCCAGCAGTTCTCTCGCCGACAGGGGTAGTTCGGTATGGCGGGTGTTGAACCGTTTGGCCATCTGGCGGGCATGTTCCGATTCGTCGAAGGCAGCTTCCTGAAACGTGACCGTAAACGTGTTCACGGGTTGCTCGGTCTGTTCGGCCATCAGGGCCACCACCGCGCTAGAGTCGATGCCGCCCGACAAAAATGCCCCCAGCGGTACGTCGCTGACCATGCGCCGGGTCACCGATGCCTGCAACAAACTACGCACCTGCCGTTGCGTTGCTGCTCCGTTTTGTAATAAAGCTGGGTCTGCCGGGGGCGGGGCCATCAGGTTCCAGTAGCGAGTTTCGGTCCAGCAATGGTCGACAAACAGGGCCGTATGCCCCGCCTGCAACTGCCCCACACCTGCTACCAGCGTGTTGGGGGCTGACACGGTCTGGTACATGAGGTACTGGGGCAACATGGCCGTGTTGAGGCGGCGGGGTACCAGACCCGTTCGTAGCAACGCCCGTACTTCCGAGGCGAAGACAAATTGGTGTTGATCGTGGTAGTAGTAGAAGGGTTTTTTGCCCAGCCGGTCGCGCGCGGCAAACAGTTCTTTGGTGTGACGGTCCCAGATGGCGAAGGCAAACATGCCGTTGAACTGATGTACGCAGGCAGCGCCCCAGCGTTCGTAGGCGGCCAAAATGACTTCTGTATCAGAATTGGTTTGGAAGTTATAGCCTGTCAGTTGCTGGCGAACAGCCCAGTAGTTATAAATTTCCCCATTGAAAGTAATCGCATAGCGCCCGTCAGGGCTAAACAGGGGTTGATTCGCTCCGTCGGTCAGGTCAATTATTGACAGCCTGCGATGGCCCAGCGCCACATTTCCTTCGGCCCAGCTACCACCTGCGTCGGGCCCACGGTGGCTCAACTGATGGGTCATCAGCCCAACCAGCGCCGGGTCAGCAATCGTATCATGTCGGGTAATCAGCCCGGCTATTCCGCACATAGAGGTGTAATCAATAAATTGGCAATTAAGCTGTTATATGCTGAAAGCCAGCGGTGACTATTGGTGTCTATGTCAAATTGAGTACGCGCCAGTGTCATAGCCTGTTGGCGATAGTGTGCGTACTTACTAGAGGGTAAAGATAGGCAGACGTCCAGCGTAGCCCCTAATGCAGCCGGGTCATTGGCTACCCAAAAACCGGCTTCTTCGGCAGCTAATATGGCCCAGGGTGTGCCAAGGGCTGCAATAACGGGGGTTCCGTGCGCCAATGCCTCCACCACTACGTTGCCAAAGTTCTCACTATGCGACGGTAGTACCAGCGCGTAGGCACCTGCCAGCAATTGTTGTTTGGCTTCGCCCGAAACCGGCGGCTCAATATGCACACGGTGGCTCAATCCAAGTGTCTTTGCCTGCTGCCGGAGCGTGGCTCCGTAGCCATCGGCATCGGTACCCACCAGCCGTAGTTGCCAGGGGCCGTTTTGAAAAGCCGATGACAACGCTAGGGCTTCCAGCAGCCGGTCCAAGGCTTTTATGGGATGCAGGCGACCCAGGTAGAACAGATAGGGTGCACAGGGGGCGGAACCTGATGGAGCGTATGGCGCCGGAAGTTCGAGGTAGTTGGGTAGTTCAACCACGCGTACGTTGGTCCCAAACTGGGTTTTGATCTGGGCTGTTTCGTCGGGCGAGGTAGCATGAAACGTAATGCGCGAAGTCCAGCAGCGAATAAGGCGCAGGACTACCCGTTTCAGTTGGGGGCGGATGGACAGTGCGGCCGGGGCCAACTCACCCCTGGGCGACCATACCAACTGCTTTTTTTGCCAGAGCGCCAGTACGGCCACGGCCATAGATAGCGGATAAAACAAGCTGGTTAGGTGCACAATATCGGTAGAGGGCAACACTTGCCACGACTGCCCAATATGCCGCCAGGGGAGATTGTGGCGGCGGGTCGACACGTAGCGCACCCGCCCGGCGTTGGTACTAAGCCACTGGTCCCTTGGTGTGGTGTCGGGCTGATCGGTATCTGTCGACACCACCGTGACCTTCACCCCCTGCCGCACGAGTGCCTTAGCCAGCCAGTAGACCGAATTACTCGGCCCACCCGACTGGGCAGGGTAGAACGTACCGATGGGGTAGAAGACATGCATGCTGGTTATTGTGTGGTAGGGTTAGGGGCATTCGGTGCAAGTCCTAACCCAATAACCAGCCAAATATATAGTCCCATACCACCGAATGAGAAGAGAGTAGCTTCACCAATGTTAGTAGCTATTGCCGTTACTACCATCCATGTAACATCGGGAGTCGATTGACTAGTACAGAATTTTATTAGTGCTACCAGCAAGAGTAGAAAAAAAAAGCTACCTATTATCCCGATTTCTTCAAAAATGGAGACAAAAAACACACCTTTCTCTACAGGTACACTCAATGGTAAATTAAAAACGGGATCATAGTTTATCTGTAAATCTTCTGGCCAACTAGGTAAACCAAATCCAATGCCTGATAACGTATGTTCGTCAATGTTTTGTTTTTGTTTAATTAAAAGAGCACCACGAGAATGGAAAAAAGCTTGATTAATAGATGTGTTCGATGTTTCTGACGATTTGAAAATATACTGTTGTACAGATTCCTGATTGTACGCAGCAATAAATAGGGCAATAGTTAGTAAAATGTACCCAACAGGCTTTTTGATGAGATCAACAAAAATGTTTTTACTGTGTCTGTGTGATATGAAGAGTAATATTATGAAACTAGATGAAAGACTGATTATCCCTATTCGTCCCTTTGTGTAAAAGAGTTCTACTAATACTAAAAGAGTAAAGAATAATTGTGATAAACTGATCTTTTTTTGTAAAATCTGCCCTAATAACAAAGCGATTGCAGGGGATAAAAACAGAGCCAAAGCCTGAGGCTGATTTGTGATTCCTTGAAAACCTATATTATTTCTGTAATAACCAATTTCTGGAATAAATAATGTAGGTAACGATGCTAAAGATAAAAATATTATAAAATTATAATACCAATTAATCCAGTATGCTTGTTTTTGTCTAATTATAAGAAATATATTTAACACGGCAAATGAAGCACAAAAAAATTGAATAATTTTGAATATAGAAATGTATGAATTGTAACTTGATAAAATACTTAAAAAAATGATCACAACGCAAAACGCTAAAATCTTACCATTGACATTTATATATTTATACCTTGATGCATATATCAATGTCCTGATAAAAACTATTATTAATAAGAAAATACGTATCCCTGATATTATTGGATCCTGTACCAGAACCAAGCCAGGACTCAACATAAACTGCATTAAGCTTATTGTGAGCGAAACTGGAGAAAGCCACAGAGGCCCAAACAAAGTGGCGACTAACAATATATTAAGCATTATTCGTTGGGTCGTAGCTCCGCTCATTAATAAGATAGCTACCAAACAAAACAGGATGATTTTCCTGATTGAAGGAACAAGTTGAATTGGGGTTATATTTTCCAAGGCGCAATTGGTCTAATTGTACTTTCAGATACCGAACGGATAATTTCAATAAGATACAATGCAATTGAGCGACCGTCTATACAGCAGGACCACCGACGGAGTGCGGCTCGTGCCTCGGCTGATTGTTTGCCTCGTTGTATCCTAGTCTGAAGTATTTTGGACAAATCTTGGTGGTTTCCACTTTTAAACACGTCACCTACAGAGGAATTATTAATTAAATCAGAAGCACCGCAACTAGTACTGCATACCACTGGAGTACCAACCATCAGTGCTTCATTCACAACAGCACCCCAGCCATCATACCTTGATGGGAGAACAAGAAGGTCTGCGGTTTGCATAGTTTGAACTACCTGTTCGTTAGGCAGATATTTCATAAATTTAATCCTTTTTTCTATATTAAATTGAAGGCTGAGCCTCATTAGAAACTCTTCCTCAGGACCGTTACCTACTATAAATAGCTCCCAATTATGATTTTTGCACATATTCAATGCGCTTAGTAATATATCAACCCCCTTTCTTTTTATCAGGCTTCCAACAAAAATAATTCTAAATATACTGCTGGTACATAGTACGTCGTTACGTTTTGGCTCAACAACATAAGTAAATTGGAATAGTTTATGATCTGGTGCTCCACAAAAAGAATACCACCTAGATGCTCTGCTGGATATACATAAGAAAAAATTTATTTTCTTAATATAACGTCGTTCAATTAAAATAGATGCCATGTGCCTCAAAATAAATCTGTAACCACGCAGATCTATACTCTCAGACATTACTCCGACCATACAGTTTAAATTAAGTGCTTTCTGAATAATGGTCCATCCAGTTTTATAACCCTTTATTCCTTCAAAGATATGAATCGAGTGTTCAATTGACAAGAGAGTAGAGATTTTCTCTTCATTTGCGGCGTAGACTACCTCAATATTTGGATTTAGATATGGCATCTCTAATCCCATTTCAACACGATCAATTGATAAACCTTGGTCAACAGAGTAGATTATTTTATAGAATTGGTTGGTTTCACTTAAAGCGTTTATATATGCAGCCTGATGAGGACTGATCATATTTTGCCAAAAAACGATTGTATTATTTAAAAAATTCTTATCCATTACAGTGAAATCTTTTTTCGAATTAAGTTGACAACAGTAAGAAACCCTTTTCTTTTAATATACCAGAACAATCTCCTCAAACGAAATACATATCTTAGAATTTTGCCTATCATAGTAAATTTAGATAGTTTATTAATTTTTGAACTTATTAAATACTGTTCTCTAATTGTTATATCATTCATGCCACGTGTCTTTTGATTTTCGTGAAGTCTAAAACAACCAAGTGCGATATCGTTTAATCTGTAGAATCTGTTATAGCCTTCATTAAGCCCCATTCTTATTACAAAATCGTAATCCATATTTCTATGTAAATTAATGTCAAAATGTCCAAATCGTTTATGTGCTTCGGCAGTCCAAAACATAGATTGCACGTTTAGGAACCAGCCTTCATAGTATAACTGATTCACTTTAAAGTTAAAAGCATGTTTATATTCAATATATCTGCTTTCTTTATTAATAAAATAGTAATCAGCAAATACAACGGATAGTCCAGGAAAACGCTTAAACGTGTTTATGGTGTTCAAAAAAGCATATTTTGTGTACAGATCATCAGAGTTAAGCCAGCCCATAATATTGCCTGTTGCCTTGTTAAATCCTTTATTAAGCGCATGACTTTGCCCATTATCAGGTTCGCTAATCCAATAAGCAAGCTGACATTCATACTCTTTTATAATGTTAACAGTACCATCTGTACTACCTCCATCAATAATTATAAATTCTAAGTTCGGATAATTTTGATTCAACACAGATTGAATAGACTCCCGTATAAACTCAGCCTGATTATAGGAAGGCATGACAATGCTGATTCGAGGCCATAACAAAGTCAAATCATAAGCAGAAGGTGGAGTCGCCTCCGTCCAATGCTGTTCCTGACTGATTATTTCATTTAGGATTGACGTAACCATTTGAAGTTAGCGTGAATAAACAATGATAATTTAAATTGAAATAATAAACGTCTCGTAATCAACCCATTAATACTTATATAATATAATGTGACAATGAATTGAACTAAATACACTACACCAAGAATCAACACAATAGTCCACAGCGTTAGGGCTGAGTTAAGATAAGTCATTAGTAGTAGAGTTAAACCTAATCCTACAGTATCTACTGTGGCGGTTTCGCCTGGCTTACCCAAACCTTGTAAAGCAGTGCTGAGGACGTTTTTGGCATTCAGGAAGAGAAAGACAATTGAAAGCATCTGAGCAGGTAAGATAGCTTCTCGGTAAGCCTCACCAAATAGCACCGGTACTAAATACGCTGCCCCAACAAGCATACATACCAATTGCAGCAGGCTTAATGGCCAAAACCGATTAAAGAATAGATACACTTCTGTATGCTTGTCGGTCTGCTCCTGCGTTGCAGACACATACGGAAGCATAATCTGACGCACTCCATTAGCTAAAATAGTTGACAGATTTGCGTAACTAACAGCTATATTATAAATGCCCAAAGTAGCTGTGTTCAAGTAGCTTCCAATCATAATCTGATCTAGACGACCGTTGACAACCTCAGTCATTTCACTTAACCATAGCCGTGCACCGTAGCTCAACAATTCTTTAATTTCTATAAAAACCCGACCACTTAATTGTATGACCTCATAGCGTAGCAAAACTACCATTGATGCAACGCACGTGCAAAATTGTAAAACTATCTGACTATAGACTAAAAGCTTTACAGACATAGTGTTGTTGATATATAATACACTTGTTATCAAGCAATAACCTATTGGTATTATAAGTTTAAGAGCATTATTAATTGCAAAATGTTTGCGTCCTCGCAAAATACTTTGGGCATATGCAGCCAGTAGTGCTAGAGGTACTGTAATTAAAAAATGCTGACTTAGCAGAATAGTATCTGTTTCATATCGATTTAAAAGCCATGCAATTAAAAGCCTACCAATGCTAAAAGCGATTATGGTTTGTATGCCACATAATACAAGTAGAGCTGACCACAATTTGCCTATATTGGTATCCTCTTTTGAAGATAGGTAGGTTGTTGAAGCAAATATGCCAAAATTCAGCACTAGGTAAGCTAGGGATGGATACAACATTACTAGCGCCAGTAGCCCTCGATTGTCGGGACCAAGCCAGCGAGCCTGTAATACAGAACCAGTTAGTCCCAAGCCGGTAGCAAGGACTTGTACACTGATATTATTTACTGTTGATGCTGCTCTCAAGTCAGAATGTTTTTACCTATTTAAATCAATTATTTTCTTGTCCAAAAATCAAAACCAAGCCCTTTTTTGGCTACTCTCTTTGCTTTTGTCAGAGCGTTATCATCCTCACCATAGGTCGAACGATACATGTAGCCGTAGCCAGCGTCGTAGCCGTAGCCGTAGTTGTATTCGAAGTCTTTTTTGACGTCGATGCCGTTGATAACTAGGCACATATTCGGGAAGCGCTTTTCCTTGTAGAGTGTATCCACGTTTTTCAGGAAGCCCTTACCCGTATACATATGCCGCACAATGTAGAGCGTCATGGTGGCGTATTTGGCCAGGATGTTGGCATCTGTGACGAGGCCTACGGGGGGGGTGTCGGCAATGACCACGTCGAAATGCTCGTGCAGGTTTTCGAACAGGTAGCGCATCTTGTCGCCGCTAATGAGTTCAGAGGGGTTGGGGGGCAGAATGCCGCAGGGAATAAAAAACAGGTTGTCGTAGCCCGGCACCGGCTTAATAATCTCATCGAGCGTGGCCTGTCCCGACAGGTAGCTCGACAGGCCCACGGGGCTGGCCTCTTTGATGTAGCGGTGCAGCTTGGGCTTGCGCATGTCCAGTTCCAGCATCACCACCTTCTTGTCGGCAATGGCGAGGCTGGCCCCCAAGTTGAGCGAGATGAAGGATTTGCCCTCGCCGCTGATGCTGGAGGTGACCAGAATGGTTTGCTTGGCCCCACCGTCGGGGTTGAAAAACTGGATGTTGGTCCGTAGTGCCCGGATCTGCTCCGACAGCAGCGACCGGCTTTTGGCCGTTACTTCCAGCGGCGAGGCAGCATCGGTAGACTGGATCACCTCGCCAATGATGGGGGCATCGGTAGCGTCTTCGATCTGCGATTTGCGGCTGATCTTGTTGTTGAAATAATCGAGCAGCCAGAGCACGAGCACCGGCAGTAACAACCCGATGAGAAAAGCCACCAAATAATAATCGCGTTTTACGGGTTTCACAGGACTCGGCTCAGCCTGAGCATCATCGATCACGCGCAGGTCAGACACGGTCGAAGCAAACGACATGGCCGTTTCTTCGCGCTTTTGCAACAGGTAGTTGTACAGGTTGCCCTTGATGCTGGCCTGCCGCGATATGTCGAGCAACTGCCGTTCTTTTTGCGGAATGGTGCGGATCGTCGACTCGATGCGCTTGTTAGTAGTCTGAAGGCTACCCTGCGTACTGACCAGGATGCGCCGCAGGGTGAGCACGTTGTCGGCAATGTTGCGCTTGGTGGTCCGAATCTGGTCGTCGATGGTTTCGATGGGTACCGATTTTTCGGGTACGGTGCGGATGAGCTTTTCGCGCTGACTTTCCAGTTCCAGCAGGTTGCCCACCAGGGCCGTGAGGGTAGGGCTGTCGAGGCCCACGGTGGCAGGCGTCACCACCCGTGCGTCGACTTTGCTGGCGAGGTACGTTTCTATTTCGCGCAACGTACCCAGCTGAATGTTGACCTGGCTGAGCTGGGCGTCGTTTTCTTTGACCTTATCCAAAAACAGCGTCGACTCTGAACTAAGGTCGACAATGCCCGAATTGGTTTTGTAGCGCTGTATATCGCCTTCTACCGACGTCAGTTCCCGCGAAATGATGCCCAGGCGGTCTTCTACAAACCGGAGGGTGTTGGCCGCCACGCGGTTTTTGTCCTGCAACGACAAGAGTTCGTAGAAGTAAATAAGTCGATCAAGATAAGCCACTGCCCGATCTGGTGCGTTGTCTTCCATGGTTAGGAAGAGCACAGATGCCATTTTATTGGGCTGTGTGACACGTAAACCTTTCGCAAACGATTTGATTACTCCCTCGCGGTGTAGCATAGACACCTGAATTTCCTTGTGTTTAGGTGGAGCACTAGGCCGTTTTGTGATTATGACTAGCCCTATCGGTGTCTGAGTAGGTTTTCCGTATGGGCAGTTAATACCTTCAAACGTAGCCGAGCTTGCTGAAATACTTACGTTAAAGGGATTGTTGTAGGCTGATTCTTCAAGAACGGGTTTTAACACCTTCACTATGATTGGAGCATCCCGATAAATGTCTCTGATGCGCCAGCGATCTTTATACGAATAGATGATATCCAGACCGAGATCGTCAACCACTTTCTCAGCCAGTTTATACGATTTTATAACCTCCATCTCATTCTCGACCTGCTTTTTCGAGCCGAACATGTCCAATTCTTCCATGAGGTCCTGCTTGGAAGAACCGCCCATTCGGTCGTCTTCTTTGATAAGAATGCTGGCCTGAGCACTGTATGTGTACTTGAGCGTGGTGAGGTAGGCAAACATGCCCACCATGCTCACCAGCAGCGTGAGCACAAACCAGTACCAGTTGCGGAGGTATTTGGTGGCCAGAAACTTGATATACTCCTGGCCAAACTGACCTTCTGGTTGTCCTGATGTTGTCATGGTTTCGGTGGGCGGATTATGCTGTTGTTACTGCAAGTTGCGAACAAAAATGGCTACTTCACACGAGCATAGTTCAACGGATGAGGTTCAGGATAACTGTAGCCACTAGCGTGGCACTGCTTAAGATAACGGGCAAGAGGGGTAGGGTACGGCTAGCCTGTAGCTTTCGGCCGCTTTTCGGCTCTACGTAGATGACATCGTTGGGTTTCAGGTAGTAAGCGGGCGACGTAAACACGTCCCGGCTGGTGAGGTCGACGGGGATAAACTCGCGCTTGCCGCCAACTTCGCGGACCACCATGATATTATCACGCTTGCCATAAACGGTCAGGTCACCGGCCAGGCTGATGGCTTCGGTGAGGGTGATGCGTTCGTTTTGTACCGTGAAGACAGACGGACGCTGCACCTCGCCCATGACCGATATTTTGAAGCTCAGCAGCCGCGCCGCCACGTAGGGTTCGCGGAGGTAGGTTTTCAGGGTATCGCGCAGGGTAGTTTCCAGTTCGGCCAGGCTCCGGCCTACCACGGGCACCGCGCCCAGCTTCGGGAAATTGATGCTACCCTGTTCGCTCACGCGGTAGCCAATGGGCAGGTTGTTAGTCTCCTGCGTGCTGATGCCACCCCCACCGCCGGCCGTCAGGGCCACCCCCATCCGGGCAAAGGGATTAAACGCCATGTCGGCCTCGGTGTTGAGACTGGTAACGGCAATGGCCAGCACGTCGCCGGGTTGGAGCCGGTAGGTGTAGGTAGACAGCGACAACCGCGCCAGGCTGTCGGCCAGGGCGTTGGACTGGAAATAAGTCATGTCGTCGCGCTTCTTTTTCTTCGACGACTGGGCCAGGCTGTTGGTTGGCGGCGCAACCAGCAGGCAAATCAGTAGAAAAGTAGTGAATCGAATGGAATTCATAGGTAAGTAAAGCCGTGGGATAAATATCGTCAAAAGTCCAGGATAGAGGCAGTAGTAGCTAACGCCTCGTTATATACGCATAGATACCTGCGACCGGTCGAAGGTGGACTTGAGGTCATATACGATAGCCTGCTCGTGACGGCATAACGAGCGGATGTTCAGGGTGTTAAATTCGTCGTGGGCCACGGCTAGCACCACGCCATCGTAGGCCCGTTCCAGGCTGGTGAGCAGGGTAATGCCGTGTTCGTCGGCCACTTCCTGCGGCACGGCCCAGGGGTCGTAGACGTGCACGTTGATGCCAAAGCCACGCAGTTCGTGGTAGATCTCGGCCACTTTGGTGTTGCGCACGTCGGGGCAGTTTTCTTTGAACGTAATACCCAGCAGGAGCACGTTGGCCCCCGACACCGGAATGCCCGCTTTGATCATAGCTTTCACTAGTTTGTTGGCCACGTAGATGGGCATATCGTCGTTGACGCGCCGCCCCGACAGGATCACCTGCGGGTGGTAGCCTACGCTCTGCGCCTTGTGGGCCAGGTAGTAGGGGTCAACGCTGATGCAGTGGCCACCCACCAGGCCGGGCGTAAACTTGAGGAAGTTCCACTTCGTCCCGGCGGCTTCGAGCACATCCATGGTGTCGATGTCCAGGCGGTCGAAGATGAGAGCCAGCTCATTCACAAACGAGATATTCACGTCGCGCTGGGCGTTTTCAATGGCTTTGGCGGCTTCGGCTACTTTGATAGAGGGCGCGGCGTAGGTACCGGCAGTAATGATGGCCCCGTAGAGCTGATCCACAAAGCGGGCGGCGGCGGGTGTAGAACCCGCCGTAATTTTCAGGATGTTGGCCACCGTACGGGTCTTGTCGCCGGGGTTGATGCGCTCAGGCGAATAGCCACAGTAGAAGTCCTGGTTGAAGCGCAGGCCACTCACCCGCTCCAGCACGGGCACGCAGTCTTCTTCGGTGCAACCGGGATACACCGTCGACTCGTAAATCACGACGCCCCCCCGTTTCAGGTATTGTGCCACCATCTTCGTGGCCGACAGCAGGGCCGAGAGATCGGGCCGCTTGAACTTGTCGATGGGGGTGGGCACTGTCACAATAAACACATTGCAGTCGGTCAGCGCCGCCGCCGAGTCGGCAAAGGTGATGTGGGGGCTGAAAGCAAAGGCGGCGGGTTCAATCTCGCGGGTCTGGTCGTGCCCTGCCTGAAGCTCGGCAATTCGTTGCTCATTGATGTCGAAACCCACGGTAGGCCATCGTTTGCCAAATTCGAGTGCTAAAGGCAGGCCAACATAGCCAAGGCCAATAACGCCGATATGCACGGAGGCAGGCGGTAAAAGAGCGGGAAGCATTCGTTAAGCAGTGATGGAGTTACGGACGGGGTAACAAATATAAACGGAATCGTTATATAAACGTCGGCATGGTGAGTGGCAGCTGGCAAACTGCCCGGTAATCGGCCGACCGCAGGGCGAGTTCCAGGTTGGTCAGGTCGCGGGCGCGATGGAGGTCAGACGCAACGAAATCGACCAGCCCTTCCCGAATGAGGGTACGAGCCATGCGCCGGGCATCGTCGCCGTAGCGTCCCGTCAGCGACATCAGGTTTAGTTGCAGACGGCAGCCGTGTTGGCGCAGTTCGGCCAGTTGGGTACTTTTTCCCCGAAAATACAGGTAGCGTTCGGGGTGGGCCAGAATGGGTTGGTAGCCTTTCACCTGCATCTGAAAAAGCCACTGCGGCAGTTGGCGGGGCAGCGCCGCCCAGCCCGTTTCGATGAGTACGAAGCGCTCTGTACCAAAATTGAGCAGGTCGTTTTGCTGCAGGCGGGCATCAAATAGCTCGTCGGTGAGGTATTCAGCGGCAACAGTAAATGTCAGCGGCAAGTCGTGAGTGGCAATCAGCGCCTGTATCTGCTGCCCTGCTTCGTGTAGGTGAGCAGAGGTATTGGGATAAAAATCCTGGCTAATGTGGGGCGTAGTGACGATGTGCCGGATACCCCAGTCGGCTAGTTGCTGCAGACAAACGAGGGCTTCGTCGATTTCCTGGATACCATCATCGACCCCCGGCAGCAGGTGACTGTGCATGTCGAGGGCATAACCCACCGTGAGGGGCGTACCCGCCGCAGCAGCCGGATTGAATTGGTTTTTAAGCGTTTGCCAGAAAGAAGCCACAAAGAGCGAATGGAATTTGACCAGCAAAGTTACGCGGAAGGGCCGAAGGATTGGAGATAAGCACCATCAGCTGTGGCAGAGCTATAGTACGAGTGGCCTGTGCGCAGGATAGGAAGCAACACTTTTTCGGCAGTAAATCTGTTATACATCTGTTTTGCGTAGGTACGCAAACGCACCAACCAACTATAAACCAGTTTACAGTCCATGGCAAAGCGTAGTCTGATCGCTCAGGTACTCAGTTCCATCTTTTTTGGCCGTTCGAAAGCAAAGGCCGGTAAGTACGCCCGTAATGGCCTTAGCATGTTGGGACTACTGAAAACGGCACTGGGTAAGAGCAACGAGATGAAAGGCGATGACTCGATTGGGTTCCGCGAACAGCTGATGCTGCTCAGCCGCATGATCAAGGCTTATGTGGCGGGCGACTACCGCGCCATTCCGACCAAGACGCTGATTTCCATGCTGGCTACGCTGGTTTATTTTGTGTCGCCCATTGATTTTATTCCCGACGTGTTGCCCGTACTGGGTTTCGCCGACGATATTGCCCTGATGGTGTGGCTCTTCAACTCGTTGCAGGACGACATTGCTAACTTCCGCGACTGGGAGCGCAATCAGGCCCGCGCCACGGGTAAAGTGATAGACATTAACGACTAATTTAATCGCTACTTCAAGCGGCATTTCTTATTTTTGCATACGTTCTAAACAACCAATAGACATGATTACAGCAGCCATTTTAGGAATTATGGGTTTGGGCGGTCAGGAGATGCTGCTCATCTTCCTGGCGCTCCTTCTTTTCTTCGGTGCCAAGAAATTGCCCGAACTAGCGCGTGGCCTGGGTAAAGGTATCCGCGAGTTTAAGGATGCCACCAAAGATGTTCGCGAGAACATTGAAGATGGTCTGAAAGAGACAAAATAACGTTTTTCCCCATACGCAGCCAACCGGACGCCCCCAAGACGCCCGGTTTCTGCTTTTAAATAAGTCGTAAGTCGGGGAGTCGTAAGTCTGGAAAGCCGTTTTGGTATTGCTGACGCAAGTAATGAGCTTCGGCAGCTTCTACGTTTGCGTCAGCAACACTAAAACGGCTTTCCCGACTTACGACTCCCCGACTTACGGCTCCCTTTATGCCCTACCGTTCCTTTCGATCTGTTCAGGCTGATTTGGCCGATGGCACCGTTACCTGCCGCGGGCTGGTGAGCCAGTATCTGGCGCGTATTGCCGACCAGACCCACCTGAACGCCTTTACGGAGGTCTATGCTGATGAGGCCCTAACCCGCGCTGACGAACTGGATGCCCGCCGCGTGGCTAATCCCGACAGCGTGGGGCGGTTGCATGGTATGGTCATCGGCGTGAAAGACGTGCTGAGCCATGCCGGGCACGGCCTGCGGGCAGGGAGCAACATCCTGAATGGATTTACGGCGCAGTTCACGGCCACGGCGGTAGAGCGTCTCCTGGCCGAAGACGCCATCATCATCGGCCGGCAGAACTGCGACGAGTTTGCGATGGGGTCGTCGAACGAAAGCTCGGCGTTTGGGGTGGTGTGCAACGCAGCCGATCCTGAGCGTGTACCGGGCGGCAGCAGCGGCGGGTCGGCGGTGGCGGTGCAGGCGGGGCTTTGCCTGGCGAGTATTGGCTCCGACACGGGCGGCTCGGTGCGGCAACCGGCGGCGTTCTGCGGCGTGGTGGGCCTGAAGCCTACATACGGCCGCGTAAGTCGCTGGGGGCTGGTAGCTTACGCCTCCTCTTTCGACTGCATTGGTCCCATTGCCAACAACCCCACCGACGCGGCTCTACTGCTGGAGGTGATGGCCGGTGCCGACGACTTCGACAGCACGGTATCAACCCGGCCCGTGGCGGCTTATGCGCAGGCCAAACTCCCCGACCCGACCAACGGCGGTCGCTCCATGCGGGTAGCCTATCTGGTAGATGGCGTCGAGAGCGAAGGCGTAGACCCCGACGTGCGGCAGGCGACGCAGGGGGCCATTGACCGGCTGCGCGCGGCGGGCCATGTGGTGGAGCCTGTAACATTATCATTGCTAAAATACTTACTGCCAACCTATTACATCCTGACCACTGCCGAAGCGTCGTCTAATCTGTCGCGCTTCGACGGGGTGCGTTATGGCTATCGCGCTCAGCCTGCTTCAGATACGCAGACGGATTTGGTAGCTATGTATAAGCAAAGCCGGACAGAAGGATTTGGCCCAGAGGTGCGCAAGCGTATTTTGCTGGGTACATTTGCCCTGAGCGCCAGTTATTACGATGCTTATTACACCAAAGCCCAGCAGATACGCCGCCTGATACGCGACGAAACCGAGCGGATCTTTGCCGACTATGATTTTCTGCTCACCCCCACCACGCCCACCACGGCGTTTCGGCTGGGTGAAAAATCGGCGGGGGCTGAGACGGATCCGTTACAGATGTACTTAGCAGACCTTTTCACCGTTCAGGCTAATGTGACGGGTTACCCGGCCATATCTATTCCCAACGGTACTGATGGGGTCGGCCTGCCTATCGGTATACAATTGATGGCCTCGCCCTTTGCTGAAGAAAACCTGATTGCAATGGCGGAGAGTATGTTTGTAGTTTGAAGTTTGTAGTTGGCTTCGGCGTAGCCCCCCGCCCTAAAGGAGGCCTGCTGACGCCAGCGTAAAAAGATTGCAAAGCTAATCATGCGCCAGCAGGCCCCCTTTAGGGCGGGGGGCTACGCCGAAGCCAACCCCCAACCGTTTTCCCCGTAACCTGAGAGAGATGAGTGAGCTAACGAAACGAGTACAACAAGTAGGGTATGGGCTTGCGGTGGCAGCCAGCCTATTGATAGTCAGTCCATTGCGAGCGCAGGTGGTGGCTGATTCGGCCGTGGTCGACAGCACGTTTATTGTGGAAGAGGTGCTCAATCTGCCCACTATTCCCGAAGCTACCCTGCGCGAACGCCTGCCCCGGCTGCAACGCCAGATTCCGCTGCCCTACAACAAGGTGGTCCATAATTTCATCGACTACTTCACCTTCCGTAAACCCAGCTACACGCGCATGGTGATGGAACGGATGCCGTTCTATTTTCCGATGTATGAAAAGACGCTGGCGAAGCACAACATGCCCGACGAGCTGAAGTACCTTTCTATCGTGGAGTCGGCGCTGAACCCACGGGCGGTGTCGCGGGTAGGAGCGGGGGGGCTGTGGCAGTTTATGCCCTACACCGGCAAAGATTTTAAGCTCAACATTGACGAATATACCGACGACCGGATGGACCCGCAAAAGGCCACCGACGCCGCCTGTCGCTACCTGAAAGAACTTTACGGCACCTTTGGCGACTGGGAAATGGCCCTGGCTGCCTATAACTGCGGGCCGGGAGCCGTGCGCCGGGCCATGCGCCGGTCGGGCGGAAGCACGTTCTGGACCTGCTACGATTTTCTGCCCAAAGAGACCCGTTCCTACGTGCCGCAGTTCATTGCTATTGCCTACATGATGAAT
Source organism: Fibrella aquatilis (assembly GCF_017353255.1). GTDB lineage: Bacteria > Bacteroidota > Bacteroidia > Cytophagales > Spirosomataceae > Fibrella > Fibrella aquatilis. Next base: position 116,008 of record NZ_JAFMYU010000020.1, on the reverse strand, counting down.
TACGGTCCCGACCACGGCATTGTGGCGGAACACCCCGACTACCCTATTGCGTTTGATACGGTGCAGGTGAATTCGTACCTCGACCTGAGAACGTTCGCCGACCTGAGTCAGGTATCTGTGGCTGATTTGCGGAAGTTGAACCCCGCCATCAGCACCGACCGCCTGCCCGACTACACCCGCGACTTCACCCTGCGCATACCCAGCGAACGGATGCACCATTTCCAGAGCAACCGCCGCATGATAATGGACTCGGCCAGCAAACTGCCTGTGCTGATGGCCAACATGCTGCTCGCGCATAATGAGGGTACCAACCTCGATTCGGTCAATGACCCGACCCACTGGCGCGTGGCTAGTCGCCTGGCCGATGCCGTGCCCGTGAGCACCGCCGTGGTCGTGGCTGAAAATGACCTACCTGAACCTGACGACCTGGAGACGGTGGTGATGCGCAAGCCCAAGAAGCACAGCCATACCGTGCGCCGGGGCGAAACGCTGTCGGAGATTGCCGAGCGGTATCACGTAGACACCTACGACCTGAAGCAGTGGAACCACCTGCGTTCGAAAACGGTGAAAGTGGGCCAGAAACTGACCATTCTGCGCGAAGCGGGCGAGACTCACAGTGAGCGCATGGCCAAACAAGATGACCACAAGAGCCACCGTAAAGCCGAAACCACCGCCCGCCACGAGCGCGAACGCCCCCGCTACCACCGCGTACAAAGCGGCGATACCCTCTGGAACATCGCCCAGCGCTACGGCCTGCTCTCGATTGACAAACTAAAGAAAATCAACCATATCAAAGGCAACAGCGTCCGCCCCGGACAGAAGCTGCTGGTGGGATAACCTACTAACGGCAAGTGGTGAGTGGTAAACGGTGAGTGGCTGGCGCGTCAGATGTACGCTTGCGTAAGCCACTCACCGCTTACCACTCATCACTTACCACTAAAATTATGATCGCCTACCTCGACGGAATCCTCTCCTATAAAGAACCTGCTTACACTATCATCGACGTCAACGGCGTTGGGTATGAGGTGTTTATTTCGTTGCAGACCTACACCACCTTGCCCGGTGGCGGCGATAAAGTGAAGCTGTTTATTCACCACAACTTCCGGGAAGACAACCAGACGTTGTTTGGCTTTGCCCAGGCCGACGAGAAAGCCCTGTTTCGGGAGTTGATTGCGGTGTCGGGGGTGGGGCCGAATACGGCGTTGGGTATGCTGTCGTCGATGTCGCCGCAGGAGTTGCGGCTGGCTATTATGAGCGAAAACGTCCGGGCTATTCAGGCTATCAAGGGCATCGGAGCCAAAACGGCGCAACGCATTATTCTGGAACTGAAAGACCGGATGAAGAAATCGGGCCTCCTGCCCGACGGCCCTACCTACCGCCAAAACGCAGGCAACCCCACCCGCGAAGAAGCCCTGGCTGCACTGGTGGCGCTCGGCTTTCCCCGCCCCTCAGCCGAAAAATCCGTCGACGACATCCTACGCGCTGACCCTGCCTTAGGCGTGGAAGACATTATCAGGAAGGCGTTGCGGTAGAGGTAATTAAGAATGCAGAATTAAGAATTAAAAATGATGCCAGACAGGTCGGCTTTGCGCTTCGACATGGCCACATTATTAATTCTTAATTCTGCATTCTTAATTACCCCTAATACGATTGGCCCGGTTTTAGCCGTTGTGATAACGTTCCAGCAACTCAAGTTGTTTACCCATCCGATTGTACACCAGTTATGGTGAAGCGTTATACTGTTCGACGACTTACTATTAATTCATATGTGGCTTTGAATCAACGCTTTATGTATAAGTGGTTGATTTGCACTGCCCCGCTGTTGCTACTACTGGGACTGGTAGGCACCCCCACTACGCACGTGCGGGCACAAACACCGGCTCGTCGTGGTCGCACCAGTCTGGCCAGTTCGACCACCACCCCCACCGCCGACCGTCGCAAAGCCGTGGCCGATTCAATGAAGGCCGTGGCGCAGGAGCGGCTGGACAGTTTGCGAGCCGTGAAAAACGCCGCCCGCCGCCCCAGCATCCACTGGACAGACCGCTACACGTCGCGGTTTTCAGATCGCAACCCCCGTTCGCCGTATTTGCTGCGTGATCCCAAAAGCCTAGGAACCGATTTCAGGATGCTGCCCGACAAGTCGGTTGCGGTGAATGAACGGCTTACCCCCCGGCCCGGTGCCGGCACGACTACCAACCCCAGCGTGGTGACTGTGGGGCCTACGCCCGGTGCGCCCACCAGCCAAACCGTACCCGCCGGTAGTCGGCCCACTGGCTTGCCCTACCGCCCCGGCGAAGTGGTGCCGTTTTCCGATTTCAACCGCCTCCAGAATGAGCGCATGGAAGATCGCCTCTTCCGCGACTACGCCGCCCGCCGCGACGGACAAAGCGCCGTGAGTGGCCGGGGGCTGATTCCCAAGCTGGAAATGCCGCCCATTCTGGACCGTATTTTCGGCGGTAACAACATCGATTTCAAGCCCAACGGCTTCGTCACGCTCGATCTGGGCTACCTCTATCAGTTTATCGACAACCCCGCCGTGGCGGTGCGGTTGCGGCGGCAGGGTAACTTCATTTTCAACGAGCAGATCAACCTCAATTTCAACGGCCAAATCGGCGAACGGCTGGGGGTGCTGGCCAACTTCGATACCAAGGCCAGCTTCAATTTCGAGAACGCGCTGAAGGTCAACTATCGGCCGCAGGGGCTGATTCCGGGCCTGGGGGCCAACGGCCTGCCTCAGCTGCCACAGGTGCCGGGCCTGCCCAACCTGCCTGCGTTTGGCAGCAAGCTCAGCAACCCGCAAATGCCCTTTACACCGCAGAATGAAAGCATTTTGCAAAACATTGAGCTGGGCAACCTGACCTGGAACCTCAACAGCCAGCTGATTCCGGGGGTGCAAAACCTGTTTGGCCTGAAGCTGCAAACGCGCTTTGGCAAGCTCAACGCCACCACCGTGATCTCGCAGCAACGGTCGCGGAAACAGGAGATCATCCTGCGCGGTGGGGCCATGAACCGGCCCTTTGAGATCAGGGCGGACCAGTACAGCGAGAACCGCCATTTCTTCCTGTCGCAGTTTTTTCGGAACAACTACGAACGGGCACTCAAGAGCCTGCCCGTGATCACGTCGGGCGTGACGGTGACGCGTTTAGAGGTCTACGTCACCAACCGGACCAACACCACCGAATCGTTGCGGAGCGTGCTGGGCTTCTCGGACCTGGCCGAACCCGTACCCTACAATACGGCTAACCCCAACACGCAGTCGCTGGTACCGGCGGGATCACCAGCCAGCAACGAAGCCAACGCCCTGTTTGGCCGCGTGAAAGCCAACGCCAACCTGCGCCAGGTAGACCGCACCACCGACGAGTTGACCAACACGTTTGGCCTGCAAAAAGGCACCGATTACGACCTGCTACGTGGGGCCAAACGCCTCACCGAACGCGAGTACCGGTTCCAGCCCGAATTGGGCTACATCTCGCTCACGACACCCTTACGCAACGACGAAGTACTGGCCGTTTCCTACGAATACACCTACCAGGGCAAGCACTACCAGGTGGGCGAACTGACGGAAGACTATCAGGGACAGAGCGATGATAAAGTACTGTACCTGAAGCTGTTGAAGTCATCGACGATACGCAACAACCTTCAGAATCCGATGTGGAACCTGATGATGAAAAACGTATATTCGCTCAACACCACGGCACTGGCGCGGCAGGGGTTCCAGCTTCGCATCATCTACAAAGACGACGTTACGGGTTTCGACAACCCCGTGTTGCAAGACAGTGACCTGGCGGGCATTCCGCTAGTGCAGGTCTTTAACATGGACCAGCTAAACCAGCAACTGGACCGCCCCGCCGACGGTAATTTCGACTACGTGGAGGGCGTCACCATCGACAGTCGCAATGGCGTGGTGATCTTTCCGGTGCTGGAACCCTTCGGCTCGTTTCTGGACCGGAAGCTGAGCACCCCCGAATCGAAGGCCAAGTATGTGTTCAGCGAACTCTACCGCACCACCCTGGCCGACGCGCAGCAGGTGGCGTTGAAGAACAAGTTTTTCCTGCGCGGCAGCTACCAGTCTACCAACGGCGTACCCACCGACTTGCCCTACGGTGTGAAAGAGCAGTCGGTGCAGGTGTCGGCGGGTGGGGTGCCGCTGGTGGCGGGGCAGGACTACGTGATCGAGGCGCAGCGCATCCGGTTTATCAACGAAAGCATTGCCAATTCGGGCCGCGAAATCCGCATCACTTACGAACTGCCCGATTTGTTTCAGAACCAGATACGCACCCTCATCGGTGGCCGGTTCGACTACCGCCTGGCCCCCGACATTAACCTGGGGTTCACGGCCATGAACATGCGCGAAACCCCGGCGGGGTTCCTCACGCGGGTGGCCATTGGCAACGAACCGATCAACAACACCATGCTGGGCGTAGACATCAACCTGCGCAAAGATGCCCCCGGCCTTACGCGGCTGCTTGATAGGCTGCCCCTGATTCAGACCAAAGAACCCTCGGCCATTCAGTTCACGGGCGAGGGTGCCCAATTTTTACCTGGCCTGGCTAAGTCGGTGAATAACAACGCTTTCATTGACGATTTTGAAGCCACCCGCACCATTTTCGACCTCACGCGGCAGCCCGTTCGGTGGCGACTGGGGGCCACGCCACAAAGTTTTCCGCAGGGCACGTTTTCCGCGCCGCTGGAATACGGCTACCGCCGGGCGCGGATTTCGGTCTATAACGTAGACCAGACGCTGGGCCTGCCGGGTGGCGCGTCGGGCATCAGTGTTAACCTCACGGCCGAGGACCTAAACAACGTCAACGAGAAATTTTTCCTGCCCACGTCTATTTTTCCGGGGCGGTCGGCGCGGCAGATTCAGCTGCCCGAAAACGTGCTCGACGTAGCCTACTTCCCAGCCGAACGGGGTATGTACAACTACAACCCCGACCTGAATTCGGACGGAACGCTGAAAAACCCCCGGCAGAATTTCGGGGCCGTTACGCGGGCGGTTTCGTCAGACAATGATTTCGACAATGCCAACATCGAGAACATCACGTTCTGGATGATGGACCCCTTCACCGACGACCCCGTGCGCGGCACGCCTGACAACACGAAGAACAAACCCAACAAAACGGGTGGCCTGCTCCGCTTCAACCTGGGCGACATTTCGGAAGACGTGATTAAAGACGGACGGTACGAATTTGAGAACGGCTTTCCCATCGACACCACCAATGCCCGCAACCGGGGCGTAGATGTGACGCCCTGGGGCAACGCGCCGCGGCAGCAGTTTGTGACCAACGCCTTTACCAATCAGGCCGGTGCCCGCGAGAGGCAGGATATTGGCCTCGACGGTCTGAACAACGCCCAGGAACAGGCCAAATTCAAACCCTATCTGGATGCCGTTCGGGCACGTGTGACGGATGCCGAAGCGCAAAAGCAGATTCTGGATGACCCTTCCAATGACGACTTCCGGTTCTACCTCGGTGCCCAGGCCGACTCGGTGAAGTACATCGTGGCCCGGTACAAGCAGTTTTTGGGTATGCAGAACAACTCGCCCGAAAACGCCAACGACCTGAACCAGTATACCACCCCGGCCAACAGCATTCTGCCTGATATTGAGGACCTTAACGGCGACAATACCATCAACGAAGAGGAGGCCTACTACGAATACGACATTCCGCTGTCGAAAGATCGGCTACAGGTGGGCACGGGCTACATCATTGACAAAGTGAACGCCGAAGGGGTAAACTGGTACCTATTCCGGGTGCCGGTGCGCACGCCCGCCCGCAAGTTTGGCAACATCAACGGCTTTAAGTCGATCCGGTTTATGCGGATGGTGCTGACCGATTTTCAGGAGCCGGTGGTGCTGCGGTTTGCCCAGTTGCAGATGGAAGCCAACCAGTACCGCAAATACACCGGCGACCTTACGCAGCGCGGCTTGCAGGAGGTGCCCGAACCCTACGATGCCCAGTTTAAGGTGTCGGCGGTTAACATTGAAGAAAACAGCCAGACCACCAACGACAAGTACGCCTACTCGGTGCCGCCGGGGTTCATCCGCGACCGCGACTACACGCAGGTGACCGACGTGGCCCTCAACGAGCAGTCGATGGCCCTAAGTGTGACCAACCTGCGCGACGGCGACTCGCGGGGGGCGTTCAAAAACACCAATTTCGACTTCCTGTTTCGCGACCGGCTGAAGATGTTCATTCACATGCACAGCCCCGACAAGACCATTACCCCCCAAAGCGGGCCGGTGAGTGCGTTTATCCGCATTGGCACCGACTACACCGAAAACTACTACGAAATTGAAGTGCCCGGTCTGCTGGCTACGCCCGAAGGCACTAATATTCCCGAAGACGTGTGGCCTTACCAGAATGAGTTGGACCTAGCTTTTGACGAACTGATTAACCTGAAAGCCGCCCGCAACCGCGCCAACGGCCGGGCGTCGGGCGTCGGGTTTACATTGCCATCAGAGAATCAACGATACCAACTCACGGTGGTGGGCAACCCGGATTTAAGCTCTGTGCAGAGCATCATGATCGGAGTGCGCAACCCCAAATCGGTGGATGAGCAGACGCGGAGCTTTACCGTGTGGGTAGACGAACTCCGGGCGGTGGGTATCAACCAGAAATCGGGCTACGCGGCCATTGGGGCGGCCAACATCCGCCTGGCCGACCTGGCCACGATTACGGCGTCGGGGCGCTACACCACCTTTGGGTTTGGCGGCGTGCAAACCAAGCCCAGCGAACGCACCCGCGAGTTTACCACCGAATATGGCCTCACCGCCGCCGTGGCCCTCGACAAGTTCACGCCCGAAAAATGGGGCCTGAAAATACCGGTCTACGTGAACTACGACACCCGGCACGTGACCCCGCAGTTTAACCCCCTCGACCCCGACACCCCGCTGGAGACGTCACTGGCCAGCCTACCCGACGGCGTAGACCGTAATCTCTACCGCCGACTGGTGCAGGACATCACCGTGCGGCAGGGCATCAACTTCTCAAACGTGCGCAAGATCCGCACGAACACGGCGGCCATTCCGCGTCCGTGGGACATTGAGAATTTTGGGTTTAACTACGCCTTCAATAACATCACACGGTCGAATATTCTGACGGGCGAATACCTCCAGGAGCAGTACCGGGGCGGGTTTACCTACACGTTTTCGAGCCAGCCCAAACCGTTCGAGCCGTTCCGCAACGTGAAGGGGCTGGAGCGTAAATACCTCTACTGGCTAAAGGATTTCAACCTCACGCTGCTGCCCACGCTGGTGTCGTTCCGTACTGATATGGACCGCAGTTTTATTAAAACGCAACTCCGCAATTCCGACCTAACCACCAACGGCATTGCCCCGCAGTTTGAGAAATACTTCCTCTTCAATCGCTATTACGACATCACCTGGAACCTGACCAAAAGCCTGGTGCTGACCTACCGCGCCGCCGCCAACTCGATCATCGACGAACCGCAGGGCGACATCAACACCCAGGCCAAGCGCGATTCGGTGTGGCGGAACGTGCAGAACCTGGGCCGGATGAAGAACTACGTGCAGAGCTTCAACGCCACCTACCGCGTACCGTTCGACAAGTTTCCGGTGCTGAACTGGATCACCGCCGACGTGGGTGCCCGCACTGAATACCAATTCCAGGCCAATTCCTACGGCATCCAGGACTCGCTGAACATTCCCTTTGGCAACACCATTCGCAACACCCGCGACCTCAACATTCAGGGGCGCGTAGACCTGGTGCTGCTCTACAACAAAATCAAGGCCCTGCGCTGGGCCAATACGCCTAGTCCGGCGAAGCTTAATTTTGCTCGTAACCCCGGTAGTATTCAAGACATTAACCCCGGCGGCAACCGCCTGGCCAAGAGCTTTGTGCGGGCGCTGCTGACGGTGCGGGGCATCAACGTGACCTACAACTTGCAGGAGGGCACCATCCTGCCCGGCTTCCTGCGGTCACCGGCCTTGTTTGGGATGGATCAGTACGGTGCGCCGGGCCTGCCGTTTGTGTTGGGTAGTCAGGATGCGGGTATCGCCGACCGGGCCGCACAACGTGGGTGGCTCTCGCCGAGTATTGTGCAAAACGCCCCCTTTACCCAGACCATTACGCGGCGGTTTACGGCCAGCACCACGCTCGAACCCTTCCGCGATTTCAGATTGGTGGTCAACGCCAACTACAACCGCGCCGACAACTACCAGGTGTTCTACCGCCCGGCGTTGCAGGGGGCGGGTTTCAGCTACCAGAACCCCGTGCGCAGCGGCAGCTACAGCATGTCGTACCTGTCGTTCGGCACTACCTTCGAAGGCCTGCGGTCAGACAACACCTCGCCTATTTTCGACCGGTTCGAGCAGTACCGGACCATCATCAAAGACCGGTTGAACGTCGATAACAAAATCGCCGCCGACAACCCCAGCGCCTACGACAACAAGTCGCAGGACGTGCTGATTCCGGCGTTTTTTGCAGCCTACAGCGGGGCCAATCCCTATTCGGTGAAGTATTCGCCGTTCTACAGCATCCCGTTTCCCAACTGGGATTTGAACTACCAGGGGCTAACCAAGTTGAAGCCGTTTCAGAAGCTGTTTACGTCGTTTAACCTCACGCACCGCTACAACTCGAACTACAGCGTGGGCAACTTCGTGTCGTCGCTAAGCTACGAGGCGCAGTATGTGAACCTGGCCATTTCGGGCTACCCGCTGTCGCGGCAACTGACCACCTATGGGCAGTTTATTCCGGCCTTTGTGATGAGTACGATCACGATGTCGGAACGGTTCGAGCCGTTTATTGGCGTGAATTTCCAGACCAAAAGCCGCCTGACGGGGTCGCTAACGTACAACCGCGCCCGCGAGGCCGGCCTGAATCTCTCTAACGCGCAGGTGGCGGAGGTGACCACCAAAGACATCACGGGGTCGCTGGGTTTCACGAAGAAAAACATCCGGCTGCCGTTCCTGGTGAATGGGCAGGTGAAACGGCTGAAAAACGACCTCACCTTCCAGTGCGCCCTCACCCTGCGCGACACCCGCACCATTCAGCGCAAACTCGACGCGGAGCAGACCATTGTGGCGGGTAATATCAACTTCCAGTTGCGCCCCCAGATCAGCTACGTAGTCAACAGCCGCCTAAGCCTGAACGCCTACTTCGACCGCTCCTTCAACGACCCCCTCGTCACCAACAGCTTCATCCGCGCCACCACCGCCGGGGGCATCCAGGCTCGGTTTAATTTGGCGCAGTAGGATATACATTCATTGAATGTAGCTACACGAAAATTGACCGTTCCCTCAAAAGATACTATGACTATAGAGTTAATTGGATAAGATTCATTTCAAAGGAAATGAATCTTATCCAATTAACTCTATGACTTCTCGTTACCTGCGTTTTCTGGTCGTTGCCTTGACCATGATCGCCTCTCAATGGGCTTGCCAGCCCGCCCGTGACATCCTTGTTGAACCGGCTGCACCCGATGTTTCCCTCAACGAAGCCAGACACTATTACGAAGCCTGGTCGAACCCCAACGCCCGGGGCACGAATGACCTACAAAATCGCCTGCCGCTTTGGAATCTGGCCAAAGAGATCAAATGTAAAAGCGGCAACATAGCTGTCGTCACACCGCTGGTCTACAATTATGCTATGCGTCTCGGCCTATATGCCGGTGACGGAATATCAGGCGATCCGCAAGGCTTGCGGGTGCAAACCAAGCTGGTGACCTACAAAGACAAAGCGGGTGCTATGCAATCATACATTATGGTTGTACTGCCCGATGAAGCTTACCGGGCCAAAAACAAGCGGGTAAAGGGAGAAGACTTTTCCGGCTCGGTCCTGGTTTACGGTCTGGACGAGACCACGCTTTTGGAAACCCGCCGGTATGTAAACGGCACACTCAAAGACGTGATGAAGGGGAAGCCAACAACTGACAAAAATGGGCGGCGGTCTGAATGCGAAGAGTACATCTATGAAGCTACTGATCAATCAGGCACTGCTCAGGTGGGTAGTGGGGCACCCCCTAATTCGGGATCGGCAGGAGACCCGCATATTAGAATCAATGGAATGGATTTCATATTAGTAGGCACTGTATCCTGTAGCGGAGGTGGTAACGGTAGCGGCGGTACGGGCGGTACAGGAGGAACCGGTGGTGGTGGTACTGGTGGCGGCGATGGTGGGGGCGGTAGCGGCGATGGTGGCGGCGGTGGTGGCGGCGGTGGCGGTGGCGGTACTGGTAGCGGCGGTGGTGAGCCACCCCAAACCTTAGATGATAATGGCGTGTCGGGTCAAAGTGAGGTTGACAGATTCCTTTATGCAATGGAGTACTACCACTCACCGTCGATATTTTTTAACGAGCCTGAGAGGTCATTAATGAGGACGTATCAGCCGGTAATGTACAGCATGAAGAACTACATTGCTCAAAACGGAGATCGGCCAAGTGCTCAAATGTTTCAGCAATTTGTTTGTACTTATATAGCTTATAATATAGTTGACGATACGGACCCGTACGAGATTGAAGCAGCAAATCGCATTCTCACTGTTTTTGGTTTGTCCAATTTCAATCAACTGGAACAACAGCCTTTCGAGAGTCCGGGTTATCCTATAATGACCCAATTGCAATACGTACAGAAACTGGCCCGTGAATCGGCCGTCTTGCATATGATGCATCCTGACTGGAGTCAGGCACGTTGTTTGATTGAAGCGGTGAAGAATGTCTCAATGGGAGCTATTCATTTCTTCTTCGATATTGCAGGACTTGTACCGGGAGTTGGTGAACTGCCCGACCTGATAAACGGTGGTATTTACCTACTTGAGGGCGAGCCTGGAAACGCTGGCTTCAGTTTTGCAGCTACACTGCCTATTGGTGGTCAAATGGCTACCTTTGGCAAATGGGCAAAAAATGCCTTGAAATTTGACAGTAGCATAAAGGTTTTCTTCTCAAGCAAAGGTTTAGCTTACGGCCTCACAAAAAACCCTGAAGATGCGCTCAGTCATGTATTTAACCACTTGAACAATAATCTTGTAAAAGAATACCAAGGGGTGTTTAATGGGCCAGCATCTGAATTGGTTGGCCTAGTGGACGACGCTTATGAAAAAGCCATAAATAATGGAATTAGTGGATTTGTAGACAGTAGGGGCTATTTGACCAGAGACATTCCAATGGGTAAAGTAATAGGTTGGGAGGGTGGTTCGATAGGTTCAGGAGCGTCCTTGAGTTCCTTACGTTTAGTAACTTTTGAAAAAAATGGTGTTACAAGGGTTATCTCTGCTTATCCTATTAAATAATTTACAATTGGCAGTTTCTGCCTAGAGCAGAAACTGCCAATTGTAAATCACTAATATACAAAGATGATCAACATTAGGCTTATTGATAATATCAAGAGATCTGCTCACGAAGACGTCTTCGTGACATGGCAAGAAATGCAGTTGGAAAAAGTCGTTGACTCTTATTTTTTTGTGATAGATGAAGGCTCAATCCCTGAACATGGCGTGTTCAATAAAGCAGCGACTGTTTTGAAACACATATTATTAGAATGGAAATCCGTTATTGAAAATATCAAGCAAGATGAAACTGTTTATCTGCCGTTTGATTTTTCAGATGAGTATATAGGCTATCTGAAAGTGACGCAAAGCAGAGATAATTTGATTATTGGTTATGGAGTAACACGTAGATTTTTTGGATGGAATATTGACCCTCTCAAGAGCGTACCATTACCAATGAGTGCTGAGGATGAAGCCTTTACTAATACGAAAATGATCACCATTTCACTAGATGATTTTGTCGCTCAGATTGAGCAAAATGTGCAGAACCTAGGGAGTTAAATTCTCAGCAGACCATCGTGGCGGGTAACGTCAACTTCCAGTTGCGCCCCCAGATCAGCTACGTAGTCAACAGCCGCCTAAGCCTGAACGCCTACTTCGACCGCTCCTTCAATGATCCCCTCGTGACCAACAGCTTCATCCGCGCCACCACCGCCGGGGGCATCCAGGCGAGGTTTAATTTGGCGCAGTAGGGGGGAATAGTGAAAGAGCGAATGGTGAAAGAGTGAAAGCGTGAAGGGAGGCCGTTGTCACTCGGCTGGAGCCAAGCGACAACGGCCTCCCTTCACGCTTTCACTCTTTCACCCCTACGCTGGTAGCCGCACCAGGAATGTTGAGCCTTCGCCGGGTTGGCTGGTGGCGCTGATGGTGCCGCCGTGGCTGTCTACTACACGGAAGCAGATGGCCAGGCCTACGCCCGTGCCGGGGTATAGCTGCTGAGCATGCAGGCGCTGGAACACCTGAAAGATGCGGTCGGTGTATTTATCGTCGAAGCCGATGCCGTTGTCGATGATGCTGATCTCATACCAGCCGTGGCCGTCGGTTTCGGTGCGCTGGCAACGGATTTGAATGTGGGGGACGTGTTCGGGGCTGTGCAATGGGTGGAACTTCAGCGCGTTGGTAAGCAGGTTATGGAGCAACTGGCGCAACTGCGAACTATCGCCCGCCACCACGGGCAGTTGGTCGCGCTCTAGCACGGCCCCGGTTTCGGCCAGGCGCAGGTCGAGGTCCAGCAGCACCTCGTCGAGGAGTTGTTCCAGATCAACGGGCGCAAAGGGCTGCCGGTGCGTCGTAATCCGCGAATAGATGAGCAGGTCGTTGATGAGCTGACTCATGCGCCCCGCCGCCGACTGCATCCGCTGGAGGGCATCCTGCCCGAAAGCACCGAGTTCGACCCCGTAGCGTTCGCCGATGAGGTCGCTGAAGGCGCGGATCTTCCGCAGGGGTTCCTGCAGGTCGTGGCTGGCCACGTAGGCAAACTGTTGCAGGTTGTCGTTTGAATGTAGCAACTCCTGGTTGGCTGCCTCCAGCTGCTGCCGATACAGTCGGCTTTCGGTCACGTCGAGCGAGGCGCTCACGAAGCCATCGCCAAACTTGACCATCGACACCAAAAACCATTGGTTGCCCAGTTGCCGTTCAAACTGCAATGGCTCTCCCGTAGTGGTCACGTGCAGGTAATGTTCGTAGGCGTGGCTCGATTTCACACGTGGGTTGATGGCCGTCATGCGTTTGCCGTTTAATTCTGCTATCGGAAATTGGAGCGCATCGGCAGCGGCCTGATTGACGTGGACACACACAAAATCTTCGATCTCGCCGGCGGCATCCCGAACGGCTTCGTACAGGGCCACGGCCATGGGTGCGGCGGTAATCAGGCTGTCCAACAGTTCGGCCTGCCGCTGCTGCGCGAGTTCGGCCGTTTTAATAGGCGTAATGTCAATGTACGACCGGATAAAGCCGTCTTTCCAGGCCACCGCCTGCGTGTCGAACCAAAAATCGTAGCCTTCGCCTTTGTACCGATCCTGAAACCGCACCGAAGCACCGGTTTCAACCAGTTCAACCCATTTGTCGAAAAAACCGCTAGTCTTGTGTTCGGGAAATAGCTCCAGCATGCCCTTGCCCACCACGTCGTCGGCGGTGAGGCCCGTGACCGCACCGGCTGCTTTGTTGTATGATTTGTACCTGAAATCAATGATAGTGCCGTTGTCGTCGCGCACGCTGGTGAAGTGCGAAATGCCCGCCAACGCATTGTCGATCAGGTGCTTGTACTCATCAACCTGCTGCTCCAGCCGCTTTTGCCCGGTGGTTTCCTGGTACGATAACACTCCCTGCTGCTCCATATTTACCGCCGACACCTCAAACCAGCGCGGGTTGGTGGCGTGGTTGGTGGTGTAGGTAAACCGGCAGGACGTACCCTCATCCAGTACGGCCACCAGTTGGGCGAAAAAAGGCGTGCTGACCAGTTCAGGGGCCGTTTCGAGCAGGGTTTGTGCGAACCAGTCTGACGGGAAGTCGGCTTTGGCCGCTTCGTTGGCCAGTACCAGACGCAGGTCGGTAATAGCCGATTCGTCACCGTCGGCGTGGACGGCTTCGTAGACCACCATACCCGTCAGCGAGGCATCTACTATGCGCTGCAACCAGGCTGTCGGCACAGAGGTAACCACTGCATTCATAACGGGTTGAGGAAGATATGGTACGAGTACATTTGTCAAATTTACTTTATCCAGCCATGAAACGATAGCTATAATCGGAATTTAAGGCGTGATCTAAGCACCCAGCCACTGGTACATCACGTACGTATCGACCAGCCCCAGCGCCTGGTGCCGGAACGCCTTAGGCACCGTACCCACCCGGCTAAACCCGCATTGTTCCCACAGCCGCACAGCCACCGTATTGGTGGAAACAACCGCGTTGAACTGTAAGGCCTGAAACCCCAGCCGACGGGCTTCGTCGAGCGAGAAGAGGCACAGTTGCCGGGCAATGCCTTTGCCGCGCTGATCGGGATGAACCATATACCCGGCGTTGGCTACGTGCGCGCCCAGGCCCGGCTGGTTGGCGCACAAAAAGAACGTGCCCACTACCTGTTCGTCTGTTTCGGCTACGTAGGTATGCTTGGTATCGGCCAACCAGGTGGCCAGCATCGCCTCGCGCGGGGTGTCGGGGGCGTACATATAGGTGTCGCCAGTTTGTATAACGGGCTGAATAATAGACCATAGCGCGTCGTGGTCCTGCGCCGTGGCCAGGCGAATGGTGAGCATTCTTTTTTGTTTTAAAAGGTAATGAAGAATTAGGAATGTGCATTCTTCATTGTACATTCTTCATTGTACATTCTTCATTGTACATTCTTCATTGTACATTCTTCATTGTACATTCTTCATTGTACATTCTTCATTTATAATCGCTCCACCGTGTAATCAGCCAGGTTGATGCGGCGGGTTTGGTTGCGGTAGCTGACGGTGAGAGCGGGCCAGAGGGTGGTGTTGCGACCCTGCTCGTTCATGTACCAGCTCTGGCAGCCCGATGCCCAGACGGTGCCGGTCAGTTGCTGTTGCAAGTCGGCGTTGTGGGTTTCTTGGATGTCGGGCTTCACGTCCAGAAACGCGCCGTCGCCCGCCTGTTCCAGGTGGCGGAGATAGTCGATCATGTAGTTGAGCTGCGACTCGATCATGTGCACCACCGAATTATGACCCAGTCCGGTGTTGGGACCCATCAGGAAAATCAGGTTCGGAAAGCCCGACACCGTGGTGCCCAGCAGGGCCTGCGCGCCGGTTTGTGCCCATTCGTCGAGCAGGCTGCGACCGTTGCGGCCGGTCAGCGTTTGATTCAGGTAGATGTCGGCCACGACGAATCCCGTGCTGAAAATAAGCGCGTCGAAGGGGCGTTCCTGTCCGTCGGTGGTGCGGATGCCCGTAGGCATCACGGCGGCAATTTGGTCGGTCACTAGGGCCACGTTGGGGCGGGTAAGGGCAGGGTAGTAATCGTCGGAAACGAGCACGCGCTTGCAGCCCATCTTGTAGGTGGGCCAGGCTTTGCGGCGCAGTTCGGGGTCGCTGATCTGGCTTTCGAGGTGTTTACGGGCCTGCGCTGTGCCCAGCTTGTTGATCACGTCGTTGCCCATAAACGAAAGGCCAAACAGCTCGTTGAGCCAGTAGAAAAAGCCCCGGTGTAGTTGCTGTAAGGCAGGCACCCGGTCATATAATCGTTGCTGCCAGGGGGCATAGTTGCGGTTGTTACGCGGCGTAACGTAAGGCGCAGTGCGCTGAAAAACAGTGAGTTGTGCTACCGAAGGGGCAATCTCCGGCACGATCTGAATAGCCGACGCCCCCGTGCCGATTACGGCCACGCGCTTGCCCGTGAGGTCGTAGTCGTGGTTCCAGCGGGCCGAGTGGAAGGTGGTGCCCGTGAAGGTATCGAGGCCCGGTAGCTTCGGTACGCTGGGGCGGTTGAGCGGGCCAATGGCCGCCACCACCACTCGGGCGGTAGTCACGGTGCCGTGGCTGTCGGTAAGTTGCCAGCAGGCTTTGTCTTCCTGCCACACGGTCGAGACGATTTCGGTGTTGAACCGGATCTGGTCACGAATACCGAACCGGTCTACGCACTGCTGAAGGTAGCGCTGGATTTCGGGCTGGGGTGAATAGGCCTTCGACCAGTGGGGGTTGGGTGCAAACGAAAACGAATACAGGTGCGAGGGCACGTCGCAGGCACAGCCGGGATAGGTGTTTTCGCGCCAGGTGCCGCCCACGTCATCGGCCCGTTCAAATACTACAACCGAGTGGCGGCCACTCAGCTTAAGCCGGATGGCTGCCCCCAACCCGGCAAAACCGGCACCAATGATAGCTACTTCATAAGGCATAAATAAGGTCGACAGTTCTGGTGGTGAGAAACAAGAAGTGAGAAGCAAGAGACAAGAACCGTCTGGCTAGCTAATTTACGACATAGACTGATGCTTGTGCTACGGCTGGCAGGCTCTTGTTTCTCTTCTCTCACTTCTTGTTTCTCATCGCCAGGACTATCGACTTTTACCCCTATTTTTGCAGCATAACCAATGCACTCAAATGACGTTCCCAGACGAACTACGTTATACAGCGGATCATGAATGGATTCGCCTCGAAGCCGACGGCACCGCTACTGTTGGCATCACCGATTTTGCACAACATGAACTGGGCGACATCGTGTATGTAGACATTAATACCCTGGGCCAAACGCTCGACAAAGGCGAGGTGTTTGGCTCAGTAGAGGCCGTTAAAACGGTATCAGACCTGTTTTTGCCCATTGCCGGTGAAGTGATGGAAATGAACGACGAAGCCGAAAAAAGCCCCGAACTGGTCAACACCGACCCTTACGGCCGCGGCTGGATCGTGCGCGTTCGTCCGTCAGACGCCGCCGAAGTTGAGGAATTGATGAGCGTCGATGCCTACAAAGACCTCATTGGCCAGTAGGGCTAGATCATGAAGAAGGCTGCCCACACGTTGCTGCTGGCTATGTTGGTGCCGTCTTCCGTGTTCAGTATCAACTCGTTCCGTTTCAGTTTACTCATTCAGAAAGGCTCCCCCAGTTGAGGAGCCTTTTTCATGCCAATGGATATAGTCATTCGGTCAGCGCGGGTAGTAGATCGGGCCTCACCATTCAACGGCCAGTTGGTTGACCTGTGGGTGCGTAACGGACTCATTGCCAGTATGCTGCCAACGAGCGCCGACTACCAGCCGGAGGTAGGGGCCGTGGTAGTTGAGGGCAAAAACCTGCACGTATCGGCGGGTTGGGTCGATGCGCGCGCTGCTGCCAACGACCCCGGCTACGAACACCGCGAAACACTGGGCGACCTGGCACGGGTGGCCGCTGCCGGGGGCTTCACCGACGTGGCCCTGCTACCCAACACCCAGCCTGTGGTCGATGCCAAAGACACCCTGGGCTACCTGCGCCGCACCGCCGATGGCTTCCCCAACGTACGGCTCCATCCGGTAGCGGCCATTACCAAAGGCGCTAAGGGTGAAGACTTTACCGATATGATCGACCTGCACCGGGCGGGGGCCGTGGCTTTTTCCGACGGCGACCATCCGCTGCAACACCCCGACCTGCTGGCTAAAACCCTGCAATACCTGCGCCCGTTTGGGGGGCTGCTCGTCAACCGGCCCGAAGATGCCCGCCTCACGCGCTACGGGCAAATGCACGAGGGGGTTCAGAGTACGCAACTGGGCTTGAAAGGCTTGCCCGCCCTGGCCGAGGTGATGACCGTGGCGCGTGATTTGCGGCTGCTGGCCTACGTGCTGGAAACCGACCCCGCTCCCCATGATGCCCCCCCAATGCTGCATTTTGCTTGCCTCTCGGCTGCCGAGTCGGTAGCCCTGATCCGCGACGCCAAAGCGCAGGGCCTGCCCGTCAGTTGCGACGTGGCCGCCCACCAATTGGCCTACACCGACGAGGCGCTGAGCGGGTTCGATTCTAACCTGAAAGTGAATCCGCCCTTTCGTGGTGCCGCTGACGTGGCCGCACTCTGGGCCGGCCTGGCCGACGGCACCATCGACGCAGTGGTGTCGGACCACCACCCGCATGAGGAGGAAACCAAAAACGTAGAGTTCGACGTGGCCGAATTTGGGATGCTGGGAGCCGAAACGGTGTTTGCCCTGTTGCAAACCCACAACCAAAACCGACTCCCCCTGCCCGACCTCATCGACCGACTCACCACAGGACCGCGCCGGGTGCTGCGCCTGCCGCCCGTCACACTGGCCGAGGGCCAATCCGCCGCGTTAACTATCTTCGACCCAACCGCCTCCTGGACCTACGCCCGCACACTGTCGTCCGCCAAAAACAGCCCGCTACTGGGCCAAACCCTGGTCGGAAACGTAGTGGGCACGGTGCTGGGGGGTATTTTTAGTTTAAGGAGTTTGTAGTTTGTGGTTTGTAGTTGGTGGTTGCTTCGCGCTCTGGTTGCTGACGCGCGGCCCTTCGACAGGCTCAGGGTGACAGCCCATCTGAAGCAATTCAGTGAACTTGACTCAAGTTCATTGTCACCCTGAGCCTGTCGAAGGGCCACGCGTCAGCCACCCAGAGCGCGAAGCCACTCGCGCCAGCAACCTTGAACATTAGACCTTAGACTTTTAAACTCTAATTATGTCTTACTTCAATCATCCCTTACTAAAAATACCGCTGCTGTTTGGGCTGGGGGCGGGGCTGGCCGTTTTTGGCTACTTTATGGGCCTCTACGCTACGGGTCGGTCGGCGCTGTTTATCATCGAAAAATACCCCCTCGACTACGGTATTCACATCATTCTGATGGTGGCGGCGGTGTGGTATTACCGCAAAAACGTGGGCAAGGGCATGTTGCACCTCTGGGAGGGCCTCACCATCTGCTATGTGGTCAACACGGTGGGGGCGCTGTTGGCGGGCTGGCTGATCTACGGCTTCATCACCTACATACAACCCAGCCTGTTTACCCGCTACATCAACGACCTGATGGCGTTTCAGATGGGCGATAAAGCCGCCATGGTGAAACAGTTTGGCCAGGAAGCCTACGTGGCGCTGCTCAAGCAAACTAAAGAAAGCCGCCCCGATGTGATTCCGTTGAGCATGTTGGGCAAGAAAACACTCTACACCATTTTTGTGGCCCTCATCATTTCGTTACTCTTCCGCAAGCAGGATTATTCCGTACTGAAACCATGAATGAAAAACCCTCTACCGCTAAAATTGCCCTGAAATGGGGCGCTGTGGCCGGCATCACCACCATCATCTACCAGACCATCCTGTTCGTTACCGGAATGAACCGGAACCAGTCGCTGGGGTATGTAACCATTGTGTTTACCATTGGCGGTCTGTATCTAGCCATTGCCGAATACAAACGCGAAAACGGCGGCTACCTGTCTATCGGCGAAGGCGTGGGACTGGGTGTATTGACGGCCACGATTATGGGCATGCTCTCTACCACCTACTCCATTATATACATGACCTATATTGACCCCAACGTGATGAAGGAGGGGTTGGAAATTGCGCGTCAACAATTGGAAGATCAGGGTAATATGACCGACGATCAGATTGATCAGGCCATGGAAATGTCGCAGAAGTTTACCTCACCCGGCATCCTGTTTCTGGGCGGACTCATCTGGTCGGCGCTAAGCGGGGCCATTCTGTCGTTGATTATTTCGGCCATCGTACGCCGCGAACCGGTCGACCCTTTTTCACGGTAATCAATGGGGGCAATTTTTAGAAAAGAAATCGGACAGTTTTTTAGCTCGCCCATCGCCTACATCATTCTGGGGGTGTTTTTGGGGGTGCTGGGCCTGCTATTGTGGGTCTTTGCCGACACTAACCTGCTCGACTACGGCTTTGCCGACATGGGGCAGTTTTTTACCCTTACGCCCTGGGTGCTGGTGTTCATGGTCCCCGCCATCACCATGCGCTCCATTGCCGACGAAGTGCGCGGCGGTACCATGGAATGGCTGCTGACCAAGCCCGTAAGCCGCTGGGGGGTGGTGTTGGGTAAGTTCTGGGCCAACTGGCTGCTGGTGGCGCTGGCCCTGCTGCCCACGCTCATCTACTACTACAGCCTTTCCCAGCTTGGCAACCCGCCCGGCAACGTCGACTCGGCAGCGGTGGCGGGTTCGTATGTAGGGCTACTGCTACTGGCGGGCGTGTTTGTGGCCGTGGGCCTGTGGGCATCGTCGCTCAACGACAATCAGGTGGTGGCGTTTGTGGCGGGGGCGGTGGTTAACCTACTGCTCTACGCGGGCCTCAGCACCCTCAGCGGCCTGCTGGGCACATCTGACCTGGCCTACTGGCTTAGCTACGTCAGCCTCGACAGCCAGTATGAAGCCCTGGGGCGCGGCCTGATCGACACCCGCAACATTATCTATCTCCTTAGCCTGATCATTTTTTTTCTGGCCTTCACCGAACGGCGGCTGAGGAGTCAGTAATCTAGTATGATGCTTACGCCAACGTTTCAGAAAGTAACCCGCTGGCTGGCTATTGCCTGGACAGTGGCCATCCTCGCAGGTATGTCTATCCCCGGCGACGGTATGCCCGACCTGGGCAACTCACGCGATAAGTGGGTGCATTGTTTCGCCTTTTTTGGTATTGCCATCTTGTGGCGGCTGGCGGGTTGGTCGTGGCGGCGCACATTGCTATTTGGCGTAGGCTACGCCATTGGCACCGAAATCTACCAGGCCATCATGCCCATTGGTCGCAGCGGCGACTGGCAGGACGCCCTCGCCGACACCACCGGTCTGTGCCTGGGATTGTTGGTAACGGCAACTATCAAGTCTGGAAAGTCGTATAAAGGAGTACAGTAAGTCTGGAAAGTCAGCAATAGCAAAGAGTCCTGTTTAATCTGGAAAGACATCGTTCGTAAAAACGACTTTCCAGACTAAACAGGACTCTTTGCTATTCCTGACTCTCCAGACTCTTCTACTGCCTAATCACCTTATTGCAGCGGTCGGCGATGATTTTGTAGGACTGTACGTAGCCCAGTTCGCCGGAGCGGCTCAGGTCGGTGCAACCACCTACTTCATCGCCCGAATCGTAGCGCACCAGGCCGCGCAGGTAGTAGGCTTCGGCGTGACGGGGGTTTAGTTTCACCGTGCTGTTGCAGTCGATGAGTGCGCCTTTCTGATCACCCAATGATGAGCGGATAATGCCCCGGATGAAGTACGATTCAGAGCTAGTGGGGTTCAGTTCTACGGCCCGGTTCAGGTCGGCCAGGGCGGGTTTGCCGTCGCCGGTCGAGTTTTTCAGGATACCCCGCACCAGATAGGCATCGGCCCGGTCGTCGCCCAGTTCAGATACCTTATACCGGTCCTGTACTACCGTAGCCAGTAGGGGCAGCAAGTTTTGGGTGATGAACTCGCTGTAATACGCCTTGGTGGTTTGTAGCCCCCGGTTGTCCATCTCAATCGCTTTGTCGAGGTCGGTCAGGGCCAGTTTGTTTGAGCCGGTACGGCTGCGGCAGAAGCCACGGCTAAAAAAGGCTTTGTAATGATTGGGGTTCAGTTCCAGGGTTTTATTGTAGTCAGCTACGGCATTCTCGAAATCGGCCATACGGGTTTTCACCAGACCACGCTTATAAAACAGGTCGGCATCCTGTGGGTTAAGCTCAATAGACCGCGAGAAGTCGGCCAGGGCACCTTTGTAATCTTCCGTTTTGAACCGCGAATAGCCCCGGCCAGCTAGTGCGCTGATCTTGTTCGGTGACTTTTCCAGGGCCAGGCCAAAGTCGGCCAGGGCACCGCGGTAGTCGGTCAGCTGATTTTTGCAATTACCCCTCGCCGTCAGCACGTTGGCATCGTTAGGTGAGATAGAGGCTGCCTTGTTAAAATCGGTCAGGGCGCTGGCCAGGTAGTTCATCTGCGACCGGCACAAACCTCGGTTGTAGTACAGGAACGCATCATTGGGGCTTAGTTCGATAGACCGATTGAAGTCCTGCATGGCGCCCCGAAAGTCTTCCAGTTTAGAGCGGCTCATGCCCCGATATAAAAAGGCGTTGGCATCCTGTGGGTTTAGTTCAATGGCTTGGTCGAGGTCACCAACGGCTCCCTGAATATCATTGAGGCTGCTTTTCGCCAGCGCCCGGTTGTAATAGCTAGCCGAGTTTTCGGGGTTCATGATGATGGCCGTGGTGAAGGCCTGCAACGCACCGGTAAAATCTTTAGCGTTGCTTTTTTGAACACCTTCGTTAAAAAAGTCAACGGCGGTTTGCTGGGCTAAGGAACTGGTGAGGCTCAGTAACCCAATGCCTATAGCGAGGCAGGGTGCATAAATTTTTTTCATTGAAGCTGATTTTATGGGGTTCGTTTTTGCCCGAAGACAGCCAAAACTAAGCGCCTAACTCGTTGTGTGCAAACACATAAAAGAAGAAACATGAAAAAAACGTCGTAACCGATATTACTATATTATATCTATAGATAAATAGAAACATTCTAACGAGGGGCTTTACGATTATTTAAGCCTGACAAACTGTCAGCACTAGGCTTCTTAAATTCGTACCTTTGCTGGATGGAACGCTTTGCTAAATTAACTATCCTTTCGCCCGACGATAAAGCTGCCGCCGAACTACCTCGCGTCTCTGTCGATGAGCTGGCTGTTGGCAAAAAAAAGCTTTATATCGAGAGCTACGGCTGCCAGATGAACTTCTCCGACTCGGAGATTGTGGCGGCCGTAATGCGCAACGCCGGGTTTGCTACCACCTCAACGGCCGATGAAGCCGACGTTATCTTATTGAATACCTGTGCCATCCGTGATAATGCCGAACAAAAAGTGCGCAACCGGTTGGTGCATCTCACGGCCTTCAAAAAACGCAAACCCGAACTGGTGGTTGGCGTACTGGGCTGTATGGCCGAACGCCTCAAGACTAAGCTGTTAGAAGAAGAACAGATCGTTGATATCGTGGCCGGTCCCGATGCCTACCGCGACATGCCGCGGCTGGTGGAAGAGGCCGAAACGGGCCAAAAGGCCGTTAACGTCTTTCTCTCCCGTGAAGAAACCTACGCCGACATTGCCCCGATTCGCCTGGGTTCCAACGGCGTCACGGCCTTTATTTCCATCATGCGTGGCTGCGACAACATGTGCAGCTTCTGCGTGGTGCCCTTCACCCGTGGTCGCGAACGCAGCCGCGACCCCCACAGCATCGTGCGCGAAGCCGAACAACTCTTCGCCGACGGCTACCGCGAGGTAACCCTGCTGGGGCAGAATGTGGACAGCTATAAATGGCGAGGAGCGGAGAGCGTAGAGCTAAGAGTAGAGGACAGCAGTAGTAGCAGTAGTAGCGCTGTGCTTTCTGCTCCAGGCTCTTCGCCTGTTACGTTTGCTGATCTCCTGGCCCGCGTGGCGAGTATCGATCCCGACCTGCGGGTGCGCTTTTCAACCTCGCACCCCAAAGACATCACTGACGATGTGCTCTATACGATGGCCCGGTTCGATAATATCTGCAACTACATCCACCTGCCGGCCCAAAGTGGCAACACCCGGATTTTGGAACTGATGAACCGGACCTACACCCGCGAGTGGTACCTCCAGAAGATAGACCGCATCCGCGCTATTCTGGGCGACGACTGTGGTATCTCGCATGATATGATATCGGGCTTTTGCTCGGAGACGGAAGAAGAACACCAAGATTCGCTGTCGCTGATGGAATACGCCCGCTTCGACTACGGCTATATGTTTGCCTATTCGGAGCGCCCCGGCACCCTGGCGGCCAAAAAATACGCCGATGATGTGCCGGAGGATGTGAAAAAACGCCGCCTTAACGAGATCATAGCCCTGCAACGCGACCTGTCGCTGGAGCGTAACCAACGCCACTTGGGCAAAGTGCAGCGGGTACTGGTGGAAGGCTTCTCGAAACGGTCAGAGGATGATTTATCGGGCCGGAATGACCAGAACAAAATCGTGGTCTTCCCCCGGGGTAACTATAAAAAAGGCGATTACGTCAACGTACTCGTCACCGACTGCTCATCGGCCACGCTCATTGGAAAAGTAGTTTAATGTACAATGCACAATGAATAATGAACAATGCGGTCCGACGGGTCGGCTTCGCGCTGGAACACTCAAAGCCGCACCGATTCGGCGAGCGGCGGACCGGCGAAGCCGACCCGTCGGACCGCATTGTTCATTATTCATTGTGCATTGTACATTTTTTCTCCCCTTATGAACACACAGGAAATACAGTCGGCTAAGCTGCGGTTTGGGATTATTGGCAACGCTCCGGCGCTCAACTACGCCATCAGCGTGGCCACGCAGGTGGCGGCGACCGACCTGACGGTGCTCATCACGGGCGAAAGTGGCAGTGGCAAAGAGTCGTTTTCCAAGATCATCCACAGCCTCAGCGCCCGCAAACACGGGCAGTTTATTGCCATCAACTGCGGGGCTATTCCCGAAGGAACCATCGACTCGGAACTGTTCGGGCACGAGAAAGGGTCGTTTACGGGGGCTGTAGACCAGCGGAAAGGCTATTTCGAGACCACCAACGGCGGCACCATTTTTCTGGACGAGATTGGCGAGATGCCCATGGGTACGCAGGCCCGGCTGCTGCGCGTACTTGAAAACGGCGAATTCATCCGCGTGGGGTCGTCGAAAGTGCAAAAGACCGACGTGCGCGTGGTGGCGGCCACCAATGTAAACCTGTTGGCGGCGGTGGAAAAAGGCCGTTTTCGCGAAGACCTGTACTACCGGCTCAACACGGTGCCCATTTTTGTGCCACCTCTGCGCGAACGCGGCAACGACATCGACCTGCTCTTCCGCAAGTTCACCACCGACTTTGCCGAGCGCTACCGGATCAAGCCCATTCAACTCACCGACGACGCCCGGCGGTTGCTGCTGGCGTTTCCGTTTCCGGGCAATATCCGCCAGTTGAAAAACCTGGCCGAGCAAATCTCTATCCTCGAATCGGAACAGAATAAGCCTATCGACGGCGAAACGCTGGCCAAATACCTGCCCCGCAATCAGGACCGGCAAGCTGGCTCGATGGCGCTGACAGCTATTAGTGGCAATGGCCCCACCGATTCGTTTTCAGAGCGTGAACTGCTCTATAAGGTTCTGTTCGACATGCGCCGCGACATGAACGACCTGAAAAAGCTGGTGCGCGAAGCCCTGGGCAACGAAGCCTACGGTAGTCAACTGCTACACAAACACCGCGATCTGTTCGAGACCACTCCCGCCGACAACGGCTACCCCGGCCCGCCCGACCCCGCCGAGCCAAACTATACCCGGCTATTGCCCAACGGTACGGCCGGCCGCGACGTGCCCGCCTACGAACCCGATTTTGGCCACCCGGCGGTGCAGATCATGGACGACACCGATGGCGACATTAACGACGTGACGGTAGAAGACGTGAGCCACGAAACGGAAGACGATGACTCGCTGTCGCTGGAGAAGAAAGAGAAAGAGATGATTGTGAAAGCCCTGCGCCGCAACAGCAACAAACGCAAATACGCCGCCCAGGCACTCGGTATCTCCGAACGCACGTTATACCGAAAAATAAAACAGTATGAAATTGATGAAGAGTAAAGAAGAAATTAAGAATTGGGGATTAAGAATTAAGAATCATATATCACTGAGGCGTCTGTTTTGGGGATTCTTAATTCTTAATTCTCAATTCTTAATTTCTTCCTGCGGTGTCTATTCCTTTTCGGGAACTACGCTCTCGCCGACTATAAAGACGGTGACGATCAACAACTTCACGCTGCAAACGGCGGGCGGTCCGGCCAACCTGCCCCTCGACCTGACCGAGCGGCTGAAGGAGTATTATCAGCGTTACACTAACCTGAAGGTGATTCCCAGCGGCGGCGATCTGGTGCTCGAAGGCGCCATTGCGGGCTATGACCTGGTGGCCGTGGCCCCTACGGCAACCGATCAGGCGGGGCTTAACCGGTTGCAGATAACGGTGCAGGTGCGGTTCACCAATAATAAAGACGATACCAAAAGCTTCGAGCAACCCTTCTCCTTTTATCAGGATTTTCCGCAAAACCAGACCCTAAGCCAAAACGAAAGCCGACTGGTACCCAAAATTCTGGACCAGATTATCCTCGACGTATTCAACAAAACCGCCGCAGACTGGTAGGAGGATTTTGGATTGGGGATTTCGGATTATTGCTCACCGGTCCGCCGTGGTCCGGCATTCCGGTGCGGCCAGAGCAGAATTATGCGGGAGCAAACCCGCGCGTCAGCAACCAATCGTAATTCGTACATCGTAAGTCGTAAATCAGTACTTTCGTACCCCGACGCCACCCTTGAATTGTATGCAGCCTCTTGACAAAGAAACGTTTTCGTATTGGGTCACTCACCCCAACGACCTGACCGTAGCCGACCTCCAGCAAATGCAGGAGAGCCTGGCCACATACCCTTACTGTCAGGCGTTGTATACGCTGACGGCCAAGGCCTCATCTATGCACCAGAAGGGGCAGACCGTGCCGCTGCTGCGCCGGGCGGCGGCCCATGCGCTAAGCCGCAATGCCCTGCGTAAGCTGATCGAAAATGAGTTTCAATGGTCTGATAATCTGTTGCTTAAGCTCAACGAGCTGGCCTCGCGGCAGGTGCCTATTCCCGACGACTATAAGCACGAAAGCTACGCCCTGTACCGCAGCAAACCCGGCACGTCGGGTGGTGTGTCGATGCCGCTTATTACTATGCCCCGCCTGGCCTTCAATGCCCCGGAGGGGCTCTTTACCGAAACCAAACCACCTGTCGACGACGCTACGCTGGCTGAAGAAGCCTTGCAGGCCGACCTAGCACTGGCCGAACAGACGGTCCCCGAAGACCAGCATCCTCAGCAAGCGCAGGATCTGGAACGCCGCCGTCAGTTGGAGATCATCGAAAACTTCATCCGTAATGAGCCGCGTATCGGTCCCGTTCGAGGTAAACTCGGAGACCATACCGACCAGGAAGACCTCACACAACGGAGTCAGCCAACGTTGCCCGCTGGGAGCATGGTGACCGAAAGTTTTGCTAAAATTCTGGCCCGGCAGGGTAAGTATGATAAAGCCATAGCCATATACGAAAAGCTGGCCTTGAAAAACCCAGAGAAAAACGCGTACTTTGCGGCCAAAATAGGCGAGTTGAACGACTCGAAATCGGTCACGAACCGCTAAATCACCACTGACTTTTACGACCTCTACTGTATGTTAGTTACGTCCATTATTGTATTTGCGTGCATTCTGACCGTCCTGTTGATTCTGGTGGTCCTGATTCAGAATTCAAAAGGTGGCGGCCTCTCCGGCGAACTGGGTGGCCTTGGCTCGAACCAACTAATGGGCGTTAAAAAAACGACCGACGTGGTAGAGCAAATCACTTGGGGCCTTGGTATTGGCATTGTGTTGCTGGTGCTGGCCTCATACGCCCTAATCGACAAGAACGGTACGGCCAATATCAACAGCGCCAACATTGAGCGGGCTACTACTCGCCCTGCACCAAGTGCAGCGCAGGCCCCCCGTCCGGCACCGGCGCAGGCTCCCGCAGCCGCCCCCGGCAATTCGGCTTCAGCTTTGCGGCCATAGAGCGTAGGGCTTAAAGCCAAGAGATAAGAGCCAAGAAACAAGAAAAGGCTAACGCACGTAAAATCTTGCGTTAGCCTTTTCTTGTTTCTTGGCTCTTATCTCTTGGCTTTAAGCCCTACGCTTTTAGCTCTACACCATAAATGCCTTTGCCTTGCGGATGTTGGCGTTGGCGCGATCAGTCTCGATCAGGCCATCGCGTAGGCGGATAATGCGGTGGGCGTATTCGGCAATGTCTTCTTCGTGGGTTACCATGATCACGGTGTTGCCCTTGGCATGGATCTGGTCGAAGAGGTCCATGATCTCGTAGGATGTCTTGGTGTCGAGGTTACCCGTGGGTTCGTCGGCCAGGAGGATGCTGGGGTCGTTGACCAGAGCACGGGCAATGGCCACACGTTGGCGCTGACCGCCGCTTAGTTCGTTGGGGCGGTGCCCGGCGCGGTTTTCAAGGCCCACGTTTTTCATAGCCATCATGGCTTTTTCGGTACGGTCGGCTTTGCTATAGCCAGCGTAAATCAACGGCAGCGCCACATTGTCGAGCGAAGTTTGGCGGGGCAGCAGGTTGAACGTTTGGAAAACAAATCCGATTTCTTTGTTGCGCACCTCGGCCAGTTCGTTTTCACCCATGTTGCTCACATCCTTATGATTGAGCACATAGCTCCCCGACGTAGGCGAATCCAGACAGCCTACAATGTTCATCAGCGTGGATTTTCCCGAACCTGACGGACCCATGAAGGCCACGTATTCACCTTTCTGGATATTGATGGTGATTGATTTTAGGGCATCGACCACTTCGCTGCCCATGACGTAACGTTTCGAGATGGCGCGGGTTTCAATAATAGTCATTGTTGGGACAGTCTTGATTAAGCACCAAAGGCAACTGCCCCAGCGGCCGTGCGCCGACGGCGTTGAAAATAATTGCGTATGAAGAGGCCCGCCAGAATAACAATGTCGACCTCAGGCGAAGGTAAGTCGGCTTGAATATCCCCTTCCTGGGTAAAAAATAACCGCGTCAGGCTGTAGTTGACCACTTCTTTATCGTCGGTGTCAGTAGCTCCTTCCCGAATCATATTCCACTGCCGCATCAGGATGTTATGGCGTTTCCAGGTGTATACTGTGCCAGTGTCCAGCGTCAGTTCGGCTCGTTTGCCAAAGTAGAATTTGATCGTTCCAACAATCCGGTCTGCGGCGGCCAGGTCGTGAATATTAACCGTATTGATCAGAAACCCTGTTACGTCAAATCGCAGTCGTGTAGTATATAACGAGGCATTTACGTCGCGCTCCAGCAGCGCCCTGTGCAGTTGACCCACTTCCACGCCGTTTTCGGTGATGTGCACATCGCGTTCAAACGCTTGCTTTACCCAATGAAGATTCGTAGCCATTGTACGGGTGGTTTTAGGATACCAAAGCTACGCTAGTTTCTGAACGTGGTGCGGGCGTTTTCGATGGCCGCTAGTTTTTGCTGATAGGCCTGTTCAAACGCCTGATAGTCGGCGGGAGAGGTGGCCACCTGAAGCCGCGTAAGACCATCGTCGGCATAGTCGGTCAGGCTTTGGTCGAGGCAAAGCAGCACGTACGTTTTTAGCAATTCGGGGTCGGCTTCGTTATAATCCAGGGCTGGCAACACGGCGGCATACGCGTCTTTTACCTGCTTATGCTGGCGCAGAAAAGTGGCTGTCTCCTGTACTATAGTCGCGTTGAGCGGTGCCCGTTGCAGAGCGTCCTGGTAGGCTTGCCGGGCTTCGGCAGGACGTTTTTGGCGGGCCAATGCTTGCCCCCGCAACAGCGACACTTCGGCCAGATGCTGATCAACAAAGAATGTCTTAGCTAATGAATCAGTTGCCTTGTCCTTCGTCCGAAACGCGGTTATGCGTAGTGCTGAAAGGTTTTCCAATGACCGGGCGAAGGGCGTTAACTGCGCTGGTTTGCCCATCTGGCTCAAGATCATCTGCGCGTAGAAGTACTGCCGGGTGGCCAGATAGTCTGTAATCAGGGTGGCGCCGGCCACCGTCTTCAGACTGGCATCGCGAATGGTTTCCCATACCTTGCCCCGGTTGTCATCGTCGGAGCGATAGCTGACGTAGAACGCTTTCTGCAAATCGGTCCAGCCTGAGCCGCTTGTAGCCGAGGCAGGGGCTGTGTAGAGGGCCTGCTGCACATCGCGCAGGGTAGCATCGTGGCGGGTGGCCGTTTCCCAAAGCGGTTGTGCCGCCACCAGATCGCCCGTTTTGGTTAGCGCCACGGCCCGGTAGCCGGTCGAGAGGGTGTCGGTGTTTTGCGCAAAGGTGGCCGCCGCCTGTTTGTTTAGTCCCTGTTCCAGTTCCAGCAGGCCCAACATGGTGCGGTAGGTGGGGGCGGTGCGGGCGTCGTTGGTAATCAGTTGCGTGAGCTGGCCAAACGCCTCATGATGCCGATGCGCTTTGTAAGTGGCCAGCGCACCCGCCAGCGACAGTTCGTCGCTGATGGTCTGGTTAACCGGGTTCAAAGCAGCCCGTTGGATTGTATTGCATAGCAGCGTGTCGGGGCGGGGGGCCAACAGGGCGTAATTATACAACCCGGCAAACTCACCCACGCCAAGGGCGGCGTTGGGCCGGGCTTTGGTCAGCCAGGCGGGTTGGTTGGAGACCGTGGTAGTGCGGGGTTGTTGCAGGCGCAGGGCCAGGGCATTAGCCGTCAGGGTGGGGTCATCACTGTCAGGCACCTGCGCCAACAGGGTCGAGTCGCTGGCCAGAATCTGCGGGTTGCGGGCATACAGGGCCAGTATATTCGCCAGCGGTACATTGGCGCGGGGGGTGAGGTCGGCCGCCGATTTCAGGTAATAAAACGCCGAGTCGGCCAGGGCGGTTTTGCCGTAGAGGTAGCCCAGGTTGGTGCGCAGTTCGCCGCTGTCAGGAAACCGATTGATGCCCCGTTGCAGGGTTTTAACGGCGTCGAAAAACAGGTTTGTTTGCTGGTAGGTGCTGTAGAGGCCAATGAACGCCTGCGGCGAAGGTTGCTTGAGCAGTGCCTGCGAGAAGAACAGCGCCGCTGTGGCCGGGTCGTTGCGGTTAATGGCGATAGAGGCCAGCGCGTAATTGGCTTTGTGTTGCTGATACTCCTGCGCCACCGATTCCTGGTAGTACGTCTGGGCCAGATCAGCCTCGTTCTCAGCCTGATAGGCATCGCCCAGTGCCGCCAAACAGGCCGCGTACCCCTGCCGCGCCGTGAAATGCCCCGTCGACATGCTCACGCCAACGATGCCAATAACCCCCGCCAGCCGAAACAGGGGCAGATCGGCCAGCCGTGCTTTATACAACACCCGGTAGACCGGTAGCTGCTGCTGATAAATGGGCAAAAAATTGACTAGTACGTAGAGCACCATCAGGAAACCCATGATAAAATGGCTGTAGACAATAGCGTCTTCAAACACTTCGATCAGCGGGTCGTTGGCTGTGGCAAACCCATAGGCCACCGTCAGGATAGTCATCGCCGACAAGCCCAGATACAGCCCGGCCCCGGCGTCTTTGAAGGAAAGCAGACTACGCTGTTCGGTCAGGTGCCGAAAGCCCCAGAAACCCATGGCAATAGACACCAGCAGAATCAGAAACGGGCTGATGGTGAGCACGTCCCAGTCGATAGATTTGGTATTGCGCAGCCAGATCAGGAGTAGGTTGAGCAGGTATAAGGCACTGATAAAGATGAAGTTAACCGCGCCCAGTGGCCGACCATTGGGGCGACTGACGCTCGTAAGCCACACTAGTCCGCCCACAATGTCGATGGCGATGTAGGCGATGAAGAGTACGCTGATAATGACCAACCCCGCCAGGGCGTAGCTTAACAGCAACTGCGCCGGATGCACCACCGAAGCCCCCAGGCCAATGCCTAGCGCCGCCAGAGCAAACAGCCCGCCAAATACCAGGAGCCGGGTAAGCAACCGGGTGGCGGTCTGGAAAGCGTGGAAGTAATAGCTGACGCCACCAAACAGCAGCGTCATCACCAGAAACGGCCACCGCCCACCACCGGGCAGGCCCAGCACCTCGAACCGGCATACGGCCAGCAGCAGCACAAACAGGGCCATGGCAACCCGATAGCGCAGGGCGGGTAGGCGACAGATAGCGGCCAGCGCGTAGGTGAGTGCCGCGCACAGCAGGCCCACCGAGAGCGTAGCCATGCCCGGATGTACCAGCATGGGCGACACCGCAAATTGGTTCGTAACGGTTTGAATACGGCCAGTAATGGGGTAGGTAAGCAACCCGTCGGTGAAGCTGTAGAGCGTACCGGGCAGGCTGACCAGTTCACCCAGCACATTCCAGGATACCACGTTTTCCAGCCCCTGCCAGGCCACGTAGGTATAGCCAAGGGTACAGAGCACCAGCAGTGCCAGCCCACTAATCACCACCATCCGGTCTGACTTCGACCAGGTATGCCAAAAGAACAATGCCATATATAGCAAACGAAAAACACCCGCCCTCCGCATACGGGCGGGTCTATTTGACTGCACTAAAAACACAAAAAGCACTGAAAATCAGTGCTTTTGTATTCCGTACCAGGAGCGGGAGTCGAACCCGCACGGGCTTGTGGCCCACAGGATTTTAAGTCCGGCGTGTCTACCAATTCCACCATCCCGGCAATTCCGACGAATCGGGCATGTACAAAAAAAGCACCGTTGGTTGCGGTGCCTTCATTGTGGAGCGAAAGACGGGGTTCGAACCCGCGACCTCGACCTTGGCAAGGTCGCGCTCTACCAGCTGAGCTACTTTCGCATATACCGCCTTCAGGCAGATGCCCTGAGCGATTTGGTGATGCAAAAGTAGGGTAAGAACAGGCATTTGTCAAGACAAGCGGTCAAAAAAATAGCTGGCTGTGGGGTGTAATGCCCACAAACCAGCTAAGTATTAGTCAGTTACTACGCCAGTATCTCCGGCGAAAATGTCAAAAATCCGTAGACCGGATGCGGTTGGCGCTGACTTTGCGCTTGAATTGGTACGCCAACCCGATTGACAGCGAGGCCCATTTGTCACGGCTGGTGTTGAGTACGGCTTTACCAAAAATAGCCCCGCCCTGAGGGGTATCAATCGTCGAATTGTCGTTCTCGCGGGTAGCATCGAGCTTGTCAGAGGCGACGAAATTATACCGCAGGTCGGCGTAAAGGCTGAGCGTAGCGTTCAGCGACCGGTTGTAGCGAAGGCCTAGCGGAACAACAAGCTCGCGGGTTAACCCTAAATTGCCTGGGCCTTTGGCCGTTACATTATCCGATTCTGTATGATGGCTACCGGTGCCATTGGTGTAACGCTGCAACTTGCCCGTAGTAAGCGAACTGGCGCTGGCATCGAACGCAATCAGGCCCAGGCCAATATAAAATTCCAGGTTTCCCCTGGCGGGTTGGGTGGTAGCGTGGCCACTGAAGTTGTCAGGGGCTAGCTGCCCGTTAGTTGGGCTGGTAAGTACCGGTTTGGGCTTGCCCTTGAACAGCCGCGTCAGGTTGAAGGCGCCACCAAGCGCCCCCTGAACGTAAGAGGCTGTTGCTTTTGAGTTGTAATAGTCGGCCTGTTGCGCGCTCAATGAGCCAAGGTCAGCAAGGAGTGTTACGGCCACCACCGACCCAAGCGGGTAGCTAACGTTCAGCCCGGCACCGAAGCTTAGGTTAGGGGTCGATAAATCGCCGTAGAGTTGGGTAAGCCCCAGGTTCAAGCCAACGCGTAGACCCTGGCGATTAGTTGTTGAATCGGTCCGTGGCGGGGTTACTGTGGCCTGACCTGCCGGCTGGGCCAACAGGGGGGCAGCGCATGAAAACATTAAGCCCATCAGGGCGATGGTACGGTAAACTTTCTTCATCTCAACTAGTAGATTATCGTTACGGAGAATGCGCTAAAGTTAAGACGAATGAATGACTATTTATTTAATAGGGGTACTTAGTCTACTCACTTAATTTATTTTTAAGTATACTCATAAAATAGACTATGCTTGACTAATATGGTTCGTTTTTGTCTGTAACCGCAACAAAAACGGCGCTCACTGTCCAGAGTTGAACAGGATTGTCCGAAATCGTACAGATATTTCTATTATAAATAACT
This sequence comes from Fibrella aquatilis, assembly GCF_017353255.1. Lineage (GTDB taxonomy): Bacteria > Bacteroidota > Bacteroidia > Cytophagales > Spirosomataceae > Fibrella > Fibrella aquatilis. The sequence goes on along the minus strand of NZ_JAFMYU010000020.1, from coordinate 82,711 downwards.
GACAGTTAAACGATTAACGGCATGGCACCTGAATTGATACAGGTATTTTATTCGTCTCGACTAGGTCTATGCAACGTGTTGCGTTGCTTTGGCATCTATACTACTAATTCACGTTAAACTGCCCCGATCATGAACATAACCTTGTTTACCCGATTCATGCCCATTTTGTTGGTTGCTGGCCAGGTGGTTGCTGCCGCCACGCCAACAACCCATAAACACACCGCCGGTGCTGCATATACGGTTTCGCTGGACGAAAACGACGATACACCCTACAAGACACTGTCGTTTACCGGCATCAACCTGGTGCGGGCGCAGACATCGGGCGGGGGACTTACCGTAGAAGGTGGTGCGGGGCCGGGTGTGAAGGTTGAGATGTTTATTCGCGGCAACAATGGCAACGGTAACCTGAGCAAAGACGAGATTGAAGACCGCCTGAAAGACTACGAAATCTATATCCGGCAGGAGGGAAGCACGGTGGTGGCGGTGGCTAAGCAGCGTGGTTCGTTCAACTGGAACTGGAAACGGGGACTGAGCATTAGCTTCAAATTCACTACACCCCGCAACATGGCCACCAACATTAGCACGTCGGGCGGGGGCATTAAGATGAGCCACCTGACGGGCAAGCAGCGGTTCGAAACGTCGGGGGGCGGCATTACGCTGGTCGACCTGAAAGGCGATATTGAGGGAAATACCTCTGGCGGGGGGATCAAGCTCACCGAATGCCGCGACCGCGTGGTGGTTGAAACGTCGGGCGGTAGTATCGACGCCAGCAACTCCAGCGGCAACCTGAAGATGCACACCTCTGGCGGGGGCATCCGCATCAGCAACCTCAACGGCATGATCAACGTAGAAACGTCGGGTGGAAGCATCAACGGCGACCGCATCGACGGCGAGCTGAACGCCAGTACGTCGGGCGGGGGTATTCATATTCGTGATATGGCCGGGAGCATCGAGGCCGAAACCAGCGCAGGCAGCGTAGAGGTGAACTTCACCCGCGTAGACAAATACGTAAAACTGGAAACGTCGGCGGGGAGTGTGCGGGTACAGATGCCCATGGACAAAGGTATGAGCCTCGACCTGAGCGGTAGCCGAGTGAGTGCGCCCCTAAACAACTTCAGCGGCTCGGCCGAGCGCGACCGGATTGTGGGCAAAACCAACGGCGGCGGAATTCCCGTAGTGCTGTCGGCCACGGCGGGCAGCGTATCCATCAACCAGCAATAAGCGTGTCCGCCCCCGAACGGCGGCTGTCCGATTACGGACGACATAGTTTACAAAAAAGCCCCAAATCAGCTGATTTGGGGCTTTTTTGTGCGCTGGCACAGCGATTGACTTTATGGTTGTTGGTCATTGGCTGCGCTGTCATTCAGTAGTCATTCGCTCTGCTGTCATGGAATGACTATTGAATGACCACCGAATGACAGCGAAGCCAATGACCATTGAATGACAGCGAAGCGAATGACCTAATCGACCAGGAATGCGTTAAGATCGAGGCTTAGCTGTTCAGAAACTGATGTCTCTTCCAGCAAACCACCATTGCCCACTTGATAACGGTACCAGATTTGAGTTTTGTAGTCATAAATGAAGCCCTCCAGAATGCCATACAGGTCTTCGTCAACTAACTTGATGATTTTGCGCATATCCTGTTTTAATCCAGCCGTGTGGCAAACCTCGATAATAACAGGTATAGTATCGTTGTCGTTATTGGCCAAAATGAGATCTGGTGTTGGACTAGCCCCACCTTCGTCAACCATCGTTTCGGGCAGTGGCTCCAGTGCTAATGTTTTTTCCTGAAAATACATATGGCCCAAACCTGCCGTCAGCCTGGCAATGATTCGCTGATGAATCCTCGGAGCATAGGTGCCCATGTCATCGTGCAGAAGCAGCGGGCCGTCGAAGTAGGGGTGGTACATTAGTTTAGCAGTTAACCTTGTCAAATATAACCGATTATGATTGAGCTAGTCAACGTGGCCAAGCACTACCCCGCCGGGTTTGGCCGTACCTACGTGTTGCGGAATATTAACCTCACCATCGACCAGGGCGAGTTTGTTTCTATCATGGGGCCGAGCGGTTCGGGCAAGAGTACGCTGCTCCATATTCTGGGTATGCTGGAAGAGCCCTCGGAGGGGGAATACCGCTTTCTGGACGAACCGGTACAGAAGCTGTCGGAGAAAAAGCGCACCGAACTACACCGTAGCCACATCGGCTTTGTGTTTCAGGCTTACCACCTCATCGACGAACTGACGGTATACGAAAACATCGAGACGCCGCTGCTCTACAAAGGGGTGCCGGGCAACGAACGCAAAAGCCGCGTGGCCGACGTGCTTGACCGGTTCAACATTGTGGCCAAAAAAGACCTGTTCCCCAGTCAGTTATCGGGCGGGCAGCAGCAGTTGGTGGGCGTGGCGCGGGCCATTGTGGCGCAACCCAAAGTGATCTTCGCTGATGAACCCACAGGCAACCTGCACTCCGAGCAGTCGGCAGAAATCATGACCCTGTTCCGCGAGCTGAACCAGAAAGACGGCGTCACCATCGTGCAGGTAACTCACTCGGAAGCCAATGCTGAATACGGCAACCGCATTGTACGTCTGAAAGACGGCTGGCTGGTGCCGGAGGGGGAAAGGGTAGTTTAACGTTTAATGTCTAAGGTTTAAGGTTGTCCGCTTGACAATGATCTCTTGACAAGCAAGCAACCTTAAACCTTAGACATTAAACGTTAAACTGTTTCACCGCTTCCACCGGCGTGTCTAGCAGGGCTTGAATGCCATTGACGTTGGCACAGAAAACGGCGTCGGCGTCGGCCAGGGCTTCAGGTAGAAACAGGCCTTCCTGCACCGAGTGATTGCGCATGAGCTGCCGCCGCACAATGCCGTCGATGCAGCCCGTTTCGAGCGAGGGGGTGTAGAGTTGATGGTCTTTCAGCCAAAAGACGCTGGAAGCCACGCACTCGGCAACGTGGCCGTGGATGTCGAGCAAAATGGCTTCGTCGTAGTGATGCTGCTGCCGAAACAGCCCCGCCAGCACGTAGGGGAGGGCATTCAACGTTTTGAAGGCCGATATTGAGGAGGGCGACAGCCGCACGTCGCGGAAGATGCCGAGGCGGGCTTTGCTGGTAATGCCAAATGGCTCGGTGGGTTGGGCGGTCAGGAGCCAGTCGGCGGCGTGGGTGGTGGGGGTGTAGAGGCCGCCGGGTTGGCGCCACACCTGTAGTTTCAGGCGGGCGGGACCATCACTCAGGCCATTCTGTTGGATTAGGTCCAGTGCCGTAGCCTGGAGTTCGTCCAGGGCGAAAGGCGTGACGGGGGCCAGTTGCAGGGCAACCATGCCCCGCGTGAGGCGGTCGAAATGGTCGGGCCAAAACCAGAGTTTGCCCCCTTCATAACGAATGGTCTCGAACAGGCCGTCGCCATACTGAAAGGCCCGGTTAGTGGCCTGAAAGCCAAACGAGGCCGCAGATTGCATATCCGAATTATAAACCAGATTCATGGCGCTTTTCCACCGTTTATCCCAAAACGGTGGTCATGGCCAAAGTAAGCGTGTAACATTGACACCACAACTACGTATGACTACTTACCAAATGCCCTTCAAGCAGACGCTCCTGGCCATCGGGCTGACCTTTTCTATTGGCATCCTGCCGCTGACTGGTTCGGTATGCCTGGCGCAAACACCTGCTTCGATTACCCCCGGCTCGTCGGCTACGGTAGCGGCTACGCCCGGTGCGGCCACCAACACGCAGGCCAACGCCGTGCAGGTGCTGGGCCTGCAGCAGTGCATCGATATTGCGCTGAAGAATAATATCACCATTCAGCAGGGGCAGTTGCAGGTGGAAAGCAGCGAACTGCAACTCCGGCAATCACGATTTAACCAACTGCCCTCTGTCAACGCGTTTATCTCGCAAAACGTGAACTCAGGGTACAACGTAGATCCTGTTACTTATCAGTTTGTTAATAGGACTATTGGAACGAACAGCTTACAATTAAACGCAACGATGCCCATTTTTCAGGGTTATCAGTTGAAAAATACCATCAGGCAGAATAAGCTGATTAGACAGGCAACTGAGAAAGAACTGGCCGCGACGCAAAACAACGTGGCGCTCAACGTAATTCAGCAATACCTGAACGTGCTGACCGGTGCCGAGCAACTGGCCATTGCCAAACGGCAGGTAGAAACATCATTGGCTCAGGTGGACCGGACCCAAAAACTGGTCAACGCAGGGTCGGCACCGGAAGCTAACTTATACGAAATTCGGGCGACACTAGCCAACGACCAATTGGTGGTGGTGAACAACCAAAACACCGTTGACCTGGCCAAACTAGCCCTGTTGCAGGCCATGAACCTGCCCGCCGGACAGCCGTTTGAAGTAGAGTTTATAAACCTGCCTGATCCACGAATTGAAGCTTACGAACTTCCTGCATCGGAAGTGTATAATGTAGCAAAGCAGACACAGCCACAACTGCTAGGAGCAGATTTGCGTGTTGAGGCTGCTCGTCGGAGTATCGAAGTAGCCCGTGCTGGTTTGTATCCCCGACTTTCATTAAGTGGCAGTGTGAACACGATCTATTCATCAAATGGTAATCCGAAAATAACACGCACGAATACTATCGTCACGACTGAAATCGGTACAATTAACGTGGGAAATGCATCTGTTCCGGTTTCTACAACCTCGACTGGCTTTGTTAGTTCCGATTACACATTTCTGGAACAGTTGAACAACAACCTTAGTCAGGGAATATCGTTGAACTTGAATATCCCAATTTTTGGGCAGCGACTGGCGCGGACCAACATCACCAACGCTACCATTCAGCAGCGCAACGCCCAGCTGAACGCCGACAACACGCGCCTGCAATTGCGGCAACAGATTGAAACGGCCTATACCAGTTTGCTGGCCGCTTCGAACCGCTACCAGGCCACGGAGGCATCTGTGATCTCGCTGGAACGGGCCTTCCGCGCCGCCGAGAGTCGCTACAACGCCGGGGCTATCAACGCCACAGACTACAATATCGCCAAAAACCGCTACGACATTGCCCGTGGTCAGCTGGTGCAAGCCAAATATGACTATGTTTTCCGCGTCAAGATTTTAGATTTTTACCAGAATAAGCCACTTACGTTTAATTAGTGAAAGAGCGAAAGAGTGAAAGAGTGATTGCTGCGGATAATCGGCCTGATCATTCTTTCACTCTTTTACTCTTTCGCTCTTTCACTCATGAAAAAGAAGTCAAATCGAGTTTGGTGGGTACTGGCCGCGTTGGCTGTGATACTGATTGTGGGACTGGTGGCAGCCAAGCAGGCGGGCCTGATTGGGAAACCACCCATGACCGAAGTCGATTTTGCCGTGGCGCAGCGTACCGACATTGTGGAGCGGGTGAGCGCGTCGGGGCGGGTACAGCCGGAAGTGGAAGTGAAAATCAGCCCCGACGTGTCGGGTGAGATCATTGCCATGTACGTGAAAGAAGGCGATCCCGTGAAGGCGGGTCAGTTGCTGTGCCGTATTCGGCCCGACAACTACGAATCGTTTTCGGCGCGGGCGCAGGCTACCGTAAACCAGAGCAAGGCCCAACTGGAGCAGAGCAAGGCGGGTGTACTCCAAGCCGAAGCGCGCCTGATTCGCACCAAAGCCGACTACGAACGGAGCCGGAAGCTGCTGGCCGACAAAGTCATTTCGCAGGCCGATTTCGAGACTGTCGAGGCCAACTATAATGTGGCCAAACAGGATATCGAAGCCCAGAAAGCCAACGTCAGGGCCGCGCAGTTCAGCATTCAGAGCGCCGAAGCGTCTTTCCGCGACGCCAAAGAAAACCTGCGCAAAACCACAATCTATTCGCCCGTGAATGGTACCGTTTCCAAGCTGAATGTAGAGCAGGGCGAGCGCGTGGTAGGTACGTCGCAGATGGCAGGTACGGAGATCATGCGCCTGGCCAACCTCAACAACATGGAGGTGCGGGTGAACGTAAACGAAAACGACATTGTCCGCGTGACCCTGGGCGACACCGCCGATATTGAAGTGGATTCATACACCACGGCGGGCCGCAAATTCAAGGGCATCGTGACGGAAGTAGCCAACACCGCCAATGGCCTGACCAGCGCCGCCGGAGCAGCATCGTCGGCGGATGCGGTGACGGAATTCGAGGTGAAAATTAAGATCCTTAACAGCTCATATACCGACCTGTCGGCGAAGTTGGGCGGGCGTGGATTTCCGTTTAAACCGGGCATGACTGCCTCTGTTGAGATCATCACCGACCGTCGTCCCGCCGTGCTATCGGTACCGATTGCCGCCGTCACCACCCGCGCCGACAGTACGCAGGCGCAGAAGGACGCCCCCAAGGCCGACAACAACGCCGCCTCTGACCAAGCCGCCGCAGCACCTAAGAAGGCCATTCGCGAAATTGTGTTTGTGGCCGAAAAAGGCAAGGCCGTACAGCGCGAGGTAAAAACAGGCATCAGCGATTTTGAGAACATCCAGATCGTGTCGGGTCTGAAACCCGGCGATCAGGTCATCTCCGGCCCGTTTCTGATGGTTTCGCAAAAACTAAAAGCCGGTGACCTCATCACCAAGCGCGATCCGAATAAGAAGAAGGAGTAAGCGAAGAGCAGAGAGCGTGGAGCGAGGAGTCAGCGGCCAGTGTTGCGCGTATGCTCTTTACCCTCTGCCCCAGGCTCTCTGCTCTTCGCTACATAAAACAGTTTCCAGATCGCTTCGTTAGGCTTGTAGACCAACCATCAACTATTGCCTGATGCAGGGTACCGTCATCCATTACGACCCACTGACGCGCTGCGGTGTGCTCCGCGCCGAGACTGATAGCCCTATTCCGGGGCAACTCCATTATTTCCGTGATGACGAAGTCATCAATGCCAGCCACATTATTCCAGGGCAACGCGTGACTTTGCGCAGCAGCCTGACTACCTACGCTACTCATGCGCGTGAAGAGGCTAACGAACCCGACGTTGAGTTTGTCGAGGCCATACCCGTTGATCGCCCTGGTCATTTTCACGATACGGTACCCCGCAAGCCATCGGCGCTGGGTAACATTGCGGGTTTTGTGCTGGCGCTGCTCACCCTTTTTTGCCTGTTGGGCGCGGGCGGTGAACCCGACAATTTCTACACCACCCCAAACCCCAAACTGACCGAATCGTTGTTTGGCGTACTGGCGGCGGTGGGACTGGTGATCCTGATGGTGCATTTCTTCGTCCTGTCGCGCCGGGCTAGTATCCGGCGTACGTTCTGGCTGGTGGCCATCAGTTCATTAGTGGCATATGTGTCGATGTCGTTTCGCGGTTTTGAATCTGATGGGTCTGCCACTGCCTACGGTTGGGGCCTGCTGGCGCTTGGATTCGCCATTTACGTACTACCTTTCCGTCAAAAACAAACACACCCCTGATGCGCTATACTGTTGGCCTGCTGGCCCTTTTTCTGTTGTTTTCGGCCTGTGGCGGCGGCAAAAAACGCGATAAAAAAGAAGCCGCCGCTCCCGCCAAACCGGAGTTGGTAGGCACGATTCATTTCTTTCTGGAAACGTCGGCCAGTATGGGCGGCTACCTCAAAGGTGGCACCACTTTCAAAGACGTGGTAGCCGACGTGGTCACGAAAGCCAACCAGATTCGGCCCACGTCGCTCTACACCATTTCGGGGAAAGCGCAGCCCGTGACGGGGGGCGTCAACGCCTTTGTGGCCGAACTGGCTACCACGCCGCTGGCTACTGGCAAAAGCTCGGAAATGCACCAGATTTTCAAGCAGGTGGGGGGCAAAGCCACGGGCAACGACCTCGCCATTTTCGTCTCCGACTGTATCCTGTCTTTCCCCGACGCCGACATTAAGCGCAACCCGGAGGTGAACCGCAGCGATGCGTCCAGCACGTTGAAAAACAATATCTACGATCAGTTTGCCTCGTTCAGCAAGCAGGGGGTGGGCGCTACGGTGCTGGCCTACACCTCGCCCTTCAACGGTACGTATTATACCTACCAAAACCAGAAGCAGAAGCTGGCGGGCGAACAGCGGCCGTTCTATATCTGGATCATCGGTAAGCAAAGTCTGGTAGGCCCGTTTGTGCAGCAACTAGCCGACGGCCTGACCACGCCCCCCACCAAACGGCTCGACTTTGGCGCGGCGGGTGCCCTGAATCGCTACGATCTGTTTTTTGCCCTGAACAAAAAAGGCGACTGGCGGGCCGACCACAACAACGTGACCAACATCACGATGGGCCGTAAAACGCAACCCATTGAGTTTGCTATTGGCTTGAATCTGAACGGCTTGCCCGACTATGCGCAGACGGAAGCCTATCTGAAAAGCAACCTCACCGCCACCGCCGACAACGGGGCCGTGAAACTGATTAACGTGCAAAAAAAGGACGCCGTGAAGACCGACCGCATGAGCGATCGCGAACAAAAACTGCTCCAGCCAAATACGCATGTGCTCACCTTCCGCGTTGATAACTTATTTGCCGATGCCGCTACGCTGAACCTGAAACTACCCGTTCGTTTCGACACTTGGTACACCACCTGGTCAACCATGGACGACCGCACCGAGGCGGGCCGCAAAAACAAGACCTTCGCTCTGGAACACCTCATGACCGGCGTCCGCGAAGCCTACCAAACCGGCGGAAATGAATTTGCTAACCTGAGTATTAAACTAAATAAGTGATGGGAGGTGAACGGTAAGTGATGAGTTTGCTTACGCCCGTTAACTATTCTAGCGGCAGCAAACTCATCACTTACCGTTCACCACTTATCACTACCCTTTTATGTTCCAATCCATCTACGAACTCTTCCTGGGTCAGAATAATGACCCGATTTATGTTGACGAAATATTTGCGCCTGTGGGCACTACAACCACCCTGGTTGCGCTGATTTTAGCGGCGATTTTTTATGTAGGCCTGGGCCGGTGGAAAGCTATTTTTCACCGTACCAGTCACTGGGCTATTACGCTGATTATCATGGCCTTGTTTGGGTTTTTCTACGCCACGTATTACGCCAAAGATCGCACCGGTGCCGATGATATGGATTCATATATGACCAGTTTCGGCGGCGTAAATGCTTTGCTGGCTGTGATCTTGTTTTTTCTCTTTTCACTGGCGTTAAAAAACGTTTCCATTTTCGCGAAAAGAACGCCTTTTTAAATGGATTTTGGACGTTGGATTTTGGATGTCGGATTACTACACTGATCTTTTATCCAACATCCAACGTCCAATATCTAACATCTTTTATGAAACTCTTCCTCTTTGGTATTGGTGGTACGGGGGCGCGGGTGTTGCGTTCGCTCACGATGCTGCTGGCAAGTGGCGCCAACGTGCCTGCCGATTTAACGATTATCCCGATTTTGCTGGACATGGACATGCAGAATGGCGACACCGAACGGGCCTTGCGGCTGGTAGACCTGTACCGCAGCATCCGGCAGACGGGCTACCCCAACGGACCTAAAACCGACGGGCCAACTGCCGGCGCACGACCTTTTTTCAGCACGGCCCTACAACCGCTGGGTACGTTGCAAACCCCCGGCGAAGGGTCGCAGCAACAAATTGGCGATTCTATTCTGCCCAAACTGACCGATCATCAGGGCACATTTGAAGAGTTTTTGCAGGTAAGCAGCCTAGAAGACATCGACCGGGAGTTCCTGAAACTGCTCTACGACAACTCATCGAAACCGACCAACGCCGAACTGAAACTGAATCTCTCAGTGGGGTTTAAGGGCAACCCAAACATTGGTTCGGTGGTGTTCAATGCACTGGAAGATTCGCCGGTGTACAAATATTTCGTCAGCGCGTTTAACGACCAAACCGACCGGATTTTTGTCATCAGCTCCATCTTCGGCGGCACGGGGTCGGCGGGGTTTCCGCAGTTGATTAAGCTGTTGCAGCACCCCAGTCAGAAAGTGCCCATCCGCAACGCCAAGAAGGGTGCGGTGACGGTGATGCCTTATTTCGCGCTGGAAGAAAACAACCAAAGCGCCATTGACCAGAACCGGTTTTTGTCGAAAACGAAGGCCGCCCTCTCGTACTACCAAAACCAGATTAACCTCGACGCGCTCTATTACATCGGCGACCGGCCCGGCAGTAAACTCTACCCCAATGTGGAGGGCGGGGCCAAGCAGGCCAACAACGCCCACGTGGTGGAAATGCTGGCGGCCGAATCGGTCCTCGACTTTGCCCGGCGCGGGGCGGGTGATTTCAGCACCGACAAACGCTATCTGGAATACGGCCTGCGCCGCAACGACCGTACGCTGGACCTCGCCCACTTCGGCGACAGCACCTACACCAACCTGCTGGAGCCGTTGGTGCGGTTTACCTACGCCGCCAAGTTCTACACCGATTTTGTACCCAACAACCTGGGCGAGGCGTTTGCCAAGAACCTGAACCTGCCGCAGCAACTGCGCACGGCCACGTTCTACACCGCCCTCGACAACTTCATCAACGCCTACAAGACCTGGCTCCGCGAGCTAGGCAACAACGACCGGAGCTTCTCACCCTTCGATCTTGACACCGACTTCAACGGGCTGATCCGCTCGAAGCGCATTGAAACGGGCTTTTTTGCCAAAGGCATCAGCGAAGGATTCTTGCAGGACGTGGCGGGCAAAGGAGAAAACAACCTCAAAGCCGCCTACCCCATTTCCGAACCCCGCTTCATGCAACTGCTCATGGACGTAGCCGACAAGTGCCTAGAAAAACTTGGCCCGCTGAACCGGCAATTGGCCGACGCGTAATTAATAGTTCAAGGTTCAACGTCTAAGCGGTCCGCCGCTGCGGGTCCAAAGTTGCTTCGCACTCTTACGTGCTAGAGCGCGAAGCAACTTTAGACGTTAAACGTTAGACATTAAACACATTCCCATGCCTCATATCCTTCGTATCGACACCGACCCTAACGTTAGTCAACAGAACCACAATGGCTGGACGGGGAGTCAGGCGGGCCTGACGGGCAACCGCATTGAACATATTCCTGACACGCTTACGGGCGCGGCGGGTGGTGCGGCCGGTGCGGCCGCCAAAGCAGGTACGTCTATTCCGTCGCCGTTTGCGCGGTTGTATCTGTTCGACACGGCGTTTCGGATGGTGAAAAACAACCTTCAACCCGCCGAGCTGAGCATGTATCACGTGCTGGTGTCGCACACCCTCGATTTGCTGGAACTGCTGTTTCAGGCGGGCAACACCGACGACCTGACCTATAAGCTCTGGAACCGCGCCGAGCGGCTGGGCAAGCTGGGTACGGCTGTGGGCGGTGCGGCGCGGCATCCGCATCAGGTGCTGGCCAAGGCCCTGGAGCTTGATTTTCGGAATGAACTGGCTCAAGTGCAGATCACCACACTGATCTATTACAAGGGCGCGCTGCTGGGTGGCACCTCGCCGCTGACGCTGGTGTTTACCTCGCCCAACTGGGAACAGGAACGCCAGAACAAGTTTATCGACCCGCCCAAGAGCAGCACGGGCCGGGTGCTGTTTCAGAACGACTATGTGCCCCTGCACAGCCGCGACGAGGGTTTTACCACTTACCTGCGCCGCTGGTATGAGCAATACAATAACCTGCTGCCGGCGGGGGGCTTCAAAGAATACCTCTACCGCGTTTTCTTCGACAGCGCCGTGGCACCCCCGCTCTCGGTAGGACTGACGCTGGCCAACTTCGAGCCGATTCAGGTGCGGGGCGAAAGCACGTCGGTGTTGCAGGTGCTGCCGGGTGTGCCGCTGTATCGTGTTCGGGAAGACGACGTGCTCAACGACATCGAAGAGAATTCGGACTTCGTGATGCAGCCCACCGTGAATTTCTACGCCCGCGAAATGCAGAACGGCACGGCAACCGGCGTACGCAAGCCGCTGGCCCTGGCCTCGCGTATGGACATGTCGGGGCGGTACGTGAAAAACACGGTCTGGAACAGCAACACCGTGATCATGCGGCAACGCGATCTGGGCGGTGGTTTCCTGCTGTCGGAGCGGTTCCTGCCAGGGGTCGATAACGTGAAATACCCGTTTGTGACCACCGACGATTTTCTGGAAGACTTCCTGGTGCAGATGCCCTACAAGCTCAACAGCGGCCGTTTTTTCACCGGTACACCCGGCGATATGGAGTTTTTGCTGCCCGTGCGGAAAGAGTACTTCAACTTCTTCCGGCTCGAAGATCTGCCCAAACAGCTTTCCCTGCGTACCGAAGACCGGGGCCTCGACCGGGTGGTGATTGCGTCGCTGACGATACCGATCAAGAACAGCCGCACGGTCACGTTTCGGAAGGAATATAACCTCGGCAACCCCGACACCATGCTTGAGTTCCGGGCGGGGGTGGCCTGTTTCCCATTCTACCGCATCACCCTGCCCGACCTGCAGTTGCAGGCTCTGAACGAGTATACGGTGATGCTGCTGGACGCCAGTAAAGACGAGGCTGGCTTCCACGCGGGCCGGTCGGTGCGGTTTTTCCAGTTTGATCAGGTGGTGAATAACCAGCCGCTGGTAGTGGCCGCGCCCGAACACCGTACCCCCAAATCGGGACCTACGCAGGCGGCGTCGTACTACTACAAAGTGCCGCAGGCGTTTGACCTGCTGGAAGTGCAGTTGCAGCGCAACGGCATGCCTTACCGGGGGCTGGTACTGCCCAAATTCACGCTCATTAACGAGCGGGGCTACAAGCCGTTTACGTTTGCCATCGACTTCGGAACGTCGAACACGCACGTGGCCTACAGCGATAGCAACCTGGGCAACAGCGACCCTAAAACGCTGGCTATCAGCGATGATAAGGTCAACCTGGATAACGACGAGTTGCAGATGGTGTCGCTCAATAAGCCCTACGAAGGCTACGAGGCGCAGACACCCTACGAACGTTATCGGCTGGGGGCAAGGCAGGGAAAACTCCCGGAGATGGATCAGTTTATCCGCCGCGAATTTGTGCCTTCCATCATTGGCAAAGAATACGGATCGCCATTTACGTTTCCGTTGCGGACCACCGTTTTTGAGAAAACCGGTTCGGCCGATGCGGGCGATAACCTGTTCAGCAAGATCAACCTGGGTTTCAATATTGACCTCGAAGACGGCAGCACGGGTGTGAACCGCTACGTGACCAACCTGAAGTGGTTGTTTGAAAATCAACCCGGCGACCCCATGAACCGGCCCCGCGTCCGGGCGTTTTTCGAGGCCATGCTGCTGCTGATTCGGAATAAGATCCTGCTCAATCAGGGCAACCTCACCGACACTAAAATCACCTGGCTGGCCCCCACCAGTATGCAGGCCGATACGGAAGACAAGCTGGTGGAGGAGTGGGAAAAGGCGTTTCGGCGGGTGTTCAAAACCACGCAGTACTTCCGCCCCACGCCCGTGCCCGAATCGCTGGCCCCGCATTTTTACCTCGTTACGAAGGGCGTGAAATCCTTCGCTGACGCCGTGAACGTAGACATCGGGGGCGGCACTGCCGACATCATGCTGTTTATGAAGCAGCAGAACCGCTACCTCAACACCTCGTTCCGGTTTGCGGGCTACGACATCTGGGGCGGTGGTCTGAATCAGCAGGGACACCCGTCGCACCAGAAGGATAACGGATTCATTCTGAACTACTTGCAGTATCGCCGTACGCTTAGTCAGGCCCCGGCGCAGGAAGATCAGATCCTGGATACGTTCCTGGCCAACAACGACCTGAGCGCCGAAGACATCGTGAGCCTGCTGTTCCGCAACAACGACCATTACAAGTTCACGCAGTCTATTGTAGATGGCCGACCTGCGCTGCGGATTGTGTTGTTTTTGCACTACTCGGCCATTGTGTACCACCTGGTGCAACTGATCGAAGCCAACGAGCTGGCCCTGCCGCGCTACCTGACGTTTACCGGTCGGGGAAGTCAGTATTTGAAGATGCTGGGGTCATCGCGGCGGCTGATCGAGTTTACAAAGATGCTGTTCAAAGCCTATTCGACTCTGCCCGTACCGAGCGATTTCGAGGTGGTGCTGAGCGAGAACCCGAAGGAGACTACGGCCAACGGGGCAGTGCTGTTCGAGAACGCCAGCCCAATGGAAAAGGCTAAGTACGACACCCGCCAAACGGCCTGCTACTGGGGTAATGCACCATTGGAACAAAAGGCCCTGCCCGCCCCCGCCGAAGCCCAGCAGGACACTAGTTTTGGTGCGCCCATCACGACGTGGGGTTCGCAACCTGCACAAAGTCAGCCGGTTGCGCCTGGCCAGAAAGTGGTTAACGCCCCGTTTGACTACCGCCGCACCAAGATTGGTGAGGTAAGTCAGGACCGTGCCTTCCACGATTCGGTGCTAACCAACGTGAAGCTGTTCCTCGAAAAGACCCTCACCGACCGCGACGTCGCTTATTACCTCAGCGAGCAAAAAATCCAAAGCCCGGAGCAGTATCTGCCGTTCCTGCTTGGCTCGGACGTGACGCGCAACGGTGCCCTTTACGACAGCTACATGCTGGCCCGAATGGGTATGGAGCAGGAACCAAACCAGGCCATTTCGGAGACCTACTTCTTCCTGCCCCTCAAGCACGCGCTCTACGAGTTATCGAAGCAAATTGCGAGTTGAAAAGGGAGTTGGTGGTTTGTGGTTTGTCGTTGCTTCGCGCTCTAGTGGGATGACGTGAGGTGACAAGCGCGAAGCCAACCACAAACCACAAACCACCAACTCCCCTTCCCCCTAAACCTCCATGAAAACCATCACCACTCTTTTCCTCATGGCCGTTGCTATGGCTGCCACTGCCCAAACGCCGTCGCAGGAGCCAACAGGTATTGAAAAAGGTACCCTCGGCATGGCCAAGGCTACGCTGGAGTTTCTGGCTACCGACCAAAAAACGTTTCCGGCGGCCAAAAAAACGGCCTGCGTCGACTGCAACACCTACGCCGATTTATCGACGTTCATCAAAGACAACAGCCTTAAAAAAGCTGATGGACTGGTGAACGACATCAAAAAGCACAGCCTGAAGCTCAACGACGAGTTTGCCGCCGATGCGTTTACGAGCGAAGGGGCTGTGCTTGACAGCCTGCGCAAATACGTGATCAGCCGCGTCACGAGCGGACCCGAACGGCAACACCGAACTAAACTGGCTTCGTACGCCGCCTACCAGACCAAAATGATGGCCCTGGCTGGTGGCCAAAACCCTGAAAAGGCTGTGGCCGAACAAGCCGGTGCCGCCGATGAAGCTACGGCAGAAGCAGCCCCTACTGATGAAAAGGATACTCCGTCGGCGGGTGGGGGGAGTACGTGGCCACTGTGGGTGTTGTCGGCGTTGAGCCTGATGGGCGTTGGGTATCTCTACTGGCTACTGATGCAGTCGGGCAGGGGAGGAGGAGCCAAGGCCGATACCAGCGCGCTGGAGACGCAGGTGGCCGGGCTGCTGGACGATAACCGCCGCCTGAACATGACCCTGGCCGAACTCTCGAACCGGCTGACGATGGTGGAAAAACGCCAGACCACCGCCACACGCCCTGGCGAACCAAACCGCCCCGCCGACCTTAACCGCCCCGCTGATCGGGCGCAACCTGCTGGTGGTCAGCCCCCCATGGCTAATCAGCCACGGCAGCCGCAGCAGGGATACGGGCCAATGGGCAACAACCCGGTTAACCCTGGCAACGTACCTGCTACGCCGCCAACCCCGTCTCAACAGCCTCCTGCACAAGCTGCCAATCAACCCGGTGCGGGTGTGGCGGGTGCCTCGGCTCTGCGCCCAACGCCACCCGTGACACCCCCACCTAGTCAGCGTGAGGCCGATTTGGCGGCGAACGCCACCAGCCCCGCTGCCGTGCCGCTGTCGGTGACACCTTCGCCTGCTGCGCCTGTTCCTCCGGCTCCACAGCCCGTCGCGGCTGCGTCAGTTGCCCCAACTCCGGTGGTTCCTGCTGCCCCCGTCGCACCAACACGACTGTTTGCCCGGACGGCTGATCTGGGCAATGGCTTCAGTGTCAGTGGCTTATCAGAACAGGCTGAGCGGGGCATGGTCTACGAGTTGGAACTAACCAGCCCCCAAACCGCTCAATTCCGTATTAGTGCCGCCCCCGAAGCCCAGCAGGTAGCCATGAGCGACCCGTATTCGTATCTGAGTGATGCCTGTTTGTACGAAAACCAGCCCAACATGCAGTCGGGTACGGTGCGTATTCAGACGCTCACGCCGGGGCAACTCACGCTGGTGGGTGACAAGTGGCAGATCACAGAAAAAGCCCGCATTGGATTTGTTTAGGCGAGATCAAGGTTTAATGTCTAAGGTTCAATGTCGATAGCCACGTCAAAAAGTAATTTTGCTTTGGTCGAGGATCATTGGACATGGAACATTAGACATTGAACCTCTTTTCAATGACGCAGGACGATTTACGAGAACGGATCAAGAATAAACTGGTGCTGGAGGAGGGCGATATGCCCGACTACAAATGGGCGCGTACGGGCCTGCCTGCCGAAGCCGCCGAGTTGGGTATTACTGATTTCCCCCGGTTAGTGGAAGACGTCAGCCGGACGCTCAATACGCGCTTTAGCAAAATCCTCGATTTGCAGGCGGCAATTCAGAAAGCAGGTGCCGACAACGAAAAACACCTCTCAGAACTTCAGATTGACCTTTTTGCGCAGGACGCTGACCGGCTGGGCCTGTCGCGGGTGTTCGTAACGGAGCAGTGGATACCCCATATTCTGGCCAAGATTCCCGACGTTGCGCCGCCGGTTCCTGCCGCTTCAATCACTGAACAGCCTAGCCCATTATCAGCTTCTACGACCCCCGTTCTGCCAACGGTTTCACCCACTAACGCCAACGGTGAGTCGGCGGAGCGGATGCAGCAGAAAGTGCGCGATATACTAGACGATTATAAGGAACACATTCCCGCCAATGCCATCAAGGGGTTGTTTCGGGCCATCGATTACAGCGAAACCGCCCTGGCCGAAGCCGTAAAAACCTATCTGTCGACCAATTTCTACGCCGCCGAGAACGAACCCGTTGGCCAAACACTTCGTGACAAACTCACCTCTACCGACTGGCGACACCTGGTTTGGTGGGACCGCCCCACCTCGCCACCACCCGCTACACCGCCCCCTGTTTCGGCGGCTCCTGTGGCTGCTCAGACCCCGGTGGTACCCCTCACTGCTCCGGTTGCGCCCGCCAAAAAATCGACCGGACTACGCGACTTTTTCGTGGCCCTGCTCATTGCCGGGGGGCTTATTGGCTTTGTAGTAATGTTGGTGCGCAGTCAGCGTGAATCCAAAACAGCCCAGGCCGATACGGAGCAGACCCGCCCCACCCAAGCCGACGAGTCGGCTACAGCGGCCCCACCTAAGCGTGAATCAGCTAAAGAACGTCGCCGACGGTTGGCCAAAGAAGCCCGTGCCGCCGCCGAAGCTGCCAAACTAGCCCGTACCCAGGCCTCACCCAAACAACCCACCGATGCAGCCACCGGCAAGGAGGCCACCAGCAAGCCCGCCGATGCTTACAAGCCTTACGACGAACTGCTCAACGACGTGGGTCAGTATGGTGAACGGGCAGCCAAAAAGAATGGCCAATGGGGCCTGTGGCGCAGCGGAAAATGGTTTATCGAACCCCAGTACGACGACATCAGCGTCTTCAACAATGGTCGCGCTACCGTTACTAACAACGGCCACAGTTACGAAATAGACCGGTTCGGCGATAGAGTGAAGTGATTTACGATGTACGAATTACGAATTACGATTTGTTGCTTACGCAAGTCTAAACAGGCGTAAGCAACAAATCGTAATTCGTAATTCGTACATCGTAAATCATTTTCCCACTTGCACTGTCAGGTATTGAAACTTGGTGGCGTCGGTGAAGGAGATGAAGCCCACGCCGTTGCCTTTGAAGTTGCGGAAGGAGTGGGGGCTGTCTTCCACTTCTTTGCCGTTGATAAAGAAGTGCAGGTCATCGCCGGTGCGGCGAATGGTGAGCGTGTTGCGCACCGGGTCAATAGGCACCTTGGCGTTGGTGGGTTTGCCGGGCATATAAGTAGCCATAGCCGTGCCATTCACGCGAGTATACAAGGACACTTTCTGGGTGCCGATGAGCCGAAACTGGCAATAATTGCTCGTGTCTTTCACCCCTATCAACAGCCCGCCATCGGGTTCACTGTTGGCCGGCACTACCATTTCTACGCTCACCGTAAACGTATCGGCTTTGTTCAAATTGAGGTCGTCGGGGAGTTTGATGTAGCTGCGACCGGGGCGGGTAATGTCAGCTTTTTCTTTGCGGATATAGTAGCTGTCTTTGGCCACTTCCAGCACAAACCCATTGCGTTTGCCCACCAGCCAGCCATTATGGTTATCGGCGAAGGTTTCCAGAAACGAGGTCGTCTTGTCTTTGGCTGGGTCTGCTGCTTTTGGGGTAGCGAGTTTGGCGTCTGTTTTGGCCGTAACGGGCTTAGCTTCTGCTTTCGGGGCGGGTGTTTTGGCTACCGCCGTCGTTTTAGCTGTCGGCTTCGTAGCCTCGGCAACGGGTGTTGGGGCCAGGGTAGTTTTGGGTCCTTTGGCTTTGCGGCCTGGTTTGGCAGCTACAGCCGTGGCCACGGTGTCGGTGGCGGTGATGCCCAGGGTGGTCCAGTCGCTGGCGGCCGAGACAACGGTAGCTTTCTGGCCGAAAGCGGTGTGTGAAACCAGGGCGATACTGAAAAACAGGAATAGCGAACGCATAGAAAGTAGCTTAAAACGAGTAGCGGAATAAGGCCACGGGGGTGTTAGCCTGGTAGTTGAGATTGAGTGACACGGCAGGCTGTTTTTTGGCAGCACGCTCGTTGCGAAGGCCTTTTAGCAACGTTAGCGTTACATCGGTCAGCCAGATCAGGCCGGCAGCGCGGGTGGCAATGTAGTACCGCTGATGCGCCGAGTTGGCCTGCTGGTAGAATGGCTCCCCCTCAGTTTCCGACGGCGACCGGCTGTAGGCATCATAAGCCTGTTTGGCATCGCCCTGCTGCCCGGCCCCGTAGAGCAGCAGCCCATAGGCCGCTACCGTTACCAACGGACGAAAGCCCACTTTGGGTGTCGGATTTTGCACAAAAATATTGCCGATACCCGGTGCCAGTGCCGACAGCAACGCCCAGCCCGGACCGGTGTAGCGGCGGGTAGCTACGCTCTCATACGGTTTTTCTTCGGCGGCGGGTGGTTCGGGTTTAGGCGCTTCAGCCACCACCCCGGCAGTGCCCAACTGCTTCACCAGCACCACCGCCCGCACTTCTTCGCGGAGCAGCAATTTGTTCTCGCGCAGGTTCCAGACTACTTTTTTGTCGCGCCCGTCTGTCTGGTTCTGGCCAATGGCCCCCGACACGTTGGCCGCGTTGGGCTTGACCAAAATGCCCGACCGGCGTTGCAGCCGCACATAGACCGAGTCGCTCGGCTGAGCGTTTTTCAGGTCGTAATAAATCTCGACAGACTGCTGGTCGGGGGCGCGCATCCGCACATTGCTAACGCGGCCCTGTCCCAACACGCCGGTGGTCAGCCCGGCGAAGAGCAGGAACAACCAGCTACGAAGAAAGTAGTGATAGATCATGGAAAGTAGTGTTTTCAGTTTACTGTCTTAGTTATTGACAGTTATTGACCGGGTGGCGAGAGCTGTTTGGCTGCACGAGTTGGTAAGGATGGCCTTAATCACGTAGGTGCCTGCTTTGTCGTAGCTGTAGGCTGTCTTCACCCCGGTCTGGGGCAAGGCCCGCGTGTCGCCAAAATCCCAACTCACCGACCGGATGTCGGCACTGGGATTCTGGAGGAATAAATCGGCCTGTAGGCGATTGATAGTGGCCCCAATGGTGGCCGATGGCGGAATGCAGTTGGCAAAACTTCGCCGTTCCAGCGTAAACGATTCACAACCCAGCAGGGCCGTTAGCATACAAAATAAGAGTATCGTCTTCATGCAGTTGGGAGCAGAAAGGGCTAAATACGCACTTTTTGAGCAAAGAAATAGAACGCGAATGGGGTAAATGTGGCTATGCGCTGATAGGTTGCTGACGCCTGGTCGAAGGGCCAGGCGTCAGCAACCTATCAGCGCATAGCCACATTTACCATACCTGCACTCCCCTTATTCCCCCGAATCAACCAATTATCAGTAAAGCGGGTTGTTTCTATACGACGTGCAAGTAATGGGCCAAATAGGATAAAATAAGGAACTTTTCCCTACCCGTTCGTGCCCTTTGCTTTACCTTTGTCTGTTAAACAGCGCGTTGCAACCAATCATGGATCAGTACTCTTATGTAGCCAACTCCGATGCGGCCTATATCGACCAGTTGTACCAGTCGTATAAGCAGGACCCCGCCTCGGTCGACACCAGTTGGCAGCAATTTTTTAAAGGGTTTGAGTTTTCGCTAGCCTACGGCGATCCCGCCGACAAAAGCGCCCCGGCCAACGGGAAACCCAATGGCACCGCCACCAACGGTTCCGCCACCGCACCCACCGACGCCAAACAGAGCGAGAAAGAAGTATCGGTCGCCAGCCTGATCAAAGCCTACCGGTCGCGGGGGCACCTGCTGTCGAAAACCAACCCCATCGGCCAGCGAAAAGACCGTAATCCCCGCCTTAGCCTCACCGACTACGCGCTGTCGGAAGCTGACCTGGATACGGTTTTCGAGGCAGGCAAACTGCTGGGCATTGGTGCAGCCACGCTACGTAAAATCATGGAATCGCTGGAGACCATCTACGCGGGCCGTATCGGCTTCGAGTATATGTACATCCGCGAGATCGACGTGAAGAACTGGTTGCGGAACAAAATTGAGAAAGAAGCCCTTACCTTCAGCCCCACGCCCGATGAGAAAAAGCGGATTCTGGAGAAGCTGAATGAGGCCTCTATTTTTGAAAACTTTCTGCATACCAAGTACCTGGGCCAGAAACGATTCTCGCTCGAAGGGGGTGAAACCACCATTCCGGCCCTCGATGCCATCATCAGCCGCGCCGCCGATCTGGGTGTTCAGGAAGTGATGATTGGCATGGCCCACCGCGGCCGACTCAACGTGTTGACCAACATCTTGGGTAAATCCTACGAAGCCATTTTTGATGGGTTTGAGGGTAGCGTACCCACACAGGTGCATGGCGACGGCGACGTGAAATACCACCTCGGCTACACCAGCCTGACCAAGACAGCCAGCGGCAAAGAGATCAACGTAAAACTGGCCCCCAACCCCTCGCACCTCGAAGCGGTGAACCCCGTGGTGGAAGGCTTCGTGCGCGCCCAGGCCGACGAAGAGTACGCCGGCGATTTCGCCAAAATCATGCCCATCCTGATTCATGGCGACGCCGCCGTGGCCGGTCAGGGTATTGTATATGAGGTGACACAAATGGCCAAACTGCCTGGTTATCAGACCGGTGGTACGCTGCACTTTGTGATCAACAACCAGATCGGGTTCACCACCGACTTTGACGATGCCCGTTCGTCGATCTATTGTTCCGACGTGGCCAAGATCATCGACGCGCCCATTTTTCACGTCAACGGCGACGACCCGGAGGCGGTTATTTTCTGCGCTAAACTGGCCGTTGAATTCCGCGAGATGTTCAAGCGCGATGTCTTCATCGACATGGTCTGCTACCGTCGGTACGGCCACAACGAGAGCGACGAGCCCAAATTCACGCAGCCGACCATGTACTCGGTTATCGAGAAGCACAACAACCCCCGCGAGATGTACAGCAAGCTGCTGATTGAGCGGGGCGACGTGGACGCCGCGTTGGCCAGCAAGATGGATGCCGAGTTCAAAAAGGTGTTGCAGGACCGGCTCGATCAGGTGAAACAGAAGCCCGGCCTGCCCTACAAACCGCTGCGTCTCGATCAGCAGTGGGCCGAACTGCGCTACGCCGAACCCGCCGATTTCAGGCAGCCGCCGCAAACGGGTGTGCCTGCCGAAACGCTGGAGAAAATTGGTAAAGCCCTGACAGCCGTGCCCGCTGATTTCAAGCCCCTGAAACAGATTGACAAGCTGCTCAGCGATCGGCAAAAGATGATTTTCGAGACCAAGATGGTCAACTGGTCGGTAGCAGAGCAAATGGCTTATGGGTCTATTCTGCTTGAAAATAAGGTAGTTCGCCTCAGTGGGCAGGATGTACAGCGGGGTACGTTTTCGCACCGCCACGCCGTTCTGCACGATGTAACAAACAACCAGCAGTACACCCCCCTGAACCACATTCAGGAGGGGCAGATGCCGATTCAGATTTACAACTCGCTGCTGTCGGAATACGGCGTGCTGGGTTTTGAATTTGGCTACTCGATGGCCGCGCCCCACGCGCTGGTGATATGGGAAGCGCAGTTCGGCGATTTTGCCAACGGCGCGCAAGTCATCATCGACCAGTTTATTGCCGCCGCCGAATCGAAGTGGGGTATTCAGAACGGGTTGGTCATGCTGCTGCCGCACGGCTATGAAGGGCAGGGACCGGAACACTCAAACGCCCGTCCGGAGCGCTACCTACAGCTGTGTGCCGAAAACAACATGGTAGTGGCCAACATTACCACGCCCGCCAACATCTTCCACGCCATGCGTCGGCAGTTGGCCTGGGAGTTCCGCAAGCCGCTGGTTATCATGTCGCCAAAATCGCTGTTGCGTCATCCGCTGGCCGTTTCGCCCTTGGACGAACTGGTGAACGGTAGCTTCCGCGAAGTGATTGGCGATGCCTACGCTGATCCCAAAAAGGTGAAGCGGGTGCTGCTATGCTCGGGCAAGGTGTACTACGACCTACTGGAAAAACAACAGGCCGATGAACGTACCGACGTGGCCATTGTGCGGATGGAGCAGCTATACCCGCTGCCCGAAACGCAACTGGATGCCGTGCTGAATCAGTACAAAAAGCCTGAACTCGTCTGGGTGCAGGAAGAACCCGAAAACATGGGCTACTGGTCGTTCATTCTGCGCCGGATGTATGCGCGCAACCTGCGCTACGTGGGCCGCGAATCAGCCTCATCACCCGCCACCGGCTTCGCCAAAGTCCACACCCAGGAACAAGCCGAACTGGTTGCTAAAGCGTTTTCATAAAAAATGTCATTGGTAGTCATTCGCTCCACGTCATTCATTGTCATTTGTTGCCGTGTTAACAAGAAATGACAATGAATGACGTGGAGCGAATGACTACCAATGAACCCCCTTTATTATGGCTATTGAAATTAAAGTCCCCGCAGTGGGTGAGTCCATTACTGAAGTGACGGTGGGCGAATGGTTGAAAAAAGAAGGCGACGTCGTGAAGGTCGATGAGGTGCTCTGTACCCTCGATTCGGACAAAGCCTCGTTTGAACTCCCTGCCGACACGGCCGGTACGTTGCACATTATGGCTCAGGCCGGCGACGTGCTGCCTATTGGTGCCACCATCTGCACGATTGACGAGGGCGGTTCATCGAACGGCGCTGCCCCGGCACCTGCTGCGCAGGCGGCCCCGGCTCCTACGGAACAACCCGTTGCGCCAGCACCGGCCATGACGGCAACGCCCGCCAAACCTGCCGACGAACCTGCTCCAGCGTTGCAGGCGGCCGACCCGTCGGACCGAGCCGAACCCGCTGCTCAGCCCACCATGTCGGCCCCAGCTAGTACCATTGAAGTGAAAATTCCATCGGTGGGTGAGTCGATTACCGAAGTGACTATCGCTGTGTGGAGCAAAAAAGACGGCGACACCGTGGCCATGGACGAAACCCTCTGCGAGTTGGAGTCGGACAAGGCCACGTTTGAACTCCCCGCCGAAGCCGCCGGTACGTTACGCATTGTGGCCGAAGCCGGTGCTACGCTGGCTATTGGTGCCACCATTGCCCGGATCGAAGTTGGTGCGGCTACTGGTGCCACTACCACGGCCCCCGCTGCCCCCGCTCCGCAACAACCCCAGGCGACCAGCTCCGCGCCCCCAGCTACCAATGGCAACGGAAAAGACACCTATGCCGCTAACTATCCGTCGCCCGCTGCCGCCAAAATTCTGGCTGAAAAAGGCGTTGAGGCCTCGCAAGTGCAGGGTACAGGTGTAGACGGACGCATCACGAAAGGTGATGCCCTGTCGGCCAGTCCGGCTCCCGCGCCAGCTCCGCAACCCGCACCAGCCCCTGCGCCACAACCAGCCCTGGCAGCAGCCAAGCCCGCGGCTACCGCGCCCCAGGCCCCCAGCCCCCAGCCCGGCAGTCGTAATCAGCGGCGCGAGAAAATGACCTCGTTGCGCAAGACCATCGCCCGTCGATTGGTGGCCGTGAAAAATGAAACGGCTATGCTCACGACCTTCAACGAGGTCGACATGAAGCCGATCATGGATCTGCGTGGAAAGTATAAAGACAAGTTCAAGGAGAAATATGCGGTGGGTCTCGGCTTCATGTCATTCTTCACCAAAGCCGTTTGCATTGCCCTGCGCGAGTTCCCCGCCGTAAACGCCATGATCGACGGTGATCAATTGGTGTTCAACGACTACTGCGATATCTCCATCGCCGTATCGTCGGAGCGGGGTTTGGTGGTGCCCGTGATTCGGAACGCCGAGCAGATGAGTTTTCCGCAGATCGAGAAAGAAGTGGTGCGGCTGGCGGGTCTGGCGCGTGACAACAAACTGACTATCGAGCAGATGCAGGGCGGCACGTTCACGATCACCAACGGCGGCATTTTCGGGTCTATGCTCTCAACGCCGATCATCAACGCCCCACAGTCGGCCATTCTGGGTATGCACAATATTGTGGAGCGGGCCGTGGTTATCAATGGCCAGATTGAGGTGCGTCCCATTATGTACGTGGCCCTGAGCTACGACCACCGCGTAATCGACGGCAAAGAATCGGTTAGCTTCCTGGTGCGCGTCAAGCAACTCCTCGAAGACCCAACAAGGATCCTGCTGGACGTGTAAAACAAGTTTAAAGTTTAAAGTCTAAGGTTTAAAGTTGGCTGGCGCATAAGTAAGCTAGCGCCAGCCAACTTTAAACCTTAGACTTTAAACTTTAACCTCTCTTTTTTATGCCCTGGGAATATAAGACGTTGAAAACCAAAGTTATGGCGCAGTCGTCGTCTTCATTCTTCTCGAATGACGAGGCGGCTGAAAGTCCGATGATTCCGGCTGAGGTGGTGGAAGATATTCTCAATGAACAGGGTGAACAGGACTGGGAACTGGTAAACTGCGTGCAATTGGGCACGAGTGTGGTAGGCGTTGAGTTGCTGTTTTTATTCAAACGATTCTATGACTAATGACGCAGTGGGAATACATCTCGATCAGCTTCCGCCCCGACCAACTCGATGAGTTTCAGGACAAGCTGAACAAGTTTGGCAACCTAGGCTGGGAGATGGTAGCTATGCAAACCATCGAAGCCAAAAGCATCAGCCTCTTCGACGGTGGCAGCGCCTCGGCAGGCATTGTCGTGGTATTCAAGCGACCCAAAGAGTAAGCACAACTGACTTAGGCTACCGGGTTAATGCGCTCAGAAGGCTGACGTACCCATCGGCGTAATCTTCCGTGAACAGTTTTTCTTTCGGCAACCCGGCATCGGCCAAATAGCGTTTCACGCTGTCTTTCAGTTCAACCGGCCCGCAGATATAACAACTCAGGTCTTTCCATTGATTGACTACAGCCTCAATATCAGGTTGGCTCAATCTATTTACGCCACTAATAAAGTAGCTGACGTTAAATCTGGTGGGAAACTGACTTTGCAGGGTATCCAAGTCATCTTTAAAAATAATCGCGTCTGCTGATTTAGTAGCATAGAGCAGACTGATTTTACTGGCGTTGTCCTGATGAAGCAACGTCTTTATCATGGCATACAAAGGCGTTATACCGCTTCCTCCGGCAACGAATAAATGATTGCCTGAATTTTCGTTGTGGAGTCTAAAGTCACCCACAGGCAATAGCGCCTCAATCTGATCGCCAATTTTGGCTTTATCGGCAAACCAGTTTGTTACTATCCCATGACGTTTTCCCGTTATTCGTAAAAATTTATCCTGACCAGGTGAGCTACTTAGTGAAAATGAACGACGGTATTTGTGGCTATCTATTTCTACGAGTACATCCAGGTATTGCCCAGCATAGTAATTATAAAAAGCAGCATCTGTAGGTTCAAAATAAAGGCTGGTAACATCGACTGTTTCATGAACGATATTACTAATTACCAACTTTCTGTGGTGGGTATTGTTGGTAATCGTTACTTTTTTTCGCTGCTGAATTTCATCAAACACTTTATCGGTATCTTTTAGCTCCGTGCCACAAAACTTATCCCAAAAGCGAATCATCAAACCATAATTGCCATTATACTGCGTGTGGTGCAGATTATGGTGTGTGCTGGTAACTAAATTATTGAAAAGCCAGTATTTCCGAAACCAGGCAGGAAAAAATTCATAACCCAGATGCGATTTAATATTATTGACTGTCCCTATAACCTGCGTTACACCCAGTGCCGCCGCTGAGATTGGAAATATAAAGAACAACGGGGCAATCGCTAGCGTCAGAAAAATAGGTTCTAAAAAATGAAATGAATTGGATGTGTACGGAGATGTATCCAGGCTTTCATGATGTACTGCGTGGATATACTTGTACATACGTTTTGTGTGTAGCCAGCGGTGTATCCAATAAAAAGTGGTATCTGACCATAACAGCAAAACGAATACAATTAATACTTCATACAGCCAACCGTACTTACCAAAATTGGTGTATAGTTTTGTGTAACCACGATTGCTTAAATAAAGAATGCCACCTGTAAACACACCAGCCGCCAGCAGTGATATAATGGTATTTTTTATTTCGAAAGAAAGCTGATGCCAACCTACCCGATTCGAGAGTTGAATACGTTTTTTAGCTATCTTCTTGCTTAGTAGCTTCCAAAAAATGAGGTAAACTACCGTCAGCAGCACCAGCGTAACAGCTAGGCTACCAATGATTGATTTAAGCACTTCTGCGATGGATTCCAGCATGATGTTGATTGGTTGAGTTAGTTTGCCCTGATAAACGTAAAGGATTTAGAAAAAAAATATTTTTTCACTTTGAACGTGAATTCCGTAACTGAGAGCAAACTGATTGATATCTTGAATGTTTCACCCTCCTTGTCTGGATTGAGTAAGACACCATTGTAAAGGTTGGTTTTCGTATCAAAAACCAGATCTTTAAACACAAGCTTCCCGTTATGGTCTCTACCAACCAATTTGCCGTTCAGCAATACTATTTCTACTTGCTTGTCTTTATGATCTCTATCTGCCCACTTGCCAATTAAGGCGTTTTGAGAGAACGCAGCTAGCGTACTCAAACACAGCGCAATGGTGAGCGATACAATTAGACGTGAGGGTTGCCGGGGCGCTTTCATGAACTTTTGGCCTGAGTTGACAGGCAAAAGTCGTGGCTAAAAAAGTAAGCGCACTTCACATTTGTTACTTAATCTGCTTTCTTATCCGGCTAAGGCTTTGCGGTTTAATGCCCAAAAAAGAAGCTATATAGAGAAGCGGAATATTTTGTACTAGCTGAGGTTGTGAATCAAGCATCTTTTTGTATCGTTGTTCTGCACTGAGCGTTGCCAGGTCTTTTGCTCTATAGTCTGGTGCCGACAACGCTTGTTGAATCATGGCCAAGCTGAAATCTCTGAAAACTTCGCTTTTGCCTATCAGTTCTTTAGTATTCGTATATGATATTCTCAATAAATCACAATCAGTTATGCATTCTACGTTCTCAGTACTTTTTGTTTGGTTGATGAGCGCGTTGAATGATGCGATAAAACCGTTTGGTGAGCCAAAAAAGCTAGTTTGCTCATAGCCGTTGTCATCGTAGTAGAATAGACGCATGTAGCCGGCGTTGATAAAATAAAGATATTTTGGCACTTTATTTTCTTCCTCTATAATAGTGTTTCTGGAAATTGTCATGTGCTCAAAATAATACTCGTAAAACTGCACTTCTTCCGGTGGGAGACTGACCATCGACGCTATGTTTTTAAATACGTTCTCTTTCATTTTGGTTAGTAGTTGACAATTTTTTCTACTTAAATGTTGGGGAAAGTGTCTTTTCGAGTTACGTCTGTTCAGAGCCTTTCCTACGGGTAAGCGTTGAGCAAATATAGTTTAGGCGGCTTACTCATAGGTAGATTGACAATGGCGTTGGCGGCTGATTGCCCCACTCTATACAAAGTGTTGCCTGCACATCGCTACGCATCGAATTCCGAACCAATTTTGCTTCGGCAACGCTTATTAAATAGCTAATTCGCAACATTTATGGAATACGACGTTATCGTTATCGGTTCGGGACCGGGCGGTTATACTGGGGCCATTCGGTGTGCCCAACTGGGCCTGAAAACGGCCATTATTGAAAAATACAACACCCTCGGCGGCACCTGCCTTAACGTGGGTTGTATTCCCTCGAAGGCCCTTCTGGATTCATCAGAGCACTTTTTCAACGCCAGCCACACCTTCGCCGAACACGGTATCAAGCTCGACCACCTGGCCGTCGACCTGCCGCAGATGATTACCCGCAAGCAGGATGTGGTCGACCAAACCACCAAGGGCATTGTCTTTCTGATGAAGAAAAACAAGATCGATACCTATTATGGCGTCGGTTCGTTTGTGGATGCGCATACGGTGAAGATTGCCAAAACGGAAGGGGGTGAAGAAACCATTTCGGGTAAGAACATCATCATCGCCACTGGTTCAAAGCCGATGTCGTTTCCGTCGATGCCGCTGGACAAGAAGCGCGTCATCACCAGCACCGAAGCCCTAAAACTGACCGAAATTCCGAAGCACATGATTATCATCGGTGCGGGCGTAATCGGGGCCGAACTGGGGTCGGTATATGCCCGGCTGGGGGCTAAAGTGTCCTTCGTGGAGTTCGCCGATTCGATGATTCCGACCATGGACAAGACCATGGGAAAGGAACTTCAGAAGGCCGTGAAAAAGCTGGGTGCTGATTTCTATTTTAACCACAAAGTCACGAAAGTAGAAAATACCGGCAGCGAAGTGGTCGTGTCGGTGGAAACACCAAAAGGGGAAACCATCACCATGACCGGCGACTATTGCCTTGTTTCTGTAGGCCGCAAACCCTACACGGATGGCCTGAACCTGGAAGCGGCGGGCTTGGCTGTGGATGGGCGCGGTAAGATCGAGGTCGATGACCACCTACAAACCAAAGTGCCTCATATCTACGCCCTCGGCGATGTGATTCGGGGGGCAATGCTGGCGCACAAAGCCGAAGAAGAAGGCGTGTTTATTGCCGAAACTATTGCCGGGCAGAAGCCGCACGTGAACTACCTGCTCATTCCGAACGTGGTATACACCTGGCCGGAAGTGGCCGCTGTGGGCTATACCGAAGAAGAACTGAAGAACAAGGGCATGGCCTACAAAGTGGGTTCATTTCCCTTTAAAGCCCTGGGCCGTGCGCGCGCGTCGATGGATATCGATGGGCTAGTGAAGGTGCTGGCCGACAAAGAAACCGACGAACTGCTGGGCGTACACATTATTGGTCCGCGCGCCGCTGACATGATTGCCGAAGCGGTGATGGCTATGGAGTTCCGTGCCTCGGCTGAAGACGTGTCGCGCATTTCGCACGCCCACCCCACCTACACCGAAGCCTTCAAAGAAGCCTGCCTGGTGGCTACCGACAACCGGGCAATTAATATGTGAGTGGGTGGTCATTGGTCATTCGCTGCGCCCGCACCGGCGTACCGGTCATTCGATAGTCATTCAGTAGTAAAAACAATGAATGACTATCGAATGACCGGTACGCCGGTGCGGGCGCAGCGTAATGACTTACTTCCGTTGCCATTCCGAGAGGATGATGCCTACACTAAGCCAGGCGATGCCCAGCAGGTAGCCGCCCAGCACGTCGCTGAGGAAGTGAACGCCCAGATAGATGCGGCTAAACCCCACAGTTAGGATTAAACAGACAGCAACTAATCCCATCAGTAGCCGCGCTGTGGCGGAACGTAGCCGGCGGATGGCCCAGTAGGCTAGCAGTCCGTAGAGGGTCATCGACACCGCTGAATGGCCGCTGGGAAACGAGTAGCCCACCTCCGGGTAATAGGCCACCTCCTGCGGACGAGGACGGATGAACGTACGCTTGCCCACCTGCACAAAGAGCGATACTCCGCCCAGCAAGAGCCAAAGAATCAGGGCGTTACGCCGCTGACGTTGCCACAGTAGCACAATTGATCCAAGCAATGTAAACCCCACCGTGGCGGGGCGTGACCCAAACCAGGTGATGCCATAAAACAGCTGACTCAACCGGCTCGACCGGCCCTGAAACAGCCAGTGCGTAAACAGGTTGTCGATCTGCACCATCGGCTCGGCCTTGACAATATTTTCGGCCACTTCCGACAACAGCAGGCCCGTACCCACCAATAGCCCAAGCAGCCCCGTGAGTGGTAGTCCGGTAAATTCGTCAGTCGATAATCGTTTGGCTAGCCAGTGCGTGGCGGTGGGGTAGCGGGTGGCTATCTGGCCGAACCGGCGTTGCAGGAGGGTGTTGAGTTGAGCGGTTGTCATGTGGTCGACCAGGGTTATGACGGAGGAACCATCATGGGCAGTTGCCCCGGTCTGATCTGCGCCCGTACCTCAGTTACCCGCCCCTGATATTCGCCGTCAATCTGGAAATAGGCTTTCCGTCGGGTGGTGATATGAACCGATTGCGTGGGAATGATATCCACCACTTTAGGGTCGAAGGGGGCGTGTTGCCAGAACATGGTCAGCAATGCCCAGATAGACAACCGGCGCACAATGACTACTTCAAAAACCCCATCGTCCAGCTTGCCATCCGGGTTTATAACCGCCCCGGTGCCGTAGCCTCGAGCGTTGGCCAGCACCACCATGATGGCGGCACGGTGGATGATTTCGTCGCCCATTTTAAGGCTGACTTTCAGCAATCGGTGGCGTAGCAACACCCGCAATGCCCCACGCGCATAGCCCAGTTTACCCCGCCAGTTGTTTTGCTGGTAATAGTTGACCAGCTGCGCGTTCATGCCTATGTCACTCATATGCAGGCAGTTATCAGCATCGTCAACGCAAATGGTGTCGAGTAGTTTGGTATGGCCATTCACTACCACGTCCAGTGCTTCGTCGATGGTTGGGGGAATGCCCAGCTCAAAGGCCAGACCATTGGCCGACCCTGCCGGAAGAATGCCCATGGGCGTGTTGGTGCCCAGTACTTCTTCGGCCACGAGTTTCACGGTGCCATCGCCCCCCACGGCCACCACCCGGTCGGGCTTAGTTGTGCGTATAGCATCGCGGAGAAGCAGGTCGTCGCCCTGACCGGTAAGGATCAGTAAATGAGCCGTGTGATTAAACTGTTGGCAGAAGGTCTGGATAGCCTGTTCTGTATCAGTTTTATCTTTTCCACCGGAAACCGGGTTTATAGCAAAGAGGATAGTCAATCGGGCTATTTTTTAGCGTGAAAGGCAACTTCATCTGCCGACGTCCTTATCAACACAACGTTACCATAGCCTTATAAACTAGTTATGCGCTTTTTAGGTGGCTGGCGAGCCTTTTTTCTACGAACAATGCGACTGACCGGCCAGCCGGCGGTGAAGGTCTATCGCGGTTTTGGCACCCCTACACAGTTGACCATACAGGGGCATGTGTTGGCACTTAGCCCCCTGCCGCAACGCCATTATCAGCAACGTCTCTGGACCAATATGGTCGATATGCTCCGGCTCTTCATGGTTCGGCCTATGGCTCAGGTTGAGGTACGCTTGCAGGGTACCAACGTAATGGCCACAACTGATGTAGATGGCTTTTTCCGCTTCGACTGGCAACCCGCCGCGCCACTCTTGCCAGGCTGGCATCCGGTTCAGGTCGACCTGATTCGTGGCTCAGCCAAAGAGGCAGTAGTTACCGGCACGGGCGATGTATACGTGCCCTACGCCACCCAGTATGGCTTTATCTCGGATATTGACGACACCTTTCTGATTTCACATTCGGCCACCAAGCTAAAACGGCTACGCGTGTTGCTCTTCCGAAATGCCCACGGACGAATGCCGTTTGACGGTGTCGTGCGGCATTATCAGGCCCTGAGTCTGGCCGGTACCAACGCTGATCAGCCCAATCCATTTTTCTACGTGTCGAGCAGCGAGTGGAACCTGTACGATTACCTCAGCGCGTTTTTGCAGAAGCACCAACTACCCGTGGGGGTGCTAATGCTGAGCCAGTTAAAGCGATTTAGCCAGCTACGCCAAACTGGCCAAAATAAGCACCTGACCAAACTCGACCGAATTGCCCGCATTCTGGCAGCCTATCCCCACCACCGATTTGTGCTGCTCGGCGACGACACCCAGGCCGACCCGCATATCTACGCCAGCGTGGTGAAGCATCATGCCACTCAAATCCGTTGTGTGTATCTCCGGCAGGTAGGACCGGCAAAAAAGGCGGAGGTACTAGCTACGATTGCTCCTATAGAAGCGGCTGGCATACCCTGCTGCTATTTTAAACACAGCGCCGAAGCAATGCAGCACTCGTCGACCATAGGGTTGATCTAGGTTTTGGGCTGGAAAGTGGCCGCGCTGTTTGTTGTCTACGTGCCGTATCTTGCTCATTCACGATAGACAACCACGTCATGAAAACATTCTTTACGCTCTGTTTAAGCCTGTCTACGCTCGGTGCCAGCGCTCAAAACGCCGATTCCGTTACCATCAGGATGATGTATAATGAGGCCCTGGGTAAGGGCAAAGCCTACGAATGGCTGCGGTACCTGACCAAGCAGGTGGGGCCACGGCTGAGTGGGTCGGCCAA
Source organism: Fibrella aquatilis (assembly GCF_017353255.1). Classification (GTDB taxonomy): domain Bacteria; phylum Bacteroidota; class Bacteroidia; order Cytophagales; family Spirosomataceae; genus Fibrella; species Fibrella aquatilis. The sequence goes on along the minus strand of NZ_JAFMYU010000020.1, from coordinate 50,187 downwards.
TGGGCAGAAGGCAGTAGACTGGGCCAAACAGGTGATGGAAAAGGAAGGTTTCGACCGGGTGTTTTTGCAGGAGGTGATGGTGCCGCACTGGGTACGTGGTGCCAAAGAAGAAGCTTATTTCACGGTTGGAAAACAGAAGACAACGGTGCCGATTCTGGCCCTCGGCGGGTCGGTAGCTACGCCGCCCAGGGGAATCGAGGCGGGCGTGATTGAAGTGACTTCGTTTCCCCAGTTGCGGGCTATAGACCCGGCGCAGGTGAAGGGAAAGATCGTCTTTTTCAACCGCCCCATGGACCCCACTAAAATCAATACATTCGAGGCCTATGGCGGGGCCGTAGACCAGCGTGCCAACGGGGTCAATGAAGCCGCCAAACTCGGTGCCGTAGGCGTGATTGTGCGGTCCATGACCAACGTCCGTGACGACAACCCCCATACGGGTGGGCTGCGCTATGCCACGGGCGTGCCCCTGATTCCGGGGGCGGCCATCAGCACCAACGGCGCCGACCGCCTCAGCGAAGCCCTGCGCCAGAACCCCGCGCTGACCTTCTTTTTCAAACAAAACTGCGAAACCCTGCCCGATGCCAAATCATACAACGTGATCGGCGAACTGCGCGGTACCGAGAAACCCGACGAAATCATTGTGGTAGGCGGCCACCTCGACTCGTGGGACGTGGCCGAAGGGGCACATGACGATGGCACCGGCTGTGTGCAGTCGATGGAGGTGTTGCGGTTGTTTAAAGCACTGGGAATCAAGCCAAATCGGACGATCCGGGCAGTGCTGTTTGCCAACGAAGAGAACGGCCTGCGCGGCGGGGTGGCCTATGCCGATATGGCCAAAACGAAGAACGAGAAGCACATTGCGGCCATCGAATCAGACGCGGGTGGGTTTACGCCCCGTGGCTTTGGCATCGTGGGCACCTCTGCCCAGCGCGAGAAAGTAACCCCCTGGAAACCCCTGTTGGCCCCCTACGGCCTCACCGACATTGGCGCGGGCAGCGGTGGCGCCGACATTGGCCCGCTGGCGCAGTCGGGTACGGTGCTCTTTGGTTTCAAACCCGATTCGCAGCGCTATTTCGACTACCACCACACCACTGTCGACCGGTTTGAGGCCGTCAGCCAGCGCGAACTCGAACTCGGCGCCGCCTCCATGGCCGCGCTAACGTACCTGCTGGACAGGTATTGAATTACGATGTACGAGTTACGACTCCCGCGTCAGCCCAAATCGTAAGTTGTACATCGTAAATCAATACGCTATTTTTCAAACGTCACACTCTCCAGCGAAACCAGGTTTGCTTTGGGGTCGTCGGGTTTACGGAAGATGAAATAAAGGTCTTGCTTGCCGGTGGTGGGCTGAATGGTCGCCCGGACGTTGGCAAACGTGCGCCAGTCGCCGGTGGCGGTGTAAGGGGTCGTGCTGATGACGGGGCCGGTGGGTGATCCGGTTCGTATTTCGAGCGTAGCGCCGTGATCTTTGGCTCCATAGCGGTAGGTCACGTCCGTGATGCCGGTGAGGTCAACGCCTTTCAACGCGAAAGAAGACCCATCGTGGGCACTGCCCAGCCGCTTGCCCTGCCGCTCAATATTGTGCAGGTCGGTAGCCTCGGCGGCGGCGAAACGCGTTGGACGTAGCAGGAGCGTTTCAGACGTGGTCATGGGCGTGATGGCCCCGCCCCGGTCGGTGTAGGAGGCCGTGAGGATATAGCGGCCGTTCTGGTCGGTGCCCTGGTGGGCAGCTAAATCAACAGTCCCCGCTTGCGGCAGTTTGGAGGCCGTAGGTTCATTGCCCAGCGACATAATGTACTTCACCATCTCGGTAGTTTCGTCGCGCGAGAGCTGGGGGTGGGCGCTCATGGCGTGTTCGCCCCAGACGCCGCCGCCACCCGTAATGATCTTGTTGGCCAGTTTGGCGGTGGCCGTCTTGTCGTCGCGGTATTTCTTCGATATCTCCGTGAACGCTGGCCCCACCGACTTGGCCGCCACCTGATGGCAGGCTTTACAGTCGCTGCCCGCAATGAGCGATTTGCCCAGGTTATAGGTCGCCGAAAGTTGCTGATGGCCCAGTTGGGGGCTATTATCGGCTACTTTCGGAATGTAATTCAGGGCTACGTTCACCCGTTTTTTGTCGATGAGCTTGTCTTCATTGTCTTTCACCATCACGTTGTAAACCAACGTTTTCTGGTTGGGGAAGAAGAACGTTTTGTTATCGGTTGTGCTGATCGCTACCTGCGGCAGGGTGTTGCCCACCCGGATGGTCAGCGTGTCGACGTCTTTGCGTCCGGCCCCATCAGTGGCGGTGAGGCGCACTTTATAGATGCCGTTTTTGCGGAACGTATGCGTGGGCGTAGCGGCTACCGTAGGGGTCTTTTCGCCCTCGAACTGCCAGGAATAGGCGAGCTGATCGGCCTTGTCGTAGTCATAGCTGCCATTGCCGAAAGCCACCGTAAGCGGGGCTAGGCCAATGGTGTCTTTAGCCGTGATTTTGGCCACCGGCGCGCGGTTGCCGGGATTGAAATCGAGCCGAACCAGCCGGGCATCGTCGTTGTCGATACCGTAGACCGAGCCGTATTCGAGCATGTAGATAGACCCCTCCGGCCCGATTTCCATATCGACAGGACGCCGGAAATCACCCGTTTTGGGCATAAAGGCCTCCATCGATTGGTAGTTCTGGTTCTCGTCGAGGCGGACCGCCATTACCCAGTTGCGCATCCAGTCATACATAAAAAGGGCCTTGTCGTAATAGACGGGCAGTTTGGTAGTCGATTTTAGCGCCGCGCTGTAATGATACGTTGGGCCACCCATGGCGCAACGACCACCTACTCCCAGTTGCGGAAACTCATCGGATTTACCATACGGATACCAGACCATGGGTTTGTGAACCGGCGGCAGGGTTTTGGCTCCCGTATTATTGGGCGACTCGTTAACCGGCGCGGCAGGGTCGAACAGCGCATCTACGGTTTTGGTGGCAAAATCGTAGTGGTGGTAGGGCTTGCTGTCGCCCACGAAATAGGGCCAGCCGTAGTTGCCCGCCTGTTTGGCCTGGTTGAATTCGTCGTAGCCGCGTGGTCCCTGTGGCCCGTCTACGCCCGAATCGGGGCCAATTTCGCCCCAGTACACCGTGGAGGTGGCCGTGTCGACAGAGATGCGGTAAGGGTTGCGGCAGCCCATCACAAAAATCTCGGGACGGGTGCCAGAAGTGCCTTTGGCAAACAGGTTGCCGTTGGGCACGGTGTAGTTGCCGTCCAGGTCGACGGTGATGCGCAGGATTTTACCCCGCAGATCGTTCGGGTTTCCCGCCGACCGTTGGGCATCGTACACCAGCCGCCCCGGTTGCGCGTCGATGGGCGCAAAGCCCTGTGATTCAAAAGGTACGGTATTGTCGCCGGTGGAAATAAACAGGTTGCGGTGGGCATCCCAGGCCATAGAACCACCCGTGTGGGCGCTCACTTCCAGGTCGATGGGAAACTCGATCACCACTTTTTCACTAGCCAGGTCAAGGGTGTTGTCGTTGGCTACGGTGAAACGGGCAATGCGTTGTTTGGTTTTGTCGCCGTCCTGCGTGGTGTAAAAGAAATAGAGGTAGGGGTGCCGCGCAAAATCGGGGTCGATGGTGATGCCCAGCAGGCCATTGAGGTATTTCTCGACGGCTTTTACGGGAAAATCATGCAGCAGCCGGGTCTTGCGGGTGGTGGGGTCATACATATAAAACTTGCCCGCCCGTTCCACAAAAAACACCCGTCCGTCGGGGGCCACGGCCAGTTCCATGGGTTCGTTGAGGTCATTGAAAAGTACCGTTTTGGTGAACCGGTTTTCGTCGGGGCGATTGGTCGTATCCGCCACAAACTGACCTGACTTCGGCAATAGTTGGGGCTTATCAGTAGCTGGCGTTTGCAGACCAAAAAGGGTTAGTGCTACCAGGCCGAGGGGGTATAACCAGGTTGTCATATTGGAGCGGTTTTGTAGGCTCAAAGGGCTTACGGCGCACTTTTTACCCCCTGCTTAGTGAAGCAACGTGCCCTCAGACATGGGTAAGCCGCTATCTCCATTCGCTTTCAGTGCCGTGCCAACAACTACCCTTATGCAAGTTAAGTTAGTGTCGTTACTCATTGTTTGTCAGGTACTTATGTGCTTGGTAGTTGTTGCTCAGCCGAATGCTGCCCAACCAGATCTGCGGCAGGGCAAGTACTACTCTGAAAAGAAGGGTGCACGTCAGCTACGCAAAACGGCCCGATTATATACCGACCGGTCAAGTTGGGAAACGCAGGCCGCCCTGATTCGGCAGGGGCTGCGCGAGGGTATGGAACTACCCGCCCAACCGGCCTTTGCCCCGCTGCAACCCATTCGCCACAGCCTGCGCACCATGAATGGCTACACGGTAGAAAACGTGGCCTTTGAGAGCCTGCCGGGCATTTTCGTGACGGGCAATCTGTACCGACCGCTGAATCAGGCTGGTAAGCTGGCGGCGGTGCTTTGCCCACACGGCCACGCCAAAGAGCAGAACGCCCGTTTTGCGGAACAAACCCAGCAGCGCTGCGCCACCATGGCCCGGATGGGCGCGGTAGTGTTTGTCTATGATATGCTCGACTACGGCGACTCGAAACAGTGCATACACAAGCTACCCAAAGCCCTGAAGCTGCAAGCCCTGAATGGCATCCGGGCACTCGATTTCCTCACCAGCCTCCCCGACGTAGACACGGCCCGCGTAGGCATGTCGGGAGAATCGGGTGGGGGGACGCAGACGTTTTTGCTGGCCGCGCTGGACAACCGCGTGAAGGTGTCGGTGCCGGTGGTGATGGTGTCGTCGTATTTTTTTGGGGGCTGCGCCTGCGAAAGCGGGATGCCCATTCACAAGCGGCCCACCCACGAGACCAACAACGTAGAGCTGGCCGCCCTGGCCGCACCCCGTCCCCTGTTGCTGGTATCGGACGGGGGCGACTGGACCAAGAACACCCCCACGGTTGAGTATCCCTTTGTGCAACGAATTTATGGTTTCTATGGAGCCACGGCCAACGTCGAAAACGTGCATTTGGCTACCGAAAAGCACGATTATGGCCCCGGCAAGCGCGCCGCCGCCTACCGTTTCCTGGCCAAACACCTGGGCCTCGACCTGAACCGAATTCTGACAAACGGCCAGATCGACGAATCGCCCAACACCCTGCTCACCCCCACCGACCTGGCCGTTTTCTCCCTCGAACACCCCCGCCCCGCCCATGCCCTCGTGGGCGATGAGGCGGTGATGGCAGCGCTGAAGTGAGGTTTCAGCAAACTCATTTCAACGCCGCATCGAGCATAGTGCGGATGGCGGCGGTGCTAGGGCGGGGAGCGTCAGTCGAAATCATTTTACCCGCCTTGTTAATCACCAGATAACGAGGTATTGACTTAATTTTGAGGTTTTTAGCTACCGAGGAGGTGAAATCTTTGGGCAACAGGTAGCTGTCTGATGCTGCCAGGCCGATACCCTTCATGGCAGTTTCCCAGGCGGCGGGTACCTTGTCCATCGACACGTAGATAAACCGTACGCCTTTGGGAGCGTAGACAGCCTGCAAGGCCTTCGAGGCGGGCATTTCTTCGCGGCAGGGACCACACCAACTAGCCCAGAAGTCCACGTAGGTAACGGCAGCGGCGGTGGTGGCTTCGCGGAAGGAGACAGGCTTCTTGGCAGTGGTCAGCAAGGTACCCTCCGAAACCGGCATCTGCCTGAAAGCAAGCAGATTTTGGATGTATTCTTTGAGCGCAGGTGTCTGGCAGTCGGTTATAAAACGCGTAACCACAGAGTCTGCTTCGGCTTTAGTAGGGGATGGATCATACCAATTCAGCAATCCACCAATGGCGTTGCGGAACTGTATATAATCGCGGGTAGGCCCTTTGTATAGCTGATTGCTAAGCTCATAGCATTGAGTAAGGGTTATCTTCTTTACACCACTGACATTGGCTAACTGTTGAAAGACACACATGCCCGCCCCCGATAGGTAGTCTGACAAGTAGATAAGCGAATCATTTTGATAGTTGGTCGACAGAGCAGCAAGTTTAGCCCGGTAGGGGTGCGGGGCTAACCCTAGCGGTGCCATGAGCAACCGATTTAAAAAATTGAATTTGTAGTAGTTGGCCCATCGTTGTACGTCGGCGGCTGATAGCTGATGCTGCGCGGCATAGCTTCGCAAAAACGCCTGTTGTTTTGTTTCCGCTGCCCGAATCAGTGTTTCCCGTTTCTGTGGGTTTTTTTCGTTAAAAAAGTGGTAGCTAAAAAAATCAGGTATACTAGCAGATGGGTCAACGTGTTGGCGATAAGCCACGTCGACATTCAGAGCGTGGTCGCGTTGGGCATTTTCTGAATGGGCTTTCCAACGTTTTAGTGTTGAGTCGAACACCAGTCGAACCGTTTCCGGTTTGTCAAACAGATACACCACCCGATGGTATTCATCCAGTACCTGAACAGGCAGCGCCATTCTGTTTACTCCTGCCGCTAAAGGAACCCCCTCGAGATGATCAACACGAGTCAGGTGCAAGGGTTGGTCGTTGAGCTTTTCTTTACCAGCCATGATTTTCACGGTTGGCTTTTCCACGAAAATAGTGACCGAGTCGGGGGTGGTTTGGGCCGTGATGCGTTGGGCCGAAAGGGCAACCCATAAGAGGAATAAGTACCGAAAACAGGGCATGGGTAGGAGTGAGGTTTGAGAAATCGTGGACTTAAACAAAGACGCAATTGGCTCTGGCAAAGACAATAGACAGATTCGGTGGTGGTGCAAACTATTCGCTTGGGTGTGAAGTTGAAGGAGGTAGGTTTTATCAGAAACGACGGGTTACTTAACGCGGTATACTCACCTGATAAAAATCTGTTACTCAACGACTTCACTTCATGTTGCAACTTCGTCAGAGCGGTATCCTGCTCCACATTACGTCGCTGCCCTCGCCTCACGGTGTGGGTGATCTTGGCCCCGAAGCGTACCGATTCGCTGATTTTCTGGCCAGCACCGGACAAACCTACTGGCAAATTCTGCCGCTTACCCCCCTCGACCCTGGCGCGGGTTTTTCGCCCTACAGTAGCCCATCGGCGTTTGCTGGTAACACGCTCATGATCAGCTTCGACAGGCTGGTTGAGCAAGGTCTGCTGCCCGTTGGAGAAGTGGCCGAACTCGCCGCCGAATGGCAAAACACGGAAGCGTCGATGGCCACGGCCTGGTCGAAGAAACAACCGCTGCTGCGCCGGGCCGCCGAAACCTTTGTGGAGCAGGGCCTGACCACGGCGGGCCTGGGCTTCGACACGTTCTGCTACCAGCAGGCCCAATGGCTCGACGATTACGCCCTGTTTGTAGCCTTGCAACAAGACCTGAACATTCCGACCTGGAACAACTGGCCCGATGCCCTGGTGCGCCGCGATGCCGATGAACTAACGGCACAAACCGAACGGCTGGCTCACGAGATACTGATTGTCAAGGTATTACAGTATTTATTCTATCAGCAGTGGAACGACCTGATCAATTATTGCTACGCCCGGAAAATCCACATCGTTGGCGATATTCCGATCTACGTACAGCAAAACAGTGCCGACGTCTGGGGCAATAAAACCCTGTTTAAACTAGACGAAGGCGGCCTGCCGCTTTTCGTAGCTGGCGCCCCACCCGACTATTTTTCTGCCGACGGGCAGCGCTGGGGCAACCCGATTTATGACTGGGCCGAACACGAACGCACAGGTTTTGCCTGGTGGATTCGGCGGATGCGGCACCAGATGTCGCTCTATAGCCTCACCCGTCTCGACCACTTTCTGGGCTTCGAGACGTACTGGGAAATTCCAGCTACGGAACCAACGGCCAAAGTGGGTACGTGGGTGAAGGCCCCTATCGAGGCGTTTATTCAGGCCATGTACCGGCAGTTTGTACAGTTACCCCTCATTGCCGAAGACCTGGGGGCACGGTCGGCCGAAATCCAGCCTTTTTTGCGGCATTATGGCATTCCGGGTATGCGCGTGGCCCAGTTTGGCTTCGGCGACGACCTGCCCACCTCGTCGCATATTGTGCATAACCACACGCTCAACAACGTGGTCTACACGGGCACCCACGACAATAATACCACGCTGGGCTGGTTCCGGCAGGGGGCCGACGACCTGCGCCAACGGCTGAACGAGTACTTCGGTGTGCTTGTAACGGAAGAAAACGTGGTGTCGCTTATTGCGCGGATGACCCTTCAGTCCACGGCGCGGTTGGCCATTTTGCCCATTCAGGACGTGCTGAATCTGAACGAAGAACACCGCATGAACACCCCCGGTCTGGGTGGTTACAGCTGGCAATGGCGCCTGAAACCCGGCCAACTCACCCCCGAAGCGGGAGAGCAACTGCTGGCCCTGACCAAAATGACCGGCCGGGCCTAATTAGCCCCGCCTTAGCACTGACTATCACCCGCTCGTGCGTCCGCCAGGTTAATTTCCTGCGCTGAGCGCAACAGGCGGGTGATTTTCTATATCTTTCTACCAATATGACTAACAGAACCAGTCTTGTTAAACCAATGGCTCGCGTGTATGAGGTGGCTTTTTTTCGGGATATGGACGGTGCTATGGATCACTGCGCAAACGGCGTTGGTTGGCTTCGCTGATGCACAACCCAGCCAGCCACCAGCCAGCACGGCCCGGCAGCGGTCAAACCTGAATCCCGACGTGCGTCAGCTTCACGAGGCCGTTCAGCAGAATCTGGGTGGGGCATCTATCCAAACCGCTGATTCTTTGTTGCAGGCGGCCCGGCGCCTGGCCGACCAAGCCGGTCAGGTGGTGGTGCTCAGCCAGTTGGCGGCGCTTTATGCCGAACAGGATCAGGACCAAACGGCCGGTGATCTGGCTGCGCAGGCTACCAGGCTGGGTGGTCAACTCCAGTTGGTCAGTGAAGCAGGCTGGGCAATGGCTAACCTGGGCCGGTTGCAGCGGCAGTACAAACAACGGTCGGTCTTGTTCGGGCCGGTTTTTTCGGCGCTAGGTATGGCTATGGGGCAAGGTACGGTAACGCTTTGGCGCGAGCGTGGTAGTCGAACAGACAGTGGCTATGTCCGGCAGCGTGGTCTTGGCAAGTCTGTTTACCCCAATGGCCTAGTGGATGGTGTTCTCATGCCGCCGCTGCCTGCATTCGCTGGGCAGGACGGTGAGCGGGGGGCTGGTTACCGGTCTGGCGGTTTTCCCGGCCGCATTCGAGCGCATTTTACGGATCAGTGGCTCGATAGCCTCATCAGCGCCAGCCTGAACGGGTCGACACTGGGGAAGCAACTGAACGCCAAAAAACAACTACGCGATGCCAGCCAGCAACTGAGCACCAACTTTGCCCAGAAAGGCGATTACGCCAAGGCCTACAACTATTTCCTGCAATACACGGCATATAAAGACAGCCTGACCGCCGAAGTAACCGCCCACCAGCTGGCGTTGCTGCAATACAAACAGACTAACCAGAAAAAGGAAGCCCAGATCAAGCTGCTCACTCAGGAACGCCTGCTACGCGATCAGGAGGCTGACCGGCAGCGCCAGCTGTTGGCTGCTTTGGGTGGCTGGGTGGTGCTGCTGTTGGTAGCGGCGGTCCTGCTCGTGCGGGCAAACCGGGCCAGAAAACACACCAATCAGCAACTGAGTGATCAAAAGCAGGCATTAGAGGAAACGCTGTCTGAACTGAAAGCCACGCAAAACCAACTGATTCAATCGGAGAAGATGGCCAGCCTGGGTGAGCTAACAGCGGGCATTGCCCATGAGATTCAGAACCCGCTCAACTTCGTCAATAATTTCGCCGAGGTCAGCACAGAACTAGTTTCTGAACTGTCGGAAGAGGTGCGCCGACCCGACCGCGATGGTGAGTTGGAAACGGAGCTATTGACCGATTTGGGGCAGAATCTGGCCAAAATAACGCACCACGGCAGCCGGGCATCGGCCATTGTGCGGGGTATGCTGGAACATAGCCGAAGCATGGTTGGCGAGAAACAACCCACCGACCTGAACAAACTGAGCCACGAATACCTCAAGCTGGCCTACCACGCCATGCGCATCAAAGAGCCGACTTTCGAGGCCACCCTACAAACCGATCTAGACGCTGACCTTGGCCCGGTTGCGCTGGTCGAGCAGGAGTTTGGCCGGGTGCTACTGAACCTGTTCAACAACGCCTTCTATGCCCTGTGCAAGCAGCAGCAACTGGCCAGACCAACCTACCAACCCACCCTTCTGGTGACGACAAAACAAGTGGCCAAGGCCGTTGTGCTGACCATTCGTGACAACGGCACGGGCATGTCGGCGGGCGTGCAAAGCAAGGTGTTTCAGCCCTTTTTCACTACCAAACCCACCGGCGAGGGCACGGGTCTGGGCCTGTCGCTGAGCTACGACATCATCACCAAAGGCTACGGGGGCACTCTAACGGTGGACTCTGAAGAAGGACAGTTTACGGAGTTCACTATTACAGTGAACAGTGATTAGTGAGCAGTTCTACAATATGCAGTATGCAGCGGAGTTTCAGTCCGGACTCTGACCTATATCTCCCCATCGTCGTCAGGTTAAGGGCTGCACACCTAAACCCCAAACTGCCGCAGGTGATGATCCAAGTGAATATGGGTGAGCTTTACCGCTTGCGCCTTGGTCAATGAACCAAACACGGGATGAGCAAGTAATTGGCTATCAGGCAATTGATGCAGCCGTGTAACCAACGCTAGTAACATGGCCCGGTCCTGGACAAAATCAACGGGTTGGGTCATGAGCGGCTTGTCTGGGTCCAGTTCGGCAATGGTCCGTAGATTTTTGGGGAACGGCATGGGTGCGTAGAGCGCCAATCCTTTCATCAGCCAGCGTGTCACAGCGTTACCCTGTTGGGCTGCTGCTTTTTCGCCCATCACAATCTGTAGTTGATCTGCGCAGTGGGTCAGCATTTGACCAACGCTCATCCTGCCCCACAGTCGCTGACTAGCAGGTGTCAGGTTCTCAATGCGGGCGGTAATAGTGGCTGACGTGTTCATGGCACAATTATAAGTCTCTTATCCCATGCGTCAGCCCAATGCATACTGCATAACTACATACTGATTCACGGTTGCAGCACCTGGTCAATGACGTGGATTATAGCGTTGCCGCTTACGAGGTCGGTATCTTTAAACTGGGCGGGGGTAGCGTTTTTATTACCCTTAACGGTGGGGCCGGTGGTGGGCAGGGCCACGGTCAGCTTGTTGGCCGAACTGCTGTTGAGGGTGGTCAGCTGCCCCGCCTGCAACTGATTCGAGAACGTAAAGCCCTGCAAAACATGGTATGTCAGTATGTTAGCCAGCGTTTGCGGCGACGCATTGTTGATATCAGCGGTGGTTTTAAAACCGGCGGCAGTGAAGGCCGCGTCGTTGGGGGCAAACAGGGTAATCTGCTTCAGGTTGGGGCTGGTGGTGGTCCCGTTCAGGATCGTGCGCAGATCGGGCCGGACCGACGAGGTCCGTTCAATAGCAGCCACCAATAGCGTCATGTCGGGGCGGTTTTTTAGGGCCGTCAGGGCGTCGGCCCCCTGCGGCACCAGTACTTTATCAATGGTGTGAATCACGCCGTTGGCCACCGCCTGATCGGCCAGACTTACCTTTACTCCATTGATAAACAGGCCGTTAGTGCCATTAGTTAGGTAGACAAGGCCGGTGTTACTGGTTTCTACGGCCAGGTTATTGGCGCTGGACAGTTCAGGCGTTTTGGTGGTTACCACGCCCGTAACCAGGTGATAGCGCAGCAGGTTGGCGAGGTCGGCGTTGGAAAAACTTTTGAAGGCATCGGCCGACGAAAATCCTCTGGCGCGGAAGGCCGCATCGGTGGGAGCAAAGAGCGTCAGGTTAGGCGCTTTCAGGGCATCGCTTAGGCCCGCCTGAATCAGGGCTGCCCGAAACAGCGAAAACGTGGGCGTTTCAGCCAGCACGTCGCTCACAGTTTTGGGTTGCGCGTCGGCGGTGGTGTCGTTTTTCTTGCAGCTGCCCAGTCCTACAAATAGTAGTGTTAGGAAGAAGTACGTTAATCGATTCATGCGAAGGTTGATTAAGGGCGGCGGGACGTTGAACCACACTGCCTTGTGTGTATACACCCGTAACGGTTAAGGTCAGAACAAATGATATGCCACGGCCAAATGTAATGGCAAAAATAACGGGTTAGCGCGGGTTGTTTTGGTGTTAGCGGCACCGGAAACCCCTGTTTCCTACCCAGTGGGTATTTTGAATCGGGTAGGGGACTGTGTAACTTCGCAGTCCCGTAGACGACATGTCGTGCCGACTGGTGTCTACACTTAAAAGTTGTTAAAAACCAATTGGTTGAATGAAAGACCACATTGACCTGAGCAATCTCCCGCAACACATCGCCGTTATCATGGACGGAAACGGACGATGGGCCAAACAGCAGGGAGCCGCCCGGGTATTCGGGCATCGCTCAGCCATTAAAGCCGTGCGCGAAGTAACCGAAGGCTGCGCCGAACTAGGGGTCAACTACTTAACCCTCTACGCCTTTTCCACCGAAAACTGGAACCGCCCAAAATTTGAAGTTGATGCCCTCATGACGCTCCTGGTACATACCATTCGGGGCGAGATCAAGACTCTGATGGACAACAACGTACGGCTAGCCACTATTGGCCATACCGAGTCGTTGCCTAAAGCGTGTCAGAACGAATTGCAGGAAGCTATCCGGGCTACCGAAGGTAACACCGGCCTCACGCTTATTCTGGCCCTGAGTTATAGCGGCCGCTGGGAAATTATTGAAGCTGTGCGCCAGTTGGCCGCCGATGTTCAGCAGGGGCAATTCCAACCAGAAGCCATTGATGAGGGTCTATTCAGTAAGTACCTGGCCACCGGCAGCATTCCCGACCCCGAACTCATGATTCGGACCAGCGGCGAAATGCGGATCAGCAATTTTATGCTCTGGCAGCTGGCGTACTCCGAATTTTATATGCCCGACGTGCTTTGGCCCGATTTCCGCAAAGAACACCTCTGGGAGGCCATCCTGACCTACCAGAAGCGCGAACGCCGGTTTGGCAAAACGAGCGAGCAGGTAGTGAAATAATGGTTTGTTGGTTTGTCAGTTTGGTTGTTTGTGGGTTTGCTCATACTGCCCAGATCACAGCCAGGCTGACAAACACACAAACTGACAAACCAACAAACATTCTTTTTGTGAAAAAACTTCTCATTGCCAGCCTGATCCTGACCGCCTTCGCTACCCACGTGCGGGCGCAGGTGCGTGTTGGCGTTGGTATACCGGCGGCCCCGGCTGCGGAGGCCCCCATAACGAATGAACTGGCGGATTACGCCAACCCCAAAGAATACACCATTGGTGGCCTTACCCTCACCGGTACGCGCTTTCTGGACCCCAATTCGCTGCTGTCGCTAACGGGCCTGCGCAAAGGCGACAAGATTCGTCTGCCGGGCGAAGCGCAGGGTAGCGCCATTCGGAAACTGATGGACTCGGGCCTGCTCTTCGACGTGCGCATGCTGGCCTCGAAAGTTGAGGGCGATAAAATATGGCTGCAATTCAGGGTCTACGAGCGCCCCCGGCTGTTTCAGATCGCCTACACCGGCGTGCGCAAGGGCGAGTCGGAAAGCCTGAAAGAAAAAGTGAAGCTGACGCGCGGTAAGATCATCACCAACACCGACATCAAGAATGCCCAGCTGGCCGTGCGTAGATATTATATCGAGAAAGGCTACCTGAACGCCAAAGTGAAGGTGACCACCATTCCCGACAGTACGCGCAACAACGCCACCATGCGGATATTCATCACGAAAGGTGAAAAGGTGAAAATCGACAATATCGAGTTTGCCGGGCGTGAAGAAGTAGCCGAAAGTGCCCTACGGAGCAAGATGAAGAGCACCAAGCAAATGCGCTTTGGCCGGTTGTTCTCGCCGTCGAAATTTATTCCGAAGAAATTCGAGGAAGACAAAGGCAAGCTCGTCGATTACTACAACAAGCTGGGTTATCGCGATGCGGTGATCGAAAAAGACTGTGTGATCAACAACGGTGGCAAAACTATTGGTCTGAAACTGAACCTGTCGGAAGGCAAGAAGTACTACTACCGCAACATCAATTTCGAGGGTAACTTCATCTACACCAGCGCTCAGTTGCGGTCTGTTCTGAACATCAACAAGGGCGACGTGTATAACCCCGAAGAGCTGGACAAGAGAATGAACGGCAACCCCGGTCAGGACCTTAGTTCGCAGTATATGGACGACGGCTACCTCTACTACCGCGCCGAACCCGTGGAGCGGGCCGTGGTGGGCGACAGCATCGACCTCGACATCCGTATCACCGAAGGCAAGCAGGCCACCATCAATCGGATTATTCTGAACGGCAACACCAAAACGTCTGACCACGTGGTGATGCGCCAGATCAGGACGCTGCCGGGCCAGAAATTCTCGAAAACGGCCATTATCCGTACCCAGCGCGAACTCTCGACCCTGGGTTATTTCGACCCGGAGAAGATCGGTATTGTGCCCGTGCCACAACCCGACGGCACGGTAGACATTGAATATACGGTAGAAGAAAAGCCCAACGACCAGATCGAACTGTCGGGTGGTTGGGGTGGCTACATTGGCTTTGTGGGTACGCTTGGCCTGACGTTCAACAACTTCTCGGCCCGCAACATCACTAACCTGAGCGCCTGGCGGCCCCTACCTTCGGGCGACGGCCAACGCCTGCAACTGCGTTTCCAGGCCAACGGACGGCAGTTTCAGACCTACTCGGCCACCTTTACCGAACCCTGGCTGGGCGGGCGCAAACCCAACGCCATGTCGATCAGCCTGAGCCACACGATCTACAAGCAGTTTCAGAACTATTACTCGACCGTGGGCGACCCGGTTGGCTCGTATACCAACACTGCCATTACGCTGGGGTTGGGTCGGCAACTGAAAAAGCCGGATGACTTTTTCTCGCTCAGCAACTCGATCTCGTATCAGCAGTACGATCTCAATAACATCGACATTTTTTTTAACGGCTACCGCAACGGGGTCTCGAACAACTTCACGTTCAACACCACGCTCTCGCGCAACAGCATCGACAACCCGCAGTTTCCCCGCAACGGGTCGTCGTTTACGCTGAGTGGCAACTTTACCCCACCTTATTCGGTGTTCCGGTCGAAAGATTACCAGCCCGATGCCGCCAACCCGTACCGCTGGGTGGAGTACCACAAATGGATGTTCGACGCCAGCTGGTTCCAGACGGCGGTGGGCAAGTTTGTACTCAACGCCCGCGCCCACATGGGCTTCCTGGGTAGCTACAACGCCCGTACGCCCATTGGCCCCTTCGAGCGGTTTGTACTGGGTGGGTCAGGCCTGGCCGGGCAAGGTCAGTTTGCGCTGGCGCAGGATATCATCGGTCTGCGGGGTTATCCCGACCGGCAGGTGCTCACGCTGGACAATAACCGGACGGCGTCGGGTAACGAAACCCGGCAGGGTGGGGTGGTCTACAGCAAGTACGTAGCCGAACTGCGCTACCCCGTTTCGCTCAACCCCTCGGCCACGATCTTTGTGCTGGGTTTTGTGGAGGCGGGCAACAACTGGGCTACCTACAAGCAATACAACCCCTTCGACCTGCGGCGTTCGGCGGGGGCGGGCGCCCGTATTTTCATGCCCGCCTTTGGTCTGATCGGTATTGATTACGGCTGGGGCTTCGACGCCATCCCCGGCATCCAGAAAGCCGGCACCGGCCAGTTCCACTTCACTATTGGGCAGCAGTTGCGGTAGATAGTATAGTGGTAAGTGATGAACGGTAAACGGTGAGTGTTTCTCGTGCGTAGGCCAACTCACCGTTCACCGTTCATCACTTACCACTTATAATTCTCCGCCCCATTAAACGTTCTTCTCCTAAACACATCTAACCACCAGACAGCCACCGGTATAGTATGAAAAGGGGTTTGTTATTCGTAACTTTGTGCGTACTTATTACCGCCCAACCAGTCTGGGCACAGAAGTTCGGGTATGTTGATACAGACTTCATATTCAGCAAGTTACCCGAATACCAGAAGGCGCAGGCGGGCATTGATCAGTTTGCCGACCGGTGGTCGAAAGACATACTCGATAAGCAGGCCGAAATTGACAAAATGCAGCGAGCGTATCAGGTAGAAGAGATTCTGCTGACCGACGAAATGAAACGGGAACGGCAACGCGTTATTGGCGACAAAGAGCGCGAAGTCCGGGAGTACAACAATAAGGTGTTTGGCTATGAGGGCCTGCTTCTGCAAAAGAAAAAGGAACTCATGAAAGTACCGATGGAGTTACTGCAACGGGCGCTTGAGAAGGTGGCCTCGCAACGGAAACTCAATTTTATTTTCGATAAAGCCAGTGAAGGGATGTTGATGTTATACACCGACCCCCGCCACGACTATACCGATTACGTGATGGAGGAAATGGGGCTTGACCCTGACAGTCAGAAGGCCAAGCAAACCACCCCCAACACGCCGCCAACAAACAGTGCAAAACCTAAATAACAATCCAATACACAGTCGAATGAAAAAGAATCTGGTCATGGCGCTTGGCGCAGCCCTATTGATGGGAGGTCTCAGCGCACGGGCACAAGCCCAGGCGTCTACGCCGGTGGCACCTGCCGCGGCTCCAGCCACCACCTCTGCCACCACGGCCCCACGGGCTACCGCCGCCACCCCCATCAAAATTGGGTATACCAGCATGGACTACCTGCTGGGCAACTTGCCTGATGCCAAAGACATCCAAAACAAATTGACTATTCAGCGGACGCAGCTCGAAAACGAGTCGAACCGGATGAAGAAGGAGTTTGAAGATAAGTACAAAGCCTACGAAGCTGGTCAGGCCCAAATGTCGGAGGTGATCAAGGCTGACCGCGAAAAGGAATTGCAGAACCTGCAAACGCGTTTCCAGGAGTTTCAGCGCACGTCAGAATCGACGTTGCAGCAGAAATACCAGCAACTGGTAAGCCCTGTGTTGCAGAAGATTCAGCAGAACATCGACGCGGTGGCTCGTGAGAATGGCTACTCGCACGTGTTCAACCTCGACGCGGGTGCCGGTACGGCCGTGATTCTGTTGTATGCCCCTGAAGATGGTAACATTTCAGACATGGTGTTGAAGCGCATGGGTGTTACGCCCAAGCCCGTTGCGGCCCCCGGCACAACCACCCCCGCCGCCCCTAAGAAATAATCCATTTCGGTAGCGTTATTGAAAAGCCTGAGCAATGCTCAGGCTTTTTTTGTGAGTGTGTGATTTATTGTCATTTGCTGCGCGGTCATTCATTGTCTTTACGACGAATGACAATTGAATGACCGCGTAGCGAATGACAATAAATCACACACTCTGCACCGATTTCAAATACTGTGATGGGGTTTGGCCGGTTACGTCGCGGAACTGCCGGTTGAAGTTAGAGAGCGTTCTAAAGCCACTGTTGTAGCAAACGTCGGTGATAGTTAATTGACTGCTGGTGAGTAGTTTACAGGCGTGGCCGATGCGTATTTCCGAGACAAAGTCGACGAACGTTTTGTTGGTGCGGGCCTTGAAATAGCGGCAAAACGACGACGGACTTAACCCCGCCAAATCAGCCACGGTGTCGAGGCGGATGGGTTCGTGGAAGTGGGTAAGCACGTAGGTATGTACGGCCTGCATCCGGCGGTAGGCCTGCGAAGAAGCACTGCTTTCGTCGGCGTCGGCGGGTTTCATGGGGTTGGTATACCCGGCACTGGTGATGGGTTCGGCGTCGGGGGCGTGCGAGAGATCGTCCAGCAGTGATAACAGCGCCAGCACCCGCCGAAACGTGGGTGGCTCAGCCACCAGCCCCCGCATTGCCTGCACGGCCAGATCATGGGTAGTCCCGGTCCAGCAAAGCCCCCGCCGCGACCCGTTGAGCAACAGCCGGAGGCGGTGCATTTCGGGGCGGAGGAAAAAATCGGTACCCAGACAGTCGTTGGTGAAATAGACCACCAGCCCCCGCGTGGTCAGGCCCGACTGCGGGTTGAAGTAGGGGGCGTCGCTGCGCCAGAGGTGAGGCAAATCGGGTCCCAGCATCACCAGATCACCCGGCCCGAATGGCTTGATCGAATCGCCGATGAAGCGTGTGCCGGTACCTTCTTCCACCAGAAACAACTGGTAGTGGGGGTGGAAATGCCAGTTGGGGTCGAAGTGCGGCTCGGTTAAGTCTTTCACCAGAAAGGAGCCCAGGGTAGTTTCCAGATCTTTCCGTACCGCCTGCTTCACACGCAATGAGCTAGAATTGACTTTTTAACTATAAGTATGGCCTGAATATAATCAAAATACAGTCAACATTGGCCAAATCGCGCCTATTCAGGGTAGTAAATATGCTGTACTTTCGTAGACTGATTCCCCCATTTTTTAGTACTGACCGCCTATGCAGCCTTTCGGCATGAACCTGTTTCCCTGGACCATGAACATGGACGAGGACCTGTCGGACACCCTGGCTTACCTCAAACAGACTGGGTTCGACTTTGTGGAGATGCCCGTGAGCGGTACCGATGACCGCGCCGCTGATCTGGCCAAGTGGCAACGCCTGGGCAAGCAGGCGCAGGCGTTGGGCCTGGGTGTACAAACCTGTTCGCTGCTGCCCCCTGAACTGACACTGCTTAGCCCCGATGCTGCCGTTCGTGCTGCCGGGGTCGATTACCTGAAGCACGTGATAGACTGCTCGGCGGCGGCAGGGTCAACCATTCTGATGGGGCCACTTTATGCAGGATTCAAAACCTTTACCGGCAAGCCCGCCACGCCCGACGAATGGACCTGGTCGGTCACGGCTATGCGCGAACTAGCCGCCCACGCACAGACCAACAACGTAATGCTGGCCATCGAGTCGCTCAATCGGTTCGAGACCTACCTGCTCACCTGCGCCAACGACACCCGCCGCTATGTCGAAGCCGTGGACCATCCCAATTGCCGCGCCGCGTTCGACACGTTTCACGCCAATATGGAAGAGAAAAACGTGGCCGCCGCTATCCGCACGCTGGCCCCTTATCTGGTACATGTGCAACTGTCGGAAAACGACCGGTCTACCCCCGGAAGTGGCCAAATTGACTTTAAAAACGCTATTACTACCTTACGCGAGATCGGCTACGACGGTCCCATTGCCGTTGAAGCCTTCGGTCCCAATCCGCCCGAACTAGCCGCCGCCACCCACATTTTCCGCCCCATGTTCCACTCGCCAGCGCAGTTGGCGAGGGAGGGGTTTGGGTACTTGACTAAACTGTTAATGTACAATGTGTAATGAACAATCGGTCCGCCGATGCGGTACAATGACTCCTTGCCCAGATTACGTTTGCGAAGCCATTGTACCGCATCGGCGGACCGATTGTTCATTTTACATTGTACATTAAACTACTCCTCATGAAACTAAACATCGCCATCGTGGGCCTCGGATTTGGGGCTGAGTTTATTCCGATCTACCAGCGGCACCCGCTGGCCAACATGTACGCTATCTGCCAGCGCAACGTCGAGAACCTTAATAAGATCGGCGACGCCTATGGTATTCAGGCACGTTACAGCGACTATGACGAATTGCTGGCCGACCCGAACGTAGACGCGGTGCATATCAATTCGCCCATTCCGAATCATGCCGAGCAGAGCCTGAAAGCTCTGCGGGCGGGTAAACACGTGGCCTGCACGGTGCCCATGGCTACTACCGTCGATGAGTGTCTGGAGATTGTGCGGACCTGCCGCGAAACGGGCAAAAAGTACATGATGATGGAGACCGTGGTGTATGCCCGCGAGTTTCTGTTCGTGAAAGAGTTATATGAGACCGGTGAACTGGGCAAGGTGCAGTTTCTGAAAGCCAGCCACCAGCAGGACATGGACGGCTGGCCCGACTATTGGCCAGGCTTGCCGCCCATGCACTACGCTACTCACTGCGTTGGTCCCGTAGCAGGGCTACTCCGTCTGGAAGCCGACTATGTGTCGTGCTTTGGCTCTGGCACGATACGGCCCGAACTGGCGGTTATTCATAACTCACCGTTTGCGGTGGAGTCGGCCCATATCAAGTTCAAAAACAGCGATTTATCGGCCTATGTGTACCGGTCGCTGTTCGACGTGGCACGGCAATACCGGGAGAGTTTCGAGGTGTATGGCGATAAGAAATCGTTCGAGTGGCAACTCATCGAAGACGAGCAACCGGTAATTCATACGGCCAAAAAACCGGAGCCGGAGATTCCCGAAAAAGTGACCGTGCCAGATTATGCGCACCTGCTACCCGCTGAAATTCAACGATTTACCACCAAAGGTGTATACGATGCCGACGAAGCGCAACACCTGTCGTTTACGCAGGGCGGCGGTCATGGCGGCTCGCACCCGCACATGGTGCACGAGTTTCTGACGGCCCTGTCGGAAGATCGCGACCCGTTCCCCAACGCGGCTCAGTCGGCTAACTGGACGAGCGTGGGAATTTTGGCGCACGAATCGGCTATGCGTGGTGGCGAGATTATGCGGTTGCCTGACTTTACTACGTAGCAAACTATTGGGTATGACACCGAGGCCATGACCGATTCGCCAATCACGCTTCGCTTTGTGGAAGCTGCCGCCGCCAACCCGGCTGAGGGGCTGTTAGCAACGGAGCATTTTCTGATTATCGAAAAGGAGTCAGACCAGATTGCGGGGACCATTCGCCTGCGGCTGAGCAATGATGACGAAGTGCGGCTGTACGCGGGGCATATTGGGTATGGTATAGTGAGCGCGTTTCGGGGCAATCAGTACGCCGCCCATGCCTGCGAAGCCCTGCGGCCCATTGCTCTGCAACATGGCTATACCGAACTCTGGATAACCTGCGACCCTGATAACTGGCCCTCGCGCCGCACCTGTGAACGCCTCGGCGCCAGGCTAATCGAGATCATCGACCTGCCCGAAGACAACGACATGTACCTCGACGGCGAACGGAAAAAATGTCGGTATTTATGGCAACTGACTGTAAAACAGTCTATTGTAGTTGATCAATAACCCCCTGTTAACTGCTTATAACTTATGGCTTTCTCATTGAAGTACACGCTGGTAGTGGTGACACTGGCCACGCTGACGCTGGCTAACTGCAACCGGAACCCGTCGCGGGTGCTGCAAAATTTGGGTGGCAAACAACCCACCTCGCCTACGTCAACGACCATCTTATCGGGTTCATCAACGTCGGGTAACAGCAACGCCCGGCAGATGGGGCCACGGCGGACGGAGATTCTGTTTTTGGGCGACAAGGGGCATCACCGGCCCATAGAGCGGGTGCCCGAACTGATGGCCGCGCTGGGTAACAAGGGCATCAACATCACCTATACCGACCGCCTCGAAGACCTCAACACGCCCAACCTGAATCGTTTCGACGGGTTGCTGATCTATGCCAATTGGGACAGTATTCCCAAACCGCAGGAGCGCGCCCTGCTCGACTACGTGTCGTCGGGGCACGGGCTGATTCCGGTACACTGCGCGTCGTACTGCTTCCGCAACTCACCCGAATACATCGATAAGGTAGTGGGCGGGCAGTTTTGGCGGCATGGCATGGACTCGATCACGACCAAAACCGTGCAGCCGACCAGTGACCCGAATCGGACGATCATGGCCGGTCTGGCCCCGTTCACGGCCTATGACGAGACGTACCTGCACAGCCATTTACAGGCCGACAACAATGTGCTGGCTGTTCGTGAGATCAAGCCAAATCAGGCCAAGGACATGGCGGCAGCCAACCGACCAGGCGTGGCCGAAGAGCCGTATACCTGGACGCGTACCTACGGCAAAGGCCGGGTGTTTTATACCGCCTACGGCCACGACGAACGCACCTGGCGGCAGGCCGGTTTCCAGCAGTTGCTGGAGCGCGGCATTCTCTGGGCCATTGGCGACGCGGCCAAAAAACAGCACGACGGCCTGAAACCGCAGGCCTTCACCTACAAAGGGGCTAACCTGCCCAACTACGAAAAACGCCCCGGCGAACAGCTGGAGCAACTGCCACTATCGCCCGAAGAGTCGATGAAGCATATTCAGGTGCCGGTCGATTTTACACTGAGCCTGTTCGCCCATGAGCCAAACGTGATGCACCCCATTGCCATGACCTGGGACGACCGGGGGCGGCTGTTTGTGCTCATCACCAAAGATTACCCCAACGAACGCAAGCCGGAAGGAGGGTCAGACAGCATCGTGATCTGCGAAGACACCAATGGCGATAGCAAGGCCGATAAGTTCACCACCTTCGCCGAGGGGCTGAGCATCCCCACGGGCCTGGTGTTTGCCAACGGTGGCCTTATTGTGTCGCAGGCGCCGCACATGCTGTTTTTGAAAGACACCAATGGCGACGACAAGGCTGACGTAAAGACCATTCTGTTCAGCGGCTTCGGCACGTTCGACACCCACGCCGGACCAAGCAACCTGCATTACGGGTTCGACAACTGGATCTGGGGTAGCGTGGGCTATTCGGGATTCAAAGGTAAAGTGGGCACCGCCGATACGCTTAATTTCGGGCAGGCGCTGTTCCGGTTTAAGGCCGACGGGTCGGTGGTGGAGCACATGGCCATTACGTCGAACAACACCTGGGGCCTGGGCTTCAACGAAACCGGCGACGTATTTGGCAGCACCGCCAACAACAGCCACGGCTGGTACATGGCCATTCCGAACCGCGCCTACAGTGCCCGCCCCAACAGCATGAATGGCAGCCGCAGCACCGACACCCACAAAGACATGAAGCCCATAACCGAGCGGGTACGGCAGGTAGACGTGTTTGGCGGGTTTACGGCGGCGGCGGGCCATAATTTCTACACTGCCCGCACGTTTCCGAAAGCGTATTGGAACAACGTAGCCTTTGTGTGCGAACCCACGGGCCACATTGTGCACCAGAACGTGATGCAGAAACACGGCAGCGATTACGAAGATGCCGAAGGCCAAAGCGCGGGCCTGAACTTCAACCTCATGGCTGGTGCCGATGAGTGGTTTGCGCCCGTTTTTGCCGAAACCGGCCCCGACGGCGCCGTGTGGGTGGCCGACTGGTACAGCTATATCATTCAGCACAACCCCGTGCCGCAGGGCTTCAAAAACGGAGCTGGCAACGCCTACGAGACCAATCTGCGCGATTTCACCCACGGCCGTATCTACCGCGTGGGCTACGATAAGTCCATGCCACAACCTCAGGTACCTAACCTGTCGGTGGCCGATCCGGCTGGGTTGCTGGTAGCACTTAAACACCCCAACCAGTTCTGGCGCATGACGGCACAGCGCCTGCTGGTAGAGCGCAAGAACAGCGACGTAGCCCCCCAACTATGGGCTATTGCCAATGAGCCTTCAGTGGATGAGATCGGCATCAACGCCCCCGCCATTCATGCGCTCTGGACCTTGCAGGGACTGGGTGCCATTACTCCCGCCGATTTGCAAGTGGCCCTGAAACATCAGTCTGAGGGTGTTCGGAAAGCAGCCGTGATGGTGATGCCCCGTACCGCCGAGGGGGCTGCTGTGTTGCTGTCTAATAAGTTGCTGAATGACAAAGAACCACTTGTAGTGCTGAACACGCTGCTTGCGCTGAGCGAAACACCTCAAAACGGTGCCACTGATGATGCCGTGTTGACCCGGCTGAAACAGACTACTGCCAATGACGACCGGTGGCTGCCCGATGCCTTTGCCTGCGCTATGAACGCCCACCATGCGCAACTGTTGCGGCGCTGGCTCAGCACCATCACCATGCCGCCCACCCAAACCAATTCGGCTGTGACCAGTACCGGTAATGCCATGCCGATAGACCACAGCAAGCACCAGATGGGGGGGGCAAATGGGGGGAAAACGGCTTCGGCCAAACAAACAACGACAGCCACGACGGTTTCCGTTGCGGCTACAGTAGCCGATTTGGTAGTGGCCAGAATTGAAACAGACCCCGCCCGGCCCGTGGTGCGCGAAGGGACGCGGGGCATTGTTTACGTGACCAACCAGGGCGGTACGGCCATTGCCAAAGGAGCGCCCGTACCGCTGACAATGCGGTTTGAGAGTAAGCCGGGTGCGGGAGATGGCGACCGTCCCGCGTTAAAAATCGATTACGTGAGCTACACCTTTACCGACGGCATTCAGCCCGGCGAAACGGTAGCGATTCGCCGCACGAACAACGGTCCCTGGACGGGTGATTTGTGGCTGACTACCGAACTCGCCGGCGACTACACACTGTCGGTGCAGATCGATAAGGATAACACTTTGCCGGAGAGTAATAAAAACAATAACTCGTATAGCCAGACCATCACGTTCCGCGCGCCGGCACAGCTGAGTACGGTGGCGGTGGAACGTGCTGCCCGCGCCTACGCTTCCACGGCCTCGCCCGATTCGGTAGTGACGATGCTCCAGAAAGCTACCGAACTCGACGGCGATAATGCCTTGGCACTCGTGAAAGGCCTATCGGATGGCTACGACTACGCCGTGAAACGCAAACTCGCCGACAGCCACACGGCTCTGCTGGCCAGCTTGGGCAAGCGCCTTCCCGACGATGCCCGCCCCCGCCTGAACCGCCTGCTCGAAGCCTGGGGCCTGCGCGATGCCAACGCCGACCTTGACCCCAACGCGCAGGTGGTGCGCCTGAAAACCGTCCGAGAAGAGATGCGCTACGACAAAAAGGCGTTTAGCGTAGTAGTGAGCAAACCCGTGGTCATTATCCTGGAAAACCCCGACGCCATGCAGCATAACCTGGTGGTGATCAAACCCAAATCGACCGAGCGGGTGGGTAAACTAGCTGATGCCCTGATTACGGCGAAAAACGGTGCCGAGAAGAACTACGTCCCGGAGTCGACTGATATCATTGCGGCTACGGCGCTGGTGAACCCCAACCAAACGGTTCGCCTAACGTTCAAAGCCCCCGACCAACCCGGCGAGTACCCCTTCGTTTGCACCTTCCCCGGCCACTGGCGCATCATGAATGGCATCATGACCGTGACGAAGGCACCCACAGTAACTGGGGCACTGGCGAAATAAACCCTTTCTCATAAGTATGGTTAATGTGTAGAGTTTAACTGATTCTAAACTGACCAACAAACCGTTATGAGCTACGTGAAAGTGGGTACCGATGCCAATGGCAACGAAATTAAACTGCATTATCAGGATTTGGGTACGGGCAACCCCGTGGTGTTGATTCACGGCTGGCCGCTGAGTGGTTCCATGTGGGACTACCAACTGGCCGAACTGCCCAAGCACAACATGCGTGTGATTGCCTATGACCGTCGTGGTTTTGGCCAGTCGTCGAAACCGTGGGATGGGTATGATTATAATACCCTGGCCAGCGACTTGAAAGCGTTGCTCGACGAGCTAAATCTGAATAACGTGACCCTGGTTGGTTTTTCGATGGGTGGCGGTGAAATAGCCCGGTATATGAGCAAATACGGTGGTGCACGAGTGGCACGAGTGGCCTTTATCAGCGCCGTAACGCCCTTTTTGTTGAAGACAGACGATAACCCGGACGGCGTTGACCAAAGTGTGTTCGACGATATGCTGGAGAACATGCAAAAGGACCGAGCCGATTTTTTGCAAACATTCGGCAAACAATTCTACGGCGTAAACCTGGTGAGCCACCCCGTTAGCCAAGCCCACCTCGACGGCGATTTTGCTCGTGCTTACATGGCTTCGCACAAAGCCACGCTTGACTGCGCCAAAGCGTTTTCGACAACGGACTTCCGTCATGATCTCACGCAGATCAACGTACCCACGCTGATCATCCACGGTGATGACGACAAGACGGTGCCCATCGAGTCGTCGGGAGAGTTGACGGCCAACCTGCTGCCCACGGCCACGTATATAGTGTATGAAGGTGCCCCCCACGGTCTATACATCACCGAAAAAGACCGGTTAACAACCGACATCGTGGCATTTGTTCAGCAGTCGGAAGCGCACCAAACCCGTACGTCGGCTGCCACCACGACGTACTAATGAAGACTAGATCAGCCGAAGCAGAAAAGCCCATCCTGACAATCAGGATGGGCTTTTCTGCGTAAAAGTTTGGCAACAGAATCAGGCTGGGGTGCTGATGGGTAGGGCATCGGGGATAGCCAACGAGCGTAGAGGAACGCGAATTTTAAACTCGCTGCCCTTGCCTACTTCGCTCACCAGTTCAATGCGCCAGTCGTGGGCTTCAATAATGCGTTGTACATAACTAAGCCCCAAACCAAATCCCTTTACATTCACCTGATTAGCATCGCTGACCCGAAAAAACGGCTGAAATACCTTCCGCTGAAGGTGTTTGGGAATACCCATGCCGTGGTCAATAACAGCAATCAACAACCCCGATTTATCCAGTTCGGTATGAATTTTCAACTCTGGGTCATTGGCACTATATTTCACGGCATTGTCGAGCAGATTATGCAGTACGTTGGTCAGATGAAGGCGGTCAGCTACCAGCATCGGGTTGGCGGCCTGTAGACAAAGCTGAAGGTACTCCCCGTGGCGTTCGGCAATGGATTGGATCAGGTTGTTGAGATCAATGGTATCGAGGCAAAGGGCTAGCCGGTTACTATCGGCTCGGGCCAGGCTTAGCATTACGTCGACCTGTTGTTGCAGGCGTTCGGTTTCCTCGCGGATCATTTGAACGTACTTGTCCATACGTTCTGTAGACGAACGGCCAAAAGGCGTTTGCAGAATATCAGCGGCCATCTTAATTGCCGATATAGGCGTCTGAAATTCGTGGACAATCGTGTCGAGTACCTCCTTACGCACATAGGGCGTTTGGTGTTCACGGGCGTTTCCCCATACAAAATAGCCAATAACGAAGATACCGAGGATGGTAGGCGCCCAGATATACCAACTTACAGTAGGCGACTGAAGGTGGGCTGGCCAGTACGCATTGATGATAACAAACGCGGCCACGATCAGCACACCGTAATACCAGTTGCGGGCCACGTAAATGAGAATATTTTTCATAGACTGGCTAATTACGGTGGTTGCAGAGCCGGTAATTCGTCGGGGGCTGCTTGGCAGTAGACGTAAAGATAAGCGCTTACGTCACATATCAGAATGTAACCTATCATATTTTAAAAACAGAAAGCCCGTATTAAACGGGCTTTCTGAATCCTGTAGGCGTTTTCTAGGCGTCTGTGCCGTCGGCAGCGGGCTGGCTGTCAGCGGGCGCTTTGGCGGCTGGGGCAGTGGCTGGCTTGCTGGTAGATGTTGTCTTAGGAGCTGATGCTTTCGGTGCAGGTGTGACTTTTGGCGCAACGGCCTTATTGGCCGACGCTGGTTTGGGAGCGGGCATAACCACTGCTTTCAACGGGGCTGCCTTAGGTTGTTTATCGGCTGCTTTCGCTTTCTTGCCTTGCGCCCTGTTCGCATTCTTCTCGGCCTTGGCTGCGTTTTTGATAGCTTTTTTGGCGTCTTTATGCGCTTTTTTTTCTTCCTTCTTCGCCGCTTTTTCGCTGAGCGCCAATTGCTTTTTAGCAGCCTTATCGCGCATCTTGGTCAATTTCTTGGCCAATTGCTTTGCCGTTTTTTCAATTGACTTGGCTACTTTCTTCGAACCGTCGGCCATCTGACCAACTTTGTCTTCTATAGCCCCGACGAGGTCGGTAGCTAGTGAGGCGTATTTCTTGGGTTTATCTGTTTTCTTTGACATGATAGTAGATTAAAAAAATCTACAAAGAAATACGATTAAATCGGCATAAATGCAAATCCAATGTTAAGTTTTTGTTATTTTGTTTACGACATCCCAGCAGACAATGCCCGCCGTAACGGCAATGTTGAGTGAATGCTTGGTGCCAAACTGAGGTATCTCCACCACAACGTCGGCCTGCTGCACTACGCTGTCGCGCACACCCGTCACCTCGTTGCCAAACACGAAGGCGTATCGTTTGTTTGGCTCGGGTTTGAAATTTGAGAGCAGAGTGCTGTTCTCCGCCTGCTCAATAGCCACAATCACGTAGCCATCTGCCTGCAATTGAGCCACCAGGGCATCGACGTCCGGGACGTGGGTCCAATCAACAGATTCAGTGGCACCAATGGCCGTTTTGGTAATGTCGCGGTGGGGTGGCGTGCCGGTTATACCCGCCAGGTAGAGCCGCTCGGTCCGGAAGGCATCGGCCGTACGGAACACCGATCCCACGTTGTTGAGGCTGCGGATATCGTCCAGAATCAGGCAGTACGGAAACTTCTCAGCGGCTTTGAATTCATTAACCGAAAGCCGGTTCAACTGATCAAGAGCTAGTTTGCGGGGTGGGGTCATGAATGGTGGTAATTGCTCGCTTTCATGCCCCAAATCTGGCCAAAAATGGGTAAATTTGTGTAAACGACCTCCCTCATTTTTGCGATGACTGCCCCGCCGAACAAGTCTGTAAAACCCGCCAAAGAAACGCCGCTCAACAAGCAGTACAACCAGGTAAAAGCCAAATATCCGGGTGCGCTGCTGCTTTTTCGGGTGGGTGATTTCTACGAGACCTTCGGCGAAGATGCCATCAAGGCCAGCAAGATTCTGGGCATCACGCTCACCAAGCGCAACAACGGCGGAGCCAACGAAGAACTCGCCGGTTTTCCCCACCATTCGCTCGACACCCACCTGCCCAAACTCGTGCGGGCGGGGCAGCGCGTAGCCATCTGCGATCAGCTGGAAGACCCGGCCATGGCCAAGGGTATCGTGAAACGGGGTGTTACTGAACTCGTTACGCCGGGCGTTTCCTTCAACGACAACGTGCTCGACGGGCGGCGCAACAACTACCTCGCGGCGGTGCACTTTGGCAAAGGGGCAGACGAGTTCGGCGTGTCGTTTCTCGATATTTCGACGGGTGAATTTCTGGCCTCGCAAGGCAATGCGGCCTACATCGACAAGCTGTTGCAGAGTTTTAACCCCTCGGAGGTGCTCTACTGCAAGCGCAACCGCACCGAGTTTGGTAACCTCTTTGGCGACAAGTTTCATACCTACACGCTCGAAGACTGGGCCTTCACCTACGACTTTAGCTACAACTACCTGCGGCAGCACTTCCAGACTACCTCACTCAAAGGCTTCGGTATCGACGGCCTGCCCGACGGGATCATTGCGGCGGGGGTCATTCTGCACTATCTCAACGAGACCGAGCACAAAGACCTGCAACATATTCAGCGCGTTACGCGCCTGGAAGAAGACCGCTACGTCTGGCTCGACCGGTTCACGATTCGTAACCTCGAGCTGGTGGCGGCACAGCAGGAGGGGGGCATTCCGCTGATTCAGATTCTCGACCAGACCGTGACGCCCATGGGCGCGCGGCTGCTGCGTAAGTGGCTCATGCTGCCTCTGAAAGAAAAAGCCCTCATCGACGAACGGCTGAACCTGGTCTCACTCCTTACCGGCGACCCCGACCTGCTCGACGCCATGCTGGCGCACCTAAAACAGATTGGCGACCTGGAACGGCTGGTGTCGAAGGTGGCGGTGCGGCGGATTAACCCCCGCGAAATGGTGCAACTAAAACGGTCGTTGCAACACGTGCTGCCTATCAAAGAAATGCTGATTACGGCCTTAAACCAGCACTCCGATGCACCATCGTTGAAAAAATACGCTGATCAACTCAATCCGCTTTCTTTTCTCCTCGACCGTATTGAGGCCGAACTGCGCGACGAACCACCGGTGCTGAGCAATCAGGGTAATATGATCCGCACGGGTATCGACGCGGAGCTTGACGAGTTGCACAAACTGGCGTATTCGGGCAAAGAGTACCTCTTGCAGTTGCAGGATCGCGAAGTGCAGCGTACGGGCATCAGTTCGCTCAAAATCGCTTATAACAAGGTATTCGGCTATTATTTGGAGGTAACCAATGCCCACAAAAACCGTGTACCCGACGACTGGATCAGGAAGCAGACGTTGGTGAACGCCGAGCGCTACATCACGCCCGAACTGAAGGAATACGAAGAGAAAATCCTGAATGCCGAAGACCAGATCTTCGCCATCGAGTCGCGGATGTTTGGCGAACTCGTAGCTGCTACGGGTGAATACGTAGCCGCCATTCAGCAGAATGCCCGCGTTATTTCGGTGCTCGACGTGCTGTCTTCGTTTGCCAAAGTAGCTGTTCGGCACAAATACGTCCGGCCCAATATCAACGATAGTAAAGCCCTGACAATCAAAGACGGGCGGCACCCCGTTATTGAGCAACAATTACCCCCCGGCGAACCCTACGTGCCCAACGACGTACACCTGGACGACGAAACCCAACAGATCATTGTCATCACTGGGCCAAATATGGCGGGTAAGTCGGCCCTGTTGCGGCAGGTGGCCCTGATCGTGCTCATGGCGCAGGCGGGCAGCTTCGTGCCGGCATCGAGCGCGGATATTGGGCTGGTCGACAAGATTTTCACGCGGGTGGGCGCAAGCGATAACCTGTCACGGGGCGAGAGTACGTTTATGGTGGAAATGACCGAAACGGCTTCTATTCTGAACAACCTCAGCGAACGAAGCCTGGTGCTGATGGACGAAATTGGCCGGGGCACGAGCACCTACGACGGCGTGTCAATTGCATGGGCCATCACCGAATATATGCACAACACCGACTGCCGCCCCAAAACGCTGTTTGCCACTCACTACCACGAGCTAAACGACCTCGCCGCCGACCTGCCCCGTATTCGCAACTACAATGTGGCCGTGAAGGAAGTAGGTAACAAGGTAATTTTCCTGCGGAAGTTGAAAGAAGGTGGTTCTGAGCACTCGTTCGGGATTCATGTGGCGCAAATGGCTGGTATGCCCGGTAGCGTAGTGAAACGCGCCGCCCACATTCTGACCCAACTGGAGGCATCGCACCAACGCGAAGGCAACAAAGAGGCCATCCGCGAGGCCGGCCTCGGCAACGAGCGGGAACTAGCCCTGCGTATCATCGAAGCTGGTGACCCCAAATCGGAAGCCATCAAAGACAAGCTCCGTACCATCGACGTGAACCGCCTCACGCCTATCGAAGCGCTGTTGAAACTCAACGAGTTGCTGAAAATGCTGGAGTGAGCGTATGAGTGCTCAGGTAAACAATTGGTGATTAGGCTAAGTTGATTATAGGCCTTAATGAGTAATGGGTTAAACCCTTTGCTCGGCTGTCTGTCAAAGCTGTAGTAAACAGTGATAGACACGCTTAAAAACCAACGTTTACTATGAAAACCAATCAACGATTGATCGCCCTGGTCCTATTAGCGGCCTTTCTTCTCAACTCGTTTGCTGAAGCACAAAGCCCTCGTCGCCGGTGGACTCCCGAAGCTAAAGGTGTAGCCATTGGTGCTGGTGTAGGCGGCGTAGCTGGCGCGCTTATCAACAAACGTAACCGGCAACTGGGTGCGGGTGTAGGCCTTGCCGTGGGTGCTGCCGCCGGTTATGGTGTGGGTAAAGTAATCAGCAACCGCCATAAGCGGGCTGCCGCCGCTGCGCAGGCTGCTGAACAGCGCGAATACGCTGCCCGTACAGCCCCTGCTTACCACACCGAACGCAAACGCAACGCCGGTTTCGCCAGTCATCGTGCAGCTACACCAGCAGCTACTACGCGTGCTGCTCTAGTAGCCCCCGCCGTGGCCGAGGCCGAACTGCCCGTGCTGACTAAGAACGGCTACCTGCTCAACACCGCCTATGGTGACCCCAACTCGGCGTATCCTAACTCAGAATATCGCCGCAAGAGCTGGTAAACAGTTCACTGATAGTTAGTTAAAACATAAGGGGCAAGGGTTCGTTAAGAAATTCCTGCCCCTTACGGTTAATTTCTTTTCACATAAAACTCACACACTATGAAGACGATCATGCCCCTTTTGGCCTTTGTAGCCCTGTTTGTGTCCTGCAAGTCGGGTGAAACCGCCAACGTAGCCACAATGGATCAGCAGTTCATCCAGGCCTGGAACAATAAGGAAATTGACAAAGTCGTGGCGATGCTCGACGATAACGTGCAGTTTCTACAGGGCGAAAGCCGCTTCACCGGTAAATCGGAGGTGGCTGAGAAGTGGGTTCGCGCCACGGTACCGACCATCACCAACCTGAAAACGAGTGCCATCAGTACCGGCAATGACGCTACTATGGCCTATGAAGCTGGTACTTATTCGGTTGATGTACTGCCTGAAGCCCCCGGCGAACCACGCGGCATTGGCGAGGGTAACTTTACTCTCCTTTGGAAGAAAGCCGCCGACGATACCTGGAAACTGAGCTTCGCCCAACTGGAAGGCCTGCCCGTGCGGGCGAGGCAGTAGAAAGAGTTTACAGTTTACTGTCTTCTGTTGCGATCCGGCTTCGGATCGCAACAGAAGACAGTAAACTGTAAACAGAAGACTTCTTCAGAATAGTTTTGCCGCAGTAAGCGGAGACACGCCTAGGAAAGACGAGTAGTCGTCGGGGCGGGAGAGGAGTTCTTTGTAGAGAAGCACCCGAAACAGATAATAACGGGTCTCGCGGGGGAGCTTCATCTGGTAATAAGTGCATTTAGCTTGCCGGGCCAGTTGTTTTTTTACATAGCCCGGTCCCACGTTATAGGCCGCCGCTACCAGAGACCACGAGCCAAACAGATCGTACAGTCGCCGTAGGTATTGGCAGGCTGCAATGGTGGCTTTTTGGGTGTTGAACCGTTCGTCTCGTCTGCCACCTACTTTCAGGCCCAGGTCGCGGGCGGTGCCGGGCATCAGTTGCCAGTATCCACCGGCGCCCTTCGGCGAAACAGCCCGCGCTTTCAACCCACTTTCGGCCAGAGGGATATACTTGAAATCGGCGGGGATATCATAGGCCGCCAGTGTAGAGTCGATAAGCGGAAAAAAGGCATCGGCCCGCTGCCGAAGATCGCCAATACTAGCCGAATGGGATCGGAACAAGGTGAATACGTGCTGCCAGCGGCTTAGCACATCGGCCTGTTCGAGCGGCATGGATTCACCACAAAATTCGACGTTTAACAGGGGAAGTTCAACCTCACGTAATGAACGACCTACAGGCACTAAATCGGCGCTGACAAATCGTAGAGGCTGTTTTCGAGAGTCGCTCTTGGGCACTAATGGTGCGTGGCTGAGCTTGGTGATAGCGGCTGCCGCAGGACGGGCAACGGCCATTAAAAGAGACAATCCAACACGTTTAAGCAAGACAATATAGACTTGATGATAAGTCTATAACGGTAATAGACAAAGCTTTAGTGCCGAAATAAGTTTTCAGTCTTCAGTTTGCCGTCTTCCGTTGCTTCGCATTCGTAACAACAAAAGACGGCAAACTGAAGACTGAAAACTTATTTCGGTTTGTTGAAAACCGCCGGGTCAATAGTGGGGTTGAGCGTTACTTTATCGACGGTAGTGGTCAGGTTTGATGGCATACCTGGTGCTTTCAGGTCGACGGTGAAGGGCATCGTGATACCTTCCACCGGCTTATAATCGCCGAATGCACTTTCTACATCCACTTTTTGGCCACCGGCTGTTACCGTGGCTTTGGTGTTGGTGATAAGGTAGGTTTGCGGATCGAGGTAGTAGCTCACGGTGGCTTCGGGGCGGGTAACGTCAACGCGCAGGCGGTCGGCGGTCCCCATTTTTTCGGTCCCTTTCAACACCATCGGGTAAGCCTTCATGCTGGCGTAGGCTAGCTGCAAACCGGTCAGTTCGGTGTTGCCTTTCGAGAGGGCTACCTGCTCGGCGGGGGTATCTTGCGGGGTGCTGCCGCCCTGCATGGGGTTAATGCTCCAGCCCGCATCGCCGTTGATAACCTGCGTAATTTGTTGGCCCATCACCGTTACATCAGTACGCATAGCCTGCCCCACAATTACGACAGTCTTTCCCGTCATCTCCACGCCCGAAATTGACATGTGCTGATCATACTGGGCACTTTTAACCGCTTTTATCTTATCGAGACCACCAATGGCATCAATGTGCTTATTGACTACGTCAGTGGCGGTTTGGGCAAATAGGCCAACCGATACCAGCAATGTGGCCGTTAGCACGAAGAGTTGTTTTTTCATGAAATTGGTTTTGTTACGGCCCCAAATAGTTGATAAAGCCTATATGTAAAGATAAGGAGAAAAGACCCTTCCTCCTTTCACCGAAACACAGCCGTCAGTTTGCGCTCCAGGTCAAGCTCGAACTTTTGCAGGCCCTCGCGGGTGGGTAAGTAGGTGAGGGCGCGGTGGTGCCGGAGATCAAACGGAATATCATCGACCGACTGCGTAATGGGCACCACCAGTTTGCCCAGCGTATGGGCCACGCCGGTTTCGTAAAATACGTTGGGGTTCCGACCCGTGAAATCGGTGATGACGGCCCGGCTTGTGAAGATTAGGTCGAACACGTCTTGCATTAGAATACTGTTGTCCCAAATGTCGTCGGCGCGTTTGCAGAGGATACCCAGCCGGGCGCAGACACTACGGATAGCCATATACGTCCCCGCAAACCGAACGTCAAATGGCATCATCACGCTCAGTACGTTAGGGTCAACGGGCTTGTCAGGGATCTGAAACACGTCGGGCGCAAACCGGATCACGCGCTCAGGCTCGGTGCGTCGGTTAGTCGAGACAAAACTGCCCACAGGTGCTGCATTGGGCTGTTTTGCTTTCTTTTCAGCTACAAACTGTTCAATCATAGCCAGACGATGATCGTTGCCGTCGGTCAGTTTGGAGAGTACGTGCAGGCAGTTTCCTTCGTAGTCGTCATCGTCGAAATCGAGGCTACGCAGCAAACGGGGGTGATCTTCCACCACGTCAAGGCTATTAGTGAGGTAGGCCAGTTTAAGCCAGTCGGCCTTGGTAAAATGGTCGTGAATGTAGTCGTGCAGGGCAAAAAGGCGCTGCGTCTGCACATGGTTAAGGCGGATCATGGGGCGTTGGATTTATAATACAGTTATGATATATAGTGCAAGTATATATTTTACTTGTATTATAAATACCAACAAACGAGAAAAAGTTTTCAATCTCTAAAAAAGGCGTCTTCTGTTTGCTGTTTTTAGTCTTCTGTTGCTTCGCAAGTGTAAGCCGCACGCGGAGCAACAGAAGACTAAAAACAGCAAACAGAAGACGCCTTTTTTAAAGAAGTTGCCGCGCAATGACCAGTCGCTGAATTTCGCTGGTGCCCTCGCCAATGGTGCAGAGCTTGGCGTCGCGGTAGAATTTCTCGACCGGGAAATCTTTCAGGTAGCCATAGCCGCCCAATACCTGGATGGCATCGTTGGCCACGCGCACGGCCACTTCCGAGGCAAACAACTTGGCCATGGCCGAGGCCTTGGTCACAGGCTGATGATTGTTTTTCAATTCCGACGCGTGCTCGATCAGCAACCGGGCTGCTTCTATCTCGGTAGCCATATCAGCAATCTTGAACGAAATACCCTGGAAATTCATGATCGCCTGCCCAAACTGTTGCCGCTCTTTGGCGTAGGCCAGAGCGGCTTCGTATGCACCCATGGCAATGCCCAAACTAAGGGCGGCAATGGAAATCCGCCCCCCGTCGAGCACTTTCAGCGACTGCACAAAGCCTTCGCCCACGTTGCCAAGGCGCTGACTGTCAGGTATCAGGCAATCGTCGAAGATCATTTCGGCGGTTTCGGAGGCCCGCATGCCTAGTTTGTCTTCTTTCTTACCACCCCGGAAGCCGTCGGTGCCGCGCGCTACCACAAAAGCCGTGGCATTGCGGGGCGTATTAGGCTCGCCCGTGCGGGCAATCACCACTGCCACATCGCCCGACCGGCC
The DNA here is from genome assembly GCF_017353255.1 of Fibrella aquatilis. Classification (GTDB taxonomy): domain Bacteria; phylum Bacteroidota; class Bacteroidia; order Cytophagales; family Spirosomataceae; genus Fibrella; species Fibrella aquatilis. The sequence continues at coordinate 14,707 of NZ_JAFMYU010000020.1, read as the reverse complement.
GTGGGTAATAAAGTTTTTAGCCCCGTTCAGTAGCCAGCTACCGTCTGCCTGTTGCACGGCGCGGGTGCGCATATTGCCCGCGTCTGAACCGGTGTTGGGTTCGGTGAGGCCCCAGGCACCCAGGTGTTCGCCAGATGCCAGCCGGGGCAGGTACTGCTGCTTCTGTGCCTCGTTACCAAACATGAGTATGTGGTTGGTGCAGAGTGAGTTATGCGCTGCCATCGACAGGCCAATGGCCCCGTCTACTTTCGATAGTTCCACAATGGCCGCTACGTATTCGTGGTAGCCCAGGCCTGCACCGCCGTAGGTTTCGGGCACTAACATACCCATCACGCCCAGTTCACCAAGCTGCCGAAACAGGTCGGCAGGAAAGTGTTGAGCCTCGTCCCACTCGCGTACGTGGGGGGCAATAGCGCGGGCGGCAAAGTCACGCACCGTGTCGGCAATGAGCTGTGTCATGGCGGGGGCGTCGGTGGGAGAGTGAGCGTGGACTTGGTTTTGGACAATTTCAGTAGTCATTATGCGGGGCCGGTTAAGGCTTTCAGTTGATGAAGTCTATGTAATGTATATAATAAAAACGACGATAGAAAGAGGTTGTTATTGAGGAAGATAGGCAATAAATGGGCCGAAATGCCAACTAACCATCAGTCAGAATTTTATAGTTCTATCTGAATAAAATACCATAGATATAGGGCCTGTTTAGCCTGTTGACGACTGGTCTTCCAAAAAAAAGTTTGGGTTAAAGGGCCACTCAATCAGTGTCTTTGCTGCAAATGTGGGCCTCTTATGAAAAACGCCTATTTTTGTGGGCGCTGGTCCGTATACCCGAAAAGTACAAATCGGGTAATGACTAGCCCATCAGTTGCACGTCCATTTGGTATAAACCAATTATATGAAAATTGCAGTAGTAGGCACGGGGTATGTAGGGCTGGTTACCGGCACCTGCTTCGCCGAAACCGGTAACCAGGTTACCTGCGTCGATATCGACGAGCGGAAGGTTGAAAAACTCAACAACCGTATCATTCCTATCTATGAACCCGGCCTCGACGTGCTGTTCTACCGCAACGTAGAGGAAGGTCGCCTAAAGTTCACCACCAATCTGGCCGAGGGCATCAAAGGTGCCGAGGTGATCTTTCTGGCCCTGCCAACCCCTCCCGGCGAAGACGGTTCTGCCGACCTGAAGTACATTCTGGGCGTAGCCAATGACCTTGGCCCCATTCTGGAGCAGTATGCCGTCATCGTTGACAAGAGCACCGTGCCCGTAGGCACTGCCGAAAAGGTACACGCTGGGATTGTGAAAAACGCCAAGGTGGATTTCGACGTGGTGTCGAACCCTGAATTCCTGCGTGAAGGCGTGGCCGTGGAAGATTTTATGAAGCCCGACCGCGTGGTGATTGGCACCAAATCAGATAAGGCCAAGGCCGTGATGAACCGGCTCTATGCACCGCTGGTACGGCAGGGGAACCCCGTTATTTTCATGGACGAGCGGTCGGCCGAAATGACCAAATATGCTGCCAACGCTTTTCTGGCGACTAAAATCACGTTTATGAACGAGATCGCCAACCTCTGCGAAAAGGTAGGTGCCAACGTCGATGACATCCGTAAGGGTATTGGCACAGACAGCCGCATTGGTAAGCGGTTTCTGTTTGCGGGCATTGGCTACGGCGGCAGCTGTTTCCCTAAAGACGTACAGGCCCTGGCCCGCACCGCGCAGGATTACGACTACGATTTCAAGGTGTTGCAGTCGGTGATGGACGTGAACTACGCCCAGAAAAAGCGGCTGTTGCCCATGATTACCAACCACTTTGGCGGCGATCTGAAAGGCAAGACCATTGCCGTATGGGGCCTGGCGTTCAAACCCTATACCGATGACATTCGCGAAGCGCCAGCCCTCGACAACATTCGTGATCTGCTGGCGGCAGGTGCCAAAGTGACGGCCTACGATCCCGAAGCGATGGATAACGTACGGCAAATTCTGGGCAACCAGGTCACCTTCGCCCACACGTCCTACGCCGCCCTTGACGATGCCGACGCGCTGGTGATCATGACCGAATGGCCGATGTTCCGTACGCCTGAGTTCGAGAAGATGAACCTGCTGTTGAAAAACAAAGTCATTTTCGATGGTCGTAACGTATATGAACTAGATCAAATGCGCGAACTGGGCTATACGTATTATTCAATTGGTAGAGAAGTAATCAACGCTACTGTCGAACAACAAGCCTAACTGACTACTATGAAAAGAGTCTTGATTACAGGTGGCGCGGGCTTCCTTGGTTCACACTTGTGCGACCGGTTTATTAAAGAAGGCTATCACGTCATTGCGATGGATAACCTTATCACGGGTGATCTGCGGAACATTGAGCACCTCTTTAAGCTGCCCAATTTCGAGTTTTATCACCATGACGTTTCCAAGTTCATCCACGTACCGGGCGAACTGGATTACATCCTGCACTTCGCCTCACCAGCCAGCCCGATTGACTACCTCAAGATTCCGATTCAGACGCTGAAAGTGGGTTCGTTGGGTATTCACAACTGCCTGGGCCTGGCGCGGGTAAAAAATGCGCGGGTGCTGATCGCCTCAACGTCGGAGGTATACGGTGATCCCAACGTACACCCTCAGCCCGAAGAGTACTGGGGCAACGTAAACCCGGTGGGTCCGCGCGGTGTGTATGACGAAGCCAAGCGCTTTCAGGAAGCCATCACCATGGCTTACCACACCTACCACGGCCTGGAAACGCGCATTGTCCGTATTTTTAACACCTATGGCCCCCGCATGCGCCTCAACGACGGTCGGGTGTTGCCCGCGTTTATTGGGCAGGCTCTGCGCGGCGAAGACCTCACCGTCTTTGGCGATGGCTCACAAACGCGCTCGTTCTGTTACGTAGACGACCTTGTAGAAGGCATATACCGCCTGCTCCTGAGCGACTACGCCCAGCCGGTAAACATTGGTAACCCGGTGGAAATCACGATCAAGCAATTTGGCGAAGAGATCATTAAGCTCACTGGCACATCGCAGAAGCTGATTCTCAAACCCCTGCCCGTTGATGATCCCAAGCAGCGCCAGCCCGACATTACCAAAGCGAAAGCTATTCTGGGCTGGGAGCCAAAAGTAAGCCGCGAAGAGGGCCTGAAGATCACCTACGATTACTTCAAAAGCCTGCCCGAAGAAGAACTATATGCAGCGGCTTATAACCGTGAATTCAGCAAGAAATAGGTATTGTTACCACAGTACCTATCTTTGAATCGGGATAGGTACATAGTACCCGTTCCCTTAGCTGTCTTTAGAAAACCTGCAAGCCTCTCGTTTGCAGGTTTTTTGTTCAGCCGAAGCAGTCCGGCGTTTCGGTTAATGAATAACTGCTGTAACTGAAACGGGCGGCTAGCCTAGTGGCATTGATGATTCTTTGAACTGAGCAATAACTTAATTATTCAGTTCAGTAATGCGCTGGCCATAAATCACATTAAACAGCAACGAAAAAAGGCCATTCCTGCGCAGGAATGGCCTTTTTTCGTTGCCAATGAATCGGTTCTACACCGTCAGGATATCGCGTTCTTTAGTGGTGTAGGTGTCATCTACTTTGCCAATAAATGCGTCAGTCAGTTTCTGTACGCGCTCTTCGCCCATTTTTACAGCATCTTCAGATACGCCTTCTTTAGTTAGCTTCCGAATCGAATCGTTGGTGTCTTTGCGGATGTTGCGGACGTTCACTTTAGCTACTTCCACCTCCTGTTTTACCCGTTTCAGCAGCTCGCGGCGGCGCTCTTCGGTCAGGGGCGGCACACTGAGGCGAATCACTTCACCGTCGTTGTTGGGTGCCAGGCCAACGTTGCTGTTACGGATGGCTTTTTCAATCTCGCCAATGAGCTTCCGCTCGAAGGGCTTGATCACCAGCGTACGGGCGTCGGGTGTAGTGATGGAGGCCACGTTGGTCAGCGGCGACAGTGATCCGTAGTATTCGACCTGAATACCGCCGAGCATTTCGGCAGAGGCTTTGCCCGCCCGGATTTTGGTCAATTCGATGGCGAGGTGCTTCAATGCCTTCTCCATCGTGTCTCTGGCATCATCGAGATATAATTCGATCTCTTCCATTTGTCATAGAAGTCGTAAGTCTGAGAGTCGTAAGTCGTAAGTCGGCTTGCGCACGATTAGTGCTGACGCGTCAGCCGACTTACGACTTACGACTCTCAGACTTACGACTGATTTTCTGGTAAATCAACGGTTATTAAAGTACCCACGTCTTCGCCTTGCGCGAGGCGGAGGAGGCTGCCTTGCTCGTTCATGTTGAAGACAATGATGGGCAGGTTATTTTCCTGGCAAAGTGTAAAGGCCGTGAGGTCCATCACGCTCAGTTTCTTTTCATACACGTCCTGAAACGTGATGTGGGTGTAGCGAGTGGCCGTTTTGTCTTTCATGGGGTCGGCGGTGTAGACGCCATCCACTTTGGTACCTTTCAGCACCACATCGGCCTCGATCTCGTTGGCGCGGAGGGCGGCGGTGCTGTCGGTGGTGAAATAGGGGTTGCCCGTTCCGGCGGCGAAGATGACCACGCGGTCTTTTTCGAGGTGTCGGATGGCCCGCCGCCGCACATACGGTTCGCAGATCTGCTCCATCTTGATGGCCGACATCACGCGGGTGTACATGCCCTGTTTTTCAAACGCGCTTTGTAGCGCCATGGCGTTGATGACCGTGGCCAGCATACCCATGTAATCGCCCTGCACCCGGTCGATACCCGACCGTTCGCCCGATACTCCCCGGAAAATATTGCCTCCACCAATCACCACGGCCACTTCAACGCCCATATCGAGCACTTGTTTGATCTCTTTGGCGTACTGCTCCAGAATAGCGGGGTCTATGTTATAGCCACTGGGGCCAGCTAGGGCCTCGCCGCTGAGCTTAAGCAGAATCCGTTTGTATTTGGGTGGTTGAGTCATGAAGAGGTGCCTTTTTTGCGGGGGCAAATATAGGGAGAAAAGGAGGAAAGGGAGAAAGGAGGAACGGGGCAGCTAGCTATTGTGTGCAGCGCTGGCTACCTAAGTAGGATACCGCTTACTTACTTTTACTAGTCAAAAAGGATTGGATAAAAAACAAACAAGTTGATGAGTAAAGTGATCAGAACTTAAGCGCAATACGATGACGCGCTGGAACGTGTCTACGCACTGATGCACGAGCACCCAGTCATTGACTCGCCCGCAGGTAATGAGCTTAATCTGCTCGTCACTCTTATCGAAGCCTATGAAGCTGTCAACTACTCTATAAGTAATTCTGATTCAACAATTTATGCAGAAGATAGGAATAGCTAAAACTCGATCAGCACCTGTCCTTTTTCGACGCGGTCGCCTTTCTGGATTTTGATGGCCTTTACGGTGCCGTCGCCGGGGGCTTTAATAGCGTTTTCCATTTTCATGGCCTCCAGAATCAGCACGATATCGCCCTTGGCCACTACGTCGCCGGGTTGGATGCTGATGCCTACAATAAGGCCGGGCATGGGCGCTTTAATGTTGTTGACTTTGCCCACAGCGGCATTACTCATGCCCATTTTCTCCAGCAGCAGATCGAACCGGTCCTTCACCTGCACCTCCTGAATATGCCCGTTGATCTTTAACCGAACCGTTTTCGTTGCGGCTTCTACCGACAGTACTTCCACAGAAAAGGACCGGTCGTTTTTCAGAATATGAAACTGACTATGAGCGAGTTTCGACAAATCCCAGGCGTAGGGCTGTTCGTTGAGGGTAATGCCCGCAGGCGTAATCTCGATGCTGACAGGTGGTGCGGCGTTGACGGAGGCTTGGTACATAAGGAGAGTTTAAAGTGTAAGGTCTAATGTTTAAAATCTCGTTGCAAAGACCTGAACATTAGTTCTTTTTCGGTGTCAGAAAGGTACGAGCCGGTTTGGTAAATATGCCCGATAGCGTCGATACATACACCGTATTACGGAATTGGGCGATGGAAGTGATCTGATTTCCTTCCAGGCCATTCCTATCCAGCTCAGTCGTTGTTAAGTTGTTGGGCGTCAGTCTTAGTAAAAATAATTGTGAACCGTATATCGCAATCAAGTCTTTTCCAACCTGCTTATATAGTAGCCTACTGTAAGTAGCAGGCAATTCATCGCCAATTACCACCCATGTATTGCCTTGGTTGGTTGAGGTAGCTAATTGGTATTTGAAGTTGTTGTAACTGCTTGGGCTTACAACACCATGAAGAACCCCATTATAGATGAAGAGTTTAGCCATTGTTGATTGGCTCGACTGCCGATATGCACCATCGGGCGTTACCAAATAAGTACCCTCATTCGTAGACACAATGAAATTGTCGCCAGCTGAACACAAGTTTACGGCATAAATGTAAGTGCTGTTGGGTATGTTGATCAGGCGTATTTTGTTAACTCGGATGGCTTTCTCCGGCAGCGCGGAGACGTTCAACGACAAGATGGCTAATGATAAGTTGCTACTGGGCAATGAGCCATCAGGCAACCGGCTACGCCGATATGGGATGAGTAGTTGATTCCGCTGGTTTACGACTGCCGACTCACCCAGGTAGAAGTTGGGCGAGGCGTATTCAGTGAACCCACTATCAATTGATGTCAGTGGTATATAGCACTTGGTGTAATCACCAACGGGGTCGGTAGTCGGCGAGATGATAACGGCCCTCTGCGTCAAATTCGCCATAAAGGCGGAGGTAAGTATGGGGCGAACGTTGAGGCCGCCCAAATTTTGTGCTACCCCGCCATAATTGACGAATGATGTGTCGGTAATGGGGTTCTCAGCACCCGGAGCCATAGCAATGGTAGTGGTGCCTGCCAGCATAATTCGGTTGGAGTCGGCAAAGCTGTTCAACTGTATCTTCCAGGAATACAGGAAGTTGGGATGGGTCTGCCAACTCGCTCCCAGATCAGGCGTGGGTTCGTCAGGAGCGGGTTGTTTGCAGGCATTAAGCAACAGGCTGCCCAGCAGCAAGTAGACGTAGCGTTGTTGAAACATAACGAATGGTGAGTTCGGAACTGACCCCAAGTTATTATTATTTCACTGACCGCTTACATCTATTCGGTAAAGAACTCATTTACTTCTGCCTGTTCACCAGATAGATACCCAGCAAACTAATACTGAGGCCGAGGTATTGCTGGGGGTAGATGGTTTCGCCGTCGAACAGGCCCCAGACAACGGCCACCACGGGGATGAGGTACGTGACCGACGCTGCAAACACGCCCGACGAGAGTTGCACCACCCGGATAAATAATACCGACGTGATGCCTGATGCCAGGATGCCCAAAAACAAAATGGCTCCCAGCGGCTCCCACACGCCCGGCTGCGTGGCGCGGCTAATGAAGTCGGTGGAGAGCAGGAAGATACCGGCAATAGGACCCACGAAGGCGAACGTCCAGGGTGTGGCAACCAGCGCGGGGAGGTGAGCCAGGTACTTGGCAATCACATTAGTATTAGCCCCGTACATAAGCGTGGCCAGCACCACCAGCAGGGCATAACCGTTGATGGCGAACGAGCCGGTAGCACTGAAAAAGACCAGAATCAGCGACCCCACAAAGCCCAGCAGAATGCCCCATACCTGATTAGATTTGAACCGTTGCGCAAACACCAGCGTGCCCACCAGCAGGACAAACAGCGGGCTAAGCGAGTTTAATGTACCTGATAGTGAGCTATTTAAGTGAGCGCCTGCTTCAGCAAACAAAAACGCGGGCAGCAAAAACCCTAGCGTACCTGACCCCAGCAGGGCCAGCCACCGATGCCGCAACGCCTGCCGCACCTCGACCTGCCGGATTTGCACAAGCATGAAGGGCACGAAAAACAGGAACGCAAAGAAAATCCGACCCGACGCTACCTGCTGCACGGTAAATGCCCCCAGCGCTTTCTTCATCATAATAAACGAACTACCCCATACCAGGGCCATGCACGTCAGCAGCACCCAGGCCAGCAGAGGGCGCTTTTGGGGAACAACAACGGGTTCAACGGGGAGGGTAGTGGTGTTTGTCATGCTATTAGCTCCTCATAAAACCCACTCACTTCGTCCAAAATCAGGAGCAACTCATCAAGCGAGTCAGCAACCACAAAGCGCATACGGAAGGGTTTGAAATCGGGGAGGCCTTTAAAGTAGTTGGCGTAGTGGCGGCGCATTTCCACAATGCCCGTCCGCTCGCCTTTCCAGCGAATCGAGAAATCGAGGTGTTTGCGGCAGGCGTCTACGCGGTCCTGCACGGTGGGGGCGGGGCGGTGGGTGCCGGTGGCCAGGAAATGCTTGATCTCATTGAAAATCCAGGGGTAGCCAATGCTGGCGCGGCCAATCATGATGCCATCTACGCCGTAGCGGTCGCGGTATTCCAGCGCCTTTTCAGGCGAGTCGATGTCGCCGTTGCCGAAGATGGGGATGGTGATGCGCGGGTTTTCCTTAAGCCGACCAATCAGCGTCCAGTCGGCCTCGCCCTTGTACATCTGCACACGGGTACGACCGTGTACGGTAAGTGCCTGAATACCAATATCCTGTAAGCGTTCGGCCACATCCAGAATATTCTTGGTGCTGTCGTCCCAACCGAGGCGGGTTTTCACCGTCACGGGCAGGTGCGTATTGTCGATAACGGCTTTGGTCATGCGCACCATCTTCGGGATGTCCTGCAACAAAGCCGCCCCCGCCCCGCGACAGGCCACCTGTTTCACGGGACAGCCGTAATTGATATCAATCAGATCGGGATGGGCACCGGTCGAAATGCGGGCGCATTCGCCCATGGTCTCTACGTCGGAACCAAAAAGCTGAATGCCGATGGGGCGTTCGTAGTCAAAAATGTCGAGCTTCTGCACGCTCTTAGCGGCATCGCGGATGAGGCCTTCCGACGAGATGAATTCGGTATACATCAGGTCGGCCCCGTTTTCTTTACAAACGGCACGAAACGGCGGGTCGCTGACGTCCTCCATGGGGGCCAGCAGCAGCGGAAAATCGCCTAATTCGATGGGTCCTATTTTAGCCATGTACGTTGGGATTTACGATGTACGAGGTACGAATTACGATTTTTGCTTACGCCGGAGCAATGGTACGCTGGCGTAAGCAAAAATCGTAATTCGTACCTCGTACATCGTACATCCCAACGTCTTTCCCGGCAGATTAGTTTTTGTACGATTCGTAGGTAGAATGGCCTTTTTGGTTCGCCATGTCGGATTCAGGCTGTAAATTTACCGGATATATGCCCGAAACGAATACGCCCTACATCATTACGCCTGAGCCGCAACCGCTGCGGTCGATGCTACTGTTTTTCGGCATCGTCATGCTGGGTATGACCCTCGGCGGGTTGTTGGTGCTGGTCGTTGTTAGCCTAGGCTCATCGGTAAAAGGGCAGGGCTTTTCGGTAAACGAGCTGCTGGTAAACCCTGCCAGCGTACCCAACGGCTGGTGGTGGCTCATGGGCGTACAGGCCGTATCGCATGTTTGCTCGTTTCTGCTGCCCTCTCTGCTCTACTGGCAATGGGTTGATCGCCGCACCCTGGCCGATTTCAACTTTCGCAACCGGGTGTTGGGCTGGTGGCTGGTGGTGCCCATTGTGTTGTCTTTCGGTCTCTTCAACGGCTACGTCATCGAGTGGAATCAGCACATGCACCTGCCCGACACCCTGGCCCCGCTGGAACGCTGGATGCGCCAGAAGGAAGACGACGTGGCCAAGCTGACGCAGTTTCTGACCACTATTTCGGGCGTGCCGCAACTGCTGATGGCCCTACTGGTGGTGGCTATATTGCCCGGCATTGGCGAAGAGGTGCTGTTTCGGGGGGTGCTGCAACGCAAGTTTATTGCCTGGTCGGGCGGAAACGTGCACGTGGGCATCTGGCTGGCGGCGGCATTGTTTAGTGCCATTCACCTCCAGTTCTATGGTTTTGTGCCCCGGATGCTGCTGGGTGGGCTGTTTGGCTACCTCTACGTCTGGACAGGCAACCTCTGGATACCCATACTGGCCCACTTTGTCAACAATGGGCTGGCGGTGGTGGTGATGGCGTTGAACAAACAGAAAATGACCACCATAGACCTCGAAGCCAACGATATAGTGCCCCTGCCCGTGGCTTTACTGGCGGCCGCTCTCAGTGTAGTATTGGCCCTCCGGCTTAAACGATTGAACGAATGACTTCCGACTGGGAAAAGATTTTGACTACCCGTTTGCCTCATCAGGCCGAACTGGCGAAAGCCAAACTGGCCGAACAGGATATCAACGCCGTAGTGATTAATAAACAGAGCAGCGCTTACCCCGTTTTCGGGAATCATGAGGTGTATGTTCCCACCAAAGACGCGATATTGGCGCGGATAATTCTTGATAATGAGACAACAGCTAGCTAACATGTCGAACCTTCAGCAGCGCGTTATCGCGGCTGTGTTTGGTGTGGCCGTCATCCTGTTCTGCATTTCTTACAGCGTCTGGACGTTTGCGCTGTTGTTTCTGGTTATCAGCGCCTTAGCACAGATTGAGTTCTACCGGCTGTTAGGCCTCGACGGCAACCAGCCACTCACATATTATGGCGCGGTGGTAGGTTGCCTTATTAGCGTACTCACATTTTTGGTCGAGATGGGGTTTGTGCATGAGTCGGCGTATTACCTCATTAGCCCGGCCTCGTCGATGATCTTTTTGATTAAGCTCTACAAGAAAAAAGACATGAAGCCCTTTACCAATATTGGCTTCACGTTTCTGGGCATCATCTACGTGGGGGTGCCGTTTGCGCTGCTCAACGTGCTGGCCCTGCGCACGGGGGTCTACCAGCCCCGCGTGGTGCTTGGGTGCCTGTTTCTGCTTTGGGCCAGCGACATTGGGGCCTATTTTGCCGGTACCAAGTTTGGTAAGCGCAAGCTGTTCGAGCGGGTGTCGCCCAAAAAATCGTGGGAAGGTAGTATTGGTGGGACCATTGCTGCCGGGCTGGTAGCCCTGGGGCTGACGTTCTATGCGCCCGACCTGCCGCCCTGGCAGTGGTATTGCATTGGGGGTATCATTGTGGTCACGGGCACCTACGGCGACCTGGTCGAGTCGCTGTTTAAGCGGAGCATTGCTATCAAAGATTCAGGCACGAGCATCCCCGGCCACGGCGGCTTCCTCGATCGTTTCGACGGCCTGCTCCTGGCCGCCCCCTTCATTCTGACGTTTTTGAAGTTGTTTGCATAATGTATAAAGAGTGAAAGACTGAATGAGTGAAAGAGCGAACACCAAAGCAAGCGATCTTTCACTCATTCGGTCTTTCACTCTTTATACTTCCTCCTTAACATTCGTTAAAAAGCGGTTTAATTGCCTCGCTGCAACCGCCCATGCGTTTACTTTGTTACTTTAACTAGCAACGCCTGGCCTGAAAACCGGGTCTTGCGACTGGCATGAAACAACTGATTCGACAATATGGTGTACTGTTACTGGTGGTGCTGGGCTTGCTGAGCCTCGCCACCGATGGGCAGGCGCAGGGCCAAGAGCGGCAGGTGACCTTCACGGGTATCATCACCGGTGGCAAAAACAACGAGCCGCTGCCACTGGCCCGCATCTTCATTCCCCGGGCGGGCAAGGGGGTGCTGTCGGCCATGAATGGCTATTTTGCCCTGCCCGTTTTCCCCGGCGACAGCATTATTTTTAGCTACGTGGGCTACAAAACGCAGTACCACATCATTCCCCGCCGCCTCAACGAGATTACCTATTCGGCGGTGGTGGCCTTGCAGGAGGACGTCAAACTATTGTCTGAAGTGAAAGTGTACCCCTACCCAACGGAGGAGCTTTTCAAACGGGCGCTGGTTGATATGAAACTGCCCGACGAGAAAGAGCGCGAAGCCCTCGCCCGCAATATGGACCCCGCCGCCATGCTCCGTGCCTCCTACGCCACACCGATGGGGGCTCTTTCGAACCATCAGTATTTTATGAATCAGCAGTTTCTGGGTCGTGAATCTTTTGCCAATCGGGGTAGTGTGACCAACATTCCATTCCTAAACCCCTTTGCCTGGGCTAACTTCATCAAGTCGGTGAAGCGCGGCGATTTCAAAGCCAAAGAATACCGGCAGGGCAACAACAGCGCCCCCCCCGAAAACATCCGCCGTGACCAGGTGCTGAGCAATCAGTAGGCAGGGAATGTACAATGAATAATGCACAATGACCAATGGCTTCGCGCTGGAATATCCGGGCGCGAAGCCATGGGTCATTGTGCATTATTCATTGTACACTCCCTGCCCCTTCACTGTAATCCAACTCCTTCCCATACGTCTCGCCAAGGGCACTTAATGACCAGGCGGCCAGGGTGAAGCAGAGGAGAGCTACGGTGGCCCCGGCACCTAACACGCCAAGGGCGGGTACATTCTTGAGTGATTGAAACAGCGGGATGGTGAGCAACGTGGTGGCGCGCACGTTGTTAGCAACGGAGGTGGTGGCCGTGGCGCGGAGGTTGGTGCCGAAGCTCTCGGCGGTCACGGTCAGGAACATAGCGATGTAACCGATACCAAAACCCATGCAGCCGCAGACGATATAAAAGGTTGTAGCTGAGTCGATTAACCCTGACAAGAATAAGGCTACAAATAAGGCCGTAAACGCCAGCATCCAACCGATGGCCCCCCGCCGTGACCGTAGCCATTGGCTGAACAAGCCGCTGAAGAGGTCGCCCGCAGCCGTGCCGATATAGGTGTACATCACGCATTTGCCGGGCAAAATGGCTTCCTGAATACCCATTGCTTTGCCAAATTCATTACCAAATGTGGCCAGCAAACCGATCACGAAATAGGTGGGCAAGGCAATGCCCATGCAGCGGAGGTAGCGCAGAAACCGGTCGCTGTTGGTGAAAAACGCACCGAAATTGCCCCGCCGCACGGTCGTTTCGCGCAGTTGCTTGTACATCCCCGACTCCAGTACGCCAATGCGCAGCAAGAGCAGGGCCAGCCCCAGCCCGCCGCCAATGAAGTAGGTTAGCCGCCAATTGCCGCTGGTGTTGACAGTCAGAAAAGCCGCCACGGCCCCCAGCAGCCCCACGCTAGCCACTACGCTGGTACCGTAGCCGCGCAGGTGTTTGGGTAGCACTTCGCTCACCAGCGTAATGCCCGCGCCTAGCTCACCCGCCAGGCCCAGCCCGGCCACAAACCGCAGCCAGGCATAGGCATCTGCCGACCCCACAAAACCACAGGCAATGTTGGCTAGTGAATAGGTGATGATAGACCCGAATAGCACCGACAGCCGCCCCTTCTTGTCGCCCAGGATGCCCCACAGGATGCCGCCCAGGAGCAGCCCCGCCTGCTGGAAATTCAAAATTCGCCCACCCACCAGCGACACGGCTTTTTCGTCTAGCCCCAGTTCGGTGAGGCTGGGTACGCGCACGATGTTGAAAATCAGCAGGTCGTACACGTCTACAAAATAGCCCAGCGCTGCCACAAGCACGGGTAAACTAAGTACGGTTCGCCAGTCGGGCCGGGCGGGTGTAGGGTAAGGGAGCATAAGGATGTACGATGTACGATATACGATTTGTTGCTGACGCCGGTCCGCCGGTGCAGTCAGCTTTTACTTTGGCGTAAGCAAAAATCGTAATTCGTAACTCGTACATCGTACATCCTTTTCCTAAACCTTCACACAAAACAGTCCGTTTCAAGTCTAAACAACACAACGGATATGAAAAGATGGTTTTTACAGGCTGGGTTGGCCTTCTCGCTGACAACCGCCTCAATGCAACTCACGCAGGCGCAGGCCAAACTCGAACCTATTTTTAAAGACGATACCTATCAGCTTACCGGCGTGGCCGTGTCGAAAACGGGGCGGATGTTCGTCAACTATCCCTACTGGTCAGACACTTATAAATACGCCCTGGTAGAGGTGATGAAAGACGGCACCACCAAGCCTTACCCCGATGCGGCCTGGAATAGCTGGAAACCCGGTCAGGACCCTACCAACCGCTGGGTATGTGTGCAGTCAGAATTTGTGGACGATAAAGACCGCCTCTGGGTGATTGATCCGGCTAGCCCCAAGCAGCAGGGCGTTTTCCGCGATGCCCACAAGCTGGTTTGCTTCGATCTGACTACCAACAAGGTCATCAAACAGTATTCGTTTAAAAACATCGTTGGCCCCGACAGCTACCTCAACGACATCCGGGTAGACACCGGGCGTGAGGTGGTGTATTTGACCGAATCGAAAAACGGGGGTATCGCCGTGGTCGATATCAAAAGCGGCAAGATCACGATGAAACTACAGGGGCACCCGTCCGTAAAGGCCGACCCAACGTTTAAATTCACCATCGACGGGCGACTGCTGGAAGATGCCACCGGCCCCGTGGTGTTTAACTCCGACGGCCTGGCCCTCACCCCCGACGGTAACATGCTCTACTACAAGCCGTTGTCTGACAACAAGCTTTACCGCGTACCCACCGCCGCCCTCCGAGACCCCAACATGAGCGACGCCGACGTGAAGGCCAAAGTAGAAGACCTGGGCAAATACACCACCACCGACGGTATGATCATCGACCCCGACGGCAACCTCTACATAGGTGATATTCAGGGTTATGCGCTCTACAGCCTGGCCACCAACGGCAACCCCGCCGCCCCCCTGAAACGTACTGACATCCTGACCGACAAGGTGCAGCTACAATGGCCCGACAGCTACGCTTTCCACGATGGCTACCTCTACGTGACCACCTCGCAGATTGACCACATGGCCAAAAACAACAAGGGCAAATCGACCCGCAAACGGCCGTATGAGGTGCTTAGGGTGAAGGTGAATTAGTCTAAAGTTTAACG
>NZ_JAFMYU010000002.1 GCF_017353255.1 Fibrella aquatilis | reverse complement strand
GGAGGCCCTATTCTACCTGCAATCGCGCGGGATTCCCAAAGATGCCGCCCGGACGCTGCTGCTCTACGCCTTCGCCGAAGAAGTGGTGGGCCACATCAAAATCCAGCCCATCCGCGAGTACCTCGAAGGCATCATCCGCGAAAAACTGGCCATGTAGTTTCGGGTAATCTCATTAACACAAAAGGCTGCTACGAAGCCGTAGTAGCCCTTTGTGCTGGTTTCCCATCCACTCTTCACAGGTTTTTCAGCAACTCATCCAAGTTGGCGAGGCCCATGGTGAAGCCGCCCTGGAAGCCCATCTCAAGCATCTGCTCGAAGCGGGCAAGCGATTCGTTGTAGATGGTAATACTAACGTTTGTGATGCCATCCTGTTCGCTGAAACGCAAATCCCATTCGGACCCCGGCAATTCGGGGTTTTCGTCTTTGTCGGCGAAAGCGTTTAACATCTTGAAATTGCTTTGGGGGCTGATCGACGTAAACGTCTGAATTGACCAATGGGCCTGTCCTTCCGGACTTACCATAGCGTAAAATCGCCGTCCGCCAACTTCAAAATTCATGAATTTTGTTTCGGCTCGCCAGGGTTTGGGTGCCCACCACTGGTCCAATAGCGCGGGTTGGGTCCAGGCGGCCCAAACCAGATCGAGCGGCGCGTTGAACGACCGGTCGACCTTGACCGTCTTGTTTTCTTTGTCTACGACGAAATTCATGGCAGAAATTGTGTTCATTGGTTGGTTGTTTTTAACTGTTCGAGAACATCATCTAATTGAGCAAACTGCTTGGTTAATTGAGACTTGAATTGCCCAATCCACTTTTCCACTTCATCCAGTTTCCGGGCGTTTATCTGGTAATGAATCTCCCGGCCTCGTTGCTCCTGAGTCAGCAGGTCGCAGTCAAGCAGGATGTGTATGTGTTTGGAAACGGCCTGTCGGCTGCTGCCAAAATGTTCGGCAAGGGCATTTGGCGTCATGGCGTTTGCCGCCAGCAACAGCACAATGGCCCGCCTTGTGGGGTCGGCAATAGCTTGAAAAACGTCTCGTCTCATACTGTCTGAACTTGTGCATGTGAAACCAATCGGTTGCAAATATACGCGCAACCATTCGGTTTCACAAATTTTTCAGATTGACAAAGCGCTAGTTAGCTGTGATGTGAAGTGTTAGCATGGGCTGGGCTTTGTTTGTCATGCTAACAAGCGGAGTACAACAGAATGATCGTTTCTGATTGTTTTAATGTTTAGTGTTGTTAACAATACCGATGATACCCGCATTATTCTTTTGTTTATTAATAATTGTATAGTAACCATTGACCTTAACCTATTTAATTCAAGCGCAATTTGATAGTGTAATCGTATGATTACCTGAATTCTACCAGAATAGCCAACATCGGCAGTAGACAACTCTTTAAAAAATTCTATAATCCTTTCACTTTTGAAGTACTGTAGTTGATTGAATTTTACAACCATTGGATTGAAATTTACAATCAGCCTAACTACAGGACGGCTGACCTTTATATCTCAACTTAAAGGCAGATAGATGAAGAATTCAACAACTTTAGGAAACAGTACACTTGATGTGAACCGAATTGGCCTGGGCTGTATGGGTATGTCAGAGTTTTATGGCTCTTCTGATGACACAGAATCCATCAGCACGTTACATAAGGCCATTGACTTAGGCGTTAATTTTTTCGACACTGCCGATATGTATGCTAGCGGTGCAAATGAAAAACTCATTGGTAAAGCCTTTAAAAATAGGTGGGATGACGTGGTATTGGCTACAAAATTTGCCGTAATGAGAGGCCCAAATGGCGAGTGGCTTGGGCTTAATGGGCAACCCGAGTATATTAAAAAAGCCTGCGAACAAAGTCTATTAAACTTGGGGACAGAATCAATTGATTTATATTATATGCACCGTCAAGATCCTAAAGTAGACATTGAGGTAATAGTTGGTGCAATGTCAGATTTGGTGAAAGACGGCAAAGTAAAGTATATCGGCCTGTCAGAAGTTAATGCTGAAACGATACGTAGAGCGCACAAAGTGCATCCTATAACCGCGATTCAAACAGAATATTCTTTGTGGAGTCGTGAACCTGAAAAAGAGGTTTTTGACGTTTGCAAAGAACTCGGCATTACTTTTGTTTCTTATAGTCCTCTGGGTAGGGGTTTTTTAACTGGTTCAATTAAAAGTCGTTCCGATTTTGAAGCCGGCGATTTTAGGCTAAATAACCCACGGTTTACAGATGAAGCCATTGAAAAAAACGTTCAGTTTGTAGACGTTATTGGCCAATTAGCAGAAGCAAAAGGGGCTACTAAAGCACAAATCGCATTAGCCTGGATTCTGAGTCAGAATAATGAAATAACGGCAATACCTGGCACAAGAAAAATCCATCGTCTTGAAGAAAATTTAGGCGCCTATAACGTGGTCTTAACTCAAGCGGATCTGGAACTTATTGACATCGCTTTACCAAAAGAAACGGTCGGTAGCCGGTACTAAAATGCTACTTTAAGAGCCCTGTTGGAAACTGTAGCAAACTGGTAATCAGACCATCTTTGAGGGATTTATCAGCCTGATGCTCCGGGCGTAGAAGACCATGTAATCGACTGGTTTGGGCAGGCCGCTATAGCCAACGATCACACCTCGTTAAACAGGGATACGCGTACATTCAACGCGCCTTACTCCCCTTCGGAATTTGTCAACAGCTTCAAAAATTATTACGGCCTCAGCGAACACCTTCGCTTTGTTCTTTTTTAAGAGATTCTCTAAGTATTTTCAATTGCTTTATGGTTTTTGGCCCTAGACGCCCCTCCTGAAAAATACCAGCATTAAGCGTAACGGCGCCACCTACTTTTGTAAAATTGGCAACGAATTTGATTAACTCTTTATCGGTGTAGACCGGCGTCTCCATTTCATCCTGCGCTTTCGGCATGACCGGGGTAAACGGAACCTTCTGCGAAGGATCCCAGGGAGTACCATGCTCCCAGCAGGCATCAATAGGTAACAGTGCATGATAAAGGCATTGAGTGCCATCTACATAAGCCCCTTTAGGCATAAACAGACTTATTCCGTCTGCCTTTGCTTTCCTTCCAAGCCTAATTTTTCCATCGATTAATACTTCGACTTCACCACTCAAATAATCCTGCGAATTGATTATTGGCTTAGTACTGTTGGCACAAAAACTACCATCATTAAAGGTGATTACGGCATTCTTGTTTCCAGCCCGACTTGCTGCATACCAGTCTTCCCACTGCATGTATTTATTAGGAAAGGCATCCCAGGTATAACAGCCATCGAACCACCAACCGTCAAGATTAGGGCCGAACTTAATGGCCCATTCACGAATTGCTTTGAGGTATTTTTTCTGAAATTCTGCCTGATCAGTTCCCGGTTGTGTATTCCAGCCGAAACCCTGGTGCATTGCTTTATTTGCTCTTACTTCACAGGGCAGATAAGCAATGAATTGTTTACCCCGTTTTTTCACAGCCTTAGCAATATCGAGCGCTAAATCGCGACGGGGGGTGTGACCAGATCCTGCCAGCGAATCGATTACTGCATTGGGGCTTGCATAAAAACCGGTATTCTGACCCATGGTGAAAATAAGCCAGTCAGCGCCCGTCTTGTCAAAATCAGCCATAAATCCATCTATATCAAAATTGGTAGTCGCCTTGTTCAAGTCATCTACGTGCGCACCTTTTCGCGACGGCGGACCAGGTGCCAGCCAATGCACCATTAACCCATACTTTCCTTTCATCCAGTAGGCTCTTGGCTTATCGGGAGCTAACCTGTGTCTGATTGGGCGTGCTGACATCAGAAAAAAGCCCAGGATCAGAAAGCAGCACGAAATAGATGTATTTATTTTCATTCGTCTTTTTTCTTGTTTATGTGCCCGTATGAAGCCTCCGCTCTGCAAAACGAAGTAAAGATGCTAAAAATGGGTTACGTCCAACCAGTGAGTGTCATCTGCCAAGCGAGTTAACCAGCGTGCATTCTTCACCACGAAGCCAACTTTTTCGGCCCAATTTACTGTTCTCTTTGTATGCAGACTGCCACGCACGTACCCCTCGATATTGCCCAAATTCGGGCCGATTTCCCGGTTTTAGATCAGCTTGTCAACGGGCGCCCACTGGTATATTTTGACAACGCGGCCACCACGCAAAAGCCCCGCGCCGTGCTTGATGCCCTCACCCGTTACTATGAACATGACAACGCCAACATCCACCGGGGCATCCACGCCCTGGCTGAGCGGGCTACGTCGGCGTTTGAGGCCTCACGGAAGGCTATCCAGTCGTTTTTGGGTGCCTGCGAAGCCGAAGAAATCATCTTCACCTACGGCACCACCGACGCTATCAACCTGGTGGCCAAGACCTATGGCCGGACGTACCTGGGGCCAGGCGACGAGATCCTGATCTCGACCATGGAGCACCATTCCAACATCGTGCCCTGGCAGATGCTCTGCGAAGAGCGTGGCTGTGTGCTGAAAGTGATCCCGATCAACGACGAGGGCGAACTGCTGCTCGACGAGTACGAAAAGCTGCTGACCGAACGCACCAAAATCGTGTCTGTTGTGCATGTATCCAACGCGCTCGGTACCATCAACCCGGTCAAATACCTTATCGACAAGGCCCATGCCGTGGGGGCGGTGGTGCTCATCGACGGAGCGCAGGCCACCACGCATATCGAGATCGACGTGCAGGCACTGGATTGTGATTTCTATGTCTTCTCGGCCCACAAGCTCTTCGGCCCCACGGGCATGGGTGTGCTCTATGGCAAGCGGGCGTTGCTCGAAACCATGCCCCCCTGGCGCGGCGGCGGCGAAATGATCAAGGAGGTGACGTTCGAGCGAACGACCTACAACGACATTCCCTACAAGTTCGAGGCCGGTACGCCCAACATTGCCGACGTGATTGCCGTGCGCAACGCGCTCGAATACGTCAACACGTTGGGCAAAGACAATATCGCCGCCCACGAACATGAGTTGCTTGCCTACGCTACCGACGCGCTGCAAAGTATTGACGGCCTGCGCGTTATCGGGCAGGCAAAGGAGAAAGTGAGCGTGATTTCGTTTGTGCTGGATGGCATTCACCACGAAGACACGGGCGTGATTCTGGATCAGCAGGGCATTGCCGTACGGACGGGTCACCACTGTTGCCAGCCGCTGATGCGCCGCCTGGGTATTGCCGGAACCACGCGGGCTTCGTTTTCCGTTTACAACACAACCGACGAAATCGACCGCCTCGTTAAAGGTCTTCAGCGCGTGAAAACTATGATGGCGTAACTAACCTTTAAACTCCCCTAAACATGTCAGCTCACGTAGCCACCGAAACGCTTTTAGACAAAGCTCAAGTGCTTAATAGTATTAGGGAATTACCCGAAAAGGTCTCTGCTGATGCTTTGATTGAGCACATTCTGTTTATGCAGAGCGTGGCAAGTGGTATTGAGCAAGCTTCTTTAGGCCACATAACTCCGCATGAGCAGGCTATGCTTGAGATTCGTTCATGGCGCAAGTGACACTGGTTTAGGAAGACAAAGCGAAAGAATCAGCTCGCGATGTGTACGGTTATTTATAGGAGGGAAGTGTTAAATATGCTGATAGTTGGGCTGATGAAGTCGACAAGAAGTTAAAGCAGTTGCTGGCTTTTCCAGAAATGGGACGAATCGTACCCGAATTCAATGTGTCTTTTATACGGGAAGTAGTTGCCGGGCAATATCGGCTAGTCTATACATTTCAGAACGACACAGTAACGATAGTAACTGTACGCTCCATGCTACAGCCACTCGGTAAAATTTGAATAATGACCATTAACGAGAAACAAGACGAAATCATTGAGGAGTTTGACCTCTTCGACGATCAGTTGGATAAAACGCAGTACATCATCGACCTGGGTAAGAAACTGCCGCCGTTGCCCGAGCATCTGCACGTAGACGCGAACCTGATTCCCGGTTGCCAGTCGAAGGTGTGGCTGAACAGTGAACTAAAGGCTGATGCTGTGCATTTTGAAGCTGATGCCGAACCCACCGCGCAGATCAGCCGGGGCTTGGTCAGCTTGCTTATCCGGGTGCTGTCGGACCAAAAACCAGATGAAGTAGCCAATGCCAATTTGTACTTCATTGACCGCATTGGCCTAAGCAACCTGGTTACCTCGCGCCGCGCCGGGGGGATGGCCTCCATGATTCAGCGTATGAAATCATTTGCTAAAGAAAACGCCCTATGACTGCCACTATCCTGAACGAAGCGGAATTGAAAGAGCAGGTCATTATGGCCCTTAAGAGTGTCTACGACCCCGAAATTCCCGTAGATGTGTATGAGCTGGGCCTAATCTACGACATCAAGATCTTCCCCGTCAATAACGTCTATGTGCTTATGACCCTTACTTCGCCCTCCTGCCCGTCGGCAGGTGAAATTCCCGGCGAGATTGAGCAAAAGGTGCGCGACGTGCCCGGCGTCAACGACGTCAGCGTGGAACTCACCTTCGACCCACCCTATACCTCCGACATGATGTCAGAAGTAGCCAAACTTGAACTTGGTTTTATGTAGGGATTTACGAATTACGAGGTACGATTTACGATTTGTAGGTTGTAAGCGTAATTCTAACATCTCTCTGAAGTCAGAAATCGTAATTCGTAAATCATACATCGTAAATCAATATGTATCCTCCTCATTTAGTTGCCCCCATGCGGGAAGACCTCACCAGCGTGGGGTTCCAGGAATTGACAACCGCCGATGCCGTTGACGCCGCCATGGCCAACGCCGAAGGCACCGCCCTGGTTGTGGTGAACTCGGTATGTGGTTGCGCCGCCGGTGCTGCCCGCCCCGGTGTGAAAGCCGCGCTCTCACTCACCGACGTGAAGCCCGATCACCTCTACACCGTTTTCGCCGGTGCCGACCTCGACGCCACCGAGAAGATGCGCGAGTATTTGCTCCCCTACCCCCCATCGTCGCCCGCCATTGGCATCTTTAAAGACGGCGAACTGGTCCACTTCATCGAGCGGCACCACATCGAAGGCCGCTCAGCCCAGATGATTGCCCAGCACCTGGAAATGGCCCTGGAAGAGTTCTGCGAGAAAGCGTAGTTAACTAGTGGTGAGTGGTAAACGATGAGTGGTGAGTTTGCTGACGCAAGTAAAGACGCGTCAGCAAACTCACCACTCATCGTTTACCACTCACCACTAGTTTTTACCCCACCCGCTCCAGCAGTTCCTTTGTTTTGCGGATGCCGGTGTATTCGTCTACTTTGTCGCCTTCGTATTCGATGCCGATGATGCCTTTGAATTTGGCGTCTTTGATGATCTTCATGATTTTGACGTAATCAGTCTCGACACAGTTGCCTTGCTCGTCGAAATCGTAGGTCTTGGCCGACAGACCTTTGGCGTAGGGGATGAGTTCCTGCACGCCCTTGTAGCGGTCGTACGACTCTTCGCAGGTGAACTGCCCGGCAACGCGCTTGATGCAGAAATTGCCGAAATCGGGCAGCGTACCTACGTTTTTCATATCCACCTGCTTGATTACCCCCGCCAGCCAGGCACCGTTTGAGGTAACGCCGCCGTGGTTTTCCACGATTACGTTGATACCCGACGCCTTACCAATTTCGCCCAGTTTGCCCAGGCCTTCCACGGCTGCTTTAGCCACGTTTTCGGCATTACCGCTGCCCTGCGCATTGACCCGGATGGTCTTGCAGCCCAGGGTTTTGGCGCATTCGATCCATTTTTTATGATTCTCAATGGCCTGATTCCGGCGGGTAGCGTCGAGGTCGGCCAGGGGACCTTCACCATCAATCATGATGAGGTGATTGCTCACGCCGTTGTCGCGGCAGCGCATGAGCAGTTCGTCCAGATAGGCTTTGTCTTGGGCTTTATCTTTGAAAAACTGGTTCACGTATTCGACAATACTGATGCCAAACTCTTTCTTAGCTATGCCCGGAAAATCGAGGTTGGTGATTTTTTTGCTAAAGAGCGCCTTGTGCAATGACCATTCGGCCAGCGATATTTCGAAAGAGGGTTTGGCCACGGTAGCCGAAGCCCAGGCAGGTAATGCCACTCCCGCCGCAATGGCCGAGGCAGTTTTGATAAACAAGCGTCGATTTGTGTTCATACAGCTGTAAGATGAAGGGGCCGTTTTTCTCACCAGACAGCCGCCTGCTCTATGTTCTGAAAAGGAGTCAATGGCCTCATTTCGGGGCATAAAAAAAGGCGGGTTGTAGCGCAACCCACCTTTCCAGTTCAGAATACAACCTGAGTATCAGCTTGGTGGCAGTGCGAGTAGCCCCGGCAACAACTTGATACAGGCGAAAGGTACAATTTTTTCCGCGAATATGTCAAGAAAAAAAGGAGAAAAGGAGGAAGGGAAGGAAGGAAGAAAGGGTGGCTGACGCCAGAATACTGACGCGTCAGCCACCCTTTCTTCCTTCCTTCCCTTCCTCTTTTTATCCTTCATTCCCCCACCACCGGCACAAAATGCTTCTGATTCAGGGGGAGGTTCTCAGCGGTCCAGATTACGTCTTTGACGAACTCGTGGGCGCGGACGGGGCAGTTGGCTACGCGGCAGTAGTGGCAGCACTCCTGAAGGCAGGGGTCGGCGTGGACAAAGATTTCGACTTCGGAGGCGAAACCCGTTTGTAGCGTTTCTTCGAACCGATGCACCTCTTCGTGGGTTTTGGCCAGGTCCCAATAGTATGGTAAGGTGAGGTGGCAGTCGATGTGGAGGTCGGCGCCGTATTTCTGCACTCGCAGGTTGTGCACGTCGATCCAATTAGGCTGGCGGTCGGTGTTGAGCACGGTCACTACCCGGTCGATGGTGGGGGCGTCGGTCTCGTCGAGCAGGCGGCCTACTGACTGTCGCACCAGCGACCAGCCGTTGTAGATGATAAACAGGGCCAGCACCAGGGCCAGCGCCCGGTCGAGCCAGAGCCAGCCGGTGAGGATAACCAAGCCCACGCCCACCACCACCACAATACTACTCACGCTGTCGATGAGCAAATGATGGCCGTCGGCAGCAAGGGCGGCTGAATCCGTTTTTTTGCCCTGCCGCACCAGCGCGTAACCCAGCAAGGCGTTGGCCGCCGTGGTAAATGCTACCAGCCCCACGCCCCAGCCCAGATCGCTCAGTGGGTGGGGTTCCAGAAAGCTCATCACCGCCTCGTAGATAATGACCAGCCCCGCCGACAGGATTAGCGCCCCCTCGAACCCCGACGACAGGTACTCTACTTTGCCGTGGCCGTAGGGGTGGTTCTGGTCACGCGGGAGGCCCGCCAGATAGAGGCTGTAGAGTGCAAAGGCCGACGCAATGACGTTGACGATAGACTCCAGCGCGTCGGTTAGGATGGCGGTGGAGTTGGTGAGGGCAAACGCGGTGAATTTCAGGATCAGCAGGACAATACTCACCCCCAGAGAGAGGGCCATCCAGCGCGTTTTTGGTTGATTCAATAGCGTCATACTTAGACTAAAGGTACGGCTTACGGGCCAAAACGTTCGTATTTTCGGGCCATGAACACAACGGAAAACCCCTGGCAAACGCTCGATTCGGCCGTTAAGTACGAGAATAACTGGCTCACCGTCAGGCACGAAAATGTGATTACGCCCACCGGTACTAACGGTATCTACGGGGTGGTTAGTTTTAAAAATAAAGCCGTTGGGGTAATACCCATCGACGCCGACGGCTATACTTACCTGGTGGGACAATACCGGTATACACTGGAAGAATACTCGTGGGAAATCCCCGAAGGCGGCTCACCCCTGGGTACCGACCTGCTGGCGTCGGCGCAGCGCGAGTTGCAGGAAGAAACAGGTTTCGTGGCCGCCCGCTGGACCAAAGTGGCCCGCATTCACACCTCTAACTCGGCCACCGACGAAGAAGGATTTATCTACATTGCCGAAGACCTGACGCCCGGCCCCGATGCCCCAGAAGAAACCGAAGATCTGGCCCTGATGAAAGTAACTCTGGCCGAAGCCGTACAGATGGTGATAGACGGCCGCATTACCGACGCCATCAGCATGGCGGGCCTACTACTGGTAGCCCGGTTGCGGGGGATCTGAAAACTGTTTGTCTGTTTGGGCGTTTGTTTGTTCAAGGTAGTCGAACAAACGGTTCGACGCTGCCACACTACTTCAACGCATGATTCTTCCCATTCTTTATGGTTTCCTGACGGGCGTTGGCCTCTGTCTCACGTTCGGCACCGTCTTTTTTTCGCTGATTCAGAATAGTGTTGACAATGGCTACAAAGCCGGACTGATTATTACTCTCGGCGTGGTTCTCGGCGACAGTATCTACGTCACGTTTGCGTTACTGGGTACGTCGATGATTCCCCATTCCAAAGAGCTGGAGCCTATTTTGGCGTTTGTGGGGGTAGTTTTTCTGGTGGTACTCGGGTTGGTCAACATCATCAAGGGAACGCCCCGCGTGGCCTATCCCAAAACCAAATTCGGCAATTATGCCTACTATTTCACCACGGGCTTTCTGCTCAACGCCCTAAACCCCATCAACTTCGTATCGTGGGTGACCATTGCAGGTATTTTGCGGCACTCATTGAATTACGACACCACGCAGCAGGTTGTGTTTATGGTGTTGGCTCTTGTGGGGGTAGCTACCGCCGAGTCGGCACTGGCCATCTATGCTCATAAGCTGAAGCGTTTTTTCACACCCCGCGTAGCCTTGATTTTCAATCGCGTCACGGGTGTGGTATTCATCATCGTAGCCGCCCGCTTGGCCTGGGTTAAGCTCCACGACCCACTGGTGCACCTGATTAACAGTATGCAGTGAAGATTAGTATGCAGTATGCAAGCTACTGTAGCGGGGATTGATTCAGGGTGGTAGATAGATTGTTGTAGGCTAACAAGCCTGTCCATTTGCCACTCAGTGGGTAGCGCTGGCCCGTTGTTTTGTTTAGCAGCATAGCCTGAAAAGAACAGTTAAGCTTATATGCGTCGATTTGGCGGCTGATGTCTATCCTGGACTTAGCCGGAACCCGAATCGTTTGACGTTGCTTTTTGTAGCCTTCGTAAGGTTTCTGTTGCTGGACGGGGCTTAGGGCAAACAATTGAGTTGTATAGTTGAACGAACCATTGCTGTAGCCATATGCGGGCACTTTCACCTCTAGCTGGCTTAGCGTTACCTCTTGGGGCAATGCATTTGCCTGATCTACGGTGAATGCCGACGTTTTAACCAGCTCATCGAAGCTGGCCTCAATCTGCTGGTTAGACAAGATGTTGTCTGGGTTCTGCAAACTTAGTCCCTTCAATTGCACAGCTACGGTGTCTATCCGATCTCCGGCATCCAGAAAATAACGAATGTCTGCAATCTCATACTGTCCCAGCATTGGCTGTTCAGGCGCCATGTTGTCCGGTTTGTTGCAGGAACCCAGCAGAAGAGATACAGATAGACTATAAATTGTAAGTCTATGGATTTTATTCCAATTTGATTGTATCATGGAGTTTTTAGACGTTGAGTGGAGGCGTGACAGTAGGCAGTAAAGATCAGTATGCCGTGAGTTTACTATAGCACATTTCTCTAGTGTAAGCTCACTGCATACTGCATACTGATCTTTACTCTATACTGTCACGCCTCTCCTTCTGCTGGTTCATTAACCCGGCTTCCGGTTTTCTCTTCGTTTATTTCCGGGTTATTACGCTCACCCTGAGCTGAGTCGGCCGACGATTGGGTGTCACTATCGGGGGCGGTGCCATCGTCCTGCCGGGGTGTTGAAGGTGCTGGTTGCATCATCGTCTGGTTAAATATCGTCGTCATCGTCCAGGTCGTCGCCCATCAGGTCATCATCCGGGTCGGTTTCCAGCACGTCGTCGCCGATGTCGTCATCTTCGGCCAGGTCGTCTTCGGTGAGGTCGCCGTAGCCGCTGGTGGCACCTGAGCCTTCATCGCCAAATTCGGCACCGCCACGGTCGGGGGCCATCATCAGTGTGTCGTCCTGATCTTCCTCTAGTAGGTCGTGTGTGTAAGCCATGTTGGTTGTTGGGATTATGTTCCGCCCAAATAACATCCAGACGGGCCGTTGGTTAATGAATAAATTGCTGAATTGAGCCAATGGAACAAAAAAAGGAGGAAAGGAGGAGAGGAGAAAAAGAGGAAGGGGAATGCTGACACGCTCTATCTGCTGATACGTTAGCTTGCTTTTCTCCCTTATTCCTTTCCTCCCCTCCCCCTTTCTCCCCTTCCTCCCTATGAAAAACTACACCCTGCGCCGCCATAACGATCAGCCTATCTTGGTTACGGCCGACGTGACCCCGTCGGAACCAGGCTTTGCGGTCTTGGGAGCATTTAACCCCGCCGCCTGCCGCTTTGGCAATGAGATAATCCTGCTACTGCGCGTGGCCGAAGCACCCCTGCCCGACCCCGATCAGCCCAACACCATTGCCGTGCCCATTGTGCAGTTCGACCCCAAAACGGGTGAGGCCGAACTAATGGTGAAGCGCTTTCCCGAACCGGCTGAGCCGTATGACCCCCGCGTATTGACCATTGACGGACAAACGTACCTCACGTCGCTTAGCCATTTGCGCCTGGCCCGCAGCTATGATGGCGTACATTTCATCATCGACCCGCAGCCGTTCCTGTTCCCCGCCCGCCCCGACGAGTCGTTTGGGGTAGAAGATGCTCGGATCACCAAAATCGACGATACGTACTGGATCACTTACACGGCGGTGTCAGAAAATGGACCGGGCGTGGGGCTGGCCAAGACCACCGATTTTGTGCACGTGGAACGTGTGGGCATGGTGCTGCCACCGCCCAACAAGGATGCCTGCCTGTTTCCGCAGCGTGTAAACGGCAAGCTGATGATGCTTCATCGGCCTATGGTATCAGACATTGGCAAGCCGTCGGTCTGGATTTGCGAGTCGGACGATGGCGTGCACTGGGGCAACCACCGGTTTGTGTTCGGTGCGCTGGGCGAAGCGTGGGAATTTCAGAAAATAGGGGCCGGTCCCGAACCCGTGCTGACCGACGACGGCTGGCTGCTGCTCTACCACGGTGCCAGCCAAACCCACGAATACGCCCTGGCTCTGGCCCTGCTTGACCAGAACAACCCCGGCCAACTGCTCGACCGGTCGGCCGCGCCCTTGCTTACGCCCGAGCTGAGTTGGGAGCGTGAAGGCTTTTTCCCCAATGTAGTCTTCAGCAACGGCTGGGTAGCGCAACCAGACGGAAGCTGGCTGGTCTACTACGGTGCCGCCGATTCGGGAGTGGGACTGGCTATACTCGAACGAAAATAGGGCGGCAGTTAGCGGGTAAGGGGTGGTATATACTACCGTATTATTACTACAACAACCGCTTACTAATTAAGTAAATACGCTTCATTGGGGTGTATAACAAAAAGGTGGAGATTAGCGGCTTTCTGATAAAAGTCTTAATCAAACCACCTCATGAAATACCTCCTCAGCTCTCTCCTAGCCACTTTGCTGCTCTGTGGTTGCTCTTCTATCGACAGTGGTACTCCACCAAAACGCGTCTATGGTACACCCGTAAACATGGGCGCCGGCACAGCTACCTCCTGGGCATCGCTCGATGCACAGGGCAACCCGTTATCCATTGGGTTTACGCTAACAAAAACGGCCTTCGACAACCTGCCTGCTACCATGCCCGGCACCGATTTTATGCTGGCCCTGCCTACTGAGGCAACCACCAAAACGCCCTTCCAGCACATTATGATTAACTGGAATCCGCAGGGCCACGAACCAGACAAAATCTATACGGTGCCTCACTTCGATTTTCACTTTTACATTCAGCCTATGGCCGAGGTAATGGCCATCCCGCCTTATCCGCAGGCCCCTACCAAGTTCGACAAGCTACCCGCCGCCACCTTCCTGCACGCTGATTTTGTGAAAGGCCCCGGTGGCGTACCCGGCATGGGCGCTCACTGGTCGGATGTGACAAGCCCGGAATTTAAGGGGCAGCCTTTTACCGAGACGTTCGTGTATGGTTCGTACGATGGCAAGGTCACGTTCTGGGAGCAGATGGTGGCGCTGAGCTATTTGAAAACGTCGCCGAGCATGGAAAAAGCCATCAAGCTACCCGCCAAGTACGAAAAGCCCGGCTACTATCCCACCCGCTACAGCATCAAAACTAACAGCGACGGCAGCCAGGAAGTTGCCCTAGATGGGTTTACGCTGCGGTAAGCTACCAGCCTGTCTAATCTGGCTAAGCCCCTACAAATTCATCGAAATTATCGCGATGGATTACCAGTGTTTGGGTAGGCGTATACGTTTCCAGAAATGGCTTTGGAAAACGGGCTTTGGCTTTCGGGTTCCACTTAAACTCCCAGGCACACACAGCCCCATCCTGTTCTTCCAGGTAATCGATTTCCTGTTGTTGATGGGTACGCCAGAAGTATGACCGTGCCCACTGCCCGGTATAATGAAGCACTTTCTGCCGTTCGCTGACCAGAAAATTTTCCCATAAGGCCCCTACATCGGCACGGAGGCTCAACGGTTTGAAATCGGCCAGAATAGCGTTGCGAATGCCGTTATCGTAGAAATAAATCTTTCGGCTACTGCTGATCTCATGGCGAAGGTTACGGCTGAACGGCTGAAGGCGAAATACAATAAATGCCTTTTCCAGCAAGCTGATGTAGCTTTCGACGGTGGCTCGGTCGATTTGGAGGGTACGGGCCAGTTCATTGTATGACACCTCCGCACCTACCTGCAACGCCAGCGCAACGAGCAGTTTATCCAGCAGTTCGGGCCGACGGATGCCGCCAAACGTCAAAATGTCTTTGTACAGATAGCTCCCGCTAAGTTGTTGCAGGATGGCCCGTTCATCACCAAGGTGCGTGACCACGTCGGGGTAGAAACCGTATAACAACCGAGTTTCTAACTGACGATGCGCTTCCATGAAACCTAGACTGTCGACCAGTTCTTTCCAGGCAATTGGGTACAGCCGAAACTCGAATTTTCGCCCTGTCAGCGGCTCGTTGATTTCGTTAGCCAAATCAAGCGACGACGAGCCGCTAACCAGCAACCGTACCTGCGGCAACTGGTCGGTAATTAACTTCAACGTCAAGCCGATATTACGAACCCGTTGCGCCTCGTCGATGAACAGGGTCTGGCTATTGCCAATAAGTTGCCGAAGCCTGGGCAGGCTGGCGTTTTCGAGCTGATTGCGCACATCGGCTTCATCGGCGTTGAGCAGCTGAAAAGCCCCGGCTTCCTGACAGAGTTTTGTGAGTAGCGTTGTCTTTCCTACCTGACGTGGCCCCATTACCACCAGTGCTTTGCCTGAGTCCCAGCGCTGTTGTAACTGGGCCTCCAGAAGCCTTCCAATCATAAAATAGTAAATTTGGTGATCGTATTCTACGAATTTACTATAATTTATAGAATACGATCACCAAATTTACTATTTCTTACAAGGCCTTACTAAAACACAAAAACCCCGCCGTGTAGAGCACAGCGGGGTTTTGCTATATAAAAAGAGGAGCATTACGCCTGGGCGGCGGCCAGCATCGGCTCAATGACGGTATTGAGGCGTTCGCGCACAAAGCTCTCCTGTAAGTAGGTAGGTAATTTGGCAATCAACTGACGGTAGGCGTCTATCCCCAGCGCCTTGGCCACGTAGGCTTCATGCACCGAGTTCACATGTGAGACAATATTGACCAGGCTCTGGTGGAACAACCGCACGTCGACCTCCGAATCGACGAACCGTTCGATCTCGCGGTTGGTCGATGAGATGCGAAGGCGGCTGAGCATATCGAAATAGGTGGTATAGCCAATCTGCTTGGCCAACTGCTTGTACTGCTCCGGGCCAAACTTCTGCAAGATCTCGCCCGTACGGGCCGACCGTAGCGCCGTTTTGGGGTTCTTCTGCACGGCATTGCGCAGTGCCTTGATCCGCTGGTCGCGGGTGGTTTTCAGGAACTGCGCCACCTCAATCTGCGCCGATGAATGGCGCGAAGGCAAGAGCAGATCCCGGCCCGAGTCGGCAATGCGCTTGGCCATGGGCAGGCGCTGAATGCGGTAGCTGTTGATGGGACCGAGCGCGTAGTAACCCACCGAGGCAGGGTAATGCCCACGCACCACCATGTTGCCGATCCGCTTACGAATCAGCTCTTCATTGCTGACGTTGATGCCCTGCACAGCCAGAAACGCACGGGCGCTGAACAGGCAGCTGTAATAAGCCTGCGGGAAGGTCCAATGCAACGAGCTTTGGAGGTACTGCTCATCATTGACAACGGGCGTAATGCGCAGCGCGTACTCAGCACTCCAGCTGTTGAGGAGCAGCTTTTCCAGCGCCTTGTTATCGGCAGCACCAAGGCCACCAAACTGGCGGAAGATGGGAAACTTGACCAGATCGAACAGATCGTTCTGATGCTGGATGTGGTAATCCATCGCAAAAAAGTGATTCAAAAACACCTGCGCAGGGATAGACTTCCGCCAGGTTTCGTCCACCGGCTGTGCGGGCTGAACAGGAGCCTGCATGGGCATGGTAGTCATCGACACGTTGGTTATTTCTCTCATACTCTACTAACAAAAGAGGCATTCTACACGTTCATTTTCGCGCCATCCGGACTCATATTCAACTTTTTGATTATCAATGTATTACAAACTATTTTTCGACTATTTTCAGGCCTCTTTTCAGGCCATGCGCCAGCGGCCCGAAAGCTGATTTATCGGGTGGTTCGGCGTACTTTTGCGGCCAGCTTTATCGTTGCTTTTTTTGTATGAATAGATTCCCATGGTGCCTCCTCATTGGCCTGTTTTTGTCTATTGCCCGGCCAGCCGTTAGTCAGTCCAGACCAGTAGCCAAAACGCCGCCCCCCGGCAAGGCCTCGCTCGACGGGCTGATCCTCGACGCTGCCACGCGCCAGCCCATCGGCGGCGCCACCATCATGGCTTACGACGAAAAAGGCCGCAACGTTCAGTCGAAATTTGCGGCGCAGGATGGTAGCTTCCGGATCGAGCTGAACCCGCGTGAACAGTCGAGGGTGGTGACGCAGGCAAAGGGATACATACCTACGGAAGAACGGATCGACTACACCGAAGGACGTGCAACGAGCCGTTTTGGCAAGATTATTTTGCTGACCAGGGCTATTATTCCTCCACCAACGGGCGTGGCGTCGGGGCCAATAAAAACGGCGGAAGCACCCACCCCTACCCCACCCAAAGTGGCCGCTGCGCCCGCCACGAAGCCACCCGTGGTGACGCCGCCCAAACCCCCGCTTACCATAACTGACCGCCCCGTTGAGCTACGCGCCATTCAGTTCAACCAAAGCACCGCCGAGATGCTGCCCGAAGCCAAGTCAGACCTTGACCGGGTGCTGGTATTTATGTCGCAAAACCCTGGCATCGTGATCGAGCTGGCCGGGCATACCGATAACCAGGGCGATTTCGACCAGAACGTGACCCTGTCGCGGCAACGCGCCGAAACCGTAAAGGCCTACCTGGTTGGGAAGGGCATCGCCGCCAACCGCATCCAGACGCGCGGCTACGGCGGCACCCGCCCCGTGGCTACCAACAACGACGAACGCCGCCGCCAGCTTAACCGCAGGGTGGAAATGACGATTGTGAAGCAATGAGTTTAACGTTCAATGCCTAACTTCTAAACGGTCCGCCGTCGCGGTTGCTTCGCCAGTCGGCGTAGCAAACAGCAAACTCAAAACTCACTTTCTCCCCAGCCCCAATCCCCCAATGACCAGCGCGGTGCCGACTACTGTGTACCAGGTGATGGGTTCGCCGAGGAGGATGGCCGAGTAGGCAAAGCCAAAAATAGGGCATAGAAACAGCCACAGCGACGCCCGGACGGCATCGGCCCGCACCAGCCGGAACCACAGTTGCAACGCCACCACCGACACCGGAATGATGAGCCAGCCCACCGACGCCCAAAACCGGATGTCGTAGTGCTGCGCGGTGAAATCGGTGGTGAGCAGCGTGAAGGGCAGTAGTAGCAGGCCACCAATAAACACCTGCCAGCCGTTGATCACCAGCGGCGGCAGTCGCCACTCGAAGCGGGCGTAGTAGACCGTAGCGGCCGATACCGACACCATGCTACCCAGCAGAATAAGTAGCCCCTGCACTGTGGCGTGGGCATCTTCGAGCAGCGGAATCGTAGCCACCACCACGCCCAGCAAACCCAGCACAATCCCCGCTCCCTCCTGCCAGCGTAGCTTCCGGCGCAGCCAAACGGCCGACATCAAGCTGATAAACAAGGGGTTAGTAGCTGTTGACAAGCTCCCGATACCTGCCGACACCTGTTTGAGTGCCAGTACAAAGCCGCCCAGGTAGATGGTGGTGTTCAGCAGGGCAAACAGGGTAAGTCGGCCAAATTCGGTGCGGTTAGGCATGGGGTTACTCCGTTGCACCAGGTAAGCGAAACCCAGCATACCCACCCCCGCCAGCATAAATCGCACCTGCGCCAGCACCAGCGGGGCCACCGACAGCACCCCGAATTTCGTAGCCGCCGACGCCGACGCCCACAGCATGGCAAAAACTAGTCCCTGCCAGATTGGGCTGGCCTTTTTCTCATTCATCAAAAAAACGTTTACTGTTTGCTGTCTTCTGTTCGGTCCGGCGATCCGGCTTCGTGCTTGGCTGAGGGCCAGTTGGGCACGAAGTAACAGAAGACAGTAAACAGAAAACAGAAAACGTTCTATTTTTACAAGTATGCGGCGTTTGTATGTAGTACGGTTACTGGTTTGTCTGTGGCTTGGCGGTGGGTTGGTTCCTGTTTGGGCGCAAGACAGACAGGCCCGCAAAGCCCTTGGCAATTATGATTTCAGCCAGCATGGGCTTCAGGCGGTGCGGCTGCGCTATCCTGCCCTTACCGGCGCGGGCCTGGTGGTGTCGGTGAAAGAACAGCCTTTCGATACCGCCGACATCGATTTTCGGGGACGGCTGGTCATTACGCCACTGGCTAAATCGTTTTCCGACCATGCCTCTACCATGGCAACCCTGCTGGCAGGCGCGGGCAACACGGCTCCCAGCAGCCGGGGGGTGGCGCGGGGGGTGCGGCTGGTGTCGGCTTCCTACGACCGCCTTGCGCCTGACACCCTGCCCGAACTACGGCGGCTGGGTGTGTCGATCCAGAATCATTCCTACGGCGTGGCCATTGAGCGTTTTTATGGCCGCGACGCCCGCGCCTATGACGATCAGGTAGCCCAGCAACCCACGTTGCTGCATGTGTTTTCGTCGGGTAATAGCGGGGCCGAAACACCCACGGGCGGGCCATTGCCGGGGCCGTTTATGACCTTAACGGGCGAATTCAAACAAGCCAAAAACACGCTCGTGGTGGGCGGCATCAGCAGCCGGGGGGTGCTGGAAGCCCGCAGTTCACGCGGCCCAACCATCGACGGGCGCATTAAACCCGAACTGGTGGCCTACGGCGACAACGGCACGTCCGAATCGGCAGCGCTGGTGTCGGGCGTGGCGGCGTTGTTGCAACAAACCTACCGCGATCAGCAGGGGCAGTTGCCTTCGTCAGCGTGGGTAAAAGCCTGTCTGATAGCCGGTTGCGAGGACATAGGCCTACCCGGACCGGACCACGAAGCTGGCTTTGGCAACTTCGACGCGCTGGGAGCCGTGACGGTAGCGGCCAACAAACAGTACCAAACGGGCAGCGTTGGCAGTGGAGCCACGCAGTCGTTTACGCTGGTGGTGCCGCCCAACATAGCCCGGCTCACAGTGGCACTAGCCTGGCACGATACCCCCGCCGCCACGCCCACCCTGCGCCAAAACCTCGACTTGCTGCTCGACCCGCCCGCTGGTGCCGCCCCCATCCGGCCCTGGGTGTTGTCGGCGGCGTTGCATCCCGACTCGGTGCGGTTGCCCGCCCGGCGCGGCACCGACCGCGTGAACAACGTAGAACAAGTGTCGGTGCAACAGCCGGTGCCGGGCGTGTATCGGGTACGGGTGGTAGGTATGGCCCTGCCCGACGGACCGCAGCCCTACGCCGTCGCCTACGCCATCGACTCGGTGCTGACTTGGGCAAGCCCCACGGCTGGGGCGGTGCTTACCACTGGCGAGGCGCAACCCATTCGGTGGCGGTGGCGCGGCGACAAAACCGTTCGGGGCACTCTATCAGCGCAAACCGTGGGCGACACCACCTGGCAACCCGTGGCCGAAGACATCGCGTTGGCCGATCAACTTGTGTGGTGGACAACCCCCAACCGAAGCCAACGGGCGCGGGTACGGCTGGTAACGGGTGTGGGCACATTCGTCTCTGACACCTTCGCGCTGGTCCAGTCTACGTCACTGCGGGTGCTGCTGAACTGCCCCGAACGGGCGGCGGTGAGTTGGGCACGGCAACCCGGCGTAACGGCCTGGCAACTCTATAAGCTGGGACCGTTGTATCTGGAACCAATTCGCCAGATCACCGACACAGTAGCGTTTCTGACACCTAAAGATGGCCTCTACGTGGCTGTTTCGCCTATTTTGGCCGGAAAACCCACGCAGCCGGGCTTCACCATCAACTACCAGCGGCAGGGCGTTGGCTGTTACGTAGCCGGCTGGCTGGCCCGCCAAACCGTGACCGACACCGTCCGCCTCGACCTCGACCTGGGCACTACCTGGAACCTGCGGCCACTTGTGCTGGAACGTGCCACGGGCCTGAGCGACTTCACGCCGCTGCAAACGATCACGCCTACCGCTACCCAAACCACCTACACCTTCACCGACCAGCCACCCGGCAGCGGAGCAACCCGGTACCGCGTCAGGCTCACCACCCAAACCGGCGAAACCATCCTGACCGACGAAGAAACTGTGTTTAATATCCAACCCAGCGAACAGGTTGTGTTCCCAAATCCGGTCGAGTTGGGGCAACCCGTTTCGGTGGTGATACAAGCCCCGGAAGCCACCGGTATCTGGATATCTCCCAGCGGTCAGCGCATCAGGATGGCTCCGCTTTCAGGCGTCATCAAACAGATTCCCACTACCCGGTTAACCATCGGCGTATACCTTCTCCAGATAACCGATTCATCTGGCAAACAGCACGTTACGCGGGTAGTGGTGCGGTGAGAGGGGGTGGGTTTTGGTGATTTTTTGTCATCCCGACGACAGGAGGGATCTACCTCCCTTCGGGCAGATTCTGCATTAGGAAACTAGATACCTCCTGTCGTCGGGATGATAAAAAAACCACCAAAATCCAGCTCTAATCAGCCACGGCAATGGCTACCATGTTCACGATTTCGCGGACGGGCTTGTGGATTTGTACCATCAACAATTTTTCTCGAGCCAATCCTTAAACTCTTTTTTATCAACGCCCATCGACTTCAGATTAGAAGCAATGTGGAAGAACGGGATTTCTTTTTGAGCGCCCCGGAAGATGATGGATCTGACACAACCTGGGCATCGCCATTTTTCGTGAGATGCTTCAGTCGATTTATAGCTACACCCCTTAAATTCAAGAAAGGCAATCCAACATCGGACCGTTACGGAATCAATCTTGCCCATCTATGCCGTCATGTACTCCTCCCGAATTTGGGTTTCGGCTGGCAGCTCAAAATTCTGTTTAATAGTCTCTACGTCAAGGAATTGTACATTTCGCAACTGCTTAGCCAAAAACGGTTTACGGATCCAGCCATATTGCTTTAGCTCCTGCATCGCCTGCTGTTCTGTCAACGCAAACAAGTTATCAAAGTAATCTTTGAGTACAATTTGTAGCATGTCAGTAGCTTCTGACTCCGAATCACCATAAGCTGTTAGGTTAAGAGACGGTAGGAACACAATGCTTTGTCCATCCCTAGAAAACACTAACATCCTCAAACCCGTGTGTGCCACCTTTCGCTTGAGATCGAGTTTCAGTGATTCCTCCAACTTTTTATCCACTTCTATTCTTTTTTAGCTTGATACAATGATAACGCGTTTTGCTGAAAGTTGATTGCTGCAACTAGACCGCACCAAAACCCACCCCTAATCAGCCACGGCAATGGCTACCATGTTCACGATTTCGCGGACGGTGCTGCCTAGCTGGAGGACGTGGACGGGCTTGCGGATACCCATGAGCACGGGGCCGATTTTCTCGATGCGGCCAATCTCTTTCAGCAGGTTATAGGCAATGTTCGATGCCGCCAGGCTCGGGAAAATAAGGACGTTGGCGGGCTGCTCGGCGAAGGGCGAGAAAGCGTACGACTCGCGCATAAGCTCCTGATTGAACGGCAAGTGCGCCTGCATTTCACCGTCCACAACCCAGTCGGGGTGGCGGGCCTGGAGAATGGCGGTGGCCGCCTGCATCTTCTCGGCATCGTCGCCGGTGGCGCTGCCGAACGTAGAGTATGAGAGCAGCGCAATGCGGGGTTCAATGCCCAATCGGCGCACGGCGTGGGCGGTAGTCTCGGCAATCTCCACGATCTCGTCGGTGGTGGGGTTCATGTTCACCGTGGTGTCCGAGAGAAACAACGGCCCAAACCGCGACAGCAACACGTACATACCCGACACCTTGCGGATGCCCGGCTGCCGACCAATGACCTGCAAGGCGGGGCGGAGCGTTTGGGGGTAGTTGCGCGTGAGGCCCGAAATGAGCACGTCGGCCTCACCAATCTCCAGCAGCACGGTGCCGAAATAGTTGCGGTCGCGCATGAGGTTGTGGGCCTCAATGAGGGTCAGGCCTTTGCGCTTACGTTTTTCGTAGAGCAACTGCGCGTACTTTTCCCGCACCTTATCCTGTTTCGGCGACCGGTGGTCGATGATGAGCGTATCGCCGAGGTTCATATTATGGTCGGCGAGTATCTTGTTGATCGTCTGCGGGTTGCCGAGCAAAATGGGTATGGCCATTTTCTGCTCGCGCACCTCAGCCACGGCCCGGAGCACACTCAGGTTTTCGCCGTCGGTAAACACCACGCGCTTGGGCGACTGCTGCGCCTGCCGGGTGAGGCGACGGATAAACGAATTGTCGAGACCCTGCCGCCGCGAGAGCTGCATGTCGTAATCGGCCCAGTCGGTAATCTGTTTTCGCGCCA
Organism: Fibrella aquatilis; assembly: GCF_017353255.1. GTDB lineage: Bacteria > Bacteroidota > Bacteroidia > Cytophagales > Spirosomataceae > Fibrella > Fibrella aquatilis. The sequence continues at coordinate 440,026 of NZ_JAFMYU010000002.1, read as the reverse complement.
CACCCGAGTCCATCGCGGCTTTGGCAACGGCAGGGGCCACAATGGTTAACAGCCGTGGGTCGGTGGGCTTGGGCAGGATATACGTCCGGCCAAAGACCAGGCCATCGGTGCCGTAACTACGACTAACCGCTTCAGGAACAGGCAGTTTAGCCAGCGTAGCTAAGGCACGCACGGCGGCGAGTTTCATGGCCTCGTTGATCTCAGTAGCCCGCACGTCGAGCGCCCCCCGGAAGATGTAGGGAAAACCGAGCACGTTGTTGACCTGATTCGGGAAGTCGGACCGGCCCGTGGCCATGATGATGTCGGGGCGGGCGGCGGTAGCGTCTTCGTAGGTGATTTCGGGATTGGGGTTGGCCATGGCAAAGACAATAGCGCCGGGGGCCATGCTCCTGATCATGTCTTGCGAAACAACCCCGCCCACGCTCAGACCCAGAAACACGTCGGCACCCACCATGGCGTCGGCCAGGGTGTAGCCCTCCGGGTGGCGGTCGGTGGTGTATTTATACTGATTGCCCACCAGATTCGTCCGGTCTTTGGTCAGCAGTCCATCCTTATCAAACACGGTAATATTGTCGGGCAACACCCCCAGATCGACGTAGAGATCGAGGCAGGCGGTGGCGGCGGCACCGGCTCCGTTCACCACCAGTTTGATCGTATCAATCTGTTTATCAGCTATTTCCAGCGCATTCAGCAGGGCCGCGCCAGAGGTAATGGCCGTGCCGTGCTGATCGTCGTGCATGACGGGGATGTTCAGTTCGGCCCGCAGCCGCCGCTCAATCTCGAAGCATTCGGGAGCTTTGATGTCCTCCAGATTGACCCCGCCAAAGGTGGGTTCCAGGATCTTAACGGTGCGGATAAACTCCTCGACATCGGTGGTATCCAGCTCGATATCGAAGGCGTCGATGTCGGCGTAGATTTTGAAGAGCAGGCTTTTCCCCTCCATCACCGGCTTGGATGCCACGGCCCCGATGTTGCCCAAACCGAGCACGGCGGTACCGTTGGAGATGACCGCCACGAGGTTGCCCTTGGCCGTGTAATCATAGGCGCGTTCGGGCTGATCGGCGATGGCGAGGCAGGGTTCGGCCACTCCTGGCGAATAGGCCAGCGATAGATCGCGCTGATTCTCAGTTTCTTTGGTGGGGGTAATTTCAATCTTTCCGGGACGGCCCTTGGCGTGGTAATGCAGGGCGTCTTCGCGGAGTTTATTGGCTGAGGAAGTGTTGGTCATGAACTTAAATGTTGGCTCGGCCTGGCCCCCCGCCCTAAAGGGAGCCTTGCTTGCGCGTAAAGTCGTCAGCCTGGCTACTTGTGCGCAAGCAAGGCCCCCTTTAGGGCGGGGGGCCAGGCCGAGCCAACGAATTAAACTAACCTCAAAATTACACCCTTCCCCGCCTTAAGCCGTTACTTTTTCAAGTTTCTCTACCTCGCCGAAGGCGCGTTGCATGGCGGTGCGGTCGAAGGCTTTTTCGTTGTTGGCGAGCCAGACGGTGGCCACGCCGTTGCCGATGAAGTTGGTGATGCTGCGGGCTTCCGACATAAACCGGTCTACGCCCAGCAGCAGCGCCAGGCCTTCTACGGGGATCACGTTGATGGCCGTGAGCGTACTGGCCAGCACCACAAAACCGCTGCCGGTGACCCCTGCGGCCCCTTTTGAGGTCACCATGAGGATGCCGATGATCGTGAGCAGCTGCTCCCAGCTGAGTTGCACGTTGAAGACCTGGGCCAGAAAGATCGTGGCCATGGAGAGATAGATTGTAGTGCCGTCGAGGTTGAATGAGTAGCCCGCAGGCACCACTAGCCCCACCACCGATTTGGCGCAGCCCATGCGCTCGAGTTTTTCCATCAGCGAGGGCAACCCCGCCTCTGACGACGACGTGCCCAGCACGATCAGCAGTTCTTCGCGGATGTAGCGCAGGAACCCCAGCAGCGGCACGTGACATGAGCGCAGGATCAGGCCCAGTACCCCGAAAATGAACAGGGCCATGGTGGTATAGACCGTACCCATGAGCTTGGCCAGGGGCAGCAACGTACCCAGCCCGAACTTACCGATGGTGTAGGCCATACCGCCAAATGCACCGATGGGCGCCAGCAGCATCACCTTGTGCAAGCCCACAAAAATGATCTTCGACAACCGGTTCATCACGGCCACAATACGCTCACGGCCAGCGTATTGGCTCAGAATGATACCAACAACGATGGCCGCGATCAGCACTTGCAGCGTGACGTTGTCCATCAGAAATTTCCACCAGCTGAACGCCTGTGCGGTCTTGGTATATTTGGAAATATCGCCTCCTTTCAAGGCCGACGTCACCACGCCATCGCCGGGGCGGATGACGTTGGCTACGACCACGCCGATGAGCAGGGCCACAGTAGTTACGACCTCGAAATAAAGCAGGGCCTTCGCCCCCACTTTGCCCACCTTTTTCAAATCACCCATGCTGACAATGCCGAGCGTGATGGTGAGGAAAATGATGGGGCTGATAAAGAGCTTGACAAGGCTGATGAAACAGCCGCTCAGAAATTCGCTGATGGCGGCCCCGATGGTGAGTTCCTGCCCCATAAACCGGCCTTTCAGCGGCGCATCGAGAATAGGCAGCAGCGCCAGATCAGGCCGAAAATGGCCCAGCAACACACCCAGCGTAATGGCGGTGAGTACCCAGAAGGTGAGGTTCGTAACGAGTTTTTTCATAGGACAGATAGACGTTGGAGGCTGGATGTTGGACATTGGATGCTAGAATTGGACTTAGACACTCAATATTCACTATTCAGCATCCAGCATCCAATATCCAACATCCAGCCTCCAACGTCTCATAACATATTATAAATCAGGTAGATACCAAAAAACGAAAGGGGAATACCGAGGCCGACCATTTGGGCAGCCAGGGATGGGTTGAGGTTGTATTGGGTGGCCAGCACGGCGGCGGTGTTCATGGGTCCCAGCGCCGAACCCAGCACGCAGAGGTCGGGTAGCCAGCCGTGTTGGCTCAGCGTCAGTTTGTAAACCACGAATACCAGCAGCGGAGCCAGCAGCAATTTATAGCCTAAGCCCAATAACAGTGCGTTTTTATTCTGCTTTGGCACTCGAAATCGGATTTGCATGCCTACCGACAATAGGGCAATAACCGTGAATGGGCTACTCAGTTTGGTGAGCAAATCGCGCACAACGGGTGGGTGAACGTAGCCCAGCACATTAGCCAGCAGGGCCACTACAAACGCCAGAAACGGCGGAAACCGGACCATGTCGCGCAGCATCTTCCCCACCGACGGCTCTTCGGCAGCCAGCCACGAAGCCAACCCCACGCCGAAGGTGACGCAGATGACAAACGTCCCGGCCTGACTCATCAGGATACCCGCCTCTAGCCCCGGCCGACCATAAACCCACTCAAAAATAGGAAACCCCACAAACGAGATACTGCTGATGCCCCCCGTGAGCAGCAGCGCCCCCAGCGTGGCCCGGTCGAAACTCAGCCGACTGCCGATAGTCCAGATAAAGGCGCAACCACCGCCAAAAACGAGGTACGGGGCCAGAACGGGCAACAGCAGCCTACTGTCGAAGTGCAGTTCGGCCACGTAGAGCAGCGTCAACGCCGGAATAAATACGCCCACCAGCACCCGGTTCAGCACCAGCGGCGCCGATTCCGGCAACCACCGCCGCAACGTAACGCCAAGGAAAAGGCAGGTTAGCAGGAGCGCGAGGGAAGCCATTGACGAATGGTGAAAGAGTAGCCCCCCAGCCCCCGAAGGGGGAACTGCGCTTGCGTAAGCATTCCCCCTTCGGGGGCTGGGGGGCTATTTTTACATTAAAACGTAATCGTCGCGTTGGCGTAGTAGTAGGCGCCGTTGAAGCCGAATTGGCTCACGTTGCGGCTGTAGGGAATTTCGCCGTTGGAATAGGCAGCCGAGGTGGCAATCACTTTGTCGGGGTAGACATCGAAGATGTTGTTACCGCCAAGCGAAATCGACAGGGCCTTGATGGGGTTGTATATCACCGTCAGGTCGACCAGGTTTTTGCCGCCGAAGGTCTGACTCACGTGGGGTTTACCGGCGGGTTTTTCCCAGGCCGTTACCTCACCAAAGTACGACGAGCGCACGTTCAGGCCCACTTTGCCGTAGCTGTAACCCAGCGAGAGCAGGATCTTCTGGCGGGGTTGTGCCGTTTCGATCAGGCCAATGCTCACCGTGTCGATCAACAGAATCGGTTTGGGAGTATCCAGTTGCAGGGCCGATGGGGTGGCTTTAGTACTCGTGATCTTGGTCTGGTTCAGCGTGAAAGCCAGGCTGGCATTGAACCGGCTGCGGGGGCTGAAATTGTGTTTGTAGCTCGTCACAAAGTCAATGCCTTTGGTGCTGGTATTGATCGCGTTGGTGAAAAAGCGAATCTCGCTCAGGCCCACAAACCGCGTTTTCAAGGCTGTGATGTCCTTGATAATCATCCGCTCACTCTCGATGATCCGGTCGGTGATGTCGATCTGGTACGCGTCGAGGGTCACGATGAAGTCACTCCCGGCTTTGGCAGTCAGACCCAGATTGTAGTTCCACGAGGTTTCGGCTTTGGGGTTTTCAATGCCAATCTGCGCCAGCCGGGCATCATTACTGGGCAGTTGCTTGGTCTGCACAATGGCACCCGATTGCACCGTAGAGGTGGTTTGGCTGTTGAATGTCTGTTGCAGCGACGGTGCCCGGAAACCCTTGTTGATCGACCCCCGGAGCGAGATGCTCTCGCTTAGTTTAATCCGCGCGGCCAGCTTACCCGACACGTTGCTGCCAAAGTCGCTGTAGTTTTCGTAGCGCAGGGCGGCGGCTACCAGCAACCGGTCGCTGAGGTCGCTTTCTACGTCGGCATACAGGCCTAGGTTGCTGCGGGTGGTATTGGTCTGGTCTTCGGGCGCAATGCCGGGGCGGCCGCTTGAACCAGGCGCTTTGTTTTTGGTTTTGGCCAGCGGACCCACGCTATACGACTCGGCGCTGCCCTGAGCCAGTTCAAATTGATCCACACGATATTGCCCGCCGAAGGCCAGATTCAACGATTTAGTCCCGAAAAGGCCCGTGTAGTTCTTCGACAGGTTGGCCTCGGTAGTGCTCTGCCCAAACCCCGACCGGCCCACGTAGAAATTGGTGGGCGAAGCCGCCCCCAGCGATGGGTTGGTGGTATTGTTGGCCCACATGTCGAGGTAGTTGTAGCCGTAGCCGGTGCTGAAATCGAGGTTCCAGCCCGCACCTACTTTGCGGTTCAGGCCCACCACGGTCGAGTAGTCCACGCTGGTGCCGGGCAGTTGGGGCACGTAGCCGTCGGGGAAAAGTTCGGGCGTGGAGTTGGCGTTGCTGGGCGTGGCATTGCGGAAGAACCCGTAGGCCAGAATGTCTTTCCGCGAATAGCCGCCGAAGCTGTAGATCGACCAACCCCGGCTCAGGGGCATACCCAGGTTATAAAACCCCTGCAAGGCCTTGGTCTGGTTGCTGCCATAGACACCCACCGTAAACGGTGCCCCCACTGGCCATACCCCCCGCACCCGCCGGATGCTGTCTTCTTTGGCCTTCGTGGCGTTGTAGATATTACCCAGATACGGGTCAGACCGGTTGGTGCCCCCCGTATACTGGTAGTGCATGGTCAGGTTCAGGTAACTGCCGGGCTTGCCCAGGCGGAAGCCGTAGTTGAGCGCCGTCAGGTAGCCCGCGCCGTCACCTTTACTGGTCTGACCATACTGCGTTTTCAAGGTGCCCACGCCCACGCTCTTGTTCAGCGCCAGGTTCACAATGCCCGCAATGGCATCTGACCCGTACTGGGCAGCGGCACCATCGCGCAGGATTTCCATCCGGTCAAGCGCCAGTGCCGGAATCGAGTTCAGGTCAGTGACCACCGTGCCAAGGCCCACCGTCTGGTTCAGGTTCAGCGCCGAAAATTGGTGGCGACGTTTGCCATCTACCAGCACCAGCACCTGATCGGGCGAGAGGCCACGGAGGGTGGCAGGGTCGGCGTAGTTGGCCACGCCGTTGACACCTGTCTTGGCCGAGTTGAACGAAGGTGAATTATACTGCACCATCTGCCCCAGGTCTACCTGCCCTGTAGCCTGTAACTCCTTGCTGCTCACCACATCGACGGGTACAGGGCGCTCAACGTCGGTACGAGGACGACCGCGTGAACCAATCACCGTTACCTCCTGCAACAGGTCGGCTGACTCAACCAGTTTGATCTGCAGATCGAGCTGATCGCCCAGCGTCACCTGCTGATTGGCGTAGCCGATAAACGAGAACACCAGCACCTCGCCGGGGTTGGCCGCAATCCTGAACTTACCGTCGACGTCGGTACTAGCCCCGCGGTTGGTACCTCTGATGGCCAGGTTCACGCCGGGCAGTGCGTCGCCCGCCACCGTGATCACCCGCCCTGTGTAGGATTGCTCCTGCGGGGCGGGGCTGCCGTCGTTTTTTGGGCTTTCTGCCGCGTTAGCCTGGTGAACACTCAGCAAAATCTGCCCCGCCACTACCGAATAGTCGATAGCCAGGGGCGTCAGCAGCCGGTCGAGCACCACCGACAGCCGCTCGTGCCGTGCCGCCACCGACACCCGGCGACCGGCCTGAATGGCTGTGGGGCTGTGAATGAACCGCACGTCGGCCTGGTTTTCCAGCCCGGCCAGTACGTCGCGCAGTTCGACGTTTTCAAGCGTCAGGGTCACGGGTTTGTTCAGCACGTCCTGCCCCATACCGGGCCGGGCCAGCGTGACGGTGATGGCCAGCAGGGCCAGCGCAAACGAGGCGAAACTTCGCATAAGGATGCGGTTTAGCAATAGAAATTGGTTCATAGTGGTTAGTAATCAACAAGTTAGCAATGAGAAAAGCGTTTAAAAATCGGCATCGTCAGTCCCGCCCACATCCCTTTCCGCTGATGAGGATGCGCGTGCCACGAACGGCGTAGTCGGCACCAACGGCGCGGCAGATAAGCTCGAGTTGGGTATAGAGGGGCAGGTTGCTGATGTTGCCCGAAAAGGTGCAGGCCGACAGACCCGCATTAGCCAGGTCCATATCGATACCGTAAACCTCGCCAAGGCGGCTCAGCACGGCGGGCAATGGCACTTCGTTAAACGTGAGCGTGATCATAGGAGCGGGCGCATCGGGCTGGTCGGGGCGGATGGGTTCGGGTTTGGCCACGAGGCCCGTTTGCCAGAGGTCGTCACCAAAAACGGTCACTTTCTGGTTGGGCGTGAGCACCACACCGGGGCTAACCTGCTTGGCCGTGGCGGTGGCGGCGGCCGGTTTACGCGCGAATACAGACACCTTACCCGTAATCACATCGACGTCAACACGGTCGGCGTCGGGGGCGGTTTTCATCCAGAAACTCGTACCCAGCACCTGAGTCACCACCCGCTCTGTCGATACCCGGAAGGGCCGTTGGGGGTCTTTCGACACGCTGAAAAAGGCACTGCCCGTCAGGTACACGTCGCGGTGGTCGGGCGCAAACCGGGCGGGGTAACGCACGGCGCTGTTGGGCGTGAGCACCACCGAACTCCCGTCGGTCAGGGTCAGCCGGAGGGCGTGGCTCGTGGTGTTGGTGCGCTCGATCAGGCCTGCCGAGACCGTGGCCAGTTCACCCTTGAACGGCCCCAATGGTTCTTCCAGCGCGCGGGATGCCCGAATGGCAACCCAACCGCCTACCAGCAGCACCATCGCTGCGGCAACCACGGCAAACGGTCTGCGCCAAAGCAGTTTCTGGCCAGATACCGTATCATGTAGTGGCCGTATAGGTGTTTCGGTCAGCAATTCTGCGCTGGTTTGGGCGTCGATAGTGGCCCACATCCGGGCTTTAATCCGGGTTTGTTCGTCGGCGGAGAACTGGTAGGTAACCGATTCATTCAGCGAATCATACCACCGGTCAATCAGGCGGAGTTCCTCGTCGGAAGCCTGTCCGTCGAGGTAGCGGCGCAAGAGTTGTTTGAATTGTGACTGCGTCATTGCATGGACTAAATGGCGGGTAGCCATTCATACAAGCAAGTCGAACTGCACGGGAGTTGACCCTAAATAAAAAAGAATATTCGTTGAATAGTTATATAAATTGGTAAGAATGTGGGGGTTTTACTTAGAAAAAAGCCATACTCATTACCACGCCCACCATACCGCCAGCGCAACGCCGTAGGTACGAAGGTGGCGACGCATGGCCCGCAGTGCATTGCCCAGGTGGTATTCCACTACCTTCTCCGACACGCCCAGTCGGGCAGCAATTTCGGGGATAGTGAGGTGCTCGAACCGGCTGAGGCGAAACACCTGCTGCGTGGTGGAGGGCAGCGTTTGTAGCCCCTGTTCAATAGACCGGGTCAGGTCCTGAAGGGCCAGCGCATCTTCGGGTTCGGTGGTGGGACTGGTGATGGTCAGGTAATGATCCACAAACCGCTCATGCACCTGCTGCGTACGGATGTGGTCAATAACCGAGAATTTCAGGGCTGAAAATAAGTAGCGGTTTACCTGCGTGATAACCAGCGTTTCGCGCCGTTGCCAGAGGCTGATAAACAGGTCCTGTACCAGTTCCTCGGCCAGTTCGGGCGAGGCCAGTTTGCGGGCTGCCAGTTGAAACAGGTCGGCCCAATACCGGTCATATAGTTCGGCAAACGCCTGCCGGTCACCCTGTTGCAAGGCCAGCACCAATTGCTCATCTGTGCGGGCAGACGTGCTGAAGGGTGCGATAGGCTTGATGGCAGGCATAGAACAAAAATAAAGCAAATAGCCCTACTTTTTATCAGAAAAAGCCAACGCTACATCGCCAAATCCGGATACGTTTGCGGGGCCAGTACGCCGGGCACGTTGCTGTCTTCGGTGCGGGAGGTAATCAGTTTGCTGATGGTGTGGCTGTGCATTTGGTTGGCCGGATATATCTCGTGCAACAACTGAATGGCTTCTTTTTCGGTCAGGTTTTCGTGCAGCCAGGCGTGTTCCTGGTCGCGGGTGAGCACGCAGGGTTGCCGTTTTTTGGTATTATGAATGGTCGCCAGCAGGGAGTTGGCATCAGTGGTGAGCAGCGAAAACGTGGTTAGCACCTCGCCGGTTTCGGGGTCGGCCCAATCGTCCCAGAGTCCGGCTATACTGGCAATGGGCTGGTTGGTGGTGTTGATATAAAACGGGTACTTCTGTTTTCGCTCGTCGGTATGCCACTCAAAAAAGCCCGTGATCGGAATCAGGCAGCGTTGGCCCCGCCCTGCTGCCTGCCGGTACGATGGTTTTTCGTAGATCGTCTCCGACCGGGCATTGATCGTTTGCGCCCGCAGCTTGTCGGCATCGGTTTTCGACTTCACCCAGTGCGGAATCAGTCCCCAGCGGATACCCTGAAAGGCATCGGGCTGCTGCCGCGTGATGATCGGGTAGCGCGGAAACGCATAGGCGTTGACGTGGTATTGCGGCCCCGTATGGAGGCCTTCGGGCATGGCAGCGCTAAACCGCGTCTCGAGTTCAGCCGCATCAACGGCAAGGGAAGTGTGGTAACACATGGGCTGGTAGGGGATAAACCGCAGCGGCGGACCGTAATGTATAATGTACAATGAACAATGTACAATGTACAACAGCCTCGCGCTTTACACTCAGAGACGGACCGGCGAAGCCATTGTTCATTATACATTGTTCATTGTACATTATTAACTGTTCCCCGATAACTGTGTTACTTTGATATGGGAATGCAACCCCTTCCCACTTCCCTAGCTAGCATGCCTTCAACCGTTCGTGACCTAACCCCCCGGCAGATTGTTGCCGAATTGGATCAATATATCATCGGCCAGCACGAGGCCAAGCGCAACGTGGCCATTGCCCTGCGCAACCGCTGGCGGCGGATGAATGCCCCCGCCGACATGCAGCGCGAGATTACGCCCAACAACATTCTCATGATTGGGGCCACGGGCGTGGGCAAAACCGAGATTGCCCGCCGCCTGGCCAAACTCGCCGACGCGCCTTTTGTAAAAGTAGAAGCGTCGAAATTTACCGAAGTAGGCTACGTGGGCCGCGACGTAGAGAGTATGGTGCGCGACCTGGTCGAGCAGGCGGTGAACATGGTGCGGGCGGCAAAAAAAGAGGCCGTGCAGATTCGGGCGCAGCAGATCGTGGAAGACATGATCCTCGACATGCTGATTCCGCCCGTGAAAAATCCCAGCGTGACAGGTGGTAATCACCTGGGCTTCGACCACCAGGAACAACCTGATGGTGAGGCCGTTATTGATGCCATACCCGATTCAGACGCCGAACTCAACGAGCGTACCCGCGAACGGTTTCGGAAGAAAATCCAGTCAGGTGAACTCGACGACCGGAAGGTAGACATCGACGTGCATCAGAACTCAACGCCCAGCATTGGCGTCATGGGCGGCTCTATCGATGAGCTGTCGATGATGAATATCCAGGAAATGATTGGCGGCATGATGCCCAAAAAGGGTAAAAAGCGCAAGGTGACCATTGCCGAAGCGCGCAAGATTTTGCTGGAAGAAGAAGCCGCCAAGCTCATCGACATGGACGAGGTGAAGGAGGAAGCCATCCGCAAAGCGCAGGATTCGGGCATTATTTTCATTGACGAAATCGACAAGATCGCCACCAACCGGAGCGGCGGCGGGGGTGGCCCCGACGTGAGCCGCGAGGGCGTGCAGCGCGATTTGTTACCCATCGTAGAAGGCTCGTCGGTGAATACCAAATACGGCGTCATCCAGACCGACCATATTCTGTTTGTGGCGGCAGGGGCGTTTCACGTTTCGAAACCCAGCGATTTGATTCCCGAATTGCAGGGCCGTTTCCCGATCCGGGTGGAGCTACAGAGCCTGTCGGAAGACGATTTCTACCAGATCCTGAAAGAACCCCGCAATGCCCTCACCAAGCAATATGAGGCCATGCTTATGGCCGAAGGCGTCACGCTCAACTTTGACGACGAAGCCCTGCGCGAACTGGCCAAAATCGCTTTCGAGGTAAACGCCGAGGTAGAGAACATCGGTGCGCGCCGCCTGCAAACGGTACTCAGCCAGCTGCTCAACGAGTTTATGTTCGACATCCCCGACACCATTCTCAGCGGCTCAACCGTCAGCGTAACGCGAACACTGGTGCAGGAACGCCTCAACGGCATGGTGAAAAACCGCGATCTGAGTCAGTATATTTTGTAAGATAACCACACCACCAACGCCAACCCCGCCACGCACAGCCAGGCAAACCAGTCGCCGAGGAGGCCGTAGAGGGTGGGGATGCGCTGCGTGGGTAGTTGCCCCTGCATGAACCAGCGAGTGGTGGCGAAGTGGTCCATCTGCGTAATGACCCGCCCGTAGGGATCGGCCATAACCGACCGCCCCGACAGCGTTTGGCGCACCACCGAACAGCCATTTTCGATGCCCCGAAACTGCGCCACCATCGTGTGCAGGGGATCAATAGCCTGCCAGTCGGCGGCGGGGATGAGCAGCAGACCGGCATCCAGTTTGGACACCTGCCGCATGGCGTGGGGGAAATCGCCATCCCAGCAAATCACCGCCGACACCTTGCCCAGGGGCGTGTTGGCAGCCTGTAGCTGTCCATTGCCCTGCTCACAGCCTTCAATGATGTTGCCGCCGTATTTCAGGTGGGTAAACACCAGGTTCCCCGCCGGGTCGATCAGCCAGAGCTTATTCTGGTCTTTTTTGGGCGCCGTTTCGTAGACGTACGGGCTGGCCACCAACATGACGCCCGTTTCGCGCGTTAGCCGCTTGAGCGAGTCGAGCAGGCGGGGTTCGTCGGCGGCATAGATGGGGGGCGACACTTCGCTCCAGACCACCACCTGTGCGCCCGCCTGCGCCTGTTGGCGGGTAGCCAGTAGCAGCTGGTGAATCACACTGTCGGAGGTGACGCGGAAGGCGGCGGGGTTTGTTTGGCGCAGGGTCCATAAACGGCTCAGCCCGGCCCGGTCCTGCACGTGAAGACTGGCTACGCGGGCACCACCAGGCGGGTTTTTCTGCGACAGCCGCCAGCTGCCAAACAATACCACTACGCCAAAAAAAGCCAGATAAACAGCTCCCACTTGCCCCAGGTGGCCTTTGGCCAGGTACTGCGCCGCCTCATAAGCTACCACCGACCCAAACCAGGTGAGCAGAAACGTGATGCCCCAGATGCCCGTGACCGAGGCCAGTTGCGCCAGCGCCAAAAACCCCAACTGCGAATAGGGCAGCATACCCATGGTGCCATATGGATTGAGCGAACCCACGGCAAATTCGAGGCAGGTGTAAGCCAGCGGAAACACCAGCGTTTGCCAGCCCGGAGGCTTCTTTCGACCAAAAGCAGCCGTATCGAGGGCGTAGGGCAGGCCAAACAGCAGCCCAGCCGCCAACGGAACGTAATGCAATAGCTGGCGGGCATCTTGTGTGGCAAAATGCCAGAGCGATGCCTGTGTAACTACGCCAAACGAAACGGCCATCAGCACGTAGGTTGCCCAGGGACGCAGTGTCCGGGTGACGAGCAGCAGACAGGGCAGCGCTACCCACGGGGCCACAGCCCAGGCGTGACTACCGTTACTGAAATAAAGAAAAAATAGGCCAACAATAAAGAGTAATGGCCGGTGGCGGGTGGCAACGGGGGCAGGCATAGACAGAGTACGATAACGCAACCTACCCTTTATCAACTAGATAGCCTAACGCACCCGCGATGCTCTGTTCTGTTCAATCAGATTATGCCAACAATAGACGTATATCCAGGTTCGGACTACAACACCGGGTTGATTTAGTAGCCCGCCTGGTGGTGATGACCCATGCTGGCCGAATACAGAACTCTTGCCGATGATGGCACCCCTGCCGACTACCTGTTTGCCTTACCCCCCAGCCCCAATCTGCGTGTCTCGGTGGTGGTGCCGGTGCGGAACGAATCGGCCATTATTGCCCACACGCTCGATGCCCTCCGTAACCAGCTGACCTGTTCAGGACACCCCCTCGACCCAACGCTGTATGAGGTGCTGGTGCTGACCAACAACTGTACCGACGACTCCTTCGCCTGTGTGCAACGCTACCAACGACAACATCCCAATTTTGCCTTGCACGTGGCCAACATCCAGCTCGGCGCTGAACGGGCTCACATTGGCACCGTACGGCGGCTATTGATGGACGAAGCCTGCCGACGGCTGCTGCTGGCGGGCCATTCGCGGAGTATCATAGCCTCCACAGATGGCGACACGCTGGTTGATGATCAATGGATTAGTCAGATTATTCGAGAAATCGACGCGGGGGCCGATGCCGTGGGGGGGCGTATCCTCACCCACCGTGAAGATGGCCCCGCCCGCCTGCCGCACCTGCGCGATGCCACCTACCGGCACCTGCTGGCCCAAGCCGAGGCCCGTATAGACCCCTGCCCCTACGACCCCTGGCCGCGGCATTTTCAGCATTTTGGGGCTAGTCTGGCCGTTACGTGTCAGGCCTACATCCGGGCGGGCCGACTGCCGGTGGTGCGGTACCTGGAAGACGACGCCCTGGTGAAAGCCCTGTGCCGGATCGACGCCAAAGTGCGCCGTAGTCCTGCTGTGCGCGTCTATACGTCGGCGCGGTTGCAGGGGCGCGTCGAGGTAGGCTTGTCGTGGCAGTTACAGCAGTGGGCCTGCCAGCGTAGCGCGGGGCAGTGTCAGCAAGTAGAGAACCCATCGCGGTCGCTGGCACGGTTTCAGTTGCGGCACCAGTTGCGACAAGCCTGGGCACACCGGTTCGACGCCAACTGCATGGCCCAATTACGCCCCGCTGCCTCGCAGTTGGGCGTTTCGGCGGGGTGGTTACTGGCGCAGATGGCCACCAGCACCTACTTCGGTCAATTTTGGGAAATAGCCGAAAACCAGTTTACCCTTTACTCCGAAACCCAGCCTCTACCCTGCGTACCCATTATTGAAGCTATTGCCACATTACGCAGCAAACAAATCTAATCGGTAGGTTTCATGTCGTTGGTGCAGCAGGTGGCGCAGGGGCTGACCGGGGCCAGTTTTAACCATAAACGCCTCGTGTACTTCATCGCCGGTGAGGGGATAATCATGTACGGGGGGCGTCCAATGCACTAGCAGCAAATGGCCGCCGGGCCGGAGGTGGGCAATGATTTTCGCTTGTGCTTTCAGCAAGTCATCCATCGACCAGTAGTACCCCACTTCCGAGAGCAAAATCAGGTCGAACATCTCGTCGGGGAATTCGCCGGGCAGCACCATTTGGGCAAAGCGTACCTGGGGCTGACCGGCCAGCCGCTGCCGGGCCTGCTTCAACGCCGCTTCGTTCACATCGACGGCCAGTAACTGGCGGCAACGGGGGGCCATCTGTTGAGTGAGAACGCCAATGGAACAGCCTATTTCAAAAGCCGAATCGTAGACTGCTTTGGGCAGCGCAGCCACCGTAGCGGCATATTTATCGCGCTCGTAGGGGCTGCTGGCAAACTGCCAGGGGTCTTCGTTGGCGCGATAAACGGCGTCAAAGTAGTCGGGCGTGAGGGTGTCTTTGGGGGTGTTCATACGGGTGATTTTTCCACGAAAAGCTCGTAGGGTGTGTCGAAGTGGCCCAACAGTTCGGGCGAAAGGTAAAAAGCCGTGGGGTCGTCGTCGATCATCCGCGTTACCTGCGACTGGTGGGCGTCGATGGCCCGTTTTTTCAGCGGCATTACGCTGTCGATAGCCACCTGCAACACCAGCCGTTCGCCGGGTTTGGGCAGGTCGTCGGGACGGCCCAGTTCCCAAAGCCAGATTAGGTATTCGAGCACGCGGGGCTTTTCCGGCTGGGCCAAACGCGCTACCGCTGCCTGCAACAACGCGTAGGTTGCGCGATGGTCGGGGTGCGGGTCGCGCTCATAGGGCACCAACACTGTAGATGGCTTAAATTGTTGAATAACAGCCATTAACGCATCTAGCGCTTTGCCGAAATCGGCATTATCGGGCAGGGGTACATGCCGGTCAGGCAGGCGCATGAACGTGGTTTGGCCTGCCGGAACACCCAACACGTCCAGTGCCCGAATAGCTTCGGTTTCGCGCAGGTCGCGCAGACGGTCGGGGGGGTAGCTGGGCGAATTGGGGTGCGACAGGGTGCCGTTGCTTACAAACACCACGTGCACGGGATAGCCCGCTTTGCGGAGCAAAGCCAGTGTACCGCCGCACCCCAACGATTCATCGTCGGGGTGGGGGGCCAGCACCAGCGTACGGTCCAGCGACCGGGCATCGAGCGGCACGGGATCTTCGCGCAAAAAACTGGCCAGGCTGGGGGGTAGTTGGCTAGGTCCAGAGGTCATGGGTGGCGGTGGTTTGGTGACCTACCCACCGGCCAATATCCACCAGCGTGGCGTCGGGGGCAGGTTGGCGGAGGTACATGGTGAGGTCGCGGTGAATACGTTCAAAAGGCAATGGCCGCAGCAGGCCCCGCGCCCCCACCGACTTTTCGCAGAGGTGCATTACTCGTAAACAGATGGCCTCAATGGCGGTGCGGGTCATGTTGGCATAGGCCACAATCCTGGCCGGGTCGGTGCCGTCGTGTAGCCAAGCATCATTGTTAGCCCCGGCTTGGGTCAGCCATAGATTACCCGACTCGATTTGGCAGGCCATTTCGGCCAGCCGCATTTGCTGAAACACGTCATCGACCCGCCCCATAGACCGCAGCATCAACCTCGTAGCTTCCAGCAGGGCTTCAGCACCACCCAGTTGCACGGCAGCAAACCGGATAGCCCCACCGCTGAAATAAGGCTGCTGAAAGTAGTTACCGGGTTTGCCCAGCAGGTCGCTTTCGTCAAGAACGATACCCGTAAAATTGAGCTTAAAACTAGCCGACGCCCGCATGCCTAGGGGTTTCCAGAAACGCGCGTCAGCTTCCAGAGGTGCTATCCGTTCGGTAGGGATAATGCACATCTGCCAGCCCGATTTATGCCCCTGCCGCATTAGTTCGCCCGTTACCAGCGGTCGGCTAACCCAGTTGGCCCCGGAGCAAAACGTCTTGTAGCCCTCCAGTTCGTAGCGTCCGCCGCCGAGTTCATGAATCAGAATACCGTCGTCGGCCTGGGTGTTCCAGACGCTGAAAAGGTGGTGTTGCCGCACGTCGGCATGCCACTGTTGGCGTTGTTCGGGATTGCCGAAGAGCTGCGCCAGCAGCAGGGCGTTGATATGGCCTTCGTACACGCGCCCCACCGCCAGGTTGGCCGACCCTACGCGCTTGAGCAGGGTAAGCAGTTGGGCCGTATGCCCCTGCGTATGATCAAGCGGCTGTCCGGGCAGGGTCACCGCCAGCAAACCCGCCTGGGCCAGCAATTGGAAAGCCTCTTCCGGAAAATCGCCTTCGGTATCGGTTTCGGTAGCCAGGTCGGCCACATGGGCTAGTACCTCCGCCAGTGCTTCGGGGTCCGTATAGGCCGTTTGCTTCGTCGACTGTTCACGTGAGATCATAGGATTTGGGACCACTACCAGCGCAACAAAAGGCCGCGTTGTGGTGTGTCTATCACTAACCCGACGGCGCAGCATATGCCCCAAAAAAATGAGCAAGAGGGCGAACGATTGTCCATAGGTTTAGAGACGAATGAAAAACGTCCCTTACACATGAGAAGCTAAGTAAGCGAAGCAACTTTGGCCCTTAGACGTTAAACCGCAGCGGCGGACCGTTTTAAACTCCAAAAAATGCAACAAATCGCCATGCTCGGCGGCGGCTTCATTGGCCGTTTCTATGCCGAATCACTCCAAGGGCAGCGCAGCCGCGACAAGGTAGTGGCCATCTACGCCCGCCGCGAAGAAACCGCCCAAAAATTCGCCGCCGACTACGGCTGCACGTTTCAGTCTACCGACATGGAGGCCGTTATTGCCCACCCCGACGTGACGCTGGTGTGCATTGCCCTGCCCAACAACCTCCACGCCCCGGCGGTGGCTCTCTGCGCCAAACACAAGAAAAACGTGGTCTGCACCAAGCCCCTGGGCCGCACCGCCGCCGAGGCGCTTACTATGATGCAACAAGTGGAAGAAGCGGGCATTTTTGGGGGCTACCTGGAAGACCTGTGCTATTCGCCCAAGTTTCTGAAAGCCCTCGAAACCGTCAAATCTGGCTCGCTGGGGCGCATTTTGTGGGCCAAGTCACGTGAGACCCACCCCGGCCCCCACTCCGACTGGTTCTGGGACAAAGAGCAGGCCGGTGGCGGCTGCATGCTCGATCTGGGGTGCCACTGCGTGGAAATTGCCCGGAATTTTATTGGCAAAGACGTGCGGCCTGTAGAAGTCATGTGCTGGGCCGCCACGCAGGTGAAACCCATCGACGCCGAAGACCACGCTATTGCCCTGGTTAAATACGAAAACGGAGCCATCGGTCAATTTGAAGTAAGCTGGACGTTCCGGGGTGGCATGGACCTCCGCGATGAGGTCATGGGCACCGAAGGCACCATCTGGATCAACAACTTTTTGCGCACGGGCTTCGAGATGTTTACCACCGGCAAAGCAGGCGATTACGTGGCTGAAAAAGCCGAATCAGACGCGGGCTGGCTCTTTCCCGTGGGCGATGAAGTCAATGATCTGGGCTATAATCACATGTTTACCGACATGTTCCGGGCGGTGGAAGAGGGCCGCGACGCCGCCGAAACCTTCTACGACGGCTACGTGGTCAACGCCATTCTGGACGCCGCCTATAAATCGGCCGAGACCAAACAGTGGGAACCAGTCAACCTCCCCGTCTGGCGCGGTCAGGAGGGCCTCACCCAGGCTAGTGGTGCCGTTGAGTATGACGCCGACCATTACCTGATCAAAGAAGAAATGACCCACTACGGCAAAAAGAAACTCATTTTAAAAGAAAAAGCGAGCGGGAAGATTATAGAGCGGGAGGTGTAGTGTACACCAAAAAAGCCCGCCCAGCAGGTCTGGACGGGCTTTTTTGGTACGGTCTGACAAATCGGCTCTACTTAAACAGATATCCCAAATCCAATTCAATACCCGTCACTGGGTCACGCAGGATACCGCTGGCAATGGTTTGAATGGAGCCGTCAGGTAGCAATGTCTGAATGATGCGGGTCGTGGGAACAATGATCCAGACAGCCTGCACTCCACCTGGAAAATATTGCTTATAAGCCTTGTCTGTTAAATCAGTCAAGGCCTGCTTAGGCGACAGGATTTCGATAGCAATAATGGGGGGCTGATTGTAATAGATCACGTCGTTAAGCCAGTCGACGGGTAGGTTGGGAAAAATGGCCACGTCGGGTTTGCATTTACCCGTGGGCAGCTCCAATTCCAGTTCAGGCAGGATATCATACGTTTCTTCATACCGATCCAGTGCCACGCTAAGGCGGTGAATCAGTTTAGAATGATTTAGTGACATGATGTCCTCGGATTGGTATTCTTCGATTAGGTCGAATGCGTTGGTTTCCATATCAGCCTGAGTTTCCCCAAATATAGTCAAAATCACCTTTTTAGACCACCTAGTACCGTTTCCCAACCCTTTGCCGTCACATTAGTTGAGTCATAAAAAACCAACTCAACGATATCATGACACCACAACGGCAGGACGACGGCAGCGTCGAGAAGAAGATTGCGATTTTGCTGACCGATGGCTTCGAGGAAGTCGAAATGACCGAGCCACGGAAGGCGCTGGAGGCCGAAGGCTTTCAAACACACCTGATTTCGCCCAAAAACGGCGAAGTACGCGGCTGGGATGAAACCGACTGGGGCAACACCTTCCCCACCGACCTACCCCTGGCCGGTGCCGACCCAGCTAACTATGACGCCCTGCTGCTACCTGGCGGCGTGATGAACCCCGATACCCTCCGGCAGGACCCACAGGCGGTGCGGTTTATCCAGCATTTTTTTGAGACAAAAAAGCCCGTAGCGGCCATCTGCCACGCGCCTATTCTGCTCATCGAAGCCGACGTAGTGCGGAGCAAAGAACTAACCTCGTACCCCAGTATTCAGACCGACCTGCGCAACGCCGGGGCCAACTGGGTAGACCGCGAAGTAGTGACCGACGGCAACCTCATCACCAGCCGCAACCCCCACGACATCCCCGCCTTTAACCAGGCGTTCATCAATATCCTGAAAGAAGGCAAGAGGGCAGGGGTAAGTGTATAGTGATGAGTGGTAAGTGATGAACGGTGAGTTTGCTTCCGCAAGAGCATTACGCTGGCGGAAGCAAACTCACCGTTCATCACTTACCACTCATCACTATACACTCATCCCCCAATTGTGGACATGGACTCGGTGACTTCGGGGCGGAGGGCCTCAGCTTCAAAGCCAGTTGCGGGGCGGTGGGCGAAGGCTTTCAGGAAGGCAGCAGTCAGGTCGGCATCGGTAGCACCGCTTCTCAGTAAGGCCCGCACGTCGAGTACGCCGTTGTCGTAGAGACAGGTTTTCAGACTGCCCTGCGCCGTGAGGCGAATCCGGTTGCACGAGCCGCAGAACGTGCGCGTGTAGGCCGCAATGATGCCCATCGTGCCCACGTGGTCGGGGGCCTGCCAGGTAGTGGCCGTGGCGTGGGGTGCCGACGGGCGAGGTTGCAGATCGGGATAGAATGAACGCAGTTCCCCTAAAATGCGCTGGTGCGTCCAGGTCAGGATGGGGTAATGACTGCCTTCGCCGTTGAACGGCATCTCTTCAATAAATCGCACATCAATGGGCTGATTACGAGCCAGTTCGGCCAGGGCGTAGAGGTCGCCGATGTTCTGTCCGTCCATCACCACGGCGTTAATTTTTACGCGGATATTGTGGGCCAGCAGCTCGTCGAGGGTGTTGAGCACGGCGGGCAGCTCGTCGCGGCGGGTAATCTGATGGAAGCGGGCACGGTCGAGGGAGTCGAGGCTGAGGTTCACCGATTTCACGCCCAGCCGCGCCATATCGGCCACGTGGGGCGCAGTGAGTACGCCGTTGGTGGTCATATGTAGTTCGTCCAGGCCTGGAATCACCGAGAGACGTTCCAGAAAGCCCATCAGCCCCGCCCGCACGAAGGGTTCCCCCCCCGTAAGCCGCAGTTTCGACACGCCCATGCGGGCCAGCACTGCCACCAGCCGCTCCATTTCTTCGTAGGTAAGCAGTTGCTGCTTGGGCAGGTATTTGATCCCCGTTTCGGGCATGCAGTAAAAGCACCGCAGGTTGCAGCGGTCCGTTACGGCGAGCCGCAGGTAGGTGATGGGGCGATTGTGGTTGTCGAAAAGCATCAGCAGCAGAACAGTTCGGGCGGGGGTATCGTTGCTAAGACGGTAAATATGGCCCGAAAAAAGGAGACTTTTGCAACCGTCAATCTGTCTTTACTTCCCAACTGCAACCAGCAATACCATGCTCGACACCCAGCCCATTTTCGATACGCTGATCCCGGCCACCCCCACCGACCAGCCTGACTGGAATGCTTTTCTGGCCCAGACGCTGCAAACCTTCGACTGCACCACCGGCACACTCCACCGCCTCGACCCTGATTCGGGCCTGCTGACGCTCGTGGCCTACGCCGGGCTGCCCCCCTTCATTGTACCCAAAATTGAAAAGATCCCCATAGGCAAAGGCATGGCTGGTATTGCCGCCGAACGCCGCGAGGCGGTCCAACTCTGCAACCTCCAGACCGACGAGTCGGGCGTGGCGCGGCCAGCGGCGCGGGATACCAAAGTGGAGGGCTCCATTGCCGTACCGGTTCTGTTCAACGGTCAACTCTACGGCACCCTCGGCATTGCTAAACCCGTACCCTACGATTTCACCGACGAAGAAGTAGTAGCCCTCCTGAACATCGGCGAGGCCGTGAGCCAGGCACTGGTGTAGCGGGGAAATAAATGAACCAGAAACGGCAAAACCGGCCTGGTTGAGCCGGTTTTGCCGTTTCTGACTAAAAAGATAGGGTAAGTGTACCAGGTGATGGGGTGTTCTTAGCTCGGTTACAGGCTGAATTCAACGCGTTCGCCCGACAGTGGCTCGAAATTATCCAGCACAACATCACTCGTGGTGGTGGCCAGATTCACGTTCCAGGTGGCATTGAAACGGCTGAGTTTGCTTGGTGCCGACTTGCCAAAGTTCATGGTCAGCGCCGTGATAGAAATGGCACCCCCATAGTAGGCTACCTGACCGCCAATGGTGGCATACCAGCCACCACTGTACGAATTACCCTGGCTATCAACAGCGGTAACGACACCATTTGGTGCAAACACCAGTGTGTAGCCCGTGTAGTCGGTGGTTTTGTCGGTAAAGGCGCGGTAATAGGTTTTCACCGTCCAGGTACCAGTGGGCATAATGGGGCCAAGGTTGTTGATGGGCGTTGGGTTGGGTGCCAAAACGGGCAATGAGCCAGTGGGCGCTGGGGTTGGGGTGGTGCCACCACCACCCGACGACCCTTGCCGGGCGCTGGCGTTTGGCTTAATGACAGAGTCAGCGTTGTTGCATGAGAATGTGCTGACAGCAAGCAGGGCAATAGCGGAAGCAATACTAATCTTCATATTATGATTGTTTGGTTAAAGAGTTCGCCAGCAATACGGACCAAGTAAATTTTAGGTTGCGCCGGTTCTGAAAATAATTTATACTATCGGCTAAGGCCTTGTCTGCCAGCGGTATGTTTGAGGAAATGAATCCTTCTTTAGCCAGCGCTCACCCTTCTTAACGTACCCCCTTATGCAGACGATAAAATGGCTGGTGGCAATAGGCTTGCTGATGGCAGTTACGGGGTTTCTGGCCCGCCCTGCCCCACCCACAGGCGAGGCTATTTACAAAGCCAATTGTGCCGTTTGTCACGGTGGGTCGGTGGCTGAAGCACCCCGGCTCGAAGCTCTCCAAAAACTATCGTCGGCGGCCATCATAGCGGCCCTGGAAACGGGTGTGATGCGGGCGCAGGGGGCTGCCCTCTCCCCTGCCGAACGCCAATTGGTGGCCGACTACCTCTCGAAAACAGACTCGCCTAATGCCCGTTTGGCCCTGGGGCCGTGCGATTCGCTGGTAAGCAGCAGCCCCGAAAAGGGCCGTGTGACTAGCTGGGGCCTGGATTTGAACAATCGGCGTTTCCAGTCGGCACCTGACCTCGGCATTTCGGCAAGTAACGTAGGAACGCTCAGGCTCAACTGGGCTTTTGCGTTTCCCAACGCCACGCGGGCACGGGTGCAGCCTACTGTGGCGGGTAACACGCTCTTTACGGCCAGTCAGCACGGCACGGTATACGCGCTTGACGTGGCCACAGGCTGCGTCCGCTGGACGTTTCAGGCCGATGCCGAAATACGCTCAGCCATAGTGGTTGGCACTGACAAAAGAGGGCTGGCTAACCGACTGTATTTCAGCGATTTCAAAGCCAACGTCTACGCACTGGACCTGCAAACACGGCAGTTACGTTGGCGCAAACGGGTCGATGAGCATGCACAGGCCACCATCACCGGGTCATTGGTAGTGTATGGCGACCGGCTGTTTGTGCCGCTTTCCTCTACCGAAGTTGTGGCCGCCTACAGCGCCAAATACCCCTGTTGCACCTTCCGCGGGGCCGTGGTGGCCCTGGCCGCCGACGACGGGGCACTGGTCTGGAAGACGTACATGACCGACGAGCCCACACCCCGCCAACTCAATTCGGCAGGCACCCAAACCTACGGCCCGTCGGGGGCACCGGTCTGGTCAAGTCCCACTATTGATCCCAAGCGGGGGGTACTCTACGTCGGCACCGGCGAGAACTACAGCCGCCCCGCCTCCCCCACCAGCGACGCCATCGTGGCCCTTTCCCTCACCAACGGCGCCATTCGGTGGGTGCATCAGACCATCAGTCAGGACGCCTGGAATGCCGCCTGCACCCAACCGGGTCTCGCCAACTGCCCCGATCAGCACGGTCCTGACTACGATTTTGGCGCACCACCCCTATTGGTCAGCCGCCCCGGAAAGCCCGACCTGGTGCTGGCAGGGCAGAAATCAGGCATGGTCTATGCCCTTGACCCCGACGCAGGCGGGGCCGTAATCTGGCAACAGCGCGTAGGGCGCGGCGGCATCATGGGCGGTGTTCACTGGGGCATGACCAGCGACGGACAAACACTCTACGTACCCATCAACGACCGCGAAGCCTGGCCCGCCGACTCCGCCAAACCCGCCTTTCCGGGCCTACACGCCCTCGACGTGGCCAATGGGCGTATCAAGTGGTCGGCCATAGAGAAAAATCGTTGCCCGCCGGGCACTAAATGGGGCTGCGGGCCGGGTTTGTCGGCGGCGATTACGCTTATTCCCGGTGTCGTTTTCGGCGGGGCGCTCGACGGAATGCTCCACGCCTATTCAACCACCGATGGCCGGGTGCTGTGGGCCTACGACACCAACCAATCCTTCACCGCCGTCAACGGCCTCGCCGCCGGGGGCGGTGCCATCGACTCGGCCGGGCCAGTGGTGGTAGGCAATCAACTATTTATCAATTCCGGCTACGCCAAATTCAACGAAAAAGCAGGCAATGTCCTGCTGGCGTTTACGGTGAAGTAGTTATTGGTCATTAGTCATTTAGCTCTGCGGGCGTCATTGGTCAATCCTCCCAACCCCATGAAATTATTCCTCCTCTTACCCCTTTTCTGCCTTATCAAATTCGCTTCGGCGCAGCCGGTTACTGACTCGATAGCCGTGCGGGGCATCAACCGGGTGAGCCTGTCGGTGCGGGACCTGGATAAGGCCGTTGCTTTTTATACCCACGCCATTGGCCTGACCGAAACACGCCGCTACCGGGTTACAAAACCCATTTTGGCCGAAAAAAAAGGCGGCATACGGCATACCGCACGCAGGGCGGCGCTGCTTCGTGGACCAAACGGGCAAGTGGAGTTGATGCAGTTCGACGGGGCGGCAACGTCGCCGGGCACCATGCCTATTCAGGGACCGGGCATCACCCACGTGTGCTACCAGTCGCGGGCGGCGGCGGGGTTATATAGCAAGGCCAAAGCGGCGGGCGGGCGCATCATCAGCCGGGGCACAGCGCCCGTAGACCGGGGATATGGCATTCAATACGCTTACGCCCATGACCCCGACGGCATTTTGTTTGAACTGGAACAACTCGACAAACCACCTTTTGCCGATTCAGTCTGGCTGGGCCACGTGGCCATTGTCACACCCGACATTGACCGGCTGGCGGCATTTTACACAACACTGCTGGGACACGGGCCACACAACCGCATCGACAATATTCAGAACAGCCCCAAGCTCGATGCCATTGCTAATATCGACAGCCTGAAATTGCGGGCAGCGTGGTTCCGAACGGGTACTATGCTGCTGGAAATCTGGCAGTTCAACAACCCACCCACCCAGCCACGCTCGGCCCCGTTGCCGTTTACAGCGATTGGTTATAACCACATTGGCTTTGAACTAAGTGGCCTCCGTCAGCAGTATGAACGGCTCCGTGCGGCAGGGATTAAGTTTCTCTCCGCGCCGGTTTCCACACGCCAGTCCACCACCGTTTTCTTACGCGACCCCGACGGTAATTTGCTCAGCATAAGCGAATTACAGCTCAAATGAGCCAGTATCCCCTCCAGCACCCATAACTACCCCGCATACTGCCCGAAGGCCCGGCGGAGGCGCTTGCCAATGCGGTCGCGTAGCTCACCCGGCGACAGCACCTCTACCCCTTCGCCGAAGGCCAGAATGTCGCGTTCCAGTTCGTAGTTATGCTGCACGTGCAGGCAAATGGTCACATCGCCGTTGTCGTGGCGCTCCAATACGGTTTGGGTGGCGTGCAGGGGCTTGGTTTCCAGGTATGGCGCCTGCTGCCGGTCTACCCGAAGCAGCACCTCCAGCGTGGGCACCTCGCCAATGGTGACGCCAATGGCATGGCGGTAGTAGTGGGCGGGAACGTGGCCGGGGTTGGGGCGGTAGGGTAGGTCGGGGGCGGGCTGCACGTCGACCATGCGGTCGAGGGCGAGGTGGGTGATGGCGCTCCGGTTACCCGTTACCCCCACGGCAAACCAGCGGTTGCGAAATTCTTTCAGCCACCAGACATGGAACGGAAACACCTGCCGCTCTTTGGCCCGAAACGACTGGTAGGTAATCCAGACCGCCCGGCCTTCTACCACCGCCTGGTAGAGCGGGTCGAGGTAGGGCAGGCCGCGCAGGTTGTCGTTGGTCTCGAAGTCGATCACCGCCTGCTGATTAGCCGTGGCCGCAAACACGTGCGCCTCCAGCTTCTGCACCACGCCCGCCAGGTTCTGGAAGTGCGAAAAGCCCTTAAACTGCTTCAGCACATCTACGGCCTCGCCAATCTGCGCCAGGTCATGCCCCGACAAAGGGCCGTTGGTGATGCTGTAGGTAGGGTCTTCGTAGGTATAATACTTCTTGTCAACCACTATGATCGGCGCGTTGTAGCCCAGTTTGTCTGAGCGCATCATCTGCAAATCGGCCTGCACCGTGCGGCGGCTGATGGCGAAGATGCCTTCGTATTCGTAGAGTGCCTCGCCTACTTTTTCAATGAGCAGTTCGAGCGTCCACTGCCGAAACCGGTTGGTCAGACAGGCATCAATGGCGCGGTAACGAATCAGAGCGTTGCGGTTGGCGGGCATAGGGTGGGTAGTTAATCTGGATTGTGGCTGGTCATATGGCTGACGCGTGGCCCTTCGACAGGCTCAGGGTGACAACCACCTTGATTCAACTCGTTGAGATTGCTCTTATTTGCCTGTCACCCTGAGCCTGTCGAAGGGCCGCGCGTCAGCCATTAGCGTTAGCAATGCGGCACAGTAACTCCCCCGAAAATAGGCAGTCGTCGCCAAAAATAATTGCACTTTTTTTCAACTGCGCAAATACACTGCGCAGGTGGGTAAAACCTTTGTCATGTCGAACGGGGAACAGCACCGGCGGCAACCACGACAATGCGTTTCAACACCACCAACACAGCAGACCATGCCGACGCTACAACCCTCAACCACATGGGGGCAAAAGCCTATACGCTGTCGGCAGAAATGGAACTGTACACCGCCGTGACAACCACCATGCTGGCTGACTCATACTACCAGAAAGCAGATGACCGGCTGGCGCTGATTCAGTTGCTGGTGGGCGAAGTCGATCCGCTGTTTGTAGCTCGGCTGGCGGTCTATGCCCGCGAAGCTATGTACCTGCGTTCGGTGCCTTTGGTGCTGGTGGGCGAACTGGCAAGAATCCATAATGGCGATGATCTGGTAAGCCGGACAATTGCCCGTGTGGTACAACGCCCCGATGAAATCAGCGAACTATTGGCCTACTACCAATTAGCCAACGCCCGTACCGGTGCTAAAAAGCTGAACCGCCTCTCGAAACAACTTCAAAAAGGACTGGCCCTGGCCTTCAACCGGTTCGACGCCTACCAATTTGCCAAGTACGAGCGGAAAACGGCGGTTCAGCTACGAGATGCCCTGTTTCTGGTCCACCCCAAAGCCAAAGATGAAGCGCAGCAGGCGATTTTTGACCAATTGGCCAGCCGGACGCTATCGACGCCTTATACCTGGGAAACCGAGTTGAGCGCGTTAGGACAGCAGGCGTTTGGTTCGGAGAAAGAAAAGCAGTTAGCCGTGCGTACCAAATGGCACGAGTTGATCGACAGCCATAAGCTGGGCTACATGGCCATGCTTCGTAACCTGCGGAACATGCTGGAAGCCAACATCGACATGGCTCATATCGATAAGGTTTGCGCCTTGATTACCCATGAGCGGGCCGTGCAGCAGGCGAAACAATTACCGTTCCGCTACCTGTCGGCCTATGCAGAATTGAAAGCAGTAGCTACCCAAAAAAGCGTGTTTTACCTGTTTGGCAACGCGCAATGGGCCGTTAAAAAGCTGATTCAGGCGTTGGAAAAGGCCTTGGTGCAGTCAGTGGCATACCTGCCCATTGCGGCGGGGAAAACGCTGATCTTGTCCGATAATTCGGGTAGCATGTTTGGCGACGTAGGGGGACGGTCGGCAGTGTCGGCCATGAGCCGCCGCACCACGGCCGACATTGCCAATCTGTTTGCCGTGCTCTACTGGACCCGCGCCGAAAGCACCCTGCTGGGTTTGTTTGGCGAACGGCTGATTACACCCCAGCTGAGCCGGTCGGCCACGCTTTTCAATAACTTCGACCGCATCAGCCGCGAGGCAGGTAAGTGCGGCGGGGCCACCGAAGAAGGTATTTTTGTCATGCTGGAAAAGCTGATCAAGTCGCGCGAAATCGTAGACCGGATCGTGATCTTTTCCGATTGTCAAATTGGCCGGTCGTGCAACTGGTATGGCCAACGCGGGCGCCGGGCCGATGACTTCGACAAGCTGTTTGCGCAGTACCGCACCATCAACCCCGAAGTGAAAACGTTTAGCGTTGATCTGAAAGGCTACGGCAACACGATGGCCACCGATGGGATCTATACCATCAGCGGCTGGAGCGATAAGCTGTTCGCGCTGATTGTTGCCGCCGAAAACGGCCAGACAGCACTCGACGCGATTGATGCGGTGGCGTTGTGAAAGGGGTTTGCCTCATCCCTTTCACAACGTAGCTAATCCATTGATAATCATACTACAGGTGCCGTAGAAAAGCGTTACTTCGGGATTCTGAGGTTGTGGGTAGCCAGGCCCACCGTTGGTGAAAGCCGGCGTAGCTCAATACAGAGCGCAGATTTATAGTCTCTTTTCGCCCATTGCCCTGTTTTCTTTTGCCAGTGCCGTAGGTCCGGACGGTCCGCCGCTGCGGTTACTTCGCTGTAAACGACTAAACACCCGGCCCGCCCGTTGCCTGGCTTTTCCTTCAATCTGTTCCTCCAACCTATAAGGACTAGGCGCCCCCGTTTTTCAACCTTATAGGTTTATTACAACCATGACTTCCTTCATCAACACGTTGCAACCCGCTCTCCGTCAGCACATTGCTAATGGCTACGTGATGGTTCGTCAGCACCCCACCGCCGAGTTATACATCCTGAACTACACCGCTCAGGCGCAGTATGAGGGCGTTTGGGACGAGCACACGCTGGCTTGCCGGGGCCTCATCCTGAACGGGCAGGGGCAGGTGGTGGCGCGGCCTTTCGGCAAATTCTTTAACCTCGACGAGCACGGCCCGGAGTGGACACCCCCCGTAACGACCGACGGCCCCGAACCCTTTGTGGCCTACGAAAAGCTCGACGGGTCGCTGGGGATTTTGTACTGGCACGACGGAATGCCCCACATTGCCTCGCGGGGGTCGTTTATGAGCGAGCAGGCCCAACGCGCCACCCACCTGCTGCATACGCGCTATGCCCACGTGCTGCCCCGCCTCGACCCCACGAAGACGTATTTGTTCGAGATCATCTACCCCGAAAACCGCATTGTGGTAGACTACGGCGACCGCGAGGCACTCGTGTTGCTGGGTGTCATCGACACCGCCACCGGAGCCGACCACGCCGACCTGCCCGACATTGGCTTCCCGCTCGTGCGCCGGTTCGACGGCTACACCGACCTGGCGGCCATCCGGGCGGTGCAACTAGACAACGAAGAGGGCTTTGTGATCCGGTTTGCGTCGGGGTTCCGGGTGAAGGTGAAAATGGCCGAATACGTGCGCCTGCACCGGATTCTGACCCAGATTTCGTCGCGCAACATCTGGGAATACCTGGCCACCAACCAGCCGTTCGACGCCATCCTGGAGCGCGTTCCTGACGAGTTTTACGACTGGGTGAAAGCCACCGTGGCCAATTTTACCGCTCAGTATGAAGCCATCGAAGCCGACTGCTGGTTTGCTTTCCAGGTGCGTGAATCACGAAAAGAAACCGCCCTCTATTTCCAGACGCAACGTTACCCCGCCGTGTTATTTTTGATGCTCGACAACCGCGACTACTCCTCCACGATCTGGAAACTCCTCCGCCCCCCCTACGAACGGCCGTTTATGAACAAAGAGTCCTGAGTCTGGAAAGTGCTAAGTCTGGAAAGTCGTATAGCATAGGCTTTCCAGACTTAGCACTTTCCGTCCCCCTGGCCTGTGTCTCCACAGGCCTACGCTCGCGTCAGCCGACTGGCCCGGATGGCTTACGCAGGAGTAGGCCTGTGGAGACACAGGCCAGGGTGCGGGAAATGCTCGCGCCAGCCGACTTACGACTTACGACTTCTTCAGACTTACGACTTTTATGCCCCACCTCCTTCTCCTCATCGGTATCAGCGGCGCTGGTAAATCGACGTTTGCGCGGCAGTTTGTGCGCGACAACCCTTCTTACCTGCGCCTCAACCGCGACGACCTGCGCCGGAGCCTCATTCCTGTATCGCTGGGCGAGTACTGGACATGGGACGACAAACCCAAAAACCGGATCGAGCGCCTGGTGACCGCGCTGCTCGACGCGGCCCTGAAAGCCGCCCTCGACGGTGGCTGGAACGTGGTGCTCGACAATACGCACCTCCGGCAAAAGTCCATCAACGAGGTGCTGAAACTGGCTGAAGCGCAGGCTACGGCCAAACGGCCCGTGGACGTGTCGTTTCAGGTGTTCGACGTGCCCCTGACCACCGCCATTGAGCGGGACCGGCAACGGCCCGACGTGGTGGGCGAAACCGTGATTCGGGAGCAGCACAGCCGGTTGCAACTGCTGCGGAAAAACATGGATTTCTCGCAACGCCTGACCTACCCCCGCCCCCACCCCACCGCCGACCCGCTGGCGCAGGATGCCGCCCTGCCCAAATGCATTTTGGTGGATATTGACGGTACGGTGGCCAAAATCCACGACCGCTCCCCCTTCGACTGGACTAACGTGGGGCGCGACAAACCGAACCTGCCCGTCATGGGTGTGGTGCGGGCCATGCGGGCGGCGGGCTGTGCGGTGGTGTTCATGTCGGGCCGAGACGGTGCCGCCCGCGCCGAGACCGTGGCGTGGCTGGAGCGGCATTTTGGCTGGCAGGAAACGGCTGATTATCAACTGTTTATGCGCAAACAAAACGACATGCGCAAAGACGCCATCGTGAAACGCGAGCTGTTCGACGCCCACATCCGGGGCCGTTATTTCGTAGAACTGGTCCTGGACGACCGCGACCAGGTCGTCTCGCTCTGGCGCCGCGACCTCGGCCTCACCTGCCTCCAGGTAGACTACGGCGACTTCTGAGGAAGCTAACCGTAGTCATCCATAACTTCTGTCACGTCATTTCGAGGGCCGGGCGTGTATCTCCTCGAAATCGCCTTTTGTCCAGCGGGGGTTCGAGAAGCCGTAGGGGTCCACAATAAATCGCCCGGTTTTCGTGTCGAGGATGGTCACCCCGCGTTCACCCGTCACGACCTGATACCGGCGAACCTCGTCGGTGGGCGGGGCGGGTTGGCCCGCCGGTTTGAAATTGACCAACACCAGTAATGCGCCCAGGGCGAGGATACCCAGGCAGAATGATTTCAGATCAATCGTAAGCGTTTTCATAACCGAAGTCTGTTTGGTTGATACCCCCATTAGACCACCAACCCGCCCATCTGTTTAAATCCCGCCACAACAGATTCCGGTTTCGCGAAAAATTCACGTCAACCAAAGGCACGGGCGTTAGCCTCACCGTCCCAGCGGGACGACACAGCGCAGCGTCGGTAGCAAACGCAACCGAAACCGCATCATTCCCTATCATTGCATTGTCCCGTATGGGACAACACCACCGCAACCACCGTCATGCCCAACATCTACACCCAAATCCATTTGCAACTCGTTTTCGCCGTTAAATACCGCGCCGCCGTCATTTCGCCCACCTGGAAATACGAACTCTACAACTACATGACGGGCATAATCCAGCACTACAATCACAAACTGATTGCCATCAACGGCATGCCCGACCACATCCACATCCTGATCGGGATGCGCCCCACCCAATCGCTGTCTGATCTGATGCAGCAACTCAAACAAAGCTCATCGAAATGGATCAACGAAAAGCGAATGACCCGCAGCCAGTTTGCCTGGCAGGAAGGCTACGGCGCGTTTTCGTACGGCAAAAGCCAATTACCCGCGCTGATTCAATACATCGACAATCAGGAGCAACACCACCAAACCCGCACCTTCCTGGACGAATACCGCCGTTTCCTGGACATTTTCGGCATCGATTATGACGAGCAATTTCTGTTTAAACCCCTCGATTAACGCCCCGCCCTTAACCCTACCGACGCTACGCTATCTCGTCCCGCTGGGACGATGGGGATGTGAACGCCAACCCCCTTCTACCGACGCTGCGCTATGATGTCCCGATGGGACAGGGTGTGCGACCGATCGTCCACGGTTTATCCTTCTTCCTTGTGCGTGAACCTTGTGTAACTACCTATTCCGTAGGGATAAAATAGCGTAGATCGGTATCCCGTAGGGATGTAACAGCGCAGCGTCGGTAGTATTCCCAAATCGCCCTTACATCCACAGCGTGCCGTAGGTACGCTACAGGTTGCGTACCTACGGCACGCTGGGAAACGTCACAATCCATCCCCCTATCTACCGACGCTGACGCTGTTTTGTCCCGATGGGACAATGGGAGCGTGAACGTCTACCCCTTTCTACCGACGCTGCGCTATGATGTCCCGATTGGACCTGGAGCAGGCACACCAACGGCGGCTTGATTTGCTGACGGTACGCTATTCCGCCGGGAGAGCACGTACGGCTAATCGTCTGCGAATCATCCTTTCTACAGGTGCGTCAATCTTGTGTAACTGCCTATCCCGTAGGGATGTAATAGCGTAGCGTCGGTAGCTGTAAGATTAGGCTTCCCCGTTCCCGCGTGCCGTAGGTACGCCACCTGACTAGCATTGTGTTGTGCAGCCAGGATATACAGGATTGGTCTAGGCCATTTCTCAACGCTACGCTATCAAACCCATACGAAATCCACAGCTGCACAAGATTGATACGCATGCTCTCTCCTCTACTATCTCAGCCGACAGACGCGCCAATCTGCTTAAATTCGTGGATGATTTACCTTAATGACATCATCACCCGGTCATTATAGAAACACTATGATGAGAACGTTAGCTGTTACCCAAGCCGAATATGCGGGCCACCACAGGCTACAGTTGACTTTTTCTGATGGCACTTCACAAACGGTTGACTTCGGACCTTTTTTGTTAGATCACCCTCATCCTCAGCACAATAAGTATCGCCGACTAGCCAATTTCAAACGCTTCCGCATCGAACGCGGCAACGTAGTATGGGGAAAAGACTGGGATCTTATCTTTCCAGTGACCCAATTACACCAAGGGTATATAGCCCCGGCTGTCTACTGACAATCCTCGTTCGGAAACTGCTGCTCAAAATCAGCGAGTTCCGTTTCCATGTGCGCCCATTCGCGAGCATCTAATTGGCTCAGTTCGTAGCGAATTGCTTCCGCATCATACGCCGGTTTAAGTTCGTCAAGGGGTATTTCCAGTTCCCACGTACAGGTGCGGCTATGCACTTCGGGCCTGTGGCCCAGCCTAAATACCTCCGTCATGCGCCCCTCCCGAAAGCGGGCTTTGAAGCAAAACCAGTGATCATCAACGACCGTGTAGAATACAACATACCCGTGCGCATCGACCAGGCGGACTTCATGCCAGCGCGTTTTGCTCTCCCATTCGCTAGCAGACATAGCGGCTACTGTTTCCAGATACCCCTCGCCCGTAATGTCATATACCCCGTACTTATCCTCCAATGATTTTGTCTGGAACGTAATCATGCCCACCCCCAGCCGATCAACGTCTGCTGGCGTGAGTGGTAATTGAGCCGAAGCAATGCGGATGTTATCATAGAAACTCATGTGAATAGCTGATGTTCCTTAAAAAACTGCCAAATGTGGGTGATCTAAAAAAAGATTGACACGCAAAAGTCATCCTATGATGACAATAAAGTATATTTCAGCACTTAAACATTATAACTCTTCAATTGTAAGCACGATGGGTCATGAGCGCATTGGTCATTTACCTAACACCAAACGGTGGCGCAATATCGTGAACGAGCTTACCGAATTTTCACCAAAAAATAATAACGTCGCTTCTATTGCCAATAAGACAACCAAAAATGTTGTAAGTCAATTAGAGCGAATGAATCAAGACAAGGGAGTGCTATCCTCATTCTCTTATCTACTCAACTTATTACACGCTTCAAGACAAGGCGATCCGTACACTTATCTAGAAAAAAACGGCATTACCCTATCTCCCTCCTTTTCCCTACTAGAACTAGCGCGATCTATTAAACAGTTCAACCAAGCTAATTGTGAAAGCAATGAATATGCAACTATTGCTTCGCAAGCTCTAATAGATACTGTTAGCATTTGGACCCGGCAGGAACAGCAACAAACTACACTTTTCTTCGGTGGCGAAGCAGATCCATTTGAACCTTGGAGGCGGGCAGCAGATGCAGGAGGATTCAGTGAAATATCTAGAATATATTTTTCAAATTTCATTGGTCGTTATCTGAGATATTTTCTAGAAAGAGAAGCATCAGCTTCATTCAAAACCTTGTTTGATCGCAATGATTTTAACAATCGCCTCGATAAGCATTTAAACGAGATTTCTAAAAGTGCTTTTGAAACAACTAAAGTTACCGAGCAATTTGCCGCTGGTTGGTATAACAAAAATGCATTGAAGCAGTTTCCTAGCAGTAATGATGTAAAAGGATTTGTAGGTTACGCTATAAAGAAACTAAAGAATAATCTCGTGTTTAATCTCAATGACGAAGACTGATACACGACATATTATTTTATGCGATGGCGTAACTATACCTCAATCGTTGGCAGGAAATATTCCGGCTCATCGAATTCTGAGTTTAGTGGGTCGTGAAGGTTTGTCTAACCGAAACCTTACAGTTAACATCCAAGGTTTCGCCTCGCATCTAATGCCTAAGTTACCTGAACGAACTCGTGATCTAATAGAAATAGCTTCTTTCATTTATGGTGCAGACCGGCTTATAAAACGGGGGAAAACTGATCAAGTAGAATATAATAGCTGGTCGCGTGACTTAATCTTCTGTATACCTGTCCGTGATTTGTCTTTTTGGCAACAAGAAGAAGCTAAAACGATAATTGTAGCAGCTTTATCTTTTATGACGGGTGATCTATCTTACGACTTTTACTTTACACAACGTATAGGAGGCGATCCGATAACTAATCTATTCCATGGCCCAGAGTATTCGACCACCGAAATTAACTCAACAGACATTTGTCCTGTAGCTTTATTTTCGGGTGGTTTAGATTCTCTAGCTGGTGTAATATCACTTTTAGAGCAAACGTCACAAAAAGTTGTTATTACAAGTCATAGGTCCAACACACTTACCACTCAAGTCCAGAAAAGGGTATTTGAGGCGTTGCAAATAGCATATCCAAACCGGCTGAGATATCATCCACTTGAATGTACCCTTAAAGAAGAGCGAGCAGCTGAAGAAACACAGCGTACTCGCTTTTTTCTATACACCGCTGTAGGATTTGCTCTTGCACAGGCTTATGGGCAAGACGTGCTGAACATTTACGAAAATGGCATTACTTCGATTAATCTAAGTAAACGACAGGACTTAATGAATGGTCGGGCAAGTCGAACTACACATCCTAAGACACTTGCCCTGTTAGAAAATTTATTTACTCAAGTGTTTGGGAAAAATTTTACAATCAAACATCCGTTTTTACATATGACTAAATCAGAAGTTGTAGACGTTATAAAAACATACAATAAGCAGGACATTATTTCTAAAACGGTAACATGTACTAAAACTTTTCAGAAATTTAAAAATAATACGAGCGCCACACATTGCGGATATTGTTCTCAATGTGTAGACCGCCGTTTTGCTATGTATGCTACAAAACTTGAACAATATGATACAATCTATGATTTTGATTTAACTACAGAATCCTTTCAATCATCAGATGCTCGAACGCATGTCGTCGACTATATTCGTCAAGCTAACACATTTGCGAAAACACATTTTGGTGATTTTATTAACACGTATCTCGATCCACTTTCTGAAATAACGGAATTCTTGTCTAAAGATACTTGTGAAGAAGATGAAATATCCGACCTACACAATTTATATCAACGTCACTCAACAGCAGTTGAACGTGCTTATAGACGAATGGCTTTTTTACACGATTCTATATATAGGCCAGCGATACAAAATTCAATTTATACTATTGTAAATGGAAGGCGATTTCAACTTGATAGAGTAGAATGCTTAGCTAATGAAATTGCCGATATGCTGAGTAAAACACTGCCTATTGCTATATCTGATCAAAAAATTTCGCATGAAAATGTACTAAATAGTCATATCCAAGCTATACTAAAACGAGACAGAAAAGATTACGAGCGAGAGTATCCTACAGTTCGTTTTTCCTTCTCTACAGTCATTCCTGATCATTCTTACACTAATGCGGATGAAGATTTATTCATCGAATCAAAATATATCCGTAAAACAATGCCTCCAAGTCGGGTAACAGATCAAATTGCATCTGATTTAATGAAATATCCTCTTGACGCATTCAAACTGTTTATTGTGTATGATCCAGAAAGACGTGTAAAGGACGACCAGCAATTTAAAAAAGACTATGAACAACGGAGTAATTGTCGAATATTCATAATCCGCTAATTATTTTGTCATCGAGGCTTAGCTTCAGCAAAAACTCTTTTTACACTTTAAACCGCTCCCGCAGATGCCACGCGAACGCTTCCCTGTTTGGGTAGTGATGTTGGCCGTGGGGTGGGCGGAGGGATTGTCCGGCGAATTGGTGGAGGTTGTAGGGGCTGGCGGGGTTGTCGGTGAGGGCGGGGGAGATCAGGACGCGGTATTGGGCGTCGATGCCGATCATGCCCCGGTCAAAGGCGGTGTGCAGGGTTGAGCATAGGGCAATGCCGTTGCTCACGTGGTCGTTGCCCGATACGCTGATGGGCACGATGTGGCAGGCCTCCACCAACGACGCGCCCCCGGTGGTGATCACGCGCATCCCGGAAATGGCACAGGTGAAATCGTAGACCTGCGGCACTAGGCGTTTGAATAGTCCACCACGCACAAAGCGCGTTTCCTCATCGTCGGCGGTAAAGGCGGGTTGGTAGGTGCCTGTGGGTTCGTTGAGCAGATACGTTTCCAGGTCGCCCAGGTAGCTGCGTCCGGCGTTTTTGACGCGCAGAAACTCGGCTTTGCGGGCGGGGAAATAGGTATCCAGCAGGGTGTTTTTCAGAGCTATGCGTGAGTACGTATCCGTCAGCAGCCCGTAGAGGTCGTCGGCGAAATGAGCGTAGTCGAGGCGTTCGCTCAGCGTGTTCACGCTACGGATATAGAGGTCGATCTGATAGCCGGGTTTGGGTTGCAGGAACCAGAAGCCTTCGTTTTTCAGGTAAAAAAATGGCTGCGTAAAATCGTCGTTGTGGCCCGCCTTGGCCAGCAGGACAAAGTTTTCTTTAAACGTCGCCACCAGTTCCGGCGTCACGCCCACGCGGTTGTCGGTGATGAGGCCTTTTTCCAGTAACTCCGTGATTGTCAGCAACAAAACGGGCTTATGCGGGGCCTTGCCGTACTTGGTGCCGCCCTGTTTCAGGCGGCTAAACTGGCGGACATAATGGGCTAGTCGGGGTGCGTGGGGCGGGGTCATAACGAGGAACGGAACAGTTGGCAAAGATGCAATGTGGCATCGACTACCGGGGCTGTGGGGTAAATTGGTATTTTTAGGAACAATC
Source organism: Fibrella aquatilis (assembly GCF_017353255.1). Classification (GTDB taxonomy): domain Bacteria; phylum Bacteroidota; class Bacteroidia; order Cytophagales; family Spirosomataceae; genus Fibrella; species Fibrella aquatilis. The sequence goes on along the minus strand of NZ_JAFMYU010000002.1, from coordinate 403,632 downwards.
AACCTACACATGACTAAACAACTCCTCGTCTCCCTCCTGCTGCTGCCCGCGCTGACGTTTGCCCAGGCAAAGAAACCGGCGAAAACGGCTGCCCCCGGCACCGACCGCGACAAGCAGGCTATCATCGCCGACCTCGACAAGCGGTTTGCCGACTACGCGGGTCTTTCTAAACAGATCTGGGACTTTGCCGAACTGGGCTACCAGGAAGAGAAAAGCGCGCTCCTATTGCAGGAACAGCTAAAAAAAGAAGGTTTCGACGTGACGGCGGGCGTGGCGGGCATCCCCACGGCCTTTGTGGCCACCTACGGGTCGGGCAAACCCGTCATCGGCATCCTGGGCGAATATGACGCCCTGCCGGGCCTCGCCACGGAAGCCAAACCCGATTTCACGCCCATCCCCAACCAGAAAGGCGGGCACGGCTGCGGGCATAACCTCTTCGGCACGGCCTCGGTGGCGGCGGCGGTGCAGGTGAAAAACTGGCTCAAGGCCGGTCACGCGGGCACGATCAAGATCTACGGCTGTCCCGCCGAAGAGGGGGGCGCGGGTAAGGTCTACATGGTACGCGAAGGCCTCTTCAACGACGTCGACGTGGTGCTGCACTGGCATCCGGGTGCCCAAAACGCCGCCGACGCGGGCACGTCGCTGGCCAACAAAAACGCCAAATTCCGGTTTCGGGGCATTGCCGCCCATGCCGCCGCCTCACCCGAACGGGGCCGGTCGGCGCTCGACGGCGTAGAGGCCATGGACATGATGGTCAACATGATGCGCGAACACGTCCCGTCCGACACCCGCATCCATTACGTGATCACCAAGGGCGGCGACGCGCCCAATGTGGTGCCCGCCTTTGCCGAGGTATATTATTACGCCCGCCACAAGGACCGCGACATCCTGCAAAGCGTCTGGAAACGCATTGAAAACGCCGCCGAAGGGGCCGCCAAGGGCACCGGCACACAGGTGACGTGGGAGGTGCTGGGGGGCGTATTCAACCTGCTGCCCAACGTGACCCTGGCCGAGGCCATGCACAACAACCTGAAAACGGTAGGCGGCATCACCTACACGCCCGAAGAAACGGCCTTCGCCCAAAAAATCAGCGAGTCGTTCCCCGCCGATCAGCGCGTACCCATCACCAACGCCGCCCAGATCAAAGACTTCCGCGACGCCTCGGAAAGCGCCACCAGCGGCGGCTCTACCGACGTGGGCGACGTGAGCTGGACGGTGCCGACGGTGGGCCTGCAAACCGCCACCTGGGTGCCTGGCTCCAGCGCCCACAGCTGGCAATCGACAGCCGCCAGTGGCATGAGCATCGGCCAGAAAGGCATGATCGTAGCCGCTAAAACACTGGCGCTGACGGCTTTAGATCTCTACAACACCCCCGCCCTGATCGAGAAAGCCCGCGCCGAATGGCTCCAGAAACGCGGCGCCAACTTCAAGTACGAAGCCCTGTTAGGTGACCGAAAACCCGCATTGGATTATAGGAAATGAGTAGCAATGGGCAGGCTTCGCGCCCTAGTGCGCGAAGCCTGCCCACTGCCACTGCCCACTGCATACTGTAGAATTGCATACTGTAAAATGACCTCAACCCTCCCCTTCTCAACATTCGCTACTGACACGGACCTGCACGCCAGGCTCGCCGCCGACGTGCTGCCCGCCTATGTCAACACCTGCCGGTGGTTTGCCGGAAAAGCCCGTCAGCAGACCGGCGTACGGGTGCAATCGGTATTGGCGTTGTCAGACCAACCAGCTGACAGTCAACCGTTTTACCTGGTTATCATCGAGGCTACTTACGCCGATGGCGAACCGGAGCAATACCAGTTGCCGCTGGCGTTTGTACCAGAGGGAACCACCACCGACGCCATTCCCGACAAGGGCATCCTGACCACCGCCACCTTCGCCGGGCAGGGCGGCTACCTGGTCGATGCCATCTACGTGGGTGCTTTTCGGGAAGCGCTGTTCTGGCACCTGGCCGCCAATGACGTGGTCATCCAACCGACCGCCGAGGCGGGGCAGCTTACGTTCCAACGGGGTAAAGGCCTGGTGGATGGAGCCGATGGCGACGCGCTGATATCACGCGTACTGCCCGTCGATTCGAGCAATTCGGCGCTGGTGTTCGGCTACGCCTCGCAGGGTGAACTGCTGTTCATGAAGTTGTACCGGAAGCTGTTTGCGCAGACCAACCCGGAGGTGGAGATGGTGGCGTTTTTGACCGAAACGGGTGGTTTTGAGGCTATTCCGGCCTATGCGGGCCACTTCACGTGGCAGCAGCCCGGTCAGGAAGTGGTCACGCTGGGCATGATGCAGCGGATGGTAGCCAATAACAAAGACAGCTGGGACATGACCGGCGACTACCTCAACGATTTCCTCTACGCCGTGCCCAACCGGCTTTTTGCCGTGAAAGAAGATGTCTTCGAAAAAGTGGCCCTGCTGGGCAGGCGCACCGCCGAAATGCACCTGGCCCTCTACAAAAAAACCGACGATCCCGCTTTCCAGGCCGAACCCTTCACCGACGACTACCGCCAGTTCCTCACCGGCCGCTTCACCGACCTCCTTCAGCGCCGCTACGACCTGCTGGTGAACAATTACGACCGCCTCGACGCGCAGTCGCAACGGCTGGCGTGGGTGTTTATGGAAGCCAAAGAGATGATCGACGATTTTGTGGCCGATTTCCAGACGCGCCCACTCGGTTCGTGCCGCGTCCGCATCCACGGCGACTACCACCTGGGTCAGGTGCTGGCCCTCCCCGACGACTACGTCATCATCGACTTCGAGGGTGAACCCGAAAGCACCATTGCCGACCGCAAGATCAAGCATTCGCCCCTGAAAGACGTGGCGGGCATGATCCGGTCGTACCACTACGCCGTATCGGCCAAGCTCTTCAACGCCGCCGAAACCGAGGGTATTTCGCCCGCCACGCTACAGGTGGTGTCGGACCGCTGGTACAAACTCATCCGCGACACCTACCTCGACGCCTACCTCGACACGTTCGGTTCGCCCCACCCCATGTTCTACGACAACGGCGAGATTAACTACCTGCTGCTCATTTACTTACTGGAAAAAGCGGTCTACGAACTGGGCTACGAAATCAGCTATCGCCCCACCTGGGTGAAAATCCCCCTCAAAGGCATCGTTGACGTAATCCGCGAAATAGAGAAACTCCAGCCCGGCGGGCAGCACCGGCAAATGGCTTCAGCGCCGTTGCACCTGGTATGATTTACGAATTACGATTTACGATTTGGCTTCGCGCTTCGCTAACCACGCTCTACTTTTTCCGGTTGACTACCTTTATGAGCGAAACGGCCATTGTTAGCTTTTGATGTAATACTGATCTTGGTGAAGATGGCGGTTAGCTCGTTGGCTTCGCGCCAAGCACTGACAATAGCTTCTCTGGGCAATAGTTTTGCTTCACCAATTAACTCTAGCCAGTAGCAAGATTCGTCGGCTTCCTCCTCAACAATATCAATCTTGGCAATAAAATCAGCTGGTGATTTTGCTCGACAGGCCGCTCGATAATTGGCACCAATAGATGTTCCACAACGAATCAATTGGTTACCGATAGCTTTTCATGTGGCATTATGTGGCAGTTGTCCAACCAATTCAATGATCATCATCGAAAACTACTTCGTTCGACTCTTCAATTCAATGCTATTCATTAAGCTAAGTAATGAATTGTTAGTCAATTCATTAGTAGTTTGCTAGAGATGCGTAAGCAAAAATCGTAATTCGTACATCGTAAATCGTAATTCGTAAATGTCTTCCTTCCTTATCACCGGCGCTGGCTCAGGCATTGGGCGCGAACTGGCCCGGCAGGCGGCCCTGACCGGGGCCACGGTTATCGCCACTGATGTTAACGAGGCTACGCTGGCCGAGACCAATCAACTGACGGGCGGCAAGCTCCAAACCCACCGCCTCGACGTGGCCGATGCGGGGGCTATTCAGGCATTTGCGGCTAATATCATCCCCATGCTGAACCCGGCAAAGCCGCTGATTTTGATCAACAACGCGGGCGTGGCCCTGGGCAGCGGGCCATTTGCTACGACTGATCTGGCTGATTTCGAGTGGCTGCTAAACATCAACCTCTGGGGCGTCGTCCGGATGACCAAAGCGTTTTTGCCCTACATGCAGCAGCACAACCGGGGTCAGATCGTAAACATCAGCAGCGTATTTGGCTTGGCGGGGGTCGAAAACCAGTCGGCCTATTGCACGGCCAAATTCGGCGTGCGCGGCTTCTCCGACGTACTGCGCATGGAGCTGCTGGATACGGGTATTGGCGTTACGTGCGTGCATCCGGGAGGCATTAAAACCAACATCGCCGCTGCCGCCCGTATTGGCAAAGGCGGATTCGTCACCGAAGCCATGCACCAGCAAGGAGCCGCCTCCTTTGCCGACGCTGCCAAAACGACGCCCGCCCGCGCCGCCGAAATCATCCTGAACGGCATTGCCCGCCGCAAAGCACGCGTCCTCATCGGCAACGACGCCCGCCAGATTGAATGGGTAACGCGTTTATTTCCAACGCGTTACGTGTCCATCATCAAAAGCCAAATTCAGAAAGCGTTTGATTTTAGTGGTAAGTGATGAGCGGTGAGTGATGAGTTTGCTTCCGCACGAGTAATTACGCTGGCGCCGAGACGTCGGACCGCAGCAAACTCACCACTCATCGTTCATCACTTACCACTAAAATCACCTTCCCACAAACCGGTAGTTGAACCGGCGGTCGGGGGCGCTGTCGCCGTTGGTGAAGAAGGGGGTCAGGCCGTTGGTCAGGGGGACATTATCGACCCAGTGGAAATCGAAATGAGGGGCGCCTGTGCCAAAGAGTGTACGGGGCAGGGCCAGTTCTAGTTGGTAACCCGCTGCCCGGTAGCTGATGGGCGCGGGGGCCTGCCAGCGGCCATTCTGCCAGCGTTGCACCGTGGTTTGGGTGGCGCTGGTAACAGACCGGTTCACAACCAGATCATACCCCTGCCAGCCGGTGCTTTTTTTACCGTCAGTGTCAATCAGTAGCAATAGCCAGTTCGGGCCGGGTTTGGTGAGTGGCTTGTACGTTTTTACCCAGAAAAATACCTGCTTTTCATCGAAGGCCGTGCGCGCTTCGATAAAGTCATTTCGGCCCGTACGGTTCGTGTAGGTCGTTTTCTTGTCGGCACCAGGCCAGTTGCGGTGGGCTACGTCGCCGGGCCAGTCGCGGTATCGGGGGGTTACGGCAGCCCAGTCGCCAAACGCACCATCGACCTTGATACCCGCTTTCGGGCCAACGCTGGCGATTGGGGTTAGCCCCTTGAAACGGCGCACGTTAGCCACCAGTTGGTAGTAGTAGGCATCACCGTAACCGCCTTTCATGGGTTCTATGTCGCGGTTGAATTCCTCGTTATAGAGATCTACAAAATACGACTGCCCCGAATCGGCTTTCATGCCCAGAAAATCGGTGGTATTACCCTTGGCATCGGGACGGGCTACAAACCGCTGCGCCATCCACTCGTTCCAGCCCGTTACCATTACCAGTTGGGGGTTCACCGTTAGGGCACGTTTCCACTGTTCGCCCACATAACGGCCTGCGCTTGTCTGTGGGGTTAGCGCATTTTTATCAATCCGTGCTTGCCGCCCCTGCGCGTAGCTCTTGCCGATATTACGGATAGGATGTCCCGCCACCGCCACCGGAATCTGCTCGGGCACAGCCGGGTTGGTGTCCCAGCCGTAGTTCTGCGGCGTATCGTCGATCCACTGCCAGTGGTGCGCTACCGTTTCGGCGGGGGTCCAGGCCCAACTGTAGCGGTAGGTGAAAAAGTCGCGTTGCGTGGGGTCTGTCACCTCGGCCCGATTGCTCAGAATCAGTGGTTTACCCTGCCACCTAAACCAGAGCGGCTCGTACTGCTTCAGGGTATAGAAGTGGGTAAACAGGTCGCCCACGGTCTCGGCCGTTTTAGTATAGGTAATAAAGACAATGGCGGGCGTTGGAATACCTTCACCGCGCATTTGCAACGATACGTCGCAGAGCTTGCGCACGGTAGGCAGGTAGGTATCGCGGTTGGTAACGTCGAGGAAGAGAAAATCAATACCGGCGTCGGTAAGGAGTTGTAAATTTCGCCGAATCACCCAGGGGTCGTCGGCGCGGTAGTAGCCAATTTCGGGTTCGCCCCACCAGTGAAAAGCCCCTTCCGGCCCAAATTTGGGCGATTTCGGGTTGGCGCGGCGTAGTTTGCTGATGTCGTAAACACCTCCTTTAACGGCATATTCGCCATGCCAGAGGAAATAAAAGATACCAACGTGTTTGGCCCTCGGCGCACCGGTTTCGGCGGCAGTAGGCAGGGTTCTACCCAGCCCATCCGTAGCCACCCACAAATCAGACGACAAGGGCAGCGCGGGCGTCGTGTCGGCGATGGTTTGTGGTATAGGTCGTAGCCGAAATCCCAGCAGTATCAGCAGACTGAGGCAGCTAAAAAAGAGCAGGCGCGTGGGAGTGTTCATAAAAAGGAGGAAAGGGAAGAAAGGGAGGAGGGGGAGGAAAGGGAGCTTCGCGCTGTAGGCACTTAACCAACGCACGAAGCCCCCCTTTCCTCCCCCTCCTCCCTTTCTTCCCTCTCCTCCTTTTTTATTTTATCCAGCTGAACTCATAGGCCAGGCTGGGAATGCGGGTGCGGTCGGCGAGGCGGGTGAGGCGGGCGGGGAGCGCCATGAGGTAGTCGCGGGCGCGTTGAGCGTCGTCCGACAGGTCAGACATAGCATCGATTTTCCAGTCGCTCAGCAACGACTCTAGGATCTGGATATAGTCGCGGACGGTGTATACGCCAATGCGCTGGGCGGCGTCGGAGAAGTGCGAATAGGTGTTGCTCAGGTTCACGCCGCTTTCGCGCAGCATGTGGGCGGGCATCACAATCTTCTTGCGCATCATATCTTCAAACGCCAGCATCATACCCGACGCGTCGTGGGTGAAGATTTCGGCCACAAACGACTTGTAGGCCTTCGCGTGGCGCATTTCGTCGGCGGCAATCACCCCGCATATCTGCGACAGCAACGCATTGCCCGACTGCTTGGCCTGCGTGGCGGTGCGGCGGTGCGAGATGTTGGTAGCCAGCTCCTGAAACGACGTGTATACGAAATTGCGGTAGGGGTCGCGCCCAGTCTGAATGTCGTAGCCGTCGGCAATGAGGTACTGGGTCGAGGTTTCCATAGCCCGCATGTTTACCCGGCCCGACAGGTACAAAAACTTGTTGAGGAGGTCGCCGTGACGGTTTTCTTCGGCGGTCCAGCCGCGCACCCACTGCGACCAGCCTTTAGGGTTTGTCTGGTCAACGCCGTCCACGTCCATCAGCCAGGCCTCGTAGGTGGGTAGCGCTTCTTCGGTGATAGTGTCGCCCACCAGCACGGCCAGGTAGTCGTAGGGTAAGGCCTGCGCTTGCTCTTGCAAGACCCGCACTTCCTCCAGAAATGTGGGACGCGTAGAATCGGGCAACAAATCGGCGGGTTGCCAGTTAGTCTCAATAGGCTTTAAAAATTCGGTTATGAGGGCATCCATTTTGGCCCCGATAAACTGCATCACTTCGATCCTGAAGGTCACGGTAGGTGTTCATTTACAGACACGTTGCCTCAGCGCTCTGGCCTAAAACCGGACAGAGGCGGCGGTGCGCCCTTACAAAAGTAAAGCATAATAATTGGCTTGTTACCTATTTTTGGGGCATAGTCTGCTGAAATTCACCTCAACGATACCATGAAAAAGCTTATTGACTACTTACTCTCGCCAGTTTATCTACTTTACTTCGGGCTGGTGTTGTTAGTCTTTCATATGGCCCAGGTGGTAGCGCACCGATTGGGCGGGCGGGCGGCCCAAAAAAAGGTGGCTGATCTGCTTAACGCCTTCATTACCTACGGCTGGCGACTGACCGGTTCGTCGTTCCGGTTTCAGTACGACGCCCCCCTGCCCACCAACCGCCCGCTGCTCTTCGTAGCCAACCACCAAAGCCTCTTCGACATCTCGCCGCTTATCTGGTTCCTACGTCGCCAGAACCCGGTGTTCGTGGCCAAAATAGAGCTGAGTCGCGGTATCCCCAGCATTTCCTACAACCTGCGCCGGAGCGGAGCCGCGCTCATCGACCGCAAAGATGCCCGGCAGGCCATGGGGCAACTGAGCCGACTGGGACAACAATTGAACAAACGGCATTGCTCGGTAGTAATCTTTCCCGAAGGCACCCGCAGTGCCTCTAACGTTCCCAACGAATTTGCCGGTGCCGGGTTGGCCATTTTGCTCAGAAAAGCTCCCGACGCGCTCGTAGTGCCCATTGCCATTGCCAACACGGGTAAATTCAACCCCCGCGGCCTGTTTCCCCTCCGCTCATTCACGCGCATGTCGTGGACGGTCCTTTCCCCCATCGATCCGACCGACGCCAGCATCGAACACGTTGTAGAACGCGCCCGCACGGCCATTGCGGAGAAGCTGAGAGCAGAGAGCGTAGAGCTAAGAGCCTAGAGCTAAGAGAGACTGTTGCTCTCTGCTCTTTGCACTACGCTCCTTACCTTCGCGTACCAAACCCCACCCCCATGCAAGCGTACCACGACCTGCTACGGCATATTCTGGCCAACGGCACCCGCAAAACCGACCGCACCGGTACGGGCACTATCAGCGTATTTGGCTATCAGATGCGGTTTAACCTCCAGGAAGGATTCCCCCTGCTGACGACCAAAAAAGTCCATACCAAGTCCATCATCCACGAACTGCTGTGGTTTATTCGGGGCGAAACCAACATTAAATACCTGAAAGACAACGGCGTGAGCATCTGGGACGAGTGGGCCGACGAAAACGGTAATCTCGGCGACGTATATGGCAAACAGTGGCGCAGCTGGCAGGCCCCCGACGGCCGCGTGATCGACCAGCTGGGTGAGGTGCTCCGCCAGCTGAAACAATCACCCGATTCTAGGCGGATGATTGTCTCGGCCTGGAACCCCGCCGACGTGCCCAGTATGGCCCTGCCCCCCTGCCACCTGCTGTTTCAGTTCTACGTGGCCCCCGCCGATGCAGAAAAGGGGCAGACAAAACCGCAGCTATCGTGTCAGCTTTACCAGCGGTCGGCAGATGTGTTTTTGGGGGTACCGTTTAACATAGCCTCCTACGCCCTGCTCACCATGATGATTGCGCAGGAATGTGGTTATGAAGCCCACGAATTTATCTGGACGGGCGGCGACACACACTTGTATATCAATCACTTAGAACAGGTCGAAACCCAGCTGTCGCGTTCGTTCCGTCCCCTGCCCACCATGCGTCTCAATCCGGCCGTGACAGCCATCTTCGACTTCGTATACGACGATTTCACCCTGGAAAACTACGACCCCTGGCCCGCTATCAAAGCCCCCGTGGCGGTGTAGGGGGGTAGTGGTTTGTAGTTTGTGGTTGCTTCGCGCTACGTGCCCCTCGACTGCGCTCGGGGTGACAGGCAGATAGATCCAAGTTCTTGAATTGATTCAAGGTTGTTGTCACCCCGAGCGCAGTCGAGGGGCACGTAGCGCGAAGCAACTACAAACCACCAACTATCAACCCAAAAAAGGCCTCACCAGTAGTGGTGAGGCCTTTTTTGTGCACTGCCGGAGGTTAATCCTGACGGCGGCTTTTTTCTTGTTTCTTTTCAGCCTTAGCCGCCTTTTTTTCTTTCGGCGATTTGGCAGGTTCTTTTTTCTTTTCAGATCGGGCGTCTTGTGCTTTAGCCATGGTGCTCGTGGTTTTAAGGTGACAAGGTACTTATTACGTTCTCAAAAACGACCTGTAATGGCAATTGTTGCCGCTACTTCTGAATTACTGATGCTTCACCAGCAGTTTCTTGGTAGCCACCTTCACCCCTTCTACCGACAGTTGATAGAAGTAATAGCCAGTGGGCATATCGCGGGTTTGAATACGCACTTTCCGCTCGTTGCGGTCCAGCGAATACTCAGCTACGGGGGTGCCTAATACGTTAAGGAGCGTAATGTTTACGTCGCCCACGCTGCTGTGCATGGTGTAGTCTATTTCAGCCACATCATGCGCCGGGTTGGGGTAGATGTTCGATACCGTGAGGCGGTTGCTACTGTACATCTGATCTTCCGACCGCACAGCATCATCGGCCTGCCGGTCCATAACGGGCTGACTGGTCATGGTGCTTTCTGGCGTGGCCACACCCAAACGGGGCGTGGTTGCTTTCACAGCCGTAGGAGCCAACAAAATAGATCGGTAATAGGCGCGGAGCATGTCGTTACGACCCTGCGTAAGCAGACGGTCCATCGGCGACATGGGCATGGGCCGGGGCATCAGCAGGCGCTGTGGTTTGCTGCTGGTATTCGCCACCGAAGCCGGGCTGTTCTTTCGGCCCAGCTCAAGCCGACTCCGCCCCGGTTCCTGCGCCCGCGCCGAAGTGGTCCACAGCAGACCGATGAAAAGCCCATATGCCAGTAAAATTTGTTTCATGCTTGATAATCAACGCGTTAACCGAACGACTTACAAACGTACTCAGGGAATAAGTCAAAACCAACGCGGTTATGGGTGAAAAATTGTTAATTCTTAAAGCGATTTACTGCTTTTGACCCGATTTAGATTCTAAAGGTTTATTAATTGCATCAACTTTAATGCCCTTTTTATGCAATGGTTTTTTATTTAAAACCTTTTCCAGGTCAGAGACATCTTTTGTCTGCAACGGATCCTGACTAACCGGCGGCGGAACGTTGGTTTTTCCCGCACCCATGTTGGCAGGCATTGTCTTTTTAACATCTGCTTTCGCCGCACCGACCGTTGCCGAAACAGGCACGGTCAACAGAGCACTGTCGGCCTTTGGGATAACTGGCGCAATCACGCTTTTCAATCCACTTATGGCTGCTGAATCAGTCGTCAGACTATCAGTCAGTAAGGCAACCTTGGGCAGCACAGTGACCGCCGAGGTGCTGATAAGACTTGTTACAGCCGTAGTACTTGCGGGCAGGGATTTAGCCAGCGTAGCTGTGGCTGTAGCCACCACACTCGCCGTTGCGGGCTGCGCCAACACCACCTTCACGGCGCTGACCGACGTTGGCAGGCCTAACATAGTGGCCGTTTTCATAACAGACGACGTCCGCGATGGAACCCGGTCAGACACATCGGCAATAACCTGACTGGGCGGCGGTGGCGGGCTGGTTTTCGGCATAGCGGGGCCGTAGGGCGTCTCGCCGAGCACATTGGCCTTGGTGGGTTTTTCGTTCACGCGCCACCGAAAACCGTCGAGCGTTTTCTTGTCGTTGGTTAGTTGTTTGGGGGGGGTCAATATGCCATCGGGACGGCCATAAAACCGAATATTACCCACCCTCCCTTTTGCAAATTCGATGGTCATTTTGCTACAGTCAACGCGGTTCATTCCCGTGAACACATTTTTATCATCCACTACGAAATAAATGCTCTGTCCGTTGCCCTCGACTACCACCTTATCCAGCTGCGTTTTCTCTTCCACTTTGGGCGGCCTGCCAGTAGGGCTGCCCCCCACCAGCGCCGTGGTGTAGGTGGGAGGCGTAGTGGCGGGCTTGTTCGTGCCCGGCTTACCCGTGCCGGCGGCTCCTTTAGTGCGCTTCACGATACGCACCACTCTGGGCTTCAGCGTGTCAGACACCGACTTGAAATAAGCCGTGACAGACCGCCCCTTGATCTGGTTGAAAAACTTCATCGTATCCTGCGACACCACAAACGACCGCCCCCGTAGCAGCAGCGTGTTGATCCGATTGCTCTTCAGCCGGGCCGTAATCGTGTCGGCCTCCATTTGGTAATTCTGGCTCCAGACAATAGGCTTTTTGTAGAAATAAAAGCTCGAATCAACGGCCGTGTACACCAGTGAATCGCAACGGCTCTGCATGTCGGGCTTAAACACGAGCACGTTTTTCTGACCCACCAGCTTGCGCGGCTTTTTCTCCTTACTCCCCGACGGCGTATCGTACGAAAACAGGGTGTCGGCACGCATGTAGAGCGTATCCTGGGCACTCACTGTGCGCACCACAGCGTTGCCCGTTACCCGCGTGATGCCCAGTTTGCCATTATAACGGCCCTGATTGCCCGTAATGGTCGTTTTATCTTCCTTGGCCACCATGACCACGTTGCCTTTAGCAATGCCCAGTTCGGTCACATTGTCGAAGTTCAGGGTATCGCCGGTGAGGGTGTATTTGTCGGTATAAGCTGTGGCACGTTGCCGAAAATTCGATACCCGCGTGGTGGTATTATAGGTGCCATCGCGGGCCTGTAGCGTCCCGTCTTTGTTGATAATCTTCGTTGGTCCCTGGAAGGTGGCAACCTTAGTGGCGCTGTTGTAGAGCAGCGAGTCGGCAATGAGCGTAGTTTGGGGGTTCACCAACCGTACGTTGCGAATAAACGTGAACTCTTTAGTGCGGGTGCTGTAGTAGCCCTCTTCGCTGGTGAGCACGTTTTCTTTATCCACAATGCGGCCTTTGGTGGGGTAGTGCGCCAGCCCGTTGGCCATGTCATAGTCCAGGCGGGCAGTGGTCAGTGTCATCTTCCGGTCTTTGAGCACCACGCGGTGCAGCACCGTGGCCGAGCGGGTGTTGCCGTAATAATACATAGTGTCGCCCTGCACGGTCACGGTGTCGCCCTGTACAATGCGCACGTGGCCATAGGCCTCAATCACGTTGTTGGTACTGTTCTGAATAGCCAGGTCGCAGTAGAGCAATGCCCCTTTGTGGCTGAACTTCACGTTGTTGACCACCCGCTTGATAGACACCCCCGGCGAGCTTAACCCAATCAGCGAGTCGGCATGAATCAGCTGCACCAGTTCGGTACCCGTGCCCGGCTGCCCGCCACCCATCATGGGCGGACGACCCACCTGCGCCACCGCCCACGGTGCCACCACCAGCAGCAACGCCGTCAGCAGCCAACGCAATGAAAGATTGTATTTTTGTAAATCCATTGAAAACGAGTCTTTGGAAAGCAGTCTTCTGTTTTACAGTCTTCTGTCTCCTTAGAAAACAAAACTACGCCAACGCGTGCTGGAACAGGGCTTTTTAGCATTTATTAACGAACATCAACTCTTCACCAGCGGCCAACGTGTACTGGTGGCCGTGAGCGGGGGCGTCGATTCGGTGGTGCTGGCTCACCTGCTGCACCGCTGTGGTTTCGCCTTCGCCATCGCCCACGTCAACTTTGGTCTGCGCGGGGCCGAGTCCGACGCCGACGCCGCCCTGGTGCAAAACAGGGCCGAGGCCTACGGTGTTCCCTTTCACCAACTCCGGGTCGATACTGCCGCCGAAGCCGCCAAACGGGGGGAGTCTATTCAGCTTACGGCCCGCCAGCTGCGCTACGACTGGTTTCAGGCCCTCCGGCATGAACACGGTTATGCCGCCATTGCTACGGCCCACCACCTCAACGACGTGCTGGAAACCATGCTCCTGAACCTCACGCGGGGCACCGGGCTGGCGGGGCTGCACGGTATTCCTGTCAAGAATGAACAGGGCGTGGTGCGGCCCCTCTGGTTTGCTACCCGCGCCGAGATAGAGACCTACGCCCAAACGCAGGAGTTGGTTTGGCGCGACGATGCCTCCAACGCCACCGATGCCTATAGCCGCAACCGGATTCGGCATCAGGTGGTGCCCGCCCTGGAACAGATCAACCCCGGTTTGCTGCAAACGCTGCCCCGCACGATTGGCCAGATTCAGGCAGCTGAAAAAATACTTCAGGCCGAACTCGATCGGTCGTTTGCTGCCTGCGCCACGCCAACACTCAAGGGCTATTTTATTGATTGCCAACAGCTTAGTAGAATAGAAGAGCCACTCTATCGGTTAAATCAGTGGCTACGTCCCTATGGCTTCACGCCCGACGCGCTGGCGCAATGCTGGGCGGGTGTTGACCAAACCGGGTTAGGCACCGTCAAAACAGGACAAGTGTTTTACTCAGCCTCACATCAACTCACACACCATCAGGGTCGCCTCTGGCTAGGCCCCCGCTACAGCATACCCAACATCCCCATTTTGGTGAACGAATGGCCCAACGAACCCCTTAACCTGGGTTGGGCCGGGTGGCTCACCGTTACGCCAGTCGACCGCGAAAGCTGGACCGGCACCTGGCCGACCTCACCCACCGAAGCCCTTTTTGATCGTGCGTTGCTCCCCTTTCCCTGGCTTATCCGGCCCTGGCAGCAGGGCGACCGATTCAGACCACTGGGCATGAACGGATCAAAATTGGTGAGCGATTTGCTACAGGAACAACAGCTGCCACTGCCTGAACGTGAGCACGTTTGGGTGCTGGAGAGCGCTAAAACCATTTGCTGGGTGCTGGGGGTACGCATGGCCCACAACGCCCGCGTTACAGACCAATCACGCCAACTAATCAATTTTAGGTTACAACGCTAAAATTTGGAGTTTGGCACTCATTTTGATACAATCCACGAAGAGACCCATAGTTAAATCTGTTACTCTCATGAACCGACCTATACGGGTCCTGCTTTTAGTGGCGGGGCTTTTCTTGACGGCACTGTCGCTTCAGGCACAGAGCGGGCGGCTACGAGCAGCCAACAAGCAGTATGAAAATTACAGCTACCTGACGGCTGTGCGCCTATATGAAGACTTTCTGCGCAGTAAACCGAAAGATGCCACCGAAACCCGCGAGGCGCTGACCAAGCTGGGCTTCTGCTATCGGAAGTTGCAGGATTCGCGCAATGCCGAGCGGGTCTATGGCGAATTGATTGCCAATTACCCCGACCTGGAAAGCGAACTCTATCTCTACTACGCCCAGGCATTGGCCGCCAACGGCAAGCACCGCGAGTCGCAGAAGATGTACAGCCAATTTGGGCAGAAACAGGGCGACGACCTGCGTGGGCGGCGCTTCACGGTGTCATATATGGACATGAGCCGGTTCTACATCGACTCGTCGTCGTACCGGATTCAGAACCTGCCTATCAACTCGCGGCAGGCCGATTTCAGTCCTATGTACTACAAAAAGGGCATTGTCTTTGTCTCGTCGCGCGATGAGGGCGGCGTGATCAAGCGGGTGTTCAACTGGAACCAAACGCCTTTTCTGGACCTGTATTTCTTTCCCGATACCAACCAACTGCGTATTCCCGGTTTCGACCCCGTTATTCGTCCGCAGGGCACGGCCGTGCTGGGTGGTGGTGGCCCCGCCGCCGACCAGTCTATTGAGATTGAAGCCGAAACCAAACCCACCTCCAAGTCGGAGAAGTTTAGCCGCACACTCAACACCAAATACCACGAGGGTCCGGTTACGTTTACCCACGATCAGAATTTCATTGTCTTTACCCGCAACAACGGCAGCAAAGGCAAGACCGGCAAAAGCACCGACGGCGTTCGTAAGCTGAAACTGTATTCGGCCGTGAACCGCAACAACAAGTGGCACGACGTGACTGAACTGCCTTTCAACAGTTCGGAATATTCGGTAGGCCACCCCGCCTTTTCGCCCGACGATCAGAAGCTGTATTTCGTCTCGGATATGCCCGGTGGTTTTGGCGGCACAGACCTCTACGTCGTTGAATTCAACAACGGGCAGTGGGGTACGCCCGTGAACATGGGCAAAGACATCAATACCGAAGGCAACGAGATGTTCCCCTACGTCGACGAGACGGGCAACATTTATTTTGCGTCGGATGGGCACGAAGGCATTGGCGGCCTCGACATTTTCTATGCCGAACTCAAAGACGGTGTGGCCTACCGGGGCGTGCAGAACGTGGGCTACCCCATCAACTCGGAAAAAGACGACTTCGGCCTCATCACCGACCGGGGACGGACGCGCGGCTATTTCAGCAGCAACCGCCGCAAGGGCATCAGCGACGACGACATCTACACCTTCAACCGGGCCTGCAAACAGTTGAACATCCTGGTGTTCGATGCCAAATCGGGTGCGCCGCTGGAAGCCGCCGACGTACGGATTGTGCGCAACGGCACCAACCAGGACCTGAAAGTAACCAGCAACGAAGGCAAAACTGATCTCTGCCTCGACGCCAACACCGAGTACGAGTTTAAGGTGGTAAAAGAAGGCTACGCCCCCAACACGGCCAAGTTCTCGACGCTGACGCAGTCGAACCGGCCGCAGGTGAACGTATCCATTTACCTGGAAAAGAGCGAGAACACCATTGTGCGCGGTGTGGTGAAGACGGAAGTGAACCAGCGGCCCGCCGAAGGGGTGAAGGTGACGCTCCGCAACGACAAAGACAAGTCGGAGAAGACCGTGGTGACTGGTCCCGACGGTGGTTATGAGTTTGCCGTGAAGCCCAACGCGCCATATACTATCACAGCCCAAAAAGACCGCTACGCCACCAAGAAGGCCAAATACGACAAGAGTAAGCTGGCCAAAAAGACGCAACGCGCCGCCCCCGATTCGCTTAGTCTCTATGGTGAAGGCGATGTGTTTCAGCTGAAAAACATTTATTACGACCTCAACAAGTTCTTTATCCGGCCCGACGCCGCCCGCGAGCTAGACCGCGTGGTGACGCTACTGAAAGAATACCCGGAAATGAAGATTGAACTGCGGTCACATACCGATGCCCGTTCCGGCGACGTGTATAACATGAAGCTGTCGGAAAACCGGGCACGCGCCGCCCTCGACTACATTGCCTCGCGTGGTATCTCGGCCGACAGGCTCACGGCCCACGGCTATGGCGAAAGCGATCCGGTCAACGGCTGTAGCGACGGGGTGAACTGTAGCGAAAGTGAGCACCAGCAAAACCGGCGAACGGAGTTCAAGATCCTGGCCGTGAAATAGACAAGTTTGTGTTGTGAGGTAGGTTTCAGCAAGCGCAGGTCATGATGGCCTGCGCTTTGCCATTTAGGGATTTTGGATTTTGGATTGCGGATTTCGGATTGTTGCTTACGCCAGCGCAAACCCGTGCGTCAGCAACAATCCGAAATCCGCAATCCCCAATCCAAAATCCCTTCTGTGGAAACATTTTTCTCAAAGAAGCGTTACATAGATAATTAATTGGATTGTACTACATTTGTCAATCTATAGGCCCGGCAGGCGGGGTAGTTCACCAACCGTTTTTTCTTAGTCTGCTGCACGATCCATCGTTGCTCTTTTACGTTACTGATTAATTGGCTGCTGCCACCACATCAGCCCAGGTCTTTAGGCCAACCCTCACAAACACGCCGTTGTTGACCACCTCCGGGTTTACCACCCGCCTACTGGCCCCGCCAGTTGCTGTACAACCTAATTACACCTACCCCTTTTACCCCGGCTTTAGCTTGCTCCCTGCGCTAACCCTTACGTATGTATACCATTGATGAGTTGAACCATAAGCTCCTCCCGGAGCTTCAGGGTCTTGCCAAGGACTTTGGCATGACTAATACGACCAAATACACGAAAAAAGATCTCGTTTATAAATTGCTCGACGAACAATCACGCCGCCCGGAACCGGGCGAAGCAGCTACCACACCCGTAGCCGACGAGGCCCCTAAACGCGCCACCCGCGCCCGAAAGCCCACCCCCGCCGACACCGTTTCTGTGGCATCAACAGTACCCGAAACAGCCCTCGCCGAGGTGGTCGTTATACCCGCCGTTGAGGCTACCGGAGCGGCACCCCGCCCCCGCCAACGGGCCAAACGCGCCACTGACGTAGCCCCCGCCGCCGAAGCAGTTGCCAGCCAGATACCCGCCGAAATAGCCCCTCCTACACAGGAAACGCCTGTTTCAGTTGTTGAAGACCAGAACGCACCAGCCGACGGCGATCAGCAGCGCGAACGCGAACCCCGCCAGCGGATGGACAACCGCCCCACCCGATCAGACAGCAGCACCGCCCGCGACAATGGTTCGCGGCCACCCATGAACCGGAATGAGGGCGGACAGCGAAACAACGATGGTGTTCCCCGCGATGGTGGTATGCGCGACAACCGGCAAAACCGCAACGACGCTTACCGCACAGACCGGACTCCCAACGCCCCTGACCGCAACGCCGATAACCGGGGTAACCGAATGGACGACCGCAACGGCCGCACACCTGACCGCCCCCGCGACAACAACGGCTACGGCAACCCCCGCGACAACCGGTCTGCTGACCCCCGTCAGGGCGGAATGCGCAATGACCCCAACGGCCGCCCAGAACGCTTTGGCAATGCGCCCATGAACCGGCAACCCAACCGCGACGGCAACCGGAACGATATACCCCGCAGCGACAATCCGCGCAACGACAGCCAGGGACCAACCCGCCGCGAACTGCGCGAAAACTACCGGTCGCAGAATCCGCAGCAGTCGCCCCGGCCCAACCAGGGTCTGCCAAACGAGCGGCGGTTTGTCCGCGACGAATCGGCAACGAATTTCAACGCGGAACCAGAAGAAGAATTTGTTACGCCAACCGTTGTGAGCGACGAAACGCCGGGTATGATGACCCGAAGCGGCGAAACCGACATAGCCCCAACGGCTCCCGAACAAGTTGGCGAAGTGGAAAATCCGGATGGTGAAACCGAAGCCCGGCACCAGCCTACACGAGAGCAGATCGAGTACGGTCAGCGCATTCGCCGCCAGTACAATCAGCACGTGAAGGAGTTCGACGGGATCATCGACAACGAAGGCGTACTGGAAATCATGTCTGACGGAGGCTACGGCTTCATGCGGTCGGCCGATTACAACTACCTCGCCAGCCCCGACGATATTTACGTGTCGCCCTCGCAGATCAAGCTGTTTGGCCTGAAAACCGGCGACACCATTAACGGCTCCATCCGGCCACCCAAAGAGGGCGAGAAGTATTTTGCCCTGCTGAAAGTGCATACCGTCAACGGCAAGACGACCGAAGAAATACGCGACCGGATTCCGTTTGAATACCTCACGCCGCTATTCCCCGAAGAGCAACTCAAGCTCAGCACCCGTCCCGATCAGTTTTCGACCCGCGTATTGGACCTGTTTGCTCCCATCGGCAAAGGGCAGCGCGGCATGATTGTGGCCCAGCCCAAAACGGGTAAGACGGTGCTGCTCAAGGAGATAGCTAACGCCGTAACCAAAAACCACCCCGAAGTCTATCTCATCATTCTGCTCATCGACGAACGCCCTGAAGAGGTGACCGACATGGCCCGCAGCGTCAACGCCGAAGTGATCTCGTCAACGTTTGACGAGCAGGCCGACCGGCACGTGAAAGTGGCGAGCATGGTACTCGAAAAAGCCAAGCGGATGGTCGAATGTGGTCATGACGTGGTGATTCTGCTCGATTCGATTACCCGGCTGGCCCGTGCCTATAACACGGTGGTACCGTCGTCGGGCAAAATCTTGTCGGGTGGTGTCGATGCCAACGCGCTGCACAAGCCCAAGCGGTTCTTCGGCGCGGCCCGCAACGTAGAAAACGGCGGTTCGCTCACCATCATTGCCACCGCGCTGATCGACACGGGGTCGAAAATGGACGAGGTGATTTTTGAGGAATTCAAAGGCACCGGCAACATGGAATTGCAACTGGACCGCAAGCTGTCGAACAAGCGTGTGTACCCGGCTATTGACGTGATGGCGTCGGGCACGCGCAAGGAAGACCTGCTGCTGGACCGCGAAACCCTGCAACGCGTCTGGATTCTGCGCAAACACCTGGCCGACATGAACCCTATGGAAAGCATGGATTTCCTGCTCGACCGGATGCGCGGCACCCGCAACAACGACGAGTTTTTAATCTCAATGAATAGGTAATCTACTCATTTTCAATATACTACAAACGGTCAGGTCGGGTAATTTCCGGGCCTGACCGTTTTGCTATCGCCTATTCGGCCCGAAATTTGACGGGTTAATGATGATCGACATGTGGCTGATTAGTGCGGGTATGGCTTCGCGCTCTACTCATCTACAACTCACGCTAGATTAAGCCCTCTCTCTTATGCGTTTCCAGCTTGTTTTCTTCCTTGTGTTCTCATTGACGGCAACCCTTGCCGTTGCCCAGAAGACACTGTCTGCCAAGCCCACTAAAACGCTGTTTGCTATTAAGGCGGTCGACGAAAAAACGGAGGCTGAATTACCCGCCCGGTTCGCAATCAGGGCCATTCTGGCTAAGAAGAACTACGCGGGTACCAGCCGCCCCGGCACCGAATACACGTTCATGCTCACCCGCGCCGATACCCTCAACGTAGTGGTGAACGTGCCCGGCTACCTCGAAGCCGAAGAGGTGATGGTAGTCACCTGCGACACCTGCGCCAACTACGGCTATGCCGTGCAGATGGAAAAGGCCGACACCGTGTTTCGGAACCTCAAAGAAGGGCAGGCTATTCAACTCGACAAGGTGTTTTTCGACCAAAGCAGCTACCACCTGCGCACCGAATCGTACGATCAGCTGGATAAGTTGCTGCGTACGTTGCAAACCGCGCCCACGCTTAAGATTGAAATTGCGGGCCATACCGACAACGTTGGCGACCGGCGGCTGAACCAGCTTTTGTCGGAACAGCGGGCCAAAGTGATTACCAGTTATTTGATTACCAGAGGGATACCCGAAGCCCGATTGCGGCACAACGGCTATGGCAGTTCACGGCCAGCTGCGCCCAACGACGTGGAAGAAAACAAGCGTAAGAATCGTCGCGTAGAATTCGTTGTTTTGGCGAAGTAACAACTATCCGGCCAATGCCCCCCTTCGTTCCCCATAACTCCATCGTGCGCCGCATTTGGGGCGACGCCGACGTAATCCTGCTGATTTTTGCGGGTTCGGCGGCCGAATTTGCCCTCAACAAGGCTGTCGACTGGCTGTTTTTCACCGGAAAACTACCCGCCGACCCCATCGGGCGGCTTTTTTCGACGGTGCAATATGCCCAGCAAATCGTGTTTTCGAGCGACGCCGAGGCCCGGCAGGCCGTAGGCCGTATGGCGAGTATTCATGCCGGAGTAGAAAACAAGCGGGGTTATGCCATTCCCGACTGGGCCTACCGCGACGTGCTCTATATGCTCATCGACTATTCAGAGCGGGCCTACACGCTGCTTCATCGTCCCCTCACCAACGCCGAACGCACTGAGCTTTTCGACACGTTTTCGCAGGTTGGTATCGGCATGGGCGTACCCAACCTGCCCACCACCTACGCTGATTGGCTACCCGACCGGATGCGACACCTCGACACTGACCTGGCCCGCAGCGCCTTTACCGACAAGCTCTTCCAACGTTACGAAGAAGAACTCGGCAGCTGGCGCTACAACCTGCTCCGGCAGGCGCAGGCGCTGCTGGTACCCGACCACGTCCGCCAACTGCTCGACCTGCCCGCCCGTCCCTTACTGGCTAAAACGCTCTGGCTCTACGGCCTTGCCAACGCCCTCCAGCTCCGCTCGGTCATGCAGCGTGTACTGCTCCCCACCGCCTATTTGTCTCGTATTCAGGCACTTGAAGTGAAGGAGAAGTGAGAGATAAGAAGCAAGAAACAAGAAGTTGGCTATGTTCATCTCTTTCTTCTTGATTCTCACTTCTTGCTTCTCGAATCTAAAAAAGTCTCAACTCATGATCTGATACGTCTCAAATTTCTTTTGCGACGACTGGGGGCGGGGTATCTGGCACCTTTGTTCGGTAATTAAACGCAAGCCAAACCGCACGAAGTCCATGAAAACCTGCATCCAGTACCTCGCCAGTATAACGCTGTTTTTTATCTTGTCTATCAACGGCATGGCGCAGTCAACGCCGACTCAACCCGGCCAACCTAATCAGCCAGCCGATGTGCCCCCACCGTTGGCGCCATCTGCCGAGCGGGTTTCGTTTTCGTTGAAAAACACCACCGGTCGGCATTGCATGTTTCGGGCCTATGGCCCTGGCATTGCCTATGGGTTCACCATGAACCGGAATGAGACCACACCCAAAAACTGGCCCGTGGGTACAAAACTCTATTTCAGCGCCGATGGCGAAACCAACGACAGCTACATCCTGACCGTAACGGCCGACGATGCAGGCAAGACCGTAAATACCGAGCGGGTAAAGCCCAGTACGCCAAACATGGTCAGTTTCAGAATACGTAACAACAGCCTGTGGCCTAAGAAAGTAGCGCTCGTTTCGTATGAACCAGGTCAGCCTGGCAACGGCACTACTATCTTTATTATGGGGCCTTACGGTTCGTCGCGGCAACGTTTTCCCGTTGGCACTAAACTCTATCTAGCCGACAATGCACAGGTTGATGTGATTATGGCCGGAAAACGGATCGACAGCAACAAACCCTTTCTTCTGGTGAAGAAAGAAGACGCCGGCCAATCGTTCAACATCGCTGATTAACTTGCTAATGAGCGTTGGGCAGGCCTATCCTGCCCAACGCCACCCCACCCTATGCGCCCTTGTCTCACTATTCTCGTTGGCCTCTTGCTTCTTTGCGGCTCCCTTTCGGCTCAGCAGACTTTTACCAAAGCGCAGCTTCAGGCCGATTTTGCCGTTTTGCAAAAAGCCTACAAAACGCTTCACCCCGGCCTATATAAATACGCCGACTCAGCCACCATAGACCGTTATTTCATTGATTGTCAGGCTCTTTTGAATCACGATCAGTCGCTGACGGACGCGTATCTGAGTGTTATGCAGCTAACAGCGCAGTTAAAATGCGGCCATTCGTACCCCAACTTTTACAATCAGGAAGGGGCCGTGAAAGCCCTGTTTGAGCAAGATAACTGCCTGCCGTTTCAGTTTCGGCTGATCGACAACCGGATGCTTGTGACGCACAGTATAGACCCGGCGGTGGCGGTAGGTATGGAAGTGAAGACCATCAACGGAACGCCCGTGGCCACGATCATCAACACCATGCTACCGCTGGTTCGCGCTGATGGGGCGAACAATGGAAAGCGGCTTAGATTGCTGGAAATCAGCGGCCAAGGCTTCGAGTATTTCGATGTGCTGTTTCCCATGCTTTACCCAAGAGGATTGCCCGCTTTCAGGCTGGAACTGGCCAACTTGCGCACGGGCAAACCATTGGCTGTAACCGTGCAGGGCATGCGGCATGTGGTGCGGAACGAGCAGATTCGGAAGGCATACACCATCAGTACCGATACCGTGGCTACATTCCGCTGGCTCAATCCGGCTACAGCCATTCTGCGGATCAACACGTTTGCTGCGTATAACAAACCCTTCAACTTTGGCAAGTTCTACGAAGCCGCCGCCACTGAGTTCGGGCAAAAATCGGGGCAAAACCTTATCATCGACATCCGCGATAACGAGGGTGGCGATAGCTGGAACGGGAAGCAGTTGATTCGTCACCTGATCACGAAACCCATCGTCATCAATGAACAGCAGAATAGCTGGGCCTATGTTTGCATGGACTCTACACTGAATCCGTATATCCTGAACAAATGGGCCTACCAATGGCGCTATCGTACTGACAATGAATTTATTAAGTCGGCCAGCGGGCAGTATCGGAGTGTAAATGAGCGGCAACCAAAACCCCTTGACCCGAACTACAAACCGATTGTGGCGCGTGTATTTTTGCTGACGAGTGCCACCAACAGTTCGGCAGCGTTGCAGTTTGCGGCGGCTATGAAAGAGCACAAGCTGGCCACGCTGGTAGGGCAGCAAACAGGCGGCAACCAGAAGGGCATTACGGCGGGCGCGTTGTTTTTCATTGAACTGCCGAACACGAAAATCGAAGTCGATGTGCCGCTCATTGGTATGGACTACGCCGAAGCGGCCAAACGCCCCGACGCCGGTATCATGCCCGACGTGTATGTGAAACCCAGCCTGCTCGACGCGCTCAACGGCGTAGACACGGAACTGGTTATGGTGCAAAAGCTGATTGAGAAGCATAACTGAATAGCCCACCTTATGGATTTTCACTTCAATATCTATTCGGTACTGCTGCTATTTGGGTTTATGCAGGGGTGGGTCTATGCCATCTTGCTTTGGGTGCGCGGGCGGCGTGAAGAACGCCTCTCCGATAGCCTGCTGGGGTGGGTGCTGGTGGGGTGTTGCTTCAATATTTGGGTTTACATGTTGGGCTTCGGCGGCATCGAGATCTTGTGGCGGCAACTCGAGTTTTTTCCCCGCAACTTGGGTCTGCTCTTTCCGCCGCTCTGCTATTTCTACCTCCGAAGTCAGCTAAATGCTGATTTCCACTTCACCAGGGCCGATTTTGTTCATGCCACCCCCTTTCTGATCGAGACTACGTATCAGCTGGTCGTATTTTCCTTCGGGCATGATTTCGTCATTCAGTGGGAACGCACCGTTCACGACCCCTACTATATTGGCGATTTCTTCTATGCGGTTGGTATAGGTTCGCAGTTGTATTACCTCTACCGGGCTTTGGGGTTGTATAGGGCCTACCGCGACTGGATAAAAACCCAGTTTTCCGACACTGAGATCATCAGCTTCCGGTGGTTTCGCAACTTCCTGATCGGGCTGACGGTCACGGCAGTACTGTCGCTGCTAATGAACCTGCTGAGTGTGCTATACGGACTATCGTACTGGCAAAACTGGTGGGACGATGTGGCTACGGTGGTGCTGATCTACTATGCCAGCATTACCGGCTATGCCCAGCCACAACCCACCCGGCACCTGCTTTTTCAAGCTACAGCAAACGACGTTATACCAGCTGATTATACTCTTTCTGCACCAGTTGATGCAGACCCGACCCAAAGCCAATCAGCTAGTAATCAGTTAATTATAAATCCTGAATTGTCTGACGACTATAAAATGCTGTACGCCAGACTGTTGACGTTTATGACCACCGAACGGCCCTACCTGGAGCCTGAACTGTCGCTGGCGGATCTGGCCCGGCGGCTGCACACCAACCCAGTGGCGCTGTCGCAGGTAATTAATGCGGGAGTGGGCAAGAACTTCAATGATTTTGTGAATAGCTACCGCGTCGAGGCGTTCAAGGCAGCAGTAAGCAGCCCGGTGAACCGGCACCTGAGCCTGCTCGGCATTGCCCTCGACTGCGGGTTCAATTCCAAAGCAACGTTCAACCGGGCTTTCAAGAAGTTTACGGGGCTGATGCCCAAAGAATTTGCCGAAAAGGCCAAGATCACCGAACCCAGTGTCGTGCCCACGGTAGCCTAAAAAAAAGCCCCGACAGGTTATCTGCCGGGGCTTGTTATTGGGATATGATAGGTGAACCACCAAACCGTCCGAATAGTTTCAGCCTTGCCACATTGTGGGGTTATTTTTCAGAAAATAAGCGCAGGGCGGGGGAGTTGGTTGGTGGTTGGTAGTTGTGTGCCATTTTATAGACACCTCAAAATCCGACACAAATCATAATTTGAGACCTACAAAATCTAATTTGAGACGACTTACAACAGTAATAATGACACATTTGTAAATCATTTCAACCAAACTACCATGAAAAAAATAATCTTCGTTTTTTTAGCAATTATTGTAATTGCTAACGCTTGTAATTCAAGCAAAAACCTTGCAAGCATTCAACCAAAATCGGGCAATCTTGAAGTTCCAGCAAAAGGAGAACTTAGAGTTTGGAAGGACATCAAGCACCCAAGTTTTGATGTTGTATTGACAAACTCAAACGCTAATCAATCCTGTGAGATTTATTATGTAAAAAATAACGGTATCGAAAAATGGATTAATCCATCGCTTCAAGCTAATAGCAGTCAGACAGTTTTCATTCCAACTGATGGGCATCTTTTTATTAAAAATTTCAATCCAAATACCTTAACCATTAATTACAAAATCAATGAATAAGCTAATTCTAATTTTTTTGCTTTTGGTTTTACAACAAGCAAAAGCACAGCAGCAATTGACACTTTCCCAACAACAGGAAGACTTCAATATATTTAGAACTAGTGTGCAAGAAATGCATGCCGGGTTAAATTGGTTTATAACTCCTGAACGATTTAAAGTGCTTCATGACAGTGTTTATAATACATTAAATGAGAATACGAGTACAGAGCTATTTAATTTGAAATTAAGGTATTGTATGGCTGCATTAAAACACGGACACGATGGTGTTGGTATGACAAATGGCGAAGGTGGTATTAACTTCAAAATGGGAACTTTACCAAAAAGCAGAAAACATATGCCTTTTGTTCTAATGTTTTTGGATAAAAAGCTATACATCATTAATAATTGCAGCAGCAACAAATCAATTCCAAATGGAAGTGAAATTGTAGCTATCAATGGCAAAACAACGGCAGAACTTTCAAAGGAATTTTGCAACTACATTTTTGCCAATGGGCGAAATACCACTTTTAAGTATCAAGTATTAGGCACTTACTACCAGTTTCAGTACTTATTACAAGTGCTTTATCCATCCGAAAATTATCTGGTAGAAATTATTCCATTTGGTAAAAAATCAAAGGTAAAAATTACCGTGCAAACCGAATTACCACAAACTATTGCCAATGCTTACAAAGAACAAACAGGTAAAGACATTGGCGCTTGGGATACTTTTATTGAATACAAACAAATTGAACCAAAATTAAAATTAGGATATGTAAAGTTTGAGACCTTTGCACCACAACGAGTAGAAAATGATAGTGTAAAGTTTGCTTCATTATTAGAAAAAATGTTCACCCAAATTAAAAAGGACGGAATTGAAAATTTAATTGTGGATATACGAAACAATGAAGGTGGTAACGATACTTGGCAACTTGCAACCAGTTATTTTAGAGCCATTCCCAAAGACAACAATCAAGGCTTGTCTTTTATACAAAGTGATAAGTTCACTCAAATAAAGTATGTTGAGCAAACTGAACAGAACAAACAACTTCTAATGGTATTTCAATACAATCCTTATGCACTAATTGACAAATTGCCTGATGGAAGGTTCAAGTTGAAACCAGAGTATACCGAACACGACACAAAAGGAAAGCCACTAATGCCAAATGCCTACAACGGAAAAGTTTTTCTATTGCAAAACGGTTTGACATTTTCCGCAGGCTTTGCTTTTGCAGGCAAAATGAAACACTTAATTCAACGGGACAATGGCTTTGTCAAAGTTGTTGGCGAAGACAATGGAGATGATATGGATGCAGGTGTAGGCAGTGGTGGTTGGAGTTTAAATGTTGTATTACCAAATAGCAAAATAAAAGTAACTATACCAGTTACAGGTGGTGGTACTGACAAACCCTTCACTATACCACCAGTAAACTTTTTAGACTATAAAATAATACCGACAATTAAGGATAAACTCAAAGGAATTGACACAGAGATTGAGTTTGTGAAAAAGATGATAAGTGCGAAATAAAAACGGCACACAACAGGCGGTTTGACAATATGGCGGGGCGGCAAATATATTCTCAGCTTTTTGTTCGCTGATCAGCTTCAGTTCCAGCCGACGGAATACTAATGAACAGCAGAATTAACAATGAATTTTTGTAACTTTATTCAGCAGCGGTTACGGGCTGACGATTTTCAAATTCCGCCACATCGCCAAGCCGTGTTCGTTTGTAGTTGGTAGTTGGCTGACGCGCGGCCGGAACGCCGGACTGGGCGTCAGCCAACTACCAACCACCAACTACCAACCAACTCCCTCGCCCTTCGCTCAAAAAAATGAACGTTGGCCCGAAGGGGTCTGTTTTGGTTGTAAACAACACACACATGAACAAGGCACCCCTTCCTTTCAACGAACTTATTAAGAGTGGCCAACCCGTGCTGGTCGATTTTTATGCCGACTGGTGCGGCCCCTGCAAGGCTATGGCCCCTACCCTCAAACAACTTGCCGACCGCACGGGCGACAAGCTCAAGATCGTGAAAGTCGACATTGACCGTAGTCGCGCTGCCGCCGATAAGTATCAGATTCAGAGCATCCCTACGCTGATTTTATTTAAGGACGGCAAAGTGGTATGGCGGCAAACCGGTGCTCAGCCCCTGAACAAACTGGAGGCCGCCGTAAAGCCTCATTTGTAGAAAAGTTTGCTGCCAGAGGTTTGCCGTTTGCCGTTGCGGGGCTAACTAGCACATGCGTTGGCGTGGGCTGGTAGCTCGTCAACCGGTAAACCGTAAAATCGTAAACAGCGTTGACTTGGCTGACTAACAAACGAATCGTGGTGGTGGGCGGCACCACCGGCATGGGCCTCTCGGCCGCGCAGGCTTTTGTGCGCGAGGGCGCGCAAGTGGTAGTGGTGGGGCGCAATCCCGACAGTTGCGCCGCCGCCGAAAAACTCCTCAACGGTAACGGTCTGGCTATGAGCGGCGATGCCGCCGACCCGCAAACGGCCATCAAGGCCATTCAGCTTTGCCAAACCATCTTCGGGGGCTTCGATGGCCTCTATCACGTGGCTGGCGGGTCGGGGCGTCGCTTTGGCGACGGGCCATTGCACAACCTGACTTTGGAAGGTTGGAATACTACGTTTCAACTCAATCTCACCTCGCTGATGCTGTCGAATCAGGCAGCGATCCGGGCATTTCAGGCGGCGGGCATCGATGGCAAACCTTGGCCGGGCGTGATCCTGAACATTGGGTCGGTGTTGAGCTATTCACCCTCGCCTAACTATTTCGTCACCCACGCCTACGCAGCGGCCAAAGCAGCCGTGATTGGCTTCACGCGCTCTATTGCAGCCTACTACGCCCCGCAGAACATCCGCGTTAACTGCCTTATTCCGGCCCTGGTTGAAACGCCGATGGCCCAACGCGCCGCCAACGACGAGGCCATTATGTCGTTTATCAAAACCAAGCAACCCCTTGACGGTGGCCGCATTGGCAAACCTGAAGATCTCGACGGGGCCGCCGTGTATTTCCTCTCCGACCAGTCTGCTTTCACCACCGGCCAAATCCTCACCGTCGATGGCGGCTGGGATTTGAGCGAAGGACAGTATCTCTAGATTTACGAATTACGATGGACGATTTACGATTTTTGCTGACGCGTCCATTTACGCTACAGCAAGCTGACGCGTCAGCAAAAATCGTAAATCGTACATCGTAATTCGTAAATCTCTACCCTCATGTTTGCAATTGGCATTGACCTTGGCGGGACCTGGATAAAGGGCGTCCTGATGACCATCGACACCGGCGAGATGGTGAAGCAACTCTATCACCCCACCCACGGCGATAAGGACTGGAAACAGGCTGTGGCCGAAACCGTAGCCGAATTACAGCAACATGCCGACTTAGTGAAACCAACTGACGATCAAGGCAGTACGATTAAAGCAATTGGCCTATCGGCACCGGGTTTGCCCAACGAGACGAACCGTTGCATTGCCTACATGCCGGGTCGGTTGCCTGGTTTAGAGGGCTTCCATTGGGGCGATTTTCTGAACGCGCCGGTGTATGTCGTTAACGATGCCCATGCCGCGCTCATGGCCGAAACGCGCTTTGGCGTGGCTAAAGGCAGTCGCCACGTACTGCTGCTAACCCTAGGCACGGGCGTGGGCGGCGGACTGCTCGTAGACGGGAGGCTGTACCAGGGTAATAGTCAGCGGGCGGGTCACCTCGGCCACATCACGGTCGACACCGAAGGCGACCGCGACATTATGGGCCTGCCGGGCAGTCTGGAAGATGCCATCGGCAACGCCACCATTGAAAAACGGTCGTTGGGGCGCTACACGAGTACCTACCAACTATTGGAAGCCTACAAACAGGGCAACCCGTTTGCGCAATGGGTGTGGCTATCGTCGGTGCGGAAACTAGCCGTAGGCATTTGTTCGCTGATCAACTGTTTCTCGCCCGACGTAGTGGTCTTAAGCGGCGGCATCACCCAGGCCGATGCTGATTTGCTGCTGCCGCTCACCTCTTTTATGGATGCCTACGAATGGCGTCCCGGCGGTTTGACTACCCCCATCAAAATCGCCCACTTCGGCGACATGGCCGGCGCCATCGGTGCCGCAAGCTTTGCCATTCAGGAAGTGGTGTAGGGTTTGTATTAACTGATAATACGCGGATGGATTGTTTTTGCCTCGGCCAATAACCAAATCAATGCCCTGCCAGTAGTTCCAGGCTGCGCCAGACGAGGTCACCCATGCTGCGGCCCGTGTCGAACAGGCGGGTATGGTAATGCCGGTCAAGTGAGTCAGCCAATTGACGAACGTTGGGTTCAGGGGCGATGGCGTCGAAACGCATAGCCGCCATTAGGTCGCCGATGCGGGCTTGCTCTACCCGCAGCCGCCCGGCCATCAGCGATCGTTCTTCGATCTGGTATTGCCGCACGCTTTCGGGGGTCAGGTATTCGGTACCCAGCTTGATAATGGGCGCATTCTGCCGATAGTATTGCGGCATATACACCGACTTGCGCCCCTCATACGACTGCTGATCGAAGTCGATGGCGCGGATGCGGTAGTACACCTCGTCGAAATCGGGCGTCACGTCGACCACAAAATTGCTGGAGTGCATGTCGCCCAGGAGGCGCACGAAGCAGCGTTCGTTGAATTTAACAAACTCCTTGCAGAGCCGCACGGGGTTCCGGTCGGCGTCGTTCATTTGCTGCTCAAAAAACATGTCGCCTGGAATCCCCGCAATGTGTTCTTCAATCAGGGTCTGCCCGCTGGTGAGGTAACTGATACGGTTTGGCGACAGAATATGCTCTAATTCAAGGCCATACACCCGCGAGGCATCGGCGTTTTTGATATAGAAATAGTCGAAATTGTCATTCACCAGGTTTCGCACCCGCACCCGAAACGGCTGGGTGTTGCCATAACTACACAGATCAACCCGGTCGATGGTGAGGTGGCCCGTGACCGACATGTCGCCGTCGGCTTTCAGGATTGCATAGATCTGTTTCAGCCCCAGCAGCATGTCGTTGGCCTCTGATGCCGGAAAATAAACCGTTTCCCAGAGCGTGTCGCGGTTGCGCTTGTCGAAGAGCGACGCCGAGTTGTCGTAGCGCAGCAGGTCGCTGTACTGAATTGGCAGTTTATGTTCGCGGTTGTAGTGCGTCAGGTAGTCGCGCAGGGGCTGGCGAATGGGATAAACCAGTTTTTTTCGGGAGATAAGGGGCATGGAGGGCTTATTAGGGTTGGAGAATGAATGTAAAATGAAGAATGTAAAATGGGTGTTAGCGGGTCGGCTTCGCGCTTTCAGTGTTGCAGGCGCGAAGCCGACCCGCTAACACCCATTTTACATTCTTCATTTTACATTAAAAACATCCCCACCTTATGACACAAGATTATATCCAAAAATGCCGCGCTATACTGGATACGGTGGCGGCGCAGGAGGCACAGATTCAGCAGGGTGCCCAGTGGTTTGCCGACAGCATCCTGGCGGGCCGTATGGTACACGTTTTCGGTTCGGGCCACAGCCGTATTATGGTGGAAGAGATGTGGCCGCGCTACGGGTCGTTTCCTGGTTTCAATCCCATCGTTGAACTCTCGCTTACCTTCCATAACCTGGTAGTGGGGGCCAATGGACAGCGGCAGGCCATGTTTCTGGAAAATGTACCCGGTTTGGCCAACCGTATTCTCCGAAATTTCGCCCTCAGCAAGTTGGATACAGCGCTCATCATTTCGTCCAGCGGCTGCAACGTAGTGCCCATCGAGATGGCCGAACTGTTTCAGCAGCAGGGCATTAAGGTAGTTGCGTTGGTCACGCAGGAGCACGCCGCCCAAAGCATGAGCAAGCGTGCCGACGGCAAAAAGCTGAGCGATTTCGCCGACCTCATCCTCGACACCGGCGCCCCCGTCGGTGATGCAATGGTGACCGTGCCGGGCCTCGACACGCCCGTGGCCCCCGGCAGCACTGTAGGTGGAGCCGTGCTCATTAACTGCCTCAAAGCCGAAACCGCGAAGCTACTCACCGAAGCCAGCCGGCCACCCAACGTGCTTAGTGCCAGTGTAGTAGTGGGTACCGACCGGGCCGTTTCGCTCTTTGAAGCCGCCTACGACGAACATGCCCATCGCCTGGCCAAGCTGTATGAAAAGGTAGGTACGGCGAGTTATGTGAGCGGGGAATAAACCAATAAGGTTTCAAAAACCTTATTGGTTTGTTATTTCTGAGCATATGAATAATGAGTTGATCGACATTCTGACGCACCGCGTGACCACCTCCCTCAACGAGCTATGATTGAAACGAACCGGCTGTCGATCAGACCATTAACTCTGGAACAGTTGCGGCTACACCTGGCCGGGGGGACGTTGCTGGAAGATGAACTGGGCGCGTTGCCCGGCCACCGCGAGGTGACCGAACCGCTGCTGAGCATCCTGAAGCACTTCACGATTCCGTTTCTCCAAAACCCCAACCGTCAACCCCTCTACGACACCATCTGGATTGCCCGCGACCGGACCCTAAATCAGTTTGTGGCCGACGCCAAATTCAAAGGTGCCCCCGACGAAGAACAGACCATCGAGATCGGCTACGGCACCTATCCTACTTTTCAAGGGCGTGGCTACATGACCGAACTCGTAGGCGGGCTGGTAACCTGGGCGCTCAACCAACCAGGCGTACGTCGCGTCACCGCCGAAACCGACCTCACCAACGCCGCCTCGCAGGCCGTACTCCGCCACAACAGTTTCCACCCCTTCGCCGAGGATGACCGCACAATGTGGTGGGAACTGGCGAAAGGAATTAAGAATTAAGAATGCAGAATTAAGAATAGTTGACGCAACTGTGTTCTCGCGTCAGTCATTCTTAATTCTGCAGTCTTAATTCTTAATTGCCTTATGTACCCACTCTTTCTCCTCCTTGCTTTCCTCACTGGTGTAGCCATCTCTATTCAGGCGGGGGTCAACTCAAACTTGCGGCTGGGGCTGAATAATCCCGTTTTAGCGGCACTGATCTCGTTTGGTACGGGGTTCGTTACCCTGCTCATTCTGCACCTGGGTATGAGGGGGAGCCTGCCGCCTATGACCACGCTTCGGTCGCTGGCGTGGTGGAAGTACACAGGCGGCGTGATCGGGGCCGTATATGTGACCACCGTGATTCTGTCGGTGCCGCGCATTGGCACGGCCAACCTGGTGAGCCTGAGCGTGGCTGGGCAGTTGATCGCTGCTGTGGTGCTGGATCACTATGGCCTGCTGGGCTTTGCGCAACATTCGGCCAATGGCTGGCGGCTGCTGGGCATCATCCTGATTCTGGCGGGGGTGTGGCTGGTGGTGAAAAACTGATTGCGCCAATTTTACGTTTATTAGGTAGCGGCAAAGCAGCAGCTTCATCACCGCTAACCATCCAATGAACTACCTCGTTAACAGCACCTTAGTTATTGCTATCCTGGCAACCATTGCCTGCCAAACCAATATGTCGGCTAAAGAATCGGCCGCGTTGTACAGTCAGGGGCAAAACCCGCCGGGCGGCAAGACCGTCGTGAAAACCGATGCCGAATGGAAGAAACAGCTAACGCCCGACCAGTATGAAGTGCTGCGCAAACACGGCACCGAGCGCGCCGGTACCAGCCCCCTGTTGAACGTACACGAAGACGGCACGTTCTATTGTGCAGGCTGCCACAACCCACTGTTCTCTTATAAGACCAAGTTTGAATCGGGCACGGGCTGGCCTAGCTTCTATGAGCCAATTAGCAAAAACGCGGTGAAAGTGGGCAAAGACAACAGCTACGGCATGGACCGCGACGAAGTGCTTTGTTCGGTCTGTAACGGGCACCTCGGCCACGTCTTCAACGACGGCCCTAAACCCACCGGCCTCCGCTACTGCATGAACGGTGTGGCGATGACATTTGCAAAAAAGTAGTCTTCTGTTTGCTGTTTTCAGTCTTCAGTTGCTTCGCACGTGGATTACCCTTGCAGAGCAACTGAAGACTGAAAACAGCAAACTGTAAACTCTAAAAAGCCCCCTCCGTAGCTTGCGGAGGGGGCTTTTTATCTGTTTGGCTCTAGTTTACGTTATCTTTGCTGACTACCTGTCGTAACAGGTTTCAGACTACCCAAACGTATATATGAGTATCCATAGAGAGCGGCTTCGGGCTGTGCAGCGAGGTGTTAATTCCTTTCGGCAGCGTGCCCGACACCGACGTACGCAGCTGGGCGCGGGCGTTTCACGCATCATTGGCGAAGAGCGCGTGAGTTCCTGGAAAGACGGCCTGATGGCCCGGCGCGAACAGTTCAGGACCTTCGTTCATCAGTATGTAGACCCAAACAGCTGGTACTATCCGTACCTGCGCGGCCTGGCCAAATACAGCCTTATGTTTCTGCTGTTTCTGATTGGCTACGTCTTTGTGCTCCAAACCAATTTTCTCTACCTCACGGGTGCGCTGCCCAGCGTAGAAGACCTGCGCAACCCCAAGCTCAACCAGGCATCGGAAATCTATTCGCTGGACGGCAAGATGATTGCCAAGTTCTATGCCGAAAACCGCACGCCCATTAAGTACGAAAATATTCCGAAGCACCTGATTGAAGCCCTCGTAGCGACCGAGGATGCCCGCTTCTACGACCACGGCGGCATTGACCCCCGCGCCATTGGCCGGGCAGCGTTTAGCTTCGGACGCGATGGGGGCGGCTCTACGATTACGCAGCAACTGGCCAAGAACCTATTTAAGACCCGCCGCCGTACCAACGATGGCTTCCTGAACCGCATTCCGGGTGTGCGCAAGGTAATTTACAAGTCGAAAGAGTGGTTGATGGCACTGACGCTGGAACGAAACTTCACCAAACAGGAGATTCTGACCTACTACTTCAACACCGTCGATTTTGGGTCCAACTCGTTTGGGCTGAAGACTGCCGCCAAGACGTTTTTCGGCAAAACGCCCGATAGCCTGAACGTACAGGAAGGTGCCGTACTGGTAGGCCTGCAAAAGGCCACGACGTACTACAACCCACTGAAAAACCCCCAAAACTCGCTGAAAAGGCGGAATACGGTGATTCAGCAGATGGCCAAATACAAGTACATCACCAAAACCCAGGCCGATTCGATCAGCGAACTGCCCCTGCTTACCGACTACACGCCCGAAAACCCTTACGCCGGCCCGGCCAGCTATTTGAAAAATGCCGTGGTTGAATTCGTGACCGAATGGGGCAATAGAAACGGCTACAACCTCTATACCGACGGCCTTCGCATTCACACCACCATCGACTCGCGGATGCAGCAGTATGCCGAAGAAGCCACCGCCGAGAAGATGAAACGGCTGCAAAAGACCTTCGACAACCACTGGAAAGGCCGTAACCCCTGGACCGACGAAGACGGTAACGAACTACCCGGCTTTATCGACTCGGTGGCCCGCCGCACCGAACGGTACAAAGGCCTGGTGAAGAAATTCCAGATCTACCCCGACTCGGTCGATTACTACATGAAGGTGAAAAAGCAGCCCATGAAAGTCTTCGACTGGAACGGCAAAGACAATGCCCGCAAAACCAGCATGACCCCTTACGACTCCATTGCCTACTACAAGCACTTTTTGCAGGCAGGCATGGTGGCTATGGACCCCCACACGGGCTTTATCCGCGCTTGGGTGGGTGGCCTTGATTACGACTATTTCAAGTATGACCACGTGAAGCAGGGCCGACGCCAGCCGGGGTCAACGTTTAAACCGTTTGTCTACGCCACGGCCATCGACGACACGGCCTTTAACATGACCCCCTGCGACCGGATTCGGGACAAGCCGTTTCGCAAGCCCTACCGCGAAAACGGCGAAGACAAGGTCTGGGAGCCTAAAAACTCGGGCGGGGGCTTCACCTATTCCAACATGACCCTGCGCCGGGCGTTGGCCCGGTCGGTCAACTCGATCACGGCTCAACTCACCGACATGGTGGGGCCGGAGCGCGTGGTTGAATACGCCCACAAGTTGGGAATCAACAGCAAGCTCGATGCCGTACCGTCTATCGGCCTGGGGTCGTCAGACGTGTCGCTGTATGAACTGGTGTCGGCTTATTGTTCATTCGTGAACGAAGGGCAGTATACCAAACCAATGCTGATTCAGCGCATTGAAGACCGGGATGGCAGAGAAATCGAGTCGTTTAAACCTGAGCGCCGGCCCGCCATTCGGCCCGAATCGGCCTATCTGATGCTGTATATGTTGCAGGGCGGCTTGCAGGAGCGTGGTGGCACGTCGCAAAACCTGTGGTCGTTTGATCTTTTCAAGCATAACCATCAGATGGGCGGCAAAACCGGTACCACCTCCAACAACTCCGACGGCTGGTTTGTAGGGGTGTCTGACAAGCTCGTGGTGGGTGCCTGGGTGGGTGGCGACGACCGCAGTATCCACTTCCGGTCTACAGACATGGGCGAGGGTGCCAAAACAGCCCTGCCCATTGTAGGTGGTTTTCTGGAAAAAGTGTACGCCGATCCCAAATTCCGCGATTTGCAGGGGCCATTCCCCAAAGCCACCGTTGACATTCAGAAACAATATGACGACTGTGTCTATGAGGACGACGGCTATAGTGATGAAAGCGTGGAATCCGATTCGACCAATACGGACGGCGGCAGCGGCGGGACCGATTCGCTCAACGTGCCCCCACCCGTAGCCATACCCGAACCCACCGACACCACCGGCAGGCAAAAACCATAACAAGAGGTTCAACGTTTAATGTCTAATGTCTAAAGTTGGCTGACGCAGGAGCATTTTCGCGTCTGCCAACTTTAGACATTAAACGTTGAACCTCTTATTATGAAAGACCTCAAAAACGTGCCCACGGGCATGGAAACCGACCCCAACGCCGACGAACAGGTGATTGACCAAACCGCCGATGGCCTTACTAAGGATCAACCCACCGAGGTAAACCCATCGGGCATAGAGAAACCGAAAGCAGGCGAAGAAACCCCCGCCGATGATCTGGCTAATGCGCTGGCCTATGCCCTCGATGGCAGCGGTGTCGGGCTAGCCGGGGCACCTCCCGCCGCCCCAACCGTGGGTACGCCGCAAAAAGTAATTACCGAAGGCAACACCGGCGCAGGACCTACCGATGAAGAACAACACGGGGTGTAGCGGGTGCTAACCCTGTTGTCTGCAACTGCCCATTACCTACTTTCTAGAGCGCCTCGCGGTAGGTTTTTAGCTCCTGAATGGAGAGTTTGAAGGCCAGGGTAAGGCCTGCGTAGATGGCCCCGCCAAGGGCGATTTCGGCGATGGTGTTGATAGAACCTTCATGGCCAAAAACGGCTTTGTAGGCCGTTACGGCACTCACCATAAGCAGGCAAAAGACCGTGGGGCGGACAATGTTTTTCAGAAACGTGCCCATAAAATCGCCAATCAAGTAATGTACAATGGCGAAGTTGGCCAGCAGGTTGAAGAGCGTAGCCAGCAAAAAGGCCGTGGCAATGCCAATGACGCCGTAGTACTGCCCCAGGAAATAGACGAGTGGAATTTTCATCACCAGCGTTACCAAGTTCAGGTAGAACAATAGGTTGGGTTTGCCCTTGGTAAACGCCAGCGTGAAGAGCGGGTGGCTGAGGCACATAAACAGGCCCACAAACACAAAGATGTGGATTAGCTCGATGGTCTTTTCCCAGCCGGGGCCGTACACCAGCGGCACCACACTTTCGGCCGTGACAAACAGGCCCGCCAGCAGCGGCATGTTGCAATAGCTGAGGATATCCAGGATTTTCAGATACGCCCGTTTCAGTTCAGCGTTGTTGCCCTGCATTTTGGCCAGAATGGGGTAGGCCACCTGCAAAATAATGGGGTTCAGCTTG
Source organism: Fibrella aquatilis (assembly GCF_017353255.1). Lineage (GTDB taxonomy): Bacteria > Bacteroidota > Bacteroidia > Cytophagales > Spirosomataceae > Fibrella > Fibrella aquatilis. The sequence continues at coordinate 366,361 of NZ_JAFMYU010000002.1, read as the reverse complement.
GTGATCGGGAAGATGGCCAGCTGGTAGGCAATAGTATAGTAGCCCAGCATTTCTACGCCCAACATCTTGCCAATCAGAATGTTATCGGAATTTGACTGCACGAAGCCCAGCAGCCCGTCGCCGAGATTGTAAAGGCCAAACCGGAGGTGGTCTTTGGCTTCGGCCAGCGAGAAGCTGAGCAACGGTTTGAACAGCCCGCGTCCCAGCATGATTTGCCCCGTGGTCTTCACCAGTTGCATCACCAGTTGCCCAATAATGAGCGACAACTCATGGTAGCCGCTGTAGGCCAGGGCCACCGTGGTGATGGTGCCCACCACCGCGCCAATGATTTCGATGCTGGCAATAGACCGGAACCGCAATTCCTTTTCCATCAGAAACAGGTAGATCTGCCCGAAGTAGACGATCAGAAAATAGATCGACGACAGGTGCAGCACCCGGTCCAGTTTGGGTTGGTTGTAGAAGGCCGCAATGGCTGGTGTCGAGAGTTGAACGGCGGCAAAGATGACCAGCCCAACCAGCAGATTCAGGAAATAGAGCGTCGACAGCACGGTGCGGTCGCTCTCCTGTTTGTAGATGATTGAATTGGAAAAGCCGAGGTTGGTGAACAGCTGAAAGAACGTGATTATCAAGCTACTAACGCTCACCAGACCAAAAGCCGCTGGGGTTAACAAACGAGTCAAAACGGCTATCTGCGCAAACTGAAGAACCGTAGATACCACCGTGGCGATGGTGATCCACTTGCCCCCGTTCATGGCCGCATTGGTTGAACTCATACGTTACTGACTCGTGGGATGTTGTGGTGGATACTGTGCCTGGTATGTACTAGCTGGCGCACGCTGCTCTGCGTATCACTTAGACGAAGAAACCGGCGAAATGTTACGTGGTGAATGCAGCACGAAGGTAGGGGTCTCAGAAACAAAAACGGGAATACTTCCGGTCTGACTTAGCTGCCGGATGCAGGGCATGGTTTCGCGGCCCGCCCTGGGCGTACACACCCGCACGCTGTCGCCTTGGGGAATCCGTAGCTGATAGGTGGCGGTGCGGCCCCGCTCGTCGGGAATGGTGAGCACGTAGGCTTGTTTTCCGGCCAGTTCGTAGCGGTCAACCAGGGGGTCTGCCGCCATAGTCTGCTGGTAACGATACGCCCCAATGAGCTGGTTGGCCTGATGCAGAAAATCGGCAGCGGGCTTGCGGGTTTTGTTTCCGTTGATGAGGCCCATAGAGCTAAACTGGGTGCCGTCGGCGGGGTTTTCGTCGTAGAGCTGGTAGAAAAACACCCGGTCAATACCTGTCCGTACATACAACAGGGCCGTGCGCAGGGTCCAGTCGGCCTGGGTGTCGAGCACGGATTTCGGGCCGATGGCGATGGCGTGAAACGGACTGCCGGGATTGGTGTCGTAGCCGGCTTCGGTGATCCAGACGGGCATGTCGTAACCTATTTCGTGTGCCAGCTTCACAAACTCCCGCGCCTGTAGCCCCACCCCGCTTACCTCCGGGGCGGCCCCGCGCGTGGCTTTTTTGCCGCCCACCACCATGCCCTGGGAGTTGTGGGCATCGTTGGCGTAGAGGTGCTGGTTGATCACGTCCCAGCAGAGGTCCACACGCCCGTCGGGCCGGTATCCCCTGAACTCGCGGCACCAGTCTACCATGGCTCGCACGTAGTCGGTGGTGGCGGCGGCCAGCCCTCCAATCACCACTGTCACGCCGGGGTCGGCGGTTTTCACGCCCGCATTGGGGCCAAGTGCGCCTTTGTGGCCGTCGTAAAATGCCGACAGGTTGGCGGCATATTCGCGGGCGGTCTGGTAGCCGTCGCGGCCTTTCCAGGTTTTGTCGCGCTCATTTTCGCACTCGATATACCGAATCAGCCCCAGCCCGATTTTCTTTTCGTTCATGGGCATCCAGGTTTTTACGGTGCTGATTTTGATCAGGTTCGGGTCAATTTTTTTGTTGAAACCATAGCGGGCCATGTACTGAAACGCCACCCGCGCCTGCTCGGCGTAGGAGGCCGGTTTGCTCAGGTCGCTGCCGTAGCGAACGGGGTTGTTGCCGTAGTCGCGCTGACCGGCTGGGTACAGGTTTTCTAACCACTTCGGAATAGTTTTCAGGCAGGCCAGCACGGTCACGTGTTCGGCGTTGAGGCGGGTGTAGAGGGCGTCGTAGTTCCAGGCGCCATGCAGGGTAAGGTTATAGGTATACTGCCCCGGTTCGCCCTCCAGCTTATCCCAGTCCATGTAGTGCCGCACGGCCGCAAACCCCTTCACAGCAGGCACCCGGCTCTCGTCGATCTCCCACGACCGGGCGGCTTCTTCCAGGTTCCATTCAAACATATTTACCCCCACCGCCTGCCCAAACGGCGTTTTTCGGATTGGAACGGGCGTGGCCATCGGATCTTTGCCGGGGGTATAGGTGCCGTATAACTCCATCTCGGCGGGGTAGGCTCCCCAGGTGTTGATCACCAGGTAGCGCACGTTGGCTACGGGCGTTTTTAGGGCAAACACACCTGGATTGGCCGGATCTGGCCCGACCCATTCGTTATAGCTGGCCCCCGTAAACCGCGCAATGGGCACCCGCTGCCAAGTGTCGGTGACGGCAAAAAGGGTCATGGGCTTGTCGAGGTTCTGGTCGGCGAAATCGTAGAGGCGAATGCTGTCGATGCGCATGGTTTCGCCGGGGCGCAGGGGGTAGTAAGCGTCGTAGTTGGGCAATAGCTTACTCCAGCCGGTATTCACGTTTTCCTGCAACACCCCGTCGAACAACCCGTGCAGGCCGGTGCTGGCGTTGACCACCTGGTACCACCGCCGGGGGTCGATGGGAATGCGGTGGAGCCTGGCGGGCGGCTGCGCCACGGCGGGCCGGGTGGGCGTGGAAGGGGCGTTGAGCAGTACCATTACGCCAATGGCGGCAACCGGCAACAGGAGGTATTTCATACAATCCGTTAGGGTACAAAAACGCGGACCTTAAGGCGAAAAATGGCCTATATCGTGACCAAAGGCCGTTTTTTGACTCTAAACCCCAACAAACGTCACCCGATTTGTCTGTTCTCTCCGGCTTGCCGTACGCGCTGATGCCCACCGTTTCCTGCCTGCTGATACCCCCCGTTTTGTGGTCCGTTTGGCAAGGCAGTATGCCTGGTCAGGTGCCTGACAACACCATCAGTCTATTCCGGTGTTCGCTTGGCCATCCGCTGGCTACTCCCCCACCCCACTGGCTCACCCCTACTGAATGGCAACGCGCCGACCGGTTTTACCAACCCGCCGACCGGCAGCGGTTTGTGCTGGGCCGTGCCTTGTTTCGGCAGGTGGCGGGTAAGCTCACCGGCCAACCGCCTGAACAGGTGACGCTTGAGTTGGGGTATCGCGGCAAGCCCGTTTGGGTAAATAACGGCGGCTGGCACATGAACCTGGCTCATGCCGACAAGTGGGTGTTGCTGGCCCTGGCCCAGACTCCTGTGGGCGTAGACCTGGAAACGATTCAGCCAGCCATTGACTATAAATCTTTGATGGCCAGCACATTCAGCAACCTGGAACAACAGTATGTAGTGGAACAGGCCGACCCCCGGCAGGCGTTTTACGAAGGCTGGACCCGCAAGGAAGCCTTGGTGAAAGCTACTGGGCAGGGCATCACCGACGCCTTGCCCCAACTACCCGTTCTGACCGGCACGCATACTGTACCCACCGCCCTACCCAATGCCGCCGGTAACTGGAACGTGGCGGGTTTTTGGGTCGACACCCATCACCCGGCGGCGGTGGCCTGGTCGGGGCCGTTGCCCACCGACCATTCTCCCGTAACTTGCTTCACCGTTTGACCTACCCACTTTATGCGCATTGGTTTTGAAGCCCAGCGGCTGCTTCGGCCCCACAAACACGGCATGGACATTGTGGCCCTCGAAACGCTGCATGCCCTAGCCGAGCTAGGTGGTCACGAACTGGTGGTATTCACCAAACCCACCCCGGAACAGGCCCCCACAGGCCCAAAAAGCCCCGTTCGTGCCTCAACCGACATACCCACGTCGGCCGGTGTGTCGGTGGTGGAGCTGACCGGGCCGTACCCTATCTGGGAGCAGGTGGCCCTGCCCAATGCTCTGAAAAGCCAGCATCTCGACGTGCTGCACTGCACCGCCAACACCGCCCCGCTGCGGAGTTCAGTACCGGTGGTGCTCACGTTGCACGACATCATTTTCCTGGAGAAAGCGGTGGTGGGCGGCACCTGGTACCAGCGGTTTGGCAATGTGTATCGCCGTTGGAACGTGCCCCGCGTGGTGAAAACCAGCGCCCGCATCCTGACCGTGTCGCACTTTGAACGGCAGCGCATCATCGACCACCTGCACATCGACCCAGCGCGGGTTACCACCGTGCACAACGCCGTGAGCCGCCAGTTTCGGGTCATCACCGACGCCGAACTGCTGACCCGCGTTCGAGTGCAATATGCTCTTCCTGAGCAGTTTATCTTTTTCTTGGGCAACCCCGACCCGAAGAAGAATGTCCCGAATGTGTTGCGGGCGCTGCTGCTGCTGAAACAGCGCGGGCAGCTAACCTTACCCCTGGTGATAGCTAACGTCACGCCCGCCTACGTGCAGGGGGTGCTGGCGCAGATTGGCGGGCAGGTGCTGACCAACGATATCGTCCTCTGCGGCTATATCCCCAACACGGTACTGCCGGTGGTGTATAACCTGGCCACGGTGTTTTTGTGTCCGTCGCTGCGCGAAAGTTTCGGCCTGCCCATTCTGGAAGCTATGGCCTGCGGTACGCCCGTGCTCACGGCCAGCACGTCGGCCATGCCCGAAGTAGCCGGTGAGGCCGCCCTGTTGGCCGACCCCGCCTCGCCCGACGATATGGCCCGCCAACTCCACCGCCTCCTCACCGACGAGGCCCTCTGCGCCGACCTACGCCGACGCGGGTTGGACCGGGCAGCCCTGTTTTCGTGGCAAAATACGGCCCGGCAGTTAGTAACAATTTATGACGAAGTGGCCTGCTAGATGAGATCATGGCTCCTGAAATCGCTGTATGTGCTGGCGGCCCTGCGGTATCCCCGCATCCGGCCCGACCTGCGTTATTTCGTGCGCGACAATTACTTCGCGCGGCTGAATCAACTCCGCTTCTGGCGAGCCGATTTCCTGACCAAAACGCCCTACAAAGTAGTCGAGTTCTACGGCGAATTTGACCAGGAAATCCGCTACGCCATGCCGTTTGCGTACTGGCATTTTCTAAACGGCACGCTGAAACAGACCGTGGCCAGCAAAAACACCCGTCCCTTTTATTTTTTTAGCCCGGACCACGTCGAGAAGTACGAAAAACGGGTCTGGGAGGCCGGATACGGCAATTACAGTATTCCGAACATGACCCACGCCCCGACGTACGACTTCTCGAAATGGGCGCGGGTGCCGTTTAAAAGCCACTACCAGAACGACGTTTTTGTTTATGACAAACCGCTGCTGGTGATTGCCAACAAGTATAACATCGAGTGGGACAAGCCGCCCATTAATTTTCTGGATATTCCGGCGCTGGACCGGCTTATTTCGGGGCTGAAATCGCGCTATCAGATCGTGTATAACCGGCCGCTGGGTGGGCAGATTGTGCACGACAACAGCGAGATTATGGATTTGGGCGAACATGCCTGGCTGCGCACCACCCACCCAGAGGTGCTGCTGATGAATGACCTCTTCGATCAGCACGCGGCCACGGTGCAAAACTTTAACCACCTGCAACTGCTGGTCTATGCCAACTGCAACCACTTCATATCGATGCACGGTGGCACGGCAGCGCTGGCCAGTTGTTTTGGCGGCACCAACATCCTGCTGTCGCACCCCGGCGGCGGTTTCGAGCACGAATTCAATGAATACAACAACCTGTTTCCTAACCTCTCCGGCGCCACCATCCTCCACGCCAAAAGCCGCGAAGAGGTGTTTACGCTGGTGGAGGGAAGGTTTTGATTTACGACTTACGATGTACGATTTGTTGCTGTCGCGAATACGCTGTAGCAAGCGTAATCTGGCGACAGCAACAAATCGTAAATCGTACATCGTAAGTCGTAAATCAAAACATGGTTATCACAAAAATCACGTCCGGGCTTGGTAATCAGCTGTTTCAGTATGCGCTGGGGCGGCATCTAGCCTTGCAGGGGAAGACGTCGCTCTGGTTCGACCTGCGGTATTTTCACCAGGAATACGCCACCGACACCGTCCGGAAGTTCAAGCTCGACCGGTTTACCATCCCGTACAACCTGCTCGATTCGTCACCCTGGCTCTATGCGGCCAAGGCCACGCGGCTGTTGCCGGGCCGGTCGCTGCGCCCGCTCATAGACACCCGTTCCGAGGCGGATTTCCACTTCGACCCGGCGGTGGTCCGTCCGGCGGCACCGTTCACCATCTTGTGGGGATTCTGGCAGTCGGAGAAGTATTTTGCCGACAGTGCCGCACAGATTCGGCAGGAACTGACCTTCAACCGGCCCCTGGGCGACACCTTTCTGGCCTACCAACAGCAGATCGCGCAGGCCGAGGTACCCATCTCAGTTCACATTCGGCGGGGCGACTACGTCACGCATCCTGAGTTCAGCCAGTCGTTTGGGTTTGTGGGGCTGGACTATTACCAAAAGGCCTTGGCAAGGCTTACGGGGCAGTTTCCCAACGCCACGTTCTTCCTTTTCAGCGACGACCCCAACTGGGTGCAGGCCAATATCCACACCGAACAGCCGCACGTGTTGGTCACCAACACCGGCCCCGACGCCGACCTCGACGACCTGCAACTGATGAGTTTGTGTCGCCACCACGTCATTGCCAACAGCAGCTTCAGCTGGTGGGGCGCGTGGCTTAACCCCCACCCCAACAAACAGGTGATTGCCCCCCAGCGGTGGTTCGCCAACAAACCCTGGGACACCAAAGATTTAGTGCCCGCGTCGTGGCTGAGGTTGTGATGAACTCATCAACAGCCAGATGTTTAGTACCACCCACCGTTTATAAATACCCTGTGTATGAATCGTGACGACACGCTTTGGAAAGCTATTCTGGAGGACATTTTCGATGATTTCTTGCGCTTTTTTATCCCAAATGCCGACCAGGTATTCGACATGCAGCGGGGCTTTGTTTTTCTGGACAAAGAACTGGAGCAGCTTTTCCCGCCCGAAGGCGATGCCTTTAGCAACCGTAGCGTTGACAAACTAGTACAGGTGTTTACGCGTGAAGGCGAGGAGAAATGGATTCTGGTGCACGTAGAAGTTCAGGGTTACGCCGATGCTGCTTTTGCCGAGCGTATGTTCATTTACTTCGCCCGAATTTTTGATAAGTACCGGCGACCCATCACCGCTTTTTCCATACTAACAGACCGCAACTCTGCTTTTCTGCCGACCGAATACCGGCAAGATTTTTTGGGCACGTCTCTGGTATATCAATTCAATAGCTACAAAATTTTGGCGCAGGATACGGCTGAGTTAGCCGCCAGCGATAACCCGTTTGCTGCGGTGGCGCTGGTTGTACAATTGGCTCTGCAAAAGAAAAAACTAACAGAAGAAGATCTCTTTTCGCTAAAGCTCAGTTTAGCTAAAGCACTGTTAACCAAGTCGTTCGACAAGCAAAAGATTCGGCAGCTGTTGAATTTTTTGCGGTACTACATCCGGTTTGAGGAGGCCGAAACAATCACTAAATTTGATCAAGCATTAGATCAACTAACAAACCGCCAGCAGACTATGGGACTCGAAGAATTTTTGCTTTACCGCGAGCGGAAAGCCGGTCTTGAGCAAGGGTTAGAACAAGGGTTGGAACAAGGGTTAGAACAAGGGTTGGAACAAGGCATTGAGAAGGGGCGCATTGGCAAAAGCCGAGCGGTGGTTGTCAATATGATTCGGCAAACGGCTTTTTCCGATGATCAAATCGCCGACCTGGCCGAAGTCAATGTGGACTTCGTGGCGCAGGTACGGCAGGAATTAGCCTGATTATAACTGGCCAAACACCACTTCGAACTCTTCGGCGCGGTGTGCCCATGAGTTAGCGCGGGCCATATCAATGCGGACCTGAACGCGGGCGGGGTCATTGTCGGTGAGGGCGTGGCGCAGGGCGGCGGCAAAGGCTTCGGGCGTGGCTACCATCGGCACAACACCCTCAAAATCAGACAGATTTGAGAACGGCGTTGACACAACGGGCAGCCCCCCAGCCAGGTATTCATTGATTTTTAGCGGGTAAATCGTCTTCGTGTGCGCGTTGCAGACGAACGGAATCATGGTGGCTGTAAGCTGCGCCAACAGCGGCGGCAAGAGCGCGGGCTGCTGCGGCGGGGTGAACACCACATTGGGATACTGACCCAGCCGCGCGGTGATAGCCGGTTCTTTGATTTCGCCAATAAACTGAAACGTCACGTCGGGCATGGTGCGTACGCAATGCGCTACGATGTCGATGTCTAGGCGGTCGTCGGCGGTGCCGAGGTAGCCTACGGTGGGGCGGGTGGGCGGGTGTTGCTGCGCGAGAAGGCGGGTTTGGCTGAAGAGCGGAAAATCGACGCCGTTTTTCACGCAGAACGTGCGGGGCTGCACCTGCGCTTTGGCCTCGCGAAGGGCCTCTGACGTAGTAATGACGGCGTCGACGCGGCGCATGTAGTTGGGTTCATAGCGACCACCGTGCTCCCGCATCCAGGGCGAGATCGTGATTTCGTCGAAGCAATAATAAATCGTGCCCGCTTCGTTCAGTTTGCCCAGCAGAGCCATGCCCAGTACGGGGTGCATACCGTTGATAATCAGCGGCTTCTCAAAACCCAGTTGCTGCATTACCCTCCGTAGTCCCCGCGCCAGCCGCCCCGCGTTGACCGTCAGCAGCCGGTCGTGAATGCCTGCTGGCAAGAAGTTGATAGGCAGCATAGTGGGCGGCTGCCAGACGTGTACCGCGCTGCCATCCTTGCCGTCTTTAGTAGTCAGGGCATTGGCCAGACCAAACATGGCTTTCACGGGCACCCCCTTCTGCCGACCCAATGCACCCATGAGCAGGTCTTTGGCCGTATGCTGATAGTCGACATACAAGACCCGGTGCCGTACCGAAAGTTCGCGCATAAGCTGCACCACCGCCTTCTGAAAGTCGCCCTCCCAGGTGGTTTGCCCAACGCAAATGATGCTGTCGAATTTTTGCATGTATTGATTTACGAATTACGATGTACGATTTCTGCTGACCGGTCCGCCGGTGCGGCACGAGTACGCTGGCGTCAGCAGAAATCGTACATCGTAATTCGTAATTCGTAAATTATTCCTTCTCCCACCTTCCCGCGCTGGCGAACAGCATAGAGTTGATGTAGAGCATGGTGCTGGTGGGAAATTGGCCTAGAATGGGGTTTGAATAGCTCACGACGCAGATGCCGATAAATTCGCAGAGGAGAATGAGCATCAGGGTAGTCAGCCAGGGGTCTTTAATCCGCCAAAGCTGCCAGATGCCCGTCAGGATAATGCCCGCCAGCACAAACAGGTAGATGCTGAGGCCCACAATGCCCGTTTCGATCCAGAGCTGCACGTACCAGCTGTCGGGCGGAATTTGAGCGGCCCAGTGCCAGGGCGTAAACCGCACTCCTGCCCCCGACGAACTGCCGATGCCCGTGCCAAAGGGTAAATCGGCCAGGTAAGCTTTCAATCGTCGTTGGTTTTCGAGCCGCACCAGAAACGATTCGTCCTGGGTGGGGCGCAGAGCCGTACGGATGCGGTAGATCTGGTAAACGCTGTCGCCGAGGTGCGTGAAGAGCAGAATGCACAGGATCGGAATGCCCACGATGGCGCTGTAGATAACGGGCATGAGCTTGCGCTGCAACACCAGAAACGCCCCAAACCCGCCAATGAGCACAAACAGGGCCGACCGGGTGCCCGACACGGCAAAGCCCCAGAAGATGACCAGCGTGAGACCGAGGTACAGGAACCGGTAGAACCAGCGTTTTTCGGCCATGAGCAAGATGATGCAGATGAGCGTGACGCCCGCCATTTCGGCCCCGAACTGCCCGGCGTCGGAATAGAACGAGAAACTGCGCAACTGCCCCCAGAGGATGTGGGTACGCGCACCACCTGCCGCCAGCCAGTTGAGTTCGGCCTGCTCCAGGTCGCGCAGACCAACGGCGTGACCATATTGCTGCTTGAACCCCCAAAACGCCGCAATCACCGACCACACCAGCCACGTTTTAATCAGCAGCCAGACATCATTTTTGGTGATGGGGTTGACCAGCACGATAAAGGCGATGAACGACCAGCTGAGCGAGAACGACCGGGCGTGGTAGAACCAAGCGGGCGGGTAGGGCGAGTCGGGGTTGAAGTATTCAAGAATGGTGTAGAACAGCCACAGCAGCACGCAGTAGAAGGCCGGGTTTTTCAACCGTTTCCAGGTCATGCGTTTGGCGTTGAGCAGCGTACCGGCGAAGGTGAGCACCAGCAGGCCGTCGAGACCCAGGCCCACCTGAATATCGCCGTCCATGAAGCGGGCAGCCCCGATCAGGAAGCTGAGGTTGGCGTAGATATAGATACCGATTTTGGGTTCCAGCAGCACCGCCACCAGCGTAGCGATACCCACGGGCAAAGCAATAACGAGCAGCCCGCCCATGATGCCCATTTTGCCGATGAGGTAGCCCGCCAGCACGGCCAGCAACAGGCCCAGCACGCCAAATAGCAGGCGGCTGTGCCGCCACCCGTCGGTAAGCTGGTAAATCCGGTCTAGCATAAGGCAAAGGTACGTAGCCGCCGTTAGGTTGTGCGGCGTAAAGGGTTATGCGTTTCTAGTAAACCCCATTATCTGGTCTTTAGAACCTCACTAAACGCGTTCGCCACATAGCAGGGCCATACAATACGTGATTCAGCGTGAATGATGGGTATTGAGTCTACTCACCCCCTACCGAATTAGCGTGACGGAGCCAGCGTACTCATGGAAGGGGGTGCGAATCTGGTAGTGGTAGGTGTCTGCGGGGGCGGGGGTGCCGTTGATCTGACCATCCCAGCCGGGGGTAGCTGCCCTGGTTTCGTACAGCACAGCCCCCCACCTGTTCAAAATAACCAGTTGATAATCAGTGTACTGCTGAGCATTGATGGGCGTCCAGACATCGTTTTGCCCGTCGCCGTTGGGGGTGAACGCCGAGGGCACAAACAGCGGCGGCAGCACCCTGATCGTGACGGTATCCTGCGCCGGGCAACCCGCCTTACTGTAGGCCGTGAGGGTATAGGTGGTGGTGCCGGTAGGTCGGGCCACGGGGTTGCGGATACGCCCGTTGCTGAGACCGTCGGTGGGGGTCCAGGAGAACGAAACGGCATTGCTTACCACCGGCTCCAACGCAACGGGCTGTCCGGCCAGCAGGGTTTGTCCGGCCCCGATGCTGACGCTTGTTTTTTCGGCCTGCGTCACGCCCACCACCGGTAGCGGCGGCGAGGTGGCGGCGCAGCCGTTAAGCGTCACCCGCACCGTGTAGGTACCGCTAACAGGGGCATCATAACTGGGATCGGTACCAACCGCCGCCGGCGAAACAGGGCCTGCGTCGTTGCGCCATTCGTAGGTGGCGCCAGCCACGGGCAAGGCCTCCAGCCGGGTGGGCAGGGGCACGCAACGGGCGTCGGCATTGCGGATCAGGGCCATGGGCAGGGGCTTCACCAGCAGCGACGTACTGGCCGACACCGTCTGACTCCGGCAGGGCGTAGCGCCCGGACTAATGAGCTTCACCCGCACCACCGCCGTGTAGGCATCGGCGGGATTGGCAAAGGCGTAGCTCACCCCCGGCGTGGAAACCACCGGCGTGATGGCCCGGCCGTCGGCAAACCACTGGTACTGGTAGGTGGGATCGGCCACGGACGGAACAGCCTGAAAACGTACCAGTTCACCCGCGCAAAGCTGCGTGACAGAGGCCTGAATAGTCACCGTGGGGGGCGCATTGTCGGTGAGGCGGTAGGCGTTACCACCAAAGCCCAGCACAGACAGGCTGTTGCCTACGTTGATGCCCCGCGAGTTGGGCGTGCGAAACTCGTCGGTGTCGTTGCTGATGAGTTGCACCCCGCCCAAACAGGGGCTGGTGCGCGTAAACTGAAAGAGCAGGATGTCGGTGTTGGCCGGAATGGGAAACAGCACCAGCGGCGAGGCGTTGTTGATGAAGCTGAAAAACAGGTAGTCGCGGTCGGGGTTTTCGGCAGGGGCATCTACCCGGTCGTTGAGTGCCCAGCGCATCTTCGGAACAGGCGAGGTTACGTTGCTGATCTCGAAGTGCTTAGGCCCCACGCCATGCGGCACCGAAAGCGTAATCTGCGCGGTGGTGATCAGCCCCTGAATGCCCGAATACGCCACCGCCGACCGCATGTAGACCCGGTACGTCACCTCGTCGGGGTCGAGCACGATCTTCAGCGTCACCTGCGCCCGGCCCGCCAGTGGCAGTAGCCCGAACACCAAAAGCCACCCCCACCAGCGCAGGTGGGAGCAGCCTCTTTGTGGGTACCTCATGCGTTTACTTCGTTTTTCGGATCGTAATAGGAATACAAGCCGATGGTTCGCAGCAGTTGATCGCCTGCCGCACGTAGATAGGGCAACACGAACCCGACGCGCAGGTGCCCGCCCCGCCCGTGGTCGACACCGTGTAGGTGCCGTCCTGAGTGATAGTCAGCGTGTTGGACGTAGCCCCATTGATAGGCTGGTTGTTGCGGAACCACTGAATGCTGGTGTAGGCCCCCGGAATGGTGGCCGCAAATGAGCCGCCGGCACACAGGTTATAGGGCACCGAAAAACAAGTCTGCGCCGCATTATTGGCCAAAGCAGGGTCGTTGCCGCCCGTCGATGTCACGCTGCTGGCCACCGTAGCCTGCCCCGACGTGGCCGCTGACATGGTAACGGTGAGCGTGACGCTCTGCCCCGCCGCCAGCGAACCAATGGTCCAGACCCCGTTGCCCGACGTAAACGCCGTGCCCGCTGCTGACTGAATCGACGTGATGGGGTAGCCCGTGGGCAACGTCACCTGCGACACCACGCCCGTAGCCGACGCCGGACCGAGGTTGGTCACCACCACCGTGGCCGTGAGTGCCTCGTACTGGTTGGGAGCCTGGGTGCTCATGAATACCGTGGTGGTCAGGTCGGCCTGGGTGCCCGCTGCGGCGGACGTAACAGCCACCGACTTGGGCGTGCTGGAGTTGTTGCCCGGAACAGGGTCGCCGGGGGTGTTTATGGTGCCCTGTAAGTTGACGCTCGTGCCCGTCAGCGATGATGCCGCCGACAGCCCCAGCGACAGGTTGGGGGCCGACTGACCCGCCGGAATAATGGCCACATAGGTGCAGCTCACGGCCGGGGTAGCGTTGGTGGCGCAGGTCCAGCCGTTGCCGATGGCCCCAATGTAGCTCATCCCAGCAGGCAGCGGAATGGTCAACACCGACGGCCCGGTGGTGGGGCCAGTGCCCCCGTTGCTTACGCCAAAAACAAAGTTGGCCGGTACACCCGCCGCAATTACCGACGGCCCCGTGAGCGACACCGAAAGGTCGGGTGGCAGGGTGGCCTGCACGGGGATTACTGGTACGCCGAGGGCAAAACTGTTATTACCCGTGTTGGTTTCGCCCGGCGTACTGGCCGCGCCCGTCAGGCCAACGGCGCTGGTGGTATTAGGCGTCACGTTCAGGATAAGTGGTGAGGCAACGCTACCGCCACCGGCAATGGGGTTGGCATAAACGGCCGTGAGGAGGGTGGTGCCACCCGGTCCGGCTGTGGTGGTCACGCTCCAGCCGGGGCCACTGATGCTGTTGAGGGTAGTGCCCGCTGCCAGGCTGGCCGTAATGGTAGTTGGCCCTGTGGTGGCCCCGCTGCCCGCGTTGGTCACCGTGAGGCTGTAACTACCAGGGTTATTCTGCGTCAGTACCGACGGCCCGTTGATGCCTACCGAGATGTCGGGGCTGGTGCCTACGGCGGCGGTGATCGTCACGTTTTGTGCAAAAGCGTTGTTGCCCAGGTTGACTTCTCCCCCACCACCCACGGCACCCGATATGGCCACGTTTGCCGAAGCCGCCGCGCCAGAAACGGCCACGTTGAGGGTAAACGCACCCATAGCATTTTGGGCAATGGCCGCGCTGGCCGTGGCTACTACCTGCGTCGTGCCGTTGCCCAGCAGGGTGCTGGCGAAACTCCAGCCCGTACCAGAGCCGCTGCTGAGCGTAACCCCGGCGGGCAAAATGAGGGTGGTGGAATAAGCCCCGGCTGTGGCTGCGCCGCCAATGTTGGTTAGGCTCACCACATAGCTACCTGTGCCGCCCGCCACCAGTCCACCCGGACCGGCCATGCTGGCTACCAGGTCGGCAGAGGCCGCCACGGTGCCAATGCTCACGTTCTGTGAAAACGCGTTGTTGGCCAGATTGATTTCACTGCCGCCACCCACGCCGCCGCTGATGACTGCCGCTCCTGACGACGCCGAGGCCGACGTGGCCACGTTGAGTGTGAAGGCGTTGGTACCCCCCGCCCCAATGACGGTATTGGCGGCTTTGGCTACTACCTGGGTGGTGCCGTTACCCAGCAGGCTGCTGCTAAAAGTCCAGCCCGCACCCGCACCGCTGGTGAAGCTCACGCCCGCGGGCAAAGCAACCGTTGTGGAATAGATACCTATGGTGCTGGCCGCACCTATGTTGCTGAGGTTCACCGCATAACTGGCCGTGCCGCCCTGTGCCAGGTTGGCAGGTCCGGCAATGCTCGCTCTCAGGTCGGGGAAGGTGGTGCGGCAGTCGGCGGTGCCGCCCTGGTTGCCTACGTAGGCGTTTTGCGTGCCGAAGCCGTAGATGGTCATCTGGTTTTCCGGGCCGGTGCCGAGCGAGTTAGGCTTCAGAAACGGGTCGGGATTGGGGCTGTTGGCGGCACTCTCGATCAGGTATACAGCGCCGGGGCAGGGGCCGGTATAGTCGAAGTGAAACAGTTCAATGGCCTGGTTGGCGGTGATGCTGAATGACACTGGGTTGCCACCGTAACTAAACCCAAACGAAAGGTAGTCAAGCTGCGGATTTTCAACAGGGCCACCGGCAATGGCGGGGTTCCAGTTCATCTGCTGGGTCAGGTTAGACGGGGTCTTGCCCGACTTACCCACTACGTTGGCAATGTAGTTAACCGACCCACCCGCCGTGCCACCGTTGGGAATCAGCAGCGTCACCTGGGCCGTACTGATGATCTGGTTCGTACCCGTGTAGCTCTGGGCCGAGGTCATGAAAACCCGGTACCGGATCGTGGACGTGACGGCTGGATCGATGTCTACTTTATACGTAACCTGAGCCAGTACCGACTGCCAGCCTAACAGGAGCAGCATGATAAACTGGAGACAATGTTTGTACGTTTTCATACTGCTAAAGAATGGTAAAAGGCCGAGGCTGTTAAGTAGAAAATGAACGAATGACTAATAAAAATTACTAAGCAATAAATAGGCCATTTATTGCTTAGTAATTTTTATTTTTCTCTCAACAAACCTGTTCGTTTAGCTATCTCCTTAGTTACTCAAAAAAACACTCGTTTTAGATCCTAAAAAGACTATTATTTCACAGTGAAGTATGGCTTGTCAACGGACAATTAAAAATTTCAGTCCGTTACCAAGTTTGGCACCATCTTTTTCGAGGCTGATCAGGAACGCACCGGCGTTGAGGGTTTCCACACTGAGCTCTTTGGTGTTGGCACCCGCCCGCATGTAGGCCGTGTCGCGACTGAGTACCCGGCCGGTACCGGCGTCGGTGATGGCTAGTTTCACCTCGCCCTCGTAGCCGTTCACGTAGTTGTCCCAGGTTACGGTGATGTGGTCATTGGCGGGATTTGGAAACACTGACCGCAGCCCCACTTTGTCGGTCAGGGTGTTCTCAGCCAGCAGGTTTCCCTCATACGCATTCCGGCGACCATAGCCTAATACGCTCATGTGATTCAGCACGTTGTACCGGTTTTGCTTCGCCAGTACCAATTCATCCATCTTATTATCAATGAGTTGCACTTTCGAAACGGGACTACCCGCGTTCCGAAACGTGAACAGCGGCACCTCCTTGTTGGCTTCGAACGTGAGGCCACGCGCACCCATATTTTTCAGCGCCACCGACAAATAGTCATAGTCGCGGGCCCCGTCGGGGCTTTTCAGCAGGGTGCCATTGTCCCACTCCACACCCGCCTGCTGCGACTGCACGGCGGCGAGGTCGAAGCCTTCGGAAGCCTTCATTTTCACCGTTACCTGCACCGTGCCCGTAATCGAGACGTTGGCAGCAAGCGACTGCTGCGGCACCATGCTCACCAAATACGTATCGTTATTTTGGCGGCTTACTTTAAATTTCACCTGAGCCGAAGCCATCAGGCCAGCGCCCGTCAGCAATAGCAATAATGCGAGTTGTTTTTTCATGACAAGTTTTGATCTCGGATTGGGGCGGTCCGCCGTTGCGGTTGCGGATTTCGGATTGTTGCTTACGCCAGAATACCTTTGCGATAGCGTAAGCAATAAATCCGAAATCCTCAATCCCAAATTCCTTTTATGGTAAATGTTGTTGAATAATAAAATTGGCTAACAGACCAGTATTATTAGGGTGACCCATGACATTAAAGAAGATCACGTCGACTTCATTCTGATCACCCTGTAATACTGTTGTACCGTCCATATTCACATCGGTCATGTCGTAGCCGATATGAATGTAGTTGGCGATGTGGCCTGTGTTCATCGGACTCAGAATCACCGTCGTCGAAATGGGGTCGATGTCGGGGTCGGGTCCCTGGAAAATCACCGCCGCGTCGCCGTTGGTGTTGCCCGCCCAGAGCATTGACCGCCCCGCCGTTATAGACTGTGGCGCCGTGCCCGCACCCGGTTTCAGATAGACCGTGGCCGATATGCTGGCCGGGGTGGTGGCGTAGGTGAAGTCATAGGTCGTAGTGGTTTGCGACAGGGGCACCGCCGCCGCCGACATCACGCCGAGGTGATTACGGTGACGCACGACCACGAAATACGACGCGGGCGCAAGGCTGCTGAACGTCAGCGGCGAGACACCATCTACCGAACTCACCACGTCGCCATCGCGCTGCAACAGGCCGGGCTTAGACCCCAGCACCGTGAGGGGGTTGGCCGCGCTGCGCAGTTCCACCATCACCCAGTCGACAATGGCATTGGTGCCCGTCACTGACAGCACCGCCGACGACACCGTTTCGGTACCGCTGTTGATGAATACGTACGACGACATCGACGGCAATGAACCATAGGGTTGCCCCGCCGGAATAAGCCCTGCCACCCGCAGCTTGTCGTGCATCAGGCCCGTGTTGGGGTCGAAAGCACCCTGTAACAGCACCCGCACCGCCAGCGACAAGTTGCTGCCCGGCAACACCATGCCGACGTAATTCAGCTGGCTGATGTTATTGGCCAGGTTAAGCTCACCCGCTACCGCGCCCACGATGGCTACAAAACTGGGATTCAGCAAGTTAGTCAGTAGCGGCACCACCGGCACCGTCAGGCTGAGCGACCCACCCGCTGACAGGCTACCGCTGTAAGTGGCCGTGACCGTGGTGCCCGTGAGCGTGCATACCCAGCCGTTGCTGGTAAACGAACCGGCGCTGGCCGAGAAGCCCGTAGGCATGGCAAGCGTCAGCGACAGTGGCCCCATAGCATTAGCCACACCGCTCACGTTTTGCACCAGGATGTTCACCAATGACGGCTGACCGGCCACCAGCGTAAACGACTGCGCCGGGAAGCTCACGGCCAAATCGGCCACGGCCACGGTGCCCGTTATGTTCAGCACGGCCAGGTTATTGAACAGGTTGGTCTCGCCCGAAGCACCCGCCACGTTGATGGCAAACGACGGGTTCACTAGCCCCGCCACCCCCGCCAGCGGCCGCACTGGCATAGTCAGCAACGACCCGCCGCCCGCGCTCAGGCCCGATGCGTTGGTGCAGCTTACTACGCTGCCCACCGTGGCGCAGCCCCAGCCGCCCGTGCTGAACGTGCTGGTAGCGGTAGAGAAACCAGCGGGCATGGCAAACTGGAGCGTCAGCGGACCTGCCGCCCCGACACTGCCCACGTTGACCACGCTAAACGATACCGACGAGGTGGTGTTGACCGCCAGCATAAATGATTGCGCCGGAATAGACACGGCGAGGTCGGGGGCCGGACCCGCTACCACCGGCATGTTGATGGCTACCGAACTGGTGTTGTTGCTCACGTTTACCTCACCCGCCACGGCATTGACGCCCAGGCCCAGGGTCATGGTGGCACCCGCTAGAGCCGCGCCCGGCACCAGGGGCACATACACCACCGAACTTTGCCCCTGACTCAGGGTGAGGCTGTTGTTGACCAGCGTAATGAGCGAACCACCCGACACAGCCGACGATGACACCAGCGACCACCCCCCCGACAGCTGCGCCGCGTTGAGGCTTAGGCCCGTGGGCACGGCGACCTGAATAGTGAGCGGACCACCGGCGGCCGCATTGCCGCTGTTCAGGATAGTGACCGGCAACAGTGACGTTTGGCCTACCGTGAAGCTTACCGGCGTACCGCTAATGCTCAGGTCAGGCACGGCCACAGCCGCCACGGGCACGGTGATTTGTACCGAATTGGTGTTGTTGCTCGTCACGAGTTCGCCCGCCACGGGTTGCACTGCCAGCCCGAATGTCATGGTGGTGCCCGCCAGCGACGGCGCAGGCACCAGCGGCACGTTGAGCGTGGCCGTGGCCCCCGCCCCTATCGTGAGGCTGTTGTTAATCAGCGTAATGAGCGAACCACCCGAAATAGCCGACGTCGATGCCAGCGACCACCCAGCGGGTAACACACTGGCGTTGAGGCTCATACCCGTGGGTACGGCCAGTTGTACCGTAATCGGTCCCGTAGCGGAGCCATTACCATTGTTCAGAATCGAGACGGGCAGCAGCGACGTTTGGCCTACCGTGAAACTCACCGGTGCCCCGCTGATGCTGAGGTCGGGAGCCGGGCCAGCCACCACCGCCACCTGGGTCGTCATGGTAGCCGTGGCCGAGGTCGTCTGGCCGTTGACGGGGGCAATGGTGGCCGAGAACACCGGCGTGGTACCTACCGTGCTGCCCGCTGGAATAACCGGCACGTTGATGGTCACCGAACCACCCGCACCCAGGCCAGCCGCGTTAACCGACGTGAACGTGACGATGGTGGTGCCACCGGGACCAGCCGCCGTGGTGTAGGTCCAGCCCGACGGCAGCGACAGGGCCGCCGTGTTCAGCGACACCCCGGCGGGCAGTGTGAAGGGCATAGACAGTGGCCCCGACGCCGGGCCGTTGCCCATGTTTTGCAGCGTCAGCGGAATACTCGAAGGCTGACCTGCCACCAGCGCGGGCGACGGCTGACCAATGGTAATCAGCAGGTTAGGAGCCGTAATGGATGGGCTAACGTAGCTACCCGTGCCGGGGGCGGTTTGACCCGTGGGCTGGGTAACCACCGTGATGGTGGGCGTGGTGCCCGCCGCAGGCTGACTTACCGTGATCGGGAGCGTGAACGAGAGTGTCCCTCCCGACGCCGGAATCGAGGCCGTAGTGTTCACCAACGTGTAGATCGTAGACCCACCCGGTCCCGGCGAGGTGCCGCCAATGACCCAGCCCGGTGGCAACTGCGCGGGGTTCAGGCTCAGGCCCGCGGGTAGGGTAATGCTTGTGCTGATGGGCCCCGTGGCCGGACCGTTGCCGTTGTTGGTCAGCGTGATGGGCAGCAATGACGTTTGGCCTACCGTGAGTGTGGGCGAGGGTACCCCCACCGCCACCGATACGTTGGGCGCGGTCGGGATCTGCACCGGCACCGGGCCAGCCACCACCGTGGTACTCCCCCCCGACGGAGCGGCCGGATTCGTTGGCGTCACCACCGTCACCGACAGGGGTCCGGGCACGTTGGCCGCGGGCGTGATGGGTGCCAGCAGCGTCAGCGTACTGCCAATCCCGAGCGTCACGGACGGGTTGAAAAGCACATAGGAGATACTGCCATTGGCGTTGGTCGTCTGCGACTGCACCACCCAACCCGGAGCCAGCGGCCCCAGCGTAGCGCCGGGGGGCAAGGTTAATTGCGTACTCAACGGACCAGTGTAGGGCGCCGAACCGGTATTGGTAAAGACAAGACTGGCGCTGGAAGGCTGACCGGCCGTGAATGAACTAGGCATCAGCACGTTAACCGCCACATTGGGAGCCAGCGGGTTGGTGTTGGTGCTGGTAGTATTGTTGCCCAGCACCACTTCGCCTGCCACGCCCGCGGCGCTGACGACGATCTGTCCGGCCTGTCCGCCACTAGCCGCACCCGCCGTGAGGGCCAGGCTGATGGTCTGGCTTTGGCCCGCGCTCAGGCTACCCGCCGCGTTGACCAGCACCAGGGTAGTAGTGCCGCCAGGGTTGTTGGTCGACGATTGCAGTACCCAGCCAGTCGGTGCCGTAAACGAGTTCAGTGCGAAATTGGCCGGAAGCGTGATCGACGTGGTGAGCGGTCCCGACGCGATGCCTGTACCTACGTTGGTGAGCACAAAAGGCACCGTGGCGGGTTGCCCGGCCACAAACGTGGGCACGGGCGTCACGAACGCCACACTCAGGTCGGGCGTACCCACCGGGGCCGTAACGGTGTTGCTGTTGTTGGCCAGTACGATTTCGGAAGCCAGCGGGGCCACCGTGGCGCTGAAGGTAGCCGAACCCGTCACCGATGCCGAGGGCACCACGGGCAGTGAGAAGCTGATACTGCCCGCCGGGCCGCTGATGCCCGCGCCGTTGGCATTGGTGAGGCTGTAGACCGTGCTCCCCCCCGCACCCGCCGCCGAGGCGGTCATCACCCAGCCACTGGGCAGAGCCGACGCGTTGAGCGAATAGCCCGCTGGCAGGCTCAGTTGCAGGTTTAAGGGACCCGAAGCCGTTGCCGCACCCACGTTGCCAATGGTCACAGGTAGCAGAAACTGCACGCTGGGCTGAATGGCGCTGAGTGCACCAAACGACAGAGCCAAGTCAACCCCGGTTACCAGTGCCGTAGTGGTAATGGAGGTATTGTTGTTGACCAGGTTGGTTTCGTTAGACGCTGCCGCCGCCGTGGCTACGAAGCTCAGCGACTGCCCGATCACCGCCGCCGAGGGCGTGATGGGAATGGCCAGCGACAGGCTTTGCGATAAGGACAGGCTCGCCGGATTCTGGCAAACTACCAGTTGGCCGGTGGTGGTGCAGACCCAGCCGCCCGCCGCCGTAAACGTGGTCGGGGCGCTGACACCCGCAGGCAACGTCAGCGTAATCGACTGAGGACCAGCTGCTACACCCGACAGCACGTTGGTCAGGGTCAGGTTGAGCGCCGTGGCTTGCCCAGCTACCAGATTGGCAGGCTGCTGAATGGCAATGGCCAAATCGGCGGGTTGCACAAGTACTGTTGAGGTAGTGGAACCGGGCGGGCACAGCGCACAGGGAGCCGACGCGATGGCCGAGGTTTGCCCGCCGCCCGTGAGTGTAGCCGAGTTGGCCAGGCCGCCCGCCAGCGTGGGGTTCACGAGCAGGGTAAATGGGCTGCTGCCACCCGCCGAAATGGGCGTAGCCGACGAACACGACACCGTTTGCCCTACCGCCGCGCACGACCAGCCGTTGCCCCCACCCGACAGGAATTGCAGGCCGGTGGGTAACACATCGACCACGCTCGTCAGGCCCGAAGAGGCCCCGCTGCCGCTGTTATTGACCGTGAAGGTGTAGCTGAAGGGTACGTTTTGGGCAATGGTAGGCGGTGCCTGTTTCACCAGGGCCAGCACCGGGTTGGGGCAGGCAATGGGACAGGTGTAGTTGCAGACGTAGGCGTTTGAGTTACCGTAGCCAAACATGGTCATGGCGTTGCCCACGTTGGCGCTTTCCTGGTTGGGAAAGGTGAGCAGATCGGTGCTGCTCCACAGGCCCACGTCGCCGATGCAGTTACCCGCCCGTTCAAAGCTGAACAGGGGAATTTCGACGTTGCTGCCCACCACAAAGGTGTTGCTGTTGGCGTTGCTGTAGCCGAGCGAAATGTAGGAGTAGGCCGGGTTTTCAACCGGATTAGGCACCGAGGCATTCTGCGCCCAGTTCATGCCCGCCTGTAGGTTTACTTGGTTGGCCAGCACCGTCACCGTACCCGGTACGCGCACCGTCACCTGAGCCGTAGACACCAGGGCGTTTATGCCCGTAAACGCCGTGGCCGACTTCATGTAGACGGTGTAGGTGAAGCTATTGCCGTTCGAAATGGCCTTTAGCCCGTACCGAATTTTCGTACCACAATCACCTGACAAACAAGGACTTCCCGGCGTAACGGTAGTAGCAGCGGGGGCCACAGGCTGGGCAGGTGCTGCGGGTGGGGCCATGTTGTTGGCGGTGTTAGCGTCGGGGCTGGCGCTGCCAGCCGTGCCCGAAAATGTGGGCGTTGTACCCGCCGAAGCCGGCTGCGGGGTAATGGGTATAGCAAAGGCCGAGCTACTGCCCGCTGCCAATGACGTTGAATTTGAACAGCTTACGGTTTGTGCTGCGGTGGTGCACCCCCAGCCGTTTGACGTAAACGACACGGGCGCGTTAATACCCGGCGGCAACAGGCTGGTAAACGTAAGTGGTCCCGCCGCCGAGGCCGTGCCGATGTTGCTCAGGCTCACGGGCAAACTGGCGGGTTGCCCCACCGTCAGCGAAGGCACCGGCCCCACCGTCGAGATCAGGTCGGGCGTGCCCAGACCGCAGTTGGTGGCGCTGCCGTAGGTGCCCGCGTAGGCATTGCCCAGGCCGTTGCCCAGAATAGACAGCTGGTTGCCCGGCGTGGTGCTGGTAGAGCCACCCTGAAACAAGTCGGCCGAGGGGCTGACTGTATTTTCATGCAGTCGTACCAGTCCCGGACAGGTACCGTTGTCGGTAAACGAAAACAACAGAATGTCGGTGTTGGCGGTGATGTTAAAGACCGTGTAAGCCGCATTGCTGAACCCGAACGAAATAAAATCGTGCGTCGGGTCTTCTGCGGGTTGGTCTATGCGGGTGTTGGCGGCCCAGTTCATGTTGGCCACGCTAGCCACCGTAGGCGTACCCGTGCCCATGGGCAGGTTGAGCAGCGTACCCGTGGGCACCACCACCGTCACCTGACCCGTGGTGATCCGAGCACTGGGTGCTCCCGACGACGTGAACGAAGCCGTGGCCGTCATGTAGACCCGGTAGGTGCCCGTATTGTCGCGGGTAAGTTTGTATTTGACTACCTGTGGTGCAGCAGCCGAGGCCGCTTTTACCCCAATCAACACGATCAGCAGGCAGCAAAGCAAGGAGGTGAGTAGATGTCCTGGTTTCATAATGGACTTGCTTTCAGTACGATGAATAATGACCGTCTCCCGCCCACTCGTGGCGGGAGACGGCATCTGCTGCCGATCAGGGCACCTGCTGCTGAATGATGTAGTTCGTGTAGTTGTACGGGTTGTTCGGGTGGGTGAGCACCTCGAAGATGATAAAGTCGGGTTCGTTGCCTGCCCCCTGCAAAATTACCTGCCCGTCCATGTCCACGTCAGTGTTGAGGTAGACGTTGCTGCGCACGTAGTTGGCCAGCCCGGCAGTGTTGCCCGCAAAGCCCAGGATGTCGAACGAGATCGGGTCGATGTCGTTGTCGCCACCCTGAATCACCACGTTGTCGTTGCCCGACGTGTTACCCGCCCACATGACCTGGTAGCCGCCTTCCGTAGCCTGCGCCACCGTCCGACTGCGAGGGTCGGTGATGCTGAAGGTGTAGGTTGGCGTAATGGCCGACGTGAAGTCGATGGTGGGCATGCCTGCCGTAATGGGCAGGGCCGTTTTGGTCATCACGCCCAGGTGGTTCCGGTGGTGAATGGCCACGAAATACGACCCGCCGAGGGTAAGGCTGCTCAACTGCACCGGCGTGACGCCATCGGTACCCACCACATCGCCATCGCGCTGCAACAGGGCCGAGCGGGTAGACAAAATCGTGGCCGGATTAGCCGAACTGCGCACCTCGACCGTTACCCAGTCGACAACCGCATTGGCACCCGTCACCGACATCACCGAACTGTAGTTGGCGATCATCTCGCCACCGCCGCCACCCACGTGGGTGTAGCCCATGGCCGAGTAGGGTTCCATCGATGGAATCAGGGCCAGTCGGCGGAGGTCGTCGCGCATCAGACCAGGCGTGGCCGTCGACGAGTTCACCTTCGACCCCTGCAGGAACACCCGAATCGGAATGGCCACCTGCGTATTGGTCGCAGCCACCACCGTGAAGGTGCTGACCGAGGCGACTGCGTTACCCGCTGAGTTGCTGGCCGTGGCCGTAATGGTCTGTGTACCAACGGCGAAGCTCATGCTCGACACGCTCCAGGCACCCGTATTCGAGGCCGTTACCACCACCGGTCCGCCCGTTGAGCCGCTGCCGCCCGTGAGGGTGACGGAGGCCAATGGCGTGGCTGTTCCCGAAATGACCGGGGTAGCCGTGGTCGTGATGCTTACCGGACTCTGAATCAGCACCGTTGGTGGTACGATAACGCCCGGCACTACCAGCCGTATCTGACTGGGCTGGCTGCTGCCACCGGCATTGTTAGCCACCGCCGTCAGGGTATTACTGCTTGGCCCGGCGGGCAGGTTAACCGTGAATGAGAACCCACCCGATACGTCGGCGAAGGTGATACCCAGCAGCGTGTTGCCGTTGCCTTTGAGCGTAACAATGCTACCCGGTGTGGCCGTACCCGACACCACCTGCGTGACCGTGGCCGTACCCGAAGCCAGCGACGACGTGAGCGCCACCACCGGACTTAGGATCTGAACCGTGGGCGGAGCAGTGGCCGTAAACGTGATCGGTGTGGCTACCGAACCAGCCTGATTCGATGCCGTGACCGTCAGCGTAGTTGGCCCAGCCGTTACACTCACCGGACAGGCGAATGTACCTGATGCTGAAGCCGTTGTGCTACACAACACCACCGGACCGGGACCCGTAATCACCACCGTACTGCCTGGTGTGGCCGTACCCGAAATGATAGGCGTGGTCGTCGTCTGCGGACCGGGGTTCACGACCGTCAGGCTCGGCGGCATAATGGCCGTAAAGCTGCTGACGACAGGCACCGACGTTCCTCCCGGATTACCCGCAAGGGCCGTGACCGAGGCCGGACCGGCGGCAAACGTCAGGCTGCTACAAGCGTAGGTACCTGATGCAGAGACCGTTGTTACGCATGACTGGCTGTTGGGGCCAAGCACGGTAACTGAGGCCAGTGGCGTGGCCGTACCCGAAATCGTGGGGCTGGTAGTGGCCGTACCGTTATTGGCCGGACTCACAATCGCGATGGTCGGAACCGCCACGGTCGTAAACGTCAGGGGCACCGACGTAGTACCGCCCGGACCAGAAGCCGTCACTGTCAACGTGCTTGGACCCGCCGTTAAGCTGATCGGACAAGCGAACGTGCCGGATGCTGAGGCGGTTGTGGCGCAGAGCGTGACTGGACCAGGACCGGTAATGACGACCGTACTGCCTGGCGTGGCCGTGCCCGCAATCGTTGGCGTAGTTGTAGTCTGTGGACCGGGGTTGACGACCGTCAGGCTTGGTGGCGCAATGGCCGTGAAGCTGCTGACGACAGGCACCGACGTTCCTCCCGGACTAGCCGCAAGGGCTGTCACCGAGGCTGGACCCGCCGCAAACGTCAGGCTTGAACAAGCGTAGGTGCCTGAAGCCGAAACTGTTGTGATGCACGACTGACCATTTGGCCCCAGCACCGTGACTGAAGCCAGCGGTGTGGCCGTACCCGATACGGTGGGCGAAAGCGTGGCCGTACCGCCCGTGGCGGGTGAAATAATCGCGAGGGTAGGCTGACCGACCACCGTAATAGTCACCTTATCCTGCGCCGTGCCGTTGATGTTGCTGGCAACGGCGGTGAGGGTGGTGCTACCTGGCAGTAGATTCACCGTGCAGCTGAACACCCCGGCGAAGTTGGCCGTCGTGGTGCAAAGCAGCCCATTGGGGTTACCCGGCGTTGGACCGTAGAGGGCCACACTGGCACCCGGCGTGGCCGTACCACTAACTACCTGCGACACCGCTACCGTGCTACCCGTTACCGGACTCAGAATCTGAATCGTGGGCGGCGGCAGGGCCGTGAACGTCACCGGCACTGAGGTAGTACCGCCTGGCCCTGAGGCTGTTACTGTCAGCGTGGTTGGTCCAGCCGTAACGCTCACCGGACAGGCAAACGTACCGGAGGCTGAGGCCGTGGTGGCGCAGAGCGTGACCGGACCAGGGCCTGTAATCACCACCGTACTACCCGGCGTGGCTGTACCCGAAATGGTCGGGGTGGTAGTCGTTTGCGGACCAGGGTTGACTACCGTTAGGCTCGGCGGCCCAATGGCCGTGAAGCTGTTGACCACCGGTGCCGAGGTACCTCCTGTGTTGCCCGCAATTGCCGTGACGCTCTGTGGACCCGCCGCAAAGGTGAGGCTCGAACAGGCATATGTACCTGATGCAGAGGCTGTTGTGACACAGCTTTGGCTGTTGGGGCCGAGCACTGTCACACTTGCCAGCGGAGTGGTCGTACCCGACACCGTCGGAGACAAGGTAGCCGTGCCGTTATTGGCTGGTGAAACGATGGCTATCGTGGGCGGGCCTACGACCGTGAACGTCACGGGTAGTGAGGTAACTCCACCCGGATTCGAGGCCGAGACCACGAGCGTGTTAGGCCCAGTGGGCAGCGGTGCCAGCGGTCCGCAGACATAGGTGCCTGAGGTTGATACCGTGGTGCTGCACAAGACCGTACTGCCCGGACCCAGAATCGTTATGACTGCGCCCGGTGTGGCCGTACCGGCAATCGTCGGCGTGGTGGTCGTCAAGACGTTCACCGGCGAAGTCACCGTTAAGCCCGGCGGCGCGATGGCCGTGAAGCTGTTGACAGCTGTGTTCGAGAGGCCTCCCGTGTTGCTGGCAATAGCCGTTACTGAGGATGGCCCAGCTGCAAACGTGAGGCTGCTACAAGCATAGGTACCTGATGCTGAAGCCGTTGTAATGCAGCTCTGTCCGCCCGGAGCCAATACCGTGACCGAAGCCAGCGGCGTAGCCGTGCCTGACACCGTCGGAGCCAGGGTGGCCGTGCCGTTGTTGGCCGGACTCACAATGGCCACCGTGGGCGGGGCCACTGTCGTAAACGTGACGGGCACGGAGGTGCTGCCACCTGGGCCAGACGCCGTCACCGTGAGCGTATTTTGCCCGGTCGGTAGCGGGGTGGTCAGCGCACAGGCATACGTACCGGACGCAGAGGCCGTAGTGCTACACAAGGTGACTGGTCCCGGACCGGTGATCACGATGGCGCTGCCCGGTGTGGCCGTACCCGCAATCGTCGGCGTAGTGGTCGTTGACGTGCTGTTGGGCGAATTTACCGTCAGGCTTGGCGGACCAACAGCCGTGAAGTTGCTCACCACCGGCGAAGACACACCCCCTGGGTTGGCCGCAATAGCCGTTACCGAGGCCGGACCCGCTGCAAACGTGAGGCTGCTACAAGCATAGGTGCCTGACGCCGAAGCTGTTGTGACGCATGACTGACCAGTTGGCCCAAGCACCGTAACCGAAGCCAGCGGCGTGGCTGTACCCGATACCGTGGGCGACAGCGTAGCCGTGCCGTTGGTAGCCGGTGAAACGATGGCCACCGTGGGCGGGTCGAGGGCTGTAATCGTGAGCGGCGACGAGGCGCAACCCGCTACATTACAGGCCGTTATCGTTAATGTAGTCGGACCAGCCGTAACGCTCACCGGGCAGGCAAACGTACCAGATGCTGAGGCCGTCGTGGCGCAGAGCGTTACTGGTCCGGGACCCGTAATGACGACAGTACTACCCGGCGTGGCGGTGCCCGAAATAACCGGAGCCGTGTTCGTTTGCGGACCCGTGGGCGCTACGACCAGCGTGGGCGAAGCTACCGCCGTCAGCGTGACGCGGTCAGGAGCACTCGTGCCGTTTACGTTACTGGCAATGGCCGTAATCGTGTTGCTCCCCGGCGACAGACTGGCTGGGCACGAGAAGCTGCCGCTTACCGTGGCTATCGACGAACAGATGAAGACGTTGCCGTTTCCGTAGAGGTTAACCAATGCACCCGGCGTGGCCGTACCCGAAATCGTGGTGGCCACGGCAACCGTGCTACCCGTTACCGGGCTAAGGATCCGAACCGTGGGTGGAGCCAGCGCCGTAAATGTCACCGGCACTGCTATAGAACCACCTGGTCCTGAAGCCGTTACCGTCAAGGTGTTAGGCCCGGCAGTAACCGAAACAGGGCAAGCAAATGTGCCTGATAATGAGGCCGTTGTGGCGCAAAGCGTGACTGGTCCAGGACCCGTAATCACCACTGTACTACCTGGTGTAGCCGTACCCGAAATCGTCGGTGTGGTGGTTGTAAATGGCCCTGGATTCACCACCGTCAGGCTGGTTGGCGCAATGGCCGTGAAGCTGCTGATGGCTGGCACCGACGTACCGCCCGTGTTGCTGGCAATAGCCGTTACTGAAGATGGCCCAGCTGCAAACGTGAGGCTGCTACAAGCATAGGTACCTGATGCTGAAGCCGTTGTAATGCAGCTCTGCCCGCCCGGAGCCAATACCGTGACCGAAGCCAGCGGCGTAGCCGTGCCTGACACCGTCGGAGCCAGGGTGGCCGTGCCGTTATTGGCCGGACTCACAATGGCTACCGTGGGTGGGGCTACGGCTGTGAAGGTGATGGGCGTCGCTACTGAACCGCCTGGATTTGAAGCGGTTACCGTCAGCGTATTCGTGCCCGCTGTCACCGAAACCGGGCAGGCATACGTACCCGAAGCCGAGGCCGTAGTGGCACATAGCGTCACCGGTCCGGGACCCGTAATCACGATAGCGCTCCCTGGCGTGGCCGTGCCCGCAATGGTGGGCGTAGTGGTCGTCGAGACGTTGACTGGCGAGGTGACGGTCAGGCTGGGCGGCCCGACGGCGGTAACGGTCACGGTAGACGGAGCCGACACACCACCCCCATTTTGAGCGATGGCTGTGATGGTCGTTTGGTTTGGCGTACCACCCGGACCAAGCGGGAATACCAAGCTGTTGGCTGGTACTGACCACACACCCGATGAGTTAGCGATCACGATCACCGGCGTGTTGCCAGGAGACGACACCGTCACCGATGCCCCCGGCGTGGCTGTACCCGAAATAGCGGCGGTTGTCCCCACCGTAGTACCCGTTACCGGACTCAGGATCGCCACCGTTGGCGGTGCCACGGCTGTTACACTGACCGTAGCTGTATTGCTGACACCCCCCACGTTAGATGCGACTGCCGACAAGGTTTGTAGGCCTGCTGGCACCGTGACCGAGCATGACCAGGTGCCTGATGCCGTGGCGGTGGTCGAGCAAAGCTGCCCCGACGGACCACTCACCGTGACCGATGCGCCTGGCGTGGCCGTGCCCGATACCGTAGGAGAGAGTGGTATTTGCGTATTCGCCAGCGGGCTGTTGATGGCTACCGTAGGCGGAGCCACCGTCGTGAAGGTGACGGGCACCGACGTGGTTCCTGCCGGCGTGGTGGCCGTGACCGTGAGCGTATTTTGACCCGTCGGTAGCGGCGCAGTCAGCGCACAGGCATAGGTGCCTGATGCTGAGGCGGTGGTGCTACACAGCGTAACCGGACCAGGACCCATGATGGTGATGATTGCTCCTGGCGTGGCTGTGCCCGCAATGGTGGGGGTCGTTGTGGTTGACACGTTCACCGGCGAGGTCACCGTTAAGCTCGGCGGCGCAATAGCCGTGAAGCTGTTCACCACCGGCGACGACGTGCCTCCCGTGTTGGCCGCGATAGCCGTCACCGAGGCAGGGCCTGCCGCAAATGTCAGGCTCGAACAGGCATACGTACCCGAAGCCGATGCCGTAGTGACGCATGACTGGCTGTTTGGACCCAGCACCGTAACCGAAGCCAATGGTGTAGCTGTACCCGATACCGTGGGCGACAGCGTAGCCGTGCCGTTGTTGGCCGGGCTAACTATTGCTACCGTGGGCTGGGCTACCGTCGTAAAGGTGACCGGCACGGAGGTGCTGCCACCTGGGCCAGACGCCGTGACCGTGAGCGTGTTTTGGCCCGTTGGCAATGGCGCCGTCAAAGCACAGGCATACGTGCCGGATGCCGAAGCCGTAGTGCTACATAAGGTGATTGGTCCCGGACCGGTGATCACGATAGCGCTGCCTGGTGTGGCCGTACCGGCAATCGTCGGTGTAGTGGTCGTCGAAATGTTTACCGGCGAGGTGACGGTCAGGCTGGGCGGACCAACGGCCGTGAAGCTGTTGATAGCCGGGCTTGACGTGCCGCCTACGTTGCCCGCAAGGGCTGTGACCGAAGCCGGACCTGCTGCGAAGGTGAGGCTTGAACAGGCATAGGTGCCTGATGCCGAAGCTGTTGTCACGCAGCTTTGACCACCCGGAGCCAGCACCGTAACCGAGGCTAGCGGTGTGGCCGTACCCAAAATAGTTGGCGACGTCGTGGCCGTGCCACCATTGGCGGGACTCGCAATCGCCACCGTGGGTGGGGCTACCGCTGTCACGTTGGTCGACGTGCTAGCCGTGCCGCCGCTGTTGCTGGCCGTGGCTGTGATGGTGTTGCTGCCCGGCGTCAGGCTGACCAGGCAGGAATAGCTTCCGCCCGCCGTAGCCGTGGTGGTGCAAAGTATGGCGTTGGTGGCATCAGATAGCACCACCGTGGCACCCGGCGTGGCCGTACCCGACACGGGTACGTTGGTCGTGGCTACGAGCGAACCCGGAGCCGGACTGTTAATAGCAATGGTGGGCGACACGGGCGGAGCCACGGTGAAGCCGCTCACCGCCGAGGTCGACCCATCGGTAGCCGTAACCGACTGTGGACCAGCGGTAAACGTCAGGCTGGGGCAACTCCAGTTACCGCTACTGTTGGCCGTAGTGATGCATGGACCACCCGTTGAACCGGGGCCACCCGTCACCGTTATGCTCGCGTTGGGCGAGGCCGTTCCCGAAATAACGGGGTTGGTGGTAGCCACTACGCCGCCGTTGGGCGGACCGGTAATGGCCACCGGGCTGTTACAAACCCGAATATGAATGGTGTTGGAAACACTGAGGCAGTTAACGTTCTGGGTAGTCACGCTATAGAGCGTATTACCCGCTGTGAGGGCCGTCAGCGAACCCGTATAGTGTACCGATGTAACGGCAAAATCGCCCGCCGGTACGTTGCTGAACGTGGGCGTGCTACCGGTTTGCGTAATGAGGTTGGTAGCCTCGTCTACCAGCACATAGGTGGTAGCCACGCCGCCCGGCACACTGTTAGCCGTAAACGTGAGGCTTGTCGGGGCCACCGCATAATCGCAGGAACCGGCTGGTGCACAGACTTTTAATGCCAGCGTAGGGCCGTAGGTCAGGCATTGCTCCGACGAAAACACGTCGGAAATTAACTTACCGGCCTGGGCATTGCTGAGGGTGCCTTTGTAGTGCGCCGCCACGGCATAGTACAGCCCCCGCGACACGCCCGTAAAAATCGGGTTTGTGGCGTTGGTCTGGACAATCAGCCCGGAGGTCATGTTCACCAGCACATAGACTGTTGAATAGCCAACGGGCACGTTTTGGGCCGTCAGCGTTATGTTGGCCGGTTCGGTTGTGTAGTCACAAGCGGTCGGCACGGCAGGCAGTGTGGGAGTCTGCGCCCAGGCTGTCGTGAAACACAACAGACTCAGCAGCAGCATCGCCCAGTAACTACGGCCTGCTCGGATCGGGTCTTTGATGGTATGCATCATGTTGATTCGATTGAATTCGACCCCACTCCGGCTGCTGGCTGGTGGGCGCAGCAACCGGAGTGGCGAGGAACAAGCTGTCGTTATTTAATAAGCGTAGCTGCTGTGGCGGGAGCACAGGCCGGTCCGAGGTTCAGTACCGACGTGCTAACCGTCTTGGGTAGGACCAGACTCAGATCAGGCGAACACACACCCGCACCCGTCACCGTGATGGTGGTTGGCCCGAAGGCCGCCCCATTGTAGGAGATCGGTATGTAGAATGTCTGTGTCCCGGTGCTGGTGGTAGTGATCGCGTAGGGCGATGGGTTAACCAAAATACCTGACCCTGAAATAGTTACCGGCAAAGACCCCGTTGTACTCACGGCGATGGTCAGTTTCAGCACCCCGTTTCCTGGTGTTCCCGCCACGATGCCCGTGATCTGCGCCGTCGAGCAGTCGAGCGTACCGGCACCCTGCTGAGGCGATACCGCCAGGGTGTATGTCTTCGTGATGCATTGCGGCGTGGGGCTGCTGTCGCACACTTTGATGCAGTAGTAGTACAGACCCGGCGTGCTTGGCGGCACTACGGTGTAAGACCCTCCACTGGCAACCGTCATGTTGCCTGGGGGCAGCATGGTGGCACCCGCCACAGCCGTACACGAGCCGTTGCCGGTATCATTGCTGTAGGTATACGGAGCTGTACCACCCTGCGGTGTCAGTTCAGAAGCGGCATTACCCGTCTTGGGCGAACCAGCCGTAGCCGTCTGTAACGGTGGGCTGCTAACGGTCAGCGGCAGGGTGGCGTTGGTGGCCGTAAAGCTCGCCGTGGCCGGAGTACTGTTACCAGCGGCGTTGCTGGCAACTGCCGTAACCGTCTGAACACCAGATGGTACGGTTACCGAACATGACCAGCTGCCACTGGCGTTGGCCGTGGTGCTGCAAAGCTGCCCCGACGTGCCCGACACCGTTACCGATGCCCCCGGCGTGGCCGTACCCGAAATCGTTGGCGTAGTGCTGGCCGAGATATTAACCGGGCTGGTGATAGCAACCGTCGGTGCAGCCACGATAGTGGTGCTGGCCGGACTTGACTTAGCCAGCTGCGACGATTGATAACCGGAGTTAATGTCGGGCGAAATTTGCGCCACGTTACCCAGTACCGAGCCTACCGTGCTGCTGCTTACGTTGGCCACAATGGTCAGCGTCGAGTTGCCCGGCGGTACGCTCAGGCCACGTATGGTCAACGTAGATTGACCCGCATAAGCGTTGACCGTGGCGCTACCTGCACCCGTCAGCGTACCACCCACAAAGGTGGCCGAAGTGGGCAGGTTGTCCTGGAATGTGGTCAGCACAGCCGAACCGTTGGGGTTGTTAATCGTGAAGGTGTAGGTCACGGTGCCGTTTTGCGGAGCCGTGGCCACACTAGCCGTTTTCGTAATTGTCAGGTTCGCTTTGGGGTCGTTGGCAATCACCGTCAACGGCGTGGGCTGGGCTGTAGTACCCGACACCGTTGGATCGTCGGTGCCATAGTTAGTACCCGTACCACCCACCACATTATACGTACCCTGGTTGCTGAGTACACCCGCACTAGCCGCCGATACGCTGGCGTAGAAGTAGCTCGTGCCGGCTGGCACCGTCATGGTGCTGGTCAGCGTGCTGCCATTGCCATAGGCGTTGACCGAACCCACCGTGATCGTTTCCGAGGTCACGAATGAGCTGTCTTTCCAGATCAAACCGCTGGGCAGGTTGTCGGAGAAATTGATCGTTTTAGCGCCGCAGTTGGTGTTTTGCACCGTGAATTTGTACGTAGCCGGGTCGCCCACCTTCACCGGGTTTGGCGACACCTCTTTGTAGATGTAGACGTTGTCGGCTAGAGCTTCTTTTGGCGTGGGGGCTTTGCAGGTCACGCTCACAGGCCCGATACGGATGTCGTTGTAGACGTTAAATGCGTAGGTGTTGCCTTTGCGGTATTCCACAAAAACCTCTTCTACCGGCTCGCTGAAGGTGACGTAGAGGTATGCCCACGCGCCCAGGTCCCAGGGAATGTTGGAACCGATAGCCTGCTGTGGATTACCCTGGTAGTTCAGTTGCAGGGGATCGAAGGATAGCGGTTTGTAGCGGCTAAGCTGTGGCGTAATGGTGTTGCTGCCCTGCTTACCGTAGATCTTCACGATATCGCGGCCACCAATCCAGCCGTCTACGTCATAGACGAGGAAATCGGTGGTTTGCGCCGCCACGACCGAGGTCGACGTACCCTGCCGGAACTGCATCCGGGTCGTGATCAGGTTGTTTTCGTTACTGCTGTTGTCATACCGGGGAATAAACAGACCGTAGCCGTCAAACACAGGCCACCAGTCTACCGTGGGGCGGTAGAGCAAGGCGTTGCTGCCGTCAGTCACAGTCACGCTCATGGTCATGTCGGCAGTGGCCGAGAGTGACTGGGGGATGTAGTTGGGCAACAACGTTTTCTGCTTGTCGCCATACCACCAGGTGTTCCAGTGAAAGGTCTGCTTCTTCGGTGCTACGCAGATATTGGCCAACGACGTGGTGTTTCCCGCAAAACGAATGTAGCGGGTGCTGTTTGCCGGAAAATCATACGTACCCGTGGCCGTTCCGCTGCTG
Source organism: Fibrella aquatilis (assembly GCF_017353255.1). Taxonomy (GTDB): domain Bacteria; phylum Bacteroidota; class Bacteroidia; order Cytophagales; family Spirosomataceae; genus Fibrella; species Fibrella aquatilis. The sequence goes on along the minus strand of NZ_JAFMYU010000002.1, from coordinate 332,142 downwards.
AGGCTAAATGGAACGCTCGTTATGATATTGGTAAACGCCGCGTCGGTCGCCACCTGCATGTAGGCTGGGTACGCGGCATTGAAGCCGAAACCGCTGGCATCGAAGCTGAGCCTGGCCGAGGGGGCATCGCCCGTTTCGGTCACTTTGTAGGCGAGGTTCGTAATCTTGTCGGCAGCGGGCGGCGGGGCGCAGGGGCCACCGGCGGCAATGCTCGTGCTGCCCGTGGCGGCGTTATCGCCAAAAACGATAAAGGCGGCATTGCTGGTAAACGAACCGGGGTGGCTGGCGTTGGTGCTCACGATGGTGTTCGACACACCGATGGTCAGCCGCGCCGCCGCGTTAATTGACTTCGACTGTTTCTGGTTCAGTTGCTGGCAATCTTCGCGCCCAATACCCGTCACGTTGGCCGAGAAACTGCTCACGTTGTAGATCGTGGTGTTCGCGCCCGACAAGTAGTTGAAAGGCAATGTCATGCCGTATTTCAGGCCCAGGTAACTCTCAACCCGCTGATTTTCATTGGTCGACAGCGGGTGATCGAACGTCATCACTTCCAAATAATCACCCGTAATGCCACCGTAATCGGTGTCGCGGCCAATAGAGAACAGCTCTTTGGTGGCTGCCAGGTTCACGTTATACATTAACGTGGAAGGGCCATCCACGCCATTCACCCGCACCGGCGGATTGGGGCTGAGGAAGATACCGCTCCCGTTTTGCCAGCCCGCGCTGAAAATAAACGGATCACCTAGTGTAACGGGCGTGAGCGTACCGTAGGCAAACGACGATGCCGTGGTGTAGAAGAACGGAAGCCCGCCGCTGGTGAAGCCAAATGAGGGGTCGTTCGATTCGTTAGCGGTGGTACCCCAGCCGCCCAGGTTACCGTTGCCGTAGGTGGTGGGTTTCACCATCGTCAGCAGCGTACCCTTCGAGCGGTCCTGAAACTTCGTCCCGTTCGATTGCAGCCACTGCTGACTCAGGCCCGTGTTGGTAAAGGTAACGCCAGGGTTGAAGTTGGTGAGCGACGTACCCGAATAAGTGGGGCGGTTAGCGGCCGCAGGGGCGGTCATCTGCACCCCGCTGCTGCCCGAATCGACCCAGCCCGTTACAGCTGAACCACTGGTCAGAAGACCCGACTGTGGCTTGAGCCACAACACCGTCCCCGCTACGCAACCCGGCGCATACACCGGCTGCGCAAAGGTGAAATACTGCACGCCAGTGTTAAAATCGACCTGAGCCGTGAGGTTACCGTTGTTATCGGAAACCATCGGAATCTCAGTAGCCCCGGAGCCAAACGATGCACTGCTTTTTACCAACAGATAAACGCCCGTGCTGCTGCCAGGAATACTAATGGTGACCGGACCAACCGTGCCCGTTTCTTGTACTTTCCAGATACGCGACATCGAGAAGACCGTCGCGGCAGAGGTAAAGCTGCTGGGTGTGTAGGCGGTACTGTAGCTGTTCGACAGGTTGTTGTCGCCAATGACCTCAAATACTTTGTCGGCGGCAAAATTGTTACCGTTAGCCGCATTGGAAGCTACTGCGCTGGTATTATGGCTCAAAGTAATGAACGCATTAGTGTTCACCGACTTCGACTGTTTCTGGTTCAGTTGCTGGCAGTCTTCTCGCCCAATGCCCGTTATGTTAGCTGAGAAGCTGCTTACGTCGTAGATGGTCGTACCCGCCCCGGAGAGGTAGTTGAAGGGCAACGTCATACCGTATTTCAGGGCCAGATAACTTTCAACTCGCTGATTTTCAAGGGTAGACAGTGGGTGATCGAATGTCATCACCTCCAGGTAATCGCCTGTGATGCCGCCGTAATCCGTGTCGCGGCCAATCGAGAACATCTCTTTGGTGGTCGCCAGGTTTACGTTGTACATCAACGTAGAAGGGCCATCTACGCCATTGACCCGCACCGGCGGATTGGGGCTGAGGAAGATACCGCTCCCGTTCTGCCAGCCCGCGCTGAAAATAAATGGGTCGCCCAGCGGGGTAGGTGTCAGGGTACCGTAGGCAAACGACGATGATGTAGTGTAGAAGAAGGGAAGCCCACCGCCGGTATAGCCAAATGAAGGGTCGTTGGACTCATTGAGGGAGCTGCCCCAGCCCGCCAGGTTGCCGTTGGCATAGGCGGTGGGTTTCACCATCGTCAGCAGCGTACCCTGCGACCGGTCCTGGAACTTAGTCCCATCCGATTGCAGCCACTGCTGACTCAGGCCCGTGTTGGTAAAGGTAACGCCAGGGTTGAAGTTGGTGAGCGACGTGCCCGAATAGGTAGGCTGGTTGGCGGAACTGGGGGCGGTCATCTGCACCCCGCTGCTGCCCGAATCGACCCAGCTTGTTACGGCCGAGCCGCTCGTTACCAGACCAGATTGCGGCTTGAGCCACAACACCGTGCCCGTTACGCAACCGGGACCCACCATGATCTTGGCAAAGGTGAAAAACTGCCCGTCGGCCAAATCAACTAGGGCCACCAGGTTGCCGTTGCCGTCTGGGGTCATCAGGATCTCGGTGGTGCCGCTGCCCGACGTGAAGGTAGCGTCGTTACGAACCAACAGGTAGGTACTACCGACTGTGCCACCCGGAATACTCACGGCTAGTTGACCAACCGTGCCCGTTTCATCTACTTTCCAGACCCGACTCATGGAATAGACGGGTGCGGGAGCGGTGAAACTAGAGGCGTAGGTGGTCGTATAAGACGACGGCTGACCGTTGTCGCCGATGGCTTCAAAGCTCAGATCGGCAAACGACCCCGTGTTGGTGGCGTTGGAAGCGGCGATGCTGCCGCTGATGCTCATCGTAACTAACCCCGAGGCATTGATTGACTTCGACTGCCGCTGAATCAGCCCCGAACCGTTGTCGCGGCCAATGACAGTGATATCGCGGTCGTATCCACTGTTGGCCAAGCCGTTCCAGAGCACCGTGGTGCCATTGCTGGCGATATAATCCAGGTTGTTACCGTTGCGGCCTACGTAGCCGTTGGTGCCGCCCTGCCCCAGCGTGATGCCGTATTTGATGGCCAGGTAGGTGTTTATCTGCTGCGCCTCCAGGTCCGTGACGGTCTTATCGAGCACAATCACTTCGCTGATCTTACCAATCCAGGGTTCTACGTTACCGCCTAGATCACCACCTAACGACAGATTTTTGAAAAAGTAGGGCTGCACCAATGACGCCTGTAGGGCAGATTCGTTGAGGTAGCTCCAGCCGGGTGTATCCTTGAAGCCGTCGGTCCAGGTGCTTAAGCTCGTGGCATATGATGCCTGACTGTTGGCCGATGAAAAACCGATCACTTGCGACTGGCTATGCTGTGTGCGGCTATCGCTGGTAAAGTTGGTACCGTTATAGTAACCGTTGGCACCACCCGCCGGCGAGTATTTGGTGCCTTTGCCAAACGTGCCATGGTCACCCACTGCGCCGCTGCCACCGCCGTTGCCACCCACGCCATAGGGGTTCCAGCCGTTGCTGGCGGCCCCCACCGTGCCTGAGTTCTTATTGAATTCGAAGTAATCGTAAAACGATCCCGTCGACATCACCGTGCGGTAACCGGCATCGGCGGCTTCGTCCTGCACCACAAACAGAAACGTGTAGGGTGAGTTGGTGGGAATGAACGATGTGTTGTTAAACAGGAAATTCCCGCCGTCGAAATAGACAGAGGGGTTGAAGTTGATCAGTCGTGAGCCGCTGGTGGGGTTGGACGGTCGACTACCCGCCGTAGCCTGTGTAAGGTTATAGGACGAGAGCGTACCCTGGTTTGCCCAGCTACTTATACCGCCGCCGATGGTGGTTACCCCGGCGTCGGCTTTGAGCCATATTTTCAGGTTGGTGGTACCCACGCCGCCGGGGCTTTGCGCCTGCGCGGACATCGTCATCAGCAGACCCGCCAGCAACAAAAACGCCGAAACGAGGCTTTTCTGGAATAGCATCACCACGGGCCAAAGTAGCCGGGTGTATGTCTGTTCGTACATCGGGAGTAATTGTCGGTTCATAGCGGTAACAGCAAGTGAATGGATGTAAGGGAATGCAAGCGAAAAAACAGCGTATAGAAAACAGCCATGCCCCAGCCCAAATGGGTGGAAACACCAACCGGTTGTACCGGTCTTAAACAGATAGACTTGTTGAATAAGAAATTCGTGACCTTACCGTTAGTAAGCTGTCAGAACTCCAGAACAGTAATACCGGGCCACACGCCACTGGCGTTTTGGCCGTACCCTGCACACCGTTAGACGTGAGGCCGTTGTTCAACAGCTCACCTCCCGGAGAGAAGAAGAAAAGAAAACGCTCTAGCACAGAGAGCAGAAGATACCGGTCAGTACCCTCTGGGCATTGGCTGAATTCCGGAGAGTCCGCAGTTCCCGCTGCGGATTTTTCCTTTTTGTCTTAGTCACTCACCTACGCCGCACCACCGCATAGCCTTAACAGCAGGCTAACTGTATGCACATGCCTTCCGACTTTTCACTTAAGTAGAACTCGGGAATTGCATTCGCTGACGTATGATCAACAAGCTTTCCAATTCGCTACTTTGAGGATAGACTAAGCGCTATAATCCTACCAACGAAAGCTTAAGTTAACTGTGTAACGCTTCTTTCCTTACGAAACAGCACTAAGTAAAATATACTCTATCGCTCATAAAGACTATATTTTTAATTTAACACTAAAAAAGCCCCAATAGGTATTAAATGGCCTTTTTGAGGCATAAACTGGCTATTTAACCTCTTTTTACCTTAAAAACACCTAAACCATTTTTACAGAATTGGCAAGAATAATGCTATCATGAATCTGTATAGGGTGCTATCCTGTTGAGCTACGCCGTTCAGCCTGCTCATAGAACCAGCAAACTCATGAATGCAGCAAGCAGACCGATAAGCAGCCAATCTGTCTATGCTTGTCAAGATCGAGCATGTTAACTACATTTAATCTAATTCATCGTGTCTCCTTCGCTGCTTCCAGACGGTAACATCGAACCGCTAATTCGCACCTTCCTGCTGGGTATTATCTGGTCATTGTTTTTGTCATTGCTGGCGTATTCCTGCCTGTTCAAACGCGACCAGGTATACCGCTGGAGCACGGCAGCAGTGGCGGGGGTTACCGGCTCCAGCACCTACTCCTGGCTTTTTCATTTCCACTACCCCGTTGCGCTGACCCATGGGGCCAGTTTCGCGAAACTGGCGTGTGAGGTGATCGTGGCCGTAGCCATGCTGGGCTTCATGGAGGTTCAGTTTAACCGGGCCTGGTCACGCCGCTTCACCAGCCTGCTTGGTTTTGGTGGTTTACTACTACTGCTCGCCGCCGTAGCAGCTTTTCAAGAGTCTGTATATCTGCTGATTGCCGTTAAAGCTGGTCGGCTGGTGCTCATTGGTGAGTTGCTGCGCTTGTGCCTGCGGGCCACCCGGCAACGAAAACCCGATGGCCTGCTGTTGCTGATGAGTGCCGGGCTGGTGCTGCTTGGCGAACTGGGCTTTATAGCACTGCTCCTGCGCACAGGCGTATATACCATACCGAATTCGCCTAGCCTGAGTAGCACCGTGGGGTCGACCGGTATTTTTTTCGCCCTTATTACTATTCGGCTGATTCGCCACAGCACACAGTCTAAGCAGGAACTGGCGCAACGACAGGCCGAACTGGACGCTATGATTACTGAACGAGCAGCCATGCTAGCGCAGCAAAACGCCCGCCTCGATGAGCTTGTTTCGCAGCGCACTGCCGAATTAAATGCCGCTAACCAGGCCAAAACGCGGCTTTTTTCTATCGTGAGCCACGACCTGCGCAGCCCGGTCATCTCGCTCCAAAACACACTGCTGTTGCTGCAATCAAAACAGTTGACCCGGCAGGAAAACGAACGGCTCACCCAACAGCTCACACTGTCTACCGATAGACTGTATACGAACCTCGATAATCTGTTAGCCTGGTCACTGTCGCAATTAAACGAGCTACGCACACTGCCACAACCCATAGTGGTGCATGACCTGGCCGACGATATACTGGAAATGGCCGAAGACATGGCCCGCTACAAGCAGATCACCTGCAACAACCAGATCGATGATGAACTGGTGGTGTTGGCCGATGAAAATCAACTGAGAACGGTGCTGCGTAACCTGGTCGACAACGCAATAAAGTTTACACCCACCGGCGGGTCTATCTGGCTGAGTGGCCATAGCACCCACAATTGGGGCACTATTCTGGTTGACGACAACGGACTTGGGCTGCACCCCGACCAGGTAGCCCTGCTGCTAAAACAGCCTGGATTGCTGCCCGGCACCCAGGGTGAAAAAGGCATGGGGCTAGGCCTGCGCCTTTGTCAGGAGCTACTCACCAGAAATGGCGGTCAACTCACCATCACCAGCCAACCCAACAAGGGCACCCGCGTTCAGGTCTCGTTGCCCTTACTTACCCATTCATTGCCAAGCCGCTTTCCGACTCGCCTACCCGTAACAATAACACCCCCTAACAAAACCACTTACTAACCTATGGAAACGTACCGATGTCTGGTTGTTGAAGATTCAGAATCTACCGCCCTATTGATTAAACAATACCTGACTGAACTCACACTGTATAGCGAAGTAAGCATTGCGTCTACCTACACGCAGGCTGCCCGCATGATGTTACACCAACCTTTTGATTTAATTTTTCTTGATGTTGAATTAAACGGCACCAACAGTTTAGATCTGTTAAACACTAACCGACGGCTACCACCGGTGGTGGTGATGAGTGCCCACAACCAGTATGCCGTAGACTGCTATGATATGGACGTGGCCGATTTCTTACCTAAGCCATTCACCAAGAGCCGATTCCTGCGGGGTATCAACCGGGCAATGGGTATCGCTATTGACAAAGAAAGTGTCACCGTAAATGAATCTATTTTCCTGAAAGTGGGGCGGCGACTGAACAAATTTTCTTTTGATAGCATCGACTACGTCGAAGCGTACGGTATTTATTCAAAGATTCACAGCAACGACAAAATAGTGGTGGTGAATGAACCCATTATGGTGCTGGAAAAGCGCTTACCGAACCGCTATTTCCGTCGGGTGCATAAGTCATTCATTGTCAACCTAAATCACATCTCTAGCTATAGCCAGAACACGTTTTATATTGACGAAATGAAAATCCCGATTGGCATTTCCTACCGCGACGACTTGCCCAACATTTTCAATATGCTGGGCTGATGACACAACTGTATACCTAGCTGACCAAGGTTCGAGTAACGTAATTGTGCTGGTACCAGTTAAAATTGGCTCACACTACCCTTTAGCCAATAAACACACTGTCTTTCACAGCTATGATACAGTTACGCACGAAACGGACCATCCGGCAAACCACGGCCGCCGTCCTCACCGCCGGTGTATTAACGGGAGGGCTGTTTATGGGGGCCTACCTCAACCGCGACCTCAGCCGGGCATCGGCTCCGTTTCTGAACGGCTTCTTCGCCACCCTCTCCGACGACGATAAGCACGACCCCAAAAACGCCGTGGCCAGCCTTCAGGTAGCGCCCGACCTGCACGCCACGCTGTTTGCCGCCGAACCTATGCTGAAAAACCCCACCAACATCGACGTCGATGCGCGGGGGCGGGTGTGGGTATGCGAGGCCTACAACTACCGCCCAGCCATCAACGGCAACCCCACCCACACGGAGGGTGACCGCGTGGTGATTCTGGAAGACCAAAACGGCGACGGCACCGCCGACGTGAGCAAGGTGTTCTACCAGGGTCCTGAACTGCAATCGCCGCTGGGCATCTGGGTGCAGGGCAACAAAGCCATCGTGTCGGACAGCCCCAACGTCTGGGTGTTTACCGACACCGACGGCGACGACAAGGCCGACAAGAAAGAGATCCTGTTTACGGGCCTCAGCGGCGATCAGCACGACCACGGCATGCACGCCTTCGTGTTTGGCCCCGACGGCAAGTGGTATTTCAACTTCGGCAACGAAGGGCGGCAAATTCAGGACAAAAACGGCAAGCCCATCTTCGACCGCAACACGGGCAAGGCCATCGACAAAAACAGCTACCGGCAGGGCATGGTGTTTCGCTGCAACCCCGACGGCAGCGAGATGGAGGTGCTGGGCCAGAATTTCCGCAACAATTTCGAAGTGGCCATCGACTCGTACGGCACCCTCTGGCAGAGCGACAACGACGACGACGGCAACAAAGGCGTACGGATCAACTACGTGATGGAGTACGGCAACTACGGCTACACCGACGAAATGACCGGCGCGGGCTGGAGTGCCAACCGCACTAACCTGGAAAAGACCATTCCCCAACGTCACTGGCACCTCAACGACCCCGGCGTGGTGCCTAACCTGCTGCAAACGGGGGCCGGTTCGCCCACGGGCATCATTGTCTACGAAGGCTCACTCCTACCCGCCCGCTACCAGAATCAGATTATCCACTGCGACGCCGGGCCAAACGTGGTGCGGTCATACGCCGTGGAAAAAGCGGGTGCGGGCTATACGGCCTCGATCAATAATCTGGTAGAAGGCGTGCGCGATCAGTGGTTCCGCCCGTCGGACGTGTGCGTGGCCCCGGACGGGTCACTGCTGGTGGCCGACTGGTATGACCCCGGCGTGGGTGGACATCAGGCGGGCGATCAGGACCGGGGCCGGATCTTCCGCCTGGCCCCACAGAACGCGGCCTGGAGCGTACCCAAAACCGACGTTTCTACAATAGATGGGGCTATTTCGGCCCTGCAAAGCCCCAATATGTCGGTGCGGTACATAGGCTGGACGGCCCTGCACAACCTGGGCGACAAAGCCGAAAAACCCCTGGCCAAATTCTACAAGTCGGCCACGTCGCCCCGTATGAAGGCCCGCGCCCTCTGGCTGCTGAGCCAACTGCCGGGCAAGGGTAAGAAATACACCGACATGGCCCTGACCGATGCCAACCCCGACATCCGGATCACGGCCCTGCGCACCATCCGCGAAACCAAGGGCGACGTGATCGGGGCGGTGAAACAACTGGTTAACGACAAAGACCCGCAAGTCCGCCGCGAGTGCGCTATTGCCCTACGCCGCAACACGGCCGCCGAAGCGCCGGGCCTGTGGGCACAACTGGCCGCACAGCACGACGGCAAAGACCGCTGGTACCTGGAGGCACTGGGCATTGGGGCCGACAACCAGTGGGATAGCTATTACGCCGCTTACCTGAAACAGGTGAATAACGACCCGCTCGCCAATGCCGGTGGGCGCGACGTGGTTTGGCGGGCACGCACCGCCGCCTCGGTACCGCTACTGGCCAAACTGGCGGGCGAAACCACCGTGCCGCTGGACGACCGGCTGCGGTATTTCCGGGCGTTTGATTTTAATCCCGGCGGCGTTGAAAAGTCGAATGCGTTGTTGCAACTCATTGGGCAACAACACAATGAGGCCATCACCAAACTGGCCCTGCGCCACCTCGACCCGGCTTTTGTGAAAAGCAGCAGCGGTGCCACGCAGGCCCTGCAACAGTTGCTCGACCAGACCTATGGCACCCCCGAATACGTTGAGTTGGTGCAGCGCTATGAACCAACCACGGAGAATGTACGCCTCCGGCAACTGGCTATTCTGAAGCCCAGCGACAATATTGGGCGGGAGGCCGCACGGCTGCTGATGCAACAAAAAGGAACCGACCTGGTCATGGAAACCATCAACGGGCGGTCTGGCGGGCCGGCTAACGCCGACGCTGCGATGAATATGATTATGGCCCTGCGTCGGGTGGGTAGCGTGGCTTCGCTGGGCATCCTGAAAACGGTGGCGCTGGACGAAAAACGGCCCATGGTCCTTCGGCGCGAAGCTACGCGGTCGTTGGGGGGGAGCATGGACGGCGAAGACATGGTGCTTGACCTGCTTAAGACTGGTCAGCTCAAAGGCGAACTGAAGGCGGCGGCCTACCAGGGCGTGGCCTCTGCCTGGCGCAAGAGTGTGAAAACCGAGGCCGCCAAATACCTGGACGGTGCCCAGACCACGTCGGCGAAAAAACTGCCCAGCGTGACTGAATTGCTGGCCATGAACGGCGACGCCACGCGGGGGCAACTGGTGTATAAAAACAACTGCTCAGTTTGCCACCAGATCAACGGCGAGGGTATGGATTTCGGCCCCAAACTATCCGAGATTGGCTCAAAACTGGGCAAAGACGGTGAATACCTGGCCATCCTCTACCCCGACGCGGGCATCAGTTTTGGCTATGAGGGCTACGAAGTGAAGTTCAAAGACGGCAGCACCGTAACGGGCATTATCTCCAGCAAAACCGAAACCGACCTGCAAATGAAATTCCCCGGCGGGCTGGTGCAGAACTACAAAACCGCCAACGTGGTCTCGACCAAGCAGATCGACTCGTCGATGATGCCAGCCGGTCTCCAGGAAGCCATGACCACCCCCGAACTAGTGGACCTCGTGGAGTACCTGAGTACGCTGAAGAAGAAATAATGGCGAGACTAACTTATAACCACTCTTTACTCCTAAACTTATTATGACGCAACGTCGTGATTTTTTGAAAACGGCCCTCGCTACCACGGGCGCAACCCTGGCCGGTGTATCGGCCGTGCAGGCCGCCAGCCCAGCTTCGGCAGATCGGCTGACGGCTGGAAAAAACAAGTTCAAGCTCGACTATGCCCCCCACATCGGGATGTTTGAAAACAGCGCGGGCAAAGACCCCATCGACCAGCTAAAGTTCATGGCCGACCAGGGTTTTACCGCCTTTGAAGACAACGGCATGATGGGCCGCGACCCGGCGTTGCAGGAGAAGATGGGTGCCGAAATGGCCCGCCTGGGTATTAAAATGGGCGTTTTTGTGGTCGATAAGGGGGGTAACGGGCAAAACACGCTGGCAGCGGGCAAGAAGGAATACATCGACATTTTCCTGAACGGCTGCAAACGAGCCGTGGATACTGCCAAACGCTGCAATGCGAAATTCATGACCGTGGTGCCGGGCGATTTCGAGCGGAATCTACCCATTGGCATTCAAACGGGTAACGTCATCGACGCCCTGCGTCGGGGTGCCGACATCCTGGCCCCGGCGGGGCTGGTGATGGTACTGGAGGCGCTGAGCGACACACCGAACCTATTCCTACGCACCTCTGACCAGACCTACGAGATCTGCCGGGCGGTAAACAGCCCCGCCTGCAAAAGTCTCTTCGACATCTATCATATGCAGAAGAACGAAGGGCATATTATCCCCCACATCGACTGGGCGTGGGACGAGATCGGGTATTTCCAGATTGGCGATAATCCTGGGCGGAAAGAGCCAACCACGGGCGAGATCAACTACAAAAACATCTTCAAACACGTCTACGATAAAGCCAAAGCCACCAACCGGTCGTTTATTTTCGGGATGGAGCACGGCAACTCGCAGGCTGGTGCCGCCGGCGAAATGGCCCTGATTAAGGCCTACGTGGAGTCGGATAGCTTTGCAGTATAATTAAGAATTAAGAATGCAGAATTAAGAATGGCTCTGCCTGATCACTACTATGCGGTCAGGCAGAGCCATTCTTAATTCTGCATTCTTAATTCTTAATTACAATACCACCACCGAGTTCTCTTCAACTGAAACAGGGCTGGCTACGTATTTGTCGGCGGCCCAGTCGTTTTCCCAGGTGGTACCGTCGATGATGAACCGGTATTGATATTCCGTGCCGATAGGCAATTCAACCGTAGTCTTGAACGAACCGTCTTTCTGCTTCTTCAGCGGCTGGGCAGTTACGTCCCAGTCATTGAACTCGCCAACGAGCGAAACAACCTTCGCACCATTGACCGCTTCGGCGGGAAGTTCAAACGTTACTTTAGCAACAGGCTTACTTTTCAGAAACTGTTTGGCAATGGCCATAGACTATTTTCAATTTTGGTTATGATGCAAAATTATATCTTCAAAAAATTAAAATGCTAATAACTAACCTGTTACAGGTAAACATTCTTCATATAATTCAATTTCTTATTCCGCTAATCATAAACATACCAAACGAGTAGAGCACTAATCAACGCGCAGCCGATCAGTAGGTTATGACAACCCATTCGGGTAAGCCAATTCGTACGCTAGTGTTACCTACCAGTAAATCTAGTTGATAGCCGGGCGTAATCATGGTAACATTATAGCTTATTGATGACGCCATGATCCGCCGTTTTCTGAACGCTTTACTTGCTTCTACCCAACGGCAACTATCGGGCTATTGTTACTTCCTGCTGTACTGCTGCCACCCGCTGTATGGACAAGTAAACGATCACCTGCTGGGGCAGCTACCCCACCGGGAGATTGGCGTGGAACAGGGGTTACCTCAATCATTCGTTTCCAGCATTATTGAAGACGACGACGGCTTCATCTGGATCGCTACCCTAGGTGGCCTGGCCCGCTACGACGGTCAGCAGATGGTTCCGTTTTACCACCAGGCCAACAACCCCGCCTCGCCCTTACGCAACACCATCATTTTGCTGGCCAAAGCGGGACCCAACCAGCTTTGGCTACAGTATGACAGCGGTGAGTTTGACTGCTTCAACACCCGCACCGGGCAGTGTACGCATCTTTCCAAACTGACCCGAGCGCTGCGCGGTCTACCCTTGAGAGCCGTCATGCACACAGACCAGCAGGGTAACCTGTGGGGCAGCATTGCCGGACGAGGCATATTTCAGTATGATGCTCACCAACAATTAGTTACCCGATACAGAAGAGCCAAAAACAGCCTGCAAAGCGACACGGTTCAGGCCATTACCGGCGACCGGCAGGGAAACATTTGGGCTGTTTCGCCGCACGGCCTGGATCGACTCACGCCCCCCAACGCCCAGGGCCGCTGTACGGTGCAGTCCACTCGCCTGGCGCTACAGATGACCGACAGTCATACTGGTACACCCATATGGAGCCGGGTGGGGGCGGTGCTGCGTACCAACGGCGAGCTGATGGTTAACGACCGGATTGGGCTGCGGATCATCGACCCGAACCACCCAACTACAGTCCGTACCGTCCCGTTTGGCCCCTACCCAACCACGGTGCATCCCTGGCTCTGTAGGGGCGGTGATGGGCTGGAGTATGTGCAATTGGGCACTACCCTGTACCAATACACAGACCGGCAGGGGCTACGCTCTGTTTGGCAATACCAACCGCTGGGCGGGGCGGCGCCCAAAGACATTTTATGTACGGCGTTGTGCCAGGCGCGGTCGGGGGTGGTATGGCTGGGTGGCAACACGCAGGGGCTGCACCGGATCGATCTAGCCGCTGCGCCCATGCAGTCCTTTGCTTACCAAACTACGTTCTGCGCCGATGCAGTTCAAATGGGGTTGGGGCTGTCGTTGCCCAAGCTATTTCACTGGTCGTTTGCGGTTACTACGTTGCCTTCGTCCTATCTGTTTCGCTCCAGCTTCGACCAGGCGGGGCAGCTTTATCTGGGCCTGGGAAAGGAGCTGCTCATGTATGACCCACGCACCCAGGCTGTTCGCCGCCTGCCCAACATGCCTACCACGGTTGATAGTGTGGATCACGCGATCCGGGGTATTTCTGTGACGGCGCAGGGCACCATCTGGACGGTGTCTGGCAAGGGAATACCGCTGCGGCTGGATACTCTTTTGAATCAGTGGCGGTTTCCGGCGCGATTTATTCGAAAGTCATCCGTAGCCGCCAACGACATCCTGGCCGATGATGGCCAGCTCTGGATCAGCACCACCGAACACGGGCTGCTTCACTATGACCTGACCACCCAACAGTACCGATTCGTGCGGTTCAACAGCGGCCCAAACCGAATGACAGAAACGCATCTGCTGACACTGACGCGCGACCCCACCCGCGCCAACCTGCTCTGGATTGGCAGTTATAACGGCCTGATTTGCTTTGACAAACGCACAAAACGGCACCGCATCTTTACAACCGCGCAAGGCCTGCCCAATAACGTGGTGTATTCGGTAGTAGCCGACCAGCAGGGGTATTTGTGGCTGAGCACCAACCAGGGCCTCTGCCGGTTCAATCCCCGCACCCACAATACACTCCTGCTCGACGTGTCGGACGGGTTGCCGGGCAATGAGTTCAACCGGTTTCACCACCTGCGCCTACCCGACGGTCGGCTGGCGTTTGGCGGGGTGAAAGGCTGGGTGCTCCTGGACCCTGCGCACATAAAGCCCGACACCACCAAACCCGCGGTAGCCCTTACAAGCCTGGCCATCAACAACCAGCCAGTAGACCAGTTTGGACCACATTCGCCACTGCCCCAGCCGCTTAATACCCTGCCCGAATTGCGGCTCACCCACGACCAGAATTACCTGACCATAGGCTTCACAGCCCTCAATTATCACCAGCCCGACCGGGTCACCTACCGCTACCAGCTCAGAAACTACGACCCCGACTGGACCGTCAGCAAACTACCTACGGCCAGCTACACCAAACTACCCCCCGGCACCTACACGTTCCGGGTAAATGCCGCCAACTCGGTAGGGCAGTGGAGCCATCAGCTAAAAGAACTGGCGGTGGTGATCCACCCGCCGTTTTGGGCTACTGGGTGGGCCTACGCCCTTTATACGTTGCTGCTGGGGTCGGGGCTACTTGGCCTGGTCCGGTTGAGCACCACCCGCACCCGCGAACGCCACGAGCTGGCCCTGCGGCAGCGGCAAGCCGAAGAACTACGGCAACTGGATCAGGCCAAGACCCGTTTTTTCGCCAACGTGTCGCATGAACTGCGTACGCCCCTGACGCTGGTGATGGGGCCACTGAGCAGTATCCTGAGCCGCAAACGGATTGACACCCACGATGAGCAGCTGATCCAGACCGCCAACCAAAGTGCCCATCAGCTGCTGGGGCTGGTGAACGAATTGCTGGACCTAACCAAGTTGGAAGCGGGCAAGCTCCTGTTGCAACCACAGCCCGTTCGGCTGAGCTACTTCTTTCAGGATTGTGTGCAGCCCTTCGAGCTACAGGCTCAGCAGTTGGGCATCACGCTTCGGCTCGACATGGCCTTCGACGAGGCATTGACGGTAGTGGTCGATGCTGGTAAGGTGAGGCAGGTGATTCAGAACCTAGTGGCCAATGCCGTGAAGTTTACCCCGCCGGGCGGCATCGTCGACGTGACCGTTGACTACACGGCCAGCCAGCTCCGGTGGCGGGTGCGCGACACCGGGCGCGGCATTCACCCCGACGACCTGCCCCACGTATTTGAGCGGTATTTCCAGACAAACCAGCCTAATGCACCACTGGAAGGCGGCACCGGCATTGGGTTGGCTCTTTGTCAGGAACTGGTGCGGCTTATGCAGGGCAGCATCTCGGTCGATAGCGACTGGGGTAAGGGTAGCACCTTTGCTATACAGGTGCCCGCCGACATGCTGCCCGACACGCCAATTCAGGACCCACAGCCAGCACCCGCCTGGAAAGCTACCGAGGGTATTTTGCTGACGCATTTGGCCCGCACTGCACCTGTAGAGACCGCTGCTCATGCCGGGGAGACGGTGCTGGTAGTAGAAGATAATGCCAGCCTGCGCACCTACCTGACCACCGTGCTGTCGCCGTCATTGCGGGTGCTGACAGCCGCGCACGGGCAGGCGGCGCTCACCCTGCTGGCGGGGTTGCCCCAGCCACCCGCCCTCATCATTGCCGACATTATGATGCCGGTGATGGATGGTTTTCAACTGCTGGAAGCCCTGAAACGCCACGCCACCTACCGCACCATTCCGGTGATGATGCTCACCGCCCGCACCGATATGGCCGACAAGTTGCGTGCCTTGCGGCTGGGGGTGGACGATTATCTGCTGAAACCCTTTCACGAAGCCGAACTCACCGCCCGCGTAACGGCCCTGCTGCACAACCAGCGCGAACGGCAGTGGCAGGCAACGGTTGACATGGCTGACCCACCACCGGCAACAGCAGCGATGTATGTTACGGCCGCACAGGCAACCCGCCCAGCGCCGATGGTGTCGGCCGATGATCTGGCCTGGCTGGAGCGGCTGGAGGAACTAACGGAAGCCCGGCTTGTCCATGCTGATCTGGTGGCCGATGACCTGGCCGACGCCCTGAACATGAGCCGCCGCACATTTTACCGGGCCATTAAACGACTTACGGGTCTAACCCCCGCCCAATACGTGTCGGAGGCGCGCTTCCGGCAGGCACGGCAATTATTGGAAACCCGCCAGGTATCGTCGGTGAAGCAGGTGGCACACCGGGTGGGCTTTTTGCAGGTAAGCCACTTTTCCCAGCAATACCAGCAGCGCTTCGGCAAAGGCCCGGCGGAGTATTTACAATGAGCGTATTTAATGAGTGAATAGTTTGGAACGGCTTTGCCGTGTGTTTATATAAATGCTCGCGCAACAGACTATGCGTCCCAGTCCAAGCTATTCACTCATTCACTCATTAATCTGGCATACTGGTGATTCTTTTTGGCACGGCGGTGATGGTTTTTGGCACAGGGGCAAGGGCTGGTGGCACGGTGGTGAATTGGGGCATAACGTGGTTTGTATCAGCTCTTTCGGAGCCTTTCTAACCATCATTTTTCCAATCAATCACTATGAAAAAAGTACTCCTCACCGGCGTAGCGCTGATCATCTTCTCGGCCACAGTTTTTGCCCAAACCAACACCGCCATCCTCAACCAGAACGGCAACAGTCAGTCGGCCAGCCAGCAGCAAACGGGCAACTACCTGCAATCTGTTATTGAACAGGACAAACAGGGCGGCACCAACAACGGCAACTACGCCGGTACGGTGCAAAACAGTACCGGGTCGGCGGGCAACTACGCGGCCATTAACCAAAAAAACAGCGCCAAGTCGAACAAGGGGCTGATTACGCAGGGCGGTGGCACGGGCAACGAAGCCACTATTTCGCAGAGTAACACCAGCGGCCAGGGTACGGGGGTCATAATGGGGACCACCTCGGCAGCCAGTGTGCGGACGGCGGGGGGTAACTGGAGCAGTATTCTGCAACGGGGCAACAACAACGTGCTTACCTTCACCAACCAGGACAATACGTCGTATAAGAACTACAGCGAAATCGATCAGTATGGCGACGACAACCGCCAGACGTCGGTCAATCAGTCGAATACGTCATACAATAACGATGCCGTCATCAAACAGGGGGCGTCGGGGGCCGGCGTGTCTAACGACAGGGCCGTGGTGGTGCAGACAAACCACAGCGACCACAACAAAGCCTACGTGACTCAGCTATCCAGCGGCAACGACGCGTTCATTACCCAGCAAAACTATAGCAGCTACAACACGGGCACGATCAAGCAGACGGGGGGCAGCGGGTCCACGGCCACGATTGGGCAACTCAACAGCGACTATGGAACGGCCACGATCACACAAACAGCGAACGATAACGAAGGCACCATCACGCAGAAGCAAAATAGCAATCATTCAAAAGGCACCATTCTGCAAGAGGGTTTCGACGGAGAGGCATCCATTACACAAGACCGCGACGAATACGGGGTGGCCACCATTAAGCAGTACGGAATTACTGGTAAGGCCTCTATCGAGCAGGTAAAAACCGGCAGCGGCCCTTCATCGGGCAATAAAGCCACCATTACGCAGAACGAGCTTACTACGGCAGGCTACAACAACGTAGCCAGGATTGTACAGGGCGAAAGTGCAGCGTCTGGCAGGTCAGATAAAAACGAGGCCACCATCACTCAGGAGTACAGCAACAACACGGCTAAACTGTTTCAGGTAGGTGACCGCAACAAGGCTACGGCTTCGCAGTGGGGCGACAATAACTTGATTCAGGGTGTTGGCTCCAGCTTCGCCACACAACGCGGCAACGACAACACCCTGACTATTACCCAAAACTCAGGCAGCTCGGCTCCCTACGTGCCCAACGTGGCCAACGTCAGCCAGATTGGCAACAGCAACACGTCGGTCATCACGCAGGTGGGGGTGAATTGACTAGTGAAAGAGTGAGTAGTGAATGGCGAAAGAGTGAAAGAGTGGCTGCTGTGACGTATTGTACTACAGCAGCCACTCTTTCACTCTTTCGCCATTCACTACTCACTCTTTCACCTCCTTGGTGTCCCAAAATTGGGGAGGCCGTTGCGGTGCCAGTGGATCCGTTGCAGGCGGGGGGTGCGTTCGTTTTCGCAGCCTTTATTGGGGCCGGGGTTAGCGTGGTACAGCAGCCAGGTTTGCCCCGTATCGGTATGAAAAAAGCACCCATGACCGGGGCCATATACATGATTACGCACTGACGTTTGAAAAACCGGGTCGGGCAGTTTCGTCCACGATTCGGCGTTCATCAGGTCGCTGTTTAACGGGGCCATCAGCAGCCCTATGGCGTAGTGATCTGTCCAGCAGCCACTGGCTGAATAAGCCAGAAACAGGTGGTCGTCATGTTTCAAAAAAGCAGGCGCCTCATTGACTTTCAGGCTATTACGCGGATTACTGGTGTCAGGATCGTGGCTGTGGCGTTCCCAGGGATGCGTTGGCGCCGATAGCAACAGCCGCTTGCCCACACAGGTCCACGGATTTTTCAACCGGCACAGGTAAATATTCTGCTGCCCGTTTTTGTCGCCCGGCCAGCCCGACCAGGCCAGGTAAAGCCGCCCGCCTACCTCCGTCACGGTACCGTCGATAGCCCATTTGTCGTCGGGCGTTTTCAGTTCACTTTTTACTGTCCAGGTACCCTCGGTGGGGTCATCGGCTTTATTTTCCAGCACCCACATCCGTGCCCTGTCGGGCGTTTTTTTGTCGGCGGCGCTGAAGTAAACATACCAGCACTGGCGGCCGGTGTCATCTTCCAGATAGTGCAGTTCGGGTGCCCAAACGTTAGCCGACAGTGGGCCAGCGGCGGGTGCCTGCCAAACGACTTTACCTTTGTCGGGGCGGAGGTCGGCTAATTCTTTCACCTTCCAGATGGTCAGGTTGGTGCGTGTAGAGTGGGTGTAGTAGTAATAGCCATTGTGGCAGATTGCCCAGGGGTCGGGGCCGTAGGGCAACAACGGATTGGGCAACGGGGCAGGCGCATGTTGCATTGGATTCGGGCGAAAGGCCAAAACTTTAACCTAGAAACCACCCGGATGCGGCGGGGTTGGCAAATGTGAGCCAAAGGGAAACAAGGCCTTACCAGATAACCTAATGTATCTACGTCTACCAACAGTACGTTTTCGATAGGCTTTTAGGGGTAAAAGGGCTAATTTTCCGACCAACGTATTAATCAACTTCTATGAAGAAACACGTACTTCTTACTCTGTTTGGTCTAATCAGCTGTTTTTCAGCTGCCTTTGCCCAACAACGAACCCTCACCGGTAAAGTAACCGACCAAAGCAACGGGCAGGAACTACCGGGCGTGTCGGTGACGGTGAAAGATAATAGCCCCACAGCACGGCAGCGCGGGGCCGTCACTGCCGCCAATGGCACCTACTCACTCAGCGTCGACAACGCCACCGTGCTGGTATTTAGCTATATCGGCTACAACTCGACCGAAGTAGCCGTGGGCAACCGCGAAACCGTGAACGTAGCCCTGGAACCGTCGAGCCGCAACCTCGACGAACTGGTTATTGTGGGCTATGGCACCCAGAAACGTGCCACCCTCACCGCCGCCGTGACGCAGTTGCGCCGCGAAGACCTGGTGGTGCGGCAGGTGGCCACGGCCTCGAACCTATTGCAGGGCCTGGCGCCGGGCGTAACGGTTACGCAGCAGTCAGGTCGGCCGGGTGCCGACGGGGCCAGTATCAACATCCGGGGGGTAGGGTCGCTGTTTGCGGGCGTTACACCCTTGCTCGTGATTGATGGCGTGCAACAGCCCGCCAACTCGCTCGAAACGCTCAACAATATCGACCCCAACAACATCGAGAGCATTACGGTGCTGAAAGATGCCGGGTCGGCGGCCATCTATGGTGCCCGCGCGGCCAACGGCGTGATTGTGGTGCGCACCCGGCGAGGTGCCACCGACGGCATTCAGATTGATTACAACGGTTTTGTGTCGAGTCAGCAGGCTACGCGCCTGCCCGAGCGCATTACGGGACTGGAGCACATGCTGCTGCGGAATCAGGCGGTGGCCAATACGTCTGGCCCCACGGCCACGCCCGAATTCAGCACCACGTTTATTGATGCCTACCGCGCTAACCCCGCCGACAATTTCCGGTATTTCGACACCAACTGGCTAGGTAGTGTGCTGAGCAACAGTGGGTTGATGCAAAACCACAACGTCAACATCAGCGGCGGTTCAGACCGGATCAAGTTCTTCGCGGCGGGTACGTTTCTCAACCAGCAGGGCCTCACGCCCAACACCAGTTTCCGCCGGTTCGACCTGCGGTTCAACACCGACGTGAAGCTGACCAAAAACCTGACGTTCCAGGGCGATTTAATCTACACCAACGCCACCGAAACCCAGCCCGGCGGCAGCACCGCCGAGTTCATCATCCGGCAGGCCATTGGCTACCCAGCCATTGGACCGGGCAAATTTGGACCGGGCCAGTATGGTGACGCGGCGCAGAGCAATTTCCGGAACCCCATCGGCTCGGCCGAGGCTAGTGGCTTCAACCGTTTCCAGCGACCCAACACCATTTTCCGGGGCAACCTGACCTACCGCCCGTTTTCGTTTATGGACGTGGAGGCGCAGTTTTCGAGCAACAGCCGCGAACAGATTCAGAAGCGGTTCCTGCAAAACTACCAGGTGTTCCGGCCCAACCTGACTACCAACAACCTCGACTTTGTGGCGAATTATCCGGGCGTAAACCAAATTTCGGACGCCATCAATCGCTCGCAGTTGAACAACTACCTGATCCAGACTAATTTTTATAAAACACTGGGGTTGAGCGAGTTGAAATTACAACTAGGTTTCCAGGCCGAAGATTTTTACACCGAAACGCTGAGTGCCTCACGCACCAACCTACCGTCTGACCAGCCGTATCAGGTGGTGGGTACGCTCAACCAGAGCAACAACAGCAGCGTGAACGACTATGCGCTGGCGGCGTTTTTCGGGCGGTTCAACTACACCTTCGACAACAAATATTTGCTGGAAGTAAACGGCCGGTATGACGGCTCGTCGCGGTTTTCGCAGCTCCAGAACCGGCAGTGGGGCTTCTTCCCCAGCGTATCGGCGGGGTGGGTCATCAGCCGCGAGAAATTCCTGAACGGCCTGGCCAACAGCGTCACGTTTGCCAAAGTGCGGGCCTCTTACGGGCAGTTGGGCAACCAGAACCTGGTGGCCCGAGACCCCGTTACCGGTGAGTTAGTGCCTGCTTATTATCCCTTCTCGGCTACGTTTGACCTGGGGCAGAATTATTTCTTCAACAACCTGCTCAATTTCGGCGTGGCCCAAACGGCGGCTGTAAACAACCAGATCACCTGGGAAACCTCGACGCAGGCCAACGTGGGTGTTGATTTGACCCTGTTCAAAAATTTCAACATCACCGCCGACATCTACCAGCGCACCATCAGCAACCTGCTGCTGCAACGTCCCATCCCAAACTTCACGGGCTTCTCGCCTGCTTTTGTCAACGCCGGGTCGATGCAAAACAACGGCTGGGAATTGAGCCTGAGCTACCGCAATCAGACCACCGGTGGGCTGAAATACAGCGTCACGGGCCTGCTGTCGGACGTGAAAAACAAGGTAATCGATCTGGGTGGACAGGACGTTATTTCGGGCCGAAACATCTCTACGCCGGGTCAGCCGGTGCGGTCGTACTACGGTTATCTGTCTGACGGTCTGTACCAAGGCGCCGATCAGGTGGCCGCCGACAATGCCCTCGACGGCGTGGCCACAACGCCCTACATTGCCGCCAACACAGCCCCCGGCGACATTCGCTACAAGGACATCAGCGGTCCCAACGGTAAACCTGACGGTGTGATCAACGGCTTCGACCGCACGATCATTGGCAACCCGTTTCCGCGGTATTCCTATAGCCTGACTACCAACCTGGCCTGGAAGGGCTTCGACCTGAACGTGTTTTTGCAGGGCGTGGGGCAGCGCGATTCGTACGTGAGCGGCAACGGTGCGTGGGCGTTCTACTCGGCTGACTTTATCTCGTCGGCCTTTGCCATTCACCGCGACGCCTGGACCCCCACCAACCCCAACGCCACCTACCCCCGCCTCACCACCGACCAGGGTACGTTTAACTGGCGCGATTCGGACTACTGGGTGCGCAACGCGGCCTACCTGCGCCTGAAAAACGTGCAGTTGGGCTACACCATCCCGGCGTCGGTATCGCAGAAGCTAAACATCCGGTCGGCCCGGATCTACGTCAGCGGGCAGAATCTGGCCACGTTCACCAATTTCCAAAAAGGTTTCGATCCTGAAAAGGAAGACCAGAACGGCGACTTCTACCCTGTCATGCGCACGACCACCGTTGGACTAAATCTGAGATTTTAATTACCCCACCTCCAACCCCTGCCCCTGAAAATCAGGGGAGGGGGCCCGCTCTACAGGAGCTTCGCCAACTTAGTAGAAAAGCGGAGCTTACACCGGAGCGGCTCCCCTCCCCTGATTTTCAGGGGCAGGGGTTGGGGGTGGGGGCACTCCATATGAAAAAGACATTTCTCATCGCAGCCATTACCCTGTTCTCATTGGGGGGCTGCAACCAGTACCTCGACCGGCAACCGCTGGACACGCCTTCGCTGGCGACGTATTTTAACAATGAGGCCGAAATGAACCTGGCCCTCACGGGGGTCTACAACGCCAGCTACTGGGTGACCGGCAACGTGCCCGCGCAGGTGTTTTTCGACCTTTATACTGACATTGGGCTGGAGCGGCAACCGGGTTTGGCATCGGGCAATTTCGACGCTACTAACCTGGCCATCGGCACCTACTGGCAGCAGATGTACCAGACCGTAACGCGAGCCAACGTAGTCATTGCGGGCATGGAACGGGGCAAAGCTGCCGTGGCGCCTGCCACGTTCAACCGGATTCAGGCCGAAGCCAAAATCCTGCGGGCCTGGGCCTATTACCACCTCATCGGCCTCTACGGTGACGTGCCTTTCTACACCGACCCGCTCACGACCGAGCAGTTCTACACACTGGGCAAAACCGACCGGAACAAGATTGCCGACTACCTCCTCACCGACCTCGACGATGCCGCCGGCAAGATCGACTGGGCCTCGCGCGAACGGGGTCGGGTGAACCGGGGCGTGGCTATTGGTACGCAGGCCAAGCTGGCCCTGCTGCTGGGCCGGTATCAGGTAGCCGCCGACGCCGCCAAAAAGGTAATCGACAGCAACGTATACGGGCTGAACCCCAATTTCGCGGCTCTGTTTACGTTGGCGGGGCAGCAAGCCAACGCGAACAGGGAGATCATGTTTGAGTTTCTGCTACCCACCGACCAGGCAA
The DNA here is from genome assembly GCF_017353255.1 of Fibrella aquatilis. Classification (GTDB taxonomy): domain Bacteria; phylum Bacteroidota; class Bacteroidia; order Cytophagales; family Spirosomataceae; genus Fibrella; species Fibrella aquatilis. Next base: position 308,975 of record NZ_JAFMYU010000002.1, on the reverse strand, counting down.
ACCCCGTGTCGTACATCGCGTTGGGGCAGGGGTCACGCACGCTGAGCGGGCAGTCGGGGCGGTTCCCATTGCAGGCGCTGGTAGACAAGTTCGAAGCCATTGACGGCAAGCGCATTGACGAATCGAAGGTGTACGACCCCGCCAAACCCCGCGAAAAGCGCGACCCACGGCTGAAGTTCACCGTATCGATGGATGGTGACACGATTACGGCCACGGCCAGCAGCGTTCGGCGGCGGGCGGTATTCAACATCTACGACGCCACCACGCCCATTTTCAATTTCACCAACAACACCTACGCCCCCGGCACCAACGTAGACCTGACCAACGCCTTTGGCCCCGTGAAGAACGGCATGGGTCTGCTCTGGTCGAAATACACGCTGGATGATGCGCAGGACATGTTTATCTCGAAAACGGGCTTTGCCTATTTGCGCTACGCCGACATCCTGCTCACCTACGCCGAGGCCAAAATTGAGCTGAACCAGATCGACGCCAGCGTGACTACGGCCATGAACGCCGTGCGGAAGCGGGCGGGTATGCCCAACGTGGCCCCGGAATTGGTGGCTAGTCAGGCCAAGATGCGGCAACTGGTGCGGCGTGAAAAAGTAGTCGAGCTGGCCAATGAGGGCGTTCACCTCTTCGACATGCGCCGCTGGGGAACGGGCAAGCTGGGCCTCAACACGTTTGTGTATGGTGCGCCATTGGCCCGCGCCAAACCTGCGCCGATTCCGGCCTTCGGGGCGGCGGGTTCCGAGCGCGACCTCAACGACATCCCCGACTACACCAACGGTGATGCCCTGCGGTTCAAACGAGAGCAGCGCACGTTCATCGACCGCAACAACCTCTTCCCCATCCCCCAGCGCGAACTGGACATCAACAAGGTGCTGACGCAGAACCAGGGGTGGTAATTTTTCAGTGAACAGTACTACAGTAAGCAGTATACAGTGAAAGCGGGCCGGGCAACTGGCTCGCTTTTTTATTTTTGAGGGTGCTGGCACGAGCGAGGGGCCACCCCAAAAACCTTTCCTTCGATTACCCAAAAACTACCCGCTAAACCGCCCTAATTTCCAAGCTGTTCTGCGTACGGGTTATTCATGCCGAAAACTTCATTATAGTAAGACAACGCTTGCTATTTCGCTGGGAAATGACCAATTAATTTTGTATTTTTACAATCTGATACAAGCACTCAACGTGCCTGTTTTTCGGCTTTCCCGAGACCTTTTTTCGTCAAAAACCACATACACAAATACCGCATGACAAACGAAGTTGTTGACGCAGATATTCAGGAAGTAGCTGACCCCTCGCGGGCCAACTATGGGTCCGATAACATCCAGGTGCTCGAAGGCCTCGAAGCCGTTCGGAAACGCCCCTCGATGTACATCGGTGACGTGGGCATCAAGGGCCTGCACCACCTGATCTGGGAAGTGGTCGATAACTCTATCGACGAAGCCATGGCGGGGTACTGCGACACCATCTCAGTGGCTATCAACCCCGACAATTCAATTACCGTGAAAGACAACGGCCGGGGTATTCCGGTGGGTCTCAACAAACAAACCGGCCGCGACTCGCTCGAAGTGGTGATGACCGTGCTCCACGCCGGGGGTAAATTCGACAAAGACACCTATAAAGTATCGGGCGGCCTGCACGGCGTGGGCGTATCCTGCGTGAACGCCCTCTCGACCATGCTGCGTGTGGAAGTACACCGCGACGGCAAGGCCTACGAGCAGGAATACCACATTGGCCACCCCCAATATGACGTGCGCCAGATTGGCACCGCCACCGACACCGGCACCACCGTTCATTTCAAGCCCGACGAGTCGATTTTCGCCGAAACTACCTACCGCTACGACACCGTAGCCGGACGGTTGCGCGAGTTGGCTTACCTCAACAAAGGCATCAAAATCCAGCTTACCGACCTGCGCGAGCTTGACGAGCAGGGCAACCCGATCAACACCACCGCGTTTCATTCGGAGGGGGGCCTGAGCGAGTTTGTGAAATACCTCGACGAATCGCGCCCCGCCCTCGACGGCATGGAGCCGATTTACATGGAGAGCGAAAAAGGTAGCACCCCCGCGCAGGTGGCAATGGTGTACAACATGGAGGCGGGCGAAAACGTCCAGTCATACGTCAACAACATCAACACCCATGAGGGCGGTACCCACGTGCAGGGCTTCCGGTCGGCCATTACCCGCGTGTTTGGCAAATACCTGGAGCGTAACCCCGGCCTGATTCCGAAGAACGCCACCAAAGTGAAATTTGAAGGCGGCGACTTCCGTAAGGGCCTCACCGCCGTGGTATCGGTGAAAGTGGCCGAACCGCAGTTTGAAGGGCAAACCAAAGGCAAGCTGGGCAACCAGGAGGTGGTGAGCGCCGTGAGTCAGATCGTGGGCGAAATGCTGGAACGCTGGCTGGAAGAGAACCCCAAGAAAGCCCAGGCCATTGTGCGCAAAGTGCTGATTTCGGCGCAGGCGCGTATTGCCGCTGACCTCGCTTACTCGCGCATCATGACCGACCGCAAGGACTTCATGGGTGGCGCGGGCCTGCCCGGCAAACTCGCCGACTGCTCAGATACCGACCCCCGCGTGTGCGAACTGTATCTGGTAGAGGGTGACTCGGCCGGTGGGTCGGCCAAGCAGGGCCGTAACCGGGCGTTCCAGGCCATTTTGCCCCTGCGTGGTAAGATCCTGAACGTGGAAAAAGCCCTGGAGCACAAGATCTACGAAAACGAAGAGATCAAGAATATCTGGACGGCCCTGGGCGTTCGGCTGGAAAAACTGGGCGACGAGACGGTGATGAACCTGGAAAAACTCCGGTATCACAAGATCATCATCATGACCGATGCCGACGTTGACGGTAGCCACATCCGTACGCTGCTGCTGACGCTGTTCTTCCGCAACATGCGCGCACTGATCGAAAACGGGTACCTCTATATTGCTCAGCCACCGTTTTACCTGGTGAAGAAAGGCAAGGAAGAGCGCTACTGCTGGACCGAAGCCCAACGCGAAATTGCCGTGCGCGAACTGGCTGGCTCAGGCCGCGAAGAGAACGTACACATTCAGCGCTACAAAGGGCTGGGTGAGATGAACGCCGAGCAGCTCTGGGAAACCACCATGGATCCCGCCCGCCGCAGCCTGAAGCGCGTGACCATCGAATCGGCCGCCGACGCCGACCACGTGTTCTCGATGCTGATGGGTGATGAAGTACCACCCCGCCGCGATTTTATCGAGCGGAACGCGAAGTATGCCAAAGTAGACGTTTAGTAATAAGTTAATACGGGAACCGGGTCGAAAGGCCCGGTTTTTTGTTAATACAGAGAGACAAGAGATAAGAAGCAAGAGACAAGAGTCAGTAAGCCGCCGGGCATCTCCTGTCTCTTGCTTCTTATCTCTTGCTTCTTGCCTCTTTACCTCCTACCCCTATGTCCTCTCCTAACCAACCTCAACGCAGCCGCAACATCCTGGGCACTATTGTTTCGCGCCTCACCAACCGGGCGGGCGATGCAGGCACGGCCGATGCCACCGACCGTACCAGTCCGAAGACCGCCGCCCGCGTGAGCAATGTAGTAGAACAGAGTAACTACATTAGCCGCGACCTGAGTTGGCTAAAGTTCAACGAGCGCGTGCTCGATCAGGCCCGCAACCCCGCCCGGACGCTGATGGAACGGCTGAAGTTCTTGGCCATTACCGCCTCAAACCTCGACGAGTTTTTTACCATCCGCATTGGTAGCCTCTACAACTACCTCGACTACCATAAAGAACGTACCGATTATTCGGGGTTGCGCGAAGGCCCCTTCAAAAAGGCCCTGTTTCGGGCAGCACAGCAGTTTAGCCAGGAGCAGCAACAGGTATTTGTCAACGACCTGATGCCCATTTTCGCCGACAACGACATTGTGCTGGCCCGCTATGCCGACCTCACCGACGTCGAACAACTGCAAGCCACTGATTACTTCGACCGGACGATTTTCCCGACGCTGACGCCCATGCTCTACGACTATACGCACACCTTTCCGGTGTTGCTGGCGCGGGTGCTCATTTTCGGCGTGGTAACGCACAACCCTCACACCACGTCGGCCCGGCGCGATGAAGATGACGAAGACGATAGTCAGCGGCTTTCGTTCGTGCAGATTCCGGCCAACCTGCCCCGGTTTATGCCCTTCGACCGCGACGAGGCCATCGTGTTTTTGCCCATCGAAGAGATCGTCCGCCAGCACATTCACAAGCTCTACCGCAACGTGAGTATTTCGTCGGTGAACCTGTTTAAGATCACCCGCAACGGCGATTTTGCCCTGGACGAAAGCGAAGACGACGACGAAGTCGACTTTCTGGACGAGATCAGGCAGAAGATAAAAAACCGCCGACTGGGGCGCGTGGTGCGGGTAGAGGTAGAAGCCGAAAGCATGACCTCGGCGGCCTCGTCGTGGATGATTAACCTGCTGAAAAAACGCTGGGAAATTGACGACAGCAACCTGTTCGAAGCCACCCGAATCATCGACTTCACCAGCCTGTGGCAGATTATCCGCCACCCGGAGTTTAAAAACGACATGCCCGCGCCGCACCCACCCGTGCCGCCGGTGGGGCTAGAGCGCGAAAAAATCGGCGATATTTTCGAGGCCATTCGGGAGCGCGACATCCTGATGCACCACCCCTATAACAACTTCGAGCCCGTACTACAACTGCTGGAACAGGCCGCCGAAGACCCTAACGTGCTGGCTATCAAGCTCACCGTATACCGCCTGGCTAAACGGTCGCGCATTACGGAGGCGTTGTTGAAAGCCGCCGAAAATGGCAAGCACGTGTCGGTCTTGTTTGAGGTGAAGGCCCGTTTCGATGAGGAAAACAACATCCGCGAGGCGCAGCGTTTGCAAAAAGCGGGTTGCTTTGTCATCTATGGCATCAGCCGGTTCAAGACCCACACGAAGCTGCTATTGGTGGTGCGCAACGAGGGCAGCCGCGTGGTGCGCTACGCCCACCTCTCCAGCGGCAACTACAACGAAGACACCGCCCGGATGTATACCGACATTGGGCTGCTGACCACGAGCGAGACGTATACCAACGACATTTCGGAGTTTTTCAACGTCATCACGGGCCACTCGCTGCCCAGCGGCTACCAGTACCTGCTCACCGCCCCCCGCGACATGCGCAACCAGCTGGTCGACCTGATCCGCACCGAAGCCGACCACGCCCGGCGCGGGCTGAGCAGCGGTATCTGCATCAAGATCAATTCGCTGGAAGACAAAACGGTGATTGATGAGTTGTATGCCGCCTCGCAGGCGGGCGTACCCATCCGGCTGATTGTGCGGGGCATTTGCTGCCTGCGTCCGGGCCGGAAGGGGCTGAGCGAAAACATCACCATCCGCTCTATCGTGGGCGATTACCTGGAGCACACCCGCATTTTTTACTTCCACAACCTGGGCGAACCCAAGATCTACGGCGGTAGCGCCGACGTGATGGTCCGCAGCTTCGACCGGCGTATCGAGTCGTTGTTTTACCTCGCCGATTTGCGGGTACGTCAGCAGGCCATCCTGATCCTGGATTATAACCTGCTCGACACCGTCAATGCCTACGAGCTACAGGAAGACGGCACCTACAAAAAGTGTGAACCCGCCGAAGGCACCGAACCATTCAATATCCAGCAGCGCTTCTTCGACGTGACCGAAGCCGACGTGATGCAGGCCCAGCTCTTCGACGAAATCATCATCCCCCCCGTCGCCGATGTGCCCGCCGACATGACCGAGGGAGCCGACAGCACCATTGCCACGATTTAGCAGGAAAAGCTTAGTTTAGTTCCATGGAAACAGTACGGATGCATTTTGCGGAAGACATGCGGTTTACTGACGACGAATTTGTGCGGTTTTGTCAGGACAACCCTTCGCTGCGTTTTGAGCGCCGGAAAAACGGTGATATCATACTTATGAGCTTAACAGGTGGCGAGACAGGCAACCGGAACTTTGAATTGAGTATTGACTTCGGCATCTGGAACCGGCAAGCGAAGTGGGGCTATTTCTTTGATTCATCCACGGCGTTTCGGTTGCCTGACACGTCGGTGCTATCGCCCGACGTGGCGGGCGTGAGTCGGGCGCGTTGGGAAGCACTCTCCGAGCAGCAACGACGTAAGTTCGTCCCCCTCTGCCCCGACTTTGTGCTGGAACTGAAATCACCTTCTGACCGGCTGGCCGATGCTAAACAAAAGATGGTCGATTGGATGGATAATGGTTGCCAGCTAGGCTGGCTAATTGATGCTGACACGCGAACGGCCTACGTATACCGCCCTGATAGTGAAGCTGAAGAAATCACCAACCTGACCTGCCTCTCGGGCGAAGCAATATTGCCTGGTTTTACGCTTTCATTGTTCTAGTTTTAGTGCAGGTCGAGTTGTACAACGGGTGTTTTGGTTGCCAGAGGTGCCGACAGCATCATTGCCACAATCTAAGAGTCAGCAGGATGGTGTAAAAAGCAACACTATGGAAACAAAGCCATTGGTAAAGAGCCTGTCACAATTGGGCGATTTAATACAGTCCGTGTATAGACGATTGGTACCAGATAAAGAGTCGCCTACATTCTGGATCAATAAGTACCTTGCCAATACCAGTTTAACCATAGTTCAGATAGGGTCAAACGATGGCGTTAGTGGCGACCCTATCTTTAAACTAGTCAAGAAAAACACAAACTGGCAGGTCCTTTTTGTTGAACCTGTACCTTATTTATTTGATAGGCTAAAAAAGAATTATACGCAAGACTCAAGGTTCCTGTTTGAAAATGCCGCTATCAATGATGGTACAAACCAGGTTTTCTATTCAGTAAGCGAAGACGCCAATAACTACATCGCCAACTTGCCACCGTGGTATGACCAACTGGGTTCGTTCAACAGAGGAAACATAGTGCATCATCTAGATGGTATTTTGGAACCATATATTATAGCTACAGACGTTAATGGACTGACATTGAGCCAATTATTAACAAAAAACAAGATTAATCGCCTGGATTTATTACATATCGACACAGAGGGTTATGATTATAAAATTCTCTCCCAACTCGATTTAAAAACGTATAACCCAACGCTTATTTTGTTTGAGTATGTGCACCTGCAAGACGCTGAAAAAGCGGAGGCCCTCACTTTTTTGAAGGAGTCGTATCATATTTTCAGATTCAGAGGCGATTTCCTTTGTTTTGCTAAAACAAAAATGAGTGAACGTGATTTCACTACACTGAAGGAAAAACTAATCACCGAATAGAAATTAGCTGCGTTACCCCTCGGTGATAGTGGCTTTGCGGCGGCGTTTGGGGAGGCGGAACAGCTTGCTTCCCTCCTGTTCGGGGGTTTGGTCGCCGAGGAGTACGCCCCACGCCCGCAGGCTGTCGACACGGTCGAAGATGATTTTCAGGATGGCAATGGCCGGGATAGACAAAAACATACCCGATACGCCCGCCAGCGCCCCGCCAATGAGCACCGCCACGATAGACACCAGCGCGTTGATCTTCACTTTCGAGGCCACTATGAACGGTACCAGCAGGTTGTTATCAATGAACTGTACGAGCAGGAATACCCCCACCACACCCAACCCGACAGACAGATCAGGTTGGTAGCTCATAGCCACCAGCACCGTGAGCAACGTGGCCACCAGGCCTCCGATGTAGGGAATCAGGTTCAGGATGGCGGCCATCACACCCAGCAGAATAGCATCCTGGACTTTTAGCAGAAATAGTCCTGCCGAATTGAGCACCGCTACGCAGGTAGTCTCGATCAGCAGGCCTACCACATAGCTCTGGATAACGGCCTTCATTTCGCCCAGCACCTCGCGCACTCGGTCGGCGTGGCGTTGCGGAAAGAGCACTACCACAAAGTGGAGCAGCATGGTGCGGTAGTACAGCAGCAAAAACACGTAGATCGGCAGCAGAATCAGCGTACCCAGCGGACCAGTGATAATACCCAGTGTATCGGCACTTTGCAGACTGGAAAGCGTCTCGGATTGTGCTTTCTGAATGTATTTGGCCTGCTGCCCGTAGCTCACGTGAAACTGACTGCGCACCCAACTCTGAACACTATGATACACCTCGCCCAGGTGCTGTTTCAGTTTGGGCAGGTCCTCGGCAAAGTTGCTTAGCTGCACTGATAGCAGTATGGTGAAGCCTGCAATGACCACAATAGCCAGCACCAGGGCTAAACTGATAGCGATTACTTTGTGCATACCGCGCCTGATAAGCCAGCCTTCCACCGGGCGGAGCAAAACGGCCAGCAAACCAGCCATGGCCAGGGGCACCAGGATGTCCTGCCCCAGATAAATAGCCAGCGTGATAATAGCCAGCGACAGGAGCGTGTGCGACAGCTGATGATAATGAGGGTTGTCTGACGATTCAGAAGTCATTGGTGTCGTGTTGAGTGGGGGGAAGTGAAACAGGCCCTCTAGTTAGGCAAACTAAACGGTTCAGGCCTGAAAAGTTATTCTACACAGATTTGCATCCTATTCAGTCGGTAGCTTTACGGTTGAATACAACAAATCGCTATGGTCAAACACTTACTTTTTGCGCTCTGTCTGTTGGCGGGCGCAGCCACTGCGGGCTTTTCCCAATCGTCGCCGGTGGCGTTTCAGGTACTCGACAGCCTCACGCAACAGCCCCTGATGGGCGTTACCATCCGCACCACAAAAGCACCCGTGGTGGGTGATATCACCGACGTGGCGGGCCGGGCCAAACTTACCCTACCCACCGGTGAAGCCACCATTCAGATCAGCCTGGTAGGCTATACCACGCAGCAACGCGCACTCACGATCCCCCTCAGCAGTCCTGATTCGGCCATTATGGTGCGGTTGGCCGCCGCCCAGGAGGTGCTGGAAGAAGTGACCGTCACGTCGACCCGGACCAATTCGCGCATTGAAGACCTACCGATTAAGGTAGAGGTACTGGGGCAGGACGATATGGACGAAGAAGCCGCCGTGGTGCCCGGCAACGTGGGCAGCATCCTGGGCGACATTTCGATTATTCACATTCAGCGCACCTCACTGGCCACCAACAACCAGGGCGTCAGGATGCAGGGGCTTGACCCAAAATATACCCAGATTCTGCGCGACGGGCTGCCGCTGTACGAAGGCTTTTCGGGCAACCTGGGCGTACTGCAAATACCGCCGCTGGACCTCAAGCAGGTGGAAATCGTGAAAGGATCGGCCTCTACGCTCTACGGTGGCGGGGCCATTGGCGGTCTAATCAACCTGGTGTCGCGGCGGCCGGGTGTTGAACCCGAACTGACCGTGGTGGCTAACCGGAGCACCCTGCGCGAAAGCAACCTGAACGCGTATGGCAGCAAGCAGTTTACTGAGACCTTCGGGGCCACGCTCTTTGCTGGTTACACCAACCAGCCCGCCGTTGACGTCAACGGCGATGGGCTGTCGGACGTGCCGCTGATCGAGCAGTTTACCATTCACCCGCGCCTGTTCTACACGCCCAATGCCCGCAACCGTATCAACGCGGGGTATGCCCTGGTAACCGAACGGCGCGACGGTGGGTTTGTCTCTGAAGTAGGTACGGTTCCCAACGGTGCCAATCCTTACTTCCAGGCCAACAAACTGCTGCGCCATACCGGCGACGTGACCTACGACCATACCTTCGGCGAAAACCACACGCTGACCCTGCGCGGTACCGTCAGCACGTTCAACCGGAAGCAGAACGACGCGGGGTTTCGGTTCAACGCCAGTCAGATTTCGGGCTATGCCGAAGCCAGCGATTACCTCAAGCACGGTGCCCACACCATGGTAACGGGCATAAACCTGACTACCGAACAGTTTACGAAGGGCTTTACAGACGGCTCGTTCCTGACCGATTTCACCTACAATACCGTCGGCGCGTTTGTGCAGGACGACTACGCGCTGAGCAAGGTTGTGACCCTCCAAGGCGGACTACGGCTTGACCACCATAACGTGTTTGGTAGCTTCTTTTTGCCCCGACTGTCTATCCTGACCAAGCCGGGCGAACACTGGACCATCCGCACGAGCGTGGGCACGGGCTACAAAACGCCCAACGTCTTTGCCAACGTGGTCACGGGCGAACCCGCCGCCAGCACCCGCTACCGCAACCTGCTGCCGCTGGCCCCCAACATCCAGTCCGAACGGTCGCTGGGCCTGAACATGGACGTAGCCTACCGGGGCAACATCGGCGAACATTTCTCGGTGCAACTCGATCAGGCGTTTTTCTACACCTACGTCAGCAACCCTGTAGTAGCGCTACTTGCCCCTACCATAGACCCTGACCCGCGTCCGCTTACCGAACTCCGCAACGCACCCTTCAACTACCGCAGCATTGGCACGGACACCTACCTGCGTATGGAATACGACGCACTGGCGTTTTACCTGGGTTACAACCACACCGAAGCCCGGCGCGTGGACACGAGCACGCCCACCTACATTCCGTTTAACCCCCGCGACAAGTTTTCGCTAACAGTGGCCTACGACATTGAAGGCAAATGGCGCATGGGTATCGAGTCGAGCTGGGTGGGCGATCAGTACCTGTATAACAACCAGTCGGTGCCAAATTATTACTTCTGGGCTTTGGCCGTCGAGCGTATGTTTGGCCCGCTGCACATTATCCTGAATGCCGAAAACCTGTTCAACGTCCAGCAGATCAACCTCACCGGCCCTGTCTATGCCGGCGATGTGCGAAACCCTTCCTTCGCCCCCCTTTGGGCACCGCAGGAAGGCCGCATCGTGAACCTGGCGTTGAAATATCAATTACATCATTAACAGTTTTGAGTTTTCAGTTGCTTCGCGCATTGGCGCAGGGCGGGGGCGGTCCCGCGTCCGGGCTACGCCGAAGCAACATCAAACGCTAAACTGAAAAATCCCCTTCACCATGAAACATCTCTTCTACCTTCTCCTCCTCTCCTTCCCCACCTTGGCGCAGACCGTTCCGGGGCATATTGGCGGGCAGGTGATAGACGAGGCCACAAAGCTACCACTGCCCTTTGCTACGGTGGCCGCTTACCAGCACGTCAGCGAGAAAGACAGCCTGGTGGGTGGTGCCCAAACCGACGACAAAGGTCATTTTTCAGTAGATAAACTACCCGCCGGACCACTGACGCTACGGGCATCGTTTGTTGGCTATGTAACTGTAAACAAAGTAGTTAGCGAAGCTGACCGTACCAATGACGTAACGCTATCGGTGCAGCCCGACGCAAAACAACTGAAAGAAGTTGAAGTGAAAGCTGAGAAAGGCACGGTGTCGCTGAGCATGGAAAAACGCACCTTCGACGTGGGCAAGAACCTGACCACCATTGGCGGTACGGCCGAAAACGTACTCAAAAACGTGCCCTCTATTTCGGTCGATGAAAGCGGCAACGCCACGCTGCGCAACCTGGCCACCACGATCTATATCAACGGCAAACCCACCCAACTCACGCTGGCGCAGATACCGGCCAACCAGATTGAAACCGTCGAAGTGATCACCAACCCGCCCGCCCGCTACGACGCCTCTACGTCGGGCGGGATTGTGAACCTGGTGCTGAAGAAAAACCGGGCGCCGGGCTATTCGGGTATTGCCACGCTGGGGGTGGGCAACAATAGCCGCTACGATGCCTCGGCCAACGTAGAATGGCGACGCGGGCCGTGGAGCCTCACGGGCCTATATGCGTTTAATGCCACCCAAAACCCCGTCACCGGCTCGGTGCGGCGCATTAACCGCGACGCGGCGGGCACCGCACTGAATTACTTCGAGCAAAACACGCTGACCAACCTCGACAACCGGTTTCACAACGGGCGACTGGCGGCGGAGTACACGCCCAATGCGCAGAACGTATTTTCGGTGGCGGCTACGCTGGCGTCTGGGGCGTTCAACACGGTGAGCAACCAACCCTACTTTACGTATTCGGCCAACCGCACATTGACGGGCTACGGCAACCGCCAAACGGTGCCTCAGAATGACTTCAGCAACCTCGGCCTTGAGTTCGATTATAAGCACAATTTTGCCCGAAAAGGCCGCGAACTGGCTCTGTTGACGTCGTTTACCCGCAACCAGTTTAGCAACGCTGCCGATTGGCTCACTACTTCTCTGCTGACTGATGGTGGCACGTTGCCAGGCGTTTCGCAGCCAGGCTACCCCGAACGTGACCGCATCGACGGTAAGACCACAGGCAGTCAGTACCTGGCCCAGCTGGACTATGTTCATCCCCTAAGCGACTCGTCGAAGCTGGAAATGGGTTTGCGGAGCTTTACCTACGCCCGCGACCAACGGTACTTTTTCAACCAACTCGACAACACCACGCAGGCTTACAACCTGCTCACCAACTATTCGCAAAACGCCCAGATCACCGAGACTGTTAACGCCGTCTACATACTGTACACCAGTAAGTTACGCCACAACTTCAGTCTACAGGCGGGTCTGAGGCTAGAGCAGTCAAGCCTGAACGGGCTGTCGCGGTTCGACGGGAGCAGCTTCGGGTATTATTTCCCCGGCAAGAATGGTGAGAACCTGATTCGGGCGTTTTTCCCGTCGTTTTCGCTCACCAAAATGCTTAGCCCCACCCGCGAAATCGGGCTTAGCCTGAGCCGCAAGGTAGGTCGCCCTAATTTCCGCCATGTGTTTGTCGGTATTCAGGCCAACGACCGGCAAAACATCACGATTGGTAACCCGTCTGTGCAGCCTGAATTTATCAACACCGCCGAACTGAACTACAGCACGTCGTGGGGGCAGATGAGCTGGCTTGCCACGGCCTATTATATCCTGGAAGACCACACCATAAAGCCCATTACCTACACCTCGCCCACCGACCCGACGGTACTCATTACCACCTTCCAGAACATCACCGCCGAGGTGCAATATGGGGTTGAACAAACCCTGAAAGTTAGCCTGGGGCGTAACCTGAGCGGTTTTGTCAACGTCAACGCCCGCAACTTCAGTGTTCAGTCGACCACATTGCAAAACTCGTCGTGGACGTATAACGGCAAGCTCAACCTGACGTACAAATTCCCCGCCAACATCTCGGCGCAGGCCACCATCAACCGCGATGCGCGGGTGGCGGCACTGCAAGGCTACCGCGAGGCTGTAAACGGCGCTGACCTGGCCGTGCGCAAAGGTTTTTGGCAAAACCGGGCCAGCGTAGCGTTGATTGTCAACGACGTGTTCAACTCGCGCCGGTTTATCTCTATCTACGACCAACCCCTTGCCTACCAGACCACCACCGGTCGCCGCGAGGTACGTTTCTACAAACTAGTGCTGCAAATTCCCCTGGGCAAACCCCAGGACGGCCGCAAACGCAACGACCGCAAACTAGACCGCCCGGATGTAGATTTCAGCAACTAAAGAGGTTTAACCTCTTCAGTTGCTAAATCGGATACCGTCTGTATCGGCAAACCTGGCAATTAGGCCCCAGCCGTAAAAGTAGTTGGCTAAACCAACCAGGATTTCATTCTCACCTTGCTTCAAGGGTAGACGTATCGTGACATTCTCAATAGTGCACCGGCCATTTTGTTGTGCATTTGGTGTGCCGAAATAGTTTTTACCGGTATGAACAATTTGTCCGTTTACAAACAGCCAGACTTCGTCACTGAAGCCCAGTAACATTGTTTTTTCCTGGTCATGGTCAGCATACACGCTGGTCTTAAGCCAGGCCAGTCGGCGGCCATCGTTAGCTACGCCGCCGTACTTACTCGACAGGTTGACCATCGCTCTTCGATTCGCTTCGATACGCTCCCAGGTCGTGGTACTGTCTGGCAAGTCAGATTGGGTTAGCGTGCCATACATGCTCGGCAATGGGAACAAGGGCTCTTTGCCAAAGGGAAAGTTGATGGCACCCGTCACCTGCCAATGCCTCAGGTAGCGGGTGTCTGCTGCCAAAGGGTTGTAGCCAGATTCGGGCGGTAGGCTTTCCGTACGGGTGGGGTCAATTTGCACATTGGCATAGATCACATTTCCTGCCAGTGATAGACCCCCCGTAGTGGTAACAGCTTCCAGGTGAGGAATATGAAGCGCAGGGGTCTTCATATCATTGACATAGGCTTTCATTTGCCTGCCGGAGACAACAAGCTTTACGTGGTTCCACCCTTGCTGGTAGATGGTAGCACCCGTTTGGTAGTCGTCAGCCAGGTCCCACATGCTCACGCCATCAACAACCGGTGCATATTGCAATGTCGTGCGTACCTCAGGGGGCACAGGCCCAAACGACCTGATATAGACGTTTTCGCTATGCTTCTTATCAGCCGACAGGCGAAAGTTGACCCCTGGAAATCCGACTCCGGTAAGTTCAACATCAAATTCAATCGTCCCATCGGTGAATGGTAGGTCTTTAAGGAAGAGCTGATAGAAGGCCTTATTTTTGCCTCGCACTGCTTTCACCGACCGGTGCGTGATAAACTCAACCTTACTGGAATCGAACGTCCAATACGTTGGCTCCATTGGTATACTGATCGTACCAGTTACTTTCTTGGCCGATCTCGCCGGTTGTGCCATCACCGACAATACACTGAGCGTGCACACACAGATACTGACTACTACGTTTGGTGCCATAGGAATGCGTGTTAGGTTGACGATTTATTGATTAAGCCAAAGCTATGGCAGGGTCAGCAAAGGCTACTGATCAAGAATTGTTCAACTCTGTTCAAGTTGTATCACGCTGATAATGAATGGATAAAGAGGGTGTCTATTGGCATCAGTGCCGATTGAAAATTGAAGAAAAACTAGGCTGGGGGGCAAGCCAGACCTGGCAGAGCGTCGACTTCGAACGGCTCAGCGAGCGAATAGTTGTCCAGACGCAGGTAAGTCTTAGTGTAAGTACCCTACGCCGGCTGTGGGGGCGCGTACGCTATGACCACCTACCTAGCGTGACTACACTGAATGTACTGGCCCAATTTGCGGGCTACGCCGATTGGCGTACGTTTCGTCAGGCCGTTGATCAGGCTGACACCTCATTGCCTGCCACACCCCAGGTACCAGCAAGTCGCTCAATCAGCCGCTACACCGATTGGCGTTCTATCGGCTGGATTGGCGGGGGCATATTACTACTGATTTTGGTGGGGGCAGGCCTGTTTCGTAGCCGCCGTCAAACAGACGTACCTGCTACCTACCGCTTCGGCAGCCGCCCCGTTACCCAAGACATTCCCAACTCGGTCATTTTCACCTACGACGCAACGGCATCGCCTACCGATTCGGTGTTTATTCAACAAAGCTGGGACCCCGCGCGCCGACAGCAGGTCTCGAAAACGGCGCATGAGTTTACCTCGCTGTACTATTATCCCGGTTCGTACGAAGCCCGTTTACTGGTAGGCCGTCAGATTGTCAGCAGGCACACGCTCACTATTCCTACAGCGGGCTGGCTAGGACTAATACATCGAAAACCGGTGCCTATTTATCTGGAAAAGGCAGCTATTATCGAACATGATTTTTTACGTATTTCTCCCAAAACCATCACCGCTCAGGGCATTGCTTTGCAACCGGTTCCGCCAACAGTGCAGTTTTATAACGTAGGTAATTTCAAGCCCACGGCCACCGATGAGTTTACGTTTAGCTGCCAACTCCAAAACGAAGGTGGCCAGGGGGCGGGTATCTGTCAGCATACAGCCATCGCTTTGATTACAGAACGTAGTGCCATCAACATACCCTTATGCCGTAAAGGATGCATCGCTGCGTTAACGCTATTCTGCCTCGATACGCTCGTTAGTGGCAAGACAGCAAACTTAGCTTCCTTCGGCACGGAGTTTGGCAAGTGGGTAGGCGTACGGTGCCAGGGCGACAAACGTACACTTCGTTTTTACGTCAATGACCGGCTGGCCTATGAGCTACCAGCCCCAAAGCAATCCAGCCGAATAGTGGGCATGGCCTACAGCTTTGAAGGCACAGGTGCCGTACGAAAGATAAAACTGACAAGCGGAGATCAAACCGTCTTCCAAGCGTTTTAAGAATGGTACGTTCCAGTATGTATCATGCCCAAATGCTTACTATAACAAAAACCCACTACCTCCGCGATGCGGCCTTTATCATCGCCGGTATCCTCAGCGTAGGGCTGGGGCTGAAGGGATTTTTGTTGTCGAGCCAGTTTATCGATGGGGGCGTAACGGGTATATCTATGCTGCTGGCCTCGCAAACGGCGGTGCCGCTGGCGGTGGGCATTGTGGTGATCAACCTGCCGTTTATCTGGCTGGGCTATCGACAAATTGGCCGCGATTTTGCCCTGAAAAGCACCCTCGGTATCGCCGGACTGTCGGCCTGTATCGCGTTCGTCCCCTACCCCGACGTCACGCCTGATCTGCTGTTGACGGCCCTGTTTGGCGGTTTTTTCATTGGCGCGGGCATTGGCCTGTCCATGCGCGGTGGGGCGGTGCTGGACGGTACGGAGGTGGCCGCGCTGGTGATCAGCCGCAACGTGCCGACGCTAAAAATCAGCGACGTGATTTTGCTGCTGAACGTAGTTATCTTCGGGGCCGCCGCCTTTTTTCTGACCATCGAACTGGCGCTGTACTCGATGGTCACGTATTTCGCCGCTTCCAAAACCATCGACTTCATCGTACACGGCATTGAAGAATACACAGCGGTGCTTATTGTGTCGGACCAATACGCTGCCATCCGCGAGCGGGTGTCGGCGGCTGGCTGGGGCATTACGATCCTGAAAGGCGAACAGGGCTACGGCAAGCGTGGCTCGCTGGAACGGCCTGTGGATGTGCTCTATGTGGTAGTTACCCGCCTGGAAATCAGCAACCTGCGCAACATCATAACCGACAGTGACCCCGACGCATTCCTGATCCAGTACCCCGTCGACGACGTCATGGGCGGCCGGGTGAAGAGTTTGCCGTTACATTGAAAAGAATGTAAGGTTGTTTAATCTGTCAGCTTGCCCCAGATCAGCAGGCTCTGCTCCAAACTGCCGCCTGTGGGCGTAAGGGTAGCGCCACCGGGCCAGCGCACCGGGGCTATGCCTTTGGCCACAAACGGCTGTAGGGTGGGTAACTTGTCGTAGTCTTTTTCGGCAACCCACAAGGCAATCTCCGACACCTTCCCGACCGGAAACGTGACCATCTTTTCCACAACGGTAGCCAGAATCTTCCACCGATTGGCAATAATGGCGCTCTTGAACTGTTGCACATAGCTTGCGTCGCCCCCATTGGCCAGAGCATCACCTGCCTGATCGGCTGCCTCTTCTTCGGTCTGTTGTACATCCGGGTTGGCTTTGTTGCCCAGATCTTCCATCTCGATCTCGTCAAACTCGGCATTGTAGCCCCCCTGCGTACCTGCTTCCATGGCCTCGCTGGCACCCTCGCCAACCGCCTCGATAGCCCCGCCCACAAACGCCATCAGTACTTCGGTGACGGCATCGAGCGCAATCTGAAACCCGATCTCGGTCTTGTCGGGAATGATGGTGATGTTGCCGGTGCTGTTGAACGTTTTCGAGTCCGGCACCATCACCAAACCACCGTCGCTGCGCACCACAAATGCAAACGTGATAAACTGTTCGGCATCGAAAGCAATTGTAATCTGTCCCGGCCCGGCCCAGGCTGGATTAGGGAAATTGATGTCCGTCAGCGACAGGTGTACCACCGCCCCATCGAGGCTTAGCTCAAGGTTACCCTGCGGTATCTGTGGGGTTACGATGGCGGTGTTGTTGGTGTCTTCGCCATAGCTAAACGACCCCCAGGTCATGGTAGCATTGTTGTAGACGGTAAGTCCCGTGGGGTCTATGCTGAAACTGGTGGCATCAGATCCCTGCACCAGCGCCTGTGCAGCCGGCAGCAGAAACTGACTTGTCAACAACGTTGGCCCCAGTAGCCATGCCCCGGTGGTGCCATCGGGCGCACCGTCGAGGATGCGGGTGTCGACTAGCAACTGTTTGCCCAGTGGCGACCGGCTTTCGGTCATGGCCAGCAGCGCATATATTCCCCCACGCTCATCGTCGGCTGGTAGCGACTCGCAGGCAAAGGCCGCCGCCGTTGGCATCAGCCAGGGCTGATCTGGTGCCAAACTGGGGTCGTTGGTAGTAATGCCAACAGCCGACAGGTCGAGCGACGCTACCTGGGGCAGGAGTACTTGACCCATCAACGCCTCCAGCACATACAGATCCGGCCCCGTGACAGACACCTGCGTCTTGCCCACCAGCACGGGCGCATCTACTCCCCCGGCCACGGTCAGATGCCATACGGTACCCCCTCCGGGTGTGGTTGTGCTGTTGGTTAGCGCAGCACTAAATTGCACGGTCCAGGTCGAGCCACTGATATCGGTTTGCCCACTGGCGGTGGTAAGCGTTCCCTGGCCAACAACGGCGTTAATCCAGAGCTGGTTGCTGGGTGCGCCGCCCACAAGGGTCCAGCTTGCCCATTGCCCCCACACCGTACCGACCTGAGGCGGCGGTAACTGGTGGGCGAACGTGGTGGGCAGGCTACCCGATGCGCCAAGCGCCGCGTTCAGTTGCGCAAAGGTGGCAACAAAGGCTACATCCCACCCAAAGGTAGATATGGCGTTGGCGGGAGATGTTGTATCTGGTGATGGTACAGACATGATTAAAAGAAGTTTAAGGGTTCGGCACCCGTTTATTGGCGAGTTATGTCGGCCTTTCCACACTGGGCGGCGCAGTGGTGAAACCCAACGCGCCGCCCAGTCGAAGTGAGCCGTTCAGATCGACTGTGCTGACCGCAAACGCCTGACTATCTGTCCAGACAATGGGGGCGTAGATGTTTTCTTGCAGCAGGTCAATGGCGGGGGCATCGTTGTTTTGAATCATGCCGTTGATGGTGGGCGAGAGTGCCACGGCCCCCACAATAAGCGCCCCCACAATGGCAATGATCGGCACGGCCGCTCCGCCTGACAGGATGGCCAGTGCCGCCAGGGCAATACCCAGCACGACGGCCAGAATGGTATCGGTGATTTGTACCCACTCGGCAATGTAGTGGCCGTTGCTGGTTTGTGGCGTACCTACCGCCTGGTAGGCCAGCGTGGTTTGCCCGCTGCTGTTGGTGCCCTTCACAATCGTGTATTGCTCCACGTTGCGGCACCAGGCCGTGACCCCATCCTGCACCACCGTTTCGGTATAGGCATCAATGGTAAGCTGCGCACCCTCTATGGTGAGCGTAAACTCGTTGAGCTGCGGCGTGTAGGTGTTGCCCTGGTACTGCGTCTGCGGCAAGGCCACTGATTCGTTGGGGTTCAGCTGTAGCGTATCGTCTGAAATAGTCACCTGGCCCGTTTGTAGATTGGGCCAGAGGAGTTGCAGATTAGGCAGTATCAGTTTGTTCATCAGCAACCCCCGCGACAAACAAAAAGCCCCCTCTTCAGTGCCCTGCACAATGCGCGTGTCGAGCACCTGTTGCAATCCACCCGACGGTGTGCCCGTGGTCATGGTTAGAACACCCAGAAAAGCATCGTCGTCAGTAGGGCCATCTACGTAGGCATACGAAACCGACGTGGGCTTCAGAAAGGCCCAATCGCCCGTGTCGGCTTCACCATTGATATCGATCACCGAAAAAACGTGTTCAAAGGCCGCCAGATTAGCCGTGCACCAGTTCATCACCGCCGCCTGAAGTGCATAGACGGCATAGGCGGGCACGACCGGATTCGTGGAAAAATCGCTCGAATAAAGCTCCACCACCGGCACATCGGGCGAGGTGCTAACGGGGTTTACCTTCAGGTTCTGCTGCGTGGGCTGGCTGGTGTCGAAATACGTCAGCCGAACGGTCACGATCACCGAGGCAGCCGCGCAGGTATAGGCCACGTAGGCTGCGTTGTCGTTCATCTGGCCGGTCACCTGCTCAAGCGGTATCTGCACGTTTACACCGCCACCGTCGCCACCACGCACCACCGACCAGGTCCCGAACCCGCCTGAGCAATACACGTTGGCGTCGGCAGGGTCGGTGTAGCTAAACGTGGTGGGCGAGGTATGGTGGCTGGCAATGGCCGCGTTGACGTTGTCGATCCGCACAGCAAAGACCGTGTCCCACCCAAACGTGGAGATCTCGCCGCTGATGTCGTTGCCGGGGGTGTTCATGATGCCGTGGCCGATGCGCTGCCTCCCAGCAGAAAGGCACCCTGAAACGTGCCGCCCGTTACCTGCCAGTTCGGCACCTGCGGCCACTGCACGGCCCCCGTGAAGTTGGCGGCGAAGTCGTCGAGGGTGGGCACGTTGCCCTCGGTAATTTCGCCCGTGTAAATGGCCGTCATGATCTGTGGCAGCAGCCCAACCGGAATCCCAAACAGGCCTCCCAATACGCCGCCCCACACCTTAAACTTGTTGGCAAACATACCAGTTTTGCCGCCGCTGTTTTCGCCGTTTGACTCAATCGAGTTCGTCGCATCCTCAACTGAGTCGCTCACGCCCTGCTCTACTTGTTCCTCGGTCATCTGGTTAATGCTGTTCTGAATGCCTTCGGAGGTGCCCTCAACGGTACCCTCCGTGCTTGACGAGGTGGCCGACGACACGGCATCGCCCAGAGCCTCACCCAACGACGATCCCAGGAAACCAAACAGCACACCCACCACGACACTCTCAATGATCATGGCAATCTCGAACCCTTTATTGGCCGTTACGTCGGCCCGGATGCTGTTGGTTCCCAGGCCGGGGTCGGGGGTGAAATAGTACTTGCCGTCGGCGAGTTTCGTTGCCCCGAAGTTGAAGAACTGGTCGGCCGTGAGCCTAACGTCGCAGCTGCCGTCGGGTGTGGTAAACAGGGCCTCGGTGATCGAGAGGTGAAACTGCGTACCGTCGAGGCTAAGCTTAAAATTGCCGGGGGCGATCACGGGCGTGACAATACTGGTCGGGTCGTCTTTGTCGAGTTGAAAGTCACCCCAGTTGAGCGTATTGACGTTCGTGACCATGATGCCCGTGTCGACAATATTGAAATCACTCACCGACGCATTTTTGACGCACAGCGCTGCCGACTGCATCACCACGTTTTGCATAGCCAGGGCCGCCGAAACAGCAAACACCGAGTTGGTGGGCGGGGTTGTACTGGTAAACGGGTCGAACATCTGGAGGTCGAAGTTCTGCTGGGGCAGTGCGCCCGACGGGGGCGCTATCAGGCTCAGGATGCCGAAATAAGCCCCCGCCTGTTGCTGATCGCAGGGGGTAGTGGGGGCGTCACCGGATGCGGTGGCCGACGACCCCGGCGAGGCCATGGCGTAGAGCGACACCGCCGGTTTAAGCCACTGTTTGCCCGCGTCGACGGCCTCCTCTTCCAGCCGAACCGCCGAAAAGACCGCGTCGAAAGCCGACAGATTTTGGTTGAAATAAGCCCCGAACGCATCCTGGCAGGCATATACCAGATAGCCCGTCACGGTGGTGAAACTAACGCCCTGAACCTTGGGCTGCTGAAACGGATCTGCCGAACTGCCATTGGCCTGAAACTGGTACGTCGTTCCCGTACCCGGTTGAGCCGTTGCGTCGGCAAGCTGCTCAGTGGCCTTACTTTGTACAAGGGTAATCTCCACGCACACGTAGCCTCCGTCGAGTGTAAACGGAGTGGGCATACCAGGTACGGTTAGTTGCCCCGTATTAACCGGACATTTGATGTAGATGCCCGTGCCTTCGCCGCCCGTAATCGTCCAGGGGTTCCAGGTGCCCGTTACCACCGCGCCTCCCTGGGGGTCGGTAGCGTTGAAAGCCGACGGTGTGGTTTTCTGCGCCACGATGGAGTCGTTGAGCGCATCGAGCGAAAGGGCGAACACCGTGTCCCAGCCCATCAGGTCAATGCCACCGCTGTCTGTGGTCATTGCGTTTGCTTGCGTTACCATGTTGGTTGTGTATGAATTGGTTCGATGGAAAACAATAAGAGCAGGGTACTACCAAGCGGCAGCGGCTATGCACTCTGCCCGCGAATCACCAGGGCACTTTCCAGATCGGCCTGAGCAATGGTCATGGAGCCACCCCCGGCCCAGGTTGCGGTACTGGCAGGTAGCCCCACCACGGCCAGGTTACCGGTTCCGCTCAGGGCATTCTGCACGGCGTTTTCGATCACCGTAACCACAATGTTGATGATGGCAATGACAATCAGCCCAATAATGGCTCCCAGCGCCAGAAACCAGTACTCCCACGGAATATGCCGCGTAGTAGACGGCGCAGTCTGGCTAAGCAGTTGATATTGAAGCTTCTGCGTAGCTGCGTTGTACGTAATCGTGTTGATGACCTGTAGGTTGTCAAACGATACCCAGGCCCCAGCCAGCCCCGTCACATCAAATTGCCCCGACGCCGTGGTGATGATCTGGTTGTTGCTGATGCTCATGGTGAAGCTGTTGATTTGCGGGTAATAGTGCGTCCCCGCGTTCTCTACCGACTGGGTACTGAACGGCCGTGTGTTGGTGATCGAGCAGGCGTTTTGCTGGTTCGGCTGCGTTGGCCCGTTGAACTGAAACACGTCGGTAGTGATGCCGTTGCCCAATGCCGACGGCAGCGCGGGCAGCAGCAGGTTTTTCATGAATACCCCCTGCGAGAGAGCGTAGAACAGGTTTTGTCCGGCGCTTAGCAAACTGGGATCAACGGCCGTCGACAGCCCCGCCGGTCCCCAGGGCGATTGCGTAAGCGTTCGGATGGCAATGGCCTGAATCGACTGGTCTGATGAACTGAAATAGGCAACGCTGGTCGCTTTGGGTATTAGCCAGGGTAGATTTTGCGGATTGGTAAACAGGGCCGCAAACACAAACGAGATGGCGGCCTGGTTGGCAATGAAGCACTGTGGCAAATTGCTTTCGAGCATGCTCGCCACCGTTCCCGACGGGTCGCGCTGATTCAGTAACCCGCTCACATCGGGGTTGGCTACGTAGATGTCGCCATCCGCCGCTGACGCTGGCGACGTGGCCACTGACCGAATGTCGAAAACGACCTGTTGGCTCGTGTTGGTGTCGTCTTCAACAAAGGCGAGGGCGATGTTCATAACAGGCTGGATGCCGGTCAGTGAAAAATTGACGAAACCCGGTGCAGTCAATGTGCCTTGCGTGACAGGTACCTGCACATTGATCCGGTTAGCGCTTCCCCCTGGTGTAATCATCCAGGGGCCAAAGTTTCCGCTGAAGGAAACCTGCATGGCTGTGTTGTTGCAGCTAAACGTTGGCATAAACTGCTGCGACGATTGGCCCAATACTACATTCAACCGCGCCACGTCACTGGCGTAGATGACATCCCACCCTCCGGCATCCATTACGTTGCTTGTTTTAATGACTTTATAATCAGTTACTTATACGCTTGGCGCAGCAAACGATGGCAAGCTATTTCTTTCTACTATCAGAGTGATCTACCCTCTATTTATATTTACTGGAAGGCGCAAATTGTATAACTAATGTTACTTCTAGTAGCATTATGTAAGTGTGTTGAAACCAGCTACGCGGCTGTTCAACAATAAGCAGTTGTTTGAGGTAGGTTTTCGGGCCTACTTCAAACAACTGCTTGCTTTACTTTCCCTTACGCCACTTCTACTTTCAGTTCAGGCTTTTTAGGCACGGTCAGAATCAGAACGCCGTTTTCCTGCCTGGCTACAATACCGGTGGTCTCTATACGGTTGCTGAGGGGCAGTACGCGCTCGAACGATTTGAGCGGGTATTCCTGCAACAGAAAGTTGGGGTCATTAGCGGTGTCGTGAGCACGAGTGCCCTGGATCAAGAGTTGGTCATTAACCACCCGAACGGTGATGTCGGCCTTGTCGAAACTAACGGCATAGACCTGAATCTGGTAGTGGTCGCCGTGGTCTTCCACGTTCATCGGAACGTTGTATTTAGGCCGACGGAAGCCATTGAAAAAGGGACGCATAAACTGGGCAAATGGGCCGCCGTGCTGGCGACCATGATGGTGATGATGCATGGTGTTTGTTGTTTTACAGTACGAAATGTTCACTATGACGGCCAAACGACTCGTCGGTTTGGTTGCGGTTGTTTAGCCACCGGGGTTGCTTGAAAGCAGCATACTCTTCGTCGCTCATATTGCGAATCTTGTCGGTGAACTCCAGGCGGCGGTTCTGCCAGCCATCCCGACCCATCGAGCCGGTTGACCCACCGAACATCCGGCTACGAATAAAGCGGACTGCACCGCCAACGATCAGTGCAAACAGGGCCAGTTTCACAAAAAAGTGGAAGAAGACCACGAGCGCCACGCCAAACAAAACAGCGGGCAGCATAAAACGAGGCATACGATTCATTGTCTTGTCCGAAACGGGGTTGATTAGCCGCTTCAATCAAGATGACGCACAAGTGGGAGGATTACTTTAAGGGAAGAGAAAAAAGTTTGTAGTTTATGGTTTGTAGTTGGCTGCGGTCCAACGTCTCGGCGCGACAGCAACCTAGTGCGCGAAGCCAACAACAAACCCCTAACCACATTCCCAAACTCCCCAAACCTTTCCAAACGCCCCAAAGAGCGTGTTTTACGGGGTTAGGCGGCTTACGTTTGTCCTACCGAACGCAACTAAATCGTCGTCATGAAAACGCTGCTAACTGCCCTGCTCATTACCCATATCACTACCGGCATCGTCGCCCTGTTGGTGGGCCTGATTCCCATGCTGCTTCAGAAAGGCACCCGCCTCCACAAACGCGCCGGACTGGTGTATGTCTGGTGCATGATCATTGTGGCCATTACGGCGGTCCTACTCTGTACCCTGCAACCATTCAGGATGTTCCGGCTTTTTCTGGCAGGTATTGCCGTGCTGAGCTTCTACCTATGCATCACTGGCTGGCGGGCTACTAAACAGAAAAAAGGGCTCTACTCCCCCGTTGACAGGTACCTGGCTTACGGAACCCTGCTCACGGGCACCGGCATGACCCTGTTTGGTATTTACCTGCTGGTACTTAATGGCTTTGAGTTCCTGCCTATTGTCTTCACGTTTTTTGGTTTTCTTACCGGCCGCAATGCCTATGAAGACATCCGGGTGCTGGGCAAGCCCGCCGAAAAGCAGCATTGGTTTTTCCATCATTTCACCCGCATGGGGGGATCCTACATTGCCACGTTCACCGTTGCGCTGGTCACCAACGTGGGTCGGTTTGCGCCAGCTAATACACCCGAATGGCTCGGCACGGTGGCCTGGATTTCGCCCGCGCTGCTGGGTGGAGTGCTCATTGGCTTCACGGTGCGGCGGTACAAACAAAAGTTTGGCCGGGTAAGGGAAGCGGCTTGAGTTTGCCTTATTTTAGGGCATGAAAATCGCGTTCATCACCGACATACACATCGCCGCTGAAGGCGAATGCCCCGCCGGGGTCGACGTACGGGCAAATTTTCTGCAAACGCTCGACTACGTGCGTGCCACCAAACCGGCCTGTGTGGTGCTGGGCGGCGATCTGTGTTTTGATGTAGGTGAACGCGGTGTTTATCAGTGGATTAAACAGCAGCTTGGCAACCTGCCCTGCCAGTGGTTTGCCATTCCCGGCAACCACGACGACGTGACGATGATGGCCGAGGAACTGCACCTGACTCATCACCTCACCGACGGCGAACTCTACAGCGCCATTCCGCTGGAGGGGTACCCGGCCCTGTTTCTCGATTCATCGAAGGGGTCGTTTTCTGAGGGGCAGTGGCAGTGGCTGGGCGAGGAGCTGGCGCTGTTGCATCATAACGCGCTGGTGTTCTGCCATCATCCCGTGCTGCCCGCCAATGCCCTCTTTATGGACACCAAGTACCCCTTTCGGCAACAGGCGCGGTGGGTAGAAACCACCGAAGAACTACCCTGTCGTATTCAGGTCATCAGTGGCCACTACCACACCGAAGCCACCGTCATGCGTGGCAACACCACCGTACTGATCACACCCTCTACCTACATTCAACTCGACCCGCACACACCCGATATTCAGTTGGTAAAACGAGGCCCTTATCTCCGCGAAATCGAGGTTACGCCCCACGGCTTAAGCAGCCGGGTGGTTCGGTTCTAGATGGCAGAAAATAGACAGAAATACTTGGTTCATTTTTCAAATACCATATACACCGAAGCGTATATTTGGCTACTTGTACATATGTGCACACTAGCCAGGTTATATGCAGCTACGCTACCTTCTCATTTCTTTTTTGGCGCTAAACTTCTTTACGCCATTCAACACCGCCACAGCCCAAAATCGGCCATCGCCAGCTGATTCCGCTTTTTTAGCAAACCCCCGCCGTCTTGATTCATTACGGCGGGCAGCGGAAGTCTGGGACCAGGACCGCCAAAAAGACCCAGCGTTAAACCGGGTACCCACTGAACGGCTGGAAGCTGCCCGGCAACAAATCAAGCTATCGGCAGCCAAAGGCGGAGCATCGCAGGCAGGTATTCCCGGCCTTACCTGGACCGAACGCGGGCCGCTGGGTTTTGCCACCGATATCCGCACATTGCTCGTTGACCCCAACGACCCCAACCAGAAGAAAGTCTGGGCTGGTAGCCTAACGGGGGGCCTCTGGTATACCCCCGACATTACTGACGCCAACGCTAGCTGGACAGTTGTTAGCGATGCCTGGGAGAACCGGGTAGTATCGGCGCTGGCGGCAGACCCCGCTAGCCCACAGGTGATGTATGCTGGTACGGGCGAAATGATCTCGCAACCTTACTTTCCAACCGGCGGTGGCATCTGGAAAACAACCAACGGCGGCACAACCTGGGCACACCTGAACAGCACGATTCCAGCCCAATCAGGTTCGGCCTTACAGCAGGCTTTTCGGGGAATTAGCAAGATAATGGTGAGTACGGGTAGCGTTGTGTTTGCGGCTACTACGGGGGGCATTCTTCGCTCAACGGATGGCGGCAGTAGCTGGAGTTTTGTGCTGGCCCCGCAGCAATCTATTGGTGGTACGCCCATTGCGGGTGGTGAGGATATCATGAGCGACTTCGAAATGGGTAGCGATGGCATTCTCTTTGCCGCCACCCGCACCGGTCGGGTGTTCCGGGCCACGAACACGGCAGGCACCTCCTGGACCGAAATCACGCCACCCGGTACCTCACCCTACAATGGTACCCGCACTGAGCTGGCCCTGGCCCCGTCGACGAGTGGAACAGGGCAGGTGGTCTATGCCATCGGCGTATTTTATAACAATGCCAACTATAGCAAAGACATCAAGTGGTTTGTCAGATCGACCGACGCCGGCACTACCTGGACTACGTCGCCGCGCCCAACGTACCTCTATGGTGCTGCCAGTTCCTACGATTTTACCAATGGCGACGGTGTAAGAACCCTACAGTTGGCGGTTCACCCAACCGACCCGCTCACGGTGTATGCGCCGGGCGGCTCAGCCGTCTATTCCTCTACCGACGGTGGAACAACCTGGACGGGTACATCTTCCTACGCCAGGGTGTTTGCCCTGCTGGTGAGACCGACGAATACTGTTTTGGCAACGGCTACGGGCATGATGTATGCCACCACGTTCCCAACGACTGCATCATCGTCGGATCGCCGCAATAAGGGGTTTGGCACTACGTCTGTTAGTAGTAGCTCCATGCGGAATGTAGCGGCCAGTTCTTATGTGCTGCTGGGTGGCGAAAATGAGCTGTATGTAGCCGACATGCTGGATGCGGGGGCCAGCTCGGGGCAGACTGTTTACGGAGCCAACTCGAAGCGGGTTTTTGTAGACCAGGACCAGCCCTATATCTCGCTCAGCGTGGATGCCTACGGCTATATGGTCCGGAAAAACACGTTGGTATCGCCTTACTGGACCAGTGGTACGTTGCCCGGAAATTTTTTTTCCTACAACCCGGCTATTGACTATGATAGCCCTACCAACACCCTCTACCTCTGGAACCTGGGCTTCTACCGGGTAACAGACATTGGCGGTACCAATACCGTGGCATCGTGGAACCTGCCGATTGCGCAGCCCAGTTGCATGAAGGTGGGCAAAGGCGCCAACACGTTATTTATCAACACAGATCGGTACGCTTCGGCCAGTCAACTTTTTAAAGTCACCAACACCAATCAGGCCTCACCCACCATTACCCGCATCGACGGGGGAGCCATGTCGGCAAACGGCTCGGTGAGCAGCATCGACGTAGGCGCAACAGACAACGAACTGCTGGTGACGCTCTCAAACTACGGCGTGCAGTCGGTTTGGTACACCAATGATGGCGGGGCCAACTGGTATTCAAAAGATGAACCCGGCTATGGCCTGCCCGATATACCCGTCAACGGGGCCTTATTCAACCCCGTCGACCGTCGGCAGGTGATGCTGGCCACGCAACTGGGCGTCTGGTCTACTACTGACATCACCGCCGCCAACCCCGCCTGGACGTTGAGCACGACGGGTATGCCCCTGATTCAAACGAACCACCTCAGCTACCGCCCCGCCGACGGGCGCGTACTGGTAAGTACACTGGGCCGGGGTGTTTGGGAAACCAACGTATGGGCCGTCCCCTTCACGGCACCACAGCTCACCGTAGGGCCACTATCAACGACGGCCCTCTGTGTAAACAGCACATTGCCCGTCAGTTTCACGCTTGCCAACGGAAGTAGCACACAGTATAAAGTGCGCCTTTCCAATGCCAACGGTACATTCGCCGAAAGCCAGTATCTGGGCCTGTACACGACCATTATTGGCAGCGGCACCAGCAGCCCCATCACCGTGACCATGCCTAGCTATGCCACCTACAGCGACAAATACCGAATACAGGTAGAAGCGGTTGATTTGGGAGTCACGGCCACAGCCAGCGAAACGCTCGTTCTCAGCGACTTATCAAGGGGTTCAGCCGCTGTGAAAGACCGACGCAACTTTTATGATGACTATGCGATAACGTTCAGCTACGGGTCAAACAATATCTGTCCAGGTAGCACGGCCGTACTCATAGCGTATGGTTCGTTCAGGCCGAGTGTATCTTATCGTTGGTCTAAAGACGGTGTCATCCTATCGGGCCAGCAATCAGCCACGCTATCAACGTCGGTAGCGGGGCTATACAGTTTTACGGCAACTGAAGGTGGGTGCAGTTTAGCCCCTTATTCAGCGTATAACCTCACCACATCCACAACGCTCTATAACTTTACGGCCTATGATTTTGCCCACAAGGACCCAATATGTACGGGTACGTCATCGATTTTGGGCGTTGCTACCCTTGGTGAATCAGCCAGTTATCAGTGGTATAAAGATGGGGTGGCTGTTAGTGGGGCTACCTCCATGTCATACGCCGCTACGGAGTCAGGCCTATATGCCTATAGTGTGCAGGAAGGCAGTTGTCTTATGAATAGAAGCGGTGAGGCTCAGCTTGTCTTCAGCAATTTAATTTACCCCACGCCAATCAACGTCGGCTATGGTGATACACCTGTTTTGTGTGGCGGAAACACCGTTCGATTGGAAATAGATTATAATGGTCCTTTGAAAACATCGTTTCAATGGTTTAAAGATAATAACCCTATAGTCGGTGCCACTCAAAATACAATCTATGTCAGTCAGCCAGGGGTCTACACCTTACAATCCAGGCGAGGCAATTGCACTGCTTTCGCTGAGCCTATTACAGTGAGCGAGGCCAAGCAGCGATTTAATGAGGTCTCTCTTACGGGCAGTGCTACCGTCTGTGCGGGCACGACCAAACCATTATACTCTAAGCTAACCACGGTTGGTTTGCAATGGATGAAAGACGGTGTTGATATTCCAGGAGCTGTATATAGCTCATATAATGCAATTTCTTCAGGGTCCTACACCGTGCGTACTATCACGACCGGGGGTTGTTCGACCACGGCACCAGCCGTTTCAATAACGTTTAGCCCACAGATTATGATGGGTCTTGCCGCCTCTGAAAATTGCCTGTCTGCCTCATTGCTTACGCCCTATGAGTCGGTTCCTGGTTCTGGTCAGTACACCTGGTATCGCGATGGTATTGCCTTCCAGACTACGACGGGAAATTATGTAAATGTGAATCAATCGGGCGTTTACAGTTTTACGGCTTCTTTTGGTACCTGTACCGGTATATCAAAGAGCTATAAAGTCAAACTAGGTGCGCCCGCAAAACCCGTTATCATAACCCTCAGAAACTTAGTGCAGTGCGCCAGTGCCACAACAGTACTTAGACCAGCTAGTGGGTCTTACTCCTATTGGAAGCGCAATGGTAGCAGGATAACATTTGGCTCGAGCGGCGACGCCAACGTCTATCCAACCCAGTCGGGTCGGTATACGTTGGTGTATGACGAAGGTGGCTGTTATACAGAATCAGACCCGGTTGATGTGGTGGTTGGTGTGCCCACGGCAGCCACCCTAACGGGCAACGCGTTGGTACAGGGGGGGCAACCGGCGGCAGTGGCCGTGGGCTTTTCGGGGCCGGCTCCGTGGTCATTTACCCTCTCGAACGGGCAGACGGTAGAGAACGTGTACCAGAACCCATATCCGCTTTCACTAACGGCAACGGCCACCACCAGCTACTCACTGGCGGCGATTCGGAATTATTGCGGCCCCGGCACGGGCAGCGGTACAGCCCGCCTAACCATTGGTTCGGGTAGTGCCGACCTCACGCTCAGCAGTGTCGTAAGCAGCCGCATACCCCGACTAGGCGATATTGTCAGCTACTCGTTTACCGTTGCCAATGCCGGGCCGCAGGACGCTCAGGGCGTTCAACTCACCGACCGGCTACCCGCCGGGCTGACGTTTATCGATGGGTCGCCGGGTTGGCAAACAGCGACAGACGGTAGCTTATCTGTAGCTGTCGGCAGTGTGCTTGTTGGTCAGGCCGTTACGGTCAGTTTCAGGGCGCAGGTAAACGCGGGGGGCGCATTTGTGAACGCCACCGAGGTGAGTGCCAGCCAAACACCCGACCCCGACAGCCAGCCTGGCTCCGGCACTGGCGATGGTGAAGATGACGCCACCCAGACCGATATCCGTACCGCCGATGCCACTGGACCACTGCTGGCATCGGCCAACCCAAACCAGCGCTCGCTGCCCATGCTAATTAAGAATCAGCCAACGCCCAGCCCTGACAAAGCCGATTTAAGTCTGCAACTTCAGGCAAGTACGGTTACGCCACAAGCCAACGAGACCGTCACCCTTAATGCCATCGTGACCAACCAGGGTAGCCTCGCCACCTCGGGCGTGCGCGTTGATGTACTCTTGCCAGGTGGCTTCTACCGAAACAGCAACAATGCCTGGATCGGCCTAACCGGACCGACCACTATTTCGTTGTATATCAATGTACTAACTAACGGTACAACCGCCACGGCCACGTTACTCTGGCGGCCAACCACTTCAGCGCAAGTATTCGCCGAAATAGCCGATTCGGCTACGCCCGATTCTGATTCAACCCCCGCCAACCACGCCACCCGCCCCGGCGAAGACGATGAATCGGTGGTGACGGTTCGGGTGAAGTAAGTACTTGCTAGTCTGGAAAGCCGTAGAAAAGAAGAGCACCGCGGCGGTGCTCTTCTTTTCTACGGCTTTCCAGACTTTTCTTGTTTACCGCGAACTGTAGTTCGGGGCTTCTTTCGAGATTTGAATGTCGTGAGGGTGGCTTTCTTTCGAGCCGGCCGTGGTGATCTTCACAAATTTGGCCTGCTTGAGCGCGTCAATGTCAGCGGCACCGCAGTAGCCCATACCCGCTTTCAGACCGCCCACCATCTGGTACACGATCTCGGCCACTTTGCCTTTCACCGGCACCCGCCCCACGATGCCTTCGGGTACCAGTTTCTTGATGTCATCTTCGGCATCCTGGAAATACCGGTCTTTCGACCCTTCTTCCATAGCCTCTACCGACCCCATGCCCCGGTAGCTCTTAAACCGGCGACCTTCAAACAGAACCACCTCGCCGGGGGCCTCTTCGGTGCCTGCCAGCAATGAGCCGATCATCACCGTACTCGCCCCGCCAGCAATGGCCTTGGTGATGTCGCCCGAAAAGCGGATACCGCCATCGGCTACTACGGGAACGCCTGTGCCTTCCAGCGCTTTGGCGGCTTCAAACACGGCCGTAAGTTGCGGCATCCCGATACCGGCAATGATGCGGGTAGTGCAGATGCTGCCCGGCCCTACGCCCACTTTCACGGCGTCGGCACCGGCATTGGCCAGGGCCTTGGCCCCCTCGCCGGTGGCTACGTTACCCGCAATGACCTGAAGGGTAGGAAATTGCGTCTTAATATTCCGCACGGCGTCGATTACCCCCCGCGAGTGGCCGTGCGCCGTATCTACGCTGATCACGTCGACGCCCGCTTTCACCAGTGCTTCGATGCGCTGATGCAAATCAGGCGTTACGCCTACGGCAGCCCCCACGCGCAACCGGCCCAGTTCGTCTTTGCAGGCGTTGGGGTGGCTTTTGCGCTTCAGGATGTCTTTGTAGGTAATGAGGCCCACCAGCTTGTAGGCATCGTCTACGATGGGCAGCTTCTCGATTTTAAACTCCTGCAAGATGCTCTCGGCATCATCCAGCGAAAGGCCCGCTTTGGCTGTAATGAGGTTTTCGCGGGTCATAATGTCGGTCACGGGCCGGGCCAGATCGCGCTGAAAACGCAGATCGCGGTTGGTGAGAATGCCCACCAGCTTGCCCTCATCATCGATCACGGGAATACCACCAATCTTAAATTCCCGCATAATACGCTGAGCATCAGACAATTTAGCCGACTGCGACAACGTAATGGGGTCGATAATCATGCCACTTTCCGAACGTTTCACCTTGCGGACCTGCTCGGCCTGCTTTTCGATGCTCATATTCTTGTGGATGATGCCGATACCCCCTTCCTGCGCCATCGCAATGGCCAGTTCCGATTCGGTGACGGTGTCCATGGCGGCCGAAACGAGGGGTACGTTCAGGCGGATGGTGCGGGTAAGCTGGGTGGTGGTGGTGGTATCTCTGGGCAGTACCTCAGAGTAAGCGGGGAGAAGCAGTACGTCGTCGTAGGTGAGCGCTTCGTACAAGAACTTGCTGGCGTCTAAGCTCATGGCAAATAAGCAGGGGGTGTTATTTGCCAGTCAAAGGTACGCATAATTCGGGGATGTTGGCTATTGGACGCTGGATGTTGGATACTGAACGTTGGATGCTGGACGTTAGAGCACCCTGGCCTGTGTCCCCACAGGTCTACGCTCGCGTCAGCAATGGCGTACCTCCGGCGGCGTAGACCTGTGGGGACACAGGCCAGGGTGCTCTAACGTCCAGCATCCAATATCCAACATCCAGTATCCAACCTTCCCCCTCCTATCCGCGCACAATTTCACGCACGACCAATGACCCCTCGATGTCGACGGTGTTGCCGCGCTGGGCAACGGCTTTGAGGAAATCGAGTACGGCGCGTTTTTCGGTCTCGATGGCCTTAATCCGCGTTTCCGAGGCCTTCATGTCTTCTTCCGTACCAGCGTGGGCCGTCATTTTGCGGGCGTGGTGCAGGCGTTTCGCTTCGGCAATAGCCGAAATGATGGGCTGACTTTCGTCGGTAGAAAAACGCCCGTTGATAAAGTGGAAACTGATTTCGTTGGTCATGGTCGTTGTGGGTTAATCTACGCGCCCTGACCCGCCGAAAACATTGGCACGCCGTCGAAGTGGTAGAGGTTTTCAGTTTTGATGATCTTGTAGCCTGCCTCGGTCAGTTGCTGCTGAATGTCGATGATGTCGCCGTAGCTAATAAACTGCCCGTCGTGGGCCTTAAACCGGCACCGCCAGTGGTCGGTGCAGAAGGTTTCGGGCAGGCCACCCGGCCATACTTTCACGCCCCGGTTGGTAATCATAGACAGATCCATGTCGCTCTGCACAGTGGCTTTCAGCGTGTCGCCCAGTTGATTGGCATCGCGGTCATTATGGTACAAAAACACATCGACGCCAATCATATCGATCTTAGGATCAGCATATTGTGTCAGCTTCACCTGCATGGGCTTGGCTTTGGCAGCCTCATAGCTCACCGGGCGCAGTTGCGCGGGCACTTGTCCCAACCGGCTAATGACGGCCTGGGCAAATTCGCGGGTACCTGCTTTTTCGGTGCTTACGCCAGCCTCAAAAATATCATAGGTGTGTACCCCATCTTCGAGAGTCTTTAGCCAGGCATTATGCACTTTTTCGGCTACGTCGCCCTGCCCAATGTGTACCAGCATCATGACCGCCCCCAGCAGTAAGCCCGACGGATTAGCCAGATTCTGACCCGCCCGGCGCGGTGCCGACCCATGGATGGCCTCGAACATAGCTACTTCCTCGCCGATGTTGGCGCTACCGGCCAACCCCACCGACCCGGCAATCTGCGCCGCTACGTCTGAGAGGATGTCGCCGTAAAGATTCGGCATCACGATCACGTCGAAAATCTCCGGCGTGTCGGCCAGTTTGGCCGCGCCGATGTCAACAATCCAGTGTTCTTTTTCCAACTCCGGATACTCCGCCCCTACTTCGTCGAACACCCGGTGAAACAGGCCGTCGGTCTGCTTCATAATATTGTCTTTGGTAAAGCAGGTCACTTTTTTGCGACCGTACTGGCGGGCGTATTCAAAGGCGTAGCGCACAATTTTTTCGCAGCCGGGCCGCGAAATGAGCTTCAGGCACTGCACCACTTCGGGCGTCTGTTGATGCTCGATACCCGCGTAAAGGTCCTCCTCGTTTTCGCGGATGATCACCACGTCCATCACCGGGTGTTTGGTGTGCACGTAGGGCGAGTACGACACGCAGGGCCGGATGTTAGCGTAGAGGCCCAGCATTTTGCGGGTAGTCACGTTGAGGCTTTTGAACCCGCCCCCCTGCGGCGTGGTGATGGGGGCCTTCAAAAACACCTTCGTGCGCCGGAGCGAATCCCAGGCCGACGGGTCGATACCGGCGGTGTTACCACGCAGGTAAACGGCCTCGCCGATTTCGATGGTGTCAATATCGAGCTGCGCCCCGGCGGCCAGAATGATGTCGAGGGTGGCCTGCATGATTTCGGGGCCAATTCCGTCCCCGTAAGCTACTGTAATGGGTTGTGCTTGCATGATCGAATCAGTTTCGACAGCAAATGTAATAGTATTAATTTCTTAAATGAAAGTAATACTATCATTTTAATAGCAGCAGTTGACTGAACGGTCATTTTTCGAAAATAACTAACTGACAGGGAGGACTATCGCTAACTGAGTCGCAGCATCTTCAGATACAGGCCTTCCACACGCTCCCGTGCCCAGGGTGTTTTGCGCAGGAACGTGAGGCTCGATTTCACGCTGGGGTTGCTTTTAAAGCAGTTGATCGGAATGCGTTCGGCCAGTTCATCCCAGCCGTAGTGGGCCACGAGTTCGTCCAGAATTTGGGCCAGCGTTTTGCCGTGGAGGGGGTTATTTTGTTGCGGTGAAGTCATGGAATAGGCTTATTTTTAATCATTGGTCAAGGCTGTTGCCCTGACGATTTATTCGCTTATGCTCTTATCTCTCCGGCTTGTTTGCCTGCTAACCATACCGATTGCCTTTTGCGGGCTTGCTCCCAATCGGTCTGCGCCTCTTCAGCCAACTACGGCGAACCAACCACGCCAAGTAGTAGCCTGGCAGTACGAAAGTAAGTCGGACCAGATTAGCGGAACGGTCGACAAAGCGATTCTTGCGGCCACCAACGTAGTGCAGTTTCCGTATCCATATGCGGGTGGGTCAACGGTATCGCTGATTCTGCGGCACCGCAATGGACACACAAACGCGTACCTAACCACCTCAAAGGGCCTGTTTACCAGTAGCTTCCAGGGTGGCCGGGCGCAGCTTCGTTTCGACGGGGCACGAGCGGTTACGTACACGCTGACAGCAGCCGAAAATGGCAGCGGCAGCACCATTTTCTTTGATGCCGACCAGCCACTGATCCGGCAGATTCGGTCAGCCAAAAGCCTGACGATGCGCGTGCAATGCCCCGGCCTGAGCCTCGACGAGCTACGCTTCACAACGGCCGGTCTGCGCTGGAAACACTGAAAAGTGACCTCATGGCTATCCTACAACACATGAATGCCGACGGGGGCTATCCAGAGCAACCATAGGTGTTGGCAACTTACCAGAGGTTGAGCTAAACCCGTTTTTACTTTCCAATACAAAACCGGCTAAAAATAGACTCCAGCAGGTCATCTGTTGTTACCTCGCCGGTCAGCTCACCGAGTTCACGGAGGGCGATGCGGAGATCCATGGCGATCCAGTCGGCGGAGGTGCCTGCGTCTACGGCGGCCACGGCGCGGGAGAGGGCCTCGTCGGTGGCGGTGAGGTGTTGCAGGTGGCGGGCGTTGGTCACTACGGCACTGCCCGTTTGCATGGCCGCGTCGGTGCGGGCACGGGCCGAGAGCGCCGACTTTAGTTCATCAATATGCGCGTCTTTGGCCGAAATCCAGATAATGGGCGAGGGTACGTACACCCCGTCCGCTTCCGTCAGATCATCGTACCTGGTCATTGAATAGGCTCGACCAGGAGGCGGAGCCGGGGCTGGCATCAGATCAACTTTATTGCCCACCAGGAGGTACGGCTTGCCCGATGCGTCCAGTTCGGCTACCATTGCCTGCAATTCATCCGATGTAGTTGACTGACCATCAAACAGGTACACTACCAAAGCGGCTTTTTCGATTTGCTGCCGGGTGCGGGCCACGCCAAGGGCCTCAATGGTGTCGGTGGTGTCGCGGAGTCCCGCCGTGTCGATGAGCCGGAAGCGAACGCCGTCGATGAATAGCTCATCTTCGATCACGTCGCGGGTGGTGCCGGGAATCTCGGAAACGATGGCCTTTTCTTCGTTGAGCAGGGCATTAAGCAAGGTCGATTTACCCGCGTTGGGCTTACCGATGATTACCGTGGGCACGCCGTTTTTGATCACGTTGCCCGCCGCAAACGACTCGATCAGCGGACGAATAACGCCCTGGATATTGGTCATCAGCCGACGCAGCTGATCGCGTTTGGCAAACTCTACATCTTCTTCGCCAAAATCCAGTTCCAGCTCCACCAGCGCCACAAAATCAATCAGTTGCTGGCGAAGATCTTTCAGCCGTTTCGAGAAGCCGCCTCGCAGTTGACTCAGCGCCGCCCGGTGGCTGGCGGCCGAATCGGCGGCGATCACGTCGGCCACAGCCTCGGCCTGCACCAGGTCGAACTGCCCATTTAAAAAGGCCCGTTGCGTAAACTCGCCGGGCTTAGCCAACTGAGCCCCCAAATCCGTTAACCGCGTGAGAATCTGCCGAACGATGTACTCCGACCCGTGGCACGAAATCTCGACTACGTCTTCTTTGGTAAACGAACGCGGCGACTTGAACACTGTTACCAGCACTTCATCAATGATGGTGTCCGGTCCGTCGCCACGGTCGGCATGGCGAAACGTGCCAAAGTGAGCGGTATGGCTGGGCTGGCCTGCGAGCTTTTTCCCACGGAAAGCCTTATCAGTCAAGGCAATAGCTCCCTCGCCCGACACGCGAATGACGGCAATGGCACCAATCCCTGGCGCAGTAGCCAGGGCAGCGATAGGGTGGAGTTGGTGAATCATAGAAACGGCCCCCTAACCTCCGAAGGGGGAACTGCTCTTGCGGCAGCGCTTCCCCCTTCGGGGGTTAGGGGGCTATAGTTGGTATCAATTTTGGAAAAATGGGCAGGCGGCTGACAACCCTCATCAGGCGAGTTTCGGCGGGCACGTCGGGGATGCCCAGGTCGTTGGCGTGGTCATTGCCGAGGAAAAAACGCATTTGCGCCGCCGCCAAGTTCCGCGCCGATTCGGCATTGCCCGAAGGCCCCGCCAGCGTGCCGATGGCATCCAGCAAAGCTTTGGTCAGGCCCCGGCCCGCTTCGGAGGGGCGAAACTGCCGACTAACGATTAGCTTATCGAGGTGAAAGGCTTCACGCAGGTTGAGCGGCGTGAGATCCTCCATGACCCCGTTGACGTAGCCCACCACGTTGATGTGGTGCAGGTAGTCTTCCTCTTCCTGCTCGGTCATGGCGATGCCCATTTTGCGCAGGCCCCGCAGCACGATGTAACTAAACGACCCAATGGTACCCACCATGTCTTCCTGACAAACCGGCACACCCCAGACATCGTCCCACCGACCACTTTGGTGAGCAAACCACCGCGCCGCCGCATGTATCAACCTGATTTTTAGGGTGTAGTAAATAGCCGTTGTTCCCACCCAGTTCTTCGGATTATTCACCGCAAACACCCAGTCGCCGGTTTCCTGAAGGCGGCGGGCGGTGTCGGTGCGGATGCGTTCGGTAAGCCAGAGCAGTTGCACGCCATTGGCCCCCAAGTAGGTGTAGGGCAGCGAATAGGTACCCAGCGTCAGGCCAATGACGCCCATATGTTTCTGAAAAAAAGTCATGCCCCGCTGCATTCGTTTAGGGTCAGCCCAGGCGGGCAGGTGGGCGTAATCGGCAAAAAACTGCTGAATTACAGTCGGTTGCGTTGCGGGCGACAGGTCATCGGCGGTGCTGAGCCAGCGCATGAGTGCCCCTACGGCGTCGCGACCACCGGCGGCCACGGCCACAATAGCGGCATCGGCGGGGGGGTCGCCCAGGAGGCGGTGGGCACTGAGCAGGTCGTTGGAAAACGCGCGGGTAGTCTTGATTGCGATGGCCATAACAGGAAAGCTGTTTGGTTAGCTAACAGCGCCGACGGGTGTTTGGTTGTGCGCCAGCACATTGGCCGATTACCAAACAAAGTTGTCCCAAAACCGAACGTCAGCGTTGGACCAAATACCAACCTTTGCTTCCATAAACATCTTAACCGGAAGCCCCAATGAACACTGCTTTACACACTGCCCCCACTACTGCCCCCAAGGCACCCATGCAGGCCACCTTGCAAATTTACCTGCACAACATGGGTCAGCAGCGTATGCCCGTCTGCGACCTGGTACTGCTACAGTCTGAAGCCAATTATACCTGGCTGGTCTGGACCGATGGTCAACGGCTGCTGATGCCCCGGACACTGAAATATTATGAGGCTAAGCTACCCGTGAACGGGTTCGTGCGGCTACACCGGAACTGCGCCGTGAACGTGCATCATATCGTGGAAATACGCCGTAAAGTGAAGGTGGTGGAAGTACAGCTCAGCAATGGCGTGTGTCTGACCGTAGCCCGGCGGCGCTGGTCGTCGGTGAAACAGCAGTTTTCTCAACTGGGCATTAGCTAGGAGGATTTGGGATTTTGGATTTTGGATTGTTGCTTTCGCACGGGTTTGCTCTGGCGTACCACGGACTTCAGTCCGTAAGAGACAGAATAAATACGAACTGAAGTCCGTGGTACGCCCGCGCCGAGACGTCGGACCGCAGCAACAATCCGAAATCCCAAATCCCTTCACAGTTCAATCTGAAGCCCATCGTAGCCCAGGCGTACGCTGGGGGGCAGGGTTAGGTTCACCTCGCGGTGTAGGCCCATCTGGTGGCTGATGTGGGTGAGGTAGGCCCGTTCGGGTTGGATGCGCTCGATCAGCGCGAGGGACTCGTTCAACGCAAAATGCGACAGGTGTTCTTCGTGGCGCAGGGCGTCGAGGATCAGGATACGGGTACCGTATACCTTTTCCAGTTCGGCATCGCTGATGGAATTCAGGTCGGTGAGGTAGGTGAAGTCGCCGATGCGGAAGCCATACACGGGCAGCTTGTGGTGCATTACCTCAATAGGAATGATCTGGATGCCCGCCACGTCAAACGGCTCATTGTCAATAACGTGCGTTATAATCCGGGGAATGCCGGGGTATTTGACTTCGGCGAAGATGTACGAAAATTCGCGCGCCAGCTGCGCCAGCACGGTAGGGCGGGCATACACGGGCATGTCTTTCCCCGACCGGAAATTATAGGCCCGCACCTCGTCGAGGCCCGCCGTATGATCTTTATGTTCGTGGGTGAACAGCACCGCGTCGAGGTTGAGCAACCCCAGCCGCAACACCTGCTGCCGAAAGTCCGGCCCGGTGTCGATTACGATGCTCGTATTGCCCACCTGCACGTGCGCCGACGTACGCAGCCGCTTGTCCCGAAAATCGACAGAGCGGCACACGGCGCACCCGCAGCCAATCAGCGGAACGCCCGACGAAGTGCCCGTGCCGAGGAGGGTAACAATCATAAGGGTAGGCAGTGCCCACTGCCCACTAATTACTTATCTGTTAGTTGATTAACCACTTCCACCAAGCGGTCGAAGTTGAGGGGTTTCACCAGGACGTCGTTGAAACCGGCGGCCTTGAACTCCTCTTCGGTGTAGTTGCGGGCGTTGCCGGTGATGGCCACAATGGGCACCGACGCTTTGGCGGCGTTGGGCAGGGCACGCACTTTTTGTACGCACTCCATACCGTCCATGACGGGCATGTTGATGTCTAGCAGGAGAATGGAAAAATCTTCTCTGTCAAGAATTTGCATGACCTGTTCGCCATTTTTAACAGCCGTGATGTCGTAGTTCTGAAACTCCAAAATCTTCTTGGCTAAATTCTGGATCACAGAACTGTCTTCGGCAATTAATACGCGTTTTGAGGTTGCCATGGGGTGCTAAAGGTTCGTTTTCAGACGGTGAAATTAAGGCAAAAAGGCAGACTATCACCCACGGCAAACCAAAATTA
Source organism: Fibrella aquatilis (assembly GCF_017353255.1). Classification (GTDB taxonomy): domain Bacteria; phylum Bacteroidota; class Bacteroidia; order Cytophagales; family Spirosomataceae; genus Fibrella; species Fibrella aquatilis. The sequence continues at coordinate 268,729 of NZ_JAFMYU010000002.1, read as the reverse complement.
CCCCGCAAAATAGATGCCGACAACTGTAGGAAATGTAAGGTTTCTAACGTAGTTTTATCTCCCAAAACGACTTGTTCTATAGGCATTTATATAGGCTAACTAGCTGGTCTACACAGCGGTCCTGATCGTGGCGGAACCTTCCTCTTTTATTCCCATAAAGCGATGAAACTGACCGGACCACAAGGCGAATTTGAGTTGAACGTCATTGACTATGAATACTCCGACGCAGCCCAATTCTTGAAACGCAACTGGCTTATTGTGAGCATGGTAACGAGTCAGGGCGATCAGCAATCGACGCGTACGCTCACCCTGCTCTCGACCTGGGAACTAGAAATGCTCCGCGACTGGATGCAGTCGGTGGTAGACAAAGCAAACCCGGCACCCCGGCTCACGTTTATCGACCCTACGCTGAGCTTTAGCAATTTTTCCGACAACAAAGACCATTACCTGTTTCGGATTGGTCTGGCCAACGAAGCCACGCCCAACTGGCACGCCGACAGCAAGCCGTTCTGGATGCCCCTTACTCCCAACCGCGACGAACTGATTTTGGCCATCCGCGACCTCGCCACGCAGCTCGACAAATTCCCCGTGCGCGAGTAAGCCTTTTGGTCACGTTTACAGCATCCTGTGGAACGCCTCACGATAGGCATCACCCACGGGAATAACAGTGGTGTTGCCGCTGCTGCCGTTGATAACAATGCGGTTGCGTTCCACGGTATGGATGTGAGCCAGTGCCACGATAAACGATTTGTGTACCCGCACAAATGCGGGTGCAGGCAAGGCCTTTTCTAAACTGGCAATGGTTTGGCGGGCAATAATTTTTTCCGTCGGTGTGTGCAACAGCACATAATTCTGTAGCCCTTCAACATACAGAACCGCTTGCAGGTCAACGCGTTGCATCTTATGCTCTGTTCTTACAAACAGGTATGGCCGGGCATCGGTCGGGGCAGGGGCGGCGCGTAACTGGCTTTGGGCTTTCTGCACGGCCCGGTAGAATCGCTCAAACGAAATGGGTTTCAGTAAATAGTCAATTACGTCGTGCTCGAACCCGTCGAGGGCGTATTCGGCGTAGGCAGTGGTCAGGATCACCCCGGCGCGGCCATGCAGCGCGTTCATGAACTGAATCCCCGTTAGCTGTGGCATCTGGATATCCAGAAAAACAAGCTCAGCCGTACGGTCAGTTACCCAGCTTAGCGCGTCGAGGGGGTTGGTGGTTGCCCCAACGAGTTGTAAAAACGGCACTTTTGACACGTAATCGGTCAGGATATCAATGGCCAGGGGTTTATCATCGACCACCAGGCAGCGCATAGGCGGGGTCATAAGTCGAGGTGGAGCTTGACGTAGTACTCGTTGGGGCCATCAGTCACCTGCAACGTGTGGCGACGGGGATAGAGCAGGTCGAGTCGGCGCTGCACGTTGGCCAGACCAATGCCCCCCGTATGGTCTTTTTGCTGGTGATTTTTGGCATTGTGCAGGCTGAAATCCAGCGTTGTGTCGGTCAGGTCCACGCGCAACTGAATAGGCTGGTTCGGGTTGTCGACTATGCCATGTTTAAACGCATTTTCAACAAACGACACCAGCAACATGGGCGCGATGATCTGCCCATTGAGGTAGCCATGCAGTTGATAGTCGACGTACAGGTTGTCCTTGCTGCCAATGCGCTGTAGGTCAACGAGTCCGTTTACATAATCTATTTCTTTGGCCAGCAGCACCCGGTCGTGGCGGGCTTCGTGCAACACGTACCGGAGCAGTTCCGACAGTTTGAGTAATGCGCCCGGCGCGGCATCTGATTTCTGATACACCAGCGCGTAAATGTCGTTGATGGTATTGAACAAAAAATGCGGGTTCAACTGCGCCCGCAAAAAGGCCAGTTCGGCCGCCGTCTGCGCTTGCTCAGCCTCACGACGGCGGCGCTCGTTGATAAAGTTTCGGCGAAAAAATGCGTAGAGCAGGCCGTAGATGATGTAATCGAAATAAAAGCCGACGCTGTTTTGCACAAACCAGCCCAGCGTAAACGAGGTGTTGCGGTGGTAGTTGTCAAAGCCGAGAATGGGCTTGAACAGGTAAAATTCCAGCCCGTAGCGGAACACCGTGATCGCTGCCAGCGTAACGAGCAGCCCCAGCCCGGCCTTCCCAAACGACCGCCAGCCCAGCGGCCCCGTCAGCAGCGGTTTGGCTACCAGCCAGATAGACAGGTAGAACGCCAGCACACTGATGAGCATGTAGCCAACGCCCAGCAACCAATAAGTAGCCACGGCCGTTTTGGCCACCGGGTAGGTGGGCCTGCCATACATGTCGGCCACGTCTTTGACCGTCAGCAACGTCCAGACAAGCCAGTGAACAAGCCATTCGGGCAAGGTCAGGCGTTGCGGCAGGTGGCTTCTAACGGTCATCGGTTAGTGCGTTCGGCAGTGGGGTATTTTTGGGCTAAGTACGTCAGGATTTCGGGGAAAAATTGCTCGAAATTCCGGTAGGTTGTCTGGCCGGTATACTTCGCCGAAATCACGTCGGCAATGTCGCCCGCATACTGAAAATCACTAACGATTTCCTGCGCGGCCTGCTTACGGGTTTCTTTGGGGCTGCGGTGCTGCCGGAACAAGGCAATGACAATGCCACGCACCAGGTTTTCGTCGAAACAGTGCTTCCAGGTGCTGATATTGTTGCGATTCATGCCCTGATCGCCTTTGTTAAACAGGTAGCTAAGCTGCTCAATGTCAGCAGCGTACTTTTTTTGCAAGGCGTTGGTATAGATGTGGTTGCCCTCGTGCCAGACCACATTGACCGACTCGGCCCCAATGTCAAAAACGGGCACACCCGCGTCGGTCGATTCGCGGTTGAAGAATCCAACGTTGTAAACCACGTAATCGGCATAGCGCGGGTTGAGGGTTTTGGGCATGATCGCGTGGGCACCCCAGCTGTTGAGTGGATCGAGGCAAATGGTCCAGTTGGCGGCTTTGGTTTGCGTGCGGTAGAACGAGTCGAGTTTGACAACCAGCCCCTGCCGGGCGAAATTTTCTTCCACGGGTTTGGCCCAGGCAGCGTAGTCGGCACGGTGTTTCTGGAAGAAATTCCAGAAATGAGTGTCCTCGTAAAACTGCTTGCAGAGCCGCATATAGGCCTGAATGGTGTCTTTACCATTCATTGCATACCAGTTAGCCTGTTCGGGATAATGAATGCGTATGTCTGGGAAATTGTCGAAGCAGTAGCCCAGTTCGGGCAAGTCGGAGTATACCTTTTTCAATTGCCGCGCCTGTTGCACCGCCGGGTGGTTGGCATAGGGCGTAAAATACGTCTCTACTTCTTTGGCGTAGGCCGATTTGTTGGGCATCGGGTATTTGCCCGCCAGCAATTGTACCACCGTAAACAACTCAATACCCGGATGCACCGTAGCCGTAAGCCGACCAGGGGCCACAGGGGTTGACTGCGCCAACAACAGGATGGGCAAACAGCTGATAATAAGACTGTTGATGAGCAGTTTCATGGCGATTGCGTAGCGCGGTTTAGTGTTCATCAAACCTACAATCGTGCCCCATGCCACACCAAAACCGATTGACCAACGCGCAACTTTCCGTGACCAACGCCCATTTTCTGGCTCTGCTAGCCTGCTTTCTTACCAAACATACGTCCCCACGGCTCCGGCGGGCAGCGTGGTCTGCACGGTCTTGCTGCCAAATTTGATTGTGAAGGTCTGGCTACTGCCGTTTTCATTCTGAACCAGCAGCACTTTGTTGCCATTGGGCGCTTTAAACGCCACATTCGAGAGGCCGGTCAGGTTCGATGAGGCAATTCGGACCGAGCCGGGACGCACAAACTTGGCCGCGTGGGCAATGATGTAGTACGACACGTTGCGCGTTACGCTGGCCCCGATAGTCAAGGCACCCAGGCACTCGGTACACCCGCCGTCGGTATGCGGATTCAGGGCGGGGTCTGAGGCCAGGTTCCATTCCAGCACGTTGCGGCTCCAGTTGCGGGTAGCTCCGATGAGCAGGTTCTTTACGTGCCACGCCAGATCGCCCGAAAAGCTACCTTTTGAGCCGGTCCACTGCTCGGTGAAGTAGACATGCTTGTCGGGATATTGGTTATGTACGGGCGTGAGGGCATCAATGCGACCCGAATACAGATGAAACGCCGAGCCATCGACGTATTTGCGGGCATCGGCGTCGGCCAGGATGGCGAGGGGGTAATCGGTGCGGTCAGCGTTGTGGTCGTAGAGGATAATTTTGGTGGTGATACCCGCTTTTTGGAACGCCGGCCCCAAGTTCTTTTTAATAAATACGGTTTGCTCGTCGGCCTGCATCAGCAGACTGGGGTTGTTGTAGGGGTTCAGCGGCTCGTTTTGCACCGTAATGGCGTCGATGGGGATGCCTTCGGCCTTCATACCCTGGATGTATTTGACGAAATAAAGCGCGTAGGCATCGTAATAATCGGGTTTTAGGCTCCCTCCTTTCGAGTTGCCGTTGGTCTTCATCCACGACGGCGGCGTCCAGGGCGATCCCAATATTTTGATGTCTGGGTTGATGGTCAGAATCTGTTTCAAAATCGGGATCAAATCCGCACGCTCTGGGTCGAGACTGAATTTAGCCATGGTCAAGTCGGTCTGCCCGGTGGTGAGGTCATTGTAGGTAAAGACCCGGTCGCTCAGGTCCGACGCGCCAATGCTGATGCGTAGGTAGCTGATGCCAATACCGTTGCCTTCGGGCGAAAACAATTCCTGCAGCAGCGCCGTGCGGTCGGCGGATTTAAGCTGGTTCAGGAGTATAGCGCTGCCGCCCGTGAGCGTAAAGCCAAAGCCGTCAATGCCCTGAAACGTCTGTGTGGTGTCGACGTCGATCACCGTACCGGAGGAGGTGGCGGTGGTGCTAAACACCAGGCTGCTGTTCTGTTTTAGAAACAGCTGACTCTGGTCAGGCGTGGTGACGTAAAGAGCCATGTCTGACTTGACCACCACGGGCGGGACTACCACCGGCGGCACGGGCGTGGACTGTCCCCCCGACGATTGGCAGTCGGCCACGAACCAGCCACTCATACTAATCAGAAACAGGGTAAGAGCTAGTTGCTTGGGCAGGTAAAAATTGTTCATGGGCAGGGTTGACTTACAGATAGTTAGAGGGGTTAAAATCGTACCACGGACTGAGTGTCCTCGCTTAATATCCGCGTTACGACAGGTACCGATCCCGCACCACCCTGGCGTGGTGCATGGGGTGCCCAACCAGCACAAATCCCAAGGCCAGCACCGACATCGTTTGCCCCGCGCAGATGCCCGTTCGTTGTAGCATTTCCTCGTCGAAACTACGGTACATAGCCAGCGTGGCTTGCCGAACGGCATCAAACTCAGCGTACAAATCAGGAATAGTCCGGCGCGATGCGTGGGCTGACCGGGCAAAGTCGTCTTCCTCAAAGCCAGGCAGTGACGTACTGTCGGCACGGGCAAAGCGCAGGGCGCGGTAGGCCATAATGCGCTCGGTATCAATCAGATGCTGCACAATATCCTTGGCCGTCCACTTGCCGGGTGCATAGACAAAATCGCCCAGACCCGTCATGGTCTCGGCGGGCAATACGCTTTCCAGCGATGCCTGTTGTTCCAGCGCGTCGAGCAGATCAACATTCGGAACCAGGTTAATGTACCGGTCGAAATACCCCGGCATTACGGTGATGGCGGTTTTGTTCATGGGTGGGAATATACATTAATATAGTTAAATGCAATATTATACTTAAGTATTATTACTAAGACACAACATAAAATCATCTTTTGTTACTATTAAGTCACACAAACTGCTTACCGTTTAATAAAGAGTAAGTTGATTCACTATTATTACCATATTTAATACCTACACTTGTCAGGCCGCATCGGATAGCACTAGCGGTGAGTGAATTAATAACTGGTAACTACAAAACAACTAATCATGATGAAAAATTACCCCCCCCCCCGCGTTTTGGTTGCACAGATTTGCAACCATCCTTTTTGGCTTAGCTTGCCTGTTGATAGTTCCTATCTCATGCAAAGAGCCAGTTCTTGTTGAGAACGAAGTGTCTGCTGAAGCCAAACAGGAAGAGATGCTAAAGATGATGTCTTTGGCAAGTACTTTACTTGAAAAAGTGGCTCAAAGTGAGCCTGCTCGGCAGGAGTTGGTTGACGCAGCCCTTGAACGAATTTACGGCAGTCAAGATGTCCTGTTTCGCGACCTGTTCGAGTCAGCACCAAAGGGTGCGCGGGCGTCTCAATTGAGAACTAGCAATTTTCGGTCTGCTTGGAGTACAGCCAAGGCGGAGTTAGCTGCTGACTCAAAAGCTAGGGGTGCTTTTGGCAGTGAACTGAAGGTGTTAGAAAAGTGGTTAGCCGACAATCACATCGTGGCCTGGATGCCCATGTTTTCTATCTTGAAGCAGTTTAACATACCTATCAATGACATTACCATTACGTATCATCCATTGATACAGGATTCTGTTAGCACTGGTGTCAGGATAAATTTAGCTGATGGTAAGCGGTCCACTGTTTCAAAGGTGAACAAAAGATATGTAGATGACCATCCAACATGGGTGATTATGCCTGCCGAGAAATACGAAGGCAAGTATACCGTAGAGCAACCAAAAAGCGCAAATGGGCGCAAAAGGTTAGATGACCTTACACCAGTAGGCAGCCCGTTGAGCCCTAGCATTTACAAAAACTGCCAGACGATAGATAACAACTGGATTGTCCAAACAAAGTTCTTTCAATATAGACTAATAACTGACTGGGACCCAGAGCTCTTTGGTGGGGACTCCGAGGTTACAATATTGAGGGCTTCAGCTGATGGAGGCGTTATAAATACCGCTAATGGCTTTTTGCCCGGTGGGGCAACTTACGTGATTTGGGAGAACGTTACGGTGCCATATGATGACATTCAACGAATGCGTTGGGGGGATTTGTGGTACTCAAATCAATATACTACCGATCTTGACGACAATTGGAAAACAGTCGAAGCCGAGCAGAAGATTCTGATTTTAGACGATGATACTGGTTCATTGAAATTTTCGGGCGAAGTTGGAGCGGGTTGGTCAGGTACGACTGTATCAGCCACTGCAAAAATTAATGTCACGTATGATGACGTTCGAGCTCACAATAACGGCAACATCAAATTTTACAATCCGATTGATCGCTGTTCTTATTTCGCAACAGCAAATAAGGACGGTGGTAATGGGCTAACACAGCCGGAGTCACAACAGGTACGTATCGTGAATGTGTTCAACTTCCGTCTTACTTTCCCATACACAGCGGGAACAAGAAGCCCCGGCTGGCGGATCAATCAGGTTGACGGGTCCTACTATTACTTCCCCATGAAGTTTATTCAATTGCCTTAAATGATAAAACAATGGCTATTGTGTACGCTCCTGGTAGTCTGGGGGCGTACGCTCCTTATGGCACAAAGCGATACCCTAAACAGAATCAAGCATTCAATAGGTGTAGAGTATGCCCGCGTCTTCTTTAGTCGAGGCGACATATGGGGTGATGCCTTGCGTATACAGCATAACGTTAGCTTCGGCAAGCAACAATTAATCAACCTGCAAACGTCGGTTGGTATGTTGCAGAAGCAGCGTTACAGTTCAGAGGCTGGTTTTGGAAGTGGATTGCAAGCCGCTTATTATTCATTTGATCTTGGGCCGAAACTAAATATTGGATTATTAGGCAGCAAAATTTCGTTGATGGCTGGATATGCATGGCTTTGGGGTAATGAATTACAACCTGGCTATGCTGTTGGAATAGTCAAACCCGGAGATGCGGTTTACTTTTTAGTAGAACCTCGTGAACCGGCAGCCATATTTGTGAATAAGTTGTATGACGGCCCTGCTTTACAAATGCAAATAGCGGTTCCATTAAATGAACGTTTTAGCATAGCCGTGACCGGGCGAACGCTAATCGTTTATACAAAAGAACAGCGAGATCAGTTTTTTACAGCACGCATCAACAACATGACGGCTTCCTTGGGTATAATGGCGCAATACGCGTTCTAAAATGTATGGGAAAGCTGTTATTTGCTTCGAGCTTGTTTATGCTAAGCTTGACGGGGCAAGCGCAAGTTTGGTCTATTCAGGGTACCTATAATCGTATTGGTTTGAGTACATATCGAACGGTAGGAAGTTCGGTGGGATTCCAAACAGCTTATCAAGTTAACCGTTTGATTAGCCTGGAAGCGTCAATTGGCCAGACATCGGTTGGCAGTCTAACAAATGACTTCAAACAAGCCCTGCAAAATGAACTATTTCAAAGTTGGGATCTTCGTCTGGGCGGGTCAGTTATAGCTCCATTAAACAGTCGCCGTATTATGGCTGAGTTTACGATTGGTAGCTCCTTACGATTAGCTACAGAGTACTATCCCATCCAATTATACTTTGAAAGTGTGCCTGATGGGGGAGGTACGGTAAAATTTGCTGAGGGCAGGTATCTGGTTCAATTCGAGGTCAACAACAAGTATTATGTTGGTGTTTATACTAAGGCATCCTTTGGATTCAAGTTAACCCCCGCCTGGTCATTACAACTACCTATTATTGCCGAAACATCGCTGTTTCAATCGGCCAGAGCCATACAGGCATTCAGTGTGGGGCTAGGTGTGCGTCTTACAATAAAGCCACCTCATACAGAGTAATCACGGTCTCGGTGTGGCCATAAACTCATCGAAGGCGGCTTTCAGCGCGGCAAGTTCCTGGGCTAACTGACTGGTATCCTGCACCTTGAGCTTCCCCTCGGCTTCGCGGGCGATGCGGGCAAGGCGGGCCACGCCTACGGTGCCGGCGCTGCCTTTGAGGGTGTGCAGATGGCTTTTCACCGTGGCAATATCGCCCGCTGCAAAGGCCGTCAGCGACTCCTGCACCAGTTCGGTAGCCTCGGTCACAAAATCGTCGAACACGCTTTCCACCAGTTCCGCCCCGCCAATGTCGCGCAGTTGCTCCAGAATGTCGAGGTCAATCACGGGCACGTCGGCGTAAGGGGCGAGGAGCGTAGGGCTTGGAGCAGCGGGCATAGAGTTTAGAGGTTGAGCATTGGAGGACCAATTCTCTGCTCTCTGCGCTCTGCTCTCCCCTCCCTGCCCGCTGCCCGCTGCTCTCCCCTCCCTGCTTTCTCCTCTCTGCTCTCTGCTATCTGCCCTTTGCTCTCCGCTCTTCTTCACCAACTCACTCACCTTGGCAATGAGGCCCTGGGCGCGGATGGGCTTGGCAATGTAATCGTCGAGGCCCTGGCTGAGGAAGCGTTCGCGGTCTTCACGCATGGAGTAGGCGGTCATAGCCACAATCTTGGGCAACGCTTTCCCGTGCTGGTCGCGGAGGTGTTTGGTGGTCTCCACACCGTCCATGTCGGGCATCTGGATGTCCATAAAGATCACGTCGAAGGGCGTTCCGCCGGGGGCGTAGCTGGCCGTTACTTTTTCGATGGCTTCGGGACCGCTGGCCGCGTTGGTGACCACGCAACCCGCCTTACGCAGTATTTCGCTGGCCACTTTGCGGTTCACAATGTTGTCGTCTACCAGTAGCACAATGGGGTTGTAGTGGGTGAAAAAGTCCGTCACCTTCATATCGGCGGCGGCTTCGGCGGGACTTTGCGTGGGACTGATGGCTGTTTCTTTCACTTCGACGGTAAACCAGAACGTGCTGCCCATGCCCACCGTCGACTCTACGCCCACTTCGCCTTTCATGAGGCTGGCCAGTTCTTTCGAGATCGACAACCCCAGCCCCGTACCGCCAAACGACTTCCGCGACGAGGTGTCTACCTGGCTGAACGAGTTGAATAGCAGGCCAATGTTTTCGGGCGAAATACCAATACCCGAATCCTTCACCTCAACCTTGATCCGATTGAATTTTCCCCGCTTGCTCACCAGCGATGCGGCCACTTCTACGGTGCCATTCTCGGTAAACTTCAGGGCGTTAGACGTCAGGTTAGACAAAATCTGGAGCAGGCGCGTCTGGTCGGCAATGACAAACTGCGGCAGGTCGGGCGCGAGGGTGTAAAACAAGCGGTTGTCTTTGGCGTTGGCCTGCTGCCCGAAGAGTGCAATGAGCTTCTCGAACACTTCGCCCAGAGCCACCGGCGCTTCGTGCAGCACCATCTTGCCCGCCTCGATCTTCGACAGGTCGAGAATGTCATTCAGGATGTTCAGCAGCGTTTCCGACGACCGGCGGATGGTGCGGACATAGTCGCGTTGTTCGTCGTTGAGCACGGTGTCGTTGAGCAGGTCTACCATGCCAATCACGCCGTTCATGGGTGTACGAATCTCGTGGCTCATATTAGCCAAAAAGCGCTCTTTCACCTTCAGCGACCGTTCGGCTTCGTCTTTGGCTTTCACCAGTTCAGCCGACTGCCGTTTCAGTTCGGTGATGTCGCGGGCCAGGGCGGCAATGACCGAATAGCGGCCGTCTTCATCTTTCAGCAGCAGCATGTTAAACATAAACTGCCGTTCGGTGCCGTCTTTGCGGCGCAGCGTGGCCTCGAAATTCCGTAGCGACCGCGTCCGTACAAGCTTAAACAACGCCCGCCGGACCACGCTGGGGTCCACAAAATACTGGAGGGCATTCTGCCCCAGCACCTCGTCGGGCATGTAGCCGCTACGTTTAAATACCGACGGGCTGATCATGGTGATACGACTCTGCCGGTCAACGCGCACGTAGATGTCCTGGAGGTTTTCAAAAATGCCCCGGAACTTCTCTTCACTGCGCTCAATGTTCATCTGCGCACCCTTCCGCGTGGTGATGTCGCGGGCAATGCCCGACACTTCTTCGATGACCCCGCCGGTGAGCAAAATAGGGTTCAGGTGCAGTTCCAGCCAGGTTTCTTTGCCGCTCAGGTCAAACCGCATCTCGAAATTCTGCGGTTGTCCTTTAAACGCCAGCCGGTAACGTTCATCGAGCATCTTCCGGTTTTCTTCACCCACCGTGATCCAGTTTTGCTGGTGCGTCAGTAGGTACAGCCGGGGTTGTTCGCCCGTTAGCTGCTCAATTAACCGGGCGTAATTTTTGTTGAATGACGTCAGCTGCATGGCCTTGTTGGCCGACCAGATCAGGTACGTGCTGCTGTCGAAGATGGCGTTGAGGCGGGCGGTTTGCTTGTTCAGGGCGGCCTCGGCCTGTTTGCGGGCAATAGCCAGGGCCACTTGTCCCGAAATAAATTCGAGCAGTTCCAGGTCGCGCGGGCCATACAAGCTGGCATCGTCATATGATTTCACACCGATGATGCCCGTGATCTCGTCGCCAATGCGCAGCGGAGCCGTGAGCATTACCTTGGGCTGCTGCTGCCCGTAGAGGTCAATCTGGTGTTCGTCGGCCAGGCGCAGGATGTCCGTATCGTAGAGAAACAGCGGTTTGTTGGCGTTGATCGTGTATTCGGTCAGGCCACTGCCGAGGCGTTTTTTGGTAAACCGCACACTCCCCTGAAACGACTCGTCGACGTAGTACGGGAAGGTGAGGTAGCGTTTGCTCTGGTCGTAGAGGGCAATGAAAAAGTTGCTGGCGTCAATGATGTTGCCCAGTTCGCGGTGTACGCGCTGGTAGAAATCGTCCAGATTCGGCGTGTTCAGCGTCCAGGAGGCAATACTGTAGTACAGCCGCTGTGCCTTCTCCGACCTGATTTTCTGGGTAATGTCGCGCAGGATGCACCGAAACGCCGTGGGTTTACCCTGGTCATAGCGGCAGTTGACGCTGCCCGACAAAAACACAGTGCGGCCGTCGCGGCTCCGGAAAACGGTCTCGAATGAGGGGTTGGGTTCGCCTTCCTGCACGCGTTGCAACCGGTCGATGGTGCTCTTTACATAGTCGGGGTGGAGCACGTCGCGCAGGGTGAGTTGGGCAATCTGATCGGCGCTGTAGCCCAGCAAATCGCGCCAGGCTTTGTTGACGAAAATGAACTTGCCATCCAGCGTAATGAGCTGAATCAGGTCGCTCGTGTTATCGACCAGGTCCTGCAATTGGGCGTTGGTGTTGCTCAGCGCCGAGGCCACCCGCCGCTTGTTGGTCAGGTCTTCGCCGATGATGGTAAACGCATCAGGCCGCCCCCCGGCTCCCGTGGGAATAAACGAGTTGATGTGCACGTTACGCGTCGACCCGCTGCGCGTAAGCAGCTGGACTTCACGCGATTCCGGAAAACCACCGCGTTGCAGCGCCTCGCGGAAAAGCGTTTCCAGCGTAGGCCGGTCGTCGGGTGGCACGAGCACATCGAAGAAGTTCCGGCCAATAACATCGTCTATCGACCAGGCTGTAACGCGCAGGGTATAGGGGTTCACATACGACACCGACCCGTCATGCTCGACGGTAAGGCCGATGAGGTTAAGCTGGTCAACGGTATGACGAACGTCGAAGGGTTGGGTAGTGGTCATGAGGAAGGGATTTACGATGTACGAATTACGAATTACGATTTATTGCTGTCGCACTCCTTTGCTGTAGAGCAAACCCATGCGACAGCAATAAATCGTAATTCGTAATTCGTACATCGTAAATCAGTTCAGTTCTAGAGAAGGATCCCACAGCAGTTCTTTAAACCCGACAACCTGATCATTTTCGACGTGGATGCCTTCGGCTTCGAGGAGTTCCTGCATACGGGTAGGTGAGCCAAAAAAGTTTTTGCCCGACAGCACGCCGAGGCGGTTAATGACGCGGTGGGCGGGCACGTCTTCGCGGGTATGGCTGCTGCTCATGGCCCAGCCCACCATGCGTGCCCCCGCCCGCAGGCTTAGGTACTGCGCAATGGCCCCGTAGGTGGTTACGCGCCCCCGTGGCACCTGCCGCACCACGGCATACACGTCCTCGAAATAATCGCGGGGTGGGTCAGCCACCAGCCCGTCGGGCGTAGTGATCTTGCGTTTCTCGGCCATAGGTAAAGATACCAAAAACGGATGTTCAGGCAAAGCGATTGAGCCGGAAGCCGCTGATATCCATACTGCTGGTGGCACCGCCGATTAGTTCGCTGACGAGCTTGCCTGTGGCGGGGCCAAGACTCAGGCCCATCATGCCGTGGCCCGTGGCCAGCACCACATTGTCGTGCCGTTCCGAGCGACCGATGTAAGGCAAGCCATCGGGGGAACAGGGCCGCAGGCCGCGCCAAACGGTGTCTACGGCGGGTATACCCACTTGAATATCAGGATAGTACTTATTAATCGACTGCACAATGCCCCGCACCCGGTTCATGTTGACGGTCAGGTCGGTACCGGCCACTTCCAGCGTACCGGCAAAGCGCAAGTCATGGCCCATGGGGGTGGCCGTGGCGCGGGCTTCGAGCATAATGGCCGGTATCTGCACGTTGCCCATCACATTGCGGAGCATGAAGCTGTAGCCCTTGCCACCCTGCAACGACAGGCTGATGCCCAGCAGCCTGGCCAGCTCCGGCGACCACACCCCGCCCGCTACCACTAGTTCGTCTACATCATAGGCCCCCGCGCTGGTCTGCACCGATGTAATCAGCGACCCGGTCTTACGCGACCCGGTCTTGCCAAAGCCCGTTACCGCCTGCCCGTCCAGGATGGTGACGCCCACGCCGCGCAGGTACGCCACCAGTGAGCCAATCAATTCGTTGGGGTTCAGGTGCGCGTCGCCGGGGTAGAGCACACCACCGCGCACGTCGACGCGGGTGTGAGGTTCCATGTCCTGAATCTGCTGACCCGTAAGTACCTGAGCATCAATACCAGCACGGTTGGCCACGTCGGCTTCTTCGGCCATGTCGTGCTCGGCGGCGATAGTCTTGTAGAGCATCAGCAGGCCCCGCTCCTGCCACTCAAAGGCCAGGTCTCCATTTGCGGCCAGGTCCTGATAAAGCCGTTTACTCAACAAACTCAGGTCGCGAAGTTGCGGGATGGCCCGCGCCACGTGTTCGGGGGTGGCGTGGCGGTAGAAGAGCCACCCCCAGCGCATGAGGTCGGCACTGAGGCGGGGCTTGACGTAGAACGGGCTGGTCGAGTTCAGCATCCAGCGCATGCCTTTGGCAATCATGCCCGGCTGCGCCAGCGGCACAATGTGGCTGGGCACAATCATACCGGCGTTGCCCGTAGAGCAACCGTCGCCCAGCAGGTTTTGGTCGAAAATCGTGACTTGATACCCCGCCTTCTGCAAATAATACGCCGAGCAAAGCCCGATGATACCCCCACCAATAATGCCGATCATGTTTAAAAACGTTTATATCACCTGAAACCCATGCACATACGGGTCGTCATCGTCCAGGATAATGTGGTTGTAGCCGGTGATTCTGGCCCATCCTTCAATACTGGGAGTGATGGCTGACTTCCCAGCCAATTCAGTTTCGGCTTCGATGCGGCCGTTGAAGATCGAGCCGATGATGCTTTCATGCACGAAAACATCGCCCGGTTTCAGACGTCCCTGCGCGTACCACTGCGCCATCCGCGCCGACGTGCCCGTGCCGCAGGGAGAGCGGTCGATGGCTTTGTCGCCGTAAAAAACGGCATTGCGGGCCGTAGACGTGGGGTGTAGCGGTTTGCCCGTCCAGAGAATATGGCTCAGGCCATTGATGGTCGGGTTGTCGGGGTGCACGAAGGTGTATTGCTCGTTCATCCGTTGTCGCATGGTCCGCGCCCAGCTGATGAGTTGGTCGGCGGTGTGGTTTTCCAGCCCGGCAAAGTTTGGCTGGGGGTCAACGATGGCGTAGAAGTTGCCGCCGTAGGCCACATCGACGGTGAGCGTGCCGAGGTCGGGGCAGTCTACGGTGAGGCCTTCGGCGGCGAGGTACGATTTGATGTTCGTAATCTTCACCGACGTCACCTTCTGCCCCTCCTGCCGGTATTCGGCCCGCACCAGCCCGGCCGGCACTTCCAGGTGCAGTATGCCCGGCGTTTTTGGCGAAATCAGCCCCTGTTCAATGGCCACCGTAACCGTGCCGATAGTGCCGTGCCCGCACATGGGCAAACAACCCGACGTTTCGATAAACAGCACCCCCGCGTCATTTTTGGGGTCAGCAGGTGGGTAGAGGATACTGCCCGACATCATGTCGTGGCCGCGTGGTTCAAACATCAGCCCCCGCCTGATCCAGTCGTAGTCGCGGAGGAAATGCTGCCGTTTTTCGCTCATCGTAGCCCCTTCCAGAAACGGAATGCTACCGCCCGTCACCACCCGCACGGGGTTGCCACAGGTATGCGCGTCGATACAGAAATAGTGGGTTGTGGACATGAATTAGTGGTGAGTGATGAGTGGTGAGTGATGAGTTTGCTTCCGCCAGAGCAATTACGCTAGCGGAAGCAAACTTACCACTTAGCGTTTAGCACTTACCACTTATAAAAGCCACTGGCCTTACAGCCATGGCTTTATCAATAACCGCCTGTACCTGAGCGCGTTCTTCGCCGACTAAGGGCAGTCGTGGGGCGCGGACGTGTTCTGAGCCGATACCCGTGGCGGTGGCGGCGAGCTTGATGTACTGCACCAGTTTGGGGTGAATATCGAGTTCGAGCAGGGGCATAAACCAGCGGTAGATTTCCAGGGCTTCGGCCACTTTCCCGGCTTTGGCGAGATCATAAATCGCCACAGTCTCCTGCGGAAATGCATCGACCAGGCCACCCACCCAGCCATCGCAGCCTAGCAGCAGGGCCTCCAGCGCCAGGGTGTCTACGCCGCCCATGAGCTTGAACCGGTCACCGAAGGCATTACGCATCCGGGTAATGTTGGTCAAATCGCGGGTCGATTCTTTTACAGCCTGAATGTTGGCGTGTTCGGCCAATTCGTGAAACATGGCGACGGTAGTCATGATCTTGTAATCGTAGGGATTATTGTAGATCATGATGGGTAGGGCCGTTTCCCCAGCTACTGCTTTGAAGAACATGACCGTTTCGCGGGCGTCGGCGGGGTAGCGCATGGGGGGCAGCAGCATCAGGCCATCGGCCCCGTTGGCTTCGGCCTCGTGGGCGCGGGCCACAGCCTGCCGGGTGGCCTGCTCGGCGATGTTTACCAGCACCGGCACCCGATTCTGGCACACGCCCAGCGCCGATTGCAGCAGGGCTATTTTCTCGTCGTTTTCCAGCGTACTGGCCTCACCCAGTGAGCCGCCGATGATGAAACCGTGCACTCCGGCATCGAGTTGAGCGTGAAGGTTTTTCTCGAAAAGAGAAACGTCCAGGGTGTCCTGGGCTGTGAAAGGGGTGAGCAGTGCGGGGTAGACACCCGTCCAGGTAACCGATGCGTTCATGCGCGTTAGAGTAGTTTGACAGCCAACCGTTAGGTCAAAAGTAAACTCCGTCCAGTGAACTACCCGGTAACGATGTAGTCAATTACGATACGATTTTTACTAATTTAGACAGCAGCGGTATCCGGGCATCCAACCAAACTCAACCATGACCTTCCCGACCCGATTTGGCCTATTGATAAGTCTGTGGCTGGGCTGGCTTTCGGGTGTTGGACAACCCGTGTTGCACCTGACCGCACCACACGACGGCTACACGCCCCGCCCCCTGCCCGCTGTCTGGCTCGATACGGCGGCCACGGCCACGTTTACCCAGGCTCTATTGGCCGACCGGGCAGGTCTATTTCGACCCTACGGCCCCGGAACGCCCAATTTTGGCTCATCGCCTGTTGCTTTATGGTTGCGACTACGCATCCGGGCCAACAACCCCGACGCTTGGCTGCTGGAATCGACAAACCACCTCATCGAAGACATTTCGTTCTTCGGCACTTCCTCACGGACCGATTCAGTACGGCGGCAACGGCAGGGGTTGTTTTACCCGCCAAAACAAAAAGACCTTCGTAACAATCTACGCTATTTCCGCGCCTTTGCCTCCACCGACCGCCCCGGCGACACGGCCACGATTTACCTGCGTGTGAAAAACAACATGCCCCTGGTGATCCCCTTGCGGTTGGTGACGGCCCAGCAGGTAGCCACCGAAAGCCACCCCAAAGACCTGCTGGCGGGCCTGCTGCTTGGCGTAATGTTCGCCATGGCGGGCTATAATTTCTGTCTCCTGCTGGTCATCCGCGACCGGGTGTACCTGTTTTATGTGCTCTACGTACTCACCGGCGTTGTCTCCACCGATTTCCAGGGCTACCTCAACGAGTTTATTTTCGACCGCTATCTGCCCGCTTTCCCGTTATACGTCAGCTACGCACTCTGTGTCATGCTGGCCAGCGCATTGCTATTTGCGCAACGGTTTTTGAACACGCCCCGTCATGCTCCGCGCCTCGACAAGGGCATCCGGGTGCTGCTGGTGGCCTGTTTGGTGCCGGTGCTGTTTCGGTGGTTCGACTTACGCCTAGCCATGACCGTGAGTATGCAGGTCTTGATTAGTGCCACCGCCATATACCTGTTCGGCCTGGGTGTCTACCTGTTTAGCCGAGGCCTGAAAGAGGCCCGTTTCTACATGTTGGCCTGGACTGTGCTTTTGCTCGCCACACTACTATTCCTGGGCCGAGTTAATGGCTGGCTCCCCGTCAATCTACTGACTACCAGCACTGTAACTATTGGCGTTGCGCTCGAAACAGTGCTACTTTCATTCGCCCTCGCTGACCGGATCAACGTCTACCGGCGCGAAACGGCGCAGGCACAGGAGCGGCTCGTAAGCAGTGTCCGGGAAACGGAACAAACCAAAAATCGGGTCCTCCAACTGGAATTGAGTGCCCTACGTAGCCAGATGAACCCGCATTTTCTGTTCAATTCGCTCAACTCCATCCAGCAGTTTATTCTAGCCAAAGACCCCCTCGCGGCGGCGGGCTACCTCACCAAATTTGCCCGGCTGATGCGCTTCAATCTGGAGCAGTCGCGGGAGCCGACGGTGTCGCTGCAACGCGAAATCGAGATGCTGAGGGTGTACCTGGAGCTTGAATCGCTGCGGTTTGGTCAGCCGTTTACCTATGCCTTCGTACTGGATTCTGCCATCAATGCCTACGACATAGCTATTCCCTGCCTGATGATTCAGCCCTTCGTGGAAAACGCCATCTGGCACGGTCTGATGCACAAACCCGAAGGCCATGGCCACATTCAAGTTTCGTTTAACTTATTATCTGACAGTAGCTTACGCTGCCTTATCGACGATAACGGGGTGGGTCGGCAGGCAGCGGCTACCTACCAAAGCGCTCACCGTACCCGGCACCGGTCGGCGGGGATGGGCATCACCACCGAACGCCTTGCCCTGCTCACCAACGACCCCACCGGCAACAGCCACGTTCAGGTTACCGACCTCACCGACGACACGGGTCAGGCCATTGGCACACGCGTGGTGGTTGATTTACCCGTGCTAACACCCTAACCGTATGCTCCGTACGCTGCTCATCGACGACGAACCCAACAGTGCCGAAACGCTCCGGCTGTTGCTTAGCCACTTACCCGGCGTGGAGGTGGTGGGTGTGTGTACGTCGGCCTATGACGGGCTGGCGGCGATTAACGAAAAGAACCCCGACCTGGTGTTTCTAGACATCGAAATGCCCCACCTCAACGGCTTCGATTTGCTCGATAGCGTGGGCACGGTCAACTTTTCGGTGATTTTCACCACCGCCTACAACCATTACGCCATCCGGGCCATTCGGTTTTCGGCGCTCGACTACCTGCTGAAACCCATCGACCTGACCGAGCTACAGCAGGCCGTGTTGCGGGCGCAGCAAGAGCAGGCTTTGCAACACACTATGTTGCAGTACCGAGTCTTTTTCGAGAACCTCAAAAATCAGAGTCAGTCGCTCAACAAACTGGCCCTGCCCACGCAGGAGGGCCTGTTGTTTGTGCAAATCAGCGAGATCGTCCGCTGCGAATCGGACCGGAACTACACCCAATTTCACCTCACGGCGGGCCGTCCGGTGCTGGTATCGAAAAACCTCGGCGAATACGACGAGTTGCTGGCCGACTACAATTTCTTCCGGGTCCACAACTCACACCTCGTCAACCTGTCGCACGTGCGCCGGTATCTCCGCACCGACGGCGGTCAGCTCGAACTCACCGACGGCTCAGTCATCGACATATCCCGCCGCCGCAAAGATGAACTGCTGGAACGGCTGGGACTTTAGCAGAGTTGGCAGTAGCCACTGCCAACTCTGCTAAAGTCCCAGCCGTTCGCTCAGGTGGTAAGTCATTGTAGCCAACCGTCCGGGTAAACCTGCCAGCGGTACATTCATCAAGATGGGGTCATGTATTGGGGTGTAGTATTGGGCATAAATCCACGCTCAAGATGAACAACAGACCCATTATCTCGTCGAAACAGCGTGGTCAACGCACGCTGATCCTGGTAATCCTGTCGATGCTGACGGGTTGCCGATTGCTACACTCCCGTGGTGGTTTTTGCGGGGTTGACCGCGCCATTATGTGGTCGGACTTTGCCACGCCCGCTAACCCAACGCAGGAAATTAATGGCGAAGACCGCATCCGGCTCATCGAAACGCCTATTCAGGACCCCCGCAGGCTCATCATCAGTTTTGAGGCGCAGCCGCCTGTTCGTTGGTGGAAACGGGTCAGTGTATTGGACGGCGATTGCCGACTCGTTCCTGGTGGCCGACTCGAAACAGAAGGTGACCGGGCGGGTCCAGTAACAATCACGCTCACGCTGGCACAGGCTAACCGCGGCAGCTTTCTTATCTCGAAAGCCAAATTCTTAGGCATCCACACAGGCATGTACAACACGCCCAAAGACTTACACACCAAGATGGGCAAAAGCCTGCGCTTCATCTGGGAGAAAGACTAACGCATCACTAAGTACCATTCTCATCTATACATTTTAAAACCAGAACAATCCATGAAAACTCAACTGCTTCCGCTTCTCGTATGCCTGACCGGCGGGGCTGCTTTTGCCCAATCTACCTCTGCCATAGCCTATGAATACGGCACCTTCAACCTGAGTTTCGACAGCCTGCCCGATAACAAGCACATCGACCACGAGGGGGCGTATATACGGACGTGGCGCAAAGAGAAGGGACAATGGCTGGCGGACATCGCGTTTATGCGGCCTTTCGGCAACATGACCCTCGTGGCCGAAACCGATACGAAGAAATGAAACTAGGTACGCTTCTCCGCACCGGCCTGTTGCTTCTTTCGCTGTCGGCCTGCCGAACTACGAATCTACTCGTTGCTACGTTCGAGGGCGACGCTATTGGCACTGCGCCAACAAAAGATCTGCCCGGCGCTCCGGTTGGTGATTCAGTTGCTTACAAAGCCATTATTAGTCCATGGCTACGAGTGCAGACATCTACCTTCACTCCGGGTCAGAAAGCATTAGTCTTCACGAATATGAATTCAAGGGGAGAGGTACGAGTGTTCGACAGTTGGCTGAACTTCAAAGGCATTCGGTCTACTTATGATCAGACTACCTGGTTTTATTGGACGGCTAAACTCGGCCCTGTAGTGGGTGAAATGACAATTGACGTTCAGGGTATTCAATCTCTTTGGGTAACCCGGTTCCGAATTATGACGGATGGACGGCTGATGCTAGTTCGAGATGTGGGCAATGAGAACACCAGTCAACTGATCGGCACCTTAAATAACCAAACCGCTCATACCATTATCATCTCCCTTAGTCCACAAGCCCGCACCTTCGACCTAAGTGTCTTTGGGGCACGAGAACGAAGAATAATCAACCTCACGAACATGCCGGTTCTGTTTGGCTCAAACCCACAAGCCGATTACGAGTTTGAACGGCCATCCATTCATTTCAGCTACAGCGGCCAGTTTATTTACCAGTCCTCCTACGTGTTTGAAGATGTATTCATCAGCAAACGGCGACCAAATCCGTAACTACAGCCAGGAAGGCACGTAGTTATTGGTGGTCTCCTCCTTTAGCATGAAGCGGGTACGTGGCGGGAGCAATGGAACGAACCCGACGGCCCGGTGGAATTACGCGGTGCGTACCTGATCATGTGGGTGAAACAAGCCGACAACTGGCGGCAGAAATCGCTGTTGCTGGTGCCTACGTTCTGCCGGGGTGGCGCGTATTGCAGGTAGTTTATGTTGAGCGAAGCAACAGAAGACGGCAAACAGAAGACGCCCTACCTCACTTTCCGCACAGTCACGTAATAATCAGCGTCGACGTTCAGGCTGGCGGGTTTCCCCTTGGCCGGAAAAGATTGCCAGGCAGTGGTGGGGTGCAAGTTTTGGTAGGTATCGGCATCACCCAGACAAACCGGCACGGGCATATCAAACCCGGCCAAGCAGTCGGCCCAGCGGTACTGGATGGTGCCTTTTTGAAGGCGGTATTCCAGCGTCGGGATGCGGGTATCGCGAAGGTACTGGTCGAAGATGGGCGTCAGGTTCCGGCCCGATTTTTCGCTTAAAAACCCTTCAATCTGGGCTGTAGTGACGGTTTGGTGGTAAAAGGTCTTGTTCAGCCCGCGCAGGATCTGCCGCCACTGTTCATCATCGCCCACCAGTTGCCGGATGGTGTGAAGCATGTTGCCGCCCTTGTAATACATGTCGCCCGACCCGGACTTGTTCACGTTGTAGGTGCCAATAATCGGGCTGTCGTTGCGCACGTTTTTTCGGCACCCGATCACATACTGCGCCCCGGCGGCCTTGCCGTGGTAATACTCCACAAACAGGTTTTCCGAGTAGTTGGTGAAGCTCTCATGAATCCACATGTCGGCCACGTCGCGATAGGTGATGTTGTTGGCAAACCACTCGTGGCCTGACTCATGCACGATGATGAAATCCCAGAGCAGCCCCCAGCCGGTACCCGACAGGTCGCGCCCGCGGTAGCCGTTTTTGAAACCGTTGCCATAGGTCACCGAGCTTTGGTGCTCCATGCCTAGGTAGGGTACCTCCACCAGTTTATAGCCGTCTTCGTAGAACGGATACGGCCCAAACCAGTGTTCAAAGGCCTTCAGCATGAGCGGCACCTGCCCAAACTGCCTCCGCGCCTGTGCCTCATGTTGGGGCAGGGCGTAGAAATTCAGGGGCAGTTTTCCTTTCTCACCCGCATAAGAATCAGTCCAATGCACGTAGGTGGCGGCGTTGATATTGACCCCGTAATTGTTGATCGGGTTACGCACCAGCCAGTCGAACGTGCGGGTACTATCGGCGTTTTCGACAATTCCCTGCAGTTGTCCGTTCGAGACATCCACGAGCGGGTTGGGCACGGTAACGGTGATACGCATGGAGTCGGGCTCGTCATACATGTGGTCTTTGCAGGGCCACCACGCGCTGGCACCCAACCCCTGGCACGACGTGGCGATGAACCATTGGCGGGTAGTGTCCCGCGCCCAGGTCAGGCCACCGTCCCAGGGCGGGCGTTTGGCCACGCGGGGTTTACCTTCGTAAAACACCGTCAGCCGCTCAGAATGGCCGGTTTGCTGTGGCTTCTGGAGCGTCACGAAATAGGCGTCGTCCTCCTGCCGGTAGGTAAGCTGCTGCCCGTTTTGCTCAATTTTGGCCACGCGAAGTGGTCGTTGCAAATCAACCTGCAAAGTCTGGTTGGGTTTCAGCACGGTGTACTGAATGGTGGTGCTGCCGCTAAGTGTACTATCATTGGGCGAAACCCGCACCCGGAGGTGGTAATACGTCAGATCCCACCAGGCGCGTTGGGGCGTGATGCTGCCGCGCAGGGTGTCGGCGTGGGTGAAAGCGGTCTGTGCCCCGGCCAGAACGGGCAGCAGGCAGAGGACCATGCAGTAAAGCGTACGGTTCATGGGCTTAAGTTAGGCAGGAACGGGGGTTTAAACGTACCACGGACTTCAGTCCGTGGTACGTTTAAACCCCTTAAAATACGTCCCCTCTTCCAAATCAGCCAGCAGGCCTTTGTGGGTGGGTGTCCAGCCCAGCCGTTGCTGCGTGAGCGTGCTGGAAGCCGCCATATCGAAGGCCGCGAAACGAGCCATCCAGTCGAAATGAGCAGGGGCTTCGTCGGGGGTTTTGCTCACCACGGGGACGTTCAATTGCCGCCCGATCACCTCGGCCAGATCGCGGAAATAGATACCCTGGTCACCCACACCGTGGTATTTGGCACCACGTGCTCCTTTTTCCAGCGCTAGCCGGAACAGGTGCGCCGCATCGAGCCGGTGTACGGCAGGCCAGCGGTTTTGCCCGTCACCAATATAGGCCGACACCCCCTTTTGCCGGGCCATGCCAATGAGAAACGGCACGAAGCCATAATCACCATCATCATGCACCGACGGCGACAGGCGAACCACCGAGACCCGCACGCCCTGCGCTGCCAGTGCCATCGCCGCATCTTCCGACTGCCGGGGTGACGGGGCCGGGTTATCATTTTCGGTACCAATACCGCCCGATGCCACCAGGCCAGCCAGTCCGGCCGTGACAATGAGGGGCCGGTCTGAGCCTGCCAGGGCACTGCCAAGGGCAGCAATGGCTTCTTTGTCAGTTTGTCCGGCGGCCACGTACTGCGAAAAGTCGTGGTTGTAGGCCGTGTGAATAACCCCGTCCGAAGCCGCCGCGCCACGCTTCAGGCTATCGAGATCATCCAGCGACCCCATGTGTACATCGGCCCCGGCGGCAATGAGTGCCTGGGCTGATTTATCAGAGCGGGCCAAGCCAAGCACCTGGTGGCCTGCGCCAAGTAATTCCTGCACAATGGCCGAGCCGATGAAGCCCGTTGCGCCGGTTAAGAAAACGTTCATACGTTGCCTGTTTTATGGTTGTTAACTACGCCACAAAGGTCTGGCAATGGGGTCAGACCGGGTCTACGCCGGTCAAACCATCTATTACATAATTCAAACAATCAGCTCATTCTCGAAAAGAGCCGGGGGTGAGGGTGGTCTGTCGTTTGAAAAAGCTGCAAAAGTGGGCCACGTTGGCGAAGCCCAGACTCTCGGCAATTTCCGAGACAGTCCAGTTGGTTTGTTTGAGGAGAATCCGCGCCTCCTGCGCCACCCGGCTGCCAATAAGCGCGGTGGTGGTGTGGCCGGTGGTTTCTTTCAGCACCCGGTTAAGGTGGTTGACGTGTACAGCCAACTGGTCGGCGTAGTCTTTGGCCGTACGCAGACGCAACTGCTGACGGGGGGTGCCCAGGGGAAACTGCCGTTCCAGCAGTTCGGTAAACTGGGCCGTTACCCGCGTCGACGCTGTGTGCGGCAGCGCCTGTGTCGGCCCAGGCTGTAGCTTTTGCCCGGCATGAATCAACTCCAGCAAATAGGTGCGCAACAGGCTGTATTTAAAGGTGTAGTCGGACGTAATTTCCAGCGCCATTTTCTGGAATATGGCCTCAATAGCCTCGTATTGTGCATCGGTGATGGACCATACCGGATAGCTTCCCGGCTGAAAAATCGGTAAATCATCCAGCACGATACCACTCTTGGCGGGTAGCAAAAACTCGTCGGTGAAGACACAGAAGTAACCGGTCTGGGCCAGGTCGTAGGGCACCCAGCGGTAGGGTTCTCTGGGCGTGGCAAAAAACAGGCTGCTCTGATCAATCTCCACCACCCGGTCGGTATATTCTACCCGGCTTCGCCCACGAAGCAGGCTGATTTTATAGAACGGTCGGCGGTCAAACGTCATCGGTGGCCGGCTGCGGTACGTGCGCATCAAATCGGCCATATTGAACAGGTTGAATTGGCTAACCTCCCCCACAGCGCCCACCAACAATAAGGGATCGGCGGCGGGTTTATCAGCGGTGACGATACTAGCCGAAAAATCATCGATTGAGCTGGTTTTCATAAGTAGCCGTTATAAAAATCAAAGATAGCGGATGTAGCGCAGGCTTCAGCCGGGGGCGCCCAGCCTGTATCTTGACACGAAAGCAATAAAGTAGGGTAAGAATGGCCGCAGTCTATTGCTTTCGCATCAAGAAACAGGCTGAAGCCTGCGCTACAACTGTTACTTTTGATCTAGCTAATTTGATCTCATACGGAATGACTGCTTGCCGACGTACGCTTGCCGCACTGCTTTTACTGCTCACCCTCGCCGCCCCCGGCTTTGCCCAAATGGGCACCGCTCCCACTTCAAAACCGATCCGTTCGGCCAATGCATTGCCGCCGTTTCTGCGCAACGATGTCCGCGCCAGCCGCTGGGCCGACTCCATTATGGCACGTATGCCGCTAGACGAGCAGATTGCGCAGCTGATTATGGTGGCGGGCTATTCCAACCGGACCGCTGGCTACGAAGATTCGCTCACCACGCTCGTACGCACCTACAAGCTGGGTGGCGTGGTGTTTTTCCAGGGCGGACCCATCCGGCAGGCCAAACTCAACAACCGATTGCAGGCCGCGTCGGCGGTGCCGCTGCTGGTGGCAATGGATGCCGAGTGGGGCATTGCCATGCGCCTCGACAGCACCGTGCGGTTTCCCTACCAGATGACCCTCGGCGGTATGCCGCAGACGTCCGAAAAGCTCATCTACGACATGGGTACCGACCTGGCCCGGCAGATGCGGCGGCTGGGTATGTACGTCAATTTCGCGCCCGACGCCGACGTCAACAACAACGCCAATAACCCTGTCATCAACTTCCGGTCGTTTGGCGAAGACAAGTACGCCGTGGCCCGCAAAGCCCTGGCCTACATGCGCGGCATGCAGGATAACCGCCTGTTAACCACCCTCAAACACTTTCCTGGTCACGGCGACACCGGCACCGATTCGCACTTCGATTTGCCCCTGATCAACAAAAGCCGGGCGCAGCTGGATAGCCTCGAACTATACCCCTTCCGCGAACTGATCAGGGCCGGGGCAGCAGGCGTGATGGTGGCGCACCTGAGCGTGCCCGCCCTCGACACCACCCGCAACCGGTCGTCGACGCTCTCGCCCAACATCGTGACGGGGCTGCTGAAAAATGAACTTGGCTTTGGCGGGCTGGTCTTTTCCGACGCCATGAACATGAAGGGCCTGACCAAATATTTTCCCTCTGGTCTAGCCGACCGGCGCGGGCTGGAAGCGGGCATGGACGTGCTCGAGTTCACCGAAAACATACCCCGCGCCATGACCGAGATCTGCAAAGCCGCCGACGAACGGACCCTGGCCCTAAGCGAAATCAGGGACCGCTGCCGCAAGATGCTGCTGGCCAAATACTGGGTGGGGCTGAACAATTACCGCCCCGTGGTGCTCGACAACCTGGTGGCCGACCTGAACCGCCCCGAGTCGGAGGTGATTAACCGTCGTCTCACCGAAGCCGCGCTCACGGTGTTGGCCAACCCCAACAACAATCTGCCCCTGCAACGCCTCGACACGCTCCGCATTGCTTCGGTTTCGCTTGAAGCCACAGCCCCTACGGTGTTCCAAAACCGCCTTGCCGACTATACGTCCGTGACGCCGTTTGTGCTGTCGTCGAAATCAACAGATGCCGAAATAAAGGCCGTTCTGGACACGCTGGGGCAGTTTAATACGGTACTGGTAGGCATACACCTGAACAATATCAGGCCCGCCAAATACGGTATGCAGGCCCGCACCGCCGAACTGGTGCAGAAACTGGTGGCTACCGGCAAGGCCATTGTTACGGTGTTTGGCAACCCCTACGTGCTGGATAAACTGCCCGATCTGGAAGGTGCAAAGGCGCTGGTGATGCCCTATCAGCTGACCGATTTCACCGAAGATCTGTCGGCGCAACTCATCTTCGGGGCCATCGGCGCGTCGGGGCGGTTGCCGGTGACGGTCAATCAAACCTTCCGCGTGGGCGACGGCATGACCATTCAGCCCATTGGTCGGCTGAAATACACGATCCCCGAAGAGGTGGGCATCAGCAGTGCATACCTCGCGCAACAGGTTGATTCGGTGGTGAACCTGGGGCTAAACGCGAAGGCATTTCCCGGCTGCGTAGTGCAGTTGGCGAAGGATGGCAAGGTGATTTTCCGCAAAGCCTACGGCAAACACACCTACGACACCAGCCTGGGCGGCAAAGCCGAAATTACCCAGCTTGACGACCTCTACGACTTTGCGTCGGTTACGAAAATCAGCACCTCTACCCCCGCCCTCATGCGCCTGGTCGATGCCGGAAAATTCAACATCGACGGCACCATGGGCGAGTATTTGCCCGGCTACCGGAAGTCGAACAAAGACACGATCCGGTGGCGCGACGTGCTCACCCACCAGGCCAAACTAAAGGCGTGGATACCCTTCTGGCAGGCTACCAAAAACCCCGACGGCACCTTCAAAAAGAAGACCTTCGTGGCCGAACGCAGCAATCGATACCCCATTGAGGTGACTGACAGCCTGTTTTTGTTCAAAAAGTACCCCAGCACCATCTTCGAGCTGATCAAAGATTCGCCGCTGAACGCCAAGAAAGAATACGTCTACAGCGACCTGTCGTTTTATCTCTACCCGCAGCTTGTGCAGCGCATCACAGGCCGCGATTTCGAGGGGTACCTGAAAGACAGCCTCTACCGGCCCATTGGTGCCAACACGCTGACCTATAACCCCCGCCGGTTCTACCCGCTGAGCCGGATTGTGCCCACTGAATATGATTCGCTGTTCCGCAAAACGCTGATCTGGGGACGGGTGCACGACGAGGGCGCGGCCATGCTGGGCGGCCTGTCGGGCCACGCGGGTCTGTTTGGCACCGCCAACGACCTGATGAAGCTCACGCAGCTTTACCTGCAACACGGCACCTACGGCGACCGGCAGTTGATCAAACCCGAAACGATTACGGAATTCACGCGCTACCAATTCCCCGAACTTGGCAACCGCCGCGGGCTGGGTTTTGAAAAAGCCGCCTACAAATACAACGGCAACGCCCCCCGCCTAGCCAGTCCGTCCAGCTACGGGCACTCAGGCTACACGGGCACCTTCACCTGGATCGACCCAGCCGTGGGTCTCAACTACGTCTTCCTCTGCAACCGCGTTTACCCCACCCGCAACAACAACAAAATCAGCGAACTAGGCATCCGCACTGGCGTCGCCGATGCGTTTTACAAGGCGATCAGACGGGGAGCAACGGCCATTCAATAAACACGTCGCTGGAAGCATAAAACAAAACCCCGCTGGTAAGACCAGCGGGGTTTTGTTTTATGCTTCCAGCCATACGAAAGTAAGCCTACGCTGCCCGTTCATATTGGCGGGCGGCATGCGCTACGGCCTTAATGAGCCGAAGGCCAAGGGAAGGTACCTCGCGGATGTGCTCGGCAGGAATTACCCCTCGACTGATCCAGTTGGTAACGGTAGATACGTTGGGCAGACCGAAGCGGCGGGCATAGGCGGCGGGTGTTAACCAGTCGGTGAGCGGGTATTCCACGCCGTTCAGCATCAGCACTTCGCGAATGTTAGCCCGCAGTTCTTTGCTTTGCTGGGTTACTTCGGCCAGTTTCGCCAACAGGGCCTCCTGCACGGCGGGGGCCATTTTGCCAGGCTGGCTACGGATAAGGGCATCGACTTTAGCCATTGCTTCAGGCGTGTCTACAGCCTGAATTTGGGCGATGAGTTCGCTGGTTGTCATGGTACGAGTGGTTATTGTGCGAGTGGTTAACGAAATAAATTCTATAAAATTTATTTTCTTGGACAAGTGAGTAAGAGTGGTTAGCCCTCCTTTTTTTTTACATTAGAAAGTCCTGACGAGTAGCGTAGAGGGTAAATAGTTCATCAAGCGCCTCGTCGATGTATGCTTGCACTTCCGGGCTGGCTTCGCCCTTGTCGGTGATGAGATCACGCACGGATGTTAATACGCTCTCCAGAAGCTGAATCTGGCGGTTAAGCCGGTTTAAGATACCTTGAAACATAGCAGTTAGTTTGGTGCCGCTCCTGTGGAGGACGATACAAAAATACACTTTGTTTGGTAATTAAACAAATGAATAATGTAGAAACTTATTATTCAGGGAACCGAGCCACAAAAGGATATAGCATCATCCATTATTGCCGTAGCAGTGGTATTCTGCCCGATATCAGCTTCGGTAATTTAGCCATCTATACCGGCACCTTTACCTGGATCAACCCCGCCGTAGGCCTCAACTACGTCTTCCTCCGCAAGCGCGTCTACCCCACCCGCAACAACAATAAAATCAGCGAACTGGATATAAGGACAGGAGTGGCCGACGCGTTTTATAAAGCAATACGACGGGGGATTTAAAAAAAGGGTTTTTTGACAGGATTATCAGGATTTCAGGATGGACAGGATTTCTTTTTTTGCTTGCGATTGATTCGGTATAGCAAAGAAAAATTCTGTCAATCCCGCGCGGCGTCCGCTGCTATCCTGATAATCCTGTCCTAAACAACTCTGTCTAAAAAACCTTTTCCCTAATACTTCATCTCGCCGCGATCTTTTTCCACAGAGGTACGTCCCTCTTTCATCCATATTGGCAGAGAGGCGTCTTTGAGGTAATGATCGAAGAACTGGTACATGCGGATGCTTAAATCTTTGGCGTTGTGGCGCTGCGTCAGGTTGTGGCCTTCGCCGTTATAAACCAGCATCCAGACGGGCTTATTCAGGCGGCGCAGGGCCGAAAATAATTCAATACCCTGGTACCAGGGCACGGCCCCGTCGGCGTCGTTGTGCATCAGCAGCAGCGGCGTTTCTATCCGGTTGGCGTAGAACAGCGGCG
This sequence comes from Fibrella aquatilis, assembly GCF_017353255.1. Taxonomy (GTDB): domain Bacteria; phylum Bacteroidota; class Bacteroidia; order Cytophagales; family Spirosomataceae; genus Fibrella; species Fibrella aquatilis. Next base: position 239,408 of record NZ_JAFMYU010000002.1, on the reverse strand, counting down.
AGTTTTCGATGTAGTTCATGGGCTTATCCCACAGTGTACCCCCAATCCGGCTCTGCGTTTTTTCGTATTGAAACGCCCGACTCACGCCCGTCTCCCACCGGATACCCCCGTAGGCCGACGTCATATTGGCTACGGCAGCCCCGGCTTCGGCGGCGCGGAACAGGTTCGTGCGCGTGACGATGTAGGCCGTCTGGTAGCCACCCCAGCTTTGCCCCTGAATACCCAGCCGACTGCGGTCAACAAAGCCCCTGTTGAGCAGGCTCAGCACCCCCGGCACCACGCAGTCATACGCATTCGGGCCGGGCTGACCGGTGGTATACACAATGTCGGGCACGAAGACCAAATAGCCGTTTGAGACGCAGTAGGGAATATTTATCGTTGACCGGCTAGGGCTGGGTGCGCGGTAGTCGTTTAGCGTTTCGGCGTTGCGTTCGTAGAAATACGTCAGCATGGGGTACTTCTTGCCGGTAGTGTCGCCGGTGAAGCCTTCGGGTTTGAAGAGCAACCCCTCCAGTTTCGTCCCGTTCGTGCCAACCCAGTTTACCAATTCCACGCTGCCCCACCGGATGCTGTCCTGCTGCGGGTTGGTGCGGGTAAGTTGCACGGGCGTAGCCAGCGTGGTATCCGTCTGAAACAAGTTGACCGACTCCTGGAAATTGCCCCGGTAGAACGTCATGGTGGCCGCGTGCTTGGCCTTACTCAGCCCTGAATAACGGTGGTTGCTGCGGGTCAGCATGGCGGGATCGGTGGCGGCGAGGCCGTTTTTGCTTTTCAGGATGCCCGTAGCCTTGTCACTCTCCCAAATGCCCGTCAAAAACAGGTCGGTCTTCGGGTCAATAGGCTTCTCCGGCGTACGACGGTTGGCACCGGGCGTGGGTGTGGGCGCAGGCGCGTCATCGTCGTCGTTCAGGTTGGCGCGGCGGAGGCGTATCTTGTTTTTACGACCCCAGCCCGCCGTCAGGTTCAGCGGCTTTTCGGTGCCAGTGGGGTCAATCTGCCAGATGTCGTAGCGGTCATAGAGCCACAAATACCGGTCGCCGGTGGTCCAGCCTGCCGAGCCGTAGGACCCGGGCAAATTGGGCATGTCGTGTTCTTCGTCGAAAAATTTGCCCGGAAGACCACGCGTAAGGTCGATGCGTTTGCCCGCGTCGATGTTCCACGCCCGCCACAGCGAATCGCGCTCGTCAAACCAGTAAGCGTACTTACCACCGGGCGATAGTTTGGGGCTGGACGCCATCACGTCGTCGGCAATCCGCTTTTTCTCACCCGTCTGTGTGTCAATCAGGTACAGGTCGGTATGACCGGGATCCCACGACGATTGCACCTGATAAGGTAAGTCGCTCAGGCCAAGCAGGTAGCGCGTATTTACTTTCTCGTCGAACGCTACGGTGGGCACCTCGCGGTTGGCCAGTAGCGTGACTCTGTTGGTGGGGAGGTCATAGACGGCCAGAAAACCGCGTTCTTTTTCTTCTTTTAGCCGCTTTTGCTGCATGGGTTGCAGCCGCGTGTCGGTCCAGCTCCAGACGTCCATTTTCACTTTTTCGTCCTCCGGTGTCAGCGTGTCTTTCGTCGGTTTCGGTGCAATGGGCGACGCCGAGAAATACAGCCGTTTCCCATCATCGGCAAACTGCGGTTCGCGGTATTCATTCACCGACCAGCCCTTGGGCAAAGCCTTCGTCAGCGTGTCGGCGATGACCGTGTAGGGCAGTTCAGCAGTGGTCGTTTTAGCTCGTTTGCCCTTGGCCGCTACGGGGGGCAGCAGGCTTTTATAGTAAAGTGTAAACACCTTCACGTCGCTCCCGGCGCTGTCGGCAGAGGCCATCCAGGCAAGTTGCTTGCCGGGTTTGTCGATGGCCAGGCCCTTATAAATCTTCCGGGCCGAACTAGTGTCGATGAGCGTTGTTTGGCCGGTTGTAGTGGTAAACAAAAACACCCCCGGTACGCTCTTTTCGCCTGTTTTCAACGAATCTGTGGCCGATTCTTTGCTGTAAAAAACGGCCTGTCCATTATCGGCCATCACCACGTTCGAGACGTAGCGCACCGTTTTGGTGGTACCATCGGCCATGTTCAGCAGCGTAAGGTCGTCGCCTTTGGGCTTTTTCGTGTTGCCCTTCGCCACAGTAGTCGACACGGGCGGCAACGGGTTGAGCGTGTCCTTCTGGTCGCCTTTTTGGGCCACTGATTTGGCCCCTGTTTTCGGCGTAGCTTCTTTGTGTTCCTGCACCACCGCCACCCAAGACCCTGCCTCTTTCCCCAGCACAAACGACTTCACGTTGGGGAGTTTGGTGATTTTGCCCGTTGCCAGGTTCAGGGCCAGCAGACTGTCTTTGGGCATCTCGTCGGGCTTCTTTTTCTTCAACTTGGCTTTGCGCGTATCGGCCACGGGTACCTTCAGCCGCATCACCAGATACTTACTGTCGGGTGTGAAATGCGCCATGTAGCCACGGGCAAAGGCGTAGCGTGTCCGGCTGCTGAGTGGGCCGGTGCTGCTTACCAATTCCAACCGCCCGTCGCCTTCCTGCGGGTCAATCTGGTAGGCGATCCAGCGACCATCTGGGGCAATTTTTTCCGAACGAACCGTTTGCCAGCGGTCATAATCAGCCGCCGTCAGCGCCCGTTTCTGGCTTAGGGCAGGCAGCGAAATCAACAGAAAAAAGAGGGCAGTTAGTTGAGTAAACCGGGGCATAGGCTGGGTAGATTGATAAGGAGCCTATAAAGATAAAGACAAGCCGCCTGCTCCGGCATTGCTTATCGTGTAAGTCATTCTGATACTAAAAGTCAGTACCGGTTTGTGGAAATAATTGTAGTCCGGCATCAATACGGTGTCGTTGATGTTCTGACCCAAAACAGCCTGCGCGTATGTTTTTCAAACGCTTTCGCAAAGCTCGCCCCACCGCCGATGCCGACTTCGTGTCGGCGTATAAGGCCACGGGCGACCTGGACGTGCTGGGTGAATTATACGAGCGCCACATTGACCTGGTCTATGCCGTTTGTTTCAAATACCTGCGCGACGAAGCCGACAGCAAAGACGCGGTGATGCAGTTATTTGAACAGCTAATTGTAGACCTGCGGCGGCATGAGGTGATCAACTTCAAAAGCTGGCTACATTCCGTGGCACGCAACCACTGCCTCATGCACCTGCGCAAGCAACGTGTGCGGGTAGGCGGCGACGGTGACATGGACCTGATCGACGACGACCGGCCTACCCACGAGGTGCTGGCCGTGTGGCCTGATGAGGACGAAGCCGCGCTGGACCTGGAACGGCACCTGAGCCGGTTACCCGCCGCGCTGGGTCAACTACCCGACCCGCAGCGCGTGTGCATCGACCTGTTTTATTTGCAGCAGAAAAGCTATGCTGATGTGGCCGATCTCACCGGCTTTGACTTGAAACAGGTGAAAAGCTATCTCCAGAACGGCCGCCGTAACCTGAAATTGATCTTACAGAAATGAGTTATTCAGCCTATAATCAACCACTTACCCTCGACGAGCTGCGGGCCTATCAGGCCGGACAGCTCAGCGCGGCCGAGCAGCACCGCATCGAGCGGCTACTACTCGAAAACCCCATCTACGCCGATGCGCTGGAGGGCCTGGAGGCCATTCAGCAAGCCGGTAGCAGCCTGCAACGCCAAACCAAAAGTCTGCACGAGGCCCTTCAGGAGCGCATCCATGAAGCCGCCACACCCCGCCGTCTGATGCCCCTCTGGGTTACCAGCCTGGCCGCGTCGGTGCTGCTGGTGATGAGCGTAGCCCTGTACCTGATCTACACCACCAACCCCGCTATCACGGTAGCGCAAAAAAGCGGTATCCCGGCTGTAACGCACGTGACGCAGCCCCAGTTGGAGCCAGGCACGGTCTTGCTGGACGTAAAAGACTTGGGAACGGCCGAGACAGCCTCTGCACCCCAGAAAGCCGCTTTTTTGGCCGTACCAGCGAAAATAGTCGCGGGTAAAAACCTGCGTCGGGTCGTAGCCAGGAGATCGCCGTTGCGTTCGGCCGCTGAAGCACCGACAGCGGCGGCAGAGGTTGTTGCCATGTCGCCAGCACCGGTTCCCGTCGCTACCCTACCCCTAGACCCCAGCGCCCCCACTACCCTCGCCGACCAACAACAAGCCACCCGCCGCGCCCGCACCATCAACCCCGAACGCGCCTTCAGCGACTGGCCCCCGGCGGTGAAGTTGTGAAGGGGAGTTTAAAGTCTAAAGTTGGCTGACCCAGGCGTAACCCGGACGCGGGACCGCCTGGGTCAGCCAACTTTAGACTTTAAATTCCCCTTACGCATACGCCGGTTTGTACGCTACGGCGTCGACGACGATTTTGGCGATGATTTCGCGCATGATTTCAGAGGTACCCCCGGCAATGGTACCGGCGCGGGCGTCGCGGTAGGCGCGGCAGATGGGGTAGTCTTCCATGAACCCGTAACCACCGAAAAATTGCAGGCAGGTGTCGATCACCCGCTTCTGCATTTCGGAGGTGTAGAGCTTCGCCATCGAGCACTCCTTCACCACCACTTCGCCCTGCGTGAAAAGCCAGCAGGTGTGGTGCACAAACTGCTTCGCCATCTCGATTTCGGTGGCTACGTCGGCAATTTTGTGGCGTATGGCCTGGAACTTGCCAATCTTCTTGCCGAAGGCTTCGCGCTCGTTCAGGTAGTCGAGTGTCCAATCGAGGGCTACTTCGGCGCCCGACACGGCCATGATGGCGGCCACGAGGCGCTCCAGTTGCAGGCTTTCCATGAGGTAATAAAACCCCGAATTCTCTACGCCAATGAGGTTTTCAACAGGCACGCGCACGTCGTCGAACCGGATTTCGGCAGTGTCAGAACTGTGCCAGCCCATCTTGTTGAGCTTCGTGCGCGTGATGCCGGGGCTGTCCAAGTCTACCACGATCAGGCTCACGCCGTTGGCTCCGCCTTCCGGCCGTGTCTTCACCGTCAGCGTGACAAAGTCGCCGTAGGTGCCGTTGCTGATGAACGTCTTAGCCCCGTTGATGATGTAATGATCCCCGTCTTTGATCGCCGTGGAGCGGATAGATGACACGTCGGAGCCGGTGTCGGGTTCGGAAATAGCCAGCGCGGCCACTTTCTGACCGGCAATAGCGGGCGCTAAATACCTGGCTTTCAGATCATCAGAACCAGCCTTGGCAATATGGTTGATGGCCATATACTCGTGTACGCTCACCGCCGTCACGAAACCGCCCATGCCGCAACGGGCCAGTTCTTCCAGAAACACCACCGAAAACCAGAAATCGGCCCCCGATCCGCCATACGCTTCGGCGTAGGGCAGGCCCAGAAAACCTAGCTCACCCATGCGCCCGAAAACAGATAGCGGAATACGGCGGGCGGTCTCCCAGGCTTCGGTATGGGGCACCACTTCTTTCTCGATAAACTGCCGTACGCTCTGCCGAAACAGGTCGTGGTCGTCGGTGAAATACAGGGAAGGTCTTTTCATGAATTCTGTTTGTTGAATACAATTTTTTCGCCGCAAGGGTCAATACGTAAAAGTAGCCATTCGGGGCCGTTCACGAAAACAATGGGTATTCATGAAACAAAGCCGGTTGATGACCGTTATGGGTTCAATCAGTAAACTTAAAATTATTATACTTTGCCGAAGGTTATCAGTTGCTATGCTTAATGTTATTCAGTTAATAATGAGCCAGTTACGTAGCTTTTGATCGTAGGCATGAAATGTCTCCCATCTTTTTATGCAAAACGCACGTTACATCCTTCTTTTCACTATTCTTCTTTTCTCTCAGACCGTTAGCTTCGGTCAATCACGCCAACGCTGGAGTTTGGGTCCTCGTGTGGGGCTAAACCTGACTAACTTGGCTGGTACGAGCATCAATGTGCCGGGTATTCCTCAGGGAACCAATGGTAATGGTTCTAATGAATTGCTGCCTGGCTTATCGGCAGGGATTGGCTTTGTGTATAGTGATATCAGCCGCTTCGGTTTTGGCGTAGATATTCTGTATTCACAACGAGGAAATAAGGCCAAAACCATTGCCAACAATATCGAATACACGGGCATCAACCGGGTGAACTACCTAGAAGTGCCCATTACAGGGCGTTATTACCTTACGCGAGGGGGCAACTTCCGGCCAAACATTTATCTGGGTGCCGTGCCCGCATTGCGCCTCAGCGGCGTAGGGACTATCAAGGGAAATAACAGTGAAATATCGGTTAACACCACCGATGACTACCGCTCGGCTGACCTTGGCGTAACGGGTGGTATTCAACTCAACTGGGGTACCGGCCCACGGCAGCACTTTACCGTCGATGCCCGCTATACGCAAGGTATTACAAACATTGCGTATAGAGCAACTGATGTGCGTAACCAAATGATTACCATTGGTTTAGGTTATAATTTCGGCATTGGTCGCCAGTACCAGCCTGGCGACCGCAAGCTGCCAATCCGGGCGCGGTAACTTTAGCAGATGCCATGAAAAACGTACGGTATAGTATTCTTTTCGCCGCACTCTTTTTTGTTCAAACTATCAGCTTCGGTCAGTCGCGGTAGCGGTGGAGCTTTGGCCCACGGGTTGGGCTGAACCTGACCAACTTCGCGGGTGTGGTTGGCCCTACAAAAACAGCCGATAGCCAGACCAATCAGTTGCTGCCCGGTCTGTCGGCTGGTTTGGGCGTCATGTATAGCAATGTCAGCCGGTTTGGCTTTGCCATAGACGTACTCTATTCGCAACGGGGTAGCCACAATGCCTACGGAGACCAATCGCTCAATTACCGGATCAACTACCTCGAAGTACCCATCACGGCCCGGTATTTTCTGAACCGGTCCGGCAATTTCAGGCCAAACATTTACGGAGGCGTGGTATCGGCACTGTACCTCAGTCACGCCACGATTGTGAAGGGGGGCAGCATCGACGTGATTCCTGAAACAAGCAACCCCTACCGCGCCGCTGATTTGGGACTTACCGCTGGTTTCCAGGCCAATTTCCGCACGGGTGCCACGCAGCGGTTCACCGTCGATGCTCGCTATACCTACGGCGTCACACCGTTAGCCGTGGCAAACAGCGACCTACGTAACCAGATGATTACCATTGGGGTAGGCTACAACTTCGGCATCGGCCGAGAGTATTAAACTGATTTACGATGTACGAATTACGATTTACGATTTGTTGCTTACGCCATAGTACCTGTGCTCCGGCGTAAGCAATAAATCGTAAATCGTAAATCGTAATTCGTACATCGTACATCACAACGTTTTCATTGCCAGCTCTACTACTGCTTTTAGCATAGTGGGGCTGGCATTTGTTTTGCCCAGCACCCGCAGGCCCGACAGCTGACTTATCAGATACGGAACTACCTCATCAACAGGCAGTTTAGCCCGAAATTCTTTGGCTGCAATGCCCTCGTGCAATAGGTCATGCAAGGTGGCGGTCAGGGCCTCGGTATCATCGGTAATGATGGTTGCCACGTCGGGGTAGTGGGGCAGCATTTCCAGGGTGGCGTTAGTAAGGAAGCACCCTTTCTGCTCGCTATCGTCCACAATCTCCTGCACCACCCGGTCGAAGATGAGCTGGATTTTAGCGCGGGCCGACTCCGCTTCCGCAATGGCCTCGGTCAGTTCGGCCCGGTTCAGGTCGGCATAATGCACCAGCGCCAGCTTATACAGCGTGTGCTTATCAGCGAAGGTATCGTACAGGCTGGCCCGGTTGATACCCATGGCATCGACCAAATCCTGCATCGATGTCTGGTGATACCCCTTTTGCCAAAAGGTTTCCATCGCTGCCTGAAGGGCATCCTGTTCCGCAAAAGCCTTTGGTCGAGCCATGTGTTCAGTTTAAAAAGTTTTCAGTTTAAGAGGTTTTCAGTTGGCTGACGCAAACGTAGGGTCTTGCGTCAGCCAACTGAAAACCTCTTAAACTGAAAACTGGAAACTTCCTTGTTATGCCCCGTGCAGAAACTCCATGATGTCGCCGTCCTGCACGACGTATTCTTTGCCTTCTACCGACAGTTTGCCAGCTTCTTTCACGGCCGATTCGGTTTTAAACTGCTCGAAATCAGCGAGTTTCATGACCTGGGCGCGAATGAATTTCTTCTCGAAATCGGTGTGGATCACGCCAGCGGCGGCGGGGGCTTTCCAACCCCGGCGGATGGTCCAGGCACGAACTTCTTTCACGCCCGCCGTGAAGTAGGTGATCAGGCCCAGCAGTTTGTACGACGCCTTGATGAGCTTGCTCAAACCCGATTCGGTCAGGCCGTATTCGCTCAGAAACAGTTCGCGCTCTTCGGGGTCGCTCATCTCGGCAATCTGCGATTCGATCCCCGCCGAAATCACCACTACGTCGGCACCTTCGTCGGCCACCGCCGCCCGCAGCTTGTCGGAATAGGCATTGCCGTTGGGCAGCGATCCTTCGTCGACGTTGGCTACGTAGAGCACGGGCTTCACCGTCAGCAGGTCGATATCGCCGATGGCCTCTTCCTGCTCTTCGGCAGACACCTGCACCGTGCGGGCGCTTTTGCCCTGCTCCAGCGCGGTTTTGTACAACCGCAGCGTCTCGAGTGCTGCCTTCGCCCGTGCATCGCCCGACTTGGCGTTGCGCTCCAGCTTCTGCATTTTTTTGTCAACCGACTCTAAATCTTTCAGTTGCAGTTCAGCGTCGATGATTTCTTTGTCGAAAACAGGGTCGACGCGGCCTTCTACGTGTACGATGTTGTCGTCTTCAAAGCAGCGCACCACGTGCACAATGGCGTCTACCTCGCGGATATTGGCCAGGAATTTATTGCCCAAACCCGCGCCCTGACTAGCGCCTTTCACCAGCCCGGCAATGTCGACAAACTCGATGATGGTTGGCACCACCCGCTGCGGGGTCACCAGCTTTTCGAGCGAATCGAGCCGTTCGTCGGGTACGGTCACCACACCCACGTTGGGTTCGATAGTGCAAAAGGGGTAATTGGCAGCTTCGGCCTTGCCGGTCGAAATTGCGTTAAATAAGGTGGATTTGCCCACGTTTGGCAAACCCACAATGCCACATTGAAGTCCCATGAAAATGATGTTGGTAGTCTGGTAGAGACGCAACATCTTGCGTCTCTCTCGCGTCAGCAATACGCTTAGTTTATAATTACATCATTGCTGACGCATGTGAGACGCAGGATGTTGCGTCTCTACACAATGCAAATTTACAAAAAAAGCCTCAGACCGGGGTCGAGGCTGGCTTGGTGACTTTGATCAAAATAGTACTATTCCCATTTTAGCTCCGTATGGAGGTCGTCGGCAACGGCTTCGGGGCGGTCGAATTGGGTGAAATCGGTGTCGGGCATCAGCTCGGTTTTCACGTAGTCGATGGTTTCCTGGAGGGCTTCGAGAAACTTGCCGAAGTCTTCTTTGTAGAGAAACATCTTTTGCTTGTCGTAGGTAAACCCGTCGCCATGCGGCAGGCGGCGACTCTCGGTGAGGGTAAGGTAGAAGTCATTGCCACGGGTGGCCTTCACGTCGAAAAAGTAGGTCCTTTTGCCCGCACGCACCCGTTTTGAATAGATTTTCTCGTTCGTTCGCTCGTCCACTGGTCAATCAATTTAGGGATAGTACGGGTCAAAATACGGTGCGGCGGGGCACAACAAAAAGAAAGCGGGGAATATAATTTTCTGGAAAAATCATATTTCGTGGACATTACTCTACAGGCTAGATACAGATCAGGCAGTCATAACGCTTTGTTCTATAGCCCTTTATTGCTATCTTTGTTAGTAGGGAATTGCATTTTTTGGTGAATGAAGGCGTTATGAAACCCGGTTTTGGAAAGGTCTTCTTCTATTGTTTCACGAACCAAAGACTGTATGAGTTTATTCACATCCCTCCTGCTACTGTTGAGTACCTCTTGCTCAACAGGCGTGCCCCAAAAACAGGCACCACAGCAGTCAGGCAAGGCATCCTATTACGCCAATCGGTTCAACGGATGTCGGACAACAAGCGGCGAGCGCGTTAAACAACATATGTTAACCGGCGCGCACCGCACATTACCTTTCAATACGCTGGTTGAAGTAACCAATCAATCCAACCAGCAGTCGGTCGTTATCCGGATCAATGACCGGGGGCCGTTTCACAAAGGCCGCATCGTCGATATGACGACTGCCGCCGCCAAGGCCATCGGAATGCTCGGAAGAGGGGTGGCCAATGTTACATTACGAGTTGTGGGAAAAGACCGCTATGTCGCCCAACTCGATGAGTCGCCAACGCTCGATGGGCGTTCGCCACTGCTACCCGGTCTGGTGCCGGTGCAGTAACCAGGGTGTGGGAAGCCAAGGCGTACCGACGCAACCCGCACCACACATCTGTACGGACGAGTACAGTCCGTTTTAGTTAAGACCTGATTCACAGGCTGGCCCTTTTTTTGCAATTCCCTTTGCAAAGCGCCGGACCTACGAATCAGGTTTTTTTTGTGTTTATAGACGTTGGATATCGGATATTAGGCGTTGGAATGTTGGACGCTGGATATTGGACATTGAATCTGGACACAGTTGGCGATTGCTTACGCTACGTCTGGTTATTCACCAATACGCCAACTGTGTCCAGATCCAATGTCCAATATCCAGCGTCCAACATCCAGAATCCCCTTGGCAGCATCGATCAACTTAGCGCAGGTACGTTCCTTTGGCAACGTCGAATTTTTGGCCCGGCAACTCGTGGAGGGGTTCATCACGGGTTTGCACAAATCACCCTTCCACGGCTTCTCGGTGGAGTTCGCCGAACACCGGCTCTACAACCCCGGCGAAAGCACCCGCTACATCGACTGGAAGGTCTTTGGCAAAACCGATAAGCTCTTTGTGAAACGCTACGAAGAGGAAACCAACCTCCGCTGCCACCTGCTCATCGACACATCGTCGTCGATGTATTATCCTGAAAAAGATTACGGTAAAATTACGTTCAGCGCCATGGGCGCGGCCAGTTTGGCTTATATGCTACAACGGCAGCGCGACGCCGTGAGCCTGTGTACTTTCGCCGACGAGATTGAACTACAAACGCCCGTGAAGTCCACGCCGGGGCACGTGCATAAGCTGTTTACGTACCTCGATCAGCTGTTGCAATCGCCAAAGCCGAACCGCCGCACGAGCGCCCCGGAAGTGATTCACCAACTAGCCGAGAAGATCAATAAACGGTCGCTGGTGATTCTCTTCAGTGATATGTTCGATTCGGCGGGAACAGACCCGGCCCGGCAGGATGCCCTGTTTTCGGCCCTGCAACACCTGCGCCACAACCTGCACGAGGTACTTATTTTTCACGTCACTGACCGCCAAACCGAACAGGCTTTTGCCTTTGATGAGCGCCCCTACGAGTTCATCGACCTGGAGACCGGCAACCGCGTGAAACTCCAGCCCAACCAAGTGCGCGACGCCTACAAAACCGCCGTGACGGACTACCTCCACAACCTGAAGCTCCGCTGCGCACAGTACCGCATCGACTTCATCGAAGCCGACATCGCTCAGGGCTTCGAGCCCATTTTATCAGCATACCTAGTGAAGCGGACGAAGATGAGATAAAAAGGATTTACGAATTACGAGGTACGATTTACGATTTGGGCTGACGCTTTTGTACTTATGCGTCAGCCCAAATCGTAAATCGTACCTCGTAATTCGTAAATCCTTTTTTACCGTCCCCTGCCCGTGCTCACTGGCTCGGGTACGGCGTCGACGTCGGCGAGGATACGTCCGCAGTGTTCGCAGACGATGATTTTCTTTTTGTCTTTAATATCGGCCTGACGTTGTGGGGGCACCACGTTGTAGCAACCACCGCAGGCACCGCGTTTCACGGTCACCACGGCCAGACCGTTGAGGGCATTGTGCCGGATTTTGTCGTATGATACCAGCAGGCGGGCTTCCACGTTTTTGGCTTGCTCTTCGCGCTCAACGGCCAGTTGTTTCTCGTCGGCTTCGCTCTCTGATATCAACTGGTCAAGCTCCTGCTTTTTCACTTTCAGGTCTTCCTTGCGCAGGTTCAGTGTCTCCTGCGTGCCGTTGATTTCGTCCTGCTTACCCTGCATCCGAAACTGCGACTCGCCGATTTTCTTGTCCGACAGTTCCATTTCCAGCGACTGCAACTCGATCTCTTTCGTGATCGCGTCGAATTCGCGGTTATTCCGCACGTTCATTTGCTGCTCTTTATAGCGGGCAATGAGCTTGTCGGCGTCTTTCTTGACAGTCTTGTTACGGTCGATTTCTTCCTGAAGGGTGCTGACCTCGCTGTTGAATTTCCCGATGCGCGTCTCGAAACCAATGATTTCATCTTCCAGATCGCGTACTTCTTCGGGCAGGTCGCCCCGCATACGGCGGATGTCATTCAGTTGAGAATCAATGGCTTGCAGTTTAAGAAGTGCGTCTAATTTTTGCGCTACCGTTAGTTCCATTCGGGGGAGTGATGTTTTAGAATGTATTGCGAAAGAAGTAAGAGATAAGAAGTGAGAAACAAGACGCCCCGTCGAGGCTCCCTGTCTTGTCTCTTAGCTCTTGCCTCTTGTTTCTGTCTAGAAGAAATACCGCACCGGGTTGGTGTCAATATCTGCTAAAATTACCGCAAAGGTAGTGAATTTTTGGGCCAAACGCTGTTGAATCAGGTCTTTGGTAAAGACCTCGCTTTCGTAGTGGCCAATGTCGCAGATGATCAGTCGCCCCTCGGCGTCGAAGAACTCGTGGTACTTATAATCGGCCGTCACGAAGGCATCGGCACCGACCCTGATAGCATCATGTAGCAGGAAACTCCCCGCCCCGCCGCATACCGCCACGCGACGTATGGGCCTGTTCATCATCGGCGTATGCCGAATCACGGTCGCGTTCATGTTCGTTTTTAAGTGCCGCAGCCACGCTAGCTCGTCCATAGGTTCGGGCAAATCACCCAATGCGCCGGCCCCCACGGTCTGATTGGCATTGTTGAGGGCATAGAGATCGTAGGCGGGCACCTCATACGAATGTGCCCGGGTCATGGCCCGCACTACGGCATTTTCCAGGTATGTTGGCAAGATCACTTCCAGCCGTAGCTCCTGTACGGTTTCATCCTGCCCCACGGCTCCCACCACCGGCTGTGCCCCGGTTAGCGGGCGGAACGTACCCATGCCCCCCACCCGAAACGAGCAGTGGTCGTAAGCACCGATTTGGCCCGCGCCTGCTTCGTAGATGGCCGCGAGTACGCCAGGCACGTCGGCTTCGGGCGTGAACACCACGAGCTTGCTGAGCACCTGCGTTTTTGGAGCCAGAATCTGTACGTTCTGCAACCCCAATCGGTTAGCAATGTGGTAGTTGACACCCCCCGCTACGCTGTCGAGGTTGGTATGGGCAGCAAAAATGGCGACATCGTTTTTGACCGCTTTGATCACCGTGCGTTCCACATAGTTTTTGCCGTTGAGCTTTTTCAGCCCACGAAACACAATGGGGTGGTGCGCCACAATGACGTTGCAACCCCTGGCAATAGCCTCATCTACCACCGCTTCCGTGGCATCGAGCGACACCAATACGCCGGTAATGACGGCGTTGGGATCACCCACGATCAGCCCGGCGTTGTCGTATGATTCCTGATAAACGGGCGGCGCCCAGGAGTCCATGTAGCGCGTCAGGTCACGAATTTGGGGGGAGTTCATAAAGGCAAAGGTAAACGTAGCCGATCATCCATTTGGGTTCGTCAACTAAACTGGACAAATTTGCAATCGGATTGCAAATTTGTCCAGTTTTCAGTTTTATGCCTGCAATATGCTGAATGACAACCTTATAGCTCGTCAGATAAAGTCAAAGCTAATTCAATTATCAGCGCAATACCCCATCATTTCCCTAACCGGACCCCGTCAGTCGGGGAAATCGACGCTGGTGCGTTCGTTGTTTGCCGAATTGCCCTACGTGCTGCTGGAAGACCCGGACGTGCGTTTGTTGGCCGAGCAGGACCCGCGTGGTTTTCTGGCCAATTATCCAAACGGGGCCGTATTTGATGAAGTGCAGCGCGTGCCTGATTTATTCTCTTACCTGCAAGGCATTGTGGATCAAGGCAATCAGCAAAACCCTTATATTTTAATCGGTTCACAGAATTTTCTGCTGATGGAAGGTATCAGTCAGAGTCTGGCCGGGCGGGCGGCGGTGCTGCGTTTGCTGCCGTTCAACTACGCCGAACTTCAGTCCGCCGAAGCCGTGCCCACATCGTTGGAAACGCTGCTCTGGCAGGGCAGTTACCCCCGCCTAATTACCCGTCAGTTGGACCCTACCGATTTCTACCCTGCCTACATTCAGACTTATCTGGAGCGCGACGTACGGTCGTTGAAAAACATCAGCGACCTGGGCAGCTTTGCCCGTTTCCTGCGGCTGTGCGCCGGGCGGGCGGGTAATCTGCTCAACCTGTCGTCGCTGGCCAATGATAGCGGCATCAGCGTGAACACCGCCAAGTCGTGGCTGTCGGTTCTGGAAGCGAGCTATGTGGTGTATATGCTGGAACCGTTTCACGAGAACTACAGCAAGCGCATTGTGAAATCGCCCAAGCTCTTTTTCTACGACACTGGCCTGGTTTGCGCTTTGCTGGGTTTGCGCCGCGCCGATCTGGTCGAGACGTATTATATGCGCGGGTCGCTGTTCGAGAATTGGGTAGTGAGCGAAGTGGTCAAGCACTTTTACAACCAGGGCCAGACCGCACCGATCTATTTCTGGCAGGACAAAACGGGCCGCGAAGTGGATCTATTAATTGAACAAAATGGCTCGTTGCTCTCCATCGAAATCAAAGCGGGGCAGACCCTAAACCCAACCTATTTCAACCAGCTAACCTACTGGAATAAGCTTAGTGGTAACCCCGCCAGTAACAGTTATGTGGTCTACGGCGGTACCGTTCAGCAGGAAACGTCAGCAGGTACGTTTGTACCAGTATCAGGGTTAGCGGAGTTGTTGGGAAAATAGTGCATAATAACTTGCTGATTATCAAACCTATAAGGTTTCCAAAACCTTATAGGTTTACCTTACCGGTATAATCCACTTGATGAGGTACGCTTGTGCCAGGGTCAGGAAGCAGATGATGATGAGCAGGATGAAGCTGTGCTTCACCGTAAACCGGAACAACTGCGACTCCTGCCCCACCAGATTACCCGCCGCCGCAGCCACGGCAATGGACTGCGGCGAAATCATTTTGCCCACCACCCCACCCGACACGTTGGCCGCCACCGTCACCACCGGGTCAACGCCAATAGACTGCGCTGTGGCGTATTGAATCTTGCTGAACAGGGCATTGGCCGAGGTGTCGGAGCCGGTGATAAACACGCCCAGCCAGCCCAGCACCGGCGCGAAAAACGGGAACAGTGCACCTGTTCCAGCCAGCACAGTTGCCAGCGTGAGCGTAATGCCCGAATCGTTCATGATGTAGGCGAACCCCAGCACGGCAGCGATGGTCAGGATCGGGAATCTGAGTTGACTCAGTGTAGCCCAAAACACGCCCGCGCCCTGCCGGTAGGTTAGCCCTACTAGCGGAATAGCCACCAGCGCCGCCAGCAAAATAGCCGTTCCGGCAGCGGATAAATAATTGACTTTGAACACCTTAGCGATAAGCATCCCATCTGCACCCTGAATAGCATTATGAAGCCCCGGCACGTCAAACTGAAACAGCCCAACGGCGTTCAGCCCGTTTTTGACCGGCTGTAATCCCCAGGTAATGATGATGATAGTCAGCACCAGAAACGGCGACCAGGCCCGGATAATCTGCCCGGTTGTGTAGCTCGTCTGGTCAGCGATGAGCGTGGTGGCGGGTTCGTTGGCGAAGCGCCAGGTAGTTTTGGGCTGCCAGAAACGGAGAAAGACCATCAGGCTAACGATAGACCCCAACCCCGCAATCACGTCGGGCAGGGCGGGGCCGAGGAAGTTGGACGAGAGAAATTGCAACAGGGCAAACGACAAGCCTGATACCAGCACCGCTGGCAGGATCTCCCACGCTTTTCTGATGCCGACAATGATGCTGACCAGGTAAAACGGCAGCAATAACGACAGCAGCGGCAAGGTCCGGCCCACCATCTGCGAAATGGGCATTTCGGGTATGCCCGACACCTGCGAGGCCACCGTGATGGGTATGCCGATGGAGCCAAACGCCACCGGTGCCGTATTGGCAATGAGGCAAATACCCGACGCATAGAGCGGGTTGAACCCCAGCCCAACCAGCATAGCCGCCGTAATCGCCACGGGCGCCCCGAAACCAGCGGTGCCTTCCAGAAACGAGCCAAACGAAAACGCGATAAGCAATGCCTGCAACCGGCGGTCTGCCGTGATGCCCGCCATAACGTGTTTGATGATCTCAAACTGCCCGCTTTTCACAGTGAGGTTGAAGAGAAACACGGCCATGACCACCAGCCAGCAAATGGGAAATAGCCCGTACACTGCCCCGTGAGCCACGGAAAGCAGGGCCAGTTTCACGGGCATACCATACACGAAAACAGCAATGAGCAGGGCTAATCCTGTAGCGATCAGACTAGCCTGATAGCCCTTCATCTTCTTGATAATCAGCGCCCAGAAGATAAACAGAATAGGCACCGCCGCCACCAGCACCGATAGCGTGAGGTTATGGAACGGGTCAATAAGTTGCTTCCAGATCATGCGTTTTCAGGAGAAAATCTACTGCTTCACCACGGGCACCACTTTGCGTTGGTTGTCGCGGATCACTTCCAGCAGATAAACCCCGCCGGGGATAATTCTGGTTGACATAGTTTCTTCCGTGGCCGTTCCATCCATCATCGACTGATGGTACACGCGACCATCGCTGCTGAGCAGACGAATCGTGCGGTTCTGGCCGTTGGGGGTCGTTTTTATCGTAACCGATTCAGCAAATGGATTTGGGTAGGCCAGCACTTCCAGGGCGGCTCCGGGTTCCTGAATTACCTCAGCCGCCTGACGTGACCGACTCGCCAACAGGGCCGGGTTGCTGCAACTGCCACTCGTGGCCGGGCCGGTGCCGGTTGGCGTGTAAGTAGTGCTGGTAGTCATCACCAACTTGTCAACCTGTACACCGTCTTCGCGCATCCAGAGGTTGATCGTGTGCAGGCCGGGGGCGGTGATGACTACCCTAAAGGCCGTAGTACCCGCTGCTTTTATCCACGTCCAGGCGGCGCTGCCATTATTGTAGTTGGTTAAATTGGGGCTTAGCGTCACGGGCGTGGCTCCGTCGAGGCCGAGGTGAAACGAATCGTCGTAGATGCCGTTGACACCCGCCGCCATCCGCACCCAAATGTAATAGGTACCGGTAGTCACGAAATTGACGCTGTAATCCAGCCGCGGACCAACCAGGCTGTTTTGCACGTTGATGTTTGTCGTGTTGGCAATGGTCATCGTCACCCCGCCCGACGCCGTGCTCACGCTCAGCGGCGACCAGGCTAACCCCGCAGCGGCCCCGGTTCCGGCTATGGCAGTCTTGTAATTTTCGGCCTCGAACGTCACCTGACCACCCACTTCCACAAAGCAGGTTTGCGTTAGCGTTTTAAACGATGCCTGAGCGTAATTGCCGCAGTTGGGTTTCACGCGCCAGTCATAATCGGTGCCGTTGGCGAGGGCCGTTTGGGTGTAGGTCGTGCCCGACACGCTGATGTCGGCGGGCCAGGTGGTGGTGTTTTTCGGCTTCACCGACACCAGGTAGTTGGCCGCCCCTGCCACAGTACTCCACGAGAGCGTGGCCCCCGTCTCACTCACGCCCGACGATGCCAGCCCAACCGGCGTACCGCACGATGGTGAGTACAGTACGTTGACGGTGTCTTTAATTACCGACAGGCCATTGTCTACACTCAATTCAAAGGAGAGTTGCGCACCCGCTGGTGTGCTGGCGGCTACGGTGTAGGTAATTGAACCCGGCGTGGTCGCCAAAAAGCCCAGCCCGCTGTGTATGTTGGCTGGCCCAACAGCAGCCACGGCAGCATTAAGGCTGGTAGCTGAAACGGTATAGCTGGCCGGTTTAATACCGAAATTCTGAAACGAATACGCCAGTGAAGCCGCTGTAGATGAGGCCGTTGTCGGCGACGTAGCGGTGGCGCGACCATAGAACGTCGACAGGCGCAGCAGCTTGGTGTTCATGGCAACCATCGACTGGCAAAGCGGCAAAATTCGCGACGAAGCGGGCCAGAACCCATCGGTCGAGGCGCCGATTTCGGGGGTGAAGCCGTAGATCTTGCTCTTCGCCACCTGTTCGCCAAACTGCCAGTCAGGGGCGGTGCCGTTGGCGGTATAGCCTACCGTCTCAAACGCATTGCCAATTTTAAAGCCATTTTCGGCGGTTAAATAGGTGGCCGCATTGCGGAAGTTGGTCAGTTCGGCGTTGCTGTTGGGGTTCAGGCTCTCGAAGGGGTAGATGCAGTAGTTGCCGTAGGAGTGGTAGTTAAACGCCGTCACGAATTGCCGTTGCGCGGCAAAGGTGCGCAGGGCTGCCGTTTCCGGTTCCGAGAATGCCGCCGTGCCTCGGTAGGTATCTGACGTGGTGGTGGGCGACGAGCCGGTGTTATCGCGAGCGTAGTTGTACGAATAGTTGCGGTTCAGGTCCACGCCAAAACTACCGTCGGCGTTGGCGCGGCGGTTTTTGCGCCACAACCCGCCACCGCCCGGATTGGTGGTTTGATTGTACACGTACCCGTCGGGGTTAAGGCAGGGCACAATGTAGATCTCCGAACTATTGAGCAGCGTTTTAATCTCTTTGTCGCTGTTGTAGTTTTCCATCACAAACCACATGAAGTAGATCAACTGACTGATACTCATGGGTTCGCGGGCGTGGTGTAGCGCGTTCAGCAGCAGTTCAGGTTCGTTTTCGTCTACGTCGGGGTTATCACTGATCTTGATCATGTAGATTGGTCGCCCACCGTTGGAGTTACCAATGCTCGTTTTCACCGTAATCAGGTTGGGATACAGCGCCCGCATTTGATCGAGAATACCCGGCAGTTCGGCGAAGGAATAATAACCGGCATAGCTGCCCAGGCTAAAGTTGGTGGGCGTGGTGGTGGCCGCTCGTGCGTTGCGCTGTACCTGCGCCGCCTGCCGGTCAATTTCGCGATTGATGGCGGCGTAGTTTTTCGCCAGGTCTTTAATCAGGTACGTCACCCTGTGGCCATTACGTTTGATCAGCGCTACATCCTGTTCCGACACTTCTGCCGTAAAATCCTGCTTGTTTTCGTAACCAAAGTGATCCGCTTCCAGGCCATGGTTAAACAGGTACTCCAGCTTCTCCGGGCTGATCTTAACCGAGATGCGATGATAAACAGGCTGTTGCGCCCACACTGTCTGCGTAATAAAAAGCAAAGCCAGTACTAACCCATGTGTGTATAGTTTTTTCATGACAAAATGTGATTAGTTGGTGAACTGATCACAATGTATGAAAATGAGTAGTAATTATGTTAGTTTATATAATAAATACTTGAGTATCTCAATATTGCGTTAATCGTGCTTTGGATATAACGCTACGCTTCATCGGCTATCTCTTTACTCAAATCTGCCAAAAACTCACCAAGCGATTGCGCTTTCAACTTCCCTTCCTTCACCAGCCGTACCTCCCGCATACCCTGCCGGATTTGCTCACGAAGCGGCACTTTTTCGTCGGCTGCCTCCTGGTCGATAAGCGTTTTTAGCTCACGCCGGATGCGGGGAGGCCGCACTTTATATTGCTCGAATAAGATCTGGGCGGTGCTCATAGAATAGCTATATCTGTTTTCTCAAAGATACACGTTAAACACAAAACCGCCCCTAACCGACCAGTTAGGGGCGGTTTTGTGGGCAGTGCGTTACTGCCTATCAACCTGTTCCAGCTACGTCAACTGACGTTGTATCTCCGGCACATAGTCAACTGACACGCCGCAATCTTCGGCGATCTCTTCAACAGTTGCCTTGCCGCGTAGCAATGACCGCTCTACGAACAAGTGTTGAGCCTGCTCTTTCGCTTTGCGTTGCTCCCGAACATACAAAACGTCTTTTTCTTCGTCGATGTAGTCAACGATGCTATCCATTGTTTTGTCGATTTGTGATTCTAAACTATGCAATTTGTCTTGTAAACAACGTTTACAATGCTTTTGATAGACAAACTGGTTAATTCATTGCTTTCATGTGATTCAAGAAAACTTCGAGAAGCATCATTTACTGATTAATAAATTGAGTTATTATCTTTTTTAGATTGTCCGAATTTCTGCATAAACGTCTTACCTCTTTGTCTCGTGACAAATAATCATATACCTCCTCATCATCTAATAAACTATATTCTTTGAGTTTAAAATTGTGAACTTTCATGTAATCATATATTTTACTGTAAACACTTTTAACAGTAGATTCATCAAAACTATCCAAAACCTCGTACTGATCTGATTTGGATGGTAATACACTATACTGTCTTCTAGTCAATTCCAATATTTCATCCAAAATATCTCTATCAGACCTTACTGGGGAAGGGCTAATTTTTAAAGCATTAGTCTTGCTCAATATAGACGATACGTCGGATTCTAGTTTTGGAAAAAAAGTGTCAAACAATTCTTGAAACGTGTTATCCGCCAGCACGTTATCTCCAAGCTGATTATTTATAGTTTGCATTAACTTTTTAAATTCATCCTTGACAAATATTGTTGTTTGAAACGTTGCCAATGGTCCCGTCAAGTCCGAATTACTTAATCCGAAAAGCAATGGGCATACTTTAGACTTATCAAGTTTATTAGATAATGCTCCTGCTTCAAATAAAATCCAAGGTTTTTCTTTATTTTCTGACGTCAAACAGATTATTCCGATGTTACATTCATTAAGTTTTTTAGTTATTTCAGTTTCCCATTTAGCTCCTTTCTCAATATCAGAAGGTGTAAAATATGGTTTAACAGCTTGTAATATTTTAGGTATCCAGTTCTTTAATAGTTGTGCTATAGCTTTACTATCATCACCCGACCAACTTATAAATAGATTCATTGCTTAAATAAGTTTAAATTTTACAACAATATAACACCCCTGACCAGCAGGCCAGGGGTGTTATGTATATTAGGCTGGCGGCAATTACATCATGCCACCCATGCCGCCGCCGCCGTGGGCGTGACCACCACCGGCAGGAGCCTCTTCAGGCTCGTCGGCGATGAGGCACTCGGTGGTCAGGAGCAGGCCAGCAATAGAAGCGGCGTTCTCCAGGGCCAGGCGCGTTACTTTCTTGGGGTCAATAACACCCGCAGCAAAGAGGTCTTCGAAGGTGTCGTTCTTGGCGTTGTAGCCATATCCACCCGTACCTTCCTTCACCTTGTTCACTACCACCGAACCTTCGCCACCGGCGTTGGCTACGATCGTGCGCAGGGGTGATTCGAGGGCCACGCGGATGATATTCACACCCGTTTTCTCGTCTTCGTTGATCGTGTTGACACCGTCCAGGGCGGCAATAGCGCGGATCAGGGCAATACCACCACCGGTCACGATGCCTTCTTCAACGGCAGCGCGGGTAGCGTGCAGGGCATCGTCAACGCGGTCTTTCTTTTCTTTCATCTCTACTTCAGTGGCCGCACCAATGTAGAGGATTGCCACACCACCCGACAGTTTCGCCAGACGCTCTTGCAGCTTCTCGCGGTCGTAGTCAGACGTAGTGTTTTCGATTTGCGCTTTGATCTGGTTTACACGACCGGCGATATCTTCTTTGCCACCCACGCCATTCACGATGGTCGTGTTGTCTTTGTCGATGATGATTTTCTCGGCCTGACCCAGGTATTCGGCCGTGGCGTTTTCCAGCTTGTAGCCGCGCTCTTCGGCAATGACTGTACCACCCGTCAGGATGGCAATGTCTTCCAGCATGGCTTTCCGACGGTCGCCGAAGCCAGGGGCTTTCACAGCGGCCACTTTCAGAGCACCACGAATTTTGTTTACCACCAGTGTGGCAAGTGCCTCACCGTCAACGTCTTCTGCGATAATCAGCAGCGGACGACCCGTTTGGGCCACCTGCTCCAGCACCGGCAGCAGCTCTTTCATCGACGACACTTTCTTCTCCGAGATCAGGATGAAGGGGCGCTCCAGCTCCACTTCCATTTTCTCGGTGTTGGTCACGAAGTAAGGCGACAGGTAGCCACGGTCGAACTGCATACCTTCTACGGTTTTCACTTCCGTTTCGGTACCACGTGCTTCTTCTACCGTGATCACACCTTCTTTACCTACTTTCTTCATCGCCTCGGCGATCATGGTGCCGATTTCGTCGTCGTGGTTAGCCGAGATGGTGGCTACCTGCGCGATTTTGCTGAAGTCATCACCTACCGTCTGCGCCTGCTCTGACAGGTTGGCGGTTACAGCCAACACGGCCTTATCGATACCGCGCTTCAGGTCCATTGGGTTGGCACCGGCAGCTACGTTCTTCACGCCAATTGAATAGATGGCCTGGGCAAGAACGGTAGCTGTGGTGGTACCGTCGCCGGCTGAATCGGCGGTTTTAGAGGCTACTTCTTTCACGAGCTGTGCGCCCATGTTTTCCATAGCATCTTTCAATTCAATTTCTTTGGCCACCGTCACACCGTCTTTGGTGATCGAGGGTGAACCGAATTTCTTGTCGAGAATGACGTTACGGCCTTTAGGGCCGAGGGTCACTTTCACGGCATCAGCCAGGGTATCAACACCCTTCTTAATCTTGTCGCGTGCTTCGGTATCGAAGAGAATTTTCTTAGACATAATATTTTAGTGATGAGTGATTAATGGTGAGTGGTGAGTGAAGCGTTGTGGAAACACTTACCGTTTACCGCTCACCGTTTACCGTTCAATTAAACGATGGCGAAGATGTCGGATTCGCGCATGATGAGGTACTCTTTTCCTTCGATGGTGATCTCGGTGCCGGCGTATTTACCGTACAGCACCGTGTCGCCAACCTGAACGGTCAGAGGCTCGTCTTTTTTGCCCGTACCGATGGCGACGATGGTGCCACGCTGGGGTTTTTCTTTGGCCGTGTCAGGAATGATAATCCCGAAGGCGGTCTTTTCTTCAGCCGGGGCGGGTTCAACCACCACGCGGTCGGCGAGGGGTTTTACTTTCACGTCTTCCATTGCTGTGGTCATAGCGATAAGAGATGATTAAGGTTGTTAAACTGGTTTTTGTGCTTAATCGGACGGGTTTGCGGTGGCAAGTAGTATGCCAGATGAAAAGACTGACAAAATTTCAGGCCTTGTACGTTATTGGGGAAACAGGGGTCATGAACTTAGATTGTTTGGCCTTATAAGCACTTTAACCCGCTTTGTTTTGCCAAAATTAGTTCTTGCCTTATCTTGTTAAATCCCAACTGCCACACACTTTATGGCCGAAATCCGTTTAAATTCGCTTTCATCTGACTGGCTGACACAAAGCCGAATCGACGCCGAATACAAACAGTATGTCGTTTTGGCGTATTTACAAGGGGTAAACCAACGCTTTGCCGACAATAGGCTCTGCCCCGACTTGCCCGATCTGCAACGCCACTACGAGGCCACCCTTCGTTTTCGAGCGGGCAAAGGTACGTTGATGGCGGCCTTTCCCAAGCGCGTGGCGGGCATTGGTGGGCCACCACCCCAAATAACCTATGCACCGGAACATACCGATGATCCGCTACTAACCGAAGTAGACGAGATCGTTGATTTTGCCCTGCCCCGTTTTCAGACAACCCTCACCGACGGGCGGCAGCGCTGGGCCGAGCTGGCGCGAACCCTGACGCTCGAACCCGTTGGCCTCATGCCGCTGCACCCCGAAGAAGGCTACCTGCTGGTGCACTACTCCACCACAGCTGATTTGTCGGTCTACCAATACCGGCTTACCCTCTACGATCAGGCGGCACCGGGCGGACGGCTAGTGCACTGGCAGTTTCGGGAACGGCTTCGGCGGGGGCTGGGCACCACGTTCGAGCGATTGAAGCTAGACCTCATCCGGCGCTACGATCTACCGAACCCCGCCGCGTTCCGGCTTGAAAGTCGACGCGTTATTTCAGAAGAAGAGACCCTGCTGCCCATTGCGCAGGAATTGCTGAATCAGGCCGTAAAAGCCTAAGATCGTTCAGGCAGTGCCTACCGACAACTACTATGCCAGCCACAGTTTTGTTATCTTAATGTTACGCGTTTGATCAATTTTTAAAAATTTACTTAATATACAAGTCATTGGTAGTCAGTTTTTTAGCTAAAATCAAGCTATTTCAAAAGAATTGATCGCTCAAAAAGATCATCTTTTGTTAACATTGGCTTAACATTGCGTCTAATTTTTGCTTACTATTGTACTATCAGTCATAAACGTATTCCATGAGATGACCCCATAGGCCACGAACGGACGAGTACACCGATAGACTGGGTTTGGATTTTTTCACCTTTAAAGCCAACAGAATCATGAAGACGCTCGTGTGCTCATGGATGTTAATCGGTCTAGCGACCGTAGCGGCTTTTGCCAACCCTGGAACTAAAAAGCAGAGTAAGGCAAAGCCCCAAGCCAATTTGGAACAACAATTGGCCAGTCAACTCACCTACCCGGAAGCCCTTCGTGAAGGCAAAGGAGGTAGCGTGGTGGTAGTACAGTTTCGCCTTGCCGAGAATAATTCGGTGCTGACACCAACCGTTTTTACGGCCAACGAAAAACTAAAAAGCGACCTGACCCGGCAACTGCTTAACGCCAAACTAACCGTTGGCGAGCAAGCTACCCCCGGCGAGGTGCACACTGCCCGGCTCCACTTCAAGGCCGAATAATTTCCGTTAACTTTCCTTTATTAAAAGGGCCTCTCTGATTCAGAGAGGCCCTTTTTTATGGGTTTGTGGTGCTGTCAGGTAAATTCGCCCCAAAACCGTCCTTTCCTGCCTGACATTACCCCCTCCCCTATGTACCTTCTTGGACTTGATTTGGGCAGCTCGTCTGTCAAAGCCTGTTTGCTCGACGCTGACAAAAATACCGCTGTCGCCTCGGCGTTTTTTCCCGAATCGGAGATGGCTATCGACGCGCCGCAACCCGGTTTTGCCGAGCAACAACCCGACCTTTGGTGGCACAATGCCACGCGGGCCGTGCGGGCCGTGATGGTTGCCACCGGAGCGCAACCGACTGATATAAAGGCCATTGGTATTTCGTATCAAATGCACGGGCTGGTCGTAACCGATGCCCACCTCAACGTATTGCGGCCATCTATTATCTGGTGCGACAGCCGTGCCGTACCCTATGGACAACGGGCGTTCGATGCCTTGGGGCATGAGCGGGTGTTGCGGCAGTTACTCAACTCGCCGGGTAACTTCACGGCGGCGAAACTGGCCTGGGTGAAAGAAAATCAGCCCGACGTGTATGCCAACGTGGCCCACTTCATGCTCCCCGGCGACTACCTGGCTGCCCGCCTCACCGGCGAGATCGTCACCACGGCGTCGGGCCTGTCGGAGGGGATTTTGTGGGATTTTCTGGAAAACCGCCCCGCCGAGTTTTTGATGCAGTATTACGGGTTCGACCAGTCGCTGATGCCGCCGCTGCGTCCCACGTTTGGGGTACAGGGTAGAGTAACCGCCGCCGCTGCCGCCGAAATGGGCCTGGCCGAGAGCACCCCCGTTACCTACCGCGCGGGTGACCAACCCAATAACGCCTGGTCGCTGAACGTGCTTGACCCCGGCGAGATTGCCGCCACGGCGGGCACGTCGGGCGTGGTGTATGGCGTGAGTGAGCAGGCCACGTTTGATCCACTCTCGCGGGTGAACACATTTCTGCACGTGAACCACACGCTCGAAGCGCCGCGCTACGGGGTGCTGCTGTGCATCAACGGCACGGGCAGCCTAAATAGCTGGTTACGCAACAGCCTGACGCAGAAGAACTTGTCATACGACCAAATGAACGATCTGGCCCAGAAAGCGCCCGTGGGGTCTGATGGGCTAGTGTGTTTACCCTTTGGCAATGGGGCCGAGCGCGTGTTGGAAAACGCCGATCCGGGTGCGTCGTTTCATGGGCTTCGATTGAATCAGCATGGCTTGGCGCACTGGCTGCGAGCATCGCAGGAGGGCATCGTGTTTGCGCTTTATTACGGCATCCGGGTCATGGAGCAGGTGGGCGTGGGCGTGAAAACCATCCGGGCAGGCGAGGCCAATATGTTCCTTAGTCCTTTGTTTGCCAATACGTTAGCGAATCTTTCCGGTGCGGCCATCGAACTCTACAACACCGATGGTGCACAGGGAGCAGCCCGTGGAGCAGGTTTGGGATTAGGCCATTATGCCAACCGCGCCGAAGCCTTCAGCGGCCTTCAGGTGGTACGCACCATCACGCCCGACGCCCGCGCCCGGCAAGCCTATGAAGAGGCTTATGAGCACTGGCTGGCCGTGCTGGAGAAGTAGTTTTCAAGAAAAACTCTTTAGTCTTCTGTTTACTGTCTTCTGTTGGCTTGCGCGAGAGCAGTGCGCTGGCGCAAGCCAACAGAAGACAGTAAACCAAAGCACCCTTTGCCCTCCTTCCCCCGTTGTTGCTTACTTTTGGCGTTACGATTCGTTTGTGACTCGCGACAAACACGCAGCACAGACCATTCTCCATGAATCCAACCCAGTTAGCCGACGCTTTACGTCAACAATTCGACCAGACCAACTACGGAGCGCAGCCCCCCGAACTCTACGACCCCATTCGCTACATTATGGGGCTGAGCGGTAAACGCCTACGGCCGCTAATGACCTTGCTGGCCGCCTCGCTCTTTACCGATGAGTATACCCTGGCCCTAAAACCTGCTGTGGCCGTGGAGGTGTTTCACAATTTCACGCTTTTGCACGACGACATCATGGACCAGGCCCCGCTACGGCGCGGCATGCCCACTGTCCACGAAAAATGGAACGCCAACATCGCCATTCTCTCTGGCGACGTGATGCTGGTGAAGGCCTACGAACAGCTGCTCGATATCGACGCCCGGTACCTGCGGCAGGCCCTGCGGCGGTTCAGCCAAACCGCCGCCGAAGTGTGCGAAGGGCAGCAGATGGACATGAATTTTGAAACCCGCAACACCGTAACCGAGGCCGAGTACATCGACATGATCCGGCTGAAAACGTCGGTGCTGCTGGGCCTGGCTATGGAATTGGGCGGGTTGGTGTCGGGGGCCGACGCCGAAAGCACCCAGCATCTTTACGACGGTGGTGTGAATATTGGCATTGGTTTTCAGCTAAAAGACGACCTGCTCGACGTATATGGCGACCCGGCCAAGTTTGGCAAGCAGGTGGGCGGCGACATTATTGCCAATAAGAAAACGTTCCTGCTCATTGAAGCCCTCGAACGCGCCGAAGGCCCAGTACGCAGCGACCTGCTAAACTGGCTGAGCCGCGATACCTTCGACAAAGCCGAAAAAGTAGCCGCCGTGACGGCTATCTATGACGAACTGAATATCAGGCAGTTAACTGAAGATCGTATTGCTCATTATTTCCAGCAAGGATTCACTAACTTAGATCAGGTCAACGCCGACCCTGCCCGGAAAGCCACGCTGCTACACTTTGCGCACCAACTGGTGGAGCGCGAATCTTAATTACCGTACCCCCTTCTCATGTCTGCAACCCTGCTTCTGGTTATCGTGACGGTCCTTATCAGCATTGCCGCCTGGCGAAACGAATCGCTGATGGACCGCTGGATTATGAACCCCTATGCCGTGGCCAACCGGGGCGAATACTACCGCCTGGTCACGTCGGGGTTTCTGCACGCCGACTATGGGCACCTGTTTTTCAACATGTTCAGCTTCTACACCTTCGGGCAGGCGCTGGAAGGTGTTTTCAATGCGCTTTTCGGCGATCTGGGCGGAGTAGTGTTTGTCTTGTTCTATATCGCAGGTATTATTATCTCCGACATCCCGACGCTGTTGAAGTACCGCGATCAGTCGCGGTATAATTCGCTGGGGGCATCGGGTGGGGTGTCATCGGTGATTTTTGCCATGATTCTGCTGGCTCCGTTTATGCCCTTGCAGCTTATGTTTATCCCTATCCCCATTCCAGGTTTCATTTTTGGGCTGCTGTATCTGGGCTATTCGTACTATGCCTCGCGGCAGGGGTCGTCGGGCATTAACCACGACGCCCACCTCTATGGTGCCCTGTTTGGGCTGGTTTTCATGGCCGCGGTTTACCCCGCCGCACTGCCCGCCTTCGCCGAGCAGCTATCGGCCTGGCGTCCTTTTTCGCGTTGACGTGCTACCTTATGTAGCTGCCTATGAACCTGTTACGGCAACCCTACCCACGAGATGAAACACCGGCACATGCCTGGCGGCTGGCCTTCACTTTCGGTGTATTTGTGGCTCTGTTTCTCTGGTTGTTTCAACCGTTTGGCATAAGCACCTGGCAAACCGATTATAAATCAGTGAAGATCTGGGGGTTTGGCCTAATCGCCTTTGGCGTAATGGTGGTCAATTCGGTTTTATTGCCCCGGTTGGCACCGCGCCTTTTTGCCGAAAGGCACTGGACCGTTGGCCGCGAAATTGTCCATATACTTTTTCAGATATCGCTCATCGGGGTAGGCAACAGGCTCTACATGATCTGGCTGTCAACCGACACATATGCACTGGGTTGGGGGTGGGTGTGGAGCCTTGCCGTTACCTTTCTGGTGGGCATTTTTCCTACGGCGGCGGCGGTGATGATCAACTATATCCGCCAACTAAAGCGGTATCAGCAACAAGCCGCCACGCTCTCAGCTACGTTGCCACCCCACCCGTCGGCCACCGCATTGCCGCCCACTTTACCTCCCGTCGGCGGTCCAGAAATTTCGCCCGTGCCAACACAGCATACCATGTTGACGCTGGTGGCCGAGAACGAAAAGGACACCTTCACGTTCGCCCCCACCAAGTTGCTGGCCATTGAATCGAGCGATAACTACTGCACCATTTTTTACGCCCGAAACGAGACGCTGGCGAAAGAGCTGATGCGCAGCAGCCTAAGTCGGTTAGAGAGCCAACTTTCTGACTTTCAGCAGAGTAATCACCAATATGATTCCGAAGCTAAGACTGTCTCATCCAGCATTTTTGTACGCTGTCACCGGTCTTACGTGGTAAATCTGGAGCAGGTAGAACGGATTTCGGGCAACGCGCAGGGGTATAAGCTCCACTTACTGAGGGGGCAGTTAATCGTGCCTGTAGCCCGCAAATACAACGACACACTCATCGCTGAACTAGGGCGGCAGGTGTAGACGCTTACTTGTCGTACTGCAAAAACTCGATGCGGTTGCCGAAGGGGTCTCGGATGAAGAAACGCTGCCGCCCGTCGATATCCGTCGAGTACGAAATAGGTACGCCTTTTTCGGCCAGTTCCTGCCGGGCTTCATCCAGGTTGGCTACTTCAAACGCCGAGTGACGGAGTGATAACGGCCCCGCTATCTCTTCGCGCAAGTGCAATTGAATATCGCCTATATCGAACCAGATGGCTCCGCTGGGGTGGTTTCCGGGAATTTCGGCCAAGCCCATCACGTCGGTATAGAAGGCGCGGGCATTGGTAGTTTGGCCTTCGGGAATGGACAACAGAATATGGTCGAGGCGAATGAAGTGAATCATGTTGAGTGTCTGTTTGAGGTTTACTGTTTACTGTCTTCAGTTGCTTCGCGCTCTAGGAGCTACAGACAACCGATACTCACCCCTCGCCTGGGCCGTGGCGGAATTTGGCACGAAACTGCTCTTTAAAACGCCGTTTGTCTTCGTCGCTCATTTGCTGCCACTTACCTCGCCAGGCTGGTCCACCGCCGTGCCGACCTCTGCCACCACCCGGCCACCCCCCTACCAGTAAGCGGCTTAGCAGAAACAAACCCGCCGCCTGCCAGAACGTCACGGGCCTCACGGCCACCACCGCCACCAGCACAGTATTCCACAAGTACATAATGAGTGCCACCAGTAGCGAACAGGCCATGGCAGCAAAAACGGGTATCCATAAAAAGCGCTTTCGAGATCGGTTATGCATGGCTTAGGTGTTTGACAGGTCGTTGTAGAGCGTTTGGAGGCGTCTGCGCAGGTGCTGCACAGCGTAGCGTTTACGCGAAATAATCGTTTTCAGGTTCTCGCCGGTCTGGTCGGCAATAGCCTGGAGGGTTTTGTCTTCCAGTTCGTTCTGAATAAACACCGTCCGTTGGTTTTCGGGTAGTTCATCCAGCGCGCGCATCAGTTCATCCCAGATCAGGTCGCGGAATAGCGGATCGTCCGCCGCGTCGGGGTCGGCCAAGAGCAGATCACCCAGCGACAGGCTGTCATCTTCGTCATTGTCGCCCGCGTGGGCGGCGTCGCTAAAGGCCGTTTCGCGGGTGCGGCGGTAGCGGTCGGTGATGCGGTTGCGGGCCACTTCGTAGAGCCATCCGCTGAGGCTGCCAATCTGGTCGAGATCAACTACGCGGCTTAGCTGGTACCAGACATCCTGCAAGATATCTTCGGCGTCTTCCTCAGTGCGTACCCGATCACGAATGAACCCAAACAGCCGCCCGCTGTACTGCTTCACAGTAGCGAGAATGGTTCGTTTAGGCTTTTCGGCAGGCATAGATGGGGCAATAGACGATCAGGTACGATGATAGACTGAGCAGGCACAGCAGCTACCATATTCAGGATGACGCAGAACGCCCCGAATTACGCTAAATCCGGCAAGTGTTTTTGCTGACCCGCTCAGGCGTTTGTCCTGCTTGCGTCAGCCCAAATCGTAAATCGTAACTCGTACATCGTAAATTTGCTTCATGAGTTACCTCCCTGTCAAACAACTGCTGCAAACCCCACCGGGACAGACCGTGACGGTCAAAGGGTGGGTCCGCACCAAGCGCGAAAGTAAAAACGCCGTCTTCATCGCCATCAACGACGGCTCCACGATCCACACCATTCAGGCCGTGGCCGAGGCGGGTTTCCTGCCCGACGACACCCTGCGGCTGGTTACCACCGGGGCCTGCGTGGCTATCACCGGCGAACTGGTTGAATCGCAGGGCGCGGGGCAGGCGGTGGAAGTGAAAATTGCCGATGTGACCATCTACGGCCCCGCCGACCCGGAGAAATACCCCCTGCAGCCCAAGCGGCATTCGCTGGAGTTCCTGCGCGAGATTGCCCACCTGCGGCCCCGCACTAACACCTTCAGCGCCATCCTGCGCATCCGCCACGCTTTAGCCTTTGCGGTGCACAAGTATTACAACGACAACGGCTTTTTCTACCTCAACACGCCCATTATCACCGCCTCTGACGCTGAGGGGGCCGGCGAAATGTTCCGCGTCTCGACGCTCGACCCGCTGAACCCGCCCAAAACGGAAGACGGCAAGGTGGATTATAGCCAGGATTTCTTTGGCCGCGAAACCAACCTCACCGTGTCGGGCCAACTGGAAGGTGAACTGGGCGCTTTGGCACTGGGCAAGATCTACACCTTCGGCCCCACGTTCCGCGCCGAGAACTCAAACACCACGCGCCACCTCGCCGAATTCTGGATGATCGAGCCAGAAATGACCTTTTTCGAACTGGAAGACAACATGGCCCTGGCCGAAGACTTTGTCAAATCGGTGATCCGCTACGCCCTTGACCACTGCGCTGATGACCTGGCATTTCTGGATAACCGGCTGGCCGAGGAAGAAAAAACAAAGAAGAAGGAAGACCAACAGGAGCAGACGCTGCTGGAAAAACTGCGTTTCGTAGTCGACAATGATTTTGAGCGACTAACCTATACCGAGGCCGTCGAGATTCTGCGCAACTCGAAACCGGCCAAGAAGGGGCAGTTCCAGTATGAAGTAAGCTGGGGCGTGGACCTACAGTCGGAACACGAGCGGTATCTGGTGGAAAAGCACTTTAAGAAACCCGTTATCCTGACCAACTACCCCCGCGCTATTAAGTCGTTCTACATGAAGCAAGACAACGAACCCGCCACC
Organism: Fibrella aquatilis; assembly: GCF_017353255.1. Classification (GTDB taxonomy): domain Bacteria; phylum Bacteroidota; class Bacteroidia; order Cytophagales; family Spirosomataceae; genus Fibrella; species Fibrella aquatilis. The sequence continues at coordinate 207,715 of NZ_JAFMYU010000002.1, read as the reverse complement.
AACAGCCGTGGGGAGGTATTTGGCCCCACCGTGCGGGCTATGGACGTGCTGTTTCCAGGTATAGGCGAGATCATTGGCGGGTCGCAACGGGAAGATGACCTCGACAAGCTCACCGCCCGCATGGCCGAGGTGGGTATTGAACCAGAAGCTATCTGGTGGTACCTCGACACGCGCCGGTTTGGCACGGCCCCCCACGCCGGCTTTGGTCTTGGCTTCGAGCGGCTGGTGCTGTTCGTAACAGGTATGAGCAACATCCGCGACGTGATCCCCTTTCCAAGAGCACCCAAGTCGGCAGAGTTTTAAGTTGAACAGGTTAAACACAAAGGCATAGAGATTACACAGAGAACATGGAGACTATTTTTTTTCGCAATAAGACTAACTCCATGTTCTCTGTGTAATCTCTATGCCTTTGTGTTTAACCTGTTACTCAGTTTCCCAAAACACAACTCAACCATTTCGGTTAATCATGTCGATTGTTAAACCATTCAAAGACAACGATTATGATTAAGAACGAAGAAATCGTCGAAGACCTGAACGACCTGGTAAAGATCAATAATGACCGTATTCAGGGGTATATGAAGGCGGTTGAAGACACGGAAGACAGCCAACTAGATCATCTGTTCAACGAGATGATTGTACAGAGCCAAAACTTCCGTAGCCAACTGGCCGACCACATTGTCCGCATGGACGGTAAAGCGGTGTCAGATGCTACGTCGACTGATATTGGCAGCAAAATTCACCGGGCCTGGATTGACATCAAATCGGCGGTGACGGGCAAAGACCGTGATACAGTACTAAGCTCAGTAACGTTTGGCGAAAACGCGGCGGTTGAAGCCTATGAAGAAGCACTGGAAAATGACAAGCTGCCCGCCTACATCAAAGAAGATTTGACTGGTCAGCTTTCTCAACTCAAAGCCGCCCGTGACAAAATGGAGGCGATGAAAGGAGACAAATAGTGATAAACGATAAGTGGTAAACGGTGAGTGGGCTGACGCATACGTAATTGTGCGTCAGCCCACTCACCGTTTACCACTTATCGTTTATCACTATTTTGGTAGCGGCATATCCTGCAAATCCTCTTCCGTCAGTTTGATTTGGGCGGCGGCGGTGTTTTGCTCCAGGTGTTTTACTGACGACGTGCCGGGAATGAGCAGCATCTTGGGCGACGCAGCCAGCAACCATGCCAGCGCAATCTGGTACTCACTAGCCTGGTGACGTTCGGCTACTTTATGAATAGCCTGCTCGGCGCTTAAATCGCCCCCACCCAGCGGATACCATGGGATAAATGCTATGTTGTTTTCTTCGCAGTACTTCAGCGTGGGGTTCCATTTTTGCTGCCCAAAGCTGTACATGTTTTGTACAGACACCACCTCAAAATATTGCTGGGCTTCTTTGATCTGATCCACGTCGACTTCCGAGAGACCAATGTGTTTGATCTTGCCCTGCTGCTGTGCTTCTTTCAAAAAGCCCAGAAACTCTTCCGAAGGCACCTTATCGTCGAACCGGTGTAACTGATACAGCTGAATCTGCTCCATTTTCAGGCGTTTCAGGCTCCCGTTCAGGGCCTCTTCCAGGTGTTTGCGGCTACCGTCTACAGGCCATTGGTTGGGACCAGTGCGCAGGAGTGCACCTTTGGTACCAATCACAAGGTCGTTGGCGTAAGGGTACAAGGCTTCGGCAATTAGTTCTTCGGAAACAAATGGGCCATAGCTATCGGCAGTGTCGATGAAATTGATGCCCAGGTCGAGGCAGCGTTTGAGCACGCGGATGGCCTCGTCACGGTCTTTGGGCGGTCCCCAGATGCCGTCGCCGGTGATGCGCATAGCGCCGTAGCCCAGGCGGTTTACGGTCAAGTCGCCACCGAGGGTGATCGTGCCCGATGCCAGGGCAGGTTGTTCAGTTGCTTGTTGCATGAGTAATGACTTGTTAGCAGGTGGCCGATAGGGCGGCCATTCATTACTCTACTCACCGAAATCCCGAACTGTTCAGCATGTGTCCCGATTTTTCAAAAATAAACTAGAGCAGTGTAAGTACCAGTGCATAACAAACGCCTGATACTCATGGTTAAAGCGCATAGACGATACGCTTTGACGGGTATGAAAACGCTGCTTCTCCTCCTGCTGTTAATACCCTTCGGTAGTCGGGCCGACGAGTTGCTCATCCCGATGGATGCTGCCCAGACAGACCACCTCAAGGCATACGGCGTGGCGTTTATGGTGCTGAAAAACGACGGCGAAGTAGACTGGCTGCTCAACTACCGGGGGGGTAGTTTCATGACCCCGGCCACGGCCGCGCTCGAGTCGGAATGCCGCATCCGCAATGTCCGTTTTGAGCGACTGACCTCCGCCACCGCCCAGCGCATCAGGCAGGAAGTAGCCCAGCCCGACGCCAACACCGACGCCGTAAAACTGCTGAAAGCGGCCCGCATTGCTGTTTATTCGCCCATTAAGATCAGCAAAGCCGAATTTGAAAATACCGACGCTGTGCTGAACGTGCTGACCTACGCCGAGATCCCCTTCGAGGTGGTCTACGACGAGGAAATTATGAAGGGCGACCTGGCCAAATACGATTGGCTGCATCTGCACCACGAAGATTTTACGGGTCAACTGGGCCGTAACCTGCACCGCATCTCGCCCGAAGACATGGCCGCCCAGAAGGCCATTGCTTCCCGCCTGGGCTACGCCAAACTATCGCAACTGAAGCTGGACGTGGCCAAGCGCATCAAGGTGTTTTGTGCAGGCGGGGGCTTCTTGTTTGCCATGTGCTCCGGTGCCGAAACGTTCGACATTGCCCTGGCTGCCGAGGGGGTCGATATTGTGGGGAGCAGCTACGACGGCGATGGTACTGACCCGCAGGCCCAAAGCAAACTCGATTTCAACAAGACGCTGGCGTTTCAGAACTTCCGCCTCGTGCTCGACGATGGCGACGGCTACGGGGGCGGCATTTCGTTTTCCAATATCAACTGCGCCGTGGGCCGTGGCTGGGATCAGCCCTCTACCTATTTCCAACTCTTTGATTTTTCGGCCAAATTCGACGCCATTCCGGCCATGCTGGTGCAAAACCACGAGTCGGTCATCCGCGAATTTTTTGGGCAAACCACCGCGTTTACGAAATCGACAGTAAAATCAAACGCCCTGGTCATGGGCACCAGTCCATCATCTGACCGGTACATCTACGGCGAACTGGGCCGGGGGCAATGGACCTTCTACGGTGGCCACGACCCCGAAGGCACCCGTGGCGGCGGCAGCTTCCGCCAGGCCACCGACCTGAACCTCCACCCCCACTCGCCCGGCTATCGCTTGATTCTTAACAACGTACTGTTCCCGTCAGCCCGGAAAAAGAAGCGCAAGACGTAGCATATCAGGCTCCCTCCGCTTTTCCACATACGTTTTATTAACATCTGTACCTCATCAAGAAGGGGTTTGTTTCTCACGCCAATAACGAGCCTCTAACTCGGCTTTATCGCGCTCTGCTTTTAGCTTCTCTATTTCTGCGCGATATTTTTCAAGCACTAATGTTGATTTCTCTAACTCGTGCTCAAGTTCACGTTGGTCGTAGTGATTGTTTTGGGTGCCGCTTTTAAGACCAATTGCGCCACTACATTGGTCAAAAAAATTAGTCATACGATCAGCGAACGCCAAAATATCGGCCGGGCTTAGTTGTAGAACGCTGGCAATCTGATTGAGCCGTGAATCGGTCAGGTCTGTTTTACAGCGCTCAATATCGCCGTAGGCCAACCGTGATAGCCCCAGCATTTCGGCCATGTTGTCCTGCGACAACCCCCTTGAGCGAACGAATTGCTCTAATCTTTTCTCCAGTATGCATACTTCTAACAAGATGTAAAGAGTGACTTAACTATTTGTATGTACTAACGTAGGTGTCTATAGGCAGCGGCAATATAAGTTTGTCCAGACGAAAGACAAGGCGTTTTTCAGCATTTACACAAGTCGAACAACGTTTATGAAAAGTTTCTATTTTACCTTCCTTGCCATGTTGTTGGTCATGGCAGTCAGGCCAATGCAAGCTCAAACTTTTTCTCCGGAGCTACTTACCCCTACCATACGATATCAAAAGGCGAATGAGCCATTTATAGGGGTAGGTGTTGGTATTCCAATCAGAAAGCTGTTTGGAACAAAAAAAACCATGATGCTTCCTAAACCGTCCAAATTCGTAACGAACGAATCGGTGCGGTCAATTCCTGTCACACCTTCAAGTACAATAACTTCAAACAAAAATTCTAAAGGAACTAATGTGCCTGTTAACAGTCGTGATGAAAACACGCGAGACAGACGGTTAAATGATAAGGTACCAGTTCTTGATGATGATAACCCTTCTAAAGGTGTAGCAACCAATCAGTGTTATGATGTTTGGTTAACTACATTCTATTCAGATGGTACATCTGATGAAAGACTCATGTACACTTTCTGTGTCTCAGACCAACCACCCACTAAAGACCGTAATGGCCCGAGCGGCCCTGGTCGTGGGGACACAGACTCAAAAAGTAAAATGGAACGGCTATTAGAGGAGATTGAAACTAACGATTGTGAACGCAGATATGCACGCCTCCATCCTTGGATAATACCGCTGATGTACTTGAATCGCGCACAGAACGACAGTTGGTGTAGACAAAAATATCCGGAAGCCGCGACACAAGGAGAATCATCTCCTAATTCTATGAGGCATGCACTATTTCAAGCTCAGAACTTTTGCACTATTGGCGAATCAGCTACGCGAGACATGTCACAACGACACGAGGTGTGTGACAATGTCGTTCAAGGGCCGAGCCAAGCAGCTTCTGATATGGATACATTTAATAACGAAGCAGGGATAGGTATTGGCCGTGAACTACAAAGTTTAGGTTTGTGTGATAATTTTGTAGCCATGGCTACCTTCATAGAGGAAGCATATTTTAACGGACGTCTACGCCGCATAGATGGCCAACCAACTCCCTGAATTTATTCGATGAAACACATATTGCTAATCCTCGTTCTTACCACACACCTGATCAGAGTTACGGCTCAGCCAATACAATATAGAGGTGTAAAGATTTTGTTTCCCTCAACTGTTAAAGGTGCGTGCGAACGTAACAAATTGGGGTTTAAACCTCCTGGTTTCTACTACGCACAATTAGCGGACAGCGTCATTATGTCGCTTGGTTATGTTTATACAATGGCAGATTTTTACAACGAAACCCAACCTGCCTCTGTTTTATATGATCGACAGCTTACCACTTACTTGTTCAAATTTGAAGACAAGACCGGGCGTTTCGAGGTTGAGCAAAAAAATCTTGAAATGCTCATAGGACGCAGATTGACTTTAAGTAACGAAGAAGGTAGTAGCAGCATTAATTACACCAGTGAAAAGAGGAAACAGATGCCTGTTTTTGGCAACTTTAGATTAGCCAGGGGAGCGACAAAAGATGGAGTTTTTGTTTTTTTAAGAGAAGTACCTAGACTTTCATACAAGCAAAAGCCACTCTTGCAAGTATTTTTCTTCAAAAACATACCTCCTGAAGAGATAGAGATTCGTGTACACGCGATGGACTAATCGCTACGCTCAACGTCAGGCACGTTGAGCGTTTTTGTTTATTTCTTTTCAATCCCCTCCAGTACCCGGCGGATGACGTTGGCGCGGGCCATAAAATCGAGGGAATTCGATACATCGCGGTCGTCGATGAGGGTTTTGAAACGTTGCAGAAACTCAATATAATCCGCAAGGGCCTGCGAGACGTTTTCGCGGTTTTGGTCGAAAATGGGTGCCCACATCTGAGGTGAGCTTTTGGCCAGGCGGACGGTGCTGCTGAAGCCCGTACTGGCCATATCGAAAATAGCCTGCTCGTCTTTTTCCTTTTCCAGCACCGTCAGACCCAGGGCAAACGCACTGATGTGGCTTAGGTGCGAGACGTAGGCCAGGTGCAGATCGTGTTCCTGCGGGGTCATGTAAAACAGCTTCATCCCAATGTCGAGAAACAGGGCTTCCACCAGTTTCAGGCTGTCGGGGGCACTCTTGCCGCGGTCGCAGATGATAAGATTCTTGCCAGGCAGTAATTCACGGAAGGCCGCACCGGGTCCAGAATTTTCGGTACCCGCCATGGGGTGCGCCGCCACAAACTGTGCCCGCTTGGGGTGGGTGTCGGCCAGGGCACAGATGCTCTCTTTGGTAGAACCGAGATCAAGCACGGTAGCGCCTTCGGGCAGGGCGTCCAGGATACTAGGTAACAGGGTCAGTATGGTGTTGACGGGCGTGGCCAGCACCACCACGTTACTCATCTGAATGGCTTCGTTCAGCGGCATCACTTCGTCAACAATACCCTTTGCCAGGGCCAGTTGCCCATGCACCGCCGAGGCGTCGACCCCGATAAATCGCGCCTTCGGGTATTTCTCGCGCACCGACAGTGCAAACGAACCACCTAACAAACCAATACCTACAATGCTGATTATCATGAAATTGAGTTTGAAACCCGCTCAACAGCGGCCCAGATGCGCTCTTTTGGCATACAAAGCGAGACGCGAATATAGCGGTTGCCTTTAGGGCCGAAGATCAGACCGGGGGCGATGAAAACGTGCTTGTTATAGAGCAGATCATCAACCAACGCCTCGGCAGAAGGGACGCTGTCGGGCAGTTTGGCCCAGAGAAACATACCTTCCTGATCACGGGCGTAAGCACAATCCAACGCATCCAGAAACGCATAGGCAGCTTCCAGACGACCCTGGTACACGGCATTACGCTCGGCGTGCCAGGCATCGGGGTTGTGCAGGGCCGTTGCCGCAGCCTGTTGCAGGGCCAGAAACATGCCCGAATCAACGTTGCTCTTGATCGTCAGCACAGCATCTACGTAAGGCTTGGCCGCGGCCATCCAGCCCACGCGCCACCCCGCCATATTGTGCGACTTGCTCATCGAGTTCAGTTCAACGGCGACGTCTTTTGCCCCATCAACCGACAATAGACTAATGGGGGCTTTCTTGTTCAGAATCAGGCTGTACGGGTTGTCGTGGCAAAGTAGTACGCCATGTTCATGGGCGAACCGCACCGCCGACTCAAACAAGTCACGCGTGGCGGGGGCGCCTGTGGGCATGTGTGGGTAGTTAAGCCAGATGATGCGGGTACGGTCGGTGAGGAGGTCGGCCATTTGGTGCCAGTCGGGTTGCCAGCCGTGGTGTTCCAGCAAGTTGTATTCCACCACGTTGGCCCCCACCATCTGGCTCACGGCGCGGTAGGCAGGATAACCCAGTTCGGGCACCAGCACTTCATCGCCCTCATTCAAAAACGTCAGCGACAGGTGCGTAATTCCCTCTTTCGAGCCAATCAGGGGCATTAGCTCCGTTTCGGGGTCTAGGCTTACGCCATACGTGTGCTGGTAGAATTGGCCAATGGCCTGGCGCAGGGCTGGGATTCCCTTGTATGATTGGTAGCCGTGGGCATTGGGCTGATAAGCCGTCTGCGTCAGGGCTTCCAGCGTAGCTTCAGACGGCATCATGTCGGGATTACCAATGCCGATATTGATCACGTCGTGACCAGCCGCCACCAGTTTCCGAACCTCGGCGAGCTTAATGGAGAAGTAGTATTCCTGAGCTTGGTTGGCACGGTGGGCCAATGGGATAATCATCAACGAATGGGGAAACGGCGTAAAAGCACAAAAATACAAAAGCCGCCCCGTGTAGGGCGGCTTTTCCAACGTCTAAAATCTAACGTCCAACGGCTAGTTCATAAATGAAAGCCGGAGGTCGTTCAGTTGGCTGCGCAGTGAGGCATCGAACTGCCGGTCGCCTACGCGCAACACGTAGCCGCCAATGAGCTTACTGTCGTATTTTTCTTCCAGTTCTACGGTTTTGCTGCCGGTCATGGCTTTCACCTGTGCCTTCAGCTTTTCCCGAACGGCTTCGGTGAGCGGTACGGTCGTTACGACGGTGGCCCGTTCAATGCCGTTCATCTTGTCGTATTGCGCAATGAAAGCATCGGCAATAGCGTCAAGGATGTTGTCGCGACCCTTTTGGGCTACAATGTGAAAGAACGACATCGTGAGCGGTTGCAGCCGAGCGGCAAAAACAGCCTTGATGATGCTCCATTTTTTCTCGTTACGCACAATGGGATTCTTGAGCAGCACCGCCAGTGGCCGGTTCTCCTCAATGGTGCGTTTGAAGTACTGCATGTCGTCATGCATCTTCTCGACAATGCCCTGCGTTTGTGCCAGATCGATCAACGACTTGGCATAGCGGGCAGCAACGGTTGAAATAGCCATGCCTGCCTTAGTTTAAGTGCGACGTAGCCACCAGATCCTGCACCAGCTTCTCCTGCGACGCCTTGTCGGTCAACTCGCGACGGAGTACTTTCTCGGCCACTTCGATAGAGAGGTTTACCACCTCTTTTTTCATCTGCGACACCAATGCCTGCCGCTCGTTTTGCATGGCTTCGCGGGCCTGCTCCAGCATCCGTTGGCCTTCTACGTTGGCACGGTCGCGGGCGTCGGCCACCATTTTGTCGGCGGTTTCTTTGGCACCGCGCAGCATCACGTCGCGCTCGTTGCGGGCTTGGGCTAAAATCTGCTCGTTTTCTGATTTCAGCTTGGCCATTTCGCCACGCGTCTTTTCAGCCAGGTCAAGCGCACCCTGAATGTTGTCTTCGCGCTCTTTCAGGCTAGCCGTAATAGGCCCCCAAGCAAACTTGCGCAGGATGAAAAACAACAGACCAAAAATGACAAGCTGCCAGGCTAGCAGGCCAATGTCGGGGGTAAGCATATCCATAATGCGTACGAATTAAAACGTGTTATAAAAAATCGGAACGTCTTCTTTTGTTTTTGGTAAAAGCTGCCTGTCAGCGGCAACCCCAACTGACAGACAGGCTTTTAAAAGCGGCGTACCCCGTGCGTCGTTGCCTAGTGCTCAGACAGGATACAGATCTGTGGTGCTGTGCGTGTTAGGCAGCAGTGGCAACCAGCAGACAAATAACGGCGGCGAACAGGGCCACGGCCTCGATGAGGGCGGCAATGATCAGCATAGCCGTTTGGATACGACCAGCCGCTTCGGGCTGACGGGCAATGCCTTCCATGGCAGAACCACCAATACGACCAATACCCAGACCAGCACCAATAGCGGCTAGGCCAGCACCAATAGCAGCACCCATGATGGCTACGCTACCCGTAGCTTCCAGCAAAATAGAGAGCATCAAAGCGAACATCTCAAAACAGTTTATATAAGTGAAAAACAAAAGAAAGCAAACTAAAAAACTGATACTTACCCAATTTCTTCACCGGGAGTGTTGTAGCCAATGCCGTGGTCGGCTTCGTGGCTATCTTCAATGGCGCTACCGATATACATCGACGTGAGCAGGGTGAAAATAAACGCCTGTAGGAAGGCCACCAGCAACTCGATCAGGTTCATGAAGAGTGTAAACGGCACCACAATCAGGCTGATACCGTAGCCCGTGCCCATGCCCGCCTGACCAGCAATGAAGATCAGCGACAGCAGCGCCAGAATGATGATGTGCCCCGCCGTAATGTTGGCAAACAACCGGATCATCAACGACAGCGGCTTCATGAACAGGCCCACAATTTCGACCGGAATCATGATGGGCAACAGCGCAACAGGTACTCCCGTTGGCTTCACCAGGTGCAACCAATAGTGTTTGTTGCCACTCAGGTTGGTAACAAAGAAGGTGATCACCGCCAGCACAATCGTCACGGCAATGTTGCCCGTGAGGTTGGCACCACCTGGTAGCAAGCCAAGCAGGTTGTTCACCAGAATAAAAAAGAACAGGGTCAGCAGATAGGGCAGGTATTTGGCGTATTTGGGGCCGAGGTTCGGCTTGGCAATCTCGTCGCGCACAAACACGACGATAGGCTCCAGAAACGACTGCAATCCACTGGGTGCTTTGCCCCTATTTTTACCGTAGGCACCCGCAATAGAGGTAAACACCACCAGCAGGATAATGGCACTCAACAGCAGCGAGGCTACGTTTTTGGTGATTGAAAAATCATACACCTTCACGCCTTCTACTGGCTTACCTGCCGCATTGACGCGTTGTACGTGGCCGTGTTCCGATTTGTAGCCGTTGTAGATTTCACCGTGGTTCAGGCGCGACGAAGAAAACACTTCCACGCCACGGTCTGCCGTGTACAGAATAACAGGCAGCGGCAGGGTAACGCCATGCGCAAATTCCCAGCCCCGGTCGTCGTTGATGTGGTGAAAGATCATCTCACCCACGTTGAATTTCTTCTCTCCTTTGGCTTCACCCTCGTGTCCCTCAGCCGGGTGTTCCTGCGCAAAGGCACCCGCAACAGTGCTGAAAATCAGGGCGAAAACCAGCAAAAATCTATTAATCGATGAACTCATCATATGAAATTAGTAGGCGTTTCTATGAATCGCGTCGCAATTTACGCGTAAGGCCGTAGATTTCAAAACTCGTGTAAACTAAATACAGTACAAGAAACGTAAATACAAATGTGGCCCGCGCCGCCACGCCGTTGTAGAGTACCACACCCATAAAGCTGAAGCTCAAAACGAGCTTGGCTGTGACAAAAGCGAGAAAGAAAGTGGTGAATTGAGCTGATTTAGGGTCTTTTACAAAACTCATCAGCCGGTTAAGCAGCGCAGAGACGGCCACGTAAAAGAGCAAAATATAAGGCCAAAGCGGGTGTACCCACGTGGCCCCGTAAAAACGTCCGGCTACAAAAAATACAATTCCGAACAGGGCCGACAGTAGTAACGTTTGGCGCATTGGCTTAACCCTGCTTTAATTCTTCGGCAATTGCCGGATAAACAGATACAACGACGCGAAAATGGCCCCCAATGACAAACCGATGGTCCAGCCGGGGGGTTTGTTGCCCTGCCAGGCATCGAGTTTCATGCCCGCATACACGCCTAGGCCAATGGTGGCCAGCATCTGGATACCAATGCTGCTGTACTGCGCAAAGGCCGACGGCCGACGGTCGATGTTGGGGTCCTTATCGGGGCGGGGGTTGGGGCCGGGCGCGTCGTTCATGGTTGAAAAATTGCGTAGATTCGCGGGATTGGCACGAACATGGATACGTTCGATAGCTAGGAATCGTTTACCTTTTAGAAGGTTCACCCATACCGACGCTTCGCGGCAAAGGTACGTTTCTGGTGGTGGCTCGCCAATTGGGCACCGCCATATTTGTCTACACCCATGAGGGCATCCTGGCCACATAAATTTCTCCTTTACAGCTTACTGGCCGGATCGGCAAGCGGCCTGCTGTCGTGTTCGCAGACCAGCAACGGGGCCATGAGCAAGGGTTATCATAACCTCACGGCGCACTTCAACGCCTATGTGATGGCCCGCGACGACATTGACGAGGTAGAGCGGTATCTGTTCAAGAATCGCAAAGACAATTACAACGAAACCCTGCCCATCCTGCTCCCGCTCGATTCGAACGCGACGCAGACGGTGCGGCCACAACTCGACGATGCCATCAAGAAAGCGTCGCTGGTGGCCGAGCGGCACCAGAACAGCAAGTGGCTCGATAACGCTTACATTCTAGTGGGCAAAACGCGGCTTTACCGGCAGGATTTACCCAACGCCATTGAGGTGTTCAAGTATGTCAATACCAAAGGCACTGACGAAAATGACAAGCACGAGGCACTTATTTACCTCATGCGGGCCTACACCGAAACCGGCGATTTCGCCAATGGACTAACTGTAGCGGAATACCTCCGGGCGCAGCCGCTGAACAAACCCAACACCCGCGATTTTTACCTCACCAAAGCCAACCTGCACCAGAAAAAAGGCGAGAACCTGATTGCAGCGGGCATTCTGGATGCCACCTTTCCGATGCTGCCGAAATCGGAAGCTACGGCGCGGCTGCATTTCATTGCCGGGCAGTTGTACGAAGCAGGTGGCAAACCAGCCCTGGCCGCACCTCATTTTCAGGCCGTGCTGAAGTCGCGCCCTAACTACGACCAGGAGTTTTTTGCCAATATCTACCTAATGCAGGCCGATGGTAGCGACGCCAGACAGCAGGCTCGCAACGCAGCCCGGTTTGAGAGTATGCTGGCCGACCGGAAAAATTCGGACCTCAAAGACAAGATCTATTTCACCATGGCCCGCGCCGACGCCCGCCGGGGTAACTACGACCGGGCGCTGGTAAACTACAACAGAGCCGTGCAGGTGGGACTGACAAATACCGATCAGGTGCCGCTGACCTATGCCGACATGGGTTCGATTTATTTCGACCAGAAACGCAACTATAGCAAGGCACAGGCTTATTATGATAGCGCGCTGGCCCTGCTGCCCCAAAACAATCCCCTCTACGCCAAGCTGGCAGGCCGCAAAAAAACGCTCGACGAATTTGTAGCCAACCAGACCGTGATTCAGCGCGAAGACAGCCTGCAACGCCTGGCCCAGATGAATCCCGCCGCCCTGGATAAACTGCTGGACAAGGTGCTGGACCAGAAGGCTAAAGAAGATGCCGCGCAACTGGCCCTGGCGCAGCAGGTTACGGGACGAACGTCGGTAGCGGGTGCGCAGGCTACCAACTCTGACCTGGCTCCTGCCGACCGTTGGGTGCTGTATAACCCCGTTCAGATGGCGCAGGGCTTGCAGGAGTTCAATCAGGTGTGGGGCAACCGGCCCCTGACCGACAACTGGCGGCGGCTGAACAAAGATGCCTCGGTGGCGGTGGCTTCAGAAACCAGTCCGCTCAATGGAGCCAATCCGGCTAACGCCACCAACCCTGACCCGCAACTAACCGCCACGGGCAACCGCCCGCCGGTGGGTAATACCCTCAACCAACGCAAAGCGCAGAAAGACGAACTGTATCGCCAGATTCCGTTCTCAACTGAGGCAATTCAGAAGTCGAACGATCTGCTCGAATCAGCGCTGTACCGGCAGGGGAAGGTGTATAAATTCCAACTTGATCAGCCTACTCAGGCTATGGTGGTGCTGGATCAGTTGCTGACTCGTTTCCCCAATTCGAGCTACCGTCCTGAGGCCTATTACCTGATGCACCTGTCGGCACAGCAACTGGGCAAAACCTCGCCCTGGCGTGACCGGCTGCTGTCGGAATTCCCTACATCGTCCTACGCTAAATTGGCCTCGGCCGATGGGCAGGCTACTGTAGCCGAAACGGGATCGAGTACGGCGGTGCGGGGTGGAGCAGTGAATGAAGTGGCTGCCAATCAGGCCTACGCGTCGCTGTACAACTTGTTCCAGTCGGGCAACAGCACTGAAGCCCTGGCCCGCACCGAAGCGGCCATTGGTACATACGGTGGCTCAAAAATTGCAGACAAGTTCGCCCTGTTGCGCATTATCTTGCTGGGGCGTGTGCAAAATGTGGAGGCATACCGGCAGGCCCTGGGCGAATTTGTCCGCGATTATCCCACCAGCCCCCTCTTACCCCACGTAAAAGAACGCCAAGCCGCCGCCGAGCAGCTCACGGCGAAAAGAAAATAGTATTGATTTACGATGTACGACTTACGAGCGGTCCGCCGGGGGTGCCTAGCCGCCGCGGTTACGATTTATTGCTTTCGCGAAGACTTGCTCCGGCGAAAGCAATAAATCGTAATTCGTAAGTCGTCAATCGTAAATCTCTCCCCCTTCCCCACCCTCATGATACAGTTTGCCCCTGGCCGTTACCGCCTCATTATCAAGCGACTCTGGACGTTTTTTCTTGTCAGCCTTGCCGCGCTTATTCTTTATGTGCTGGCCGTGGCGGTCAACTTCCTCTGGCTATTTGGCGGCATGCCCAACCTGAAGGCGCTGGAAAACCCCAAGAGTCAGGAGGCGTCGACTATCTATTTCAACGACGGGCCTCAGATGGGAAAATTCTACCTGGAAAACCGTACCCCCGTTGATATTACGCAGGTGTCGCCCAACGTCATTTCGGCCCTGCTGGCTACCGAAGATGCCCGGTTTATGAAACATTCGGGCATCGACGCCCGGTCTATTGCCCGCGCCGTTGGTGGCCTGGTCACGTTCAAAAACACGGCCAGTACCGGCGGGGGCAGTACCCTCACGCAGCAGACGGCTAAAAACCTGTTCGACACCCGCGAAGAAGTGTACGAAGGCCTATTGGGCAAAGTGCCCGTTGTGCGGCTGGTGATTGCCAAGACCAAAGAGTGGATCCTGGCCGTGCGGCTGGAACGGAACTACACCAAGCAGGAGATCATTATGATGTACCTCAACACGGTGTCATTCGGCAATAATACGTACGGCATAAAGACCGCCGCCCGGACCTATTTCAACCGTGAACCCTGGCAACTGACAGTCGATGAGAGTGCGCTGCTGGTGGGAATGCTCAAAAATCCGTCGCTGTTTGATCCGCGCATTTTCGAGACCCGCGCCCGCGAACGCCGCAACGTGGTGCTGGGGCAGATGAAAAAGTATAATTTTCTGACGCCCGACCAGTTTGTGCTCTACAAAATCAGGCCCGTAAAACTCGATTTCAACGTCGAAAACCAGAACACCAACAAAGCTCCGTACTTCTGCGCGGTGGTAAAAGACTACCTCAAAAACTGGATCAAGCAGTATAATAAGGAGAACGGCAAGGAGCTAAACTTGTACACCAGCGGGCTGAAGATCTATTCGACCATCGACTCGCGGATGCAGCGCGACGCTGAAGAGGCCGTGATGACCAACATGCGCGATCAGCAGGCCAAGTTTTACCAGCAGTGGCGCGGGCGCAACCCCTGGGTGTTTCGTAATGCCAGCAACGTTTGGCAGGAGATGCCCAACTTCATCGAAAACTCGGTGAAGCGTACCACACGCTATAAGTTGCTTAAGGAAGTCTACGGCGACGATACTAAAGCGATCTGGCGCGAACTGAACAAGAAGGTAAAAATGAAGGTGTTTACCTACGCTACCCGGCGTATGGAAAAAGACACCATGATGAGCACGCTCGATTCGCTCCGCTACTATAAACGCCTGTTACACACGGGCTTTATGTCGATGGACCCTACCACCGGCTACGTACGGGCGTGGGTGGGCGGCGTTAATTTCAAGCATATGAAATTCGACCATGTGTCGCAGGGGAAACGGCAGCCGGGGTCAACGTTCAAGCCATTTGTGTACCTCACCGCCCTCAACAATAACTACTTCACCACCTGCGACCGTATTACCGACCGGCCCGTGGTGTTTGCCCACGGCGAAGACGGCAACGGTGGCCCACCCTGGCAACCTAAAAATTCGACCGGGCGCTATAGCGGTGCCAGCCTCTCCCTGCGCGAGGCCCTGGGGCAATCGATCAACAGTGTGTCGGCGCAGTTGATCAAAAAGACAAAGGCCCGCCCCGTGCTGAAAACCGCCGCCGATTTGGGTATCGACACGACCGGCTTCCCCGCCAACCCCACTCTCTGCCTCGGCACCGCCGACGTGTCGGTGATGGACATGGTGGCGGCCTACTGCACCTTTGCCAACAGCGGCCACCGCGTAGAGCCAATCATGATCTACCGCATTACCGACAAGAACGACAACGAACTGGCGCGGTTCACACTCAACGCCGTGCAGGTGATTAGCTCGCAGAAGGCCTACGACATGCTCTACCTCATGCGCGGGGCCACTGAAGAGGCCAACGGCACCGCCAAACGCTTGGCCACGCAGTATAAGTTATTGGAAAACGGTAGTCAGATTGCGGCCAAAACCGGCACCACGTCGAGCTTCTCCGACGGCTGGTTTATGGGCATCACCCAGAACCTGGTGTCGGGCCTTTGGGTGGGTGGCGACGAGCGATCGATTCACTTCAAAAACATCGAGTTTGGGCAGGGAGCGCGGTTGGCCATGCCCGCCTGGGGTATGTACATGCAGAAGGTCTTCGCCGACAAGAGCCTGACCAAATACAAACCTGCCCCCTTCCTGAAGCCTAACGGCTACAAAGTAGATTGTGGTGGTTACTACATCGACTCCGCCCAACGCTACATCCCCCCCGCCATTGCCCCGAAGGAAGAGGAGGAAATTTTAAATTAAATGAGTTTGCAGTTTACTGTCGCTTCGCGCTATAGGCTTCGCGCATCGTGCCCTTCGACAGGCTCAGGGTGACAGGCAAATAAGAAAGCATCCTAGCTTAATTCAAGGTTGTTGTCACCCTGAGCCTGTCGAAGGGCTTACCTCACGAAGCAACAGTAAACAGCAAACTGAAAACTGAACCATGCCCATCCTCCTTGCTCCTGATAAATTCCGTGGTTCGCTGTCGGCGGCGGAGGCGTGTGCGGCGATGGAAGCGGGTATACGGCTAGTGCTGCCCGATGCGCAGGTAACGGCGCTCCCAATGGCCGACGGCGGCGAGGGTACGGCTGAGTTGTTAACGCAGGTTACGAAGGGAATCTGGCATACCGCTTTCGTCAACAATCCGCTTTTCAAGCTAATAGAGGCCGGTTTTGGGTTGTCGACAGACGGGCAAACGGCCTTCATCGATAGTGCAGCAGCGGCGGGCCTGGCCTTGTTGGCAGCGCCTGAACGCGACACTACCCTTGCGACTACCTACGGGCTAGGGCAACTTATTGAGCAAGCCATAGCCGGGGGTGCAAAAACCGTGGTGCTCGGTCTCGGCGGTAGCGCCACTACCGACGGCGGCACGGGACTGGCGGCGGCGTTAGGCTGGCAATTTCTGAACGCTGCTGGCCAGACCTTTACACCCACGGGCGGCACCCTGATCGAAATCGCACAGATCATCCCACCCGCCTCGCCCCTGCCCGTTCGTCTCCGCGTGGCCTGCGACGTGCAAAACCCGCTCTATGGCCCAACCGGCGCGGCCATGCTGTTCGCCCCCCAAAAGGGTGCCACACCGGTTCAGGTTAGCCAATTAGATAAGGGATTACGTCATCTGGATCAGCTTATGCAGCAGCAATTGGGCATGACACACGCGGCCATTCCGGGTGCGGGTGCGGCGGGGGGCCTGGGCTATGGTCTGATCACCTTTTTGGGTGCTACGCTCGAACCTGGCGTAGACGTAGTGCTGGATGCGGTTGCTTTCGACGAACACCTGTCTGGCGCCAGCCTGGTTCTGACGGGCGAAGGTAAACTGGACGGGCAAACGGCGCAGGGCAAGCTCATCGCGGGTATCTGTCGGCGGGCGGGCAAGTCGGGGGTACCGGTAGTGGCCCTTTGCGGAACGCTGACTTTAGCGCCCGAAGAGATCCAGGATCTTGGTTTGCTGGGGGCTTTTTCGGTGCTAAACAGGCCTCAGCAGCTTGCCGAGGCCGTTTTAACCGCTGCCGATGATCTTCGGGCAACAACCTTTAATGTGATGCGTTTGTTACGTACGTATGCCAGCCTTCGACTATAAATCTGAGTTAGCCCGCGTACCGCACGAGCCGGGTGTGTACCGTTATTTTGATGCCAGCGGCGAGGTTATCTACGTTGGCAAGGCCAAAGACCTAAAAAACAGGGTTAGTAGCTATTTTGTTAAATCGAACCAGCACGACCGCAAAACGCAGCGGCTGGTGAGCCAGATTCGCAAAATCGAGTTCACCATTGTCCATACCGAATTCGACGCGCTGCTGCTGGAAAATCAGCTTATCAAGCGTTACCAGCCGCGCTACAACATCCTCCTGCGCGACGACAAAACGTACCCCTTCATCTGCGTTACCGATGAACCGTTTCCCCGAGTAGTCACTACCCGGCGCATCGAGCGGGGCAAGGGTACGTACTATGGTCCGTTTGCCAATCTCAAGCCCATGTATACGGTGCTGGAGATGTTCAGCCAGTTGTTTACCCTCCGCACCTGCAACTACAATCTGACCCAGGAAAACATCGAGGCGGGCAAGTTCAAAGTCTGCCTCGAGTATCACATTGGCAATTGCAAGGGTCCCTGCGAAGCCAAGCAGACCGAAGCCGAATACGATGCCGACATTGCCCAGATTCATTCCATTCTGAAAGGGCAGCTAAAGCCCGCGCAGGAACATTTCAGGCACCGCATGGTCGAAGCGGCCAACAGCATGGCGTTTGAGCAGGCGCAGCAGTACAAAGACAAAATGGACGTGCTGCAACGCTTCCAGAGTAAATCGACGGTGGTAAACCCGAAAATTGCCGACGCCGACGTGTTCACCATTGCCTCTGACGAAGTAGCGGCCTACGTGAATTTCATGAAGGTGGTCAACGGAACTATCATCCAGACGCATACGGTCGAGATCAAGAAGAAGCTGGAGGAAACCGATGCAGATTTGCTCACGATGATGGTCATCGAATTCCGGGAGCAGTACGGTAGTCAGTCCAAGGAGATCATTTCCAATATACCGCTAGAGGCCGATTTGAAGGCCGAAATCACCGTGCCGCAGATCGGTGATAAGCGCAAGCTGTTGGAGATGTCGCTGAAAAACGTGCTCTATTTCCGGCGCGAACGGCAAGACCGGCAGGCGGCAGAATCGACGGCCAATGCCTCGAAAAAAGACCGGGTGCTGATCCGGCTGAAGCAGGATTTGCAGCTAAAAGCCCTGCCTCGGCGCATCGAGTGTTTCGATAACTCCAACACGCAGGGCACCAACCCGGTCTCGGCAATGGTGTGTTTTATCGACGGGAAACCAGCCACCAAAGAATACCGTCATTATAGCATCAGGACCGTGGTTGGCCCCAACGACTTTGCCTCCATGCATGAAGTAGTCACGCGCCGCTATACCCGGATGCTGGAAGAAAAAGCCCCCCTCCCAGATCTGATCGTCATTGATGGCGGCAAAGGACAACTTTCGGCCGCCTGCGATGCACTCAAGGAACTGAATCTGTACGGCCAAATTCCGATTATCGGCATTGCCAAACGACTGGAGGAAATCTACTTCCCCGAAGACACCCTCCCACTCTACCTCGATAAGAAATCGGAGTCGCTGAAGCTGATTCAGCAGTGCCGCGACGAGGCCCACCGATTTGGCATTACCCACCACCGCGATAAGCGGAGTCGCAACAGCCTCATCAGCGAATTGGAAAGCATTGAAGGTGTGGGCAAGAAAACTACGGCCAAACTGCTCACCTATTTCAAAGGCGTAAGCAAAATTCGCGAAGCCAGCATAGAAGCCATCGGCGAGGTCATCGGCCTCGACAGGGCGAAAAAAGTAAAAGAGTATTTTGAGGCGCAGGAAGTAGGGTGATGTCTAGCGGGGCAACGCTCCCATGTACATAAAAAAGCCCGTCTGATACTCAGACGGGCTTTTTTAATAAGAATTATGCCGTTAGTATTCCCAGAGACCGTGCTCCAGTTCCATTAGTTCGTACTCTTTCTGATACGATTTCAGCAATCCTTCTTTGTCGCTGCCATAAAGGCCAACCAATTCTTTGTCTTCGGGGTTGGCCACTTTCGTGATCCGTCCGTAGAACAAGCGGAGATCGAAGGCATCGGCCAGGTTTTTGTGCTGCGCCTGGTTCTGCGGATTATACCAGATAAATTTCTTCGGGTCTGACCGGAACAGTTTATCCAAGTCTTTGTACTTGAAAGAAGCCACCGGTACCTCAAATCCAGCTACGTTTTTGTCAGAGGGCAACAGCATCGTCACCGTCTGAATGTCATAGTAGAGACGTGACCGCTTCTTGTCGAAAATCCAGTCTTCTTTTACTTCAAGAATTGAAAATTCCTTGGCAAAACGCTCGTCACCAGAAAACGTAGGTGCTGTGCTGCTAACAGGAGCAGCTACCGTATCTACTTTGGCCACCACTGGCTGAGTGGTTTTAGCCCCTTTCTTACCCTTTTTGGTGGTAGCTACCTTCTTGGCAGGCGTTCCCCAACCATCATCGGCGGGTTTGGCGGCAGCTTTTGGCGCTGGTGTTCCCCAGCCATCGTCGGCGGGTTTTTTAGCGGCAGGTTTTTTGGGATCTTGCTTCGTAGGATTTCCCCAACCGTCGTCTTTGCCTCCAGCACCAGCATCGGTTTTGCCAAAACCAGCCTCAATCTCTTCTTTCGACAGACCACCATCCTGGTTTGGCACCAACAACCGCTCATGGAATTTAGAAGGATCTACTTTCCGAGTGCAGGAGTCGTTCTCATAAGCATCCAATAGACCCGCTTTCACGGCGTCCATCAGGTACTTCGTAATCTCGTTATTTTTCGAAAACATGCTGGCATTCTGCGTCTCTTTCAAGTCGATGCGGCGCCAGAGTGTCTTCTTCATCATAATGTCGCTGTCGTCAATGGGACGCACCGACATGGAATTGGCTTTCCGGTTGTCGCGTTCCTGCGCCATCACCGTCGTGCCAGCGGCTGCCAGGAATGCGGTGGCCGTGAGGAGCACAGACCGGGTGAGTGTTACTTGCTTCATCGCTATGAAATGCTGCATGTGATATAGTCTAAAAACGGCCCGAAGGCCGTTTTTAGTGCGTTAATACAAGGGTATGTTTTGGGTCATATTACCCATCGGCACATCGCTGGTTTCACCTCGGAAATTCCGGCGCTGAACACCTTCAATCGTGACGGAAATTCGGTCACCAGGTTGCATTTCAGCAGCCATGGCGCCCAATGAACCACCACCAGGACCCAACGTCATAGGCCCGAAGACACGACGAGTACCACGGGCCAAATTGACCGTAACGCCCGTCACCCGGAAATTTGCATCGTTAGGAGCATAAGCGGCAAAACTTGGGTCTGCCACGGCCCGCACCTGAAGGCTACGTGCCCCGTCAACAGGGACACCACGAGGGTCTGCCGTTGACCGCCCACCTACCAAATATTCGATAGTTGGACGTGGTACCCGGTTCACTTTAAAGTCTTCGCTACCCAACGTCGTTCCGGCATTAACAACGTTCAAACGGACGCGGGCTGAATTAGGTACAATGGTAATCTTGCCGCGCTCTCCTGACGGAATTACCTGTGCTCCCTCAGCCGGGAAACTTGGGTTCCAGAGTGCCCCTAACTGCGGGCTTTGGATACTCAATTTGTTTTCACAGCCCAAATACAACGGTGGCATCGTAGCAGTTTCTACCTGATACGACGGTTTTGCTACGAAATATTCCGCCTGCATCGGTACCGTTTTTACTGTTCCATCGGGAGCATTATACGAGATAGATCCTGACAGCACCCGACGCGATAAGCCCATCTTATCATAGGCACCACCGCCCTGCGCTGTGAACTCGATGATACCACGGCCATTGTCCATCCGAACAGGACCGCCGTTGAGGCTCATACGAGGCTGAATCCCTGACGACGAAGCCGCCAAGAACATCTCGCCTTTGAATTTCGTACCGGCCACAACTACCTTCGATTCCATACTCAGCATGGCCATAATCTTGTCGAACTTGACGTCCTGCGCGCCAACTTTAGTAGCCAAGTAGTCAAGCACTTCACCCTCTACCCGACGAATATCTGATTGCTTCTGGCTCAACACAGCCAAAGCAGCCGGAACGGGCGTTTGAGCAAAATTTAGATTAGCAAAGTCTTTACCCCGCTGGTCCTTTGACCGGCTAGCTGTCGGATCATCTTTAGCATCCAAAGCCATTGATGCATATTTAGCATTGCCAATTTTTGACATCGACTCTGTGTAGCCGTTCAGCGCGGTTTGCAGTTTATAGGCTTCGCCATTACGACCTTCGCCATTGATCATAATCTGAGCTACTTTCTCTTCCTCGCTCAAGTTTTTGATATTGCCCTGCTCATCGGTACCACCGCCTGCTTCGGCAATAATACGTTGCTTAAGAGCATCAATGCTGCTAATAAGCTCTGATGACGATTTACGAACCTGATCAGCCTGCCCCATCACAGCCACGTCGGCCGGACGGTTACCAGACTTACTAACAGCCTGCTTTATTTTTTCAACCGTCTCCTGATTTACTCGGTTGCTCGACCCCGTTGATGACTCTAGTGAGTTATTAAGCAGGACGAATTTCTCCAGAATTGCCGACGTCACCTGTAATGCAAGGAGCGCGGTCAATACCAGATACATCATCCCGATCATCTTCTGACGGGGTGTCTCTTTTCCACCTGCCATTTAGCTTGTGTAGATTTAATGAGTTGTGAATGAATGAGTTTAAAGTTCAACGTCCAATGTCTAAAGTTTTCCCACAGAAATTAATTCACCGCTGGAAAACCTTAAACTTTAGACATTGGGCCTTAAACAGTCTTATTGATTCCCTCCACGCATAGCAGTCAGCATACTGCCGTATACGTTGTTCAGCGAGGCCAGGTTACCTGTCAGTTTCGAGAGTTCGCTCTTGAACTGCTGGGTGTCTTTGCTGGCGTCGGCCATGTTTTGCATGGCGCTGGTGAGGTTGCCATAGAAAGCGTTCATGGCTTTCAGGTGCTTATTGGTATCCTGCAATTCCAGTTCATACACGGCGTTGAGGGCACCCATGTTTTTGGTTACCTTCTGGAATTGATCGCGGTAGTCTTTGGCATCGGTGGTGGCATCGGCCATTGAATTCATGGCGGTGATAGCCGTACCGTATGACTTATTCATTTCGGTGATTGAACCGGCAGCCGACTTCACATTACGGGCATAGTCATTGGTAGCCACCGTGGCATCGGTCAGGTCGGTCATTTTGGCTACCGTGTTGTTCAGGTTCTGGAAGCCAGAACCCAGCTTCTCAAACACATCGGGCGTGATTTTGGCCTGTGCCAGCATCTGATCCATGTTGGCGGTGAGGCCATTAGCCTGTGGTGTGGCTACAGCCTTGCGTACTTCACCTTTATAATCAGGAGCTAATTCAGGATAAACACGCTCCCACTCGTAGTCGGTGCCGTCTGAGGGAGGACGCACGAAACTCTGCAACGCATAGATCAGGAAGATAACCGCTTCTGTACCGAGGCCTACAAAGAGCATCTCGGTACCACCCGGCAGGTGGTTAATTTTAAACATAGCACCCAATACAACAATTGCGGCACCGACACTATAAATGGTAGGAACGAGACGGTCCCAAAAGAAATTTACTTTTCCTGCTGCCATGAGTTGGTTTACAGATGATTAACGGATGTAAAGTGGATTGGTAAGGAATATTCAGGATTATTTGCGCATGCCCGTGCCACTGCCGCCGCCACCCTTGGCTGACTTCGACGATTTAGACGAACGGCTGCTGGCCGACTGACGACCACCCCGTGCCGTAGCTGTACGACCTTCGAGGTTGTCCATCACCGAACGGAACCCAATGTATGACCGACGCGAATTTTCGTCTTCGTAGGTCCGGGTGCCTGACTCTAGGTAATAGGCGATATCTTTCCATGAACCGCCACGTACCACCTTGCGGGGTTCGTCGGCGTTTTGGTTGTCAGGGTTCATGTCCCACACAATGGCGTTCGAGTTTTCGGCGTAGGCATCACGGCACCATTCGGCCACATTACCAGCCATATTATAGAGGCCGTAGTCGTTGGGATTAAACTTGTTAGCAGGGGCAGTGTATGGATAGCCGTCGGCGTCGAAGTTGCCGCGCTGTGGTTTGAAGTTAGCCAGGTAGCAGCCTTTACCGTTGGCTACGTAGGGATTGCCCCAAGGGTATTTAGCACCCTGCTTGCCACCACGGGCAGCCCACTCCCATTCTGCTTCCGATGGCAATCGGAACCGGGGCGAGTTAAACATACCCTCTTTGGTGCGGTAGTCATTATACAAGTTAGTACGCCACTGGCAGAAGTGTTGAGCCGCCTTCCAGCTTACGCCTACTACCGGGTAAGTATCAAACGCCGGATGACCGTAGTAGTACTCCAGCATAGGATCACCGTTATGGTAGGTAAAGTCGTTTTTCCAGACTGCCGTATCAGGATAATACTTAGCCATAATCTCTTCTTCGCCAATGGTTGAAGCCGAGTCGGCCAGGAGTGCATTTACGTATTGGCGATACTCGTGGTTGGTAATTTCGGTATCGTCCATGTAGAACGAACTGATGGTCACGCGCCGGTTCATGTTGATCTGCGTTGCCGCTACATCTTCATCGGCCTGACCCATGATAAACGAGCCTGACGGTACCAGCACCATGCCATAGGGCGTCGTTTGCTTATAACCCGGACGGGCATTCGCTACTACTTCGCCATTGGTTACACCAACGTCACCCTTTTTTCCACCCCCAAATTTCGACTTCACAAAGCCGCAGCTTTGCAGAGCCAAAACGGCCGCCACAACCCATACACCTCGGAAAAAGAGTGCTGGCATTCGGTTCGATTTCATATTTGTAGAAAGCATAAAAAACTTTTGCAAGACCTGTCGTAAGAACGAAAATACGTCTGCTTATTGTATGAACTGGGTTAATTAGACTGAAACGCAGACGCATTCCAGTAAATGGCAAAAACGGTTAACCGTCAAAATTAGCCTGGAGGCTGCAAACTGCCTAACAAGAATAGCGCCAAAATGTTGATACGCGCTCAGATGACCCTATTTTCCAACTAACTAGCTAATCAATAGCGGAAACGGGGCGTACGAACAATAGGCTTGGGACTGCTGCTCGGTGCGGGCAACACATAGCTGAGCAACAACTCGAACGAGCCGGGCCGCTTGGTGCTCTGCCCGTAGGAGACCACGTCATAAGCAAAACCCAGCCGCGCTTTATTATTAAGCACATTAGCCGTTGCCAGCAGTGTGATCGACTCTTGGTGACGGTAGGAAGCGCCAACAGAATATCGTCCGTCGTATGTAGCCAACAGGCTCAGGTCATAAGTAGACGCGAGTTGATTACCCTCTACGTATCGGTACAATACAGACGGTTGCAGGTCGATGGCGTAGGTAAGCCCCAGTTTATAGCCAGCCGAGAAATAAGCTGTCCGTGACAATGGGTTTACACCTCGCTCGGTGCCCAATCTGTAAGCAGGCGTGGTGAGGTGAAATATGCTGGCACCAACCCAGTAATCCACGGTGCTGTAGTACAAACCCGCGCTGAAATCGGGCTGAAACTGCGAATACTGACCCGTTGGTACCAGAGGATCAGGCCCACTTGGATCTGGTAAAATAATACCCGAATAATCAATGCGCTGGCTTTCAAGGCCGGCCTGCACCCCAATCCGAAGTGCACCGTTTTTTATCGGCAACCGATATGAATAGGCCAATTGCACGGTTTGGTTGGTTTGCGGCCCTACCACATCATTGAACGCATAAATACCCACGCCGCTGTTGATCTTGTTCAGGGGCAGGTCGGCGGTGATGAGCTGCGAGGTAGGTGCGCCACCGAAGTTACTTGGTGCCTGATATCCCGTCCACTGGCTGCGGTGAATCAGTTGCAGCCGCGTAACGCCTTCTGCACCAACCGCCGCCGGGTTCAGGTACGTGGGCGTGAACATGAAAAAGCTAAACTGAGGATCTGTTTGCCCCAACGCCGGTAGCGCGAGCAGACAGACGCCCAACAACACGTAGAGTTTACGAAGCATATGCAACAAAGATTTCAGGCTGTGTATGTCTGATGCCGAATTACCAGATTAACGCACGAAAACGCAAAATATTGATCAAAAAGAAGCCGAAACCAGAGGCGGTAACATATACCCTCAGGTCTCGGCTTACGTTGCAGGACAACGCCAACTAACTATAAATTGTTGGCTTTACGAATGTAGAGGTCCAACGCCCCCGTCATCGAGGGTGCATTCGGTAAGGGTGCTTCAATATCGAGGATCAGTCCGGCATCGATGATAGCCTTGGCCGTGGTGGGACCAAAAGCAGCCATGCGCGTGCCATTTTGTTTATAATCAGGGAAGTTACTCATCAGCGAAGCCACCCCCGACGGGCTGAAAAACGCGATGATATCATACTGCGCCACGGCCAAGTCCGAGAGGTCTGTTGCCACGGTCTCGTACATGACGGCCTCGGTCAGTTGCAGGCCACCGGTGTCCATAAAATCGGGGATGTCGTTGCTGCGGATGTTCGAGCAGGGGAACAGGAACTTCTCGGTCTTGTGCTTCCGAATCAGGTCAAAGAGCTCTTTGGCAGTTTTGGTACCAGAGAAGATCTTCCGCTTCCGAATGACGATGTATTTCTGGAGGTAGTTGGCCGTCTGCTCCGAAATGCAGAAATACTTCATATCGATGGGCACCTCGATGCGGCCTTCCTGACAAATGCGGAAGAAGTTGTCGATAGCGTTACGGCTGGTGAAAATGATGGCCGTGTGCTCCAGGATATTGATTTTCTGCCGCCGAAAGTCTTTGAATGAAACGCCCTGAATCTCAATGAATGGGCGGAAATCGACGGTGATGCTGTACTTAGACGCTAACTCAAAATAGGGCGATTTATCGTCGGCGGGTTTGGCTTGGGTAACTAAAATCTGGGTGACTTTCGTCAGACGGTCCTCGGCGGGCTGAGTGCTGGTTTGGCTCATTGAATCTAACTCAGTTTTTAAGCATTCCGGCCTGCTGGGCGGTGGAATAGGTATGGGTAAATCAGCAAGCACTCGTCAAACGGCAAAGCGGATACCGACTACGAGAGGAATCAATTCTACGATACAAAGGTACGAAAATAAATACAGATTCTTGACCGGGAGTTGGCCCACTAGGGTTACGTAGAGCCAGGCAAGGCGGGCCAGATAGAAAACAATAAACGGCAGCAGCACGTAACTAACCGGAATCTCGACCATGTTGCCGGGGTTCAGCGCCGCCACCAGAATGATCAGGATTGTAATAAACAGCAGCGACGACTGGATCACCCGGAAATAGTGCAGGTTTACAATGGTGTCGAACTTATATAGGCTACCCACGGCAGCAACAAACGCGTACTTGGCCAGCAGCGACAGGAAAATCAGGCCACTAATGATGCCGTAGTTAAATACAATAGTGCCAAAGCCGGACTCATGTGGCAGCAGGGTACCCATGCTGAACAGGTTGATGTTCAGGTGCTGCACATACATGAACAAAAACGCCATGCTGAGGCTTAGTGCCAACGTAAATGCCATCGATACCCGCCCCAAGGGCCTGTTGATCAGGAACGAATCGTCGGCTGGGTCGGCGGTGATGAGGTTGAGGGGGTTGTAGAATGTTTGAAAAGCGCGCCGGAAGAAACTGATCAGAAAGGCGTGGACGGCCAACAGAAACAACAGACCGGCGCTGAAAAAGCTGATGAAGCCCGAAAAATTGCGGGGACGTACGCTCAGCAGGTCGTCGTTGAGCCGGATAGTTTGCCCCGCCGCCGACCGGGGGTGGCCAATGTAAGCCTGCCAATTGGCGGCTCCGGCGGCTCCGTAAAGCGTGATGAACAGCTGCGGCTTTTTGTAAACCTGAAACAGGCTGTCGAGGTCGAGCACGAGCCACTGCCCGGCGGGACATTTGCGGCGAAGGGCGGCTTCGATAAATAGAAAACCATCGGCTTTGCTCTGTAGCAGGAGTTTATAACGCCGGTTGCTTTCCACGTCAACATAAGCGCTCAGGGCTTGTTCACTGGCGTGTTGTTCCGTTATGTAAGGGACGTACGTTTTGAACGCCTCGTCATAAACCAGCAGGTCGGCCTGAAGGTCATGTACGGGAAAATACAGCTGTTCGGGGCCAACGCCCTCCTGACGGCCCTGAGCGAAAAGTGAAAGAGTGAAAGAGATAACGAGTGAAAGAGTGATAATACAGCGCAGATGAAATGCTGATGGCCTACCAGATAGCCAGTCGCAGTTTTTTGTGCGGTGAATGATCACTCTTTCACTCGTTATCTCTTTCACTCTTTATCTCCTTCACTCTTTATTTTCCAAGCGCCTTCAGCATGGTGTCACCGATCATAGCGGGCGACTCAACTACGTAGATGCCGCACTCGCGCATGATGGCCATTTTGGCGGCGGCGGTGTCGTCGGCACCACCCACAATGGCCCCGGCATGGCCCATCCGGCGACCTTTCGGGGCGGTCTGGCCAGCAATGAAGCCTACTACAGGTTTACGGTTGCCGTCGGCTTTGATCCAGCGGGCGGCTTCGGCTTCCATACCCCCACCAATTTCACCGATCATCACGATGGCTTCGGTTTCGGGGTCGTTCATGAGCAGTTCAACAGCCTCTTTGGTGGTGGTGCCAATGATGGGGTCACCACCAATGCCGATGGCCGTGGTCTGGCCCAAACCGGCTTTGGTGAGTTGGTCAACGGCTTCGTAAGTAAGGGTGCCTGATTTCGAAACGATGCCTACTTTACCTTTCTGGAAAATGAAGGCGGGCATGATGCCCACTTTGCATTCACCGGCGGTCATCACACCTGGGCAGTTGGGACCGATAAGGCGGGCGGGTTTGCCTTTCATGAACGCCTTCACGTCCACCATATCTTCGGTCGGGATGCCTTCGGTAATGCAGATGATAACTTTGATGCCTGCTTCGGTGGCTTCCATGATCGCGTCGGCGGCAAATGCGGGCGGCACAAAAATGATCGACGTGTCGGCACCGGCTGTTTCCACGGCTTCCCGAACGGTGTTGAACACGGGCCGGTCGAGGTGGGTTTGTCCGCCTTTTCCGGGGGTTACGCCACCCACCACGTTGGTGCCGTATTCAATCATCTGCTGGGCGTGAAAAGAGCCTTCAGAGCCTGTAAAGCCCTGTACTATCACTTTTGAGTCCTTGTTTACTAATACGCTCATTGCTGTTCGTGGATCGTAGGCGATGCCTGCGCGTTGACGTTATATTCTGCTAAAAGAGGCGTAAAAGTAGACCGAAAAACATTACCTTCCGCAATGATTCTTTCGCATATGCTCTCCGATGCGGTGCTGGCCGCTACGGGTTTGGGGGTCTACGCTACGTCGTTTCAGCGGCTTCCTTTTTTCAACCGAATTCTCTGGGGTTTCTTCTTTTTAACCATCTCGCTGGCCGCGCTGGTGGGCGTTTTAACCTTCGCCGGGCTTGCCGCGCTGGAGCCGCTGCATCAGTCGCTGACCACGCTGGCGGGCAGTTTAGGGGTGATTTGCCTGGTGGTGGCCACCTACGCGCTTGCCCTACAGCGACCCGCCACGTCGGTAGTGTTTGGGGCCACGGTGGTGGGGGGCGTAGTGCTGTTTGTGCTCCTGTTTTTACCCACGGTGCGGGTGTTTGCGCCGGTGGTGTCGGCGTTAGGTATCCTTCTGGTGATGCTGCTGGCCGTGTTTGCGCTGCTACGCAAACAGCACTGGGCGGTGTGGCTGGTGGTGGGTGTGATGCTCATGGCCTTCGCCACCAAAGTCAACAATGTGGCCCTCCCTATTCACCCTATTGATGCCTACCATTATTTGCTGGCGCTGGGCCTGCTCAGCTTTGGCAAAGCTGTAAAAAAGAGCCAATCTATGTAAACAGCTATTTATTTTTTAGATAACCGAAAATGCCGTTTCTGCCGACGCAGTTCGAGCCAGGTATTTTTCAATATCAACGCTATTTTTTCATAGCTAGTAATGTCAATAAATTCTTTTTTTACATATACGCTATCGCTTCGGTCTTTATACCAAATGATATAGTTGTTTTTCAACATCCATGCCTTTATTTCGTTGATAAACGGATTGACGTAAAATTTGCCGTGCGTCTCTACGGAAATAACGTTCGGACGGCTGACCATGTATTTTAGCACATACCACTCACTACCCTCAATATCAATGCTTAAGAGGTCAAATTCACCAGTATCGATCTCCGAAAAACGCTTGCAGGGCACTTCAAATGTGTACTGGCATTAACTTTGAAACCATCATTCTCCAGCGCCGGACTCGAGGCCAGGGCTGACACGAATGTGGACGCTTCGGCTTTCGATAATTGCAATACGCCGTTATAATCCCACATGGCAAACGGATAAACGCGTATGTCGTACCCTTTAAAATACGTCTCTATTTCCTTGGCAATAACGGGGTCGGCTTCCACCAGGGTGGCGGATATGCCGTCTCGAATAAAATCGCCAATGTTCGATACAGTAGGTACGTAAACGCCTACTTCACAAACATGATTAAATTTGACTTTTTTTTCCTGAAGGCGTTGATACAGAAGGGTCATCTTGATTGATAAGAAGTTGGCAGGCAGAGGTTTCAGGCCGGCAAGTTAGGCAGCCGAGCGTTACGGCGCGGTACCGGCCTGCCGTGCGAATCTTATTTACCGCGCCAAACTACACCAACTGCCCACCGGTTCTAACAGATGGTCGCCTTTGTACGGCCCGCTTTTCACAACAATCCCTATGAACCTTTTAGCATTGGCCCAGGACCCCGCCAAAGTAGCACGGGCCGCCAAACTTGTCTACGTCAGCGACACCATGCCGGGCCTTTCGCGCCGGGCCAAAGGTGATAAGTATGAATATGTGGACCCCAACGGGCAACTCGTTGACGATGAAGCCACGCTGGAACGAATCCGGCGTATGGCCCTCCCCCCCGCCTACGAGCGCGTCTGGATTTGCCCTAAGCCCAATGGTCATTTGCAGGCCACGGGCGTAGATGCCAAGGGGCGCAAACAGTACCGTTACCATACCAACTGGAACGCCATCAGGAGCGAGACGAAGTTCTATCGGATGGAGGCCTTCGGCGAACAACTGCCCCAACTGCGGAAACGGCTGCACGAAGACTTGCAGCAACCCACACTGTCGCGCGAGAAAGTGATTGCCATTGCTCTTAGCGTGATGGAGCAAACACTGATTCGGGTGGGGAATGCAGCCTACGAAAAAGAGTATGGCTCGTATGGCCTTACTACACTGAAAGACCGCCACGTGAAAGCCACCGACAAAGACGTGCGGTTTAGTTTTAAAGGGAAAAAAGGCATTTATCACGACATCACGCTTCACGACAAACGCCTGGCCAAGTTGGTGAAAGCCTGCCGCGATATTCCGGGAAAAGAGCTTTTCCAGTATATTGACGATGCCAGCGACCGACACCCTATCGACTCCGGGATGGTGAACGAGTACTTGCACGAAACGATGGGTGATGAGTTTTCGGCCAAAGATTTCCGCACTTGGGCCGGCACCACCAACGCCCTGCGACTGCTGGTGGAGTTGGGGCCGTTCACGACCGAAAAAGAAGCCAAAAAGAACGTGAACACCGTGCTCGACGAGGTGTCGCACCGGCTGGGTAACACGCGTACGGTTTGCCGCAAGCACTACGTCCACCCAGAGGTACTCGATGCCTATGAGTGCGCTGATCTGAATCCGTACATACAAAACAAAAATCGCTATCGCCAAACATCACCTTACGGGCTCGACGGCGTGGAGAAATTACTTCTGTCATTTCTGAAAGAACGCACTAAGAAGAATCAAATCAACTGATTAGCAATCTGTTATTCAATAAAAAACCCCCGACCTGCTGGACGGGGGTTTTTTATTGAATAAAGCGTAGCGTTAAACCTTGGCAGGACGACCAGCCGTTTGGCCACTCATGATGCGGTCGCTGATAGCCGATTCGAGGCTGCGCTCGTTTTGGGTCGATGCCATAGCAGCGCTGTAAACAACCAAGCCAAAACCAATCTTGTTGATCGCGTCGGCGATGTTATAGATCAGGTCCAGGTTTAGCCCCATGCCCGACAACAGGTTGCCCGGTAGGGTCATGTAGCCAATTGGGTAAATGGCCCAGCCCACGATGGCGAAGTTACGCAGCAGGCGTACCGCCTTGCTTACCTCCGGGTTCGATGAAGCATCGGCTACTTTCTTCACGTCGCCGGCGGTAGCTTCATAAATCACGCCCAGATAACCCACCGTTGAGATAACACCCCACAGGATGCTCTGCTCTGGGTGGATAGCCTCACCAATATAGCCGGCTACCAGCATTAGCAGTGAGTAGGCCACTAGTTTGTAGAGGGTACTCGCTTTGCCACCGTAAGGTTTGATGAGCAGGTAGAACTCAACGCACATCAGGGGCACGGTCAGCGTCCAGTCGATGTAGCGAAATTGCGTTGGCGAGGTGTGGGTTTCCAGCCACACGCCGCGCATGTAAAAATAGTGAACGGCCGCGATGAACGTGATCAGGCCAGATACCAGCAGCGACGTTTTCCACTTACCGTCTACTTGACTCCGCTCCATAAAGAAGAAGATGGAAGCGGCCAGCATCGACATGTAGCCTGTGAAGAAGGTGAAGCCAACTACGTCACCAGCGGCGAGGTCTGCGGCCAGCACAGACGCGAAATGAAGTACAGTTTGCATAGGAGTACGAGAGATTGTTTGGGGTTTGTTAGGTTTGGTAATACCATCATGACAACCCGTTGAATAAAATTTTTGTTTAACTTTTGTTGAAATTAATTAAACACGGCTAAATCTATATACTATATTTTCTTGGTAAAATACCAAAGCGAGGCCGCCAATTATTCAGGTTCGTGCTTCTGTATTGGAAAAATTAAAGTGCTAATTTTATGCGTTCATCGGCAAAAAAACTTGAAACCGTTTCGATTCACCCGCATTCAATACGCCTCTGGTGACTGGGATACCGATCAGCGAATGCCCGCCAATCTACTGCATTCGTTGATTGAGTACACGACAATACCCGTGGAGGAAACCGAGCGCGTGGTGCAACTAAACAGCACCGATCTGTTCCGCAGCCCATTTTGTTACCTGAGCGGCCATAAACTGGTTGAGTTTTCGACGGTAGAGCGCGACCATTTCAAACGGTATGTGCAAAACGGTGGCTTTGTCTTTGTAGACGACTGCAACCACGACATCGACGGGCTGTTTGCCAAGTCGTTTGAGCAGGAGATGGCTCGTACTTTTGGCCCCAAAGCGTTGCAAAAGATTCCGAACAACCACCCCATCTATACTGCGTTTTTCAAGTTCACCGACGGACCGCCTACCACCAGTTTCGAGCTGAATGGCTGGGGCGATGACTTAGTGCATGACTACCTCAAGGCCATTACCATCAACGGCCGTATTGGGGTGCTTTATAGCAACAAAGACTATGGTTGCGAGTGGGACTATGATTTCCGCAACAAGCGTTTCCTAGCCGAAGACAACACTAAGTTTGGGGTTAATATTGTGACGTATGCATTGACAAGTATTTAACAATGAAGGAACGGAGGAGGGAGAAACGGAGGAAAAGAGTTGACACAGCACAATATGCTTATGCAAGTCCCCTTTCTCCTTTCCTCCCTCCTCCGTTCCTCCCTTTTCTATGAGTCCAGATCATTACAAAGCCCTCGTGGCGAAATTGCCCTTGCTGAAAGCGGAGATTGGCAAGGTCATTATTGGGCAGGAGGAAGCCATCGACGAAGTGATCATTACGCTGCTGGCGGGTGGTCATTGCCTCCTGGAAGGCGTACCAGGCCTAGCTAAAACGCTGTTGGTAAGCACGTTGGCCCGTACGTTGAGCATGTCGTTCAAACGCATTCAGTTTACGCCCGACCTGATGCCCGGCGACATTGTAGGCACCGAGGTGCTGGAAGAAGATCACGAAACAGGCAAGAAATTCTTCCAGTTTAATCGGGGGCCAATCTTTGCCAACATTGTGCTGGCCGATGAGATCAACCGGACGCCGCCCAAGACGCAGGCCGCCCTGCTCGAAGCCATGCAGGAATACAAGGTCACCTACGCAGGCACCGACCATCTGCTGCCCCGGCCTTTCCTGATCATCGCTACGCAAAACCCCATTGAACAGGCGGGAACGTACCCACTCCCCGAAGCCCAACTCGACCGGTTCCTGCTCTACATCCGCCTCGGCTACCCCTCGGAACAGGAAGAACTCGCCGTCCTCCGCGCCACTACCGGCACCGACAAGCCGGTGTTAAACACGATTCTAACCGATAATGACGTACATGATTTACAGACCTTGACCCGTCAAGTATTCATCTCCGACGAACTGCTGACGCTGGTAAACCGCCTCGTCCGCAATACCCGCCCGGCGGATAGCCCAGTAGCGTTTGTAAAGCAGTGGTGCGACTGGGGGGCTGGTCCCCGCGCTGGTCAGGCCCTGATCCTGTGTGCCAAAGCCCGCGCCGTACTCAACGGCCGCTTCTCGGTCATTCCCGACGACATCCAAAAGCTGGCTTACCCCGTGCTCCGCCACCGCCTTGCTCTCAACTTTCGCGCTGATTCAGAAGGCATTACCACAGATGGTGTGATTTCGGCAGTGGTAAATGAATTAAGAATGGCATAGCTAACCATCGTAAATACCGTGTAGAAAGGACATTCCTGATTCTCAATGACCCCTCCCCTCGATTTTATTCGCATCAATAATCTGCCACTGGTGGGGCAATTGATTAGCGACGAGCTGACGCTGGGCCTGCATCGCAGTCGCCGGAATGGCGTGGGCGTGGAGTTTGCGCAGTTTCGGGCGTACCAACCCGGCGATGATCCCAAACGGATCGACTGGAAGCGGTATGCCCAAACGGGTAAGCATCTGGTGCGCGAGTCAGAGACGGAGAGCAGTCAGCAAGTGCGGCTGCTGCTCGACCTGTCGGGGTCAATGAACTACGCCGAAGGCCCCGTGCGGCGGCTCGACTACGCGAAGGTGCTGCTGGCAGCGGTGGCCTACATTGCTAACCGGCAGGGCGACCAACTAAGTCTCCATAGTGTTCGGGAGGGGCAGGTAGAGGCGCTGGTGCCCGTCGGCAAACAGGCCTTCCAGAAAGTGCTAGGCACATTGGCGGGGCTGACGGCAGGGGGAAGCTGGCCCGCCGAGCCGCCCGCGTTTCCGATACCGCAACGCAACCAACGCGAGTTGCTGGTGCTGGTGTCGGACCTGTTGCAGCTCAACGACGAGTGGATTACACTGCTCAGACAGGCCGCCACACCCCGCCGCGAGATTCTGCTGATTCAGGTGCTGGGGCAGCAGGAGGTCGATTTTAATCTCAGCGGCTTCTATCAATTCCAGGATTTAGAAACAGACCAATCTGTTGAGGTTCAGGCCGATACCGTTCGCAACCAGGTTCAGCAGGCAGCCACCGCCTACTTCGATCAGTTAACCAGTCAGCTTCATCTGCCCCACCTCCGCCACGTCCGCGCCCTCCTCACCGATCCCCCCGCGTTGGTCCTGCGTGAACTGCTGGCCGTTTAGTCATTGGTCATTCGCTGCGCTGTCATTGGTCATTCGTTGTATCCAGCTACGAATGACCAATGACTAAACGGCCAGCAGCAGCGCCAGGGTGATTAGGGCGGGGAGGCCCTGCATCAGAATGATCCGTTTGCTGGCCGAATAGCCACCGTAGAGTGCGGCCACAATAACGCAGGACAGAAAGAAAATGGCCACGTTTTTCTGCCAGGTAGGGTCAGTAATCAGCAATGCCCAGAGCAGGCCAGCAGCCAGAAAACCGTTGTATAGCCCCTGGTTGGCAGCCAGGACTTTAGTTGGTTCGAAGAGATCCGGGCGGAGAGAGCCTTTAAAGACTTTCGGGCCGCGGGTGGTCCAGGCAAACATTTCCAGCCAGAGAATGTAAAGATGTTCAATGGCTACCAGGGCGATAAAAATTTTCGTTACGATGTGCATGAGCGTGAATTGGTTTGGTGTAATATCGGATTGAATACCTGAAAATGCTCGACGATGACGTTTCTTAATCCGGTCCTGCTGTGGGGAATACTGGCCATAGCAGTGCCTATTGCGCTGCATTTCTGGCATCAGCAGCGGGCCAGACCCATGCCGTGGGCTATGCTGCGCTGGCTCGAAACGCCCACCCAGCCCCCCAAACGTGGGTTGAGGTTCGACAATTTGCTGCTGCTGGTGTTGCGCTGCCTGCTGCTCGTTGTATTGGCCTGTCTGCTGGCCCGGCCCATCTGGCCCGGTAAAAAGACAGCTACGCCTGCCCAGCAAGTGCATTTGGTGGAACCCAACAGGCAACTGGTCAGCATGTATCGGTTTGAACTGGCGCAGGCCCAACAACGGGACGAACGACTTTTCTGGGCCACCCAGCCCCTTTCGATAATTACCGCGCTGGATGAGTTGCCGCCATCGCCGCCCCTGAATCCACTCGCCCTGCAAGCGGTTATCGACGAAGCCACCGCCCCGCAAGCCAACCTACACCTGTACCTGCGCAACTCGTCGGTATGGGTCAATGGACCCGCTTTTCAGGTGCCTAAACCATTTTTTCTCCACCCTGCCAATAGCGCTACGGAAAATCCATCGTCCCACATAGCGCTGCCTTCGGGCAAAGTGTTAACCCTTGCCGATAATGGTCGCTTGGCGGTTACGAATGCTACCACAACCAAAGCAGTGACTACAGCGCCTATCCGGGTGCTGGTGCAGTTAGGCGAGGCCGCCGAACGGGCTTCTGTCCTGGCCGCGCTGGGTGCACTCACGCAGGTGTACGGCTTAACATATCAACTTGACGAACAGTCAATTACCAATAAATCATACACCTGGATCATCACCGACAGGTCCATTACAAGCCCCAACCCAGCTACTGTTTACACCCTTGTTGGCCAGCCCCTGCGTACCGATTGGTCCAACGTGCAGTACCTGCCTGGACCGCTCACCATCCGGTCCAACGCCGACATAGCCAATGGGCAGTTGCCCGAGCAGTTGGGAATGCAGTTGCTCAGCGGCCTAGGCCTCACTAGCCAGCCAACTCCGCTTAGTCAGCAGGCATTTGCGGCCTTATTTCAGCCCGCCATCAGTGATCAGTCCCCCACCTTACCCACCGCCCATCCCAGAAATGCAGGTCAAAAAGCCCTCCTCATATTATTTTTAAGCCTTCTACTGGCCGAACGATGGTTAAGTAGGCGTGGAGCGTAGGGCAGGGAGCGTGGAATTGAGGGGGTAATAGCATTCCCAACCTGACACCACGCCCTCTGCCCTACGCTCTCTGCCCTCTGCTCCTCAACTATGGAATCGCTTCATCAACTCATACGGTCTATTACCACGCAGTTATATGCCAACAGCTGGCTGAAGGCCGTTTTTGTTGGTGTATCGGTGGGGCTGTTGCTAGCGTTGCGGCCCGCTTCTACAGGTATCATTGTTGGCCTATCCCTGACTGCTACAGCCTTGACAGCCTGGCGGTTAGACGCTTTCTATCCACAGCGACAAGCGGCCATTGCATTGTTACACCGCACCCTGGGCCACACCGAATATAGCTTGCCCCTGCTCACCAAGCCTAACCCCAACATGGCCGAACAGTTGCAGCTCGACCGACTGGGCAAACGGGCTGCGCAACTGCCCAAACCGTTTGTACTACTGCAAAACCTGCGCCCCTACGCCCTGCTCCTGCTGGCTTCTCTGGCCCTTTTCGCCCTGATCAACGTCCAACCGGCCCCCTCACGCAAGGCAATCGGGAGAACAACAACAGAAGACAGCAAACTGAAAACTGTAAACAGAACCTTCCCCCCCACCTTCCGTTCGGCGAACTTGCAGGTTCAACCGCCAGCCTACACGGGTTTACCCACGCGCAACACGACCGATTTGAACGTGACGGCCTACGTAGGGTCGGTGTTGCGGTGGCAGGTGCAGCTTAGCCAAGCAGACCGGGTGCGGGTAGTGCTGGTCAACAACCGGGGGGGCGAACTAGCCTTTGCACAGCAGAAAGGGGCTTTTTCGTATCAAGACCGCGTGCTTAACTCAGGCCTGTATGCCATCCGGGCCTACTGGACGACGCCAAAGCAACGCGACTCGCTGGTGTACCAGTCCGACTTTTACCGCCTCGAAGCCCAGCCCGATACGCCACCCGTGATTCGGCCCACGTCGAAAGAGCTGCACCGGTTTCATCGCCTGGGCGAACCTATGCAACTACGGGTGCAGGCCCAGGTGTCCGACGATTTCCGGGTGCGGGGGGCCTACATTGTAGCTACGTTGGCGAGGGGGTCGGGCGAAAATGTCAAGTTTCGGGAGAGCCACTTTCCGGTAACGCCACCGTCGGGCAGCGGGCCGTTTACGTCGGCGCTGCTGAGTCATACGCTCGATCTGGCCAAACTGGGTTTTGCTCCCGGCGACGAATTATACTACTACTGGGCCGCCATCGACAACCGCATCGGAGCGGCGAACCGCCCGGAGCCGCAACTGACCAAGTCAGACACCTACTTCGTAGTCTTCAAAGACACTACCCAGACCGACGACGCCGAACTGGCTACGATGGCGGTGAACATCATGCCCGAATACTTCCGCAGTCAGCGGCAGATTATTATCGACACCGACAAGCTCATTGCCCGCAAAAAGCGGCTGACCAAAACGGCGTTCAACAGTGAATCGAATGAGATTGGTTTCGACCAAAAAGTGCTCAGGCTGCGCTACGGGCAGTATTTGGGCGAAGAATTCGAGAATCAGATTGGCGGCCACAGCCCCCTGGCCGACAACGACGCCGACTTGCTGGCGGGCTTTGAGCACCGCCACGACACCCAGAAAGATCCTGGAGGCGGCGAGGCATCTCCGGCACCCAAAGAAGCGCATCACGACGATCACCACGCCGAAGCAGGGCACGACCATGATCACGGCGGTGCCAATGGCCCCGCCACCGGGCAGGAACAAGACCCCCTGGCCGCGCTGATGGAGCAATACGTGCACAACCACGATAACGGCGAGGTGAACACGTTTTACGAGCAGTCGACGCGGAGCCTGCTGAAAATGGTGCTGGAACAGATGTGGCAGTCGGAGTTACACCTGCGCCTATACGAGCCTGAATTGGCCCGACCGTTTGAACAAAAAGCACTGGAATACCTGAAGCTGGCACAACAAAAAGCCCGTGCTTACGCTAAAAAGAGCGGTTACGACCCGCCCCCGCTGAAGGAAAAAGAAACCCGGCTCACGGGCGAACTCAAAAACGTAGCCACCAGAAACCGGCTGGCGCGGCAATACCGCAACCTGCCCACGGCCACGCTGGTAGCCGAAGTGCTGGGCTATGTGTCGCTACCCAAACTAACCCCCGCACAGCGCCAGACGATAGGGCAACTAAGCCTAGCGCTGAGTGGCCCACTGTTGCAAAGCGGCCTGACCAACTGGTCGGTGCTGGCGCAGTTACAGCAGCTAGCCGCAGGTAAAACCTTGACACCCAACGCTATTGATCAACTACAAAGCCGACTGGCCGCATTCGCCAACCAAACTACGGTGGGCAGCCGGTCGGGTATGGTGTCGGAAAAGAAATTAGAAAACGCTTTCTGGCAAAGGCTGGAGTGATGGGTTAAGTGTAGTACTGAGTGCTGTCAGGTCGGAATGCCGCACCATCCTAACCTGACGGAACGTGGGTCCCCCGACCCGGCGTATTTCAACCAGCTACTTTTCTACGCCGGGTCGGGGGACCCGCGTTCCGTCAGGTTAGGATGGTGCGGCATTCCGACCTGACAGCACTCACCCCATCAACAATGACCCTCCCTCCCATCGACTGGACAACGCCTTGGCCCTGGCTTATTTCCGCATTACTGTTAGCCCTGTTGTTCTTCTCTTTGTGGCGAATCAGTAAAGAAACCAATTTGTCAGCGGGGCGCAGAGCAGTGCGCGTTGGGCTGCATGTGTTGCTGTTTTTGAGCTTGCTAGGCCTGTTTCTACAACCCCGCTGCCGTAGTCAACTTCCCGCCGGACGGGTGTTGCTGGTGGCCGATGAGGCTCTGGGTATGGAGATTCCCAACGAGGCCATTCGCCGGGTGCAGGACAGCCTGCATATTCGCCAAATCATCATGGCGCAGGCGTTTCGCGGGGCAACCGATTCGGTAGTATTGCTGGGGCAGGCTTTTCCCGACAACATACTGGCGCAATTGACTAAGCAGGTGGTGACGTGGGTGCCCTATGCGGCAGCGGGTCAGTTGCAGAGTCTGCGTTGGCAGGGTATTGTGCCGCTGGGTCAGTCCCAGACAATCAGTGGGCAAATCGGTACGACAAAAGCGGACGTGTTACGGGTTCGACTTGGCCAACGTACGCTCGACAGCACCTGGCTGACAACTGGTAATCAAGACTTTATACTAAACTATCCGGTTTTTGCACTAGGCCGAAACAGCCCGACGCTCTGGCTCGGCAACACCCTACTCGACACGCTCCATTTTGTTGTCCGGCCCACCGCCCGTATGCGCATCCGGTTTGTGCTCACCGCCCCCGATTTCGAGACGCGCACCCTCGCCGACTGGCTGGGGCAGCAGGGGCATCAGGTTGAACTGACCAGCACACTGTCGAAAGGAATCGGTAGTTCGCTGGCCATCAACAGCGCAGTTTCGGCCAAAAATACCCCGCCCGATCTGGTCATTACGGATCCAGGCAACGTGACTAATAGATTGGTAACCAATACTTTATCAACGGACAAGAGTGTGCTGGTGTTGAACGTGAGTCAGGCTGACGCTGATGTGGCCGCCGTAAACCGGGCCTTGCATACGCGCTGGCAACTGCGGCGGGTGCCGGGCAAAGACACCCTGCACATTGGCCCCGTACTCACGGCCCTCCCCTATCGCTTTGTGCTCACCAATCGGCTGCTGCCCGTGCCGGGCTATCCGGTTGCCGTTCAGCCCTCTACCGGCCGGGTGGCTCTATCGCTATTAACCGAAACTTTTCCCCTCCGTCTAAGCGGCGACAGCGTAGCCTATAACCGGCTTTGGCTGTCAATACTGGCTCAATTACAGCCTACATCGACCAATAATCTGACCATAGAAGCGCCTGTTTATCAGCACCTTCCGGCCGAAATAACGCTCAACAACCCAACCGTCGTCCCTGCTCGTCTGCGCATCGGCAATGACACCATAAACCTGCGCCCCGCGCCGCTCAACACCCGATCCTGGACCGGCACCATCCGACCGGCACAACCTGGCTGGCAACCGTTGCAAGACACACTGGCGGTCTATGTCTACGCCACTGAGCCAAACCGAGCGGGGGCGTTGGGGCCGTTGAGCCAACGCCAAAAGACAGCGGCGGTAGCACTTGCCCACCGCCGCTATGATGTCAGTCGCCCCGCCGAAGCCCGTTTCGTCGAAAAAGAACTACCCGACTGGGCGTGGTTTATCTTGATTACCAGCTTGCTAGTAGCAATCTGGGTGGAGCCGAAAGTATGAGATAAGTGGTAAGTGATGAACGGTAAGTGGTAAGTGGCTGACGCTTCTTATTTATGCGTCAGCCACTTACCACTTACCGTTCATCACTTACCACTTATTTTATATACCTGAAATCCTCGTTACCCTTCAGCGTCAGTAGTACGCTGTACATCAGCCGAATAACAGCTTGAACATCTTCCTGATGCACCGTCTCTACGGTGGTGTGCATGTACTTCAGCGGCAGCGAGATCAGGGCCGAAGCTACCCCTTCGGCGGCGTAGGCAAAAGCATCGGTGTCGGTGCCGGTAGATCGGCTCACGGCCTGCCGCTGAAACGCAATGTCGTGCGTGTCGGCCACGTCGATCATGAAATCGAGGAGGTTATTCTGCACAGCGGGGCCGTAACAAAGTACCGGGCCGCCCCCGCATTTCAGGTCGCCCTGTTCTTTCTTATCGTACTTCGGTGACTGCGTATCGTGCGTTACGTCGGTGCAGATAGCGATGTCGGGGCGGAGGCGGTGGGCGATCATTTCAGCCCCGCGCAGGCCGATTTCTTCCTGCACCGCGTTGACGACGTAGAGCGTGAAGGGCAGTTTGACTCCATTCTCCTTCAGCTGACGGGCCACTTCGGCAATCATGAACCCACCCATGCGGTTGTCGAGCGCCCGACCCACAAAGTAGCGGCCGTTCATCTCGGTCAGGCCATCCACAAACGTGCAGACGGTGCCTACGTGAATACCCATGGCCAGCACTTCATCTTTGGTGGCCGCGCCCACGTCGATAAACAGGTCGGTCACTTTGGGGGCGGTGTCTTTGGCTAGGTCACGCACATGAATGGCGGGCCAGCCAAATACACCCTCGACTACGCCCTGCTTGGTGTGCAGATTCACGCGCATAGAAGGTGCAATGAGGGCATCCGAACCACCGTTGCGCCGCACGTAGAGGTAACCATCGTCGGAGATGTAGTTCACAAACCACGATATCTCGTCGGAATGAGCCTCAATGACCACTTTGTAGTCTTTGGTGGGTGAGGCCGGATCAGCGTGGATTACGCCCACTGCCGTGCCGTAGGTATCAACGATGTACTCGTCAATGTAGGGTTTGAGGTAATCGAGCCAAAGCTGCTGCCCCGACGATTCAAAGCCCGTGGGCGAGGCGTTGTTAAGGTAGGCGTAAAGAAACGCCCTACTAGTCTCAGTCATAGGATAGGGGAATATTGGATGTTAAACACTAACTGGTAGACGCTGGACATTGAACTTCTTGCTCCAATATCCAGCGTCTACCAGTTTGTGTCGTCACACCTTAAAAAAGCGGTTTTGATTGAAGAGGGTCGCCCAGAAGAAACGGCTAAATATACCGACTTGTTGGGCAAACGCCCGCTGATTTGTTAGCTCACTGAACAGGGGCTTACCCTGCCGGAGGTTAATACTTATCTTCCAGCCGTAAACAATGGGCACGAGGGTATAGTAGTGGATCATCAGGAGCAAATAGGCCCCCGCGCCGTACTGTTTGCGTATCCAGAGCAGGTTAGACAATTGCATCTGCGTCTTAAACCGGTTGATGAACGTGACCTTCCGGGTGGCGTTGCTGATATCGCTGCCGTATTCGAGGTGCACAAAAAAGCCGTCGTGGAGCACCAGCATCCGCCCTTGTTTGCCTAGTCGCCAGCACCATTCTACGTCTTCGCCATACATAAAAAATCGCTCGTCGAAACCACCTGTTTGCCCGATGGTGGTTTGGCGGGTCATCAGAAACGCACCAATAATCCAGTCTACCTGGTTGGGGTCGGCGTAGTGGCTATCGGGAAAAATCCGGTTGAGCCAGCGTTCGGGCAGGATGTAGCAGAAGCGCCGCAACTGGGCAAACCGGGTGAACAGTTGCGGGTGTACCTGCCCCTCGCGGTTGATCTGCATGGCCCCCACCGCTGCCACATCGGCCTGTTGATCAAGTAGTTGTGAACAGCGAGAGATTAGATCATCCACCAGTAGAGTATCGGAGTTGAACAGCAGGACGTTACGGCCCCGCGCCTGTTTCATACCGAAATTATTGGCCCGCCCAAAGCCCGCGTTATACCCCATATCGAACCAGCGCACCTGCGGAAACTGCGCTTCCGGAAACGCCCCCCGCACAAGGCTTTCGCTATTGTCGCCCGATTCATTGTCGACGATAATGACCTCAACCGAAACGCCCTGCGTGTGCTCGAACACCGAATGCAGGCAGTCGATAATGAGTTGTGGCGTTTTGTAATTGACAATGATAATCGAAACGTCGGGGGTGGCAGTGGGCATGGAGTACGCGAAAAATCGGGTTAAAAGTAGTGAAGCGAGAAGATTTAGCGTTTATAGAGTGCTAACTTCATCTTTTTCCAACCGTTTCAACTGTTGGCGAGTCTTTACTAACAGACATATAACCCAACTTCTATGCAACGTGTCAGCAACTATTTCTTCCTGCCCGCCATACTGTTAATGGCCTTCAGCTGCGAAAAAACCGTAGCCCCCGAGCAGACGACATCAATTGAGCAAAAAGCGTTGTTGGTTGGCAATGGGCTACCCGCCGATGGGTGTGGTGCGCATTTGGTCATCAACCTCAACGCCGCCAACGACGAGGGCACCACAGTACTGCCCACAGAAGCCACGCGCCCACTCTTCGACAAAGCCATTGCCGACGAGGAGGCTAAACAGGCCAACGGTTTTTGGATGGGTCAGAAACTCGTAAC
Organism: Fibrella aquatilis; assembly: GCF_017353255.1. GTDB lineage: Bacteria > Bacteroidota > Bacteroidia > Cytophagales > Spirosomataceae > Fibrella > Fibrella aquatilis. The sequence continues at coordinate 164,452 of NZ_JAFMYU010000002.1, read as the reverse complement.
AGTCCGTTACACCCCTACCACCGGCACAGGCACGCTGGAATGCGGCTGGGGTAAACGGAGTACCGTTCAGCTGGTGGCGCTGACGTCGCTTCAATGAGCAGACAACAAGCGTAACCATCGCTATATCTTCTCCTTATGCATGAGTGTAGCCACGCCCTTTGTGGTTACCTTTTGGGTGTGCATGTCCCGAATTTCGCCGAAAATGTGGGCGATATGCTTCTGAGGATCAACCTGTTGTACGGTGAATGTGACCTCATAATCGGTGTCGACAAACATGGGGCGCAAAAACTCCAGCGTTTGCCCCAGATACACCGACCCATAACCAGGGAATTCGGTGCCCAGCACTTTCGTGAAAATACTGGCCCCCAGCATACCGTGCATGATGGGGCGTTTGAAGGGCGTTTGCGCCGCAAAATCGGCGTCGAGGTGCAGCGGATTATTGTCGCCCGTGACGCGGGCAAAAGCTTCTACGTCGGCCTGCGAAAACCGAAACGCGTGGGTGTGAGTGTCGTTGATTTGCATGAGGGCAAAGGTAAGTTTGTAGTTGGTGGTTTGTAGTTTGTGGTTGCTTCGCGCCCTAGTGGGCTTCGCGAGGTAAATTGCTGACGCGAGGCCCTTCGACAGGCTCAGGGTGACAGGGTACTAGAACAATGTTCTTGAGTTGATTCAACATTGTTGTCACCCTGAGCCTGTCGAAGGGCACGTAGCGCGAAGCCCACTAGAGCGCGAAGCAACCACAAACTACAAACCACCAACTCACTTCTCCCCCGGATGGTACACCCGCTTTGCGCTATCTAAAACCGCTTTTTTATCCAGCGTCATGGGCTTGGTTTTCATCTGGATGAACAGGTCCATTTGGTCCGTGAAATGGGGGCTGTCGGGGTTGGCCGAGGCACCGAAGCAGTTGACGGTTTCGATGGCGGGCAAGCCCGTTTTCGGAAATTTCACCAACATAATATACGACTCACCGTTGGTGCTGTGTACGCGCCCCGTTTGGCCGGTGGGGGTTTTGTAGGGTCCGGAATAGATAGACGCCAGCACGTCGGGCAGGCCCCAGATGGGGATGGCCCGGTTGCCCCGCGCATGTTGCTGGTACTCGCCAAGCGTAATACTCTCTTTGTTGAAGTGCTTCTTTATGAACGACTTAGCGTAGCGAAGGCTCTCTACGCACTGCTCTGGCGTGAGCGCAGGTTTAGGAACAGGCACGTCTTTGAGCTTATTGTTCCAGTAGTGGTAGACCACTAGAAACAAGCCCGCGCCGGGGCTATCGACGGTGCCTTTCCGGTCCCAGGCGTTTAGCATCTGTATCTGCTCACGGATGTCGGGATACGCATCGGGCGAGAGAGCGAAGAGGGCGTTGGCGTCGGGACCGGCGGCGTAGGATAGTTTCTGCGGCAGTTGCAGGTCGTATTTAATCCGTTTGAAATCGGCATAGCTCACTTTATCCAGCGGGGCAATCAACTCACCGAATCGAACACTGCGGTTGGTATTAAACCGTTCATAGCCAATGGTTTGATCGAACTGCTCAGGCTTCAGGTTGTCGGCGGGGCCGGTGGCGTAGAAGGGTGTGTTGTTCATGTTGAACACATAGCCGCTCGGCGGGTTCACGTAGGCAGGGAAATCGCTCAGTGAGTGAAACTGCGTCCAGAGCGTGCGCGAGGTGTTGCCCGGCAAAGTACCTGCCCAGTTGTAGGCCGGATCGCGGCGGGGGATCTTGCCGTTGCTCACATAATAGATGGTGTCGGCGTCAGCATAAACGATGTTAAAGCCCGGAATAGCGGTGGGTTCCAGCGCTTTACGAAACTCTGAAAACGAGCGCGCCTTATTCATCCGGTACCATTGCTCCAGCCCGCGCAGTTCCTGATTGGCCCCCAGCCGCAGGGCAAAAACCGAGACGTCGGACCGTCCCCGTTTGGTCACGATAGTAGGCCCGTAGACGCTGTAATAGGCTTTTCGACCAATGGCAACCGGGATACCTTTGATGTGCAGCTTCACCTTCTTCACTTCGAGCGGTACCCATTTTCCGTCGAAGAAATACTGGCCGGGGTGTGCCTTGTCGGTCTGAAGCTGGTAGGTGTCGATCTTATCTTGGTAGTTGACCGTATGCGCCCAGCCGAGGTGTTCATTAACGCCGTGGAAGATAGTGACACCCCCCGGAAATAGCCCGCCCAGGATGTTCCAGCCCTGTTCGGAACACAGGTGCGCCTCGTACCACGCCACCGGCCCTTCCAGCGGCTGATGCGAGTTGATAGCCAGCAGCGCCTGCCCCTCGGTGGTTTTGCTGGGGTGAATGGCAAAGGCGTTCGAGCCGGGAAACGACGTTTCGTTCAGGGCCTCACCCAACCAGTCGGACTGGTTTTGTTTCCGGGCCGGGCGGTGGGCCGTAGCAGGCGTACCAAAATCGATGGTGGGGGTGCGGCCCGCGTAGATGGCCTTCAGCGCCCCTTCAAGCCCCGAAATCATGGATAGCGACAGCACCGACGTTTTCAGGTAGTCGTTGAGCGTGAACGGAAACGCCCGTTTATCCAGCACCTGTTCGGGGTGGGCACGGGCGAAATCGTTGATACCCTGCAAGTAGCCTTCCACTACCGCCTGGAAATCGGGCGATAGGGCGGGGCCTTTCGTGTTGGCCACCAGCTCGCCCGCGTGGATCAGTTCTACCACATAGTCGGCGGCGGCACCGGTCTTGCCCAACTGCCTGCCCAGCAGCCCTTTGGCGGGTAGCATGAGGTATTGAATGGTCTTGAAATTATCTTCGGCATGGGCCCAGGCAAGGCCGTAGGCCACTTCCGGGTCTGTTTTAGCGAAAATATGCGGCACCCCGTAGGCATCCCGCGCTATGGTGACGTTGGCCGGATTGATTTGCGCGAAAGTGGGTAGGGTGAGCAGGAGCAGGAAAAGGTAGCGCATCGGGGTTAGGGGTTTTTGTGTAGGGGCAGCCCATAGTGGCCGCCCGACGGGCGTCAGCAATACGGCAAAAAGCATCTATCAAGGCCAGTTTCGCCGTAAGTTAGCGCAAACATACCAGCCATGATACGTCCTCTTTCGGCCGTCTTCGGCGGCCTTTGTCTGCTGCTGACCGTATCCTGTGCACAGCCCACTCCGCCTGATGCTCCGGCGCTGCCTGCCCAGCCTACGCCACCAATGCCGACCACAACCACCCCACCCAACACCGTGACCCCTTCACCAACAGCCACTACGTTCCGCTACCTGGCCCTGGGCGATTCCTACACCATTGGCGAAAGTGTGGGCGAGGCCGACCGTTGGCCCGTGCAACTGGCCGGACTGGTTCGTGCCAAAGGCGTTAACCTGGCAAACCCCACCATCATTGCCCGCACCGGCTGGACCACCGCCGAACTCGCCGACGCCATTGCCTCGTCGGGCAATACCAACACCTACGATCTGGTGTCGCTGTTAATTGGGGTCAATAATCAGTATCGGGGGCAGGATATTGAACGGTACCGCACCGAGTTCCGGCAGTTGCTACAAACGGCCATCCGCTTTGCCAACGGCCGTTCTGAGCGCGTGGTGGTACTGTCTATTCCCGACTGGGGACAGTCGCCTTACGCCAAAGACCGTGACCGCAATCTCATTGGCAATCAGATCGATACGTTCAACAATACGGCCAAACAAAGCTGCGAACAAGCCAGCGTCACCTTCATCGACATCACCGATCTTACCCGAAAAGCAGGCACCGACGCCACACAGTATGCCCCCGACGGCCTTCATTATTCCGGCCTGCAAATGCGCCTCTGGGCCGAGGAGGCCGTGGGGGTTGTGGTGGGGAGGCTGAAGTGATGTACGATGTACGAATTACGATTTTTGCTTACGCCAGCGTAATTATGCTCTGGCGTCAGCAAAAATCGTAATTCGTACATCGTACATCGTAAATCACTTCTTCTTTGCCTCTTCCCAGTACACGTCCATTTCGGCGAGGGTCATCTCGTGGAGGGCTTGTCCATTGGCGCGGGCGCGGTCTTCGAGGTACTGGAAACGTTTGATGAACTTTTTGTTGGTGCGTTCCAGGGCCGTTTCGGGGTTGAGGTTCATAAACCGGGCGTAGTTGACGAGCGAAAACAGCAGGTCGCCAAACTCACCTTCGGCTTTGGCAGGGTCGATGGCCTCAACGTCTACGTTATATTCAGCCTGGAACTCCTGCATCTCTTCTTCTACTTTGGCCCACACCTGCGCCGGTTCGTCCCAGTCGAACCCGGCACCGCGGGCTTTTTCCTGAATACGCATGGCCTTCACCAGCGCAGGCAGCGACTGCGGCACCCCGCCCAACACCGATTTGTTGCCTTCTTTTAGCTTCAGTTGCTCCCAGTTGGCCTTTACCTGCTCTTCGGTGTCGGCTACCACCTTGTTGCCGTGCACGTCGCCATAAATATGCGGGTGGCGGCTGATGAGCTTTTCCGAAATACCGTTGAGCACGTCGGCCACGTCGAACCGTTGCGGATCATTTTCGGGGGCTTCGGAACCTATTTTGCTGTAAAAAACCATGTGTAGTATCAGGTCGCCGATCTCTTTTTTGATCTCATTGCGGTTGCCTTCCAGAATCGCATCCGAGAGCTCGTACGTCTCTTCAATGGTCAGGTGGCGCAGCGTTTCCATCGTCTGCTTACGGTCCCAGGGGCATTGTTCGCGCAGTTCGTCCATGATGGTGAGCAGGCGATTAAACGCCATCAGTTGCTCCTGACGGCGGGCAGGCAGGTGATCGAAAGTCATGCAACGAAGATACTAGATTCGTAAAGAGCGAAAGGGTGAATGAGCGAAAGAGTGAACAGCCTTGCATTGGTACGGGTTGGTAGAATGCTGACTGGACATTTCGCTCTTTCGCTCATTCGCTCTTTCGCTCTTTATGCCTTCTAACCGCCTCCCCCTTGCCACTATCTTCCTCACCGTGTTTATCGACGTGGTGGGCGTTGGTATCGCCACGCCGACGATTACACCATTGCTGTTGCGGGCCAGTTCGGGGTTTCTGCCAACTGCGTACTCCATCGATCAGCGGACTATTCTACTAGGGTACCTGCTCGCGTCGTTTTCGGTGGCGGGGTTCATTGGCGGGCCATTGCTGGGAGCCTTGTCAGACCGGTATGGGCGCAAACCTATGCTGCTGTTTTCGCTGGTGCTGACTATCACGGGCTACCTCATCTTTGCCGTGGGCATTCAGACCCAAGCGCTCTGGCTGTTGTTTCTCAGCCGCATCGTCTACGGCATTGGCGGGGGCAATATCGCCATTATCCAGTCGGCCATTGCCGACGTGAGCGACGTGAGTTCGCGGACCAAAAATTTCGGGCTTATTGGGGTGGCGTTTGGCATTGGATTCATCATTGGTCCCACGCTCGGCGGCGAACTATCGAACCCCAAAACAGTGTCGTGGTTTACATTTGCTACACCTTTCTACGCGGCGGCGGGGCTGGCGGTGGTCAACCTGATTATGGTGCTGACTACCTTCCGCGAAACGCTAGCCACACCCATTATGCGGCCTATTACGGCCCTCACGGGCTTCCGCAACGTCGGCCAGGCCTTCGCAGATCCGCGGCTGCGCGTACTATTTGCGGGAGTGTTTTTCTACGCGCTCGGCTTCAATTTCTACACCCAGTTTTTCTCGGTATACCTGCTCAAACGGTTCGATTTCGACCAGGTACACATTGGCCGCTACTTCGGGTTTGTGGGCCTGTGCATCGCCATTATGCAGGGGCTGGTGGTGCGGCGCGTGGCCAGCCGCTACACACCGGCGCAGATTCTGCGGGTGAGCGTGTTGGGCCTGGCGGTGGCGCTGTGGTGCTTTTTGCTGCCGCAGCAGTCGTGGCAAATTTTTCTGGTAGCTCCGCTAATGGCGCTCTTTCAGGGACTCACCTCACCCAACGCTACCACCCTGGTTTCGGCCAGCGCCGGGGCCGAAGGACAGGGCCGCACGCTGGGCATTAACCAGTCGGTGTTGTCGGCGGCATTTGCCCTGCCGCCCGTCATTGCGGGGTATCTCGAAACCATTAGCCTCACGTTGCCGCTCGTGATTGCGGGGGCCATGGTAGTGGTGGGCTGGGGTTTCTTTCTCCAATTCATCAATCGCGAGGCCATCAGCGACGCCGTGAAGGCGTAAGTTTGGCTTACGAAACTATGCCTGCTACCATTCTTCTTATTGACGATGAACCCAGACTGCGGCAGTTGCTGGCCCGCATTCTGCAACTGGAAGGCTACACGATTCTGGAAGCCGAAAACGGCCGCGCAGGCCTGAAAACCCTGGAGCGTGAGGCCGTGCAGCTCGTGATCAGCGACGTGAAGCTGCCCGACAAAAACGGCATCGAACTCACGGCGCAGATCAAACAGCTCTACCCCGCCACGGAGGTCATCGTGCTCACCGCCTACGGCACTATTGCCGACGGGGTGACGGCCATCAAAAACGGTGCGTTTGACTACATCACCAAAGGCGACGACAACGACCGCATCATTCCGCTGGTGAGCCGGGCAGTGGAAAAGGCCAACTTACAGTTCAGGATCAGGCAGTTAGAGGCGCAAATGAGCCAGCGGCTGGGTTTCGAGAGTATCGTGGGCCATTCGAAAGCGGTGCAACTGGCCGTAGATCTGGCCCGCCGCGTGGCCACCACCGACACCACTGTGCTGCTCACGGGCGAGACTGGCACGGGCAAGGAGGTTTTTGCACAGGCCATTCACCAGGCCAGCCCCCGCAAGGCACAATCGTTTGTGGCCATCAACTGCGGGGCGCTGGGCAAAGACATTCTGGAAAGTGAGCTGTTCGGCCACCGCGCCGGGGCGTTCACCGGGGCCAGCCGTGACCAGAAAGGCCTCTTTGCTGAAGCTGACCGGGGCACCATTTTTCTGGACGAAATTGGCGAGATGCCTCTCGACCTCCAGGCCAAGCTGCTGCGCGTGCTGGAAACCCACGAGTTTCTGCGCGTGGGTGATACCAAACCCACCAAAACCGACGTGCGGGTAATCGCCGCCACCAACCGGGGACTAGAGCAGGAGGCTCACGCAGGACCATCCAGTCCGGGCCATTTCCGGCTTGATCTGTATTACCGGCTGTCGGTGTTTTCCATTGAACTGCCCCCCCTCCGCGACCGCCGCGACGACATCCCCGATCTGGCTCTGCAATTTGCCCGGCAGGCCGCCGCCAAACTCGGTAAGCGCGACGTGCAGCTGAGTCAGACTTTCGTGCAAAGACTGCAACAGCACCCCTGGAAAGGCAATATTCGGGAGCTAAAGAACGTGATTGAACGCGCCGTGATCCTGGCCGACACCCGCCCCGACGGCACCACCGAACTCACCCCCGGCACCCTCCCCTTCGACCTGCAATCGTCGCTGCTGGACGAAACCGCCCTGGACCTGGCCACGGTCGAGAAAGGGCATATCCGCCGGGTCATCCTCCACACCAACGGCCACAAACCCGAAGCCGCCAAGCTGCTGGGCATCGGATTGACAACGTTGTACCGCAAGATGGCGGAGTACGGGATAGAGGGGTAGAGTAAGTGTCAATGACGCCATAATGCCAGTGCTTAAAGCGAAGGTATTCAGCGCTCATCAGTTGCCTCCGTTTTGCTCCATGTTGTCCCGTAGGGACATAAGAGCGTAGCGTCGGTAGAAGCAATGGCCGGTTAATCAATCGCGTGCCGTAGGTACGCCACAACTAGCGAGTCGGTCGCGTACCTACGGCACGCAAGGGCTGGCGAGGCAACTTACTTTCCTACCGACGCTGCGCTCTTATATCCCTACGGGATAGCAGGTTAAGGATATTTAGACGAGATGGAAGCGCTTTAAAACAGCACGCCTCATCCATTCTAATCAGGCAAATCCGCCGGGACGGATCACATGGGGGCTAACATCTCCTATATTTATGTTCTAACCACGGCCACTTCATGAAGCCCATTGAACAACCCTGGATTTTGGCGGGCTACCGTCTGTTTGCCCATGAAGGGCCAAAGGGCTTGACTGTAGAAGGGCTGGCGCGGGTGGTGGGTAAAAGCAAATCATCGTTTTACCACCACTTTGCCGACCTTGAGGTCTTCACCGAGTTGCTGCTCCGGTATCACCTGAACCAGGTGCACCGCATTGCCGAACAGGAGCGGCAATGCCAAAACGTGATTCCCGATCTGGTCAATCTGTTGCTCACGGTAAAAGAGAACCTACTATTCGACAGACAGTTACGTATCCATCGCACCATCCCGGCCTTTAAGCAGTGCTTCGACAAATCGACGGGTGCGGTAGGCGAGGCCATATCGGGCATCTTCGCCGATATGCTGGGACTGGCCCATAATTCAGCCTTGACCCGGATGGTGCTCATGCTGAGTCTGGAGAATTTCTACCTCCAACTCACCCCCGAAACCCTAACCTACGACTGGCTGGTTGGCTACATGCATGAGCTACAAGCGATGGTGCGGGCGTTTCAGGCCAACGACCGGCAGCAGTCGATTTTGTACGGTAGCGTCTAAACTAACTGCCCTGCGCTGGCTTGCTTTGCAGACACCTTCAAAACTGACAAGCCCATGAGCAAGCAGCGATTACCTTTATTCATAACACTGGGTGCCTTTTTCTGGCTAAACGCCGCCCTGATCATTCATTTCGTGGGGGCCACCGTATTCTCGGCGCACAATCCAGCTATGGCCCTGGCATTTGCAGCGGCTATCCCCATCACAGTGCTATCTATTTACATTACGCGGTGGGTCAGCGGTTTAGCGTTTGGTGAGCTACTGCGACCCATCGTGATTATGACTTTCACCGCCACCTTCCTCGACGGTATTGCCCTGGTCTGGTTTCGGCAGCTATATGCCGATTCGTTTGAGATAGCCCTGCATGGTGCCGCCTGGATTCTCTGGGGCGTAGGTCTTGGTCTGTTAGCAGCTTTTTATGGCGATGTCAAAGACAGGAATCTGTCTAAAACCGAGCGGTAATTCTGACAGTACGTTCAACCCCGGCAGGAGTAGCCCGTAAACCACCTTTGTGCTTTACGTACACTGGGTCACCACTACGACGCGGTTGAAGCGGAGGTTTTTAAGGTCTTCGGGTCTAGTAGCTAAGTGGATCAAACAGTGGCTGCTCTATCTACTCTGGTCATTTTGGCAGCAGTTTGACGGTATCTTTGGCCGTAGTCATCCCCCATCGCTTATTTTTGGCCATGAACAAAGAGCCGCTGCTGCGCTTCATTCAAACCAATATGCCCACGGCTAATGAGCAGGCTGCGGTTGACATTGCGGCGCACTTTGAGGAGTGCGTGCTCCTGAAAAACGAGTACCTGCTGCGAGCAGGCCGCGTTAGCAACGAGTACCTCTTTCTGATAGAGGGATTTATGCGGGCCTTCACCTTCGACACGGACAATAACGAGGTGACAACCAATTTTTTTGGCAAAGACCGCGTGGTGCTGGAGGTGTCGTCGTTTTTCACGCGTACGCCCGCTACCGAGTCTATTCAGGCCCTGACCGACTGCCGGGGTTATATGATCACCTTCGAGACGGTGAATAAGCTGTTTCATGCGGTGCCGGCATTCCGCGAGTTTGGGCGCACAATGCTGGTTCGGGAGTACGCTGCCTTCAAGCAACGTACCCTGGCTCTGATTAACACCACCGCCGAAGAACGTTACGATGCCCTGTTCCGCGCAAACACAGCCTTGTTTCAGCATGCCCAACTGAAACAAATTGCTTCTTATCTGGGCATTACCGACACCTCGCTGAGCCGCATCCGCCGGGAGTATGCCCGCCGTGGCTAATTAGTCCTTTTTCTTGCCAATTGGCAAGTGGGTTCTTGACATCGGGTAAGTGCAGCCGGGTAAGTTGGCCCTCACCTTTGCCCTACCAACTCCTCCCGATGCTATGCAACAACTTCCGCTTTACGTCCCCATCGTTTTTGGCCTGACTATGCTGCTGGCCCTATACCTCTTCCACCGCGCCACCCAATCCCAAACGGCATTGTGGCTGCTACTGGGCTGGGGTGCTCTACAAACGGCGCTGGGCCTGACTGGTTTTTATCAGGTCATCAACCCTGCCCCACCCCGATTTCCGCTCCTGGTGCTGCCACCGCTGCTGCTGGTCGTTGGGGTGCTGAGCACTAAACGGGGACAGCGGTTTATAGACGGGCTGGATCTTCGCCTGCTCACGCTTTTTCACGTGGTGCGGGTGCCCGTTGAGGCAGTACTGTTCTGGCTGTTTATGCAGGGGGCGGTGCCGCAACTGATGACGTTCGAGGGCCGCAACTTCGATATCCTGTCGGGACTGTCAGCACCCGTGCTCTATTATGTTGGGTTCGCTGGCAACCGCCCGAAGCAGACCATCCTGCTTATCTGGAACGTGGTGTGCCTGGGGTTGGTAATCAATATAGCTGTCAACGGTCTGCTGTCAGCACCCACACCGTTGCAGCAGTTTGCCTTCGACCAACCCAACATCGCCCTGGCCTATTTCCCGTTTGTGCTGCTGCCCAGCCTGGTTGTACCAATGGTCATTTTCGCGCACCTGGCCGCTATTAGACGCTCTGTATACCCAGTGTAACACGTTCAATGCGCTTTTATGAGTAGATCAGTGGCCAAACCCACGAAAATGAGGGCCGTATAGAACAGTACAGATCCCAACACGTAAGCGGCAAAAGCTTTTAGGTAGTTGGTTATTTTTGTTTTATCAAAAAACTGCCCAACAGCCCAAGCCGGATAAATAAAGCCAGATGCTAAAAACAAGTTCATATACACACCAGGACTCACCAGCTTATAGAAGCAGGACACTAAAGTGGCCAACAGCATTCCTTGTCCCATTACAAAACATAACAGCACCATAATTTCAAATAGATTGTAGCTATACTTTCTAAAAAGCAATTTTACGCAACAGGCAGTAAAGACTACCATCATGATATTTGCATAGCCGTAATGCGTTTGCATCCAATGAAGTAGCGAACCAACAGCAGATTTTCCGAAGTCTAACTTCACACTGCTGTTATTAAATTCTTCGGCGTGCGAATAATGCGCTACCACCGTATAAAGCAGCGACGTTAAAATAAGAAACGCCACTGGCTTCATGTGCTTACTTCTATTTTCGGCAATAAATTCTTTGATACTATCGCCGGGTCTGGTGAATAATTCTTTTACAGTGTAAAAGAGACCTTTCTCAAAGTGAAACAGATGAGAGATTTCGTGTGAAATATAATGCTTGTCTATCCGTTCAAGTTTGGCTGATTTTCCACAGTGGCCGCAAAAATGGGCAGTTACATCAGTGCCGCAGTTAGAACAGGTCGTTGCTTTATCTATTTCGTATTGCGTTGTAGTCATCATAACATTCGTTGCCCGGTTGGTTGTCAGCACCTTAAATATCGTCCGTACACCAATTTTTACCAAGCCCTGGGGCAACTATATTGCGCACAAAGCAACAAGTAGACGTGTTGCTTCGCATCCTCTCCATTCACCAATGATCGCTGTTATTCAACGTGTTACTGAAGCTACTGTCCGCATTGAGGGGCAGGTGAAGGGGCAAATTCAGACGGGGTTTCTGGTGCTGCTGGGCATCACCCATACCGACACGCCCACCGATGGAGCCTGGCTGGCGAAGAAAATTGCGGGCATGCGCGTCTTCAACGATGCCAACGGCAAGATGAACCTCGACCTGGCGGCGGTGGACGGTAACGTGCTGCTGGTGAGCCAGTTTACGCTCCACGCCAACACCAAAAAAGGCAACCGCCCCAGCTTTATCGACGCCGCCCGCCCCGAGCAGGCCATCCCCCTCTACGAACAGTTCATCTCCCAACTCACCACCGAACTGGGCCACCCCATCCAGACAGGCACCTTCGGCGCCGACATGCAAATCTCCCTCCTCAACGACGGCCCCGTCACGATTGTGATTGACACGAAGGTGAAAGAGTAAATGGTGAAAGAGTGATCGCCTCAGCCTTGCGCCGTTGTGAGCACTCTTTCACAATTCGCTCTTTCACTCTCCGGGACGCCGGACCGTCGCCATTCACTCGTTCATTTATTTCCCTGCAACGTTTCCACCCTGGTTCGCGAAGCCGTAATTGACTGTAGATTTGTATAGTACGAACGCTTTGCATCAACCCCTATTACATGACTTTCTTTTACCGGCTTCTGGCCCTTTCGGCTGTGCTGTTGCTGCTTCAACCCAGGGCCACCGCGCAACCGCTGACTCAGTATAGTGCCGCGCAACGCGCTCGTCTCAGTACGCTGCAACAACTCGTTTCGCAGCAACAGGTCGCCAACTATAAAATCGCCGTTGACGTGGCCAACAGGCAGGGTCGGCCGGTAGAGGAAGCCGTTGGCAAAGGCCTTACGCGCCGCCTGCGGGGCATCGACGTGGCCACGGGCAACCTACTTTACGACGTGGTAGACTACAACGCCCGCGCCGCCGCCACCACCCGCACCACCAGCCTGTATGCCGGGGGTAGCCTGGGCGTGAACCTCAATGGCAGCAGTGCCAACGTGAAAAATCGGCTCGGCGTCTGGGATGGTGGGCAGGTCTACGCTACTCACCCCGAACTAACGGGCCGCGTTATTCAGCAGGACAACCCCACCCGCACCGACCGCGAAAACGAGGATGTTTACCACGCCACCCACGTGTCGGGTACGATGATTGCCGCCGGGCTGAACACGCTGGTGCGGGGCATGGCCAACGGGGCAAGCTTGCAGGCCTATGATTTCGGCAATGACGTGTCTGAAATGACCAACGCAGCTGCCAACCTGCTGGTGTCGAACCACTCGTATGGCTCCATTGCCGGCTGGCGTTTCAACAGCAGCCGCAGCACCACCAACAAATGGGAGTGGTGGGGCGACACCACGCTGAGCGCCACGCAGGATTATAAGTTCGGTCTCTACAATGAAGACGCCGTAAGCTGGGACCGCATTGCCAACTCGGCACCGTACTACCTCATTGTGAAGTCGGCGGGGAACGACCATAACGCGGGTGGCCCCGCCGCCGGTACGCCCTACTACCTGGTGCAGCACGGCAGCCGCCTGAGCACCACCCCCCGCGATGTGCAGAACGGTTACGACCAGATTACTACTTACGGCACGGCCAAAAACATTCTCTCGGTAGCCGCTATCTCCGCCATCTCCAATGGCTATAACCGGCCACAGGACGTCAGTCTGGCCGATTTCAGTAGTTGGGGACCTACCGACGACGGGCGCATCAAACCTGACATTGTCGGTGTGGGGGTCAATGTCATTTCCACCAACTCGTCGGCATCGTCGGCCTACGGGGCGTTGAGTGGCACGTCGATGTCGGCGCCCAACGTGTCGGGGTCATTGCTGCTGTTGCAGGAATATTACAGCCAGCTCAACGCGGGTAAGCTCATGCGGGCTAGTACGCTCAAAGGCCTGGCCCTGCACACTGCCGAAGAAGCAGGCCCCGCGCCCGGTCCCGACTATCAGGCGGGCTGGGGGTTGCTGAACATCGAACGCGCCGCCCGCGCCATCCAGAACAGCGACAAAAATTACCTCATCGACGAGCGGACGCTTGCCCAAAGCCAGACTTACACGCTTCAGGTGGTGGCGTCGGGCAGGGGGCCGCTGGTGGCTACCATCTGCTGGAGTGACCCCGAAGGAGCCGCCACGCCCGCCACCAACCGGTTCAACAACCGCACCCCCAGACTGGTCAATGACCTCGACGCCCGCCTGGGCGACGGCACCACTACTACCCAGCCCTGGATACTCGACCCCGAACAACCCGCCCAGCCCGCCACTCGTGGCGACAACATCCGCGACAACGTAGAGCAGGTGTACATCGCCAACCCCGTGCCGGGCCGCACCTACACACTCACCATCAGCCACAAAGGCACCTTGTCGGGCACCAAGCAGGATTACGCCCTGCTGCTGAGCGGCATTGGTGGCACGGCCTACTGCGCCTCGGCCCCTACGTCGTCGGCTGACACCAAGATCAGTCAAGTACAATTTGCGGGCGTAACTCAGGCCGGTGCGGCAGGTTGCACCACCTATTCCGACTTCATGACCACCGCCCCCACCACCGACGTGCAGCCCGGCCAGCCCATTCCGCTGACTGTGACCACCGGCACCTGCGGGGCCAGCCGCAACGCCATCGTGAAGGTATTTGCCGACTGGAATGGCAACGGTGCCTTCACTGACGCGGGCGATTTGCTGGCTACGTCGGGCGTGTTGACTGGTCCCGGTCAGTTTGTGACTACCCTCACCCCGCCCGCGTCTGTCACGGCGGGTACGCTGGTCCGGCTGCGAATAGTGGCCGTTGAAACAGGCGACCCCGCCGCGGTGCAGGGTTGCGGCAGCTACGGTAACGGCGAAACCCAGGACTACCTTCTCCGCGTGATTCGCCCGACCACCGACGTAGCCCTGGCCGCGCTGGGCACTCTGGCCGGTCCCCTCTGCCCCAACACCCAAACGCAGTCGGTGCGGGTGCGCAATGCCGCCGGTTCCGACCAACGCAATGTGCCGGTGTCGCTGCAAATAAGCACCACCACGGGTACGCCAGTGGCGTCGCTCAGCAGCACGGTCTCGCTGCTGCGGGCCTACCGCGATGCACTCGTTACGTTTACCCTGCCCAACTCAATATCGCTCACCACGGGTCAATCCTATGTGTTCCGCAGCCGGGTGGCGCTGCCCGGCGATCAGGACACGACCAACAACGTGCTGACCGAAACGCGGGTAGTGGGCACGGGTGCCGAAACGGGCATTTTTTCGGCGGCAGCCTGTGGCAGCGACCCCAGCGTTACCCTGCGCAATGCGGGTACGGGCACTGCCTTTTGGTACGACCTGCCCACGGGCGGCACCCTGCTGGCCGCTGGTAATCAGACTACTAGCCCTGCCAAAACTGTCTACTACGCCGCCACCAACGATTTCAGCGGGCGGCTGGGACCAGCGGGTAAAAGTGAGTTTGGCGGCGGTACGTACTTTGGCAACTTCGGTCCGCAACCACTCATCAGCACCAAAGTGCCCCTGCGCATCGAGCGGGCCAGAATCTACACCGGCGCACCGGGGCGGCTGACCTTCTCGGTACGCCGTTTCGACGAAACCGTGATCTCATCGGCTACGATTGACGTAGTAGCCACGCGCACCACCCCTGCTTCACTCACCAATTCGGGTGGTCAGCAACTCGACGACCCAGCCGACCAGGGAGCCGTTTATCCCCTCAACCTGACCATTCCCGACGCTGGTGACTACAAGATTGCCATTGATTACGAAGACGGCGTAACCATTTTCCGCAGTAATTCGCTGGTGTCTGGTTTTCCGTTCGAACTCAAAAGCCAGTCGGGCGACGTGCTGGTGAGCATCAAAGGCTCGCTGTTCAACAACGCCACCACCGGCAACCCAGACACGTTAAAAACGGCCTGGTACTACCTCTACGACATGCAGATCAGACCATTAGCCTGCGCCACCAGCGGCCGCACGGCCGTGAGCGTACAAACGCGGCCCTCGCCAACGGCATCCATCACGGCCGACGGCTCCACTACGTTTTGCCAGGGGGGCACGGTATCATTGCGCGGCGCAGCCACCACGGTGGTGTCGGGCGAGGTGCTTTCCTACCAGTGGTTACTGAACGGACAGGCCATTGCAGGGGCTACCAGCCTCAGCTACGTGGCTTCACAGCCAGGTAGTTACGCTGTGCAGGTGAGCGGAAGCTGTGCACCCGTGTCTACGTCGGCCATTGCTGTCACCGTGCGGCCAGCCACAGCGCCCACCATATCGCAAACGGGCGTGTTGCTGATGTCGAGCGTGCCAACGGGCAACCAGTGGTTTGCGGCGGGGGTGCCCGTACCGGGTGCCACGGGGCCTACGTTCAGCGCCCCCCAAACAGGGCGGTATTCGGTACGGGCTAACAGCAACGGCTGTGGAGAGGCCCTTTCCGACGAAGTGTACATCGTGATTTTGGCTACCGAACCGGCCAACGCCTCCTTCCGGGTATACCCCAACCCGGCCCAGCAGCGCCTGACCGTTGACCTCGACGGCACGGCTGTTACGGTTCAGCCCAGCGTTACGCTCTACGACGCGCGGGGCACCCGCCTGAGCCAGCAGCCCATGGACCGTTGGCTAAGTGGCTGGCGCGCCATGCTCGACGTGAGCAGCCTGCCAGCCGGTACGTTTTTTGTACAGGTAGTAGATGACCCAACGCAACCGCCAAAGGTCAAAACAATAGTAAAGCACTAACGAACGCACTAATCTTTGAAGCTGGCCCGCTCTTTACGACACCTAACCGTCAACACATGCCGCCCGCTTCAGCTCTACCGGGCAGGTAAGTGGCTCACGCTGTGGGTAGTAGCGTGTGGAGTAGCCCACGCCCAGCCAATAACCCCGCTACGCCCGGCAAAACCCGGTTTTCATCAGCCTGCTGCGCACCCTACCCCTACGCCCAATCAACCGGCCGGGGGTGGGGTGTCTTTTTTGGAGCCTAGCAAAAAACGGTCCAACTACCGCCCCCGGCGCTGGATGGGCACTGACGAAACGGGCCACCCCATTGTTTACGGGCTACATAACACCGAAGCGGCCCTGGGCACCCGCACACTGCCCCTCTTTGGCCAGAATGCCACCGGTCTGCAACTGACCGGCAGCAGTTTTGTGGCCGGAAAATTGGGGCTGTGGGACGGGGGACTGGTGCTGGCGGGCCATCAGGAGTTTGGCGGGCGCGTTCGGCAACGAAATACCACCGGCACCCTGAGCAACCACGCCACCCATATGGCCGGTACGCTGATAGCCAAAGGGTTGTCGCCCGCCGCACGGGGCATGGCCAACGGCGCTTCGCTGCAAGTTTGGGATTATACCGACGACTTGGCCGAAATGACCGCCGCCGCCCCCGGCCTGCTCCTGTCGGTGCACGCCTATGGCCCGCTGGCAGGCTGGGTGCAGAACCTCAGCCGACCCGGCACCGACCCCAATCTGAAGTGGGAATGGTGGGGCAATACCGCTGTCAGCACTACCGAAGATTACCTCTTTGGTTTCTACACCGCCAAAGCCCGCGACATTGACCGCCTGGCCTACACCAATCCCTATTACCTCATGGTGCGGTCGGCCGATAACAAGCGCACCGAGACCGGACCGGCAGCAGGGACAGCCTATTTTCTGGCCAACACCAATGCACAAAGCACCGCCTCCCGCAGCCGCAACGACGCCTATGATGTGATCCCGGCCGAAGCCACGGCCAAAAACGTGCTGACGGTAGGTGCCGCCGACATTGATCTTAGTTCTGATAATGAACCAGTTAGACTAGCCTCATCGCCCTACAGTGGCTGGGGACCTACCGACGACGGGCGCATCAAACCCGACTTGCTGGGCATTGGTACGCGAGTGTATTCTACGTTGGCCAGCGGAACCACTGATTATGGCGTCAACACCGGCACCTCGATGGCGGCGGCCAACGTAACGGGGTCGCTGCTGCTGTTGCAGGAACTGTATACCCGCCAGACCAATGGGCGTTTTTTGCGGGCAGCTACCCTGCGCGGGCTGGCCATCCACACCGCCTCACGCCTTACGCCCGACCCCGGCCCCGACTACCGGCAGGGCTGGGGGCTGCTCAATACCACCGCTGCAGCCGCCGTAATTCAGAACCTGAACCAGGGCCATCAGTTAAGCGAACAGACCCTGCCCAACGCTCAAACTTACACCCTGTCGGTGGTGGCGCAGGGCGGTCAGCCGCTGGTCGTCACGCTGTGCTGGACCGACCCCGAAGGCCCCGTAAGTCCGCTCAACCCCATTTCGCTCAATAGCCGTATTCCCAAAATCGTCAATGACCTCGACCTACGGGTGGTAGGCAACGGCCAGACCACCCTGCCTTATATCCTGAACCCCGACCGCCCCGCCGACAAGGCTACCCGTGGCGACAATAGCCGCGATAATGTAGAGCAGGTATGCATTACCAACCCCGTGGCCGGGCAGACGTATATGGTGAAGGTAACGCACAAAAACACCCTCCGCGATGCCGGTCAGCCCTTTTCGGTCATTGTTAGCGGCCAGAAAGAGCGTGCTTGCAGCCTGCCCGCCCGCGCTATCCTGAACCGCCCCGACACGACCCTCTGCGTGGGTAATACGCTGACGCTGAAAACCGACGATATACCCGGCCTGCACTACGAATGGCTTCGCGACGGTGTGCCCACCCCCACCAACGATGCCCCTGAAACGACCGTGCAAACCAGTGGTAGCTACGCCCTGCGCTACACCGATCAGGTCACAGGTTGTGTAGGCGTGTCGGCACCGGTACGGGTGCGGTTGTTCAGCCCGCAGGTGCGCCTGTCGCCCGCAACAAGTCTATATTTGTGTAGCAGTAATTCGTCCGTGCCGCTCTCGGCTACGGTCGAGGCAGGCAGCACGCTCAGTTGGTTCCGAAACGGCCAACTGTTGACGGGGGTAACAGGCACGTCTATTGCCGTTGCACAACCGGGCATCTACATGGCAAAGGCCACTTTGCGCAACTGCGCAGCCCAGTCGGTGGCCGTATCGGCGCAGCCAACCACGTTGGGCACCCCTCTGCTCTTGCCCGCCGAAGACGACATTCAGTTGCCCAACGGGGCCAGTATCCGGCTCATTGGTCCTGTCGGACCCGAATTTATTTACCAGTGGCAGCGCGACCGGCAGCCCATTGCGGGTGCCGTAGATCGGCAGTTACTGGTCAATACGCCAGGGGCCTACCGGCTGCAAGTGACGCAGCAACAGTGCGTTAGCTTTTCTGCCGAAAAAACGGTGCAACGGTCGTCGTGGGCGGGGCTGAGCACCCTTCCTGACTCGCTGGTGGCCTTCGATGGTGCCGACAGCACGTTTGTCATTTATCCTAACCCCACGCCCGGCACCCTCTTTGTGCGGTATGTGCGGCCGGGCGCCACCACCGTTAACGTTACGGTCTACGACATCATCGGCAACGTCAGGAAAGAGGCCATGCCGTTGCGATTTCGGCAGGGTCTGTTCTACCTCGACATGCCCGTGTATGACCTGCCACTGGGCATCTACCTCCTGCACCTCACCGACGGTTCGCGGAGCAAAAGCGTACGCTTTTTCAAGGAATAGCTTTTGTTGTCTTTTCGTGAAAAGACCGGTTAAATCGAAGCAGTATGGCTTAAAATCTGAAAATGCGGGTATTTTTGCGTGTTCAGTTGATGCCGATTTAAGGCACCTGGTCAGGCTATGATCAGCACAGTTGTTGAATACTACGAAAAATTAAGTTGACCCAATGAAACGTATTGCTGTGTTTACTTCCGGGGGCGATGCACCGGGTATGAACGCCTGTATCCGGGCCGTTGTGCGCGGGGCTGTCTACCACGGAATCGAGGTATTTGGCATCAGAAGGGGGTATACCGGAATGATCAACGGCGATATTTTTCAGATGACGTCGCACTCGGTGAGCAACATTGTTCAGCGGGGGGGTACAATCCTGAAATCGGCTCGCAGTAAAGAGTTTATGACCCCCGAGGGTCGGGCCAAAGCTCACGAGCAAATTCAGAAGTTCGGCATCGAGGGCCTCGTTGCCATTGGCGGCAACGGTACCTTTACGGGGGCCACCATTTTCTACGACGAATACGGCATACCCACTGTGGGTGCACCCGGCACTATAGACAATGACCTCTATGGTACCGACTATACTATTGGCTTCGACACGGCGGTAAACACGGCCCTGGAGGCTATTGACAAAATCCGCGACACCGCCGATTCGCACGACCGCATTTTTATCATTGAAGTGATGGGCCGCGACTCTGGCTACATTGCCATTCAGTCGGGTATTGCGGGCGGGGCCGAAATGGTGATGGTGCCCGAAGTGCTCACGCCCATATCAGAGGTAGTCAATACACTGAAACAGGGATTTGTGCGTAGCAAGTCGTCGTCTATCGTGGTAGTAGCCGAGGGCGAGGAAGAAGGCAGCGCCGCCGAAGTAGCCGAAAAAATCAGCAAGCTCATCGACGAAGAACTGGACATGCGCGTGACTACGCTGGGCCATATTCAGCGCGGCGGCATCCCCACGGCCTACGACCGCATTCTGGCCAGTCGCCTGGGCCTTGGCGCGCTGGAGGGCCTGATGAACGGCGAGAAAAACGTGATGGCGGGCGTGATCAACAATGAACTGGTGTACACCCCTTTCCGCGACACTATCCGCCTGCCCAAACCCATCAGCGAAGACCTGCTTCGGATGGTGAAAATCCTGAGCGTTTAGCCAAACGCTCAGTTGTATCGATCAGATCACGTTCATGGTCTGCTCTTTGATCTTCTCCAGTTCGTCTTTCATCTGCACCACAAACCGCTGCACCGTGGCATCGTTGGCTTTCGAGCCGATGGTGTTGATCTCGCGGCCAATTTCCTGGGCGATGAAGTTGAGTTTCTTCCCATTTGCCTCCGCCGACTCCAGCACTTCCCTGAAATAGCTGAGGTGGTTTTTCAGCCGGACTTTCTCTTCCGAAATATCCAGTTTCTCGACGTAATAAACCAGTTCCTGCTCAAACCGATTGCGGTCAAAATCTTCATTACCAAGCAGTTCGGTCACGCCAGCGCGCATCCGTTCACGCACGGCGGGAATACGCTCGGCATCCTGTACTTCTACGTCGGCAAGGCGGGCGGCAATGCTTTGAATGTATTCGGTGAGCTTACTTTCCAATGAAGCCCCCTCCTGCCGCCTGAATTCCTGGCAACCCGCAATAGCCTGGTTGATGGCCTCCTGCACGGCGGCCCAGTCTTCCTGCGCGGTGTCGGTTTGGCTGCTGCTCTCGCTCAAATACGCGTTGGGCATACCCAGCGCCATCTTGAAGATGGTCTCGTCCGACACCTCCCGCCGTAATTCCCTGGCGCTTTGGGTAAGGTCGTTAATGTAGGCCTGAATCAGCGGCCGGTTCACCGTTACGGCGGGACGCACGTCGGCGGTGCGGGTTACGGTCAGGTTGAACTCTACTTTACCGCGTTCCAGGCGTTGCGTGAGTAGGTTACGCACCTCGATTTCCCGGTCAGAGAATCCGCGTGGCAGCCGACAGAATATGTCTAAGAACTTAGAATTCAGCGTTTTAACTTCAGCGGTGGCTGATAAGCCATTCGCTTCAACGGTTGCCGTGCCGAAGCCGGTCATGGATGTTAGCATAAGGAGGGACAACTATTTTTTGAGTGCATTTGCGGCTAGTTCCTGGTACTCTTTGCGGCGACGGGCTACGTCGACGGCGGTGTAGATGGCCTGAATCATGGATGTCTCGTCGGCAAGGCCTTTGCCGGCAATATCGTAGGCGGTGCCGTGGTCGGGCGAGGTGCGCACAATGGGAAGGCCCGCCGTGAAGTTCACGCCCTCTTCAAAGGCGATGGCTTTGAATGGAATCAGGCCCTGATCGTGGTACATGGCCAGTATGGCGTCGTACTTACGGTAAGCACGGGTACCAAAAAAACCGTCGGCGGGGAAGGGGCCATAGAGCAGTTCACCCTTGCGGCGCATCTCGTTGATCAGCGGCGTGATAATGTCTTTTTCTTCGTGACCAATCAACCCGTTTTCGCCCGCGTGGGGGTTTAGACCCAGCACCGCAATCTTTGGCCGCGCAATACCGAAATCCTGCTTCAGCGACTGGAACATGAAATCGAGTTTGGTCTGAATGGCTGGTTTGGTGATGTATTGGCGAACCTTACCCAGCGGCACGTGGCCCGTGACAACCCCAATTTTCAGGTTTTCGCTCACCATAAACATCAGGTCGTCGGGTACGCCAAACGCGTTGGCGAGGTATTCGGTATGCCCCGGAAACGCAAACGCCGCCGACTGAATGTTGTGCTTGTTGATGGGTGCCGTAACGATGGCGTGCAGTTGCCCGGCTTTCAGGTCTTCCACGGCCCGGTTCAGGCAGGCAAGCGCAGCAGCACCGGCTTCGGGCGTTACCTTACCCGGTTGAATGTCAACCGTTTGTGGTACCACAGCAGGCACCGGCGTGGGGTCGGGTGTAGACTCAGGTTCGGGCGTAGATTCAGCAACGGCGTCGGTTGGCGCAGGCGTTTCGGATGCGGCTACAGGCTCCGTTTTAGATTCAGGCGTGTCAACAGCCACAGGCATGGCAGCAACCGGCTCAACGGCAACGGGTTCGGCCACAACAGCGGGGGCTGGCTTGGCGGCGACAACAGACACCGGTACGGGAATCGTTTCGCTGAAACAGGTGATCACGTTGGTGTGCTTATGGCTTGCCTGCGATGCCTGCTGGATACCGTTGAGCGTCCAGTCTTTCATATTCAGCAGGTTCCGATAGCGGTTCAGCACCCGCATCGATCCGTAGATGATGGGGGTACAAATGCGCAGTAACTGGTTATTTTGCAGGGCTTTAAGAATCACTTCCGGCCCCACGCCGTTGTAATCGCCCAGGGTAATGCCAATCACCAGCCGCTCCTGTTCCGACAAAGGGGGCAACGTAGCAG
Organism: Fibrella aquatilis; assembly: GCF_017353255.1. Taxonomy (GTDB): domain Bacteria; phylum Bacteroidota; class Bacteroidia; order Cytophagales; family Spirosomataceae; genus Fibrella; species Fibrella aquatilis. The sequence goes on along the minus strand of NZ_JAFMYU010000002.1, from coordinate 142,143 downwards.
GAGCCATACGAGCGGGTTCGTCGTCATACTGCTCAAACACCGACCCACCCTGCACCCGGCTCATGGGCCGTCCGTCGGCGGGGTCAATGTCGTCGTCTTTATCAATATAAAAGTCAGGCGAGGCCACGCGCACCGGCCGATCTGTTGTTGACCGCTCCTGACGACTGTCGCGCTGCCGGTCAGCAAACTGCCGGTCACGGTCGCGGTTACGGTCTTGTCCACCGCGTTCATTGCGGCTTTCGCGACCATCGCGCTGCCGGTCAGCCGGTTGCCTGTCTTGCCCGCTGCGCTCCGGCTGGTTGGGGCGCGGTTCGCGGGGGGGGCGGTCGCCTCGTTCGGCGTTGTCGCGGGGGGGACGTTCAGACCGGGGTGTGTTGTCGCGGGGGGGGCGGGGGGCTTGTATTGCGGCAGCCTCGGCCTGGCCATCGGCCAGTTCAACACCCTCGGCACCTTCGCCTTCGGTGCGTTCGCCCTGCGGCTGCCGGTCGCGGTTGCGGTCACGACCCCGGTTGCGGTTCCGGTTGCGATTTCGCCCGCTACCGGTGCGCTCACCCTCTGGCCTGTCGCCGCCGGGCCGCTCGCTCCGGTCTTCAGCACGTTTGTCCGGGCTATCGCCACCGGGGCGGTTGGTTGGGTTTGTTTGTTCTTCCATTGACCTAATTGCGCAACGGCTACGCCAAAGGGGCCTGTTGCGGGCGCAAAACCAGTGGTTAGGAGTACCGGTGGGGCTGTTCCTTTATTCTGGCAATGCGGCTTGGTTATTACGTATTGATTCGGGTAATTGTCGTTGCAAGTTACAAACTTCCACCCATGCACACGCCGCCTGCCGCTATTCTGATTGCCGATGAGATGCACCCCTCGCTCTTTGCCATGCTCGACCAGGCGGGGTTTACCTACACCTACCAACCCACCCTTGACCGGGTCGGCATCCTGGCCGCCATTGCCCCCTACGAAGGCCTGATTATTCGCAGCAAAACCACCGTCGATGCCGCGCTGCTGGCCGCCGCGCCCAACCTGCGCTACATTGGCCGCGCCGGGGCCGGACTTGACCTGATTGATATGGACGCCGCCGAACGCCGGGGTATCCTGGTTGTACACGCCGGTACTGGTAACCGCGATGCCGTGGCCGAGCACGTGCTGGGTATGCTGCTGGCCCTGTTTAACAACATTGTGAAAGCCAACCGTGAAGTACGGCAGGGCATCTGGGACCGGGAAGGTAACCGGGGCGTTGAGCTAATGGGTAAGACCGTGGGCCTGTTCGGCTACGGCAACAATGGGCAGGCCACCGCCCGTCGCCTGAGTGGCTTTGGGTGCCGGGTGCTCGCCTACGACAAGTTCCGCACTAACTATTCGGACCAATATGCGCAGGAAGCCACCGTGGCCCAGATCATGGCCGAAGCCGACGTGCTCAGCCTGCACGTACCCCTCACCGACGACACCCGGCAGTGGATCAACGACAATTTTGTGGCCGATATGAGCAAACCATTTTTTCTGGTCAATGCCTCGCGCGGGGAAGTAGTCTCGCTGGCGGCGGTGGTGGCGGGCCTTCAGTCGGGCAAGGTGCGGGGAGCGTGTCTGGACGTGCTGGAAAATGAAAAACTCAAAACCCTCACCCCCACCCAGCAAGCCACGTTCGACTACCTCCGCCAGTCGGACCAGGTCATCCTCACACCCCACATTGCCGGCTGGACCCAAGAAAGCTATGTCCGCATCAACGAGGTGCTCGTCGAGCAGTTGGAGGAAGTCGTTAGGAAGTCGTAAGTCTGGAAAGCCGTTTTAGTGTTGCTGCGGTCCGACGTCTCGGCGCCAATATTCGCCTTCAGCATTTACGCTCGCGTCAGCAACACTAGTACGGCTTTCCAGACTTACGACTCTACGACTTAGGACTTCCTGACAACTTTGTGTTTTATAAACTATTTTGTTACTTGTCGTTTCATTCAACCAATCACTTTATGAAAAACGGCATAGTAACAATGGCCTTATTGGCCATGAGTCTGGTGGGGTATGGTCAGGCCATGAAGGGCGACCGGCTGGTGGGGGCGCAAGTGGCAAACATCAATTTTCGTTCAGCCAGTGGCACCGATTTGGTATCCGGGCAATTATCGCCGACGGTGGGCTGGCTGGTGAGCGACAGAACGGTAATAGGCATTGGGGTGCCTATCTATCTGCTGAGTTTTACGTCTAATAACCAGCTTGGAGGAAGCAGTAGCACCAAAACGTCTATTGTTCAACTGGGCCTGGCACCGTTTGTTAGGCAATACCTCAACAGCGGCATGACACGCCCTTACCTGGGTGCGGGGCTATCCTACGCCAACACCACTGTCAGCAGCAAATCGGGCACTCAGACGTTCAGCGACAACAGTAACAGCGGTCTGGGCTATAACCTTAGCCTGGGCGTAGCCTTTTTTCTGAATCGGCATGTCAGCCTGGACCTGGCTGGTATTTACAGCGGCGACTTCGACAAGAACAATCCTGCTACATTGTTGGGGTCGAGCAATACCAACCTGCTGGGTAGTCTGGGTGGCAATTCGTTTACCATTGGCGTTGGCTTCAACATTTTCCTGGCCAGGGGGCGAGGTATGTAGGCGTGCACTAGTTAGTAAACGTGCACTCCAGAATCTGGTGGCCCTTCAGCGGCACCGGAATAACCCGCACCACCTGAACCTGCCCGCTGGCCATAAACGCTTCAATTTGGTAACGGCTGGTTTCGTCTACCACATAGAAATGAGGAAACAGACCGCGATTTAACTCTGCGGGCAGGACAACGTTGGTCACAGCATAGTAGTCACGTAGCGAAAGGCTATGTTGCCTAAGCAGGATGCATTATGAGTAAGCGGTAGCTAATGCTATGCTGTACGCGACTGGTTTATACCTGTCTATTTCACCGCCCAAAACAGCAATGCCCACCCAGCAATCATAAACAGGCCACCCAGGGGCGTGATGGCACCCAGCCATGTAACGCCGGTTAGGCACAGGATATATAAAGAACCGGAGAAGATCAACACCCCAATCAGGAAGCTGTAGCCCGACCAGTTAAGGTACTTCAACGCGTCGGGGTTACTGGCCAGTTGCTGCATCAATATTCCTACCAGCACCAGCGCTAGGGCGTGGTAAAACTGGTATTTCACCGCCGTTTCAAAGGTATCTATGCGGCCCGCAGCTGTCAGTTTAGCCCGCAGACTATGCGCGCCAAACGCGCCAATACCCACCCCAAAAAGGCCTAGCAACGCGCCAGCCTGAAGGAAGAATTTAACCATAATTATGTAGTGATGAGTGGTGAAAGAGTAGTGATAAGTGATGAACGATGAGTGGTGAGTTTGCTTCCGCCCCCGTATTTGCTCTGGCGGAAGCAAACTCACCACTCATCGTTCATCACTTATCACTACTCTTTCACCACTCATCACTAGTTTAGTTTCTACTGCCAAAAATAGCACTGCCTACGCGCACCATGGTGCTGCCCTCCTCTACCGCTATCAGGTAATCGCTGCTCATACCCATCGACAGCTCGCGGAAGGCCACATTGGGGCGATGAATAGGCTTTAGCGCATCGAAAAGTTGTTTCAGGCCGCTGAACTCGTAGCGTATCTGCGCCTGATCGTTGGTGTTGGTGGCAATGCCCATCAGGCCTACGATGCAGATGTGTTGCAGCGCATCCAGCGCAGGCGACTGTAGCAGGTCAATGGCCTCTTCGGGCGAGAAGCCGAATTTGGTGTCCTCCTGAGCAATGAAGATCTGCAACAGGCACTCGATCACCCGGTCGTTTTTGCGAGCCTGTTTATCAATTTCCTCCAGCAGTTTCAGGCTGTCCACCGACTCGATCAGGGCCACAAACGGGGCGATGTACTTAACCTTGTTGGTTTGCAAATGACCAATCTGGTGCCACTGCACGTCGGCGGGGAGTTGCGGCTGTTTTTCAGCCATTTCCTGCACGCGGTTCTCGCCAAAATGACGACACCCGGCATCATAGGCCTCCTGCAACAGGGCTACGGGCTTGGTTTTGGTAACGGCCGTGAGCGTAGCCCGGTGGCCCAACTGTGCTTCAATTTGGGCAATAGATTCAGAAATGGTCATTTGCCGTTTGGGAAGAATGTATGTAATGTGGTTTGAGTTACAGGCATAATGGCGTAGTTTTTGGCCGTCAACAGCCCAAACCGGTGTGGCTTTATACCATTTTCGGGTGGGTTACCGTTTCCAGTCTAACCGCATCTCCACGTATCCTGTTATGGAACAAAGACCCGTAAAGCAAAATAGTAGCCGTAATTTTCTCATCATCGCGCTGTTGGCGTTGGCCGCGCTCAACGTGATGCTGTTGTATTTCTGGTACCAGGAAAAAGAAAACAACAAGACCAAAGATGCCACCATTGCCGCCAAAACCGAAGAGGTGCTGGTGACGAAGATGAAGCTGGACTCTATTGCCGGTCAGCTCGATGCCAAAATTGCCGAGATTCAACAGCTTGGCGGCAGCGTCGATTCGCTCCTAAAGGTGAAGGAACAAATTGAAAGCGACCGCATCAAACTCCGCGACGTATCGAACTTCGACGGGCGGGCTTACCAGCAAAAGATCAATAACTACCAGAACCTGCTGGCCGAAAAGGACGTCGAAATAGCCCGATTACGAGAAGAAAACGGCATTCTGAATGAAGACAACACCATTCTAAAAAGCGAAAACACGGCGCTACGCACCGAGCGAAAAACCCTGGTCGACACTGTGGAGAGCTATGCCAGCCAAACCAGGCAGGTGAAAGCTCAAAATCGCGAGCTTGCCGACAAAGTCACCGTAGCCGCCGCCCTCCATGCCGACGACATTATGGTGACGGCCCTCAACGCCAAAGGCAAAGAAAAAGACGGCGGCAGCTACAAGGCCAAGCGGCTCGACAAAGTGAAGGTGACGTTCCGCCTGCCGCAGAACCCCCTCACCGAGCAAAACGCCAAGGACATCTACCTCCGCATTCTGGACCCCACCGGTGCCGTCATTGCCGACATGGCTACCGGTTCGGGCGAGTTTACATATGCCAACAAAGACATGGTCTACACCGCCATGCAGCGCATCGACTACGACAATTCGGGACAGCAGGTGTCGTTTGTTTACGGCCGGGGCGGGCAGCGCTTCACTGAAGGCCGCCACACGATAGAGATCTATTCCGAAGGATTCCGCATCGGGCAGGGCGAGTTTACTGTGAAATAATTCACGATTTATTTCTTACCTTTGCGCCCTCATTTACAAAAACAAATAAGTTTATCATGTTCCAAAAGAACTACGAGACGGTGTTCATCCTGACTCCCGTTTTATCTGAACAACAGATAAAGGACGCCGTCGACAAGTATCGTACCCTGCTTACCGGCAACGGGTCCGAGATTGTTCACGAATACAGCATGGGTTTGCGCAAATTGGCTTACCCGATCAAAAACAAGAATACGGGCTACTATCAGGTATTCGAGTTTAAGTGTGACCCCGCCCTGATCGAGAAACTCAACATTGAGTACCTCCGTGACGAGCGTATCCTGCGCGATTTGACGACGGTGTTGGACAAACACGCCATCGACTACAACGACCGCAAGAAAAACGGGTTGGTCGGTAAGAAAAAAACGGAAACATCAGACGCCCGGTAACCGGCGCAACAGAACTCATGAGCTTACAGAACGAATCAATGAATAGCGGCGAAGTCCGCAAGAAGTACTGCCGTTTCAAGAAAGCGGGTATTAAGTACATCGACTACAAAGACCCTAACTTCCTGTTGAAGTTGCTCAACGATCAGGGCCGCATTCTGCCCCGGCGTTTAACGGGCACCAGCCTGAAGTATCAGCGTAAAGTGGCCGTGGCCGTAAAACGCGCCCGCCACCTGGCCCTGCTCCCATTCGTAGCCGATTCACTTAAATAGAGTTTACAGTTTTCAGTTGCTTTGCGCTGAAGAGTAAACTGGAAACTCTAAACTGCAAAACTCCTTTTTTCAGAAATGGAAATCATTCTCAAAACCGATATCACCGGATTGGGGTATAAGAACGACACGGTCGAGGTGAAGCCCGGCTATGGTCGTAACTACCTGATCCCGCAGGGCTTTGCCATGATGGCAACACCCTCGAACAAAAAGATCATTGCCGAAAACATTCGTCAGGCTGCTCACAAAGTGGAGAAACTGAAGAATGACGCCGTAGCCATGGCCGAACAGCTTGGCGACGTTAAGCTGACCCTGGCTGCCAAAGCCGGCGAAAGCGGCAAAATCTTTGGTCGTGTTACCAACACGCAGATTGCCGATGCTCTCCGCGAGAAAGGCTTCGACATCGACCGGAAGAAAATCACCATCGAAGACGTGAAAACGCTCGGTGAATACCAGGCTACTATCGACCTTCACAAAGAAGTGAAGCACATGGTAACGGTAGAAGTAGTTGCCGCCGAATAAGCGACGCTATCGATAGCTATACAGACGCCGACGTGGAGCAACTCACGTCGGCGTTTTTGTTGTATATCCCGCTATGTACCAATCCATAAACCAAATAGGAGCACTGGTGGCCAAAGAGTTCCGGCTTGAGTGGCGGCAGCGGTATGCGCTTAACGGTATGCTCCTGTATATTGTGGGGGCCGTTTTTGTGTGCTACCTGGGGTTCAACGCCCGCCGGGGCCAATTGCTGCCCATTGTCTGGAACACCCTGTTCTGGATTATCCAGCTGTTTTCGGCTATCAACGCCATTGCCAAAACCTTTGTGCAGGAACGGGCCGGGCGGCAGCTTTACTACTACACCCTGGCCAGTCCGCAGCAGATCATCATCGCCAAAATCATCTACAACATCGGGCTGATGCTGGTGCTGTCGCTGCTGGGGTTTGCCGTCTATGCCTTTGTGCTGGGCAACATGGCGCAGGACTGGCAACTGTACCTGGGCAGTCTGCTGCTGGGAGCGGTGGGTTTTGCGGCTTCGCTGACGCTGGTGGCAGGCATTGCCGCCAAAGCCGAAAACTCGGCCACGCTTATGGCCATCCTGAGCTTCCCGGTCATCCTGCCCCTACTGCTGCTGCTGCTGCGTGTGTCGAAAAACGCCATGGACGGCCTGGAGCGCTCGGCCAGCCGCGACGAACTGCTCTCTATTTTCGCCATTGATGCTATCGTTCTGGCACTTTCCGTACTCCTATTTCCGTTCATCTGGAAAAGCTAACAAACATGTTCAAGGTTTAACGTCTGATGTTTAAAGTTGCTTCGCGTATTACCGTAATACGCGAAGCAACTTTAAACATCAGACGTTAAACCTTGAACAGATCTTTTATGAAAGCACACTGGTGGAAGGCCCTGGCGGTCTTGATTCTGACCTATACCGTTTTTTGGGGGTTGCTGGGACCTACGCCCCGGCAGCCGATCCTGAACGAGAGCATCCGCAACGTGTATTTCCACGTGCCACTCTGGTTTGCTATGATCACGCTCATGCTAACGTCGATGATATTTGCTATTCGCTACTTACGGAGTGGTGATCTGGCGCATGATACAGTCTCTGTACAATTCGCCAACACGGCCATTGTGTTTGGTATCCTGGGCTGCGCTACCGGAGCCGTTTGGGCGAACTACACCTGGGGCGAACCATGGCCAAATGACCCCAAACTGAATAGTGTGGCGGTAAGTATGCTCTTATACCTGGCTTATCTGGTGCTGCGGGGGGCTTTCGATGATGAACAACGTCGTGCCCGCATTTCGGCTGTTTATAATATTCTGGCGTTTGCGGTCTTCATTCCGTTAATTTTCATCATTCCCCGCATGACCGATTCACTACATCCTGGCAACGGCGGCAACCCGGCTTTCGGTAAGTACGACATGAATAGTCAGATGCGGATGGTGTTCTATCCGGCCATCATCGGGTTCACGCTGCTGGGTGTCTGGATCACGCAGTTACAGGTTCGTTTGCGGCGGTTGCAGGTAGTGATGGAAGACTAAATAGCCTACACGTTTAGGCGAATGAAACGGGCCGTATCTTTGTTGAAAAATAAAGGGGTGGCCCGTTTCTTTTTGCCCCATACACCACATATGAGCCGTTCTTTTTTGTCTCGTTTTTCCCTGATAATGACCCTGTTGCTTGTCAGCCAAAACCTGATGGCCCAACAAACCGTTGAGATGGCCGATCAGCTTCGTGCCGATGGTAAAATCTGGGTGGTTGTGGCCGTAATCGCCACCGTCTTTTTTGGCATCATCATCTACCTCGTTAGCCTCGACCGGAAGATCGGCAAGCTGGAGCGCGAGGTGGGCGAACAGCAGTTGCAGTCAGCTAAACGTCCAGTATCTAAGATCTAATAGTCAGCGTCCTGTTATGAAACTTTCGCACATCATTGGCATTATCGTTATCGCAGTGGCCATCGGCATTGTGGCCACCGCCACCGGCGACGCCAGCACCTACGTTACTTTCGGCAAAGCACAATTGCTGGCTAAAGACGGTGACGCTGACCTGGTTCATGTAGTAGGCAAAGTGAAAAAAGGGGCCGACGGCAAAGCCGAGGGCATCGTATACCAGCCCCAAATTGACCCCAACCATTTCGAGTTCACCCTGGTCGATAACGAAAACAAGGTGCAGAAATGCGTCTACAACAGCCCTAAACCCCAGGATTTCGACCGGTCTGAGCAGATCGTGGTGATTGGTGCTATGCAGGGTGACCATTTCCAGGCCAACAAAATCCTGCTCAAATGCCCGTCTAAATACCAGGACGGCAAACTCGACGTAACGGAGCACGAAGCAAAAACAGCAACGCTATGAGCCTACAGGAAATTGAAATTGCTATCACCAAGTTACCGGCTGATGAGATAAAGACATTGGCCGATTGGTTCACAGAATATCAGGAGGACCTTTGGGACAAGCAGATCGAAGAGGATGCAAAGGCTGGTCGGTTAGACAAACTAATTAATCAAGCGAAGGAGCATATTCGGCAAAGAACAACTAGTCCTCTATAGGGACCGATTCTATAACAGAAAGAGGTCAAGGTCACCGACCTACAGTGGGCGTACTTTTATGGTTATACTAACCGATTGTTTAGAATGACCCATAAAACTACGCCAGAGTTCTGGGAGCTTTATTACAAGCTTCCTGTCTCGGTTCAGCGCACTGCTGATAAAAACTACGAATTACTTAAGGCTGACTCTTATTACCCTTCACTTCATTTTAAAGAGGTAAAACCCGATTTGTGGTCGGTGAGAGCAGGGAAAGGTTATCGGGCATTAGCTTACATAAACAACCAAGAGTGCGTCTGGTTCTGGATTGGCTCACATGCTGAATACGACCATTTGATTAAATAAACAACATGGATTTTACCGTTGGAAACCTTGGGCACCTGTTTGTCATCCTGTCGTTTGTGACGGCGTTGGTGGCCACGTTTGCTTATTTGAAAACAACCCTGGCCACCCAACCCGCCGACGAGGCGCACTGGAAAGGGTTGGCGCGGTCGGCGTTTTACGTGCATGGCGCGGCCATCATTGGGGTAGTAGCCTCGCTGTTTTTCATTATCTACAACCACCGGTTCGAGTACCAGTATGCCTGGAGCCACTCGTCGCGGGCACTGCCGGTGCATTTTATGATCTCCTGCTTCTGGGAAGGTCAGGAAGGCAGTTTCTTGCTCTGGCTCTTCTGGAACGCCGTATTGGGTGCCGTTCTCACACGCTCGGCCCGGAATTGGGAGGGGCCACTGATGACCGTGTTTGCCTTGGTGCAGGTGTTCCTGGCCTCTATGATTCTGGGGGTGGCCGTGGGTGATCTGAAAATTGGTTCGTCGCCGTTTATGCTGCTCAAAGAAGCCATGCCCGACGCGCCGGTGTTTACCATGGACCCCAACTTTATTCCGAAAGATGGCAAGGGCCTCAACCCGCTGTTGCAGAACTACTGGATGGTCATTCACCCACCCACGCTGTTTCTCGGCTTTGCCCTCACGCTGGTGCCCTTTGCTTATTGCATGGCCGGTCTCTGGCAAAACAAACCGCTGGACTGGGTTCGTCCTGCTCAACCCTGGATGCTGGTGGGGGCCGTGGTGCTGGGCGTGGGCATTATGATGGGTGGCTACTGGGCCTACGAGACGCTGAACTTCGGCGGCTACTGGAACTGGGACCCCGTTGAAAATGCCGTGTTTGTACCCTGGCTTATCATGATCGCAGCCATCCACATGATGCTGATTGCCAAACGGTCGTCGGCAGGGGCTAAGGCGGCCATTATCCTGACGGTGGCGCAGTTTCTGCTTATTCTGTACTCGACTTTTCTGGCGCGGAGTGGCATTTTGGGCAACGCTTCGGTCCACTCGTTTACTGACCTTGGGCTATCGGGGCAGTTGCTGCTTTATCTGGTAGCCTTTCTGGTGATCGCCGTTGGGCTGATGGCCGCGAAATGGCACCTGATTGCCAGCGACGAAAAAGAACTCTCGACCTATAACAAAGAAACCTGGCTGCTCATTGGGGCGCTGGTGCTGTGCCTGGCTGGTTTCCAAATCATCTTCACCACCTCGTTTCCGGTGTTTAACAAGATTGCCGAGGTGTTTGGCAAGAACGCCAATATTGCCCCTCCCGGCGATCAGGTGGCCCACTACAATAAATTCCAGATCTGGTTTTTCAGCATCATTGCCCTGCTCACGGGCGTGGGGCAGTATATGTGGTGGCGCAAGATTGGCAAAGGCAACCTGGACGGCCTCACCACTCCTGCTGTGCTGGCCCTGCTGGCGTCTGCCGCGCTGATCTATTTTGGCGACGTGAAGAACCCCGTTTTCATGGTGCTGCTCACCACGTCAATGTTTGCCCTGATGGCCAATGGTGCCATTTTGCTGGGCATTGCGCAGGGCAACTACCGGGTGTCGGGTGGGGCGGTGACGCACATGGGCGTGGCGCTGATGCTGCTGGGCATTCTGTTTTCGTCGGGCTATTCCAAAGTGGTGTCGATCAATAATAGCGGCCTGCTGATCTCAAACAACGCCGAGTTTACGAAAGACGACAACAAGGGAAACAAAGAGAACGTGCTGCTGTGGCTGAACCTGTCGGAACGTATGGGCGACTACCAGATGACCTACCGGGGACAGCGTATCGAGGTGCGCGATATGCCCGGCTACCAGCCCCGCAAGGCCGTCACGGTGATCGAGGGTGACTTCCACGGTATTGCCGAGCAGGACTTGGCCTATAACGGCAAAGTGTATCACCACAAAGGCGATACGGTGGCCCTGTACCCCGAAAACACATATTATGAAGTAGAATACCGCGACCAGAAAGGCAAAGTGTTTTCGCTGTATCCACGGGCACAGGTGAACGACAAGATGGGCCTGCTGGCCTCGCCCGACATTAAGCGCAGGGCAGGCCGCGACCTCTACACTTTCGTCTCTTCCGTTCCTGACCCCACCGCCGAAAGCCGCTGGGAAAAGACCGAGAAGTACAGCGTGGCTATCCGCGACACGTTTTTCCTGAACGACTACGTAGCCATTCTGGACGAGGTAAAAAAGGTGAACGACGTACCGGGCATGACCATGCAGCCCAACGATATTGCCGTGCAGGCTAGCATCCGGGTGCTCTACAAAGACCATGTGGTGATGCTCCACCCCGCGTTTGTGGTTCGCGACAAAGCGTTTGCCAGCCCACCCGATATCAGCGACGAGATTGGCGTGCGTATTCAGTTGGCTATGATCGACCCTAAGACGGGCCTGTTCACCTTCAATGTGAACCGCACTCAGCGCGACTACATTGTAATGAAGGCATCGGAGAAACCGCTGATTAACCTGCTCTGGATCGGTACGCTGGTGCTGGTTGTCGGCTTCACTATGTCGTCGGTGCGCCGTTACCGCGAGAGTGGTAAACTGGCCGTAAAAGCAGACAAGGAAGCGCGGAAGACGTTGACGACTTCTTCCCTATGAAACTACGCGACACCGCACTGCTTTCTTTGTTTATCGGTAGTCTGTTTATCTGGGCGCTGGAGGCTCGGCGGGCGGGCTTTCTGGAAAGCTACCCCGCCCTTATGATGGCGCTGGTGTTTCTGTTTGCGTACCAGTTTTTCCGGTACCGGGATCGGCAGAGTCAAAAAGAGGTATCGCCCACGATCAAACAGATGATCGAAACCCGCAAAAAAGCAGCGGCTAACAAAGGGAATAAGAAGCAAGAGGTAAGAGGCAAGAAGTGAGAGGTGAGAGATAAGAAGCAAGAGACAAGACTTCTTTTTTCTTGCTTCTTATCTCTCACCTCTCATTTCCTGCCGCTCACCTCTTGCTTCTTGTTTCTCATATCTTGCCTCTCATTCTATGACGTACATTCTGCTTGGTGCCCTGCTCGCCCTGGTTGCTACCGGTTTTTTTGCGGCGGTCGAAACGGCCTATAGTTCGGTAAACCGGCTCTACTTTGACCTCCACAGCAAGCAGGGGCCGCTGGGCGAAAAGCTGGTGACCAAGTTTCTGAAGAACCCGATCCTGTTTATCGGTACTACGCTCACCGGCAATACCCTGTTTCTGGTACTCTACGCCGTGCTGGGCGTAACGGCTCTGAACCCCTTGCTGGAGCGCCTTTTGCCCGACGCCTTCGATAGCCCCGTGGCGTTGCTGGCTATTGAAACAGTTGTACTGACGCTGATTTTCTTACCCTTCGCCGACTACTTGCCCAAAAGCCTCGCCCTTATTCACCCCGACGCCTTTCTGGAACGGCTGGCCGTGCCGCTCTGGGTGATCTACCAGGCTATTGCGCCGCTGGTGCGGGTGCTGGTGAGCCTGGCCCGGCTAATCAACAAGTACATCCTGCGCCAGAACGTAGATGAAATTCGCCCCGTTTTTGGCCTCACCGATCTTAATAACTACCTCCAGCAATTGAACCAGAACCCCACCGAAAGTGAGCAGGATGTGGAGGTAGACACCCGCATTTTCAATAACGCCATCGAGTTTCGCGATGTGCGCGTGCGCGACTGCCTGGTACCCCGCACCGAAATTGCCGCCGTAGACGTTGATGATTCCATTGACGAACTGCGCGAGACGTTTCAGCAAAGTGGCCACTCGAAGATTCTGGTTTACCGCGAAAGTATCGACGATATCATTGGCTATTGCCACGCCACAGCCCTGTTCAAAAAACCGCAACGCATCGACACCATCCTATCGCCGCTGATCACGGTGCCCCAAACCATGCCCGCCAATGATCTGCTGCTGCGTTTTTTGTCGGAACGGAAGAGCCTGGCTCTGGTAGTCGATGAGTTTGGCGGTACGGCGGGAATCATCACCGTTGAAGACATTGTGGAGCAGATTTTCGGGGAAATCCAGGACGAATATGACAATAACGAAGACTGGATTGAGCAACAGATCGATGCTACAACCTACCGGCTGTCGGCGCGGCATGAGATCGATGACCTGAACGAGAAATACGATTGGAGCCTGCCAGAGGGCGATTATGATACCCTCAGCGGCCTGATCCTTTCCATCAACGAAGACCTGCCCAGCGTAGGCGACGTGTTTCAGGTACCACCCTACACCATCACGGTTGAGGCCGTCAAAGGCACCCGCATCGAGACCGTTCGGGTGTCGGTGGGGAAGGAATAAAGAGGAAGTTTTTAGGGGCCTCTTGAACGCACTGATGCCATCACCCCCTTACCCCTTCACTGGCTTTCCGTTAGCCGCATCGACGTAGACGCTGGCGGCACAGACAGGGGCTGTGTGCCGGTGCTGGGCGGCGCGGGTTGCGACTCGTTGGGGATGGTGACGCCCGGCTTGGGAGCTTTACCACCAAAAATCCGGTTGAACGACCGGGTGTAGAGCAGGCTCAACCCGCCACTGGTGGTCAACGTGGCCGAGTTGTAGATCGACTGGCCCAGGGCGCTCTGCTGGTTGCGGTTGTACATTTTGGCCCGCAGCCGACCGTCGGCGGTGAGCCAGTATTCCAGCGTCCATTCGCCCAGGAGGCTGGCGGCGCTGGCCTGACTCTGGCCATAGGTGAAGCCCCCGTCGCGGCTGACGCGCAGGCGGTCGTTGAGCAGCCGGTACGAAAAGCGCAGTTGCAGGTTGTTCAGCAGGTTATCGTTGGCCTGCAAATTAACGGCGTTGGCCCCCAGCACATTGCCCAAATTCCCCAGCGATACCCCCAGATCGAGCTTGTCGCCCACGTTGGAAAAGACCTTGTTCAACAGGTTCGAGGCGATCTCGCCGGCGGCATTGCCAATAGCCCCATCCTGACTGAACAGGTTCGAGCCTTCGGGAATTAACTGGTTGAATAACAGCAGACTAGACACCTGCCGGGTTAGCTCCTGGTCGTTGCTCTGAATCCGGTTTTCAAAGGCCGTTACCGCCTGCCGAAACTCACCCGACGCGGGGTATTCTTTCACCTTCAGGTCAAACGACACGTCGGGCGTGGTGAGCAAACCCGTCAGCCGAATCAGCACGTCGACGGGGTAACGGCGGCTGCGGTCGGGCGAGTTGCTGGTGATGCTGGAGCTGGTGTTGGCCAATAGCGCACCCAGCGCCGTCGACTGCGTGTAGGCGGCGGTTACGTCCATTACTGCGCCGTAGGGGTCGCCGGTCCAGGTAAGGCGGCTGCCGGGCTGAATCAGGAATTTCTTCTTAATCAGATTTTGAAACGTAAACGTATAATCGCCCTGGGTGATGCCGTACGAACCGGTCATGCTGAAATCACCCCGCGTGTCGATCTTCATGGCAATCCGCCCCTCGCCCTTCGTGCGGATAATGTCGCCGGTTTGGCGGTCAAGCTGCACCTCGCACTCGGCGTCGGGTGTAATGTCGAATTTCAGGTCCAGGTTCAGGCCCGACAAATCGACGGTGGGGCTGGTCTTTACCGTGTCTTTGGTATCGACCTGCCGCCGACTCACAAACTCGATATAGTCCTGGTCGGCCACGCTGGCGGCACCGTCCATCGGAATATAAATCCGGGTGCCCCTATTGCTGAGCAAATCGGCCTGCACCGTCAGGTTAGAAAGCGGCCCGTACAACTGCGCCTTGCCCGTCACGATGCCTTGTCCGTAGAATACATCGCTGTTTTTGTCTTTGGGCGTGGTATTCAGGATCTTGAACTTGTCCAGATCGGCGTCGAAGTTCAGCTGGAAGTACTTGAAATTGTCGTGATACACCCCACCGCGAATCACGGCGGTGTTGCCGTCGGCGTCGCGCAGGACCATGCGGCGGGTGATAATCTCGTTCTCGCCGAAGTAGATTTTATTGTCGAAAAACAGGTCTGCCTTGAGGTAGTCGAAAGTGGTGCGGCCCTTCACCACGTCGATAGCCCCGCTCAGCAGCGGCGCTTTGGGCGTGCCTTTAATATCGACCTGCCCCAGTAGCGTGCCGCCGAAATTCGAGAAAATATCTTTGGTAAACGGAGCTACCAGCCGCAGTTCGGCATTGTTGAAAATGGCCCGCAACGCCAGCGAATTAGCCGAAAGCCCCGGCGTGTAGCTGCCTATGAGCGTGAGCACGTCGCCGCCATCACGAATCAGGCGTGTATCTACATTCACCCGCTGTGCGGCCGGGTCGTAGGTACCCTGCCCAACCAGATCACCAATTTCGGCACCATCGTAGGCCAGCTTAGCCACGTTGAGCTTGCTTTCCAGAATGGCCGATCCATACAGGTTTCGCAGCAGCACCGTACCGTTCAGAATGCCGCCTATTTTGGTATTCAGCACCGGGTTGAGCGAGCTTAGCTGGAAATCGCGGGCGGCCAGATCAAGCCGTTGGGTACTATCGGCCGAGACTTTGCCGTTGGCCGTAATAAACTGATTATCGTGCGATATGGTCAGGTTTTGCAGCATAAACTCGTCACCTACCACCCGCACCAGGCTGGCCGGGTTGAGCGTCCAGTCGGTGTCGAGCAACCGCAACCGCGACTTGCGAAACGTCAGGTCAACGGCATCGCCTTTAAACTGCAATGCCCCGTTCAGATCAGCCTGATTGGTGGTGCCCGCCTGCTGTACGCTACTCGTAAATTCGATGTGATCCTGATCCCACGAGGCTTCCACTTCCAGGCCCTCAGTGGGTGCCAGTTTACCCAGCTTCTGCCGCGCCGACGACAGAATAGCCGACGCCAGTACGGCCTCGCCGTTGGTGAATTTCGACGTGTTCAAATCCAGTTCGGTATGCCCAAACTGGTAGCCGAGGTAGCTCACCGAGTCGGTAGCTACGTTGGTAGTCAGAAACTGCGTGTTGTCAGACGTGAACCGACCAGCCACGCGGGTACCGGGGGCTACGTAGGCCGGTGGACCCAGAAAAGCCAGCAGCGGGCGGGCATTGCGCACCGTAAACAGGTAATCAATCTGGTAGGGCAACGGCTTTTTCAGCAGCGCAGTGGCCGTTTTCCGGGCGTAATAGTCGGCCCGACCCACGGCATCTCCCCCAAAATAGAGCTTGTATTCGTTCACCAGTTGCGCCAGGTCGGCCAGGGTACGCTTGGGCTGGTAATTGCCCTGCAACCGCGCCGAAAAGAAGTCAGAATCAATGTTGAGGTATCGGTTCTGATTCCCCTCGATGGTCGACACCATCGCCAGCGTGTCGATAGCCAGGTTACGCCCGTTCAGGGTCAGAAACGCATCGCGGAAGTTGGCCGTACCCGTCAGCTGATCGACCGAATTGCCTTCCAGTTCGGCGTTTAGGTAGGCGCTAACTACCAGTGAGTCAGTCAAATATCCCAACGCCCGAAGGTCGGCTTGTTGCACGGTGCCGCGCACGTCGAAGCGATTTCGGGGGCCGCGCAGGTCAAATTGTCCGTCGAGGTTGAGTTTGGCGTTGGGGTCACGCAAGGCCACGTGCCCGTCGAAATAGGCCTTCTGGAGGTTGCCTTGCAGGCTCAGGTTTTTGTACAAATACCCGTCGAAACCCAGCCGTGCAAACTGCCCGTCAACGTCGGCAGAGGCTTTGCTCAAATCGGTACCGCGCCCATGCAGCCGCCCGTGGCCATCTACAGTTTCGATAGTGCCGGGCTGATCAATTAGCTCACCTACGCGGAAGTTTTCGGCGGTCAGGTCAGCATCGTAGGTAGTCTGATCGGGGTTGTCGGCCAGTTTCAGTTTCAGGCTGCCCGCCACCCGACCCAGGGCCGTATTGAGCTGTCCCCTGGTGTTAAAGTCGCTGAAGGTACCGGCAAAGTTGGCATTGAACGCCAGCACGTTGATCTTGTTGGCCAGCCTGGTAAAGGCTGGGTCGGGGTAGTACTGATGCACGTCGGCCATGACCACGGTAGAGGGTTTGAACCGCCAGTCGACGCGCAGGTGGTCGAGGTCGGGCAGACCCACGAAGGCCAGATCGCCCGTCAGTCGGCTGCGGCTCTGCGGGCCAAAGCGCAGGTCGGTGTTCACCAGCGACAGATCGACCACCCGCCCGCGCATATTGCCCGACAGCGTCCAGGTTTCGTTGAGACCACGGACGTATTCTGAGAAAGCCCCCAGATCGGCCGAATGGATGATGCTGTTGGTAAAATTGGCGCGGATGGCCACCTTCTCATTGAAGTCGCCCATATCGCCGGGGCGGTTGAACGAAAAGGCCACGTAGTCGCGGATGATGGAGTTGTTGACCACCATGTAGAGCTGGTCGAACTCCATTTTTTTGGCCGAATACAGAAACTTCGTATCCATGCGCTTCACCGCCAGCCCGGTCTTGCTGTCGGTGGTTCGGAGGTGGTTCACGTCCAGCGCAATGGTGTCGCCCAGCACCAGAAAGTCTTTTACATTGCCCTGAATGCCCGACAACCGGATGTGGTTATAGTCGAAATCTTTGGGGTGCGACATGTATTTCTCGCGGGGGTCATCCATCGAAAATGCGCCATCTACTACCGACACCCGGCCAATAGTAAACGGCGTATGCACGTCGCTGGCGGGGGCGTTGGGGTCGGAGGTAAGCCGCTCAATGGCCGCAATGAAATCGTCGAAGTTGAGGTCGCCCGTCTTTTCGTTGTAGATAAACTGCACGTTGGGCCGGTAGAGCACTACTTCATCCAGGTGCGTATCGGTACGGCGGGGGTCGGTGGGGCGGCGTTTGGTAATGAGGTTACCCAGCCAGGTGGGCAGCCCCGACAAATCGGCCAGGTTGCCCAGGTCATAGTTTACCTCCAGCCGCCCAATCTGAATCATGGGTCGCCGCTGAAAATCCCGTACGTTCACGTCTTCCAGCGTCAGCGTGTCGAACCACTTGATAGAGGCCCCGCCAATAGCCACCTGCATTCCCAGGCGTTCGGTGGCCCATTTGGCAGCCCGCTGCACCATATAGGTCTGCACGGGTGGCAATTGTACCAGCACCCACACCGACGCCAGCACCAGCAATAACAGCAGGATAGTCTTCAGCAGTATGTTGACAAATGTCCGCATTCAGGGGTGGGGTGGGCGTTTGAAACGGAGATTGTCACCAGCAATCTGGTACGATTCCGTTCCTTAGAGCAAGCCAGCGCGCGAACGTTTAGCGGTGTATGCTCTAAACGGCAAAAGTCGCTATTTCGTTATAGAGAGGCAACTTTTGTAGAGTAAACGGCGGATTCTAAGGGGACCGTTGATTAAGTTGATTAGGCCAGTGCGCCAGCGCAGGATTTGCACAGTTTTTTTTGGACAGGCTTGGCAGGATTTCAGGATTAACAGGATTTTTCATACTCTGTCTGTTTGCTCAGAGTAACTCAGAAGTAATAAGAAATCCTGTTAATTCTGAAATCCTGCCAAGCCTGTCCAAAAAAAACGCCTCAAACCTTTGGCTGGATCAAATCCCACAAATTCCCGTAGAGATCGGCGAAGACAGCAACGGTGCCGTAGGGTTCTTCTACGGGGTCGCGCACGAAT
Organism: Fibrella aquatilis; assembly: GCF_017353255.1. Lineage (GTDB taxonomy): Bacteria > Bacteroidota > Bacteroidia > Cytophagales > Spirosomataceae > Fibrella > Fibrella aquatilis. Next base: position 123,432 of record NZ_JAFMYU010000002.1, on the reverse strand, counting down.
TGCACACCGTTTTTGCGGTACTGATTGTAGTCGCGCCAGAAATCGTCGGTATTCAGGAAGAGAAAGACGCGGCCTCCGGTTTGGTTGCCAACGCGGCTTTGCTGGGCTTCGCCGTCGGCTTTGGCGAGTAGCAGGCAGCAGCCCGAATCGGCCGAGGGCGACACCCGCACCCAGCGTTTAGTCGGACTGAGGGCCGTGTCTTCCATCAGCACAAAATTCAGTTCGTCTACATAAAAGCGGATGGCTTCGTCGTAATCAGCCACGACAAGAGCGAGGTGAGCAAGATGGCGCATGGGGGAAAGTCGTAATTTTGCCCAAATGATAGTATTAGCTATTGAATCGTCGTGTGATGAAACCTCGGCAGCGGTGCTGGTCGACGGGCAAATCCGTTCCAACATCATTGCGACGCAACTCATTCACGAACAATATGGCGGGGTGGTGCCTGAACTAGCCTCGCGGGCGCATCAGCAGCATATTGTGCGGGTGGTCGCGCAGGCCCTCGCCGAGGCGAAGGTAGCCAAAACCGACCTCTCGGCGGTGGCGTTTACGCGGGGGCCGGGCCTCCTGGGTGCGCTGCTGGTGGGGGCGTCGTTTGCCAAAGCGATGGCTCTGGGGCTGAACATCCCGCTTATAGAAGTGAACCACATGCAGGCCCACGTGCTGGCCCATTTCATTGCCGACGCCGAAACTCCCTACGCCAAAGGCCCCGGCTTTCCGTTTATCTGCCTTACCGTCAGCGGCGGCCATACGCAGCTGGTACGGGTAGATGCCCCGCTGGATATGCACGTGATTGGCCAGACGCAGGACGACGCCGTGGGCGAAGCCTTCGACAAATCGGCGAAGCTGCTGGGCCTCCCCTACCCCGGCGGACCGCTCATAGACCGCTACGCCAAACAAGGCAACCCCCTGGCGTTCAAGTTGCCTACTACCGAGATGCCGGGCCTCGATTTTTCCTTCAGCGGCATTAAAACGGCCATTATGTATTTCCTGCGGGATAAAACGAAACAGAATCCCAGCTTCGTGGCCGACAACCTGCCCGACATTTGCGCCAGCATTCAGCACACGCTGGTACAGATGCTACTGACCAAACTGAAACGCGCCATGCACGAAACAGGTATCCGGCAGGTGGCTATTGCAGGGGGTGTTTCGGCCAACAGCGGCCTGCGAACGGCCCTTAATCAGTTGGGGCAGGACCAGGGCTGGAACGTGTTCATTCCCAAATTTGAATACTGCACCGACAATGCCGCCATGATTGCCATGGCGGGCTATTTCAAGTATCAACAACACGACTTCGTCGGCCAGGACATAAGCCCCCTGCCGAGGTTAGCCCTGTGAAGCGCATGATCTTAAAATCCATCCACCTCTACCCCATCAAATCGCTCGGTGGCATTTCGGTGCCAGACGCGGTGCTTGACCCGCGGGGGCTACGCTACGACCGGCGCTATATGCTGGTGACACCGTCGGGCGATTTCATTACCCAGCGCAGCAGTCACCAGATGGCCCTCATCGACGTGGCCATAGATGTAGCCGCCAACGAATTGCGCGTGTGGCACCGCCATGCGCCAACCGACGTGCTGACCCTGCCGCTGGTACCCGATCCATCCGATGAACCCAACTACCCGGTCAACATCTGGGACAGCGAAGGCGTATCGGCGCAGCCCATTGGCCCGGCTGCCGATGCCTGGTTTACAAAAGTGCTGAACAAGCCCTGTCGACTGGTCTACATGCCCGACAGCACCCAGCGCACCATCACGAGTAGCCACATCCGACCCGACGTGATTACTGACGAAACCGTGAGCTTCGCCGACGGCTTCCCTATCCTGGTTGTTACCGAATCGTCGCTTCATGAACTGAACCGGCGCATTGGTCAGGAGCAGGAACAAGGCATGGAAATGGCGCGTTTTCGGCCAAATATGGTTGTGGAGGGCCTTTGCTGGCCTCACGATGAAGACACTTGGGGCACGTTCCAGCTTGGCGGGGCCACGCTACACGGGGTGAAGCCATGCAGCCGCTGCGTGCTCACCACCCTCGACCCCGCCACCGGCCAACAGGGCAAAGAACCCCTGCGTAGCCTGGCCACCTACCGTTCGGCCCGCAACAAAATTCTCTTCGGCGAAAACGTCATGGTCAACCCCACCTCTGCAGGCCAGACCATTTCCGTAGGTGACGCCATCCAGGTGCTGGAGCGAAAAGAACCGTGGCTTCTGGTAGGAGTTTAAACACTTTTTCATGCTTCGCCCCTTTATCTATTTGAGTTTGCCCGTGGTGCTGGGGGCGGTTTTTTCCAACCGCTTCGCCGCACGTTTGTCTGATGTTGACCCCGTGCATTGGGCCACTACGCCGTTGCTGGCCATTGTGGTCTGGGCCATCTACACCGCCGACCGCCTCCTCGACGTGCGCAAGCCGCTGGCGCCCAACACGGGCCGACATCGGTTTCACGCCGCCAACGCCGATTTGCTTTGGGGCATCGTGGGTGGGGCGCTGGCGGTGGGGGCCATCCTGGTGTTTTTCCTGCCCGGCACCGTCGTCAAGTTCGGGGCGGTGCTGGGCATCATCTGCGTGGCCTATGTAGTGGGAGTCTCGCAGGTACCGAATCAGAGCACTTTTTTAGTCCTGAAAGAACCGCTGGTAGCCCTGCTCTTCACGGCGGGCATCTGGGGCAGCGTGTGGGTACAGCGGGCCGAACTGGGTTGGCCTTTCAAAGCCGAAGCGGCCCTGTTTCTGGGCATCGCCTTTCAGAATATCCTCTTGTTTTCGGTTTTTGAATACCGCGAAAACCCGACCACCACGGGGCCGTCGCTGGCTACGTTCTGGGGTGCCGACCGTTGCGAGGTTATCCTGCGCTGGCTCACGCTGCTGCTGGTGGCGGGGGCACTGGCGGTCTGTTTCACCGCCGACGATTCGGGTGGGGGGGCGCGGTTCACACAACGGTCGTCGCTGATGCTGGCCATTATGAGCTTAGTGCTCTACGCCATTGCCCGGTACCCCGACTACTTCGGTCGCCACGGCCGGTACCGTTTCTTTGCCGACGCCGTCTTCTGGCTGCCGGTTCTGGTGCTTTAAGGGGAGTTTAAGGTTTAACGTCTAAGGTTGGCTGACGCATACACTCTTGCGTCAGCCAACCTTAGACGTTAAACCTTAAACTCCCCTTAAAGTAAGGTTCACCGCTTCTACGCGGGTTACTTCGGGGACGGCGCGGAGGATGGCTTCTTCCAGGCCCCCTTTGAAGGTCATGGCCGACATGGGGCAACTGCCGCACGAGCCGAGCAGTTCGAGACGGACTACGCCCTCGTCCGACACATCGAGCACCTTTACGTTGCCGCCGTCAGTAGCCAAATAGGGCCTCATGCTGTCGAGAGCCTTATCGACGCGGTCAATCAGCGGGAGTGAGTTGGCAACAAGCATAGATACAGTTGGGAGAGCTAACGCTAGTAAAGATACAAAAAAGCGGGCAACCCGCCATCTACGTCCGTGTAAACTCTACGCGTTTGGTTTGGTCCTGTGTGGCGTTGCGGATAGCCACCCGCCGCGCCAACGACTCAGCCGCACCACGGAACGCCTCCGAGGCAATGGGTTCACCCGACACGATGGCGGGTTTACCTTCATCACCCGCTTCGCGGATGCTTTGCACCAGCGGAATTTGCCCCAGCAACGGCACGTCGAAACGCTCCGACAATTGCTGAGCGCCACCACTACCGAATATAAAATACTGATGGTCAGGCAGTTCAGCAGGGGTGAAGTAGGCCATGTTTTCTACGATACCCAGCACCGGCACGTTGATCTGCGGCTGCCGGAACATAGCTAAACCTTTGATGGCGTCGGCGATGGCTACCTTCTGAGGAGTCGTTACGATGATAGCCCCGGTAACCGGTACCGTCTGCACCAGCGAAAGATGGATGTCGCCCGTGCCGGGGGGGAGGTCAATGAGCAGGTAGTCCAATTCGCCCCATTCGGTGTCGGAGAAGAACTGTTGCAACGCCCGGCTTGCCACCGGTCCGCGCCAGAGCATAGCCTGATCGGGCGGTACCAAAAAGCCAATCGACATAAGTTTAATGCCAAACTGCTGGATGGGTTGCAACCGATTTTGCCCGTCTACCTGAGTAATCTGCGGCTGCATGTCTTCGGCCCCAAACATGACCGGAATAGACGGACCGTAGATATCGGCGTCGATGATGCCCACCTTCGCACCCGATTTATGAAGCGCAATAGCCAGGTTGGCCGTCACCGTCGATTTACCCACGCCCCCCTTTCCCGACGCCACGGCGATGATGTTTTTCACCCCTGGCAGCAGCGGGGCGTTGTTGCGGGTAGAGGTCACGTTGGCCGTCATGTCTACCTGCACGGCCACTTCGGGGCCAATGTGTTCGTGAATGGCCACCTCGCACCGTTGCCGGATCAGTTCTTTCAGCGGACAGGCGGGCGTGGTGAGTACCACCGTAAACCGCACAGAGTCAACACCCAGCGTAATATTTGTTACCATCCCCAACGACACAATGTCGCGCTTGAGGTCGGGTTCTTCCACATGCCCCAGGGCCGCAAGAACTGTTTGTTCGGTGAGTTTATAACTTGACATAAAAGAGAGTATACTGTAAACTACCCTTGTAAACGTTGTTGCAGTTCGGCCCGTTCGGTGGTAGTGTCAATTGATGGGGGGAGCGCCTCGATTTGGGCTAGCAGACGGGCCAAAAACTGCTGATGAGCAGGTGTGTTGCCATGCAAGGGCCGGTGCGCCAAGCCTTGTCGAATGGTTGTCCACTGGTCAACAAAGGCACGAAGGTCGGGCGAAAAGGCGGCCTCGGCAAACTTGCCGAACACGTAATCGTGCGCCTGCGCGTTGGGGTGAATCAGGTCGGCTTCGTAAAATCGGTAGTCGCGGAGGTCATCCAGTACCAGTTCGTAAGCCGGGAAATAGTGTGTCTGTGTGTGTAGCAGGGGCATTTCGGCGCAGAGCGTTCGCAACAGGGCTTTGCTGGCCCCGTTCAAGGTGAGGCCGTCACGCACGTGCCGTACCGGGCTTACCGTGAGTACCACCTGCATGGCGGGGTTGTAAGCGCGCAGCAGGGCTAACAACTCGGTCAGGCTATTCCGGACGGTATCAATTGGGCAGAGGTATTTGTCGAAAAGATATCCCGGCATCTTATGGCAATTAGCCACCACCTGCCCCGTTTCTACCTGCCGATACACCACCGCCGACCCCAGCGTGAGCAACAGCCAATTCGCTTTTTGCAGTACCTGCCCAACCTCAGCCAAAATGCGTAACAACTTGCCTGTCAAATCATTCCGTGTATTTCCCCAAAACGTCGAATGGAAATCGTAATGAAACCAAAGGCCCTCGCGCTGCACGTACAACGCCTCATCAGGCATGCCGCCTGCCAACCCCAGGGCCACCACTTTGGCAATCGAGAGAGGATTAAACAGCGTACCCAGCGGGTTTACCGCCGTAACTAATTTGTTATCGGCCAGGCGTTGGCCCATCACCTCGGCAAAGCACGAACCCACAGTCACGACCCGGTCGCCCAGTTGCAGGGCCACGGGCAGTTTATCGGGCGTGAGTTCAGTGCGGAAGCGCATGGGGGTAGGCAACCACTAACCTAAAAAAGAGCCAATTGCCCTGCGGGGGATTTCTGGCGTGAGCCTTCGTGTTCCAGCAGCCACTGTTTGCGCCATAGGCCCCCGGCGTAGCCCGTCAGACTGCCGTTAGAGCCGATGATGCGGTGGCAGGGCACCACAATGGCCAGCGGATTGCGTCCGTTGGCGGCGGCCACCGCGCGGATGGCCTTCTCATCGCCCAGTTGCCGCGAGAGTTCGAGGTACGAGGCCGTTTTACCAAATGGCACGGTGAGTAGGGCCTCCCACACCCGGCGCTGAAACTCAGTACCGATGGGATTGATGGCGAAATCGAAGGTGTGGCGTTCGCCGTTGAAATAGGCTGTCAATTGCTCATGGGCGGCTTGCAGGGGGGCAGGCAAACCCACGGGCAGGGGCAAATCGGGCATGGGATCATCTAAACAACTGATTGCCAGCACACCCGATTTATCGCCCGTAATACGAATCGTGCCGAGCGGTGAGGTAAGATACGAAACCATAGAGCGGATAGTTGGTCCCAGCCAGGACGAGGCTGTTTCGGCTGGGCGACATACTCCACAAGTTAAGCAAAATACTGCCGCAGTACCTCGTCGAGCATGGTTTTCGTGAGCGGTTTGTTGCGGTAGCCGGTCACCTCGTTAAACTGCCCGGCCCGTTGCGCATCGGCGGGGTTGAGCGAGGTGGTGAGCATCATCACGACCACTTCACTTTTCAGACTCGTATCCAGTTTGTGGTACTCTTCCAGGAACTCAAACCCATTCATACCCGGCATATTGATGTCAAGCAAAATCACTTCGGGCCGTACATAATCTGGTGAGCTTATATTGCTGAGATAAGCAAGGGCATCGGCACCATTCTCAGCCACGCGAACGGTGTCGCAGTGGCCCCAATCATCTATCACCAGTTGGTGGATATAGTTATCATCCGGGTCATCATCGACCAGCATAATACATTGAATCTGTTTTTTCATAATCTCATACGTTGACTAAAACACCCCCCTCAGCTACCAGTTTCCTCATTTCTTGGGAGTGGTACCCAATGAACGCGGTACCGGCAGATAGTACTGCAAAAACCTATCCATCGCGCCATAAACGGCTAGCCAACTTTTGTGCAACAGAAAACCATGTACCTCATCGGGTAGTATAAGCACGTCGGTGGGCACGTGTTGGCTGCGCAGCTTTTGCACTAAATCAACTGTTTCAGCAAAGGCCACGTTGCGGTCGTCGTCGCCGTGGATAAATAGGCAAGGCGACCGCCATCTGCTTAGATCGGCATTGGGCGACGAGGCCAGCGCTTCTTTGGTTTCGGCCTCGCCAATGCCCCAGTCGCCCCCCGGCGAAAACATATTGCCCCGCCACGACCAGTCGTGCACTCCGTGAAGGTCAACGCCACAGGCAAACAAATCGGAGTTGCGAGCCAAGCCCAGGGCAGTAAGGTAGCCGCCATATGACCCACCCCAGAGGCCCAGCCGTTTGGGGTCAACGGCTGGGTGGTTTTGCAGAAATGTTGCCGCCGCCAGCACGTCCTGGTACTCCGACGCTCCACGTGGCCCCTGTTTGTCGGCCCGCCGAAAGGCCCGTCCGTAGCCAATGCCCGCCCGGTAATTGACCGCCAGCACCACGTAGCCTTGTTGCGCCAAGTACTGATTCATGGCATAGGCGTTGGCATAATAAATGCCCCGGTAGTGCCAGCCCAGCAGCATTTGTCGCATGGGTCCGCCGTGGAAAAACAGCAGCGCGGGGCGTTGCTTGGGGGCCGTGGTGGTTGGGAGCAGTCCAGCCGGGGGCAATCCAGCCGGGGGCAATCCAGCCGGGGGCAAGAACAGTTGTCCATGCACCACCAGCCCGTCGGCAGCGGCAAATGTAATGGCCTGCGGCTCGGTGAGGGCTGCTTTGGGGAAGGTGTTGGGCCACTTGGCCGGAAAGAGCGCGGTGGTCTTGGGGTTGGTCATACTGCGCCAGGCAATGCCCGTGGGTTCGTTCCAGGCAGCGTCGCGGTAGACTAGCGTTTGCCCCACTACCACCGGGTCTGTATCAATGCCTTTTCCCGACGTAAGTTGCTCACGATGAGCTGTTTCAACATTCACCCGCCACAGGTGCCGCCGGTCGGTGTCGGCCTCGTTACTGGCATAATAGAGGTAGCGTCCGTCGGCCGACAGGCATGTTTCTTCCACTTCGAATGCCCCCGGCATGAGGTCTACAGGCGTGTTGGCGCGGGTGGGGGCGACTTTGTAAACGTGCATCCAGCCATCGTGTTCCGAGAAAAAGAGCAGCTGATTTTGGCGGGTCCAGCGGAGGGGCGCAGTGGGGTAATATTGGGCAAAGCCGCCATCGTCGCCGGGCGAATGCCATATCTCGCGGCCCTGTCCGGTAGCTACGTCGGCCACCCAGATGGCAAAGGGTCGCCCACCCTGAATATTCTCCAGTTCGCCATGTCTGCTGCCCGGCACCCGCTCAAATGCCACCTGCCGCCCATCGGGCGACCACACCGGAAACTGATCACGGTCTACCCCTGCTGCCAGCCAGTTTATCTGCTGATTATCAAGTAAATATATGCCGATTAAGCTGTGGTAACCCCGGTAAGAAGCAAACAGTATACGCCGTCCGTCGGGCGAAAACGAGTAGTCGGCCTGGCTGCCCCGCGCCGTAAACAGGCGGGTTGGTGCTGGGTGGATTTTGTCGCTTATCGTGGCCAGATACAGTTGTCCACCGTTACCATATACCAGGCGCTTGCCCTCCGGAGACCATACCGGATGGCTGCCCACCCCCACCCGAATAGGCTCGGCCGTACCGGTTGTCGAGACCACGTAAACGGCCTGTTCGGCAGAGGTTGGGCTACTGGTGGGGTTGGGACTGACGCCTTCTTTGTTCTTACCTGTGCCACGCACATAAGCCACCCATCGGCCATCGGGCGACAGCGTCAGGTCGTTCAGGTCCTGCCCGTCGTCGGTGCGTTGTTGGGTAAGCTGACGGAGTTTGGCATCAGGAAATGTAGCCGTCCAGATGTTCCGCACACCCCGTTCCGTCACCAGCCATACTACCCTGTCGCCCACCCCCGTCAGGTTCGACGAGTACGGCGCCGACAACACGCCATCAATCGTAAATAATTGATGTTGAGCTACTAATGAATCAAAGGTGAGCCATAGCAATAGCGTCAGGTAGCAAGTGGGGTGCATGGGTGTCGCGTTGAGTTGCCAAGATAATGGCTCATGGGCAACTTAACACAGCGGTCTCCTCCCCTACTTCACGAGTTTCAAAATCTTGCCTTCGGCATGGTCGCAGAGGTAGACCTCGCCAATGCGGTCTTCCCCAAATGATGAGATTGTGCCCGCCCGGTCGATGAGTGTCTGGTTGGTAGCCTTGTTGGAGCCCGTTGGCGTGAGTGCCCACACGCGCCCGCTTACGTAGTCGGCGAAGATATATTTGTTTGCCAACTCAGGCAGAGCTTTTCCTTCATAGACCACACCACCCGTAATCGACAGGTCGCCGTTGGCGTGGCTGTATTCGTGGATGGGGCCGATGAGCGGGTCGGCGGCTTTTTCAGTGGGCTTATAGCCATCGAGTGCTTCGCGGATGCGCCAGCCGTAATTGCCGCCTTTCGTAACCACGTCTACTTCTTCGAGCTTGTTCTGCCCCACGTCGCCTACCCAAAGCTGACCCTTTTTGTCGAAGCTAAACCGCCAGGGGTTGCGCAGGCCGTAGGCGTATATTTCCTCGCGGAAGCCCTCGCCGTTGCCTACATATGGGTTGTCTTTTGGAATGCCGTAATTGCCCTTATCGGTGCCGTTGACGTCGATTCGGAGCATTTTCCCCAACAGCGATGTCCGGTTTTGGGCGTTATTTTGCGGGTCGCCACCGCTGCCGCCGTCGCCGGTGCTGATGTACAGATAGCCGTCTGGCCCGAACATGGTGCCGCCCCCGTTATGGTTAGCATACGGTTGGCGGAAGGTGAGCAGAATTGTTTCCGTAGCCGGGTCTATCTGCGTGGCGTTGGCCGACGGGGCTTTAAACCGGCTGATTACCGTTTCGCGCGGGTGGCCGTTACCCTCGCGGGTGTAATTGACGTATAAGAAGCCGTTTTGCTTAAAATTCGGGTGGAATGCCAAGCCCAACAAGCCCATTTCGCCTCCGTAGGCCACTTTGTTTTTGATGTCGAGGTACGTAGTAGCGTTGCTGGCATTGGTAGCCTGATCGACCACTTTAATACGGCCCGCCTGTTCCAGCACAAACATGCGGTTGGTGCCATCGGGTGCGTACGTGTACAACACCGGTGCGTCGAAGTTGAGGCTGGGATGGGCATTGACCACCCGCACCGTAGCGGCCGCGTTGACCGGGTTGATGTTAGGCGCTTGTTCGGTGGCACACGCCCACGCTACCAAGAAGGAGAAGCAGGATGTAGCTGCCAGCGAATAAAGCAGGGTTAATACGGTCTTGTAAAGCATAGTTGTATGAAGTTGCTGGCGTTAATAGTCAGTGGCCAGCGTCCAAAATCTGTTGTTTACTGGTCAACAAGGCAAAAGGCGCACCAATACGCCCCGCCGAACTATTTGGTACTCCTTTTGTTCGGAAATTACCTGAGACACGGTACTTTGCTCACCTAACCAACAACCATTGCTTTTCAGGGGTGTTGGCAGAATGCCCCACATTGGGGAACGCATCACTCACGCACATGGCCACCCCGCTTATTCAGTTTCTCAACCAACTCGCCGCCCAACAGGGTACGTATCAGTATCGACTGCCGTCGCGCCCCGATGCCGGGCAGTTTATTGATCAGCTCATGCGGCTGCTGTTTCCCGTTACGCAGGACTGCCAGTCGGCCACGGCCAATGTGGGCGAAACCTACCAGCGGCTCAATAATCAGTTGCTGTGTTTGCTGCGGCCCCTGCAACCCAACCTGAGCACCCTGCCTGAAGCTGTCGCGCTCCGCTTTTTCGACGCCCTGCCCGCTATCCACGCCGACCTGCTGCTCGATGCCCGCGCCATTGCCGACAATGACCCCGCCGCCATCAGTCTGGAAGAGGTCATTGCCGTGTATCCCGGTTTTTACGCCATTGCCGTGTATCGCATTGCCCATGTACTACTGCAAATCGACGTGCCCCTGCTGCCCCGGATGCTGACCGAATATGCGCACGGCCACACCGGCATCGACATTCACCCCGGCGCACAAATTGGCCCCTCGTTTTTCATCGACCATGGCACGGGTGTCGTCATCGGCGAAACGACGATCATTGGCGAGAATGTTCGGGTTTACCAGGGCGTTACGCTCGGCGCTACCCACGTGGCCAAGACCCTGGCGCAGAGAAAACGTCATCCTACCATTGAAGACAACGTCATCATCTACGCCAACGCCACCATCCTGGGTGGGCATACGGTAGTGGGACACGATTCGGTTATTGGCGGCAACGTATGGCTCACCGAAAGCGTGGAGCCGTATTCGCTGGTCTATCACCAGAGCAAGATCGAGGTGAAGCCCATTTTGCAGTAACCTGCTATCCCGTAGGGATTGATCGGTAGATTGGTTATCCAGTAAACGAACAACTCATGGCAACCAGAACCCTAAAAAAACCGGCTCCTTTATTGGTACAGGGCCGTAATGCTACTGGCAAAGTGATCGAAGGCATTATTCCCGCTGGTACGCTATCGCAGGAAGATCCCGGCCTAACCATTCAGCGAATACTGTCCAAGCGCAAGGGCTTGGTGCCTACCCCAGTTGAGCCGCAATGAACGGCCCAACCTCCGATTCGTTTGTTTTGGTGGATACCGACGTGATGAGCCGGTATTTTTTAGGTAAACCTCAAATTACCCAGGCATACGCAGCGTTGACCGCTTAGGCTACGCCAGTAATTACCGGCAGCGTTTATATTGAGTTAATGCAATGGCTCATTAAGGCACGGGGACGAACTACCCAACCCCTGACCAAATCAGAGTTTGATCAGCTTCGTCATCAGCTCGACAGGTATATCCAGCTTAATCATAGCGACTGCATGGACCTAGCTCTTGCCGCTTGTCGATTATACCCTGACACGGGTTTAGGTGATTGTTTCACCATTGGCGTGGGCTTATTTTTCGATGTGCCCGTCTTCACGCTGAACCAGAAACATTTTGAACGTATACCTAGCATTCGGTTATACAAGCCTGCTAACTACACTATGCTGGAGAGAGATTAGACTAGACCTACGCCTCTTCTTCGCGCCTTACCCGTTTCAATCGGACGAACTCGGCGGGGCGGACCACTAGGGGGACTTGCTCGGTCTGCACGTTTTGGGTGTCGAGGCCATAGGCGCGCTCGTCGGCCAGGCTCAGGCGCTTAAGGCCGAAGTAGCCATTCATCACGAAGGTGTCCATGGCAGCCAGGTCGTTTTCGTACGACAGAAACCGGTTGATGACCACAAACCGGAAATCGCCGATGAAGTCGGGGGTGGCACCGAGGGGGCGGTACTTGGGTTTCAGCGTGACTTCGCGGCAACGTACCAGTTCTTCTACCACCTTGCGGAACAGCAGATTAATGCGCGGTTGCACCCGGAACCCCAACCGGAACGTGATGCGCACCACCTCTTCAGGGTCCAGAATATCCACGCTGTACTCGGTCGTATATGGGTCATCTACGAGTTCGATATGGATAAACCAATAGACGTCGGCACGTTTGGGCATGCCACCCAGAATCGAGTTAATAATCTGTTCTTCAATTTGTTGCACACGCGGCGAGGCCGTCAGGTACACCAGGTTGGTGGCGTATTTGGGCGTGGTTTCGTCGTTGCTTAGCTGCCGCAGGATGGGCAGGTAGTCGGGCAGGCTGACGAACGTTGTGAGGCGGCGTTTGATGCGGCTGCCGTTATACCAGACCAGCATGACAGTGAGCATAATCAGCCCCAGCAGTAGCGACACCCAGCCGCCATGCGTGAATTTGCGGAGGTTGGCCACCAGAAAACTGCCCTCTATACACAGGTATAACACAATGAGGACCAGCACTGCCAGGCCGTTCACGTGCTTTTTGGCGTAGAGATACATGCCCAGCAAAATAGTGGTGGTGAGCATGGTCAGGTTTACCGACAGGCCAAACGCCGCCTCCATGTTTTTCGACTCGCGGAAGTACAGCACCACGCCAAAACAGCCTGCCATCAGCAACCAGTTGAACGCCGGAATGTAGACCTGCCCCCGCGCATTGGACGGAAACACAATCCGCATTTTGGGCAGCAGCGTGAGCCGGAAGGCTTCAGACACCAGCGTAAATGTGCCGCTAATGAGCGCCTGCGAGGCAATGATGGTAGCCAGCGTGGCAATGCCAATGGCGGGCAGCATGAACCAGGCAGGCACCAGCCCGAAAAACGAGTTGAGGTCGCCCAGGGGCTTGCCGGTATGGTCGAGGAGCCAGGCAGCCTGCCCCAGATAGCAGAGAATGAGGCAGATTTTGACGTAAAACCACGACACCTGCACGTTGCGCCGACCCACGTGGCCCATGTCTGAATACAGGGCTTCGGCACCCGTTGAGCAAAGAAATACGCCTCCCAGCAGCCAGAAACCATCGGAGTAGTTCACGATCATGTCGTAGGCAAACATAGGATTCAGCGCACGGATCACGCCGGGGTTCTGCGCCACCTGCACCGCGCCCATCAGGCCGATCATGGTAAACCAGACACCCATGATGGGGCCAAAGGCCTTGCCCAGCTTGTCGGTACCCATTTGCTGCGCGGCAAAGAGCAGCAACAGAATAAAGAGCACAATAGGCACCGTGGGGAGGTTGGGATACAGCGGCAGCAGCCCCTCAATGGCCGAGGCCACCGAAATAGGCGGGGTAATGATGCTGTCGGCAATAAGGAAGCTGCCCCCCGCAATAGCCGGAAACAAGAGCCATTTGCCATACCGCCTGATGAGCGTATAGAGTGAGAAGATGCCGCCCTCACCGTTGTTATCGGCGCGGAGGGTGAGCAGCACGTATTTGAGGGTGGTCTGAAAGGTCAGCGTCCAAAAAATAGCCGACACGCCCCCCAGGGCCAGGGTTTCGTCGACGACTCGGTCTTCAATGATGGCGCGGTAGGTATACAGCGGTGAGGTGCCAATGTCGCCAAAAACGATGCCCACGGCCACGAGTAGGCCCGCCGCCGTCATGCGGTCAATGTTATGCTTGCTCAAAGTAAATAATTGTTTTTCAAGGAGTTATTGTGTTGCTGACGCGCTTGGCTTCGCGCTTGTGGCCGGAACGCCGGACCGCAACCAATTTTCCCTTTCCGGAAAATCGTGCCAACGTCGAAATAACTAGGAACAGGGCAGAATTAACGCTGCATTTTTTCAAAATGGAAAAGAAACCTTTCCAAAACGACAAAACGGAAAGTGTGGCTAACGTATGGGCAACACGGATTATCAATACAACTGTCTGTTAATCAATAACTTGATCAGATGTCTTGACATATCTAGCTTGTCTGGACCATTTTTTGGCATAATCCCCTCGGAATCAATTCACCTAATCAACCAAATCAAATGGGCACCACCCTGCTCCTGCTTCTCTCGGCATTTCTCTGCTTCGCCGCTTTCTACAAAGCCATTGAATGGTTCGAGAAAGTCTAAATACACCATGCAACCATGCTGCTTATCCTGTTTGTCGCCTCGCTCCTGGTCTTCGCCTATATGCTTTATGTGCTGATCAACCCGGAGAAATTTTAATCTACGAGTCATTCAGTGGTCATTGAATGACCCCATTATCATGAATACAGAATTTATTGGCGTTGTGGTCACGTACCTGATCACCCTGCTGCTGGCTATTCCACTGGGGAAGCTGGTGGGCAAGATTTTCAGGGGTGAACCCAACGCGCTCGATTTTATGGCTCCGCTGGAGCGGCTGATTTTCCGGCTTGGCGGTGTTGACCCTAAGCAGGAGATGACCTGGAAACAGAACCTGGTGGCCCTGCTGACCATCAATGCAGTTTGGTTTGTGTATGCCTTCGTGCTGCTTCTAACCCAGGCGGGCTTGCCCCTCAACCCCGATGGCAACCCCAACATGACGCCCGACCAGGCCTTCAATACGGCCATCAGTTTCATGGTCAACTGCGATTTGCAGCACTATTCGGGCGAGTCGGGGCTGACTTACCTAACGCAGACGGTAGTGATTAATTTCCTCATGTTCGTGTCGGCGGCTACGGGCATGGCGGCTCTCATGCTGATTGTACGGTCGTTTTTGCCCGAGAAGACAACCCTGTCGGGTAACTTCTACGTGTATTTCACGAAGGCTATTGCCCGCATTTTGCTGCCCGGTTCACTCATTATCGCTGCTATTCTGGCGTTTAATGGTACGCCTGCCAGCTTCGAGGGGAAAGATCAGTTTATCTCGATGCAGGGCGACACCGTCAACGTGTCGCGCGGACCGGCGGCTGGCCTGATTGCCATCAAACACCTGGGCACCAACGGCGGGGGCTATTTCGGGGCTAACTCAGCGCACCCGCTCGAAAATCCTAACTACGTCACCAACATGGTTGAGCTGATTGGGCAGGTGATGCTGCCCATTATTATGCTCTTCGCCCTGGGCTACCTCATCAACCGCAAACGCTTTGCCTGGACCGTTTTTGGCGTAATGACTACCGGCTTTTTGTTACTGGTCACGCCCACCTTAATGACCGAGTTTCATGGCAACCCGGCTATTGCCCACCTCGGCGTGGTGCAGCCAACGGGAGCTATGGAAGGCAAAGAAGTCAGGTTTGGGGTGTTGTCGTCGGCCTACTGGAGCATCGCTACCACCGTTATCTCAACGGGTTCGGTCAACTCCATGCACGACTCAAGCATGGCGCTGTCGGGGTCGATGCAACTGCTGGGCATGATGACCAACGCCTTTTACGGCGGCTGTGGCGTGGGTTTTCTGAACTACTACTACTACCTCATCATTGCCGTCTTTATTTCGGGGCTGATGGTGGGCCGCACGCCGGAACTGTTTGGCCGGAAAGTAGAAGCACGGGAAATCAAGATTGCCTCACTGGTGGCCTTGCTGAGCACGTTGCTCGTGAAGGGCGGCACGGCCATTGCCTCGTGGATCATTGTTAACTACCCAAACGCCGAGTGGTCAGTGAAACCAACGGCCTGGCTGAATAACCCCGGTAGCCACGGGTTCTCGGAAATGCTCTACGAGTTCACGTCGGCTAACGCCAACAACGGGTCAGGTTTTGAAGGACTGGGCGACGGTAACTTCTTCTGGAACTTCAGCACGGGCATCGTCATGCTGTTGGGGCGGTTTATTCCCATCATCGGTCCAGTGGCCATTGCTGGCCTGCTGGCCGACAAAAAGTACGTGCCCGAAAGTGCCGGTACGCTGGCCACCGACACGCCCACGTTTGGCCTGATGACCTTTGCCGTTATCATTATCATCACTGCGCTGTCGTTCTTCCCCGCCCTCGCGCTGGGTCCGCTGGCCGAATATTTTTCATTGAAATAGAAGAAGAGGTTTTGACAGGATTATCAGGATTGCAGCGGTCCGCCGCGCGGGATGGACAGGATTTTTCTATTTGTTCTGGAGAAAGGAAAAAATCCTGTCCATCCCGCGCGGCGGACCGCTGAAATCCTGATAATCCTGTCAAAAACCCTTTTTTCAAACATACACATGGCTCAACAATCCTCACCGTCGCTCTTCCAGTCTGACCTG
This sequence comes from Fibrella aquatilis, assembly GCF_017353255.1. Taxonomy (GTDB): domain Bacteria; phylum Bacteroidota; class Bacteroidia; order Cytophagales; family Spirosomataceae; genus Fibrella; species Fibrella aquatilis. The sequence goes on along the minus strand of NZ_JAFMYU010000002.1, from coordinate 107,226 downwards.
GTCGGGACGGCCATAAAACAATCCTTCGCCAAGCTGAACCCCGTTCAGCTGGTGAAAAACCCGGTCATGTTTACCGTCGAAATTGGCACGGTGATCATGCTGTTCGTAACGGTTTATGTTGCACTTTCGGGCGACAAAACGCAGGGGTCTTTAGGCTACAATATTGTGATCACGGCCATTTTACTGCTAACGGTGTTGTTTGCCAATTTCGCCGAGGCCATTGCCGAAGCGCGGGGTAAAGCGCAGGCCGAATCGCTGCGGAAAACCCGGCAGGAAACGCCCGCCAAGAAGGTAGCAGTGGGCAGTAGCAATGGGCAGAAAAATGATGACCAGATCGTCACCATCTCGTCGGCGCAACTCGTGAAAGGCGACGTTTTTCTCTGCGAAGCAGGCGACATTATCCCGTCCGACGGCGAGATTATCGAAGGCCTCGCCACCATCGACGAGTCGGCCATTACGGGCGAATCGGCCCCGGTAATTCGGGAAGCGGGCGGCGACAAATCATCGGTGACGGGCGGTACGAAAGTGCTGTCTGACCGCATTAAAGTGCAGGTGACTACCCAGCCCGGCGAATCGTTTCTCGACAAGATGATTGCGCTGGTGGAAGGGGCTTCGCGGCAGAAAACGCCCAACGAAATTGCCCTCACGATCCTGCTGGCGGGTTTTACGCTTATTTTCATCATCGTCTGCGTGGCCCTGAAACCCTTTGCCGACTATGCCAACGCGCCTATCACTATTGCGGCCCTGATCGCCTTGTTTGTGTGCCTGATTCCCACCACCATTGGCGGGCTGCTGTCGGCCATCGGTATTGCGGGAATGGACCGCGCCCTGCGGGCCAACGTCATTGCCAAGTCGGGCCGGGCGGTAGAAACGGCGGGCGACATCGACGTGCTGCTGCTGGACAAAACCGGTACGATCACGATTGGTAATCGCAAAGCTACCAACTTCTACGCCGCCCCCGGTGTATCGCAGGCCGACATGATTCGGGCGTCGGCGCTGAGTTCATTGGCCGATGAAACCCCCGAAGGCAAGTCGATTGTAGAACTGGCCCGCAGTGGAGACTGGGGTGCCGACGTGACGCGTGGGCTGAGCACGGAAGGGGCCACGATGATCAAGTTCACGGCCGAAACCCGCTCGTCGGGCATTGATCTGGCCGCTCGCAACGGCGAACCGGGGCAGCGCATTCGTAAAGGCGCTACCGATTCGATTCGGACCATTGTGGAGCGGGCAGGCAACCACTTTCCTCCCGAAACCGAAACGCAGGCCAAAGCTATTGCCGCTAACGGGGGAACGCCGCTAGTAGTGATTGACAATGAGCGCGTTATGGGCGTGGTAGAGTTGCAGGACATTATCAAGCCCGGCATTGCCGAACGTTTTGATCGGCTCCGCAAAATGGGCGTAAAAACGGTGATGGTCACGGGCGACAACCCCCTGACGGCCAAGTTCATTGCCGAGAAAGCGGGTGTGGATGATTTCATTGCCGAAGCCAAACCGGAAGACAAGATGCAGTATATCCGCACCGAACAAACCGGAGGCAAGCTCGTGGCCATGATGGGCGACGGCACTAACGACGCCCCCGCCCTGGCCCAGGCCGACGTGGGTGTAGCGATGAACTCGGGTACACAGGCCGCTAAAGAAGCGGGCAACATGGTTGACCTCGACAACGACCCGACCAAACTGATTGAGGTGGTCGAGATTGGTAAGCAGTTGCTCATCACACGGGGTACGCTCACCACATTCTCTATTGCCAACGACGTGGCCAAGTATTTCGCCATTGTGCCGGCCCTGTTTGTGATGTCTATTCCGTCGCTACAGGCCCTGAATATCATGCGGTTGCACAGCGCGGAGTCGGCCATTTTGTCGGCGGTAATTTTCAACGCGATCATCATTCCAATGCTCATTCCGCTGGCTCTAACCGGCGTTGAATACAAGCCCATTGGAGCCTCGGCCCTGCTGCGCCGCAACCTGCTCATCTACGGCGTAGGTGGCCTGGTAGCTCCCTTCATTGGCATCAAATTGATTGATCTGCTGGTGGGGTTGTTTGTGTAAAAAGACGTTAGACTCTGGACGTTGGACATTGGATATTCTCGCTGAAGTCCAGGGTCCAACGTCCATCATCCAGTATCCTTTCCAATGAAAACTCACATATCTCCGGCCATTCGGCTCACCCTGGTGATGCTTGTTTTGGTGGCTGTTATTTACCCGCTGGTGGTGCTGGGCATTGCCAAATTAGCCCCCGGTGGCGGTTCGGGCGAAAAAGTAGTGGTCAACGGCAAAGTCGTTGGCTACGCGCTGATCGGCCAGAAATTCACCGAAGATCGGTATTTCAACTCGCGGCCATCGGCGGTGGAGTACAATGCTGCCGGGTCGGCGGGGTCGAACAAAGGGCCGAGCAATCCCGACTACCTGAAGGTGGTACAGGCGCGTATCGACACGTTTATGGTGCATAACCCTGGCGTACAAAAAGTCGATATCCCCGCTGAACTGGTCACGGCGTCCGGCTCCGGTCTCGACCCTGACCTGTCGCCCGCCGCTGCCAACATACAGGTGGCCCGCATTGCCAAAGTGCGCGGCATTGCTGCCGAGCGGCTCAACCAACTCGTGGCCGAACACACCAAAGGACCGCTGCTGGGCTTATTTGGGCCTTCGACGGTTAATGTATTAAAACTGAACGTGGCGCTGGATGCGCTGAAATAAACCTATAAGCGGTCCGCCGCTGCGGGTTGAAGAAAACCTTATAGGTTGCCCCGGCGTAGCCACTGTATTTCAACCTATAAGGTCTACTTTCTCAACAACAATGAAAACACTATTTACTGCCCTGGCAATGGCCTCGGCATCCTACGCATCGCTGGCCCAAACCACCGACACTACTGCGGTGTCGGCACCGACGCAAGCTGCCACGCAGGCCGTTCCTGGCAGTGACCTGACCATTACGGGCTACATCGAAGCCTACTATTCGCACGACTTCTCACTGGCGAAAACCACGCAGGAGCGGCCCGGCTTTTTGTACAACCACCGTCGCAACCGCGAGGTCAACGTGAACCTGGCGTTTATCAAAGCCGCCTACGTCAATGACCGCATCCGGGGCAATCTGGCGCTGCAAGTGGGTAACTACGCGCAGTATAACTATGCTGCCGAGCAGCCCCTGAGCCGGAATATTTTTGAAGCTAACGCGGGTGTGAAACTCTCGAAAAACCGCGATCTGTGGCTCGACGCGGGCATCTTCGCCTCGCATATTGGCTTCGAAAGCGCCATATCGAAAGACTGCTGGACGCTCACCCGCAGTATCCTGGCCGAAAACTCGCCTTATTATCTGTCGGGGGCCAAAGTGACTTACAACACTACCAACGGCAAATGGACGCTGCTGGGATCGGTGGTCAACGGCTGGCAGCATATCAAGAAGCTCGACGGCTACACCGGCCCGTCGCTGAGTACGCAGGTGCAGTATCGCCCCTCGGGCAACTTGACCCTGAACTGGAGCAGCTTCCTGGGCAGTGACCGCCCCGATTCGCTGAAGCAGACGCGCTTTTTTAACAATTTCTACGCCATCATTAACCCAGCCGGTCGGTTTGGTGTGATCCTCGGCTTCGACATCGGCTCGGACCAAAAACCCGTTGTTCGCACCGGCTCCGATGTGCGGGTAGACGGCGGCGGCAACTACGTATGGTATTCGCCGGTGGTCATTGCCCGCTACAAAACGTCCGACCAAAGCTACGTCAACGGCCGTGTAGAATATTACGACGACAAGGCCGGCACGCTCATCGGCATCCCCGGTTTCCAGACCATGGGCTACTCACTGGGCTACAACTACGCCATCCTGCCAACTGCCCTGCTCCGGCTGGAAGGCAAAGTCTACGACAGCAAAGCACCATTGGCTACGTTTGAAAACAAGCGCGTAAATGCTTCATTGACAACGAGTTTGGCTGTATCGTTTTAATGTACAAAGCCTAATGTACAATGTATAATGAACAATGTACATTAAGCAGCCATCGTACATTCTCTTCCCATGACACCCAACGACCAAAATGCTGACCGGTTTCTGGCCCTCATCCGCGAGTCGCGGCGGGGGAAGTTTAAGGTATACATCGGCATGAGCGCGGGGGTGGGCAAGTCATACCGGATGTTGCAGGAAGCCCACAGCCTGCTGCGCAACGGGGTTGACGTGACAATTGGGTTTATTGAAACCCACAAACGGGCTGAAACAGAAGCGCTCGTGGCGGGCCTGCCCATGATTCCCCGGCGGACGCTGTTCTACAAGGGCCGCCAACTGGCCGAAATGGACGTGCAGGCCATCATCAATACCCACCCCGAACTGGTGATTGTGGATGAACTAGCCCACACAAACATCCCCGGCTCGAAAAATGAAAAACGGTGGCAGGACGTCATCGAAATCCTCGACGCGGGCATCAACGTCATCTCGGCGGTCAACATTCAGCACATTGAAAGCCTGTATGACGACGTAAAAAAGATCACCAATATCGACGTCACCGAGCGCGTACCCGACCGCGTGCTGCAACTCGCCGACGAAGTAGTCAACATCGACCTCACCGCCGACGAGCTGATAACGCGCCTGAAAGAAGGCAAGATCTACGACCCGGCCAAGGTGCAAACCGCGCTGGCTAATTTTTTTCAGGCCGACAAAATTCTGCAACTCAGGGAGTTGGCCTTGAAGGAAGTAGCCGGGCAGGTAGAGCGCAAAGTAGACATGGCCTTGCCACAGGCGGGACCGCCGCGTAATGAGCGGTTTATGGCGGCCATCAGCAGCAGCCACGAAACAGCCCGGCGTGTGATCCGGAAAACGGCCCGGCTGGCCAGCTACTATAACTCGCGCTGGTTTGTCCTCTACGTGCAGCCCCCCAGCGAAAGCCCCGACCGCATCCGGCTCGACCTACAGCGACACCTGATCAACAACTTCAAACTGGCTACCGAACTAGGGGCCGAGGTGGTTCAGACCAAAGGCGACAATATTGTTGATTGCATAATGGCTGAGGTGGAAAACCGGAAAATAACCACCGTCTGCATTGGCAAACCACACTTTAGCCTGATTCAGATTATTGTGCGCACCAACGCGTTCAACCGGCTGCTGAATAAACTCTCTGACTCAGACGTAGACCTGATCATCCTGTCATGACATGCTTCGAACTAAACGATGCCATCGCGCATCTGTACGCTACGCTGCGGGCACCGCAACAAATAGACGGGCACGTTTGGTACACAACCGACCCCCATTTGCAGGCTTTTGAACGGCGGGTGAACCAGATGAAACGGTACGAAGTCCCGGTGGAAGACATCAACTACCTGTTTATGAACAACTGCGACTCGGTGCAGAGCGCAAAATATTACCTGCCCCGCGCTTTAGAGTTGATTGCCAATGGGGAGCGATTTATTAACGAATTTATGCTGTCGATGAAAGTGCAACAGGCCGGGTTTCAGCAGTGGCCCGATGCCGAGCGGCAGGCAGTTGTCCGGGTGCTGCTGGCCATGAAGTCACTGGCACCGGGTACACACCTCGACAACATACTGAAGGAATTTAGCTGGGCACTGCCCGCGTCTACCGACTCACCCTGACACCAACTCAACGATGAACCTACAAGCCAAAATAGCCTCAGCCCTGGCGTTTCTATTCGCCATTATCCTGCTTCTGGGTGGCCTGGGAGCCTATTACCTCAATCAACTGTCGAACGACTCGCAGGCAATTTTAACAGACAACTACGACTCGCTCGAATACGGCAGCAACATGCAGAAGACTCTGGCCGACGCTCAGGCCAAGCCCGACAGCGATGCCTACGGTGAATTTGAAAGGAACCTGACAAAAGAACAGGCCAACATCACCGAAGTGGGTGAAGGATCCGAAGTAGCGGCCATTCGGCGGGAGTTCAACCGGCTGCGCGCCCTGTCCCCCACCGACCCCAGCCGCGAAACCACCATCGGCCGCATCCGGGCGGGGTTATTCCGTATTGACGACATCAACCGGCACGCCATTGTGCGAAAAAACGAAGTAGCCAAACGCACGGCCAAAGACGCGCTGGTGTGGCTGGCTGCGGTGGGAACGCTGTGCTTCCTGATCGTGCTGTCGTTTATCATCAACTTCCCCGCCTACATTGCCCGCCCCCTCCGTGAACTAACCGAGGGCATCAAACAAGTAGCCAGCCACAATTTCGAAGAGCGGCTGCACTTTAAATCGAGCGACGAGTTTGGCGAACTGGCCCGATCGTTCAACAGCATGGCCCAGAAACTCGACGAGTTCGAGCACTCGAACATCGCCCGGATTTTGTTTGAGAAAAAGCGCATCGACACGCTCATTCAGGTCATGTCTGACGGTATCATCGGGCTGGATCAGAACCGGTATGTGCTGTTTGTGAATCAGGTGGCCAGTCGGTTGCTGGGGTTGTCGGAGGCCGATTTGCTGGGAAAATATGCCCCCGACGTAGCCACGCACAACGACCTCATGCGCACACTGATTCAGGATGTGACGGTTCAGTCGGTTGGGCCAACGGCCATTCCACAGGGTACCCCGCCTACGACCGGCATGGAACCAAGTTTGCTGAAAATTTATGACGGCGACAAGGAAAGCTACTTCACCCGCCAGACCCAGCCCGTAGACATCACCCGCACCGGCGACACCCAGACCGTACGGGCGGGGTACGTGATTGTGCTCAAAAATATCACGTCCTACAAAGAACTGGATCAGGCCAAAACCAACTTCATCGCCACGGTATCGCACGAGCTGAAAACGCCCATCTCAAGCATCAAGATGAGCCTGAAACTACTTGACGATCAACGCGTTGGTCAACTAAATCCCGAACAGAAAAGCCTGATTGCCAACGTCCGCGGCGACGCCGACCGGCTACTGAGCATCACGGGCGAGTTGCTCAACATGGCGCAGGTGGAATCGGGGCAGATACAGTTGAACCTCCAGCCCGTAGCCCCCACCGATATTATCAGCTATGCCGTAAACGCCCTGCGCGTTACGGCGTCGCAGCGCCATATCGACCTGCGCACCAACCTGCCTGCCACGCTCCCCGACGTCCGCACCGACCCCGATAAGGCCTCGTGGGTGCTGATCAATTTTCTGTCGAACGCCGTCCGGCATTCGCCCGATGAGGGGCGCATCGAGGTGTCGGCAAAAACCACCGAACAGGGGGTCGAGTTCCGGGTGCGGGACCACGGCGCGGGCATCCGCCCCGAACACCGCGACCGCATTTTCGACCGGTATTTCCGCGCGCCCGGCTCCAGCGGTCAACCCAGCGGTACAGGCCTGGGGCTGGCCATTTCGGGTGAATTTATCCAGAGCATGAACGGCCAAATCGGCCTCGACACCACCGTCACCGACGGGGCCGCGTTTTGGTTTACCCTGCCGCGGGCGTAGGAAGGAAGTTTTCTGTTTACCGTCTTCTGCTGCGGTCTGGCGACACGGCAGCTATAGGCCTGAAATGGCAGTTACCCCTATTCTACTAATCGTTTGATCAACAGTTTGCCCCCTGTCTTTTATCCGAAAACTACCGCTTAATAAAGTCGCAGTCGATTTAATGCGGCTACGCCCGGTAAGCTTGTTGGCTGGTGCTACATTTCTAGGAGAGCGTTTTTTCGAAGCCGCTTCTGCCCCTTTTTATACCACACCACTTAACGATGCCCCTTTTGTACCGCCTCGGCTGTCTCTGCCTGTTTGGCCTCAACGCCTATGCGCAGGACCCGCAGTTTTCGCAATATTATGCCCTGCCGCTTTACCTCAATCCGGCTTATGCGGGCTACGGCAACGGCATCCGGGCCAACGCCATTTACCGAAACCAGTGGCGGGACCTGGGGCAGTATAACACCTTCGCCGCCTCGGCCGACGTGCCTTATGCTTGCGGCAGGCTCAAGTTGGGGGGCGGCGTGTTGCTGATGAACGACCGGCAAAGCAGCACCGTTGAGACCCTCAATGGCGGTATTACGCTGGTGCCGGCCGTTCTGGAAGGCGACCAGTATTCGGCCCGGCTGGGGGTATATCTGGGGGCTGGGCAACGCAGCTACCGCCGCGATGGCCTCACGTTTATGGATCAGCTGACCACCACCGGTACGCTTAACCCCACGCAGGACCCCTTCGCCACAGCCAGCCTCTCCAGGGCGTTTTTCGACGTGGGCGTAGGTGGCCTGATCGACTTCAGCTTCACCGATTCGGATGAGGACGACAAAGATGCCAGTAAGTACGGCGACATGGACTGGATTGGCATATCGGTGTCGCACATCAACCAGCCGCGTATCGAGATGGGGGCTGGCGTACCCACCTACCGGCTGCCCATGCACATCAGCCTGCACGCAGGGTCGCGGCTGGGTTTTGGGGCGTGGAGCGTAACGCCACTGGCCAATTTCAGAATGCAGGGCAGCCTGCGTCAGCTCGACTTTGGCGTGTATACGGGCTATTACCAGTTTGTGCTGGGGCTGCTTTACCGGGGTGTACCCCTTTCCCGGCAGTTGGTTGGCCAGCCCACGCAAGATGCCCTGGTAGCCCTGGTGGGCATTCAGAGTAATGGCTTTTCGGTGGGCTTCAGCTACGATGCCACCATCTCCGGGCTGACGGGCTACACGGGCAATTCGTTCGAGTTCAGCCTCCGGCTTCGCCTCACCGACTTTATTCCGGGTTGCCCGGACGGGAAAGGAAAGCCCAACGGGAAAGGAGCCAGAAAACAACTCAGCTGCCCTCAATAGCGTGATAGTAAATGTATTATTCCATCCAAACCACCTATGAACGCAACCACTACCCGCTTACTTATTGCCCTGACACTGCTCTTGTTTGGCAGTTGTGCTGCCTGGGCGCAGCAGCAGCTTGAAATCAACATCAAGGTAGTACAGCAGCGTTTTTGCGTGCCGCAGGGGGTCAAGAAAGCAAAGGCGTCTATTCAGATCAACGTGCCCGCCGGTAACTGCGACGTAGAGCAGATGGAGATTGACTGGAACGATAATTTACCCGCCGAGAAGTTCAGCGTCGTCATTCCGCGTTCAACTAAAGACACGTCGTTCATCAAAGACCACGAGTATGACCTGCCCGACTGCATGTACGATAAACGGTACACAATTCTGCTGACGTCGACTTTCAAAGCGGCCTGTAACAAGTCCCCAAATCTAGCGCCGGGCATCATCCTGTTCACCAACCCGCCCAAAGCTACCGTTCAGCTAAACCGTAACCCCGCCTGCGTTAATCAGGAGGTGACATTCGGCGTAGATTTTTGCCCGGCAAAGGATGTCACATATTCTATTGACTACGGCGATGGCAAGTCGGGCAAAGAGTTGACCCATACTTACGACAAAATCGGCAGTTACACGGCAACGATTCTGGCTTCCAACGTCTGCAATGTGGGCGCACCCACCAGAACACCCGTGCCGGTGAGCATTATCGATCAGGCAGTGGCCAAAATCGGGCCTGATTCCGGCCGGGTGGTGGCCGTTCGGCTCGACTCGTCGTTCATCTGTTTCGACGGCGGAGGCATCATCCGGCTCGACGGCATTGGCTCTATCAACGCCCGCGACTACGAATGGACCATTACGCCCGCCGTTGAGTACCTCGAAAAAACCAACTACAATTCACCCAACCCGAAGATTAGGTTTGTCAAACCGGGCAACTACGTCGTTACCCTGCGCGTGAAAAATGCCTGTGGGCAGTGGAGTGTGCCCGTAACCTGCAAACACATTGTGGAAGACATACCGGTGCTCAAACTAAGCACGCCCGCCCCTGCCTGCACCGATTTCACCTACCGGCCCGTGCCGTTCGACAAAACGGCGACCTACACTATTAACGGCAAACTGCTGCCCGCTTCGGGCGACACCCTCCTGAAAGTGACCAACACCCCTTACGTTGTGGTAGTAGAAGGTCGGCTAAACAACCTGTGCGGCAACGTGCCCACCAGCGTGTCGTTCACCGTTGGCAGCGCACAGGCCGCCCGCATCCTCTCGCCGGGGCGCGACACCACCCTCTGCGCCAACACCGCCGACCTGCCCCTACTCACCGACTTCACCGACGGCAAGTGGGATCCTGCGGATGGACTCGTGCAGCGCGGCACGGCCTATTTTTTTTCGCCCAAAACCACGGGCACCTTTCCCCTACGCTACCAGCGCGGCGTGGGTGCCTGCCAGCGATCCTCTACCGTAACCATCAACGTAACGGGCGTGGCCGTCACAGCCGACAGCAAAGCTGCCTGCCAGTCTGAAACCGTAGTGAAGCTCACGGGTACGCCTGCGGGTGGGTTGTGGAGCACGTCGGCCAACTGCCCCAGCTGCATCCGCAACGACAGTCTGTTTCTGTCGCGCCTGTTGCCTACCCAAACTACGTTGCCGCTGATCTACACCGTGCAGGGTAGCAGCGGCTGTAGTGCCACCGCCACGGCCACTGTAACGGTGGGGCAGCCGGTGGCTAGTTTCAGTATCAGTGGGGGGTGCAGCGACAAAAACGTCAGCGTTGTTAACACGTCTACGGGGGCGTCGGCGTTTCGGTGGCTGGTCAACGGAGCAGAGGTAGCCACCACAGCCACACCAACGCTAAAACTGCCCGCCGGTAGCGCACAGGTGACCCTGATAGCGAATGCCGGCAGTTGCAGCGCCACCACCACCAAAACCCTGACAACCCTGCCCGTTCCCGAAAAAGCCATTCTCACGCCCAGTTCGCAGACGGTCTGTTCGCCACTGCCCATCACGTTTGCCGTGAGCGGTACGGCTCAAAGCGGTGTGAGCTACAACTGGGACTTTGGCAACCAAACCAAAAGCACTGCCTACCAGCCTGGCCCTCAGACGTTTGTTAACACCAGCCGACAGCCACAGGACTATATGGTGAGGCTGGAGGGAATCAACGCCTGCGGCAGTTTCACCAGCACCGCCGCCGTAACGATCCTGCCCAACGCCAAAGCCGAAATCGGGGTCAACAGCAGTACAGTGCTCTGCCCACCCACCAGCCTGACGTTCTCCAACCGGTCTACCGGCTTCCAGGGCAACGCCACCTGGACCTTCGGCGACAGCAACACGGCAGTAGTGAGTTTGGCGGCGGTGCTCACCCACGAATACGCCTCGCCCACCAGCAAACAGGTGTATCTCGTCAGGCTCGACATCAACGGCACCTGTGGCCCCTCCAGCGACACCGTCCGCATCACGGTGCTGCCCAACTCGGTGACGGTGCTGTCTGAGATCAGCCGCACTACCATCTGCCCCGGCGAAACGGTCCGGTTCAAAGACTCCTCAACGCCCAAACCCGCGCGGGTGCAGTGGGCCATAAACGGCAACCTGCTCGACGGCCCCATTGTAGATTATGCGGGCTTCAGCCAGCCAGGCACGACCTACAAAATAACGCAGACCGTCTATCCCGAATGCGGCGGGTACATGGCTAAAGACTTGACAATCAAAACAGACACCATCCCAACGGGTAATTTCAGCTACCCGGCCGTAGCCTGCCCCGGCGAGACGGTAACCCTCCGAAACCTGTCGAACCAGGCGTACCGCTTTCGCTGGAATTTCGGCGACGGCTCCCCCATCGATTCGACTTATTTTTCGCCGACCCACGCCTTTGCGGCGGGCGGCAACGCCTATCCGGTCACGATGACCATTGTGGGGTTCCCTATAGCCTGCACCAGCGCCGTATCGCATTCAGTCAACGTGCGTGAGCGGGCCAAAGCGGTTTTTAGTCTGGCCAACAACGGCCTTGTCTGCTCCGACACGCTGGTGTCACTGCTGGATCAGTCGCAGCGCGCGACAACCTGGCAGTGGTACGCCAACACTGTGCTGGTGTCTACGGCCCAAAACCCGCAGATTCGGCTGCGGCAGGGGGCATACGACATCAAACTACGGGTAAGCAACAACGGTATCTGCCCTGACTCGGTGCTGCGGCAGGACGTGGTGCGGGTCGACACCTGTGCGCTCTACACCGCCAACGTGTTCACACCCGACGGCAACAACACCAGCGACTTTTTCAATGTCTACGGCAGCAATGTGACCATGGTTCGGGAGTTGCGCGTGTTTAGCCGTTGGGGAAGCGAGGTCTACGTAGGCAGAGACCTAAGGCCTAATCGACAAACGGAAGGGTGGGACGGCCAACAGAACGGGCAAGCCCTGCCGCCCGGCAATTACGTGTATGAGGTACTGGTAGAATTTATAGGCGGCACCGTCAGAAAACAGCGCGGCGTTGTAACCCTGCTCCGCTGATACTGTGTGTTCTAATTTTGTCTTACCCCGAATTGGCCAAACGACCTGACACCACCCTGTAAAGACCGCTTTAACCGCATCACTTTCACAAAACTCCAGCCCGACACAGCTCAGAAAGCACTCCCAAACAGGCAGCTACACAAGATTGACACGCGCCCCACAGACTATGCTTCGTTTTACGAATTAAGACTAATATCTTGGGGTATGATTCCGTCTCTACGAATACCAGGCTATCTATTGCTGTTTGGCGTTTGGCTCACCCCACTGGCCTGCCAGCGAGCCTACAAGGCACCTATCGAGTCGTTGCAGAAAAGCACGGCGGCCGCTACATCGGCTATCAGTACGTACTACAACGCCCTGAACCAGTATGAGCGCGATCTGTATTTTCTGACGCTGCTGCTCAATCCTGGTCAACGGGTGGAGGAGGTTGATGCCCAGGGGAAAGAGACCGCCCTGATGGCCGATGCCTTCGACCCCGCCGCCGTGCAGGCCCGTGTTGCGCTACTGGCGCAGTTGGCCCTCTATGCCGATAACCTGTCGGCGCTGGCGGGCAACGAAGCCCCCAAGCAACTACGCACCAGTATGGCCGCGCTGGGCAGTAGCCTGGGGGCTATCCAGACCACCTTCGCCGAGTTGCAGCACCAACGCGCCGACGAGCAGGCAGCAGCCTATATTTCACCCATCGGCACCCTGATTGGCATCGTTGGTGAAGCTGCCCTCACCAACCAGCGCGACAGGGCTGTGCGCCAGGCTATTTTTCAAGGCGAAGCTCCCATTAATCAGTTACTCGATTTCCTGACCAAAGACCTGGACCGGTACGTGTATTTAGCGCAAAAAACGGGCGATGATCAAAAGCTAACGCAGCTTATGGTAGCCTATAATAACCTGGCCAACCGCAAAGCCATGCCCTATGAGGAGCTAAAAAAACGCCTCACCGAAATTCAGCGTGCCGCCGAACAACTGCGCCTGACCCGCGCCAACCGCCCGTCTGACGTGCTGCGATCGTTAAAAAAATCACATGCGGCGTTAGTGGGCGTGGCCAAACAAACGCACACGTTCGAGCAGTTTCGGACCACGGTGCTCGCCTACGAAACTCAGGTGGACACCTTCCTGAAAGCCGCCCAGCGCATCAACGAACTCCGCAAAGCAGACCATCCTTAAACAGTTTACTGTTTTCTCCGATGAAGAAGATTGATACCGAACAGTTGGCCGGGTCGGCGCAGAAGAGCTTTTCGCTGGCCCGCGATGGTCGCCTTACTGCAACTCAGCAGACCAACATGCTCACGCAGGGTATGCGCCTGCGGGCATCGCTCATCAGCGCTCTCTCCGCCGAATTCGCTGACAGCGTAAAACAGGTTGACGAAGCCAATCAGCAGCTTACGGCCCTCAACGGCTGGCTCACCGAAACCAATACCGCCATCACCCACATCGCCGACACGATCAAACAAGCCGCCGCCGCCGCCTCACTAGTCGAGAAGCTATTGAAGAAGGCTGTATCAATATTATGAGAAACGGCAGTAGATAAGGGCTACTTTATTCGCAGTAAATCTGGGTTTGGTCAATAATGTAAGCTAGGTCCGCCTGGTATGGATTATCTTTCAGGTAGGTAATCCAGAATTTTAGAACAGCTACAGCAGGCGGATTTATTCTATTTAACTCTTTAAAAAGGCTGTAGAACTTAGAGGCATGTACGTCTACTTTATCTTCTTTAGATGTTTTAGTGATATCACACAGGCCCTCAAGGGTATTAGGCAGATCAAAATTCAATAAAGATAGACCCGCAATAGTCGTTGCATTCATTACCCATCTTTCCATTGCTGGTCGGATAATGATCAGGTAATGATTGGCCTGTCTATGCTTGAAAAGCTGAAGCACAGTAGGCAACTCGGTCACAAGTTGACATTCGTTCAAATAATTCAGGATTTTCTTATCCTTATCAATTATCCCAAGCGCAAAATCTCCTTTGAACTTAGTTTTCATGGTTTTTTCTACATTAGAACAACCATGCTGGTGATTATATCGATTTTTAGACGGCAACAGCGATTTGACCAATCGGGTATCAATATAGCACTCCGGAATTATATGCTGCTCCATTAGTCGAGGTAGGCTTCCCCGTTAAAAAACAGGTCCATTCCATACTTATAAACCTCTCGTATCTCATCTGTCGACAACCCTTTCACAACCGTCTGTCCATCTTTAAAATCAACCATGAATATGCCTAAATCATCTATAGCCTCCGTTAAAAACTGCTCAACGATGAGTGGACTGTGCGTAACAATAAACGTTTGATTTGACTTCGATTTAATGACTTCTTGCGTAAATTCAGAAATGTAAGGTGGGTACGCGTGTGCTTCGGGTTCTTCAAACAATAGGACCGAATTCTCATTTGATGCAACAGCCGTCTTATAAAAAATCATCCGCTGAAGCGTGTCAGCGATGGAAGTATAAGGTAACTGGAACACTTCACCGTTACTTTTATCTTTCTGAATTTTCAGAGATTGAGTAGTTGCGTCAAGCACTAATTGTAAACCATATTGCTTAAACCAGTTCACATATATTTGCCTGAGTTCAGGTATGAGTTGAAGAACATACAATAAATTATTACCAAAGGGAGGTTGTAGAAATGGCCATTTTTTTATCTTACCGTCTTTATTAATTTTAAAAAAATATGGTTTGATTGTGCTAAATGAAAATTTTTCTGTATTTTTTCTTAACAAAAATGATTCATTATCGACCATAATAGTAAATTCGTATTCGTCTAAAATTTTGACATGATTGCCTTGGATAATTTGATGATTATATTCTATGTGAAAATCAATCAAAGAATCAAATTTGTTATAAGAAATGTTACAACTGTTGATGTGACCATCCCGTGTACCAGCAAATATAAAAGCGCCTTCTTGAACATGTTGTGCCTCAAAAAATATCTCAAACTGACTTTCTACCCTAACTACTTCATTGAATTTTATGTCGCTTTCAAAAATATATGGCAACGAAAGTACAGACATTGCCTCAAGCAGATTCGACTTACCTACATTTGGTCGGCCAATAAACAGGTTAATACGCTTGAAGCCGGTTAGCTTCAATTCCCTGATGGATTTGAAATTGCGGATTTCGAGGTGGTCGATGAAATGATCCATGTGGCGGATGTAGTGATTCAGCTAAGGTCAAAATAAACCTATAAGGTCTCCGAAGACCTTATAGGTTTGGTAATCAATATGCCAGCACCGGGGCGAGCCAGCGTTCGGCGTCTTCGAGGGGCATGTCTTTGCGGTGGGCGTAGTCGATGAGCTGGTCTTTGTTGAGCTTGCCCGTGGCGAAATACTTGGCTTCGGGGTGGCTGAAATAAAACCCACTCACCGACGAGGCCGGGTACATCGCGAAGCTTTCCGTCAGCACAATATCAGCCCGACCCGCGTCCAGCAGGTCAAACAACGTGGCTTTTTCGGTGTGGTCGGGGCAGGCGGGGTAGCCCGGCGCGGGACGGATACCCTGGTACTTCTCGCGGATCAATTCGTCGTTGCTCAATTGTTCAGACGGTGCGTAGGGCCAGAACTCGGTACGTACCCGCTTATGCATCAACTCGGTAAACGCCTCGGCCAGCCGGTCGGCCAGGGCCTTGACCATGATGCTGTTGTAGTCGTCATGATCCCGGTCAAATTTCTCCACCAGCGCCTCGATACCAATACCTGCTGTAACGGCAAAGGCACCGATGTAGTCTTCGCGGCCACTTTCCAGCGGTGCTATAAAGTCGGCGAGGCATAGGTTGGGCAAACCCGCCGCCTTCATGTTCTGCTGCCGCAGGAAGTGGAGTACAGTCTTTGTATCAAATAACAACTCCCCCGCGGGCGTCACCGACGTTTGCGACTGCGCCCGACTGATCTTATATTCCGTATGCAGGTGGCTGCCGTGGCGTTCGCAGGGAATCTCGCGTGATAGCTCTTCGTATTCGTGAATCAGTACGTCGTCGTCGGTGGCGTTGGCCGGGAAGAAACCAATAACGGCCTTCGCGCCCAGCGACTTATCGCGGATGATCTGTTGCAGGAGCGCGTTGGCGTCGTCGTAAAGTTTTTTGGCTTCGCTGCCCACCGTGGCATCGTCGAAAATAGCGGGGTACTTGCCGCTCAGTTGCCAGGTCTGAAAAAACGGCGTCCAGTCAATAAACTTAGCGATCTCCTCCAGCGGGTAATCATCGAAAACACGGGTGCCCAGGAACGTGGGCTTGGTGGCCTCAAACGCCGACCAGTCGATGGCAACGCGGTTTTTGCGGGCCTGCTCAATGGTCAGCAGGTTTTTCTCTTTCTGCCGTTTGGCGTGCTCATCGCGGAGCCGGGCGTATTCGGTTTTAATCTCCTGAAATATCAGATCGCGCGTAGCCAGTTCATCACTCGTCAGCCGACCGGCCACAGGTACGCTCCGGCTGGCGTCGAGCACGTGGATGACCGGTCCCGAATAGTGCGGGTCGATCTTCACGGCGGTGTGGATGCGCGAGGTGGTGGCACCGCCAATGAGCAGCGGCATGGTGAAGCCCTGCCGTTCCATCTCTTTGGCCACGCCTACCATTTCGTCCAACGACGGCGTTATCAGGCCGCTAAGGCCAATAATATCTACATTATGTTCGCGGGCAGCATCCAGGATTTTCTGAGTGGGCACCATTACCCCAAGGTCGATGATCTCGTAGTTGTTGCACCCCAGCACCACGCCCACGATGTTTTTGCCGATGTCGTGTACGTCACCCTTCACCGTCGCGAGCAAGATTTTACCCGCCCCGGCGGCTTCGCCCACGGCCTTTTCGGCCTCAATGTAGGGCGTGAGGATCGCTACGGCTTTTTTCATCACCCGCGCCGATTTCACCACTTGGGGCAGAAACATCTTGCCTTCGCCGAAGAGGTCACCCACCACGTTCATGCCGTCCATAAGGGGACCTTCGATCACGTGCAGCGGGCGTTCTACCTGTTGGCGGGCCTCTTCTACGTCCTCATCAATAAATTCGGTAATGCCTTTGATGAGGGCGTGTTTCAGGCGCTCACCCACGGTGCCGCCCCGCCAGGCATCGTCTACGACTACCTCCTTGCCTTTACTTTTCACCGTTTCGGCGAAGGTCACCATGCGTTCGGTGGCATCGTCGCGGCGGTTCAGGAGTACGTCTTCAACGTGTTCGAGCAGATCTTTTGGAATATCGTCGTAGATGCCTAATTGACCCGCGTTCACGATACCCATGTCCATACCGGCCCGGATGGCGTGGTACAAAAAGGCCGAATGGAACGCCTCGCGAACAGGTTCGTTGCCCCGAAACGAGAACGACACGTTACTCACACCCCCGCTCACCTTCGCCAGCGGCAGGTTTTCTTTGATCCAGCGCGTAGCGTTGATGAAGTCAACGGCGTAGTTATTATGCTCTTCGATCCCCGTGGCAACGGTCAGGATGTTGGGGTCGAAAATGATGTCCTGGGGGTTGAACTGCACTTTATCAACCAAAATCCGATAGGCGCGTTCGCAGATTTCGATGCGCCGTTCAAACGAATCGGCCTGCCCTACTTCGTCAAACGCCATTACTACCGTGGCCGCGCCGTAGCGTTTCACCAGGTTGGCCCGCTCGATGAACGCCTCCTCGCCTTCTTTCAAGGAAATGGAATTGACGATGGCCTTACCCTGCACACATTTCAAACCCGCTTCGATCACCTCCCACTTCGAGGAGTCGATCATGACGGGTACGCGAGCAATGTCGGGTTCGGCGGCAATCAGGTTCAGGAAGGTGGTCATTACCTCCGCCGAATCGAGCATGCCTTCATCCAGGTTAACGTCGATGATCTGCGCGCCGTTTTCTACCTGTTGACGGGCCACGGCCAGCGCCGCTTCGTAATCACCCGATTTAATGAGCCGGGCAAACGCCTTCGAGCCGGTTACGTTGGTCCGCTCACCCACGTTCACAAAGTTGGTTAACTCCGTGATCTTCAGCGGCTCCAGACCGCTCAGCTTTTGATATGGTTCTGGCGTTGGCCTGGGGCGGGGTTGGTATTGTTTGGCTTTTTCAGCAATGGCGCGAATATGGTCGGGCGTGGAGCCGCAGCAACCACCGATGATGTTAATGAACCCGTCGCGCATGAAGCCGTCTACCTGGGCGGCCATCATCTCCGGCGTTTCGTCGTATTCACCAAACTCGTTAGGCAGGCCCGCGTTGGGGTAGGCCGACACAAAAAATGGTGCTTCCTTCGCCAGCGTCTGTATATACGGGCGCATGGGTTCGGCCCCCAACGCGCAGTTCAGGCCCACGCTTAGCAGCGGCAGGTGCGAGATCGAGTACAAAAACGCCTCCGTCGTCTGCCCCGACAACGTCCGCCCCGACGCATCGGTGATGGTGCCAGAAATCATGATAGGCCACGACCGGCTCGCTTTCGCGAAATACTTATCGACCGCAAACAGTGCTGCCTTAGCGTTGAGCGTGTCGAAAATCGTTTCGACCAGCAGAATGTCCGAACCGCCGTCTATGAGGCCTTCGACCTGCTCGTAATAGGCATCCACCAGTTCATCGAACGTGACGGCGCGGTAGCCGGGGTTGTTCACGTCGGGGCTAAGGGAGGCGGTGCGGTTGGTGGGCCCCATGGCGCCGGCCACAAACCGGGGCTTGTCGGGGTTGGCGCTGGTAAACTCGTCGGCCACTTCGCGGGCAATCCGGGCCGACTCGTAATTAAGCTCATACACCAGGTCCTCCATATGGTAGTCGGCCATGGCGATGCGCGTACCGCTGAAGGTATTCGTCTCTACAATGTCGGAACCAGCCTCGAAATACTGCCGGTGAATCTCGGCAATGATGTCGGGGCGGGTAAGCGACAGCAGGTCGTTGTTGCCTTTCACGTCGTGCGGGAAATCGCGGAAACGGTCGCCGCGGTAATCGGCCTCGGTGAGGTCGTACCGCTGAATCATGGTACCCATGGCCCCGTCGAGGACGAGGATACGTTGCTGGAGGAGGTCGGTGAGCTGTTGCAAAACGAGCCAGTAGTTTCGTGGAAAAAGTTAATGGCAAAAGGCCGCTAACCCGGAAAAGTACAAATTTAACGGTTGGCCTGCTGAATAGCTACCAACGGGTCAATAGTGAGAAAGAATAAGCGTTTGGGCGTAGTTTTGCCCCTACTAGTTATTGATCAATGACTAACCTATGAAACTTGCCGCTATCGACATCGGTTCCAACGCCGCCCGCCTGCAAATCTCAACCGTGCTGACCAACGATGACGTGGTGAGTTTCAAACGCGTAGAATACGTTCGTTTTCCGTTACGGCTGGGGCACGACGTGTTCACGCATGGCGCCCTGACTCCCGAAAGCGTACAACGCACGGTGAAGCTGATGCAGGCTTACAAACTGCTGATGGAACTGCATGAGGTTGAGGGCTTTATGGCCTGTGCTACGTCGGCCATGCGCGAGGCTACCAACGGCCGCGAGGTGGTTGAACTGGTCAAAGCGCGTTCGGGTATACCCATCCAGATCATCGACGGGCAACGTGAGGCCCAACTCATCAACAATGTGGTGGTGCTAGCCCTCGACGAACGGCAAACGATCCACATCGATGTCGGAGGGGGCAGCACCGAGCTAAACTTCTACAAAAACCGTATAAAGCTGAACTCCAGGTCGTTTAAGATCGGGTCGGTGCGGTTGCTGGAAGGTAAAGAGACCAAAGGTGCCTGGCAAAAAATGCACGACTGGGTGGCCGAAAACGTCGACCGGACGCAACCGATTGTAGCCGTAGGCACGGGTGGCAACATCAGCAAGCTCTTCAACCTGGTAGCTAAAACGTCGGACACGACCACCACCCTGGCCGAAATTCAGCGGATGCACGACTACATCGCGGGTTTCAGCCTCGACGACCGGATCAACAAGCTCCGCCTCAACGCCGACCGCGCCGACGTAATCGTGCCTGCCGCCGAGATCTACCTGGCCGTGATGGAATGGGCCGGGGCCACCGAAATCGCCGTACCTGACCTAGGCCTCAAAGACGGCATCCTGCAAACGGTGTACCAGCAATTGAAGAAATAAGCGCATTCACGTTTAACGCTTCCGTTTAACCACCAAAATTGGTACGCACTTGGGTGGTGGGCACACGCAGGCGGCGTTGGCAAACGAGATCACCTTGTCGGCAAAGCAACCCGACGCGTTGAACACCCGCACCACATACGTTTTGGCCGTACCCCGGCTGATGTTCTGGATGATCTTGAACAACCCGCCGCTGGCCGGTGGCAACGGCGTAGCCCCCGCGTAGCTGAGTGCGCCGGCGTAGGTGGTCCCTTCCGTATAATCATACCGGTCTGTTGGCGATACCCCCGCCAGGCTCACAAAGCCGTTTGCCTGCGAAGTGGCACCAATGCATTGTGCTTCCTGCACCGTCAGCGAGAACGCATCGGGTAAGGCAATCACTGTTCCCTGCACCAACGAGACGCTGTAGCAACCCGTTTCGGTGTTGGTCACCGTCACGCTGTATACTCCGCCATTGGCTGTAGTCGTGGCCGGAATCGTTACCGTGGCCTGCGTACTGGTGAAGCTCTGCGGACCACGCCAAGCGTAGCGCACCGAACCGGTCTGCGAGTTGGCCCGCAACGTCAGGGTTTGCCCCACGCAGGCACTGCCCGACTGCACCGTCACATCGGGCGGGGTGGTGTCGAGCAGCACTTCGGCGGTGGCAACAGACGAGCAGCTGTTGCCCTGACTCGTCACCGTGAGGATATACACGCCCGGCAAACTAACTACCGGATTCTGCTGGTTCTTATTTACCACTGTAATGCCCGGACCTGACCAGGTGTAGGCTACGTTGGCCGAGGTCGACGTGCCCAGCAGTGTAACGGTTGGTTGAAGGCACGTGATGGTGCCACCGTTGGCCGAAGCCCCCGGCAGGCCCTTATCCTGCGACACCGCCGCCGTGGCGGATGCCAAACAGCCGTTGTCGTCATTCGTTAGCACCACCGTGTAGGTGCCCGCCAGGCCCACCGTTGGGCTGTTTTCGGTCGAACTGTAATTGTTTGGTCCCGTCCACAAGGCCGAATACGCACCAGCCAAGCTGGGTCTGGCAGTCAGTTTCACGCTACCACTGGCGCAGGAGATGGTGCCGCCCGTGGCCGAAACCGAAAACAGGGTAACGTCCTGCTGCACCAGCGCCGTAGTGCTGGCCTGACAGCCATTGGCCGGGTTCGTTACCGTGACGGTGTACGTGCCGGGTTTATTCACGGTGGCGTCGGCGGTGCGGGCGGTGTAGCTGTTCGGGCCGGTCCAGGCGTAGGCTATCCCGTTGGGTGTGCCTGTGGCTACCAGCGTCAGGCTCGTTTTGGCGCAGGTTAGCGTACCGCCCGTGGCCGTAACCGAGGGTAATTGCTGGTCAGCGGTTACTACCGTTGTGGCCGACTGTACGCACCCATTGGCCGCTGTGATGCTCAGTACGTAGGTGCCCGGCCCCTTGTTGGGGAACGTCTGAGTGGCCGCACTGGTGGTGGCCGACTGTGGCCCGCCGTTGAGCGCGTACTGATACGACAACCCAACCGCCGCTACCGTAGCTGACAGCGTGGCCGTTGGGTTCAGGCAAGTGATCGGTCCGTTGTCGGTCAGCGTAATTTGCGGGGTAGCGGTGTTGCTCTCCACTACCGTACTGGCAATGGCCGAACAACCCGGTGGCGCGTTGAAAATGCTGACCGTTAAGCTATAAGCACCCGCCACCGACGCTGAAAAGGGAATACTCAACTGCGACGACTTGCCAATTTCGCCCGTGCTCCACGCGTAGCTGTAAGCCGAATTGACGTTGCTTAACG
This sequence comes from Fibrella aquatilis, assembly GCF_017353255.1. Lineage (GTDB taxonomy): Bacteria > Bacteroidota > Bacteroidia > Cytophagales > Spirosomataceae > Fibrella > Fibrella aquatilis. The sequence continues at coordinate 85,278 of NZ_JAFMYU010000002.1, read as the reverse complement.
ACGCTGTAAGGGCTACCGTCGGGTTATTGCAGGTGATAGGCCCACTGGCCGAAATGGAAATAACCGGCGTTGTAAGTGTTTGTGATACAGTAGTCGAGGCCGTGGCGGTACAACCGTTGGGGGCCGTAACGATCAGGCTATAGGGACCCGGTGCCAGCACCGACTTGTAGAAGATGCTGGATGCCGTTGTGCCGGTTTCGCCTGAACTCCACCGGTAGTCGTGCATCATGTTCAGGTGACTGTTGATCGTGGCTGTCATCGTGACAAACGCCTGGTCGCAGGTGATAGGACCGTCGTTGTCGAGCGTTAGTCCGGGGGCCATGGTATCTTCTTCTAACGTCGTAGTGGTTACGGTCGAACAACCATTTGGCGCCACAATAGTCAGGCTGTAGAGACCGGGCGTAGTGGTGGTGAACGACAGCGACGTGGCCGATGACGTACCCGTAGCTCCCCCACCGGCGGGGTTAGCCCACCGATACGTGTACCCCCCCACGCTAGCCACCGTGGCCGATATGACTGCCGACGGTTGTGCGCAGGTGATCGGTCCGTTGTTACCCGCCGTGGCCGTTGGCGATGTCAGGTCGGCGGTAACCGTAGCCGATGCGGCGGCTGTGCAACCGTTGGGGGCCGTGACCACCACCGAATAGCTGCCTACTGTACCGACATTGATGGCGGCGGTGGTGGCACCCGTGTTGGTTGGCCCTGTCCAGCGGTAGGTAGTACCGGCCGGGCTGACTGTGGCTGTGAGCGTAGCTAGTGGGCGAGCGCAGGTAATAGGCCCATTGACACTCACCGATACCGTTGGAGCCACCGTGTTGCTCAGCACATTGGTCGTAGCCGTGGCGTAGCAACCGTTGCCGTTGATCACCGTAACCGAATACGTCCCGGCGGCGTCAATGACCGTGGTCTGGTTTGGTGCGCTGCTGCTTCCAGCGAAACCGGTACTCCAGCGATAGCTATAGTTACCCCCCGTCACGTTGCCCGGCGTGGCCGTTAGCGTGGCCGTTGTTTTGGTGCAGGTAAGCGGGCTATTGTTGGTCAGGCTTACGGTGGGCGTGGTGGTATTGCTCTGCACCGTCGTGATGCCCGTGGTTGAACAGCCATTATTGCCCGTTACCGTCAACGAATAGGTGCCCGACCCCGCCGTAAACGATGAAACCGTTTGCCCGCTCGACCAGCGATAAGCTACCGCTGTGGCGTTGGCCGCCGCCGAGATGAGCACTACCGGGTCGGCACAGGTAACCGGACCGTCGTTGTTGATCGTGATCTGAGGTGCGTTGATGTCCTGCACCACCGTAGCCACATCGGATGCCGTACAGCCATTGGGGGCCGTAGCCACCAGGATATACGTACCGGCGGCATTGACCGTAGCCGTGGCCGTGTTAGCACCCGATACAATCGCACCGCCATTGTTGGCACTCCACAAATACGTGACGCCGGGGGTCATGCTACTACCGGTCAGGGATACCGTTGCCAACGTACAGCTAAGCACTTTGTCAATGCTGGCACTGACGGTTGGCGCGGTATTGTTAAGCGAAACACTCACTGCGCTGGTGGCCGTGCAGCCGTTGGGAGCCGTCACGGTCAGCAGGTAGCTGCCCGCCGCATTCACCGTGGGCGTAGCCGTGGTGCCGCCCGACACGATGGTACCGTTGCTGGTGCGCCACTTATAAACGGCACCCGGCGTGGTACTGCTGCCATTGAGCACTACGCTCGTCAGCGTACAACTAAGCGCCTTATCGGGACCTGCGTTGGCGTTGGGTGTGGTAAGGTCACTGCTCACCACTACGCTTGCCACACTGGTACAACCGTTAGGGGCGGTCACGGTCACGCTGTAGGTTCCGGCTACGCTCACCGACAGGGGCACCGTACTTACCTGCCCAGCGTTGATGGGCACTGTGCCGCTGCTCGCGCCCGTCCAGGCGTATCCGTAAGTGCCTGATCCACCACTGGCCGTAATACTGGCGGTAATCGTGGCAGTGGGGTTGGCGCAGCTAACAAGCCGGTCTACCGCAGCTGCCATAAGGGGCACAACCGTATTGCTGTTGAGGGTAGTAGTGCCCACCATTGAACAGCCATTAGGCCCCGTCACGCTCAGTTGGTACGTGCCCGACGCACTCACCACCTGGGTAACCACCTGCGAACCACCTGCCGTGAGGGCAATCACCGTGGGCGATGCCTGGTTGCTCCATTTGTACGTATAATTTCCCGTCAGTGTGCCGGCCGTAATCGTGGCCGTTAAAATCGCGGTGGTTTTAGCGCAGGTTAATACCCCGTTGTTCACGACTGCCACGTCGGGGATCGACGTATCATTGTTGAGCGTGGTCGATGCTGTAGCCGTACAGCCGTTGGGAGCAGTGACCGTCACACTGAACACATCAGCCGACTGCACGGCCAACGTAAAGGCCACTACCTGACCCGCCGTGAGCACTGTGCTGCCGGTAACACCGGTACTCCACTGATAGGTATAGGTACCTGCTCCGCTGGCACCCGTCAGGCTGGCCGTAAGGGTTGCAGTGCTCCGGTTGCACGTCAGGTCGCCATCATTAGTAAGTGCTATTACCGGTTGACCAATGCGCTGGTCAACTACCACGCTGGCTGTGGCCGAACATCCATTTGTGGTTGTAATGGTCAGGCTATACGTGCCCGACGTGCTTACCGGCACCGTTAACGTGCTGGCGTTGCTCGTGCTGGTGGCTCCCGTACTCCATTTATACGTATAGCTGCCCACATAACTACCAACCGCCGCCGAGAGCGTTACGCTCGTCCGCGAACAGGTCAGTGGGGAGTTGCTGGAGAGCGAGAGCGTGGGGGTCAGTATATCCTGGGCTACGGTGCTGCTGGCCTGGGCCGTGCAACCGTTGGGGGCTGTGACCACCACCGTATAGGTGCCCGGCGTGTTTGCACTCAGCGTGGGCGTGGTCTGACCCCCGCTCCAGCGATAACTCACCGTGCCGGGGCTGGCTGTGGTAGAGAGCAGCACGCTCGTTTTAGCACAGGTCAGTGGCCCGTCGTTGCCCACCACTACCGTGGGCAGGGCGTTGTCCAGCGTGACCAGGGCCACATCGCTGGCTACGCAGCCATTGGGGCCGGTCACTTGCAGGCTGTAGGTGCCCGTCGCACTTACCGTGGGGCTGGCCGTGTTGCCTCCTGCGAGGATTACCCCATTGGCTGTGCTCCACACGTAAATAACTCCCGGTGTGCTGCTGCTACCCGTCAGGACCACGCTGGTCAGGGTGCAGCTGAGCACCTTGTCGGGTCCAGCATTGACGTTGGGCGGGGTGTTATTCAGTGAAACCACGACTACGTCCGTAGTGACGCAGCCGTTGGAGGCCGTCACCTGTAGGGTGTATGTTCCGGCGGCGTTGATGGATGGCGTTGCCGTATTGGCTCCGTTCACGATGTTACCTCCGTTTGAAGCCGTCCACGAATACGATACGCCGGGGGTGCTGCTGCCACCGGCCAGCTGAATCAGCGTAATGGCGCAGGTCAGTTCGCGGTCGGGTCCGGCGTTGGCGTTGGGGGGCGTGTTGTCGGCCTGCACCGTAGTGGTGGTCACGGCCGTACAACCATTGCTGGCCGCCGTCACCGTCAGCCTGTAGACGCCCGCCGTACTTGTGGTAAAACTCGATGCATTCGACACCAACCCACCCGGCCCCGTCCAGGTCCAGCTTTGCAGCACGGGCACCGTTTTCGACACCGTTGCCGCCGGTTTTAAGCAGGTGATTGGTCCGTCGTTTTGGGCCGAAATAACGGGGACGGTGGTGTTGGAACTGACTGACGCCGTCACCGCCGAACTCGAGCAACCGTTGGCCGTTACCACCAGCGTATACGTTCCCGGCGCGTTAACGGTTGGGTTAACACCCGTGAGCACACCCCCGCCCGGCGCCGTCCAACTGTACGTTGGACTTGGTGTGATAACAGACGACGTACCCGTGAGCGATACCGTGGGCGAGGCGCAGGTGATGGTAGCCCCCGCCGCCGTAGCCACCGGAATCGGCTTCACCGTAATCTGATACACCACCGACGGGCGGCAGGCGGGATCAGCGGCGGCGGGATTCAACACCGCATAGATATAATAGGTAGTCGTGGTGGTGCCGGTGTTGGCGGGCAGCGAATAACTACCCCCCGCCACCGCCAGGCTGTTGCTCGTGGGGGTGCCGCCGCCAACGAGTGTAGTCGTACCCGTGGGCGCGTAAGGATTAGCCTGCACCACGTCTGATCGGTAGAACGTAATGGCTGAGGTGCCGTTGGAGGTCAGCGACAGCGTAGGCGTGGCCTGCCCCGAACAGATTGAAAACGATGCGCTGCTGGTTGGCACCAGCGTAGGACAGAACGTAAAGCCCACATCGAAGGTATGGTTGTTCTGCCCAAAAGCCCCCGTAGTGAGGTTAACGATGGCATTATTACCCGACATGCTGGCGTCGGAGTCGATGTTATCGTTGCCGTTGCTATTTACGTTGGCCGTGGTCAACGTCAGGTTTGTCAGCCCCGTTTGCACCGTCGGGATCCGAATCTGATAGGCCGTGCTGGCTGACAGGGGCAACGTATATTGGGCGCTTGGCGACGAATCGCGGGCCAGCGAACTAAAATAGTATTGCCCACTGGCGTTGGTGGTGGCGGTGGCGACCAGCGTACTACCCTGAAACAGCTGCACCGTAATACCCGATAGGGACGGTTCGCAGGGGTCTTGTTTGCCGTTGCCGTTGGTGTCGCGCCAGAGGTAGTTACCAATCTCGATGGGCGGCACGGCGCAAAACAACTCCATGTCGCCCAGGCCCGTGGCCTTACCCGACGTGCCCTCGGCCTGACTGTATATTTGGAAGGATCCCGTTTGCCCCCCTGTGGTATTGCTCAGGTACAGCATCCCGTTGTTGAAACAGCATTGGTAGGCATCCGTCGCCACGGTGATCACGTTGCCCGACCCCGGCAGCAGGGCCAGGGCACCCTGCGTAGCCTGGTCATGGTCTATCGTGACGTCGCCCACGTAGTATTCGCCACCGCCCGGCCCCTGCGTGTTGCTGGCACCGGCCGTGGTAATGGGTCCCGACTTACCGTTATTTTCCAGTGTCCAGCTCGTAAACGTGGCGTTGGGCGCCGACCGCAAGATGTCGCCGTTGGCATAGCCATTGAATAAGTCGTTGTAGCGGCTCCCATAGGTGGCGTTATTGGGGTCTGAAAAATAGTAGTTCTGGTAGCCGCTCTGGAATCCGTTGCGGTCAATAAAGCCCATCAGCAGCGACCCATCGATGTCAAACTCAATATCGCCCAGGATTGGCTGCGACATAATCGCCTGGTTGTTGCTGGCGTTGATAAGGAAGTTTTGTTCCGGCGTTGTTTTCCACGAGTACCAGTCGGCCACTTGGCTAAGGTCGCTATTACTACGTCCCCGCGTAAAGGTCAGGCTGTAGGGCTGCACCACCAGCGTGGGGTTGCCCCCGGCCACACTCGGGTCGATGGCATAAACAAACGCCCGCAGGTTAACCCGGCTCTGCGAGGCCTGCGCATCGCACACCCAGCCCGAATACAGTTTTCCCCGCCAGCTTTTCAGGCCCCAGGGCCGCGCTACTCCCGTACCCACAGGGCAATTGGCATCGGCGTTGATGGAAAACGACTGAACATTGGCCGACGTGGGGCTTACCGTTGGAATGGAATAGATTTTCCGGTCGAAGAGGTTGGTCACGAACAGCCGCGAACCGTCGTCAGCGATGTCAATGTCGCCAAATGACGTTTTGCCAACGGCGTCAAAAGCCGTTTCGTCGCGGTAGTTGTCTGTTTTACTGGCTGGTGCACCGGGGGCGTGGGGGTCGGTACCCACGTTGATGCCCAGGTTGGCAAATTCAACAAACGTAGTTGTGGGCGTGGTAGCGTTGGCAAAGTCGGTGACGTAGATGCCGTCAATGCCCGCCGGCCCATAGCTGGAGTGGCGTTTGGTTACGGTAGACGTGTATAGTTTCCGGGTGAACTTGTTGTAGGCCACCCCCCAGACAGCCCCCACCTGACTCGCCACGGCCACCTTGGTAGGTCCCACGTCGGCGTTGCGGGCCAGGGCCGGAAACGTCACCAGGGCGGGTTCGGTGCTCGCCGTGCCCCCACCCAGGGCGTTGCCGTTCACGTAGCACGGAATGGCCAGCGTTGGGTTGGGGCCGCAATATTCGCCGGGGTCATTTAGGGCCAGGTTGGCGCAGTTGCCCGGCGTAACAAACTGGACCGTGGTGCCGTTGTCGGCTCCCACCACGCTGGGCGAGAGGTAGGTAGGTATGCTCGACAATTCAATCCGGTACTGGGTGCTCGTAGTGAGGCCCGTCAATGTATAGGAGCCAACGTCGGTGGTATTGGTCGTTGCTACGGCGGTGCCATTGCAGTCGTAGGCGGTTACGGTAATGCCCGCCACCCCTACTTCGCCCGCACTCACATTGGCCCCCGAACTATTCCGCAGGCCATCTTCGCTAAAATCACGATATACCTGCCCTGACACTTGCCCAGTGGCCAAGGCGGCACACAGCGGCTGTACAATTGCGCATTTTCCAGCGTTGAAATTTTGGGTTACTTCGGCAGCCGAAATACCCCGGTTATAGACCGCCGCCAGGTAGATTGTACCCGACCAGGGCCGGTCATACGACACTTCGTTACCAATGGTGAGCAGGGCGTCTTCCCAGTTGCTGAATGTACCCGGCCGCGTACCCGTATACACCGACACCCCGTTGAGATACACCGCTTCATTGCCTGCCGCGTCGCGCGTGAATACCACGTGCTGCGGAGCAGTGGTAGACACACCACCAATGTTGAGTTGCGGCGAGGTGCCGTTCAAATCAGGCGTGGTGGTGTTGGGGGCCGCATCGGTTCGTACCCGCACCACGTAGTTGGCGCCGTCCTGGCCCAGCAAAAAATCGCGGGAGCCGGTGCCAGTAGACAAGGTCATGATGCGGGCCGGACCCGTCACGCCCGTTGTGGCGGCGGGCTGCACCCAGGCCTCAAGTGTCAGCCCCGTGCCCAACACCGTCGATTTAGTGCTCAGCGTTTTGGCCGTTGACTGAATCGCTACACCCGAAAAGTTTTGTGTAGCTGACACGGTATTATTGATTGTCAACCCGCAGCCCGAGGCTACCCAACTGGTAAGGCCAGCGTTGTAAATCTTAAGGTCGAGCGGTTGCCCCGCCCGCGATACATCATAGACCGTTCCACCGCTACCCTCCTGGAAGTTATAGAGTATCACCTGCCCCGGCATGACCCGTTGCTGCGCCTGAACCGCTGTACCATGACCCATACAACCTAGTATGGCTAGTAGAAAAAGCCACGTTCTCCACCCCAGTTGCCACGTTTGACTGGCACAGTTATTGAGATGTAAAAAACGGTATTCACAATAATTAACGGAGAGGAAAGTGCGTGTCATAGTCATGCAGGCATGCAGTAATTTTTACTCAAAAAAGAAGCACGTACTGAATTGGTCAGCGCAAGGGTGAAAACTTGTTGCACAGGATTCCTATTATCCTTCGGGTTTCAAAAAATCACAATAATTCACTGACTTCAAGCCACTTACATACAAATAGTATCATTACCAGCAAAGAGAAACCGCGACGCGGCTCTGTTTAAGAGCTTACGTCGTAGTTTTCACTATCCCGATACTGCCTACTTATTTGTTTGATTGTTAGTGCTCACACATTTTAGTGTCTGCCTAACAGAGGCAAAATTTGTACCTTATTTTATCGCTATAGATTCGTACGCCTACTCAGGAAAATTCCTCACTTTTTACCACAGACACCAAAGCAGCAAGGCCCGATGGAAAACCATCGGGCCTTGCTGCTTTGGTGTCTGTGCCTTGATCTTACCTCACGCGCCGTCCGCTGATTGGAATACAAGTGGCTACGTTATTGCACGGCCCGGCGTCCTGAACACCTATGTCGAGGGTATTGATAGTCTGGCCGGGTACAGTGAGCACAAACGGCATAACCGGCAGGCCATCTAGTGGTGTATTTGATCCCGATAGCGTAAAAGCATCCGAATCGTTGAGTGTAGCATTGATGCCTGTACCCAGATTCCAGCCCGTCAGGTTGTAGTTGCGTAGGCCTACGTTTAGCGTCTTGTTAGCGAGCTTATACTGTAGATTAGATTGGCCGTAACCCGCCACAATATAGTAAGGCGTGTTAAGGCTCAAACTGAGACCATTGCCTGTCCTGAACCGGTAAAGACCATTTTGGTCGGTGGTGGTACTGGCTATCCATTGTCCGCTAGCCGTATATATAGCTACGTTCAGGCCCGGCAATGGTGTCTCGGCGGGATCCTGCACACCGTTGCCGTTGATGTCGATCCAGGCCCGGTTACCAATCTCAGACGCCACGGCATCGCAGAGCGGAGTTAACTGACCTGTGCCGTTGGCCACGCCGAAGGTGGTACGTGGGCGAGTGTACAACGGCGAGGCAGTAGTTGAAAACGGGTCGCTGTAGATCTCATAACGGCGCTTCACCTGACCGGTATACAGATCAAACACGGCCGACCCTGCCGACCAGGTGGTGAGTGGGTTGTAGAGCGTGGCATACAAATTTCCTAAACTACCGTTGCTCATCAGCGACCCGGTAAACGTTTCTTCATTCTGAGTCAGGTAATTGTCGTTGCCATAAAATTCACCGCCAATATCGGCGGGGAAGTTAGGGTCGCCGGGGCCTTGTCCGTTCATCGTGCCAGTGCCGGTGTTGGCCCCTGCTGCGCCATCGATTTCCAGGAAATACGTATCATTGACCAGAGCTGCCCGCAACAGATCGCCACCCGGATAGCCGCTGTATACCGTCAGTGGCGTAGGCAGCGTTTCGATGGGGGCAGGCTGATTACGGCCCGTTTGGTGGCCCGTGCGGTCCATCAGGCCCAGAATCATGGCCCCTTCGGCATCAAACGCAATAGAAGCCAGTATGGGTTGAGGCCGTACTACACGGTTTAGCCCCGGCGTGGTAGTGCTGATTAATGTGTTGGTAGAAAAATCAGTCCAGGTATCGCTCCAGGGTTCCCAGTATTCACCCAGCGAGGGCGTACCCACCGTGGCCCAGCCTTTGCGGTAAGCCAAAGGCACGGTAATCACGGGCGTGGGGTCGAAGGTGTTGGTAGCCAGATCAAAGGCGTACACACAAGCCTGCAAATCGGTCCGGCTCCGGCTGATCGACGCATCATTGACTATGCCCACGTAGAGTTTTCCCTGATAGTACGTAACGGCCCAGGGGCGGTTTTCGCCTTTGCTGGTGTTGGTTTGAGGAATCGGGTAGCTGGTAAAGTTGGCGGGCGTGATTAGCCCCGCCGATTTCACAGGCGACCCAACGGCAATGCTGACGAGCGTTTTTTCATAGGCGTTAATGACCCACAACCGGTCTTCACGCGGGGTGAACGTGGCACCGCCAAACCCTACTTTGCCCACCAGCGCAAACGCGGCGGCATCAACGCTGATATTGCTGAACGATTGCGGCAACGTACGCGCCGACAGCGCAGTCAGGTCAGCAGGAGCGGCCAGGGTCAGATATTGACCAGCGTCGAAATAGGCGGTTGAAGTGGCAGCGGTGGGGTCGGTAAGGTAGATACCTCCCAGTCCAAGAGGCCCCAGGGCGGCATGGCGTTTCAAGAGCGACAGCGACACCAGCTTACCCGATTGCCGCTGCCAGGCCGATGCCCACACAGCGCCCATATCTGTCCCTGTACCCACGGCATCAGGCTGGTCTGCCGGGATGGTGGGCTGCCCCGATGCCGTAGTGGCAAACGTAACAAGCGCATTATTAGTAGTCTGCACAGCCCCCTGATAGTAAATCGGAATGGCTAGCTGAGGTACCGCCTGACAATAATCGGCCGGGTCGCTGAGGCCGTACAAAACGGCGCTGGTAGGTGCCTGCACAAACTGCACCGACGTGCCAGTCAGGGCTGGAGCGTCGTATGAAAACAGGGTATTGTCGGGGGTAAATTCAAGCCGCACCAGTTTGCCCGCCGCAATCTCGTTAGCGGCAAAACCAAAGGTGCCATCGTCGGCAGTAGTCGTAGACAATGGCTGGCTGGCCCCGTCTACATAGGCCAATACCAGTAAGCCACCAATGCCTGGCTCTTTGGCACCTGCGGTAGCGCGCTGCCCGTCGCGGTTGTAGTCGCGGAAGGCCACGCCACTTACCTGGGCCACAGCTGTAATACTTGACAGTAATAACCACAAAATCAATAGATTTAGTAGCTTATACACGCCGGGCAATGAATTTCCTGGCTGCCGGGTATGGGTATACCGGGCAGAACCAACGGGTTCCTGATTCATGGGGATCACATTTACTGGGCTGTATTTGCCCTCAAACGAAAACCGTGCCAACTTGCTCACGAATGAACATTTTCACATTGTTCCAATAACCTATCGACTTACCAGTTTTGACCTACATGTACCGATTCGTCACCTACTCATCGCCGTTGCCGGAGGCCCTTCCGCCGCTGGCCGAGCCGGGCTTTTTAGTCAATACAGTGGCGCAATTGATGGCTCAATCAGTAGACGGTTGTTGGGTGATAGATGCGGTGAATGAAACTAGCAGTCGAGTAGATGCACGTTGCGCTTTTTTTGACGCTAACTCACTGGCAATCAGCCCAAAGCAACAGTCATTTGGTTCTGTAGAATTTACAAGAGAATTACCCGACAATGTGCTCGATGGCTTTTTAAACGCCCTGGAAAAGGCAGTAGAAACTGCTAAGTTGACGGGTCTGCGTCTGGTGCATTACCCCCGTGCCTATGCCCCTGAGCAGACAGACCGGCTACTGGCAAAACTGAGCAGCCGGGGGTTTGTGGTGGCGGACGAACAATTAAATTTTCACCTTAAAATTTCCAAAAAATCCTTTACCGACGGTCTTCACCACTCGGCACGTCGCAGGCTTGGTAAGGCGAAACGGGCGGGTTTGGTGGCTCGTTACTGGCCAAATCCTGATCTCGATAGGGTCATTGCTTTCCTGGAAACCAGTCGGAGTGCTCAGGGTTACCCCCTCACCATGTCCGCCGATACCCTGCGCCACTGGCTCGCCACCGCCCCCGACGATTACCTGACCTTTGCGGTTTTCGACCACGACGATACCCTGGCCGCCCTGACGGTGGCGGTGCGGATGCGCGCCGACATTCTCTATAATTTCCTCCCCGCCGACAACGCGGCTTACCGCGCCTACAGCCCCACCATTTTGCTCACCGAGTGCCTCTACATCTTCTGCCAGCACCACCACTATACCTTCCTCGACCTCGGCATTTGCGTAGACGAACACCGTCAACCCAAACCGACCCTCATGCGCTTCAAACGCAACCTCGGCGCGGAAGAGTCAGCAAAGTGGACGTGGGAACAGAAGTGGTAAGTGATGAGTGGTAAGTGATGAGTTTGCTGCCGCCAGAGAAACTACGCTTGCGGCAGCAAACTCATCACTTACCACTCATCACTTACCACTCCCTTTTTATCCAATCGCTACTTTCTTCAAAATAGAATCGATGATCTGGAGGGAGGAGATGCCGTCGGCTTCGGCTTCGTAGTTGAGCAGTACGCGGTGGTTGAATACGTCAGGGGCCACTTCTTTGATGTCGTCGGGCAGGACGTAATCGCGCTGATCGAAGTAAGCAATAGCTTTGGCAGCCAGGTTCAGGTGGATACTGGCGCGGGGCGACACCCCATACTGAATGTACCGCGCCTCGTCGCGGAGGCCGTAGTCGAGGGGGCGGCGCGTGGCAAACACCAGTTCGATGATGTAGCGTTCGAGGCTGTCGGAGATGGCTACCTGATTGATCTCGTTGCGAATGTTGGCGATGTCGTCTTTGTCGAGCATGGGCTGCACTTCATAGTCGAAGTTCAGGTTCGACATGCGCCGCATCACCTCCAGCTCCTCGTCTTTGGTGAGGTAGTCGACAAAGACCTTCATCATAAACCGGTCTACCTGCGCTTCGGGCAGCGGGTAGGTCCCTTCCTGTTCCAGCGGGTTTTGGGTGGCCAACACCAGAAACGGCCGGTCGAGCACAAAGGTCTCTTCGCCGATAGTCACCTGCTTTTCCTGCATGGCCTCCAGCAATGCCGACTGCACCTTGGCCGGCGACCGGTTGATCTCGTCGGCCAGGATCAGGTTGGCAAACACGGGGCCCTGTTTCACCTCAAAATCAGACGTGCGCTGATTAAATATCATGGTTCCGATCAGGTCGGCGGGGAGTAGGTCGGGCGTAAACTGAATACGCTGGAAATCAAGCTGCAATACCTTTGCCAGCGTATTGATAGTCAGCGTTTTAGCCAGGCCGGGTACCCCTTCGAGCAGGATATGGCCACCCGTAAACAGGCCAATCAATAGCCGGTTTAGCAGCCGGTCCTGCCCCACCACTACGTTGCCAATCTCGGCCCGTACCTGTTTAATCTGAGTCGTGTAATTCACAAAAGGTTGACTGTTTGTCGGTTTGTGTGTTTGTCTGTTTGTAGCCAGCAACAAAACAGACAAACACACAAACAATTAGTACCGGCTCGCTCGCACAGTGCGGTCTTTGCCGTGGATGTCTTTATATACCTGCACCTGCGAGAAACCCCGCTGACTGAACACGGCCTTGGTGTCGTCGCCGAACCGTTCGTTGATTTCTACGTAGCACATCCCCTTGTCAGACAGGTATTTAGCGGCAAAGTCAGCCACGGCTTTGTAGAAAATCAGCGGGTCGGCATCGTCGACAAACAGGGCCACGTCGGGTTCGTAGTCCAGCACATTGCGGTCCATCTGGGCGGCTTCCGAGCGGGTTACGTAGGGGGGGTTACTCACCACGCAGTCGAACTGGCTGACTCCTTCGGCGGGCACGTTCAATATGTCCTGAATCCGAAAGTTCACGTCGGCATTGAGTTTGTCAGCATTGCGGCGGGCCAGCGTCAGGGCCTCTTCCGACACGTCCCAGCCCGTCACGTCCGACTGCGGCAGGAACCGCGCCAGGGTCACGGCCAAACAACCGCTGCCCGTGCCAATGTCAAGTACGCTGAGGGGTCGCTCCATTTCGTCGCCGAAATCGTGCATGATCAGGCGGATGAGGTCTTCTGTTTCGGGGCGGGGAATAAGCACGTCGGGCGACACTTCAAATTCCAGGCCGCAGAAGATGGTAGTACCGATTACGTGCTGAATGGGTTCCTGCCGGTTTAGCCGTTCAATAACCCGAAACCAGTCGGGTTCGGTGCGGTTGGCAGGCAGGGGTTTGTCGGCCAGCACGTCGGCCTTGCGCAGGCCGAAATAATGGTCGAGCAGCATAAAGGCCATTTCCCGCGCCTCTTCGGGCGGGTAGGCGGTGATGTTGCGGCTGAGTTGTTGGTAAAGGGGTCGGGCAGTAGAAGCCATACGACAAAACGGAGTTTCGCCAAAAATAGAACAAATTAAGGGAAGGCTACTTTTTGTTTATAGTCTTCAGTTGACTGTTTAGGGTCTTCTGTTGGCTATACCTTTGCCTTATCTACTCACCGCTTACTACTCAGCACTCACCACTAATTCGTCTATGCTGCCAACAGAACTACACATGCGCCGGGCGCTGGAATTAGCCCAGCGGGGGCGTGGGCACGTAAGCCCCAACCCTATGGTAGGCTGCGTGCTGGTACATGACTTGGGGCCAACGGCCACGGGCCGCGTGCTGGGTGAAGGCTGGCACGAGCAGTATGGTGGCCCCCACGCCGAAGTCAACGCTATCCGTTCCGTGATCCCCACCGACGAAGCCCTGCTACCCCAGGCCACAGCCTACGTGACACTGGAGCCTTGTTCGCACTGGGGCAAAACACCACCCTGCGCCGAACTGCTGATTACCAAGCACATAGGCCGCGTAGTATGCTGTAACGACGACCCAAACCCGCTGGTGTCCGGGCGCGGGTTCGAGCTGCTGCGTGAGGCGGGCATTCCCGTAGAAAGGGGCGTGCTGGCGCAGGAAGGACGCCTGTTGAACGCCCGTTTCTTTACATTTATGGAGCAGAAGAGGCCCTACATTATGCTGAAATGGGCCGAAACTGCCGACGGTTTTATGGGTGGGCCGGGGCGTGTGCCCGTAGCTATTACCGGACCGGAGGCCAACGCGCTGGTGCACCGCTGGCGGGCCGAAGAACAGGCTATTCTGGTAGGCAGCGGCACCGCCCGCCACGACAACCCCCGCCTCAACGTGCGCCTGTATCACGATGCCGAAAAACCCGTACGCCAACCGCTGCGTATTGTGCTGGACCGCACACTGACCCTACCCCACAGCCTACATCTCTTCGACGGTTTGCAACCCACGCTCGTTTTCCACGCCGATACCCTGCCTTCGCCGCCCAATGTGCTCAACGTGATGTATGCCCCCCTGCCCGAAACAACGCTGACAGGCTTGCCAATGCTGAATGTACGAGCAATGTTGCACGAGCTGCATCAGCGGTCGGTGCAGTCTGTATTTGTTGAAGGTGGTACTCAGGTGCATACCGAGTTCATCAGGCTAGGCTTATGGGACGAGATCAGGCGATTTATTAGCCCAAACAACCTAGGCCACGGGGTTTCGGCACCACAGATTGACAGTCTCAGAGACTATAGTTTTACGCAGGAACATGTTGGTCCTGACCAGCTTTATTGGTATAAGGTACAGTCTAAAACAAATTAATCTTTCTACATAATGTACCTATCACACAGCCTGATACCCCAATGCCTGTAAGACGGTTAAAACAAAAGCGGCTTATCACAAACATTGCCGTCTGTGATAAGCCGCTTTCGCGTAGGGTATCAATAAAAACGTGGCCAATTAATAAACCACTTACAACCAACTGTTGACCTTTATATTAGGCAACCACGGCATTTTTTCTTGGCCGACCCCGCTTTTTACCTGTAGCCGAAACAGCTGCTTTTACTTTTGGTTCGCTATCCTTCAACTGTAACTCGTAGCCAGTCATACCGTCATGGCTGAAATCTTTCACGACAAATGACTGCTTGGCGGTTTTAAAATCTACGCCATTATTTGTCAATACACCAGCTAATTCAATACCATAGCTACGGCCTGCTTTTACTAGGTCAAACCCATCTTCTTCTTGGCTGGTCTTAACTAGGTAAAGCGCCGAAATCTTGCGTTTGCCTTCCTGCGTACCTACTTTAAAGCGCATTGGTGCAGCACCCAAATCAAGAGCCGCCGCTGTCTTTACAGGAAACACCACGATCCCTTTGGCCGAAATTGTACCCGTTAACGTGGGTTGTTTTTTCGATTTACGTGGCTTGTCAGATTTTTTCCGGGTCTTTTGATTGTCCTGAGACGAAAAAAAACGAATGCTTTTCTCTTTCATGAGCTGCAATGGTTAAACGATTTGTCTGTTTTTACTAGGCGAGCGCGGCGCTAAAATCACCTGCTCATCATTTTCTTGGAACAAAGCTATTAATTTAGAAATAGCTCGTATCAATTATTAATAAAAATAATTGAAATAAGTAGTAAATCAGATCAACTGTTCCCCATTTACCCAGACTGTCTGCACGTTTAATAGATTATTGAGGCGAACCAAATTAGCGGTATACCCCACATCTATTTTACCAATTTGATGGGTCAGGCCAATTTGTTTGGCGGGTATTTCGGTCGTCATTCGCAACACGTCTACCAGTGGTAAACCTACGGTTTTTACACAAAAACGAAGGCAGTCGGAAAGCGAAACGGCGGTGCCTGCCAACTTGCCTTCGTTATTGCCGTAGCGTCCGTGCAACGGCTCATCAGGCTGTCCCGTGCCGGGTAGGTACTTCACCACAAAGTCGCCCAGGGCAAAGGTGGCCCGAGGCCCGGCGCCGCTACCAACGGGCGGTACAAAGAGCGCATCGGAAATTAGAAACAGGCGGTTGGGACCCAGCACCCGGTGGGCCAGCCGGATAGCGGCAGGGGCGCAGTGATACCCATCGGCCACGAGGCTCGTGACCACAGCTCCCTGGTCGAAAATAGCTCCCACAATGCCCGGTTCGCGGCTTTCAAACCCCCGCATAGCATTATAGAGGTGCGTGGCCAATCCGAAGCCTGCGCCGTCGGCATTGGCTTCATCAAAGGCCTGCATAGCCTCGGCATAGGTGGCATTACTATGACCCAGGCTCAGGCGGGTGTTGGGATGTTTCAACCGGTAAAGAGTCTCCCGTTGCGCTGTAGACAAGATTTCGGGGGCCAGCGTCAGTATAGAAATCACGTCGGCATCGTGGCTGAACAGGGCCTCCAGCTCCCCTTCGGCGGGGGGGCGTACAAAGGCCGCCCGGTGTGCCCCACGTTTGATGGGGTTGAAATAAGGGCCTTCCAGGTGGATGCCCGGCACGTGTAAGGGTTGCTCGTCGCGCACGATTTTCACCGCCGCCATAGCGCGTTGCATCTCCTCCAGCGAGGTAGAATGCATGGTGGGCAACACCGTGGTGCTCCCGCGCCGGGCGTGGCTGAGCCAGATGTGCCGCACAGCCTCAGGCGTGGGGTTTTCGTTTAGAAACTCCTGCACCCCACCATAGAGTTGCAGGTCTATCAGGCCCGGCACGAGGTAATCGCCCTGGCAATCAATTACGTTGTGGTTGGCTGGATCAAGATCATGACCAATAGCCGAAATGCGCCCATCCTCCACCCATACGTCGGTGTTAGGCTGTAAGGTGCCGCCGGTGAAGACCGTGGCGTTTTTGAAAAGAAGCATAAAAGGTATTTAGACGTTGGATGCTGGATATTGGACAGTTATGTAAAGCTGATGGTGTGTTAATCCAGTATCCAAAATCCAATATCCAAAGCCTATCTACCCTTCTCCCCAAATTGCCCAGGCTTTTTCGGCTTGTAGAACCAGCATCTGGTAGCCGTTCATGACGGTGGCCCCCTGCGCCCGCCCCCGACGCATAAACTCGGTTTCGGCGGGGTTATAGACCAGGTCGTAGAGGAAGTGGCGGGGTGTCAGTAACTCGTACGGCAGATCGGGCGCAGCCGTCACGTTGGGGTATGTACCTACTGGCGAACAATTAACAACCAACTGATAATCAACTATTACCGCAGGCAAGTCAGCATAAACCAGCCCATTGGCAGAGGGCGTTCTGGAAACCAGCCTGTGGGCAACACCCATATCCGTTAGCGCTGCCACAACCGCTTTAGATGCACCGCCCGTACCCAGCACCAACGCCCGCCCTTCGCCCCCCGCTTCTACCCCTTCGCTCCACGCCTCTTCCAGCGATTGCCGGAATCCATAATAGTCGGAATTAAAGCCTGTTTTGGTACCGTCTTTTTCTAACCGAATCACATTAACGGCCCCGACTTTTTTAGCTGAATCATCGAGTTGATTTAAGAAAGGCAACACAGCTGTTTTGTGCGGAATAGTTACGTTCAGCCCCCGCAAACCAGGCATGGCTAGTAGTGCTGGCAATGCCTGCGCCACGTCGGGCATGTCGAACAGATCGTAGCGGGCATCAGTGATACCGTCGCGGTTGAATTTTTCGGTGAAATATTTTTGTGAAAAAGAGTGGGTAAGGGGGTGGCCAATGAGTCCGTAGCGTGTCATATAGTAAAAGTACGGGTGCATCGGGAATTGGCAGCCTCCACCAAACGTTGTATCTTTATCTATTCATAATCGCAGCCAATCCGGTTGCCTTCCAACTGCTATTGACTGCGTGTATTGTATCGTCGATGTTGAAACGACCGGGGGCGTAAAAGGCCCCGCCCGCCTTACCGAAATTGCCCTGATTCGCCACGATGGCTACCAGATCATCGACGAGTTTCAGACGCTGCTCAATCCGGGCCACCCCATCCCGCCGTTCATCAGCCAGCTCACCCGCATCACCGACGCCATGGTGGCCAACGCGCCCACCTTTGATCAGGTGGCCGACCGGGTACACGAGATCACTGACGGGGCCATTTTTGTGGCGCACAACGTGATGTTTGATTTTGGGTTTCTGCAAAAAGAAATGCGCTGGCTCAACCGTGATTTCCACCGGCGTACACTCTGCACCGTGCGGTCGAGTCGCAAAATTATTCCGGGCCTTCCCTCCTACAGCCTTGGCAAGCTCTGTCGGTCGCTCGACATTCCGGTTTCGGCCCGCCACCGGGCCTACGGCGATGCCGCCGCCACCGTGAAGCTGTTTGAACTGCTCCTCCAAAACGACCGCCACGGCCATATTCCACGGCTAAAAACAGGCGCGTTGGTGACGGTGTAAAAACCCGTTTTTGCCAATTCTAACATCGCCCCCCGTTTCGGGTTATCCTAACAGGTACAGCAGCCCATTTTACCAATAGGCTTACTTGCTGTAGACTGTTATGGAAGACAACCAACTGGGTATTGGGGTAATTGGCATGGGCGGCTTCGGGCTGTTTGCCGTGCAACAATTTTTGCAACATCCCCACACCAAACTAGTGGCCATTGCCGGGTCACGGCGCGAAGAGGCCATCCGCACCGCCGAGCGTTTTGGGGCCGATCAACTCGACTCGATTGAGCAACTCGTGGCCCACCCCGACGTAGATCTGGTCTACATTGCCACGCCGCCGTTTTTGCACTACGAACAGGCTATGCTGGCCCTGGAGGCCGGAAAGCACGTCATCTGCGAAAAACCGCTGGCTATGAATCCCACGCAGGGTCGCGAAATGCTGGCCAAAGCGCAGGAGAAAGGGCTGCTGATGGTGACGAACCTCATGCAACGCTACAACCCGCTGTTCGCCCGAATTAAAACGCTGATCGATAAGAATCTGCTGGGCGATTTTTTGCACGGCTACTTCGAGAACTACGCCGGCGACGAAGGCCTGAAACCTGAACACTGGTTCTGGAACCGGGAGCTATCGGGCGGTATTTTCATTGAACACGGCGTTCACTTTTTTGACCTTTTTGCGGGTTGGCTGGGCCACGGCGAGGTGGTAGCGGCGCAGGTAATAAAACGTCCCAACAGCAATGACATTGAAGATCAGGTGCAGGCTACGGTGCGCTATGGCAGTGAAGAAACGGGCTACAAGCTTGTAAATTTCTACCACGGCTTCACCCAAACCGGGCGCATGGACCGGCAGGAGATGCGGCTCGTTTTTGAGCGCGGCGACATCACGCTGTATGAATGGGTGCCCACCCGTATGGTGCTCCGCTGCGTGGCCGACGAAGCCACCACCCGCGCCCTGATGGACATATTCCCCGACGCCCAACTCAACGTAACGGCCAACATCGACCCGACCAAACCCATTGGCGGGCGGCACAAAACGTTCTCGGTTTACCAACAGATCGAGATCAAATTCGGCTTCGACGTAGAGAAGCAACACCGCTACAGCGAATTGCTCCGCCTCATGTTCCGCGATCAGGTAGCGGCCATCAAACAACCCGACGTACACCGCATCATTTCCGAAGAAAACGGCCTATCCAGCCTCGAAACGGCATTTATTGCTGACAAGATGGCACGCAAAGGATAATGTACAATGCACAATGTATAATGTACAATGGCTCCGCCTTATATGATAATCTGGCGGAGCCATTGTACATTATACATTGTGCATTGTACATTAACCCCCTTCCCTGCGCTAACGTTGGCGCAAACGCGCGATAACCGCCCTGTAAACCCCTCCTTTCCTCCCTTCTTCCTTTCCTCCTTCCTCCCTTCAATTTACCTTTGCGGCTCAATCAACCGCCAACACAGTATGATTGCTGAGCCTGCTCACACCGACGCGCCCTTCAGTGGCCCCCTCCAGTCGGCCATCACCTACGAGAAAATTCCCACTAACATCTACGCCGACGCCAAAGCGGCCTCACGGGCAGTGGCCCACGAGATTGCCGACCTCATTCGGCAGCGGCAGGGCGAAGGAAAACCCTGTATTTTGGGCCTCGCCACGGGGTCGTCGCCCAAGACGGTATACGCTGAACTGATCCGAATGCACCGCGAGGAGGGACTGAGTTTTCGGAACGTGGTGTCGTTCAACCTCGACGAATATTTCCCGATGGAGCCGGACTCGCTCCAAAGCTATTGGCGGTTCATGCGGGAGCAACTCTTCGACCATGTAGACATCCCGGCAGGTAATTACCACGTGCCCGACGGGACGCTGTCGCCCGATCAGGTGGCGGCTTTTGCCAAGCAATATGATCAGCAAATTGCCGACGCGGGCGGGCTTGACTTTCAGTTATTGGGTATTGGCGGCAACGGCCATATTGGCTTTAACGAACCGGGTTCACTCATCAACAGCCACACCCGCCTGATGATGCTCGACCACTCGACGCGGGCGGCTGCATCGGTCGATTTTGGTGGACTGCCCCGCACGCCGCGTAAGGCGATTACGATGGGCGTGGCCAGCATTTTGGCGGCCAAGCGGGTGGTACTGCTGGCCTGGGGTGAGCGCAAAGCCCCCGTAATTGCCAGTGCCGTGGAAGGCACCGTGACGGAGACAAACCCCGCCTCGTACCTGCAAACGCACCCCAACGCCCTGTTTGTAATCGACGAAGCGGCGGCGTCGGACCTAACCCGGATGCGGACGCCCTGGCTCGTAGACTCGGTAACGTGGGACAATGCCATGAAGAAAAAGGCGGTCACGTACCTCTCGATGACGCTGCAAAAGCCAATTCTGAAACTGACCGACCGCGACTATAACGACAACGGTGTCAGCGACTTACTGGCGCAGTATGGTCAGGCCTACGACATCAACATCGACGTCTTTAACCAGTTGCAGCACACCATTACGGGCTGGCCCGGCGGCAAACCCAACGCCGACGACACCAACCGCCCCGAACGCGCCCTGCCCGAACGGAAGCGCGTCCTTATCTTCAGCCCCCACCCCGACGATGACATCATCTCGATGGGCGGCACCTTCCAGCGGCTGGTCGATCAGGGGCACGACGTACACGTGGGCTACCAGACCTCCGGCAACATTGCCGTGGCCGATGACGAAGCCTTGCGCTTTGCCGATTTTGTGGTCGATTTCAACAAACAATTCGGCATCGACAGCCCCGGAGCCACGCATATTTTCCAAGATGCGGCAGCGTTTTTGCGGACCAAGAAAGACTCGGATAGGGACATCGACGAACTGCGCTACGTGAAGGGCGTGATCCGTCGGGGTGAGGCCAAATCGACGTGCCGGTTTGTGGGTATTCCCGTAGAAAACGCGCACTTTATGAACCTGCCGTTTTACGAAACAGGCAAGGTGGAAAAGAAGCCGCTGGGGGAAGCCGACATTCAGATTACGATGGAGTTGATTGAAAAAATAAAGCCGCATCAGATCTACGCCGCCGGTGACCTCGCCGACCCACACGGTACGCACAAGGTGTGTCTGGACGCTATTCTGGAGGCCGTAAAACGCCTGCGCCGCGCCGACCCCACGCCCGCCAACTTCATGAACGACTGCTGGGTGTGGCTTTACCGTGGTGCCTGGGCCGAGTGGGACATCCACGAAATCGAAATGGCCGTACCGATGTCGCCTGATCAGGTGATGAAGAAGCGGCTGGGTATTTTCAAGCACCAGTCGCAGAAAGACGGCGTAGTCTACCAGGGCACGGATGCCCGCGAGTTCTGGCAGCGCGCCGAAGAGCGCAACCGCACCACCGCCAGCCGCTATAACCGCCTCGGCCTGGCCGAATACGAAGCGATGGAAGCGTTTGTCAGATGGAAGGGGTAGGAATAAAAAATGACTCCGCGAGACTGATCTCGCGGAGTCATTTTTTATGATGTTGCCCTGATAAATCTGTCGGCTTATAGTTGTCCCACGGCGTCGAGCACCTCTTTTACAATTTTGGGATGCAGACTTTTACCACTGTGAAATGGAATGACAACTCTCGTCTTATCTTTCAGGTAGATGCGATGGCTTCCTTTAGTACGGATCAGTACGAAACCATGTTGAAGGAGAAGCCGCTCGGCTTCTTTGGCCTCCATGACGGGTAGCTTAGGCAAGGGCTACTTCAATAGTTGAGGTGATAATTTCATGCCCAAGCAACTCAACAACATTATCGGGTGGCATAGTTTCCAAATACAATTCAATCGCCTCCTGGATATTGTCACGAGCCTCTTCAAAGGTATCGCCCTGCGACTGGCAGCCTTTCAATTGTGGACAATAGACATAATAGCCATTTTCGTCCTTCTCGTAAATCACATTAACATTGTAGGTCATGCATTCAATTAATTGTAGAGTATAGATGCTCGCTTCAGGGCTATTAAGGTCATTCGAATATACGAATGATTACGCACTAAAAAGGACAGGCCTTAGGGACTACCGTCGGCCCGCCCTTCCTGTATCGGGTGAATAGCGTTGCTTATTCTACGATGTAGAGGGGTTGAGTCAGGCTGTCGTGCTCTTGAATAAGAAAATGAAACGGCGACAGGCGCAACAGTTTGTTGAAACTATCGGTGCTGACAAATTCGGTGATAGCGTCGTGCAACGCAACAAAAGCTGCGTATAAATAGGCTGTCTTTAATTCGGACATTAGTTCAACAGCGTTAGTTGACTCTACCGTACTAAGCGGATTAAGT
This sequence comes from Fibrella aquatilis, assembly GCF_017353255.1. Classification (GTDB taxonomy): domain Bacteria; phylum Bacteroidota; class Bacteroidia; order Cytophagales; family Spirosomataceae; genus Fibrella; species Fibrella aquatilis. The sequence continues at coordinate 62,901 of NZ_JAFMYU010000002.1, read as the reverse complement.
AAGCGTAGCGTAATACCTGGCGTAGCTTCAATAGGCTGCGCAAAATCGTAGGCATAACCAAGGAAATAGGGTTCAGTCTGTCTTTTTAAGTCAGCGGGGTTTTCGGCACGAAGGCCATATGATTCAGCAGTAGGGTCTAGCCGACCAAGATAGTCGTATTCAAATAGAAGCGCATCAAACGGGACCTCTGTCATAGGCCACCACTCATCGCTGTTTTCAAGCATCTCGTGCAGGTACGCCTGACTCAATGACCCATAATCTATTGATTTTAGATCGCTTATAAATGGGGCTGCGCCTGCATCAATCAGCGCCAACGTGATATATCGATCTCTTTCTGCTAGCAGATACGCACGAATAGCCTTGTTGAGCATGGCAGCATGGCGTTGAAACGTGTTACAAAAAACGCTGCCGACTACTCGTTGGGTAATCGGCAGCATAAGAGCAATCAATCGGTTTCATCAACAGGCACCTGGCCTTAGCTCAATGGCCCGGCAAAGCTGGTGAGGGCAGTAGCGAGGTTGGTGAGGTCGGTGCTGAAGGGGCCGTCGGGGGTATTGTTGGCGTAGTCTTGTACAGTGCCGGCCAGTTCGCGCATAAGGCGTTCGGTGGTGCGCATGTCGCCCTCGTTGAGCGCGTCGCGGAGTTGGAGGAGTGATGCTTCCAACCACTGTGTGCTCACGTCGGAGCGAACCACCGTGATCCAGTCTTCTACCATCACGGCACCCTGTTCGGGCGAAGCGGCGGAGGTGCCCCCGGCCAGGGTTTCCAGCGTGTTGTTGAACATCAACTGGGCACGGTCGGCGGGGTTGTAAAGGTCGTAGATGGTGCCTTCAGCGGTTTGGTTTTCGGCCAATTGACTATCGTCACCCACGCGGTTGATGTCGATGGCGAACGACCGCAGCGAATCGGCCAGCTTGGTCAGATTTTCGCCCGTTTCACCTTCCACACCGCGAGCAATAGTCTGGGTTTGACCGGCCAGGTGGTTTAGGAAGTTCTTCACCCGGTGTGCATCGGGGCTAGGGTTCAGCAGTTCGTCGTAGAGGTCGGTGAGTTGTTTATTCACCTCTTCGGCACCATCAGCGTTCTTGAGGGCCGACTGCCATTCTTTAATCAAATCAGCACCGCTACTGGGTTGGGCGTCGCTTTTCGCCAGCGCGTGGAGGGTGTTTTGCAGGATTGTCTGCGGATAAGACTGTGCCATAATCGGGATTCGTTGAGTACGTGTTTGAACTACTAACCGAACCATTCCCCCGCCTGAATGTTCGGTTATCTGAGCAAAGCGATTGACTTATATCTGTTTACAACCAGCTTCATAACCCAGCTATATTGATCCGTACGAAAAAGGGGCAACACCATTGGCGTTGCCCCTTTTTCGTGGAAAGAGGGTTTACCGAAACCGGTTAGTTTACTACTCGCATGGCGTGCACACCGCGCGTTACGCTGATACGGCCCGGTTGCTTGGTCAGGCTGGGCTGGTCGCCTTTGGTCACTTTGTAGAACTCGATACCACCCGTGCGGATGCCGTAGTCGAGATATTCGGCCACACCCACGGCCAGGTTGTCGCCAGTGCGGTCGAACTCAACGGCCTGGGGGGCAATGCCCTCAATCGTGGCTTTTCCGCCAGCGGTGAGCTTGCCGTCTTTCAGGCCAAACAGGGCCACTTCACTCTTGCCTGCTGCGGCATTGGTAAACGGCTGGTACGACTGACCGGCGCTCACCACCGCCACCGCCGATCCATCGGGGCTGATGGCCACGGCTTCGGGGCTTTCGCCAGTGGCTATTTGCGATACAATCTTGGCATCAGCGGGGGTGTCTTCGGTGCTGAACTGGAGCACGAATACCTCACCGGCACCCGCACCACCCGCACCGGGGGCCTTTTTGCCGTCGGCAATGACGTAGTACTTCCCGTCGGCGGTGAACTTGCCCGAACCAGGCATGGCGCCCACTTTTACGGCTTTGCCGTGCGCAACGACGTAGGGTTTCTTCGATTTTTCGTCGATTACGTATTTCATCAGACCAACTTCGCCTGCTGCCGTGGTGTAGGCCGCAAACTGCCCGCCGGGGTGGAAGGTGACGTCGGTAATGCCCACGCCCGCCACGGGTGAAGCGGCCGTAAGTACCCGCGTGGGTTTGCCCGTAGCGTCGATGTCGATCAGTTTCAGTTCTTTACCTGCTTCGCTCGACGCCAGAATCAGGCTGGTGCCGTTGGGGGCAATGGTCACCGCCGACAGCCCGCCGGTGCCAGTCGGGAATTTATATTTCACCGCAGGCTTCTGCGGGTTGCTCATGTCCAAGATGAACATGGTATTGGTAACGGGAAAATCGGCCATGCCCTTGATCGTGCCGAGGCTATCCGAGAGTTGACCGCGCCCTTCAATCACGAAGCCCAGCCGACCGTTGTTGTTGATTGCCAACACCTTGTCAGTGAGGGCCATCGAGTTCGAGAGGTTGGCAGTGCCGATGCTTTGGCCGTTGCGGTTCAACGGAAACATGACGTAGGTGAGCTGGTCGCGGGTGCCGGGGGTGGTATACCGGTTGCCATCGATCATGGCCGAGGCCGAGAGGTCAGCGTCTGAAATAGCCACTAAACCTTTGGCATTGAATGTAATGGGTGACTGGGCGAAGGCGGTGCCAGACAGCATCAGCCAAACGGCCAGAAAGGTGCTTTTTTTCATGGGGCAAGCGGAAAATGGATTGGTTTTTTTAGGGATACTCCACAAAGATAAACGGCGTGAATAGATAACCTAACGAACAGCCCAAGGCATCCCGTATGGGTTTTTCTTGATATATAGGCCACTTTTTCAACTCCCAAGCTGCAACCGGAACCCCACGCCATGCACACTTTCGATACGAACGGTGGGGTCGTCGGCCAGGCGTTTGCGGAGGCGCGAGATAAACACGTCGAGGCTGCGGCCCATGAAATAATCGTCGTCGCCCCAGAGGCTGCGGAGCAGTTCGTCGCGGCGAACCACCGTGTTGGCGCGGGTCAGCAGGTAGGCCAGCACGTCGGCTTCGCGCTGCGTGAGGGCGTGCTGTTGGCTTGCCGACCGCAGACTGAGGTTGGCCGGGTCGAACTGGTATTGACCCACCATGAGTCGCGTCGGTGCCGAAAGGGCCGGTTTGGCATCGGGCCGGTTGGTTTTGCTGCGTTTCAGAAACACCTCTATTTTCAGCAGCAGTTCATCCATGCGGTAAGGCTTGGTGAGATAATCGTCGCCGCCAAGGCGTAGGCCCGTAAGCCGGTCGGTATGGTCGGCGCGGGCGCTGAGAAAGAGAATGGGCACGTCGGCGTTGGCAGCGCGGATTTGCCGGGCCAGGGTAAAGCCATCCGTTTCGGGCAGCATCACATCGAGCAAACATAGATCAAACTCTTGACTATCAGCCTGAAACAACGCCCATGCTTCGGCACCCGACGTGCAATGCACCACGGCAAACCCCGCCGCGCTCAGGTTGTCGCGCGTGACGAAGCTCAGGTTAATGTCATCTTCAACGTAGAGGATTGTGGGCATATAGTGAAAGAGTGAATGTACTGCCCGCACCAACTACACTGGTCAGGTTGATCGTCCAGCCGTGGGCGCGGACTACCTGACCGACGTAATACAGCCCCAGGCCGAAACCTTTCACGTCGTGGACGTCGCCGGTAGGAATGCGGTAAAACTGCCGGAAGATAGCCCGGTGGTGCTCACGGGCTATACCAATGCCGTTGTCGGCCACCGACCAGACTAGTTTCTGACCCTCGGTACGGGTGCTGAGCGTGATGCAGGGCGTGTTTTGGCAATACTTCCGGGCGTTGTCGATGAGGTTGTTCAGCAGGGTTTCCAGCGCGTAGGCATCGGCCAGGATCAAGGCCTGTTTGGCTTGCAAATCGAGCCGTATATGCGGGGCGTAGGTATCGGCAAGGTCGGTCATGAGGGCGTTGAGGTCAACCACGGTACGGTTGGCAGCGAGGCTGGTGCGGGGGTTACGAGCCACCTGCAACACGCTTTGCACCTGTTTTTGCAGGCGTTTGCTTTCTTCGCCCACAATACGGGCGTACTGGCTAAGCCGGTCGGGCTGGGTGCCGATGTCGGGTTGTTGCAGCACGTCGGCGGCAATGCGGAGGGTAGAAACGGGCGTTTGCAGCTCGTGGGTGATGTTATTGATAAAATCGCGTTGGATCTCGGTGAGTCGCCGTTGGCGTAGCACCACCCAGAGCGTGTAGCCAAACAGCAGCACCACCAGCCCCACCGCCGCCGACGACGCCAGCCAACCATCGAGTTGCCCCGCCACCAGGCTACCCTGCCCCGGAAAGCGTATTTCGAAGTAATAGGTGTAGCCCGGAAACTTGGGGTGCGTCCGCGCTTTGCTTACCCGCTTGCCCGTGGCTTTGCCCGGCTGCGTTACCTGCGTGCTCACATAGGCCCCGTAAACCATCTGCTCATTGTCGCAATTGTAGATGCCGTACTCGAAATCGGTGAGCAGCCGGTGCCGCCGGAACGCATCCTGGAGGTAGTGTTCCAGCAAAATAGGGTCGATGGGCGCGTCGGTACGGACCACAAAATAGTCGGGCGAGAGCTGAGTCACGGCCGAGCGCGTCTGGGTGATTTTGTTCAGCCGCGCCACCGCGTCAGCTACCTCCTGTAGAGCCACAAACGCCGTTTGCCGAAACTGCCGTTCGCCCAGCGCATAGGCCCGCCGCAGCCACACCGCCTGCACCGTGAGGATGCCCACAATGGCAACAACGGAGAGGATAACGAGGGTGCGAATAAGGGCGCGGGACATGAGTGAAAGAGCGAAAGAGTGAATGGCGAAAGAGCGAATGGCGAAAGAGCGAATGGCGAAAGTACGGTCTTCACTCTTTCACTCTTTCGCCTTTCACTCTTTCGCTCCCCTCTTTAACATTTCATTAACAACTGATAACGAGTCATTAACAAGGGGGCGCGGGGGCACCGGGTACGTTTGTATCGACCCTTGGCGGAAGGCCCGTCGGGTTCGTAATCAACCAAAAACCCCTGTTTCCAATGAAACGGACACTGCTTTCACTCTCGGCCCTGCTGTTGCTGGCCGGTACTGTTTTCGCCCACACCCTGGCCGCCGCCTTTGGCTGGACCAACACCGCTCAGGACCTGGGCCGCATCCGGCAGGGTAAGCCGGTGAGCATCAGTTACACGTTTACCAACAAAGGCGAAACGCCGCTGGTGGTGACCTACGCCAAAGGCTCGTGCGGCTGTACGGGTGTTGAATGGCCCAAAGAAGCCATCCTGCCCGGCGCCACCGGCGAGATCAAAGCCACGTTCAACGCCGCCGCCCTCGGTGCGTTCAACAAGACCGTATTCGTCGAATCAAACGCCGACGGTGGCCCCGTGTCGCTGGCCTTCAAAGGCGAAGTCGTCGCCGACGAAAAAGCAGGCGTGAGCGGGCGGTAAGGAACTACCAAACCTATAAGGTTTCCAAAACCTTATAGGTTTATTGCCCTTTTTATGCATTCTCATCCCCTACTTCATCTATCTCCTAAAAACCCCGTTCATCATGCAAACGATTCGCGTAATACTCTGTCTGTCTGCGCTTTGGCTTGGCGGCTGTAGCGCCAAACATGAAGCACAACAGCCGGCAACCGACCAGGTTCAGACCGAACAAATTCAGGCCGAGCCAGCACGGCCAGCCACCACGGCTAATGCGGTAATGGCCGACCAGGTATCGGACGAAGCAGTAACAAAGCCCCAGTCTGCCCCCGGCCTGTTTTCGCCCGAAGAAAAAACCGCCCTGCCCGCCCGCCAGTTTGTCCGCACCGCCGACGTGAAATTCCGGGTCGACAATGTGGCCAAAGCCACCAGCCGGATTGAGACCATCACTACGCAACAGGGCGGCTTTGTGACGTTTACGAAACTCGACAGTCAGATCGACGATAAAGAGACGGTGGCCATCAGCGCCGATTCGTTGCTTGAAACCACGCGCTATACCGTGAGCAACACCATGACCCTGCGCGTACCCAACACCCGCCTCGACACCACGCTCCAGGCCATCACGGCGCTGGGTAACTACCTGGACATCCGCGAGATAAAGTCCGACGACGTAGCCCTGCAACGTCTCGCCGCCGATCAGGCCCGCCGCCGCATTGCCGCCCACGATGCCCGCCTGCGCCGCGCCATCGACGGGCGGGGCCGCAAGCTGGGTGAAACCACCGCCGCCGAAGAGTCACGCCTGAATGGCCAACGCGAAAGCGACGAAGCGCAGATCAACGACCTCTCGCTGGCCGACCAGATTCAGTACAGCACCGTCACCTTGAACCTCTACCAGCGGCAGTCTACGCTCCGGGCTATGCTCCCCAACACCACCGACGTACGCGAATACCAACCCGGCTTTTTCGCCCAGGCCGCCGATGCTCTCGCCACCGGTGCCGACGTGCTGGCGGGGTTTGTTCTCTTTTTGCTCAAAAGCTGGGGCATCATTCTGTTTGGCCTGCTCGTGTTTGTACTGGCCAAGCTCGGCATTCGGCGGTGGCGACTGGTAAAGGCGTAGGCAGGTTTGTGGAGAGCAAAAAACTCTTTACCCCCCACAGCTTGTTATCCAGCTGAACAAGGTGCTTTCCGCCATGACCGCTTTATCTGACTCGCTCGCCACAGTCCGTTTATCGTCTCCTTCGCTTAGCCACATCTGGCAAACGGCCTACGAAACAGCCCACCCGGCGGCGATGTGGCGGCTTCCTCTGCAAACCGAAAAGCAGCTGATCGTTCACCTCGGCGATACCCTCACCGAGCAACCCACCGACCTCGACGAACGGCCTCCTGGCTTTGCCATTGGCCTGTTCAACTCAGCCAGCGCCACCCACAACGAAGCCAGCGCCTATTACCTGCAAGCCGACCAGCATTATGTTGCCGATGCCCCAGGCACTGCGCCGGGTTCGGTGCAGACGCGCCACCTGACCCATACCGCAGTCGGCGAGGCCTTTGAGCAAGCCGTTTGGCGGGTAATGCAACAGGACAGCCCGGCCTCAGCAGCCACCTCATTTGCGGAGGTGCCCGATCCCGAGGCGCAGGCCAATTTCGAGGCGACCGTGGCCGAAGCCGTGACGGAAATGAAGGCAGGCAATTTCTGGAAAGTGGTCATCTCGCGCACCAAAACCCTCGACTTCGGCCAACAACCCGACGTTACCGTCCTGTTCGACCGGCTTTGTGCGGCTTACCCGGCGGCGTTTGTGTCGGCGGTATTTTTGCCGGAGGGCACAGGTGGACAGCCTGCGCAAATCTGGCTCTCGGCCACGCCTGAACGCCTCGTGAGCGTAGACGCCAACGGCTTGTTCAAAACCGTGGCCCTGGCGGGCACCCAGTCAGCCTATTACCCCGACGGCACCCTGAAACGCACCGCCGACGCACTTTGGTCGCAGAAAGAGATTGAAGAACAGGCCCTCGTGAGCCGCTATATCATTGGCTGTTTCAAGAAAATACGCCTGCGCGAATACCACGAAGAAGGCCCCAAAACGGCACAGGCGGGCAACCTGATGCACTTGTGCAGCCAATATTCGGTGGACACCAGGGCCGTTAATTTTCCACAACTGGGCACAGTGATGCTGCGCTTGTTGCACCCTACCTCGGCCGTGTGTGGCATGCCCCGCCCCGAAGCGCTAGCCTTCATTCAAGCCCACGAACGCCATAATCGAGGGTTCTACGCGGGCTTCCTCGGCCCCGTCAACATCGACGCTGCCAGCAGCTTGTTCGTGCATATCCGCTGCCTGAAACTAGCCGGTCAAACCGCTACGCTCTACGCTGGGGCGGGCCTCACCGAAGACTCGGACCCCCAAAAAGAGTGGCTCGAGACTGAAATGAAATGCCAGACGCTCGTCCGGGGAATGCGGTAACATACAACCGCTTGCTACGTTCACCCTGTTTTCAAACGACCCGTTTCCTATCTTTGACTTACGGCGATTTTATCCCGCTGTTGGTCAATGAGATCTCTACTGTTTACCCTCTCGCTTCTGCTCTGTTTAGGCAAATTGCCGTTGGCAGCGCAAAGCCCCATTAATCAGTTACAGCAGCGGGTCGATGCGGCCAAACGCCCGGCTACAGATAGCTTAACACCCCTTTTTAGCCGATCAAATCGCGGTGGTGGGGTACCTTCAGCGGCGTTTCGGGCCAATCAATCGCCGCAAGTACTGCAACTCGACCAGCAGCAACTCGCGCAACTCACCAACGAACGCCCCGCGTTGCTCTCGTTTGCGATCCCCACTGAAACCGAGGCCATTGTTCTCGAATTAGTACCGGTTGAGCTATTTTCGGCAACTGGCAAACTGCTTGTAGGTACGTCGGGTGGTACAATCGAACTGCCTTTCGAGCGAGGGCTGCATTATCAGGGCGTGGTGAAAGGCAAGCCTAACTCAGTGGTGGCCGTGAGCATCACCGACGGTACGCTGGCCGGGCTAATTGCCGACGAAACCGGTAACTATTCACTCAATGCGTTGAAAAACAACCCCAGTACGTACCTGTTCTACAACGACCGCAACCTCGCTGCACAACGCGCCTTTACCTGCGACACGCCCGACACCACCCGCGCGGCTATCAGCAACGTAGAAGCCCCGCTGTCAATTAATTGCCGGGTGGCGAACATTTACTTCGAGGCCGATTATAAACTCTATCAGGACAACGGCTCGAACACCACCCAAACGGCTAACTACGTCGCGAATCTCTTCAATCAGGTGGCGGTACTGTATGCCCGCGAAAACATCGCGGTCCGGGTGGCGGGCCTCAAGGTATGGGCCACTCCCGACCCGTATACCAGTCTCACCACTACAAGCGATGTCTTATCAGCTTTCCGAACAAACCAAAACAGCAGCCCACCGCCGGGCATCAGCAGCAACCTGTCGCACTTTCTGTCGGGGCGGTCGTTGGGTGGTGGCATTGCCTACCTCGACGTGCTCTGCGGCTCTTCTTATCGGTACGGCGTCAGCGCGAGCCTGACAACAACCTACACGGAGTTTCCAAACTACTCGTGGGAAGTAATGGTCGTGACACACGAGTTGGGCCATAATTTCGGGTCGCCGCACACGCACAGTTGCACATGGCCGGGTGGAGCTATTGACAACTGCTACACCACCGAAGGCGGTTGTGCGCCCGGCCCCGCGCCGACCAACGGCGGCACCATCATGAGTTATTGCCACCTCACAAGCGCGGGGATCAACTTCGCCAATGGCTTTGGGCCATTACCCGGTAACCGCCTCCGCGACCGGGTTACGAGTTGCTCATCGCTGTCGGTTGCCAACGATGTACCCACCAGCCTGGCCAACAAAACGCCACGCGCCACCGCCACCACGCTCTATTGGGTCTCTAACGCGGGCAGTACGCAGTTTACGCTGCAATACCGCCTCAGCAGTGGCTCCAGCTGGACCACCGTAGGGCCAATTGCCGGTCCGCAATACGACCTCACCGGCCTGCAAACCACCACCGCCTACACGTGGCGGGTCACGGGCGAATGTTCGGGCACATACTCTGCCGAGTCCAGCTTTACCACTGGCGTTGGCGCCTATTGTACCCCCGTTTACACCAACAACGGCTGTGGCTTCGGCATTGGCCTGAAGCGGGTGGTGGTCAACGGAACCACCCTCACTGCTAATTCAGGCTGCGCGGCCAACTACTACACCTACTACCCCACCCCCGTAGCGAGCGTATCATTATCGGCGGCAAATACGTTTACGGTCGAGTTCCTGGGTACATTCAACGCGCAGCAGTTCGCCATCTGGATTGATGTCAACCAAAGTTTTGAATTTGAGCCGGGTGAGCGTGTATATGGCACACCAACGTCAGCTACGGCTCCAGTGAGCAGCACGTTTACGCTACCTGTTGGGACGCAGGCGGGGCAGACGTACCGGATGCGGATCAGGAATCAGTTTTCGTCGTCGGTGACGGCTCCCTGCGCAGCCCTCGGCTATGGCGAAACCGAAGATTACCTGGTGTATGTGGTGCCCCCCTGCGGCCCAACGATGACGTCGGTGAAGAGCGGCAGTTGGAACGACCCCGCCACTTGGTCGTGTCAGAGTCTACCCTCGGCTACAACCGCGCTCACGATCCGTAGCGGCGACGTGATTACCCTACCTGCGAACTATCAGGCCACTGTCCGTTCGTTGCAGATGCGGGGACAACTTCGTTATTTGTCCAATGCCCAACTTAAGATTAGTCCGTAGTATCTACAAACGCTTTCCACTCCCTGATCTGGTCTTTTTTTAGGACGCGGGGAAATTTATGTTGGCCACCCATTTTGCCTTTGGCGGCCATCCAGTCGTAGAAGCGCTGGGCGGGGAGTACCGTCAGAAATACGTTCTTCAGGGCATGGGCGCGTTCGGTGGCGTAGTCGTCGTTCAATTCTTTTAAATGTGCGTCGATACGGTCGCGTAGGGCATCGGCATCTACCTGTTCGTTGTCGGTGCCAATGTACCAGTGGTGCGCAAACAGGGGGTCGTGGTTAACGCCCGCCACGGTAAACTCCCGCACGTCAATATTCATTTCCCGCGCCGACAGTTCCACCGCCTTGTTCATGTTGTCGACAGACAGGTGTTCGCCGCAAAGACTTAAAAAATGCTTTGTACGGCCCGTAATGACGATTTCAGCCTTTTTCTTCGAGACAAATTTGATAGTGTCGCCAATGAGGTAGCGCCACGCACCGGAGCAGGTCGAGAGCAGCAGCGCGTACTCTTTGCCTTCCTCCACCTCGTCGATCATCAGCGTTTCGGGCCGGGCCACCATCACACCGTCGGCATCGAAGTTGGCGTCGGTGAAGGGGATAAACTCGTGGAAAATGCCATTATTGAGCACCAACTGCATACCCTCGGCTTCAGGGTGGGTCTGGTAGGCGATGAATCCCTCCGAAGCCAGGTAGGTTTCGATATAGGTAATGGGATGGGCCAGCAGCTTCTCGAACCCCTGCTTATATGGCTCGAACGACACGCCGCCGTGGCAGAAAACAGCCAGGTTAGGCCAGATATCGTGGATGGTCTTGACCTTGTAGTGGGCAATGATCTTTTCCATCAGCAACTGAATCCAGGCCGGTACGCCCACTACATAGCCAATGTCCCAGTCGACGGCTTGCTGCGTGATCTCGTCGAGTTTGGTGCCCCAGTCGCGCTCGGAGGCAATTTCGGGACCGGGCTTGTAGAACCGCTGAAACCAGAACGGAATCTGGCTGGCCGTAATGCCGCTAAGATCGCCCTCGAAATGACCTTCACGGGCGTTGAGCTGCGTGCTGCCGCCCAGCATGAGGTATCCTTTCTCGTAGAGCGATGCGGGCAGATGGCGGTATTTGCCCAGCGTAATGATCTGCCGGATGCTGGTCTTTTGGATAGCCTTACTCATGGCCTTCGTCACCGGAATATACTTCGAGGCCGCCTCCGACGTGCCTGAACTGAGCGCAAAGTATGTCACCCGACCCGGCCAAGTCACGTTCTTCTCGCCCTCCAGCGACCGGTGCCACCACTCGGCAAAGATCTTGTTATAATCGTAGATGGGTACGTGGCGTTTGTAGGCTTCATACACAGCCCGCTCACCCCCAAAATGACCGTCACGCAGCACCTCGTCGAAGCCATATTTGACCCCAAACTGCGTGTAGCGGGCCTTTTCGACCAGCTTCAGCAGCGTCTTCTTCTGCGACTTAAACGGGTTGAGTTTCTTCCGCCGTTGCACCGCGTTCGTCAGCCGGATACCCCGTTTTAATAGTGAGCCTAGGATTGCCATGATTTTAGTGGTAAGTGGTGAGTGGTAAACGGTGAGTTTGCTTACGCTAGCGTACTTGCTCTGGCGTAAGCAAACTCACCGTTTACCACTCACCACTTACCGTTATAAATTCCACCCTTCCATTTCTTCCATCACGCTATACGCAGTGAGGTCGAACTGGCAGGGAACAATGGATGTATAGTTCTGTGACAGTGCATATTCGTCGGTATCTGTGCCCGTGTCGTTGTTCACAAACTCGCCGTCGAGCCAGAAATAGCGGCGGCCATGTGGATCGCGGCGCTCGTCGAAAATCTCCTGCCATTTGGCGTTGGCCTGCCGACAGATTTTGATGCCTTTCAGGGGTTCAGTGGCCTTGGCGGGGAAGTTTACGTTCAGGGCAACGCCCTTGGGCATACCCCGCTCCAGCACATTCCGGGCAATGCTCAGCACGTGTTGGCGGATATGCGAAAAGTCGGGTTCACGGCTGAAGTCGCCCAGCGAAAACCCAATGGCCGGAATACCTTCAATGGCCGCTTCGATAGCCGCTGACATCGTGCCCGAATAGAGTACGCTGATGGCCGTATTGCTGCCGTGGTTTACGCCGCTCACCACCAGGTCGGGGGCGCGATCTTTCAGCACGTGGTGCTTACCCAATTTCACGCAGTCGGCGGGGGTGCCGGAGCATTCGTAGGCGGGCAGTTCGGGAAAAATAGTGGTCGGGTAAAGCCGCAGGGGCGTGGCAATGGTGATGGCATGACCCATGCCTGACTGTGGACTGTTGGGGGCTACCACCACTACGTGGCCAATTTCCTGCATGCAATCAACCAGAAAAGCGATGCCACGGGCAGTGATGCCGTCGTCATTGGTTACTAAAATCAGCGGTTTGTGGTCACTCATACAGAGAAAATAAAGGGGCGTTTTACTAATGGCAAAGGTACAACCAGAACGCTTGCCCAATGGGTGGGTAACAATGCCTTCATATTGGGGTGCTGGATGCTGGATGCTGGACACTGGACGTTGGACACTGGATACTGGATACTGACAACAAACTTCCAATATCCAGTGTCCAACGTCTAACATCCAGCATCCAACTGAACAAGCAGCAAATCCATCTGGTTAGTACGTAAAGGACAACCTTATGGAAGCCAACGACAAACTCGACCGGATTGTGGAAGCGCGGATGAAGCTGAAGCGCCGTTTCGACGAAAAAATGGCCAGCAGCCCGTCGCTCTCCGACGAAAAACCACGTGGTAAGGGACCAACCAACCGCCACGGTATGCCGCAGGTGCCTATTGGTCAGACCGTTACTACCAAATGGCCGGTGCTGGACCTGGGCTACCAGCCGGAGATTCCGCTTGATAAGTGGCAACTGAACATTGACGGCGAGGTGAACCACCCCGTGCGCCTGAAATGGGAAGACCTGATGGCCTTACCGCAGGTAGAAGACACCAGCGATTTCCACTGCGTCACCACCTGGTCGCGCCTCGACGTGCCGTGGGTAGGGGTGCGTTTCATGGACCTCGCCGCCCTGGTCGATCCCAAAGGCACGGCCACGCACGTAATGTGCTACGGCTACGACGGCTACGCTACCAATGTATCGCTGGAAGAGGCCCTAAAGCCCGACGTACTGCTGGTACACACGGCTGATGGTCAACCCCTTAGTCGCGAACACGGGGGTCCGCTACGGATGATTACGCCGCAACTCTACGCCTGGAAAGGCTCTAAATGGATTAAGCGGATTGAGTTTATGGCGGGCAACCGCCTGGGCTTCTGGGAAGAGCGTGGCTACTCCGACACCGCCTACCCCTGGCGCAATGACCGCTATAGTTGAGGGCTATTTTTCGTCGCTGCCCATAGACATGAAGGCGTCAATTGCAGACAACCGATTAGGATGCTGAAGATGGATGAACATGGAAAGCAAAATCTGTTCACCGTCGTCAGCAATCATCTGACGATCTACTTTTGCCAGTGGCAAATTGCTATTTAGTAGTCCTCGATAAAACCAGGCTGTGAATTTACAAGCACGCGCACGCTGACGATTATCGGATGTATCGCAAACGTAAACTATAACTTTTTCATGGGTGTCGAAAAAGTGGGTGAATATAGCCGCAATGGTAGGTGCTATTGTCGAGTCGGCAGGAGTCTTCGTGTGTTCGGCTGTTCCTGTCATAACAACGATCATCTCGAAGGTTGCTATACCCAGTTCCGATACATGCTCAAATAAATAGTCGGATGGAGCAAATCTGACTTCATAGTCAACTAATTGACTAGTAGTAAATGCGTAGACATTGCTGTAGCCACCGATATACGTAAAGCGGTAGCTATTTTGCTCCATGCTGCTCCTGTTGCATTTGTTCCCTCAACTTTTCAAAAACAGCTCTATACTCAGCATCATTAGTATAGCGGTCACGAGCCTCTTGTTGGGCTTGCTTCTTTGTATCAATCAACCGGCGGAGCTTTTCTTTGCCCGTCATAGGCTTGGCCTGCGTTTCCATAGTCATACTGATTTACAGGTAAATATACGCGGCTACAAGCCATTTCGTTCACCTTCACTCCCCCACAAACGCCCGAATTGGCCCCAGCAGGCCGGGGAGTTGCTTCTCGATATAGGCCCGTTCACTCGGCGACCACTGGCGCGGGCGACCAAAAACGCAGGGTTGGAGAATGCCCCACAGTTCACCCTCGGCCTGGATGTGGGCGTGGACCAGCGCACTGTGACCAAATGTCCGCCGCTCAAAGTCGCGGTTCAGCACGTCGGGGCTGGCGGTGTTCACATCAGACACATAGACGGACGGCTGCATAGCCAGCCCCGCCCGAATAAGGGGGTCTTCTTTGGGCAGGCTGGTGGTGTCGGGTTGCCAGTCGGGCTGAATCACGTCGGGGATGGTTTCGTTGCGCCGCCACTGAAATGCCGTGCGGCCCTGCTGCAGGCTTGGCTGGCGGACGTAGAGAAAACAGCGGTCGGCACCGAGGTAGCGGCCTATTTTTTCAACGGCTTTCTGGAGAGTAATCTGGGCCGTGGCCTTTGCTTCAATGGTATTCATAATTGAGTTAATCGTTAGATCAAGTAGTGTTTATTAACCGGTGGTGACATTGGCCCCAAACTTGCTAGGGTTATACTGATGCCGTTGGCCATAGGCTAATCGGCACGTTATCAGACCATAACCTCAGTAAATCAGCCTCCTTACTGTGCGTTGAGTTAGGCAATTATGGCTTTCCCAGAAAGCTTTTAGTACCACTCAACGCTCACGTTCCCGTATGAAAACGCTCCTTTTCGGCCTCTTGTTGCCCTTTATTTTCGGCCCCGCCCCGCTCATCACCCAACCTGCCCCACCCGTAGACCACCTCCACCTGCAAGGCCCGATTGCGTTCAACGGCCAAACGTTCCGGCTCAGCACGAGTGCCCAGCCCACGCCCACCTACGTGCGGCAGGAGTACCTACCCACCAACGAACCCGCCGACGGCTACCACAATCTGTTTATGCTGTCGGTGATTACCAACGGCCAAACCATCGACCAGACTGTGGCCACGCAGGTGCAGCGGCTGACCGATATTCAGGAAGAAGACCTCACGGTACATTATCGCGTCCGCAAGGACTCGTTGACCGGCACCGCCACGCTCGATTTTGTCTGGCGTGCCAACAGCGACGACACCAACCCCATTATGGAGTGGAACGCCTACCGATTTGAACCCTACACCAGCCCCACCGGCCAGAAGGGCGTACTCATGGCAGGCAACCGCCGCCGTGCCTACGGCAGTGAGATCGTGGCGTTCCTGGAGGCCTTCCGCACCGAACGCCCGCAGATTCTCCAGTCGTTAGCAACGTTCAAAACGCCGGTAGCGGTGCTGAGTAATCAGTGAAGCCTGACGCCGAAACGCTTACGCTACTTCGGCCAGTATTCGCCAATCAGCGCCAGTAATTCTGGTTGCGACGCGCAGCCCGCGATCACGTCGCCGCCAAAAAGCATGGTGTCATGCCCCTGAAAATCGGTGACGATGCCCCCGGCTTCGTGCACGAGGCAAATGCCCGCAGCCATGTCCCACGACTTAAGGTTGTATTCGTAAAACGCCTCGAATCGTCCCGCCGCCACATAGGCCAGGTCTATCGCCGCCGACCCCATCCGCCGCAGCCCGTGGCTGCGCTGCATCAATTGCTCCAAGATGTGTAGATACGGCTGCATTTGCTCGAATTGGTAATACGGAAACCCCGTAGCAATCAGGCCGTCGGCCAGGTGCGGGGCCGTGCTCACGCGCAGGGGTTGTTCGGCCCTACCGCCTACGCTCAGCCACGCTCCTTGTCCCTCGGCAGCCGAGAAACATTCGTCGCGGTTGGGATCATACACCACGCCCGCAATGGGTCTGCTGCCTTGCGCCAGGCCAAGACTAACGGCGTAGATGGGCAGTCCGTGAATGAAGTTGGTTGTGCCATCCAGCGGGTCGATAATCCAGTTTAGGCCCTTACGGTCAGCCTGTTCAGTGGTGCCTTCTTCGGTAATAAAACCCGCTTCGGGCAGGAGCGCATGGAGCTTGGGCACCAGCATTTTTTCGCACTCCTTATCTACGTACGAAACAAGGTCGTTGAGGCCCTTGTATTCAATGGCGTCGCGGTTGAATTTCTGGCGTTCGGCCAGCAGAAAAGCCCCCGCCTCGCGGGCAATGGCGTTGAGGTCTGACCGGAAAGTTGAAGGAAAAATCATCGTTGAATTTTACAGTTTTCAGTTTACCGTTTACCGTTTTCAGTTGCTTTGCATGCGGTGGCTACGCGCTATAGTGGGCTTCGCGCTTGCGGCCCCTCGACTGCGCTCGGGGTGACAGGGCATTATAACAAGTTCTTGAGTTGATTCAAGGTCGTTGTCACCCCGAGCGCAGTCGAGGGGCCAGGCGACAGCCACCTACCGCGCGAAGCTCTACCAAAGCGCCAAGCAACTGAAAACGCTAAACTCAAAACTGACTTTACATTGCCACTAGTTGCCTGCTATCCGTTCGCACCCACGACCGGTATAGGGCACGTACCAGCAGAATGCCAATAAACAGTTCATCAGCGAAGCCGGGGGCGGGGGCCAGAAAAAGCGATATAAACAGCAGCAGGGCAGTGATGCGGAAATACATACCCGCCTGATACGGATGCCGTTTGGCCGACGTAGCCCAGAACACGCCGGGAATGTGCAGGGGCATCATCCAGAGCAAGGTAGTATTCCAGGTGGTCACGCCGTGGTCGGTGGCAAACCAGAGCAGGAACAAAAACCAGCCCCAGATGCCCGCAAAGCCAAACAACAGGCGGTCGAGCCAGCGGCCTTTGGTCACCAGCCCAAGCCGGTTGCTATTCCATTGCTGCCAGGTAAGCAACGCCACCAGCACCAGCAACACAAGCATCACAAAGTCGGGGTAGAGCACCAGCGGCAGGGTGTCTTTAAACAGTCGTTGCCCCTCAAACAGGGTCTGCGTCTGCGTCACCAGCGGCAGCAGTCGCCCGTCGGTGGTGCGGACCTGCGCGTTGGCCAGTTGGTCAAACACATTGTCGGGCAGGTACATGGACTCCCAGCCGGTAGTTACTTTGTCGGCCGGGCGACCAATGGCGAGGTTCATACCTAGCCGCTCCCAAGGTTTGGCACCCAGGTAATCGTTCATCCAGGCCCGGTACGACTTGGTAGGCTGCTTCACGGTGGGTGACCAAACCAGGCTGTCGCCCATGGCTGCATCAATCATGTCGCGGGGGCGGGTGGCGCAATTGTCGTAGTAAAATTTGTAGCGGTACTCGCGGTTCTGGGGCAACAGATTGGTTTCCAACGCCGTAAGCAAGCGTTGCCGTTGCGACGCCGACAAGTTCAGTACCTGCTCCCGAATGCTGCGGTTGTTTTGCTGGTAGTACCACGCCACCTGATTTAGCTGGTGCGACGCAATAAAATAAGGCAGCGTACCGCGCAGAAATTTCAGCACAAACAAATCGGCCCTGTAGTCGAACCCGCCGTAACTATAATCTCGGTCGAAGCCCGTCATGGGGTCACTAATGCGAATTTCAGTATGCCCAAACACCGACGATATATCATCCTGACCGGGGCCGTATGTAATCAGGCTAACACGGGCGGCGGGAGAGAGTGCCTGAGCTTCGGAGGAATGTACAATAAACAATGAACAATGTATGATGAGGAAAGTGGTCAATAGACCTAGCTGGTGTAGCTGGTCAGCATTTGCAATGTTGACCTTGCTAACCGCGCGTTTGCAACGCGCCTTGTTCGCTTTAGGCAGTAAGGCACGTTGCAAACGCGCGGTTAGTAAGGTCAACATTGCAAATGCTGACCAGCTACTCATCCTCATCATCGTCAACCCGCTGTTTGTAATAGTCATCACCTTTTTTGTTCCGTTTCTCCGTTCCTACTTTCTCCTCTTTTCCACCCACACAAACCACGATTTCGCCTTTGATAGGCTTGTCGGCAAAATACGCGTGAACCTCGGTCAGGGTTCCCCGCGCAGTTTCCTCAAAGAGTTTGGTCAATTCGCGCGACACGCTCACGGGCCGGTCGGGGCCGAGTACTTCCATTAATTGCTCCAGAAACTTCAGCAGCCGGTGCGGCGATTCGTAGAAAATCATCGTCCGCGTTTCGTCGGCCAGGGCCAGCAGGCGCGTTTGTCGGCCTTTTTTGTGCGGCAAAAACCCCTCAAACGTAAACCGGTCGTTGGGCAGGCCCGAGTTCACCAGCGCGGGCACAAAGGCTGTGGCACCGGGCAAACACTCCACCGCAATGCCCGCCTCAATGCAGGCGCGAACCAGCAAAAAGCCAGGGTCTGATATGGCGGGCGTACCGGCATCGGACACCAGCGCCAGCGTTTTACCCGCCTTCAGTTGCGCCACCACTTTCTGAATCGTGCCGTGTTCGTTGAAGATATGGTAGCTGTGCAGGGGTTTGCTGATGCCCAGGTGCTTGAGCAAAAACCCCGACGTGCGGGTGTCTTCGGCCAAAATGCCATCTACGCTTTGCAGCACCTTCACGGCCCGCAACGTGATGTCATCCAGATTACCAATAGGCGTAGGAACGAGGTAGAGTTTCAAGGTCGGTTGTGTGTTCGGTACAAAGGACGCAAACAATTACTTTTGTTTTGTGCTTACGCTTCAACCAACCGGACTATTGGAACCGGGATATCATCCGTGTTCAGCGGCTGACCTATTTAACTGCTTCGTCAAACCGTTTGCAAGTGCGAAACGTCTGCAACTGTTTAAGGCCTGGCAAGCATACAATAGCCGCTTGAGCCTGTTCGTTGGTGGAGAAAAGTTGACGCAATGGGTCGATGGGAGTTTCGTAACGAATAAGCCCAATCCCGGCGACATTGATTTGGTCACGTTTTTGCCGCACTACATCTATGAGCCAATCGCCTCGCAACTAATAGACTACTACAGTACGTTTTCACTGTATGACAACGGACTAGACGCTTACATATGTCCTGTTTATCCAGAAAGCCATACGTTACACAGTCTGTATGTAGATCGCCGTCAGTACTGGGAAAAGACGTTTAGCAGTCAGCGAGAGTATACAGCATTGAAAGGTTTTTTGTCTATAACGCTATGAACGAGCAGAAAACACACCTCCAAAAAATAAATGCCGTACTGGGCTTGTTAGCTGACGTGAATCGTATTCTGGCTCACCCAGCTACGCAAGCTGATTCGTTTCAACAAGTTCAATATGAGCGGCAAAAGCAGCAATATATTGCCCAACTGACGGACTTGTTAGGCACAACTACACAGCCATTGCTCGTCACAAGTCGCCCATCTGAGGCCGCCTGACGTTTACCCCCTTTACAACACCCCATCTATCGCGGCGGCTAGCGCACGGTCCTTCTCCGTTACGGTATTACCGGCGTCGTGGGTGGTGAGTTCAATGGTCACTTTGTTGTAGACATTGGTCCAGAACGGGTGGTGATCCATTTTTTCCGCCAGCAGGGCCACGCGGGTCATGAAGGCAAACGCCTCCGAAAAATCGGCAAACGTAAACTGCCGGGTAAGTTTATTATCGCTTTCGTGCCACATAAGAAAGGAGAAACGGAGGAAGGGGAGGAAAGGAGAGCTGACGCGTCAGCGTTACGGGCGAAAGCAATTTCTTTCCTCCCCTTCCTCCGTTCCTCCCGTTCCTCCTTTTTTTACGCTTTATAAAAAATCCATTTCGACAATTCTCTGTACGTTGGCTTCTTGCCGTACATCAGGATACCCACGCGGTAGATGCGGGCGGCGAGCCAGGTTGTACCCACAAAACCCAGCACCAGCAGCAGCATCGAGAGGGCCAGCTGCCAGCCCGGCACGCCAAACGGAATGCGTACCATCATAATAATAGGCGACGTAAACGGGATCATCGACATCCAGAACGCCAGCGGGCCGTCGGGGTCGCTGATGATAAACTGAGCCAGCGTGATGCAGGCAATGATGGGCAAGGTTACAGGCAGCATAAACTGCTGCGTGTCGGTTTCGCTGTCGACGGCAGCGCCAATAGCCCCGTAGAGTGAGCTGTAGAGCAGGTAGCCACCCAGAAAATAGAACAGGAAACAGCCAATAATCAGGGTCAGGTTCAGCGTCTTCAGCGCTGCCACGGCCCCCGCCATCATGCCCGGTTTTTCGGCAGCTTTCACCATCTCATCGGCCTTTTTGGCGCTCATCGTGGTCGACATGCGGGCCTTGGCAGCATTGCGGGCCATATCTCTTCCCAGAATAGCAGAACCACCCCAGATGAGGCCCACGGTGAGCATGATCCAGAGCAGAAACTGCGTTAACCCCACCAGCCCAACGCCCACAATCTTACCCATCATCAGCTGAAACGGCTTCACCGACGAGATAATGACTTCGATGATGCGGCTGGTTTTTTCTTCCAGCACACTACGCATCACCTGCGTACCGTAGAGCAGCACCGAGATGTAGATCAGCATGGCACACAAGCCGCCGATGATGCTCGTGGTGAGGGTCGAGGTTTTCTTTTCGCCCAGTTCGCTGAGGCTGATGGTCTCGGCATCCACGTTTACTTTGGCATCGGCAATGACCTGCTGCGTAATGCCCAGTTTGGTCAGCTTCTGTATTTCAATTTCTTTGGAAATAGCCTGTTCGATGTTGCCTTTCAGGTTGCCGCCAATACTCTTTTCGGCGAAAATCTGCACCGTTTTCGGGTGCTCGATTACGTCTTTGGGAATGATCACCAGGGCATCGTAGCCGTCTTCTACAAACCGTGCTTTGGCCTGCGCCACGGTAGTAGAAAGCGAGGTAAACTTAGTCTCTTTGTCGGTTTTGAAATTTCCGGCAAACTGCCCTGTCTGATCTACTACGGCCACTTTTTTCTGCGAAACGGAGCCAACCGCCAGCCAGCCAATGCCCCCATAGAAGGCCGTTAGCAGAAGCGGGGCCAGCAGCGTCATCACGATAAACGACTTCTTGCGCACACGAACCAGGTATTCGCGCTTAATAATGGTCAGGATGATGTTCATGAATCAATCGTTGGCAGAGCCAACGGCTTTAATAAAGATGTCATTCATAGTAGGAATATTTTCGCCAAACGACCGGATCGACACGCGGTCGAGGAGGAGGCGGATGAGGTCGTTGACGGCGGCATCGGGCGGAATCTTGATGTCCATCCGCTCGAAAGCATCGTCGGTGGGGCCTACTATGGTAGTGGCAAACGCAGCGGGCAGTTCACCCACAGTACCCTGGTATTCAACGCGGTAGGTGTGCGTTTTGAACTGCTCCTTAATGGCCCGCTTCGACCCGTCGAGCACCTTGTGCGACTGGTGGATAAGCGCAATATGGTCGCAGAGTTCTTCGACGGTTTCCATACGGTGGGTCGAGAAAATGATGGTCGTACCCTGCTGTTTCAGTTCCAGAATCTCGTCGCGGATGAGGTTGGCGTTGATAGGATCGAAGCCCGAAAAAGGCTCATCCAGAATCAACAGGGCAGGTTGGTGAAGCACCGTGGCCACAAACTGAATTTTCTGTTGCATACCTTTCGAGAGGTCTTCCACATTCTTGGCCCACCAGGTTTTGATGTCGAACTTCTCGAACCATATCTTCAGCTTGTCCATGGCCTGCCGTTCGTTAAGGCCCTTTAGCTGAGCCAGATACAGCAGTTGTTCGCCCACCTTCATCTTCTTATACAACCCCCGCTCTTCGGGCAGGTAGCCAATGTGGCGGATGTGTTCGGGACCCAGCGGCTTACCGTCAAACAACACCTCGCCCGAATCGGGGCCGGTGATCTGGTTGATGATGCGAATGAGCGACGTTTTACCCGCGCCGTTGGGACCAAGCAAGCCAAAAATCTGGCCCGTGGGCACCTCCAGACTTACGTCGTCTAAGGCCCGGTGCTGAGCGTACTGTTTTACAATGTGGCGTGTTTGAAGAATAGCCATGCGAACAAAAAAGAGTGAGGCCTTAAAAGTAACGGTCGGCGGGCAAACCGAATCAAAATTAGGACTAATAGCCCCCCAGCCCGACAAACGGCAAAAAAAGAGCCACCCCTGCACAGGGATGGCTCTTGATGAGTAAGCTAGGGGGTTGTTAGTTCACGTAGCGGTCGCGGATCTGAAACAGCAGGTACATGCCCAGCAGAAACGAGATGACGGCCGAAAGAATATGAAACTCAACCAGCATCGACACGATCCAGATCAATTGCGACAGGTAGGTCTTCGACCAGCCGTCGCGGCTGCGGCTGAACAAACCGGGAATGGCCATCAGGCCAACCACAATGGCGATAATCATGATGATCAATGCCAGGCTAGCGCCGAGGTGCAGGGTGAAGAAGCTCAGCAGTGCCAGACCACCGCCAAACAATATGGCCAGAATCGACAGCGGCAACAACACAACCGCGATGTAGGGCATGATCTTTACAATCAGATCCTTGGCTTCTTCGGGCAACTGAAACGGCGCTTTGGTTGTGAATATTGGCGCCAATTCATTTTCTAAAACGGCAGGCTGGGTCATAGGACAGGCAGGTTTAAGGGGTTTTTGTGTAGGAAGATACGCCGCAAAGTATTGACACTGTGTCATTTGGCCGCTACACTTTTGAGCCGCCTGAGCATAAAGTTTATTTAACGGTTGAAACCGCCCTATCCTCTACCGAATACGCGTCTATAAATTGGTTTTCGGTACATAAACTGCGCCCACAGCAACGGATAAAACAGGTAATCGAATAGCCGATTGGGGGTTTGAAACGTGATCTCGTCGGCGATGACCGTGCCCGTACCTTGTTCTATGAGGCGGTGTTTGTGGTGCCAGGCTTTTAGAAAAAACGGCAGTTTGGTACCCTGATCAATAAAGAAAATTTCGGCATCGGTGGTCTGCTGATCAATGATATCGCTGTTCCAGACCTGCTTGAAGAGGATAAAATTCAACTCCAGCGAAACCACATCGCCGGTCAGACAGCCATCGAAGCGCAGCACGGTCACGGGCGGAAACGGCGGGCTGAGCTGGTCGAAAAGTTGCCGGTCAAAGCCTGCCCATACGGCTTCCAAAGGTGCCTGCACCGGGGTGCGAATCGTGAGTTTCATTGGGGTAAGTTAAACGTTATAGCCCATAATGGCTCTAACAGGGCAGAAAGGCGAACGGATCGCTTATCTTTGTTTTCTGTCTTATTTCATAAACTAACCTTGTTTAACACAACGCATGACAACGCTTCGTTTCATCCTGCCGCTTCTGCTGCTTGCCTTCATCACTACATCATTTACCACCAAAACCCGGCTGGCCGAAAACCCCGACGCTGTGATAGGCACCTGGCTCAACGGCACTAAAAAAGGGCATATCCAGATCTACAAACAGGGCAACAAATACTTCGGTAAGCTGGCCTTCCTGACCGAACCCAACGACGCAGCCGGTAAACCCAAAGTAGACAGCAAAAACCCCGATGCCAAGCTCCGCAGCCGCCCCCTGCTGAACCTCAACCTGATGAACGACTTCGTCTTCGACGGCGACGATCAGTGGGAAGACGGCAAGATCTACAACCCCGAAGATGGCAAAACCTACAGCTGCTATATGAAACTCAATAACCCCAACACCCTGATTGTCAGAGGCTACGTAGGCATCAAAATGCTGGGCAAATCACAAACCTGGACGCGGATAAAGTAAAGAATGTACAATGAATAATGGACAATGTACAATGGCTTCGCGCTATTAGTATTCCAGCGCGGAACTATTGTACATTGTCCATTATTCATTGTACATTCTTTCAACCCATGCAAACAATCATCATCGGAGCCGGGCCGGCGGGGTTGGCGGTGGCGGGGCGGCTGACTAAGCTGGGCCTGCCGTTTACGCTGCTCGAAGCGGCCCCAACTGTAGGCGCGGCCTGGCGGAATCACTACGACCGGCTGCACCTCCACACCATCAAATCGGAGTCGTGCCTGCCCCACCTGCCCTTCCCCGACCACTACCCTAACTACGTCTCACGCGATGCGTTTGTGGCCTACCTGGAGCAGTACGTAGCCCATTTCGGCATTAAACCGGTGGTCAACGAGCGCGTTACGGGCATCCGCCGGGCCGACAAGGGGCACTGGCTGGTACGCACCAACACCGACACCTTCATTGCCGACAACGTAGTGGTCTGCACCGGCTATAACCGCGTGGCCAACCAACCCAACCTGCCGGGGCTGGATTCATTCACGGGCACGGTGCTACACAGTCAGTCGTACCGTAGCGGCGCTGCCTTTGCCGGGCAGAACGTACTGGTGGTAGGTATGGGCAATACCGGGGCCGAAATTGCCCTCGACCTAGCCGAACAGGGTGCCCAACCCACCATCTCGGTGAGGGGTCCGGTGAGCATTGTCAAGCGCGAAGTATTTGGCCGTCCCGCACAGCCGCTGGCTATTTTCCTGAACAAATTCCCCCACTGGTTCTACGATTTCATGGCCGGGCTGTCGCAGAAAATGAATACCGACGACCTCTCGGCCTATGGGATTCAGACACCACCGCATCCGCCCTCCTACATGATTCGGGTGCTGGGCAAGATTCCGGTGATCGACCAGGGTACGGTGGCACAGATCAAAGCGGGGACTATTGCCGTCCGCCCCGGCATTGACCAAATCCACGAACTGGGTGTCACCTTCACCGACGGTCGCCACGATGTGTTCGACGCCATTGTGCTGGCCACGGGCTACCGCAGCGGCCTCTCGGAGATTCTGGGTGAAGCGTTGAGCCGCAAAATTCTGAACGAGAAAGGCCACCCCCGCGGCCTCTGGGACACCAACCCCGCCCTGAAAGGCCTTTATTTCCTCGGCTTCGCCACCCCCCTCACCGGCATTCTGAGAGGCATCCGGCTCGATTCGGAGCGAGTGGTCAAAGCAGTGGTAAGTGATGAGCGGTAAGCGATGAGTTTGCTGCCGCTAGAGCAGATACGCTGGCGGCAGCAAACTCATCGCTTACCGCTCATCACTTACCACTTCTTCTATTTCAATCCCATACGCACACCGGAAGTGGCCCAGGGGGCAGGTGGGGCGGCCATGGAGGTTGCATGGTTTGCAGGTGAGCAGTTCGCGGGCTTCCACGATGCGGGCATTGTCGGCGAGGGGGCCAAAACCGAAGGCGGGCGTGGTAGAACAAAAGATGGCTGTGGTGGGCGCGTTCATGGCCGAACACAGGTGCAGCGGGGCCGAATCGTTGACGTAGTTCATCACCGCCCCCTGCATGAGCGCCGCCGACTGCAACAGGCTGAGCTTACCTGCTAAATTCACCACCCGACCACTACCCGACTGTTGCCGAATGGCCTCGCAGGCAGGCAAGTCCGGCGGCGCACCCAGCAGATACACCGGCCCGGCATGGCGCAACCCGGCAATGACGTTCACCCAGCCATTGGCCGGGAACTGCTTTGTGAACCAGACTGACGTAGGAGCAATGCACACGTAGTCACCCATTTGGTAGGGCTTCACGGCGGCATAATCGGCAGGTTGTGGGTAGAGCTTGGGGCGGGGCTGGCGGGTGCCAAAGTTACCAAGCGGTCGTAGCAGGTCGGCGTTGCGGTCTACTTCGTGGCGGGTGGGGCCGAGGTTATTATCAGGATTACCCCCAATCTGGTGCGGCACGCGATGGGTAAACCAAGCCGAAAACGGGTTTTTGTCGAAGCCAATGGTGGTGCCTGCGCCCGAAAACGCTGTGAGCAAACCCGTGGCGCCGAAGCGTTGCAGATTCAGTACTACGTCGTAGCGGGAAGCCCTGATTTGCGCGCCCAGTTGCCAGAGATTTCGGTACTTTCGTTTCTTTTTTTTCCAGATAAGTACCTGATTCAGAAAGGGATGATCCGTAAATAGCGATTCATTTCCCTGCCGCACCAATAGGTCGAGCGTAGCGCTGGGATAGTGGTCGTGCAGTTGTTCAAGCAGGGCACTGGCCAGGATAACGTCGCCAATAAATGCGGTTTGAATGATGAGGAACCGGCCCGGCATGGATAAGGTTATTTTAACAAGTTACACGCGCAAAGTTAGTTGCGTACTCATACCATTTGCCTTTGGACGATTATCAATTGCACACCCTGCCGAACGGCATTCGCATTGCCCATAAACAGGTGCTTCATACCCAGATTGCCCACGTTGGCCTTATGCTCGACATGGGTAGTCGCGACGAACAGCCTCATCAGCAGGGTCTGGCTCACTTCTGGGAACACATGGCGTTTAAGGGTACCGAACACCGGCAGGCCCACCACATCATCAACCGCCTGGAAAACGTGGGCGGCGAACTAAACGCGTACACCACCAAAGAAAAAATCTGCTTCCACGCCTCGCTGCTGGGCGTTCACGTGGAAAAAGCGATTGAACTCCTGGCCGACATCACGTTTCATTCCACCTTTCCCGAACGCCAGATCGAGCGCGAACGGGGTGTGATTCTGGAAGAGATGTCGATGTATTACGACTCGCCGGAAGACGCCATTCAGGACGATTTCGACCAGCTTGTATTTCCCAACCATCCGCTGGGCTACAACATCCTGGGTACGGCCGACACCGTCAATTCATTCAATAAAGACAGCCTCCGCCAGTTTATCGACGAAAACATCGACACTGAGCGGATCGTGTTTGCGTCGGTGAGCAACATGCCGTTTCAGAAGGTGGTGAAGATGGCCGAGAAGTACCTCCGCGACATTCCGGCCAAACGGTCGGGACGGGTGCGGCAGGCCCCCACGGGCTACGTGCCACTGACCGAGCAGATGAAGCGGCCCATTACGCAGGCGCAGTGCGCGTTTGGCCGTACTGCCTATGGCCTCACCGACCCCAAACGCCTGCCGTTTTTCATGCTCGTAAACCTGCTGGGTGGGCCCGGCATGAACTCGCGCCTGAACATGAACCTGCGCGAACGCTGCGGCCTTGTCTATTCTATCGACGCCAGCTACACGCCTTATCTGGACACGGGTTACCTCGGCATTTACTTCGGCACCGACTCCAAACAGATTGACCGGAGCCTGACGCTCATCCAGCGAGAATTCAAATTGCTTCGCGAAAAACCCTTGACAACCAGTCAGTTGCACAATACAAAAGAGCAACTGCGCGGTCAACTGGCTATGGCCGAAGAAGGTAACAACAGCTTTATGCTGATGATGGCCAAGAGCTTGCTCGACATTAACCGGGTGGAACCCCTGCCCGATATTTTCAGCGAAATTCAAGCCGTCACCGCCGCCGAACTACAAGACCTAGCCGTAGAAATGCTCGACGAAAAAGAATTCAGCACGTTGCTGTTCATGCCGGAAAACTGAACATAAAAGACATGACCCTTCGTAACGCGCAAGACACTGTCGATGAGTGGATAAAGACTGTGGGAGTACGCTATTTCGGCGAGCTGACCAACATGGCGATCCTGACCGAAGAAGTAGGCGAACTGGCCCGGATCATATCGCGTCGCTATGGTGAACAGTCCGAAAAAGAATCGGATAAAAACCGCGACCTCGGCGACGAAATGGCCGACGTGCTATGGGTGCTGATCTGCCTGGCTAACCAAACCGGCATCGACCTCACCGAAGCCTTCGCCAAGAATCTGGAAAAGAAAAACACCCGCGATGCCACCCGGCACCTGGATAACGAGAAGTTGAGGTGAGAAATAAGAAATAAGAGGTGAGAAATAAGAAATAAGAGGTGAGAAACAAGAACGTTGATGATCTTACTTCTTATCCTCCCGTCACCATGGCCTATGTCTGGCCACACCCTGGCCTGTGTCTCCACAGGCCTACGCTCGCGCAAGCAATCTGGACGCGTAAGCTGACGCAGGCGTAGGCCTGTGGAGACACAGGCCAGGGTGGCGGCAAGTCCTGTCGCACGCCCCCCTCCCTACTGCGAAATCGTGAACTTGGTACCTGACTTGGTGAGGGTCACGTTGTTGCCCCGTGTAGAGCCGAAATAATTGGCACCCGTGGCAGCGGCGAGGCTAGCCGCGAAAGAACCCGTCACGACATACGTCTTTTTGTCGTTGATCCCTTTAAACGTCAGCGTATAGGGCTTAGCCGTTATGCCTGTTTTGTAGGCCACTACTATCGTATAATCTTCGTCGGGTGCTGAGGCCGCTATATCTGTCGACACCGTGCCGTTGTCATTGGGGCCAATGGTGCCCCCCTGCGGATTGGAGGCAGCACTGTAGGTGCTCTTCCGGTAGATATACAGGTCTAGGTCGGTGGTGGTGGGGGTTTTATCGTAGGTTACTGTCAGGTTAAGTCCCCCCGCATCGGTGATCACATTGTCGGGAACGGCGGGGTCGGTTGTTTTTTTACAACCCTGAAAGAGTATGGCCGATAAAGCGGCCACGAGCAAGGTGTGTGAGGTACTGGTGCGCGACATAAGCGTGTGTTGGTTTTGTGTGATTACTGGCTAACGGTTCCCCTCATATGTTGGGCCATTCAGTCAGTGCAACTTATCAGTTGCTACACAGGGTATACTATATCACTTACCTACCGGTTACCAGATGCACCATTAGCTACTGAACGGTCTTTCGCAACACTATCCAGTAGTTGATCAATATGTTGCGACAGGCAACTTTATCCCGTTTAAAGCTGTATGTTCGTTAACGCAATCTTGGACTATCATGGAAAATCTCCTTGCCCGTGTTACGCTGAATCCGGCAGTTAGTCAGGGCAAACCTACGCTGCGAAACATGCGGTTTACGGTGGCCCAACTGTTAGAATTATTGGCTGCCGGTATGACCAACGGAGAAATTCTGGCCGACTACCCCTATCTGGAAGAAGCTGATATACAAGCCGCGTTGCTATATGCAGCGCACATTGCTAACGCTCGATCAATCGTTTCCTTCCCCTTTGTAGCTTAATCTGCTGTGGTGAAGTTTATAATCGACACGCAACTGCCGCCCATGTTGGCAACATACTTTCGGTGGAAAGGCTCCGACGCAATTCATACCACCCATTTTCCAGATGGGCATCTGTTGCAAGATGCTGAGATCGGTAGAATTGCCTTGACAGAAGACCGAATTATTGTTACGAAAGATTCCGACTTTCCGGATTCATTTTTTCTGAAAGGCCCGCCACCACGCGTACTTTATCTTCGATTAGGCAATATGCGAAACAGAGACCTCACTGCATTCCTAGAAACTCGATGGGACACAATTCAAGAGCTGATCAATCAGAATGCGGGCATGATTGTATTAAGTAGAGAGCAACTTATCAGTTATTAATCTATTGAACAGGAAGCGTTCGAAGCATGACAGTAATACGTCTACACTATTTACAGCTAGTTCTAATCAATTTAATTTGATTAAACTTTATCTAAGATATCACTCAATTCTAATCGTAATGCACGACTATTCGCCCAAAAATCTGGATTTTCCGAGAATACTATCTCTGTCACTTTAAGAAGCCAATTTTTATAAACATCAAAGTTTGGGTTTGAACACAACTTCATGATTATTAATTTTTTCTCAGGTGTCATACCGCCTAAATATTGATGAAGTTCTATGTGCGGTATTTTGTTAATAATTTCGTCGTTTATATATTGAATATCTGCGTATTGCGACCAAAATGGCTCTAAATATAGACCAACTTGCCTACTTACTTCTTCGGCAAATATGGTAACGAGCGTCTCATTTTTGTAAAAATTGTCCTCATAATAAGGATGTAAGTTTTTCCATATGCTTGAATGCCCAGGCATATTTGGTTCGTATGTGAGAGTAGCTCCAGGCCTTGAATTGTCTAGCTGCGAGTCTATATACTTAATAATCAGTGGCCGGAGTATTATATCGACAGCAGATAATTCAATAGCGGCCAAAAACCCGCAGTAACGCACTACATCATCAACGTACGGATGAGCCTCAAACCCAATACTAAATATATTTTTATTCACAGGTAAAGTACGACAATACCTTGAATTTACTGAGTCAAATTCAATCAGCGTGAAACCAATAGATTTCATATCCATAGCTTTTCGCCAACTCTCTATCACCGGAACGTTAATTGAATCTATAATCATTTTATTAGTTTATAAATTTATTAAATAATCATTTTAAACAATTAAATCCTGAATCATCAAATGATATAATTAATACATAAAATCAATTTTATCATTTAATAATTACAAATAAGAGACTCAGAAAGTATTTATACCTTATCAATCTGTAGTTTTTCCCTTCCGTTTGCTCCAGTAGAAATAGAACGGTACCCCCGTGGCCATGAGCAGCAGGCCGATGCCGGCTTCGTAGGGGCGGTTGATGAGCGTGTTTACGATCAGGTAGCCGCAGAAGAGCAGGAACAGGCCGGGCACTACGGGGTAGCCAATGACTTTGTAAGGGCGGGGAGCGTCGGGCATGCGGCGGCGGAGCAGGAAGACGCCTACGGTGGTGGCTCCGTAGAAAATGAACGACGCGAAAATGAGCATGTCCGTGAGGGCGTCGAATGAGCCGGAGAGGACCAGCAGGGTGGTCCAGGCACCCTGTAAGCGGAGCGACCGCGAGGGGGTATTGAACGTAGGGTGCAGGTGATTGACCCGGTTGAAAAACATGCCGTCTTTCGCCATGGCATAAAACAGCCGCGACGACATCAGCAAACTACTACTGCAACAGTTGAATGTAGACACCAGCAGCAGGCCCGAAATAGCCAGCGCCCCTACCCTGCCGGCCATGGTGCCCGCCACCTCAATGGCGGCAATGCTGTTGGGCTTTTGGGTCAACGCGGCCAGGTCGGCTACGGGCATCACATAGAGGTAGGCCACGTTCATGAGCAGGTAAAACGCCATGATAATGAGCGTGCCTATGGCCAGCGCCAAGGGCAGGTTCCGCGCTGGTTTTTCAATTTCGCCGCCAATGTAGCCCAGGTTGCTCCAGCCCTCATACGACCAGAACGCACTCAGACACGCTAGGGCCAGCGCACTTGCCAGCGCATTGCCCGACAGCCCCGTAGCCACCGGTTTCAGGTGCTCGACACTGCCCGCCGACGAGAAAAAAGCCGTGAGCATAAACAGCAGCATCACCACCACCAGGATAATCACCAGAAACCGGCTGATGGCCTCGCCCGTGCGCAATCCCCTGATATTGAACAAGGTAAGCGACCAGACCAGCACAATGGCTAGCAACTTCACGCTCAGGTTGTCGAGCGGGTGCAGCCCCAGCAGCGAGATATCGGCCAGCGAGGCTGGGGTGGCGGGCAGAGGCACCAAGCTATTGACCGACTGCGCAAAGACGTAGGCAATGGAGGCAATAGACGAGGTACGCACCACGGCGAAGTTGGTCCAGCCAAAGAGAAAGGCAAAAAAGCGGTTGTAGATGGTGCGGAAGTAGGCGTACTCGCCGCCATCGCTGGCCAGCATACTGGCCACTTCGGCATTGCTGAGCGTACCGGCCAGGCTCACTAGCCCCGCCAGCAGCCAGGCCGCCAACACCAGCGTGGGCGACCCCAGTTCGGCCGACATGGGCACCACTTTTTTGAAAACGCCCGTACCGATTACGGCACTGATGACAAAAATAATGGCTGAAGTCAGACCAATTTTAGGCCGGCTAGCCACGGCACTCGTTGAGGGAGTAGGGTTCATGGTGGCTAAGATACGCGCCACGACGTGTTAATCCGACCCAATGTCGCCACCAGCTACCAGCACGGTTTCGCCGGGGTTCAGGTGGCGGAGTTGCCGGTGGCCCAACAGCAGGTTGAGCGTACCGTCGAGGAGGGTTACGCGGGTTTGTCCATGCTGACTATCGACCGAAAAATGAGTGCCGGTGGCTTCGGCGGTAAGGTTGTCGGTATGCACCCGGAACGCATTGGCGGCACCGTGGCCGGTAGGGTTAACGACCTTGAATTCGGCGGCCCCGGTAAGCCAAACGGCACGGGTCAGCTCGGCCTGATCATCACCGTCGGCGGCGCTTTCACGGGCAAAACCACGGGGCGTATAACGTAACTGACTGTGAGGCAGTAATTTCACCGACGACCCATCGGGCAGCTCGATTTGCCGGGCGGCGCTGGTCGTCGTAATCAGGCGCGATGTTTCGGAGGTGTACTGTTTAAAAACGGTCCAGCCCACCAGCAAGATCATGCCGAGGCTGGCAGCTACGGCCCGGCCAAAGTACCACCACCCCACCGCTGACCGCACGGCCGGTTGCAGCGGGCGCACATCGTCAAGATCCTGCAACGACCCCCGAATGCGACCCCAAACGCTATGTACTTCGTCGGTGTGCAGGGCGGGCAGCGTAGCAACGGGCTGACTAATCTGTTTCACGAGTTGCCGGGCCTCATAAACGAGGTCTTCGCACTGGGGCTGGTGCTCCAGAAAACCCTGCCAGTGGGCCGACAATTCGTCGTCGTCGGGCATTTGTACCCACCGCACGAACATGTCGTCCATGGCTAGCTCAATCGCTGAATAGTGCGCGTAGGGCTTCATGTGGGGGTGGCTACTGGATGTTAGAAGTTGGATGCTGGATATTGGATGTTGGATGTTGGCTATTTGGCAGCGACTGGTCTATTTTTATCTAGCATCCAATATCCAGTGTCTAACGTCTGGTATCCAACGTCCAGTGTCTAACATCTTCTCTCTGCAAAGGCTTTGCCAATTGGCTTCTACTGGAACGGTTAATAAAGAGAAAGAGCCTTTTCTGGCGGCTGAAAAAAGCCGTAATTGAGCCATTGGCCAATCTTTTTTCTAGCCACAACAAACCTATGCTCTCCCGCCGCAATTTGCTTAAAACCGCCCTGCTGGCCCCGGTGGTTCCCCACTTGGGTGCCAATTTGACCCCGCCACTGCTGAAACCACCCCGCCTGAAACCCGGCGACACCGTGGGCCTGTTTTGCCCCGCCGCCCCTGCTTACAGCCGCGAAACCGTACAGGTCACCCTCGAATCGTTGCAGGCGCTGGGGCTGAAAACAAAACTCGCGCCCCATTTCTACGACCGCTATGGCTACCTGGCCGGACGCGACGAAGACCGCGCCGCCGACCTCAACGCTCTCTTCGCCGACTCGTCGGTGCAGGCGGTGATGGCCATGCACGGCGGCTGGGGTTGCGCCCGCCTGTTGCCCCTGCTGGACTATGAGCAGATAGGCCGAACGCCCAAAATCATCATCGGCTATAGCGACATTACGGCCCTACTGCTGGCCATTAACGCCAAAACGGGTCTGGTCACCATGCACGGTCCCGAAGGCGCCGCCACCTGGAATAGCTTCACGGTCAATTGGTTGAAGCGTATTTTGATGGATGGCGAGGCCGTTACGCTGCAAAACCCCACCACCAAAGGCGACACCCTCACCCAAACCACCGACCGTATCACGACCCTGCGCCCCGGCACCACCCGCGGCCGCCTGGTGGGGGGCAACCTCACGGTGCTGAGCCACCTGGTGGGCACCCCCTACCTCCCCGATTTCAAGGAGGCTATACTCTTCCTGGAAGACGTACACGAAGACGTGTATCGCATGGACCGGATGCTGGCACAGCTGAAACTGGCGGGTATCCTGAGCCAGTTGGCGGGGTTTGTCTTTGGCAAGTGCACCCGTTGCGAACCCGACAGCGGCGGCGGCTACGGCTCACTGACGCTGGAAGAAATCCTGGATACTTACATCAAACCACTCAACATACCGGCGTTTTCGGGTGCCATGATCGGCCACATCACCGACAAGTTTACGGTGCCAGTAGGGCTTGGTGCCGAAATCGACGCGGGGCGGGGTACCATCCGGCTATTGGAGTCGGCGGTGAGTTGACTTGGGCGGTATGGCCTGGCGGGTCCGGTGGCTGGCCCAATGGGTAGGGGACTTTGCATCTTTGGGGGCATATGGCGTTCTTTCGGTCCTAAAAATTAAATCAGACAAGACAATGCGTTGGTTAGGAGGTCGTGAAAGTGACAATGTAGACGACCGCCGGGGTGGCGGCGGGGGTATGATCGTGGGCGGGGGTATTGGCACCCTCGTTATTGCGCTTGTGGTGTACCTATTGGGCGGCGATCCCTCGCAGGTGTTACAAAACGCCCCTGATCAGCAACAAACTTCGGCCTCAGCACCTGACGGCCCACAGCCTGACGACGCGGCGGCTAGTTTCACCAAAAAAGTATTGGCCAGTACCGAAGACGTCTGGACCAAGCTTTTTGCCGAACAAAATGCCCGGTATCCTGCCCCCACGCTGGTGATGTTTCGGCAGCAAACGTCGTCGGGTTGTGGTGGTGCGTCGGCAGCATCTGGCCCGTTCTATTGCCCCGCCGACCAGAAAGTGTACATCGACCTGTCGTTTTACGACGAGATGGCGCAGCGCTTCAAAGCCCCCGGCGACTTTGCGATGGCCTACGTGATTGCCCACGAGATTGGGCACCATATTCAGAAGCAGATGGGCACGATGGATAAAGTCGATGCTGCCCGCGGGCGTCTCAGCGAGGTACAAAACAACCGCCTGTCGGTCCGCCTCGAACTTCAGGCCGACTTCTTGGCTGGCGTTTGGGCGCACCACGCGCAAAACCAGAGTTTCGTACTGGACGAGAGTGACGTGGAAGCCGCACTACGCGCCGCCAACTCTATTGGCGATGACCGTATTCAGCAGGAAACGCAGGGGCAGGTAGTGCCTGATGCCTTCACCCACGGTACGTCGGCGCAGCGGGTATACTGGTTCAAGAAAGGCCTGAAAACCGGCGACATCAGTCAGGGAGATACCTTCAATAGCCGCGAAGACGCCAATTTGCAGTAAGGCTGTCTTAACGTTTTACTTGCATAAAAAAGCCCCCTGCTAGCAGGGGGCTTTTTTATGCAAGTATATGACGGTGGGAACGGAACAATAATCGGTATCAATGCTGAGCTAAATAGCCTGATGGGTCAAAGCAGCGGATGGGGTCATGCCACCATAGATCAATGCTTTCAGGCGGTCGAATACCTGACTCATGCGTCCTGGCTGTTCGTATAGACTATCGGGCGTAAGGTTACCTGCTTTGAAAAACACAATCTGCTCATCATCAACACGAACAATAGACAGCGAATCACTGGCTAGTATGTTGTTGTTCATCAGCAAATCAGCAGCATAGGCACGAGCTTCGGCGGCAGTATCGGCGTAGGCAAAATGCGTTTGCTGGCCGTAATTATAGGTTATCAGGTACGGTTTCATCTGCGTTTCTCTTTAGGTTAGGCAATAGTACGAGGGCCTTATGAGAAAACAAATCAGATGATGATAAAAAAAGAATTAAATCTATGAATTAACTATGAAATCGAGTAATTATACTTAGAATCCCATTCCCCAATTGTAGAAATCTTACCTATCTATCAACCCTTATGCCAAAGCTTTTTCGACATTGTTTATCGGGGGGCGCCTTAACCAATTCTCGTCAGGCAGTAGCCAGGATAGGCGTGGGCGGCACTTGATCTGATAACCGACGGCGTAAAAGGCACATTGCATTCGCTTTTGCCAAAGCAACCACCCACAAGTGTCGCAGGGGGCTTCACTAAACCCACCACGTACTATGCACATACAAGCTGCCATTGCCTCCGGAAACGGGACATTTCTGATCGATACTATCCAGGTAACTGAACCCCAGGGCGACGAAGTGTTGGTACTAATGAAGGCCGCCGGCATTTGCCATACCGATTATGATTCGCTGTCATGGGGGAAAACCATCATCATGGGCCACGAAGGGGCAGGGGTGGTACAGGCCGTGGGGCCGCTGGTGCGCAGTGTGCAACCCGGCGACGCGGTCATTCTCAACTGGGCTATTCCCTGCGGCCATTGTTTCCAATGTTTGGAAGGCAATCAGCACATCTGCGAGATCAATTCGCCTGTAACAGCCGGCAACCGGGTCAGTGGTGGGCACGCCGCCCTGGAGCGCACCACCTACCAGGGTAGGCCGATTGAGCGGTCGTTTAGTTTAGGTACATTATCAGAAGCCACAGTGGTGCGCGAGGCCGCCGTGGTGAAGACCACCGTGCCCATTTCGTTTCCGGCAGCGGCCATTGTGGGTTGCGGCGTTATGACGGGCGTAGGGTCGGTGATCAACGCGGCGCAGGTGAAGGCGGGGCGGTCGGTGGTGGTGGTGGGCACGGGGGGCGTGGGACTGAACGTGATTCAGGGTGCGCGCATTGCCGGGGCAGGCATGATCATCGCCGTCGACGTGAACCCCAACCGGCTGGCAATGGCCACCCACTACGGGGCCACCCATACCATCCTGGCCGACCGCTCCGATCACCTGTTGCAACAGGCTGTGGTGCAGGTGAAAGCCCTCACTGGTGGTCGTGGGGCCGATTATGCCTTTGAATGCACCGCCATTGCCGAATTGGGTGCCGTGCCGCTGGCCATGGTGCGCAACGCCGGGGTGGCCTGTCAGGTGAGTGGTATCGAGCAGGAGATCACCATCGATATGCGGTTGTTTGAGTGGGACAAAGTCTACATCAACCCCCTCTACGGCAAGTGCCGCCCCCAAGTCGACATTCCCATTCTACTGAACCTCTACCAAAAAGGCGACCTTCTGCTTGACGACCTAATCACCCGCACGTATACTCTTTCACAACTCGATGAAGCCTTCGACGACATGCTCAACGGCCGCAATGCGAAGGGAGTCGTACTGATGAACTAACCTCTGCACTATGCCCTTCCGTACCATCGAAATCTCGGACCCGCGCTTTGAGCACGACGGGCTACGACACATCACCGTGAAGACGCCAAACCTGGCGGGCCGCGGCGACATAACCCTCTGGCTTCCATCTGACTCAAACGAAAAAGAGCCACTTCCGCTGGTGCTGCTGTTGCATGGTGTGTATGGTAGCCACTGGGCGTGGGCACTCAAAGGCGGTGCTCACCTGACAGCCGCACGGCTGATTGGGGAAAGACAAATAAGCCCCGTAGCGCTGGCTATGCCGTCAGACGGCCTGTGGGGCGACGGCAGTGGTTACCTCCCTCATCACCAACGCCAGTTCGACCGCTGGATTACCGACGACGTGCCGCCCGCAGTGGCTGAAGCCGTAGGCAGCAACGTCCAGTTCTCACCTGATCTGTTTATTGCCGGGCTGTCGATGGGTGGGTTTGGGGCGCTCCGGCTGGCGGCTCGCTATCCCCACCGGTTTCGGGCCGCCTATGGGTTGTCGTCTATTACGCACCTGGATCAGTTGCCGCTGTTTGTGGAAGAACCCCGCAGCGACTATGCCCAACCCGACCCCACCAACGAATCAGTATTGGCCCTGATGCTGAAAAACCGCGACCATCTCCCACCCTTCCGCTTCGATTGTGGCACCGACGATGTGCTCATTGACCATAACCGCGCCCTGCACCAGCAACTAACGGAAGCCCAGATTCCGCATGGCTACGCAGAATACCCGGGCGGGCACGAATGGCCGTATTGGGAAGAACACCTCACCGATGCGCTCCTTTTCTTTGACCACCACCGAAGCTAGGGACAACAACAAAAAGCCCCGACCGCTTTCGCAGCCGGGGCTTGGTTTACAGATTCGAATCTAATCAAGTGTCAACTGGTGAGCTAACTATTTTCTTCCAGCAAGGCAAGAAATTCATCGGCGTTGACAACGCCAATACGGGGAAAGGCGTTTTCTTTAACTACGTTAAAGTCTGTGTCGTATGTAATAATATAGTCTGCGCCAGCAATCAATCCTGCATCAACAAATTTATTATCATCGAAATCTTCAGTAACAAGGCCCCAGGTAAATGGCGTTCCTACGCGAATTACATGGGGCATCTTAGTTAAAAATTCCAGGAAATTAGTAGCGACAGTGCTATTGGTTTTCTGGGTTAGAATTTCCTGATATTCCAACAAAATGGCCGTACTAACCACCAATTCGATGTGGCCAGTAGCTATAGCGTTAACAATTGGCCTGTAGCGTGATAGCTTTGGCAAGGCTGCCAATAAAACATTCGTATCAACCAAAACCCGCATGGTCATGGTTGGTACGCTGTGCGTTCATGGCCTTTCGCCCATGTATCGAATGTAGACTGATCCCAACCGCTTTCGTTGACGAGACGGTCCATCTCGGCATCTGTCTTATCCAGAAAATATTGCGCCAACAGCATACGAATCTCAACCAATTGTTCGTCTGGCAGTGAGTAGGCAAACGTCTGTAGCAGTTCCAGTTGCAGGTTGGTTAGTTTAGTCGGAGCGACCATATTGTCAAACTGTTAGTGGCAACCAATGTAGTAAACAAAGATAGCAAAAGCCCCGACCGCTTTAAACGCAGCCGGGGCTTGGTCAAGGCAGTTAATGCGGATTAGATCTCGATCTCGCCACCCACGTTTTCAAACGTCACCTCACCGTCGGTGTCTACGTCCATCAGCACAATGCTATCTTTCTTGACGTGGCCCGCCAGGATCTCTTTCGAGAGGGCGTTGAGCACACGGCGTTGCAAGACTCGCTTTAGCGGACGGGCACCAAACGTGGGGTCAAACCCTTCTTCGCCCAGCTTATTTAGGGCGTCGTCGGTAGCGTCGAGTTGAATGCCGCTCTCGGCCAGGCGTTGCTGAATTTGTTTGAACTGGATGCTCACGATCTGCCGGATGTTGGCTTTTGTCAGCGGCTCGAACAGCACGATCTCGTCAATCCGGTTCAGGAATTCGGGGCGGATGGTTTGCTTCAGCAGGTCCATCACCTCATTCTTGGCCTCCTCTACCACCAGCGTATGGTTCCAGCCTTCATCTTCAGCAAACTTGGCCTGAATGATGTGGCTGCCCAGGTTGGAGGTCATGATGATGATGGTGTTCTTGAAGTTCGCCACGCGGCCTTTGTTATCCGTCAGCCGACCTTCGTCCAGCACCTGCAACAGAATGTTCCAGACGTCGGGGTGGGCTTTTTCGATCTCGTCGAGCAAGATTACGCTGTAGGGCTTGCGACGCACGGCTTCCGTCAGTTGGCCACCTTCGTCGTAGCCTACGTAGCCCGGAGGCGCACCAATCAACCGGCTCACGGCGTGGCGTTCCTGGTACTCGCTCATATCGATCCGCACCATCGCGGTCTCGTCGTTGAAGAGGTATTCGGCCAGGGTGCGGGCCACTTCGGTCTTACCCACGCCGGTGGTTCCCAGGAAGATAAACGAACCAATGGGCCGCTTGGGGTCCTGCATACCGGCGCGGCTGCGGCGCACGGCGTCGGCCACCACTTCAATGGCTTCAGCCTGACCGGCCACCCGCTTGCCCAGTTCTTTCTCCAGGTTCAGGAGTTTGTCGCGGTCGCTTTGCAGCATCTTCTGCACCGGAATACCTGTCCACTTGGCCACTACCTCGGCAATGTCTTCGGCAGTCACTTCTTCCTGCAACATCCGGTCGGTAGTGGGGGCAGTTTCGGCAGTGCCTAGGTTGTTGAGTTTTCCTTCCAGTTCGGGAATGCGCCCGTAGCGGATTTCGGCCACTTTGCCATAGTCACCAGCGCGTTCGGCCTGCTCGGCTTCAAACCGCAGCTGATCGAGCTGCTCCTTCAGCGTGCGGCCCTCGTTGACCGACGCTTTTTCGGTTTCCCACTTGGCTTTCAAATCGTTACGCTCTTCGCTGAGATCAGCAATAAGCCGGTTCAGCGACGATTCTTTCTCTTTGTCATTCTCCCTACGAATAGCCTCACGCTCGATTTCCAACTGCATAATGCGCCGGTTCAGTTCGTCCAGTTCTTCAGGCACCGAGTCCATTTCCAGGCGCAGTTTGGCAGCAGCTTCGTCCATTAGGTCGATAGCTTTGTCGGGCAAAAAACGGTCGGAAATGTAGCGGTTCGAGAGTTCCACGGCGGCAATGACGGCATCGTCTTTGATGCGCACACCGTGGTGGAGTTCGTATTTTTCCTTGATACCCCGCAGGATCGAAATGGCGTCGGGCACGTTGGGTTCATCGACCATCACGGCCTGGAAACGACGTTCCAGCGCTTTGTCTTTCTCGATGTACTTCTGGTACTCCTTCAACGTGGTTGCCCCAATTGTATGCAGCTCCCCACGCGACAGGGCCGGTTTGAGGAGGTTGGCGGCATCCATCGCGCCTTCGCCGCTGCCCCCCGCGCCAATCAGCGTGTGGATCTCGTCGATGAACAGCACGATCTCGCCTTCTGAGTCGGTCACTTCTTTGATGACCGCTTTGAGGCGCTCTTCGAACTCCCCTTTGTATTTGGCCCCGGCAATGAGCAAGCCCATATCGAGCGACACGATGGTCTTCGATTTCAGGTTCTCCGGCACGTCGCCCGACACGATGCGTTGGGCCAGGCCTTCTACAATGGCGGTCTTACCCACGCCCGGTTCGCCGAGCAAAATGGGGTTATTTTTGGTGCGGCGGCTCAGGATCTGCAGCACACGCCGTATTTCTTCGTCGCGACCAATGACCGGGTCAATTTTGCCGGTGCGGGCGCGTTCGTTCAGGTTAACAGAGTAGCGTTCCAGCGACTGATAGGTCGCTTCGGCATTTGGGTTTTTCACGGCGTTGTTTTTGCCCCGAAGGGTCTTTATGGCTTCTTTAAGGTTCTTTTCGGTAAAGCCCACGTCTTTCAACAGCGTGGCTACGGCATCTTTTCCACCCAGCAAACCCAGCAGCAGCAACTCCACGCTCACGTATTCGTCGCCGAAGTCTTTGAGCGAGCTGGTAGCCCGCTGCATGGCCGCGTTAAGGTCGTTGCTGAGGTAGATGCCCTGTTGGTCTGTGCCGCTGATAACTACTTTGGGATAGCCCTTCACGATGGCGTCGAGCGCCAGGTTAAGGCGGCTCACATCGGTCCCCACGGCTTTGGCCAGAAAGCCCGTAGCGTTGGGATCTTCCTCCAGAATGGCCTTTAGCACATGTCCGGTTTCAACGGTTTGTTGGCTATTGCCCTGCGCCAGTTGGGCGGCATACTGTACCACCTCCTGCGCCTTAACGGTATATTGGTTGAGATTCATGGTTCAGGTTGTGTGTCCGGTGTTCGGTGCACAACCCTATCTAAACAAATCTCGATCCGTAGCTGTTTTCAGGCCAAAATGGCAGTTTTTATATGATTAGGGGGCATATTTAAGCCAAAATGGCAAGGCAGTATACCAGCGAAAGCCCCTATTCTACCCGTAATAAAATATGACGGGTTTTATAGACATCGCCCTTGACCGAAATTAATTGAGCAATATGATAACCGTATTCTGTTTTAAATGGCGGTGACAGTTCACCAATTGATAGTTTTGAAATGGCATCCCGATAATCATCTACGTATTGATCTGCATTTCTCGGAATTAACTCACCCCCATTTCTATACGACCCCGGATCCTGCGAATAATCGACAGCAAGGTCATGAAAGTTATACCCATTCTGAAGCATTTTATACAGTGATTGAATTTCTATGTTAGCCGTCGAATCCGTATATCGTTTATTGTTGTTCGTCTCCCAACTATACATGGGAACGATTACTGTTTTGCCATCAACAGCCTGAATTTGTTTATTGAATTGCATTTGTGATGCCCAAAATAGCGAATCTACTTGTGTGCCTTGCTGCCCAAACGAATTCGTCTTGTGAAGTACCAGAAAGGATAACAGCGTGCAGAGTAGGGCATTTTTCATAGCATAAACTGATTTTCCAGATGACCCGAACATTGGCGTAACCGTTGAAAGAAGGGCTTCAATTTTACCATTTTGTCAATTCGCTCAATCCTGATCCATCCCTCGTCCCATCAGGGACGTAATAGCGTAGCGTCGGTAGGGAAGGGGTGCCCCGCAAGCCGTTAAGTCCCGTCAGGGACGCAACAGCAGCTACAAATTATTTCGTCCCTGACGGGACTTAACGGCTTGCGGGGCACCCCTTCCCTACCGACGCTACGCTATTACGTCCCTGACGGGACGATAGGGCGAATCGACAACCTTTCTTCTGTTAACGACCCCTATCGGAGTTTGTGAGGGCTTCAACTTGTTGCTCTCACACCAACCCCAACTCCTGCCGGATGATTTTTGCGCCCGCCACCATATTTGTTAGCTTTTGTTTGGTAGCCCAGCGTGCTGTTTGACTCATGCCACAGTCGGGGGCCACGGCCAGTTTATTGGCAGGCACGTAGGGCAGGCATTTACGAATTCGTTCGGCCACATCGTCGGGCGTTTCGATGTAGTAACTTTTCACATCAATAACGCCCACCGCCACGTCGAATTTTTCGGCGAAACGCTCCAGTAAATGCACTTCCGAGAAATTAAGAATCGTCATCTCCGAATGCAGTTCATCGACGGTCATATCCAGAAAATTGGGTAGCATGGGCGCGATGCTTTTTTTGCCTACCGACCGGCCTTTGTAATTACCAAAACAGAGGTGCATCGATAGCCGCGTTTTACTCACGCCGGGGGCCACCGTGCGGTTGAAAATATCGACAAACCGTTTCGTGTCTTCGCGGTAGGCGTAGCAACTCATCGACGGCTCATCGACGCAGATTTCTTCCACGCCTAGCGCCACCAGGTCTTCTATTTCTTTGCGCACCATAGGCAAAAGGGCTTCAGTCACCTCCCAACGATCTTTGTAGAATTCGCCCGGAAGTAGTCGTCCACTGAGCGTATAAGGACCGGGGATCGACATCTTCAGGTGCTGACCAGCGGGGGCCAGCCGCTTCAGGCGCTGGTATTCCTCCACCACACCCAGGCCACGCGGGGCCGTGAGGGGCTGCGTGATGGTGTGCTTGCCGCGCTGATCGTGGGCGGGCGGACCAAACTTGCGCAGTTCGGTATCGTTGTTTTGGATGCCCTTGATGTAGCCGTAGAACGACAGGTTAAAATCGAACCGGGTTTGTTCGCCGTCAGTGATCACGTCGAGACCAGCCGTAGTTTGGTCGTGGATGGCGGTGATAACGGCATCTTCGATCATCTCGTTGATGTCGGCGGGGCCAAACTGATCGAGGTGTTGGGTGGCATGTTCGAGCCAACCGGGGAAAGGCATTGAGCCAACAACGGTAGTTTTAACGGGTACAGGCTGCACAGCGAATAGGGTTTGACTTCTGAGCTTCGTTTGTGTAATAAACGATGTCATAACTGAATTTACCCATTCTTCGCTGAAGCTGCCAACCGCATAATACTCAGAAAATGATGCGCTTCGTGAAGCAGGAAGAACTCAGTCCAGCCTTCAAGGTCCATTGCGCCAAATGTAGGGTGAGTACCGGTCCGGCGCAGTTGTATATCAGTAAGGGTAGCCAGCGTGTGGTTAAGTGCGGCCCTATCCTGTTTCAGTTGCGCTAGTAGCTCAGTAGTAGTAAGAACCAGCCAGGGGGCAAAATTGGGGTCATCATCGGCTATATACCGGTCGAAATGGGGTTGGTCGGTTTGACAGATGAGGTCGATACGCTGCTGAAACACAACCTGATACCGGGCCAGGTGTGCTATCTGCTCAAAAATTGACCACTTACCAGGCTGACCCTGTTGTTGTAGTTGCTGCACGGACAGGCCAGCCAACAGGTCGTCGAGCGCGTTGAGCTGATTGTGGAACCGGACAAATCGGGAATGGTTCATAGCCTATTGATGCAGAAAGACTTATAAATTATTTATTCGGCAGGTATTCGATTACAAAAATGATTGACCCTAGCTTACTT
Organism: Fibrella aquatilis; assembly: GCF_017353255.1. Classification (GTDB taxonomy): domain Bacteria; phylum Bacteroidota; class Bacteroidia; order Cytophagales; family Spirosomataceae; genus Fibrella; species Fibrella aquatilis. The sequence continues at coordinate 19,376 of NZ_JAFMYU010000002.1, read as the reverse complement.
TTGATGTCCAACTAATAATCGCCACTATTCACCTACACTACCACTTAATTAGTTACGCGTGTTCACTTTGCTGGTCAATACCTGCATTCATTACGTACTGCTGCTGGCCTTTTGCCTTGCTCCGGTGCTATTGACCGCGCAGCCTGCTTCTAAAATAGATGCAGTTGAGCTGGGCCGTATGTTATTTTTCGACCCTGTTCTGTCAGGAAATTATAAGCGAAGCTGCGCCTCATGCCACCGCCCGCAAAAGGCCTTCACTGACCAGCGGGTTACAGCGCGTGCCTACGCATTCGCCCAAAATCTGGCTATAAATACCCCTACCCTGCTGGGTGCTGCCCGCCAGAGAACGTTCTTCCACGACGGCAGAGCGGGTAGCCTGGCCCTGGTGATTCAGTCGGTGCTGACCAACCCGACAGAGCTAAACAGCAGCTATGCTCAGCTTACGGCCCGGCTTAGCAGCAGCCGTACATACCGAACGTGGTTTGAGCAGGTATACAGCCAAAAACCGTCGGAACAGACTATCAACAAGGCCTTGATTGCTTACCTGAACCAGCTGGCAAGTTCGGGTAATCGGGCAGTGGAGTCACCACCGGTAGCCACCAACGCCGCTGCCCAGCTCTTTGCTGATGCAGGCTGCGGCACCTGCCATCCCGCCCCCACTTACCGCGATGGAAAACGGCACGAAGTAGCACCCGGCCGTTGGGTACGTACGCCTGGCCTGCGCTATTTGCCCCTCACGCCGCCCTACCTTGCCGATGGCACCGCCCCCACGCTGGAAGCCGTGCTTACCAGCCCGTTTCATGCCCGACAACGGCTAGTAAACGTAGCTAACCAAAAGCGTTTAGTACTGTTTCTCAATAGCTTACCCGCCGATACGACTGGTCTGGCCAGCGCGATGCCTTCGGCGTTACCCGATATCCCCGGCGCACCCACGCGGCGCGTTGGGGGGAGTTATTAACCAGTTAATTAATCCATTTAATGACAGAAAAATGATTAAGATTTACCTTCTCACTGCTCTGCTGAGCACCTCCCTGCTGTTGCCCTCTGCTGCAACAGCACAGGCCACTAAAATGACGCTCGAAGTGAACACGGGCGCACCCGTTCTTTCGCTCGATTACAGCCCCGACGGAAAACGCATTGTCACGGGCGGACAGTCGCGCAATATCACCATCTGGGATGCCGTCAGTGGCGAACAGATGCTGGTATTGAAAGGCCATACCGACGACGTCGTGACCGTTCGCTACAGCCCCAATGGGCGTTATATTGCTTCCGGCGGCGTTGATAACACGCTCATTCTCTGGGATGCTATCACCGGCGATATTCTCCGCAAACTGACCGACCACACCGATTACGTGCGCGACGTGGCCTTCAGCCCCGACTCCAAACTGATTGCCTCGGCCAGTTGGGATGGTCGCTCTATTGTCTGGGAAACATTCAGCGGCATCAAGGTAGCCACCATCGATGCTCACCACGACAACGTAACCTCGGTAGCGTTTAACCCCAAAGGCACTGAACTACTCACCGCCAGTGGTGACCGCAGCATCCGGGCGTGGGACACCAAAACATGGCAGCAGAAGTACGTCCTGCTGGGCCATACCGACGAAGTATGGGATGCCCGCTACAGCCCCAATGGCCGCTATGTGGTGGGCGGTGCCTGGGACAACACCGCCCGCGTCTGGGATACCGAAACGAAGCAAATGATCTACACCTTTCCGGCCCACGTGTCAGACACCTGGACGGTGGCTTTCAGCCCTGATGGTCAGTTGATTGCCACGGGTGGCGGCGACCATAAGGTAAAGCTTTGGGACATGGCCACGGGCCTGCTCATTACCGACGTATCGGGCACGTTGCACAGCGCTGAGGTGGAAAGCGTCATGTTTCAGCCCGACGGCAAATCCCTGGCCAGCGTCAGTCGCGACGGAACACTGAAGCTCTGGCGTATGCCTACCACCGACGACCGCGTGGCAGCCTGCATGACCACGGGTATGCAGCAGTGGAGCGTGCGCGGTGAGTTTGAGAAAACCGACGATTTCCAGCGGCGAATGGACAAAAAAGAAAAACAGGCCGACCAGCTAACCCGCGAATGCCGCGATAAAATCATCAATAAATTTGGCAACACTGTAGACTGGCAGGCTTTTGTGGTTGGCCCCTACGATGCCGACAGCGAGACATACCTGTTGCAATCGAGAATGTTTGGCGACCGCTACCGCATTAAAGTGCCCCCCCGTGATGCCGCCAAAGTGAGGGATAATTTCGCCAAAACGAGCTACGGCATTCCTTCTTTCGACGTGGAAAATAACACCGTGGTGCTCAAGCGCGTCGACGTAACCATTCCGATCGACGACTACCAGAAAACATACACCATTTTCCGCTAGAGCAATGGCTATGAAACAATGCATGCTAGCGGGATTACTGTTGGCGGGTTATCTGGCACAGGCCGAAGCCCCCGCTACCCTACCACGCCGCGAATTTCGGTATCAGTCGGCCAACGCGGGGCGGGCCACCTATAGCCACGATGGCCGCCTGGTGCTGGTAGCCTCGGCCAAGCGGTCGCAGATTGGTATCTATCACGGACGTACGGCCCTGCTGGTGAGCGAGTTTCGCGGACACCGGCAGGTAGTGGGCAGCTTGGCTTCCTGGCCCGACCGCGACACTATCGCGAGCGGCGATGCCAGCGGACGGCTGCTGTTCTGGCAACCAAAAACGGGCAACATAGTGGGCCGGGCGCAGGTCCCTGGGCGGGTGGTGGCGCTGCAACCACAACCAGGCGGAACGCTGGTGGCCGTGCTGACAACCAAGACCGCCAACCTGGTCAACAGTGCCTCCGGCAAGCGGTTGGCCTTGCCCGTGCCCCCCGGCAAGCTGCCTGTCTCGCTCGTTTTCAACGCCGACGGTTCGCAACTAGCCATGGGCTACGTTGATGGCAACGTGACCGTGTATGACCTGAAAACACACCAACAACGGCGGGCCAAACCGTTCAGTACGCCCGTTCGTTCGCTGGCTTTCCGGACCGACAGTCTGCTGGCTACCGCCGGTACGCCCGGTCTATTTGTGTGGCAATATGCCGCCTCGGAACCAGGACAGATTCTGGCTGTCACCAAAGCTCTTGGGTCGGTGGCGCAACAGCGTGCACAGGGCCTGCTGCTAGGGACACTCACCGGCGAGGTGCTGCGTTACGACCTCGACACCCGCGCCGAAACGGTCATCTCCACGGCTAAGTCGCCCGTGCGGGAATTGGTGGTAAACCCCCACGAACGGCTGGTATTGGCCAACTACGGACAAGCCGCCCCGAAATCATGGCTATTGCGTTGAGTTTAATGTCTAAGGTTGCTTCGCGCTCGTTCTTACCTGCGCGAAGCAACAGCAGATTTTTTATTTATGCCAGTTCCAGTTATTCTGGCTTGACCCGTTCGCTGCCGTTATCAGCTCAACAGTAAAATGCGCCGCGCCGGTTGACTCAGTGTTGTATCAATACGACTACCAGAGTACATAATCATACCCGAAAACAGCCGTCAGTATATCTAACCCTCTCCTGATTACGTGGTGGTTTCCTGAACTGGAGTGCATAAACTCATGGTCATTGATAAAAATGCCCATACGCGTACCACCCCTGTTCACAATGACCACCCCTCGGCGAAACGATGATGAAGACATAAAAGGGCCTATTGCCGTAGCAACCGCAACGCACCTTGCTGCCCGTTGCTAGTGGCGCGGAGCAGATAGATAGCGGTGGGCTGCGGTGTTAGGTCGAGTTGTTCGGTGTGTTGCCCCGCCACGCTGATCTGCTTCTGCCACAGGCTGCGCCCGGTCAGATCGTGGAGGGTAAGCGTAACCGAAATAGTACGCCCCGGCTGGGTCACAATGCGTATCTGAATGGCTCCGGGGTTGGGATTTGGCGAGGCCGTCAAAGTAAAATCGGGGCCGGTTTGTGGTTCTTCAATGGCGGTAATCAGGCTGATCTGAGTGGCCGTTGCCGTGGCCGAACAGCCATCCTGCGACACTGTGAGGCCGTAATCCCCCGGCTGCTGCGCTACATATGTTGCCTGGGTGGCTCCGGCAATGGGTTGTCCGTCGCGGGTCCACTGGTAGGTCAGACCCGTGCCGGTATTGGCTGTGAGCGTCACGCTGTTGCCCGCAGTGAAGCCCGGTGCAGAGGCTGTAACGGTAACGGTGGGGCTGGGTCGCTGCGTCACGGTAGCGGTGGCCGAGCTGCTGGCGCAACCGCTTGCATCCGTCACGGTTACGACATATGTCCCCCCCGCATTGACCGATAATGTTGCCGCCGACGTACCAATAACAGCAGTACCCTGTTTCCAGGCATAGGTATAAGGGCTGGTGCCACCCGCAGCCGTGGCCGTGAGTGTGATCGGTTGTCCGGCGCAGAACGAGACCGCGGCAGGCAGTGACACGGTGGGAGCGGTACGTTGTGTGGCCGTGACCGGCGACGACCCACTACAACCGTTGGCATCCGTTGCTATGACCGTATACGCCCCCGCCGCGTTGACCGTCAGGCTGGCTGAGCCAGTCCCTATAGCGGTGGTACCCTGCTGCCAGCGATACGTGTACGGAGTCATGCCACCCGTCGCCGTTGCCGATAATGTGGTAGTAGTGTTTGGACAAAAAACCAGAGAACCAGTAACAACAAGACTAATATTAGGGCAGTTTTTAAGGTCTGTGCGATAGAGTTCCGTATCATCATAATTATTATTAGCGTAGCTTGTAGGAAATCCCAAAAAAATTAAACTTTTATCTATTGAGAGAAATCCATAATCTTTGAATGTAGGATTTATCATGCGACATTCTAAATCAGGCCCTAATGGACATAAGACCTTAGTTCCTGATTGAGTCCCATCAGTTTTCCATATTCCTGATTTGGTATTTGCATCAGCGCTTACTCCATTAACTTTTCCATAAAAATACAAATTACCATCTATCTCTGTTACAAGCCTTATAATAGCTTCGCCTTTCCCTTCTGGGTCAACATCTACAACTGGTATTGTTCCTTCTATTGTACCATTTGTTTTCCAAACTTTAACACCTTTAAGAAGATTGTTTTTTGTTCCATAATCTATGAAATATAATTCATTCTTATATATAAAAACCCTCGTTTCGGAAAATAAATCTGTATTACTAAAACGTACATTGTTCTGGAGTGAGAATGTTCCTGTCATAGTGCCATCGGTACGCCACAAACTACTGTTATGTAAGAAATAAACGAAACGGTCATCACCCCAAAAGTCAGTGTTGATGCTATTAGTAGAGAATACACTACCACTTTCTCTAACTAAAATAGTACTAGCCATTGTACCATCTGACTTAAATAAACCTTTTTTATTAGTAAAATACAATTGTCCGTTCGCAGCGCTAATGTTATTTATCCCATCTACGTGTAATTTTATTTTTGATATTTGCCCTAAAGTATTCATTTGGTAAAAGCGATTTGACTCTTCGATTCGAGTTTCATACGACGATGGTCCGAGTAAAAAACTAAGCGATCCTTTATAATTGAATAATTTGGGCTTAAAAGACTGAAAATTTTGGAATTCTCCAACCAATGTTGTCGATTCTATACTACCCTTTGTTTTAAATAAACGCCAGACCACTACAGGAGTACTGTTAAATATAATTCTTGAATTATCCCAAAAATAAACCTCATTATTATAAATAAAGAAAGATCTAAAAGATTGTTTTTCTCTATCGTATGCGGCACCTTCGTTTATCTCTGTAATCATAAATGTTCCTTTATCTGTTCCATCACTTCTCCATATTTCGTAGCCGTGAGTGCCATCATTTGCTTCAAAGTACATTATTCCATTTAATACTACTGGCTTATTATCACCAGCAATATCAGATACAGTTATATTGCCGGTTATAGCCTCATATCCATATCTTGAGGATTTTGTGCCCGGTGCTATATCTTTAACCAATGACGTTCCTTGCAATGTGCCGTCTGTTTTCCACAATTCTTTTCCATAATATTGATCTTCAGCATAGAATAGTACAACAGTGGCGTTTAGTTTAGTTACATATTCTATATTTCCTCGTTTTTTTTCAAAACCGATATTTTTAATTATACTGGCACAACTCGACTGCGCTGAAGAAGAGCCGATGCTGCACAACAGCATCATTGCAAGGAGGTAGAGAATGTTTTTCATGGTATTAATGTGGTTTTACTATGGGTTGATCAATACGTACTGGTTGGTGCTATTACCCGTTTTGGGGCTGGCTGTGACGCGGGTCAGGGTTATCTGGGTATCAGTGCTGGCGTTGATCGTGAACTCGATGGTGCCGCCTGTGCCGGTGGGTGCCGGGGTCAGGCCCGACAGCACGAGGCGGGTATCGCTCGGTACGGCATACTGGCCGTTGACGGTGATGCCATCGTAATCGGTGAAGCTCACGGCGGGTGGGCTACTGAGGTCGAGGCGGTAGGGGCTGTAGTTGCGCACGTTGCTGGCCCCGCCTTTGGTGTAGACCACGGTGGCGTTTTCTTTCACGCTCTGGGCCGTCCAAACCCGTTTAACCTTATCGGCCACAGATGGGTCAACGGTTTTTTTACCACAAGCTAACAGGCTTATGGTAAGTGTTATGGCTAGTCTACAGACGGGCCACAGACGTAGAATAGATGTCGTTTTCATAAAAAAAGGTGTGATAAGTGGGAAAGCTTTTACCGCCGCTGAAACCGGCCATCTGGTTAGCGACCTATGTCGAAGAAATAGGAAGCTTTAAGCCCAAACTGAAAATACGTGGACGTGTAACTAGGGTATTGTTTTGTACCTGTAGCGAAACTGGATAGGGAGGGTTGAATATGAAATCCTAACTCAAGGAAGCGTCGGTTTAAGTCAAGCTGTTTTAGTATACCCAGACTGACACTGACATCAGTGGGCACAATCCTATCATTGGAACTATTGCCAATTGGTAGTTTAGCTTCTTCACCGTCGAACTTGTAGCCCGCAACCGTATAAGCGTCAGTTTTACTCGTTCCGCTTAGAGCAATACCCAGCACAAGACCACCTACCAATCGAAATCCATTCTCTCCCAACCCAACCGTGACCAGCAACGGTACATCGAGGTAATTGATTTGATTGCTACCACTGGCAGTCACCGTATAGCCTGACCGGGTGACGCTAGTCTGAATATTACTTCCTCTTGTTGAGTACAGTAGACCGGATCGGATACCAACCTGTTCACTAATCGTATAGTCAATCAATGCGCCTACCTGCCATCGTGGTACAAAGCCAGGACTTACCCGGCTTCCATTGCTGGTGAATAGATTTAAATAGGCGTTCGAATAAGAAATGGTTGCCAAGTTCACGCCCACTGTTGGGGCGATTCGCCATTGCTGGCCGAAAACAGGGGTGCAGCCAAGGGCACCCAACAGTAACAGGAGATACGTTTTCATAAAAAAGTATGGTGTGGACAGAATCAGAAAGCAGTCGGTATCGAGGCGTGAGGCGGCGGTATGGATCACGCCGGCGGGTTAATTCAACAGGCACTGTGCGGCAGCCCGCACCTGCAGGGCGCGGCTTTCATTGACTTTGTCTTCGGCAAACTTTCGGTTGTAGAAGTTCAGCCGATATTCTTTTACGAGTTTCTGCGACAGTAGCCGTGCCTGTTCGGGTGAAAGCTTGTAGTACATCAGCATCTCGGAGTCCATCGAATAGCCACTACCCCAGGAGTAATCAGACTCCGAACTTTCGGCAGGCAGAAACTGCAACACCGAACCATCCTGCATCAACAACATCAAGGGCTTATCACTACTGACAAACATGGTGTGAATACCCGGCTTGCTGGCATAGAGTACCAGTGTCAGGTCATTACCATCAGCCCGAAAGATCAAGCTTACTTCCATGTCTTCAATCCCGAAAGCGTTGGCACTTCCCTGACCAACCAGTGTGTTCAGAGCTACCGCCCCTGGCTTCCATCCACGGAGTGTCACCCGCGAAGCCCGCACGGTTTTCTTGGTGAACTTGTCATTCCAGGTTGCGCAGTCTGCTGTTGGTCCGTTCGATTTTTTGGTCCCCTGCGGTCGTTCCGAATCTGTTATAGCCGTTTTGCCACGTTCTGTAGACGGGTTTGTGTAATTGACCTGCGCTACTCTGGCCTGCGTTTTTGTGTCTGGTTTTGAGGTAAGTGCTGTCCCCCCTGATGTCATCATTATTTTGATGATGCCCTCCGGCACATTAGCCATTTTAAGTTGGATCATACCATCCGTGCTGACATCGAAACGGGTGGGGCCAGCCTGGATTTTCTGCGTGATCAGCCTTCGGCCAAGTTTTGCCTGGTATAGCCGGATCACATCGTCGTTGGTAAGTATGTCCGTTGGATGCGTCAGAGAAAGCATCGTTTCCATGATCGATTCGGGCACATCGGCGCTTTTTAACTCTAGCAGTCCATTGGTCGTCATGTCGAACTTAGATCGACCGACATTTATTTTGTCAGCGATCAGCGGGCGGGCTACCTTCGCCTGATACATGGCTATAACGCTCTGGTTTGTAAGAACTTCCTGGGCGTTGGCCGCAAAGCCAGCAAAACAGAGGCAAACAGAAAAGTAAAGCGTTTTCATCATCGTATCAGGTTTTAAAGACGTAATAGAATCGGTACGTATTACCGTTGAGGGACCATCAAATCCAATCGCCTACAGGGGCTGGTGAACAAGCGAACTACTTGGCTGAACTCGATCCACTTGCCAGCTTTAAACCCCTGTCTTCGATGGGCTAAACGCTTGGGATCAGGGACGTGCTGCCTGTGGCCCAACAGGTGAGAGCGCGGAGCAAATGGCACACACTACAAGCAGTTAAGTAAAATTTGGGCCACCAGCTTTTCTCAAAGCAATGGATAATCGTTGAGCAAATTCCTTTGTGTCTTTGTCTACTGAATATCCGTTGAAGTTTATTTTGTGAACAGGTTTAACAAAATCATCCACCTCTATATCCACGCTGCCCTGATTAGCCAGAATAGATGCTTTAGTTTTCACCAGTGTATTGGATTTAATACCCGTAACCTTGCTGACGGGGTAAGTGTGCTTTCCGATTGTTATCATGCCAGTGGTAAAGTCAACCTTGACACCGTTTTGGTAAAATGAATTTTCATTGACGACGACGGTTTTACGCTTTTTGCTAACCGTGTAGAGAAAATAAATTACTCCGCCAATGATGGCAAGTATGATTATGGTATCCATGTAGAGATGGGGGTAAAATGAGAAAGACCTATAATCAAGATGCTCAACCTTTGTGGGCGCTTACCCTGTCGTGCGACAGGTGACAGCACCAGGTAAAATACTCTTTTATTCAAAATTTGGGCCACCAGCTTTCGAGATTGCCAGCGAAAGCCGATTAATGAAAGAACGGCCCTGTTGCTGATTCGTGACGATGATTGTATGCACGGGCTTGGTCATGTCTGCAACCTCAACATTAACTATTACTCGACCACTTATACCGCTGTCTTCGATGATAGACTTAATGCCTCTAACCTGGGAAACAGTATAGATATGTTTACCAAACTGAATTGTTCCTTTGTTATAGTTGACTGTTACACCAGCCTGTTGAAAATACTCGGGATTGTCGACAAATTTTCTGTTTTTTGTGTATGTTCTGTAAAGGAAATAAATAGACCCTCCCCAAAACACTACAGCTAATAAAGAGCTGAAAAATCCATTAACAAATTCCATCGGTTGATTTGATTAAGTATAGAATGTAGAAAGTTGAATCACCATAAAACAAGACTACCTATTAATCTGGGGTGCTTACACTGTCGCACTCCTACAGCTCGCTGCCTGTCGGCTGAAACGCCGACATGGAAGCTAGTCGATGAACCTGCACCCAACGTACATTTTCCTGAGCATATTCGTGGTGACATCTCCACCAACGCCGGTTTTTTCTCCACCAACCGGGGGTTTCGCAAAACGTAATTTTCGGCCCAAAAAAGTAGCCTCGTCCGGGCGGTAGACAGGCCACCCAGACGGACTTTATGGCCTGGTTACTGGTCGTCGCGGGCATCATAGCGCCGCCAGCTACCCTCACCGATTTCCTTGACGAATCCGTCGTTGTCGACCATCAGTGCTTTCTTGCCCTCCTGCTTATACACGTCGTCGTGGCTACCCGACTGGTGCCGCCCATTTTCTTCCATCCGTTCGATGGCCTTGTCTCGTTCGCTTGGCTCGTTCATTGCTGTAAGTGGTTATTTGTGAGCTGGTTAACGATTATCCGCTAACCATAGATCAAACATAATGGGGCGAAAATGAGCGAAAAAATGGGAGTTCATAACCGTGTTGGTATGGCTGGGAAATGCGTTGAAACCGCTGGAAACTGCGTTGCCTCTACCTTTGCGTAACTGACCTTGGCTGAGTAGCTTGAGTCATTATATCACACCTATGTTCCTCCACCCACTCATGAACTACCATATCTGTCTACTTTTGACCGGTCTGCTTGCTGCGTTTTCAGCCTCCGCGCAGGTTACGCCACAGCAACTCGATTCCCTGAAAAAACAGAGTAAGCTGTATCTGAAAAAAGATACTACGCGGGTGAAGTTGCTGGTCACGCTAGGCGATGCCATGACCACCATAGAACCTAAAGAAGCTATCCGCTACGCCGACGAAAGCCTGAGGCTGGCGCAGACCATAAACTGGCCGATGGGCGTTGCTGCGGCTTACCGGCAGCTTGGCAAAATCGAGATGTCAGCGGGTGCATACGCCAAAGCGGTTGACTACCATCACAAAGCGCTTGCCGCAAGCCATGCCATAAAAAGCCCGGACCAACGTACTTTATTTGAGGCCACCGAGCAAAACAACCTCGGCACCATTTACCTCAACGTGCAGGATTATGATAAGGCGATTGTGGCGTTCACGCAGTTTCTGAACACAGTGCAACGGCTAAAACGCCCCGACCTGCGGCGGGAGGAACGCATCGCGCTGCTCAATTTAGGTGAGGCATATTTTCGGAAACGTGCGTTCGAGAAAGGCATTACGTTTGTCAGCCGTAGTCTGGCGCAGGCCGAAACCGACCACGATTATCAGGTTGCAGCCTATGCGCTGAACAGTTTGGGTATTGCCCACACGAACTTCAAACAGCCAACAAAATCTATTGAGTTGTTTAAGAAAGGCATCGTCAACGCTGAAAAGGCAGGTGATAGACAGATTTCTTCGATGCTGGAGGCAGGCGTGGCTGATGTACTTTGGGAATTCGAGCGCTTCGATGAAGCCGAGCAACATGCCAAACAGGCTATGAAACTGGCTCAGGAGTTAAATATGATGGAAAGTCAACGGCAGATCGCGCAACTGCTAGGCTACATCTACATTGCCCAAGGGAAAAAGCAGTTGGCAATCACAAATCTCGACAAAGCAACGTCCCTGCGCGACAGCCTGATGAGCGATGAAAAGAAAGCTGAGATTGCCCGGCTGGAAGAACGCTTCGAGCAGGAGAAACGAACTGCCGTCCTGAACGCACAACACACTGCCGAATTGCAGCAGCAACAAACTAAACGCAATGCCATCATGGGTGGGGCTGGCGCACTAATGCTGGCGGCGGGGGTCAGTTTTCTGTTCTATAAACGCAAACGCGATGCCGATGAGCAGGTAAAAGCCGTCAGGTTCGATACGCTCATTGCCGATACCAAACTCGACGTACTGCGTTCGCAGATCAACCCGCATTTTATCTTCAACGCGCTTAATTCGATCAGCAACTATGTACTGAACAACGATCCCTTTACCGCTGATCGCTACCTGGCCAAGTTCGCCAGCCTGATGCGGGCTATTCTCGATGATTCGGACCGCAAAGAGACCCCCCTGGCAGAAGACATGGCCACGCTGGAACTATACATGGAATTGGAAAGCCTGCGGCTCGACCATCGGTTTACTTACCGGATCGAGATTGACCCAGCCCTCGACCCGCAACGTACCCAGATTCCGCCGCTATTGCTTCAACCATTCGTAGAAAATAGCATCTGGCACGGTCTGGCTATGAGAGAAGCAGACGGCCTGATTACCATCCGGGTGCGGCAAGAGGGCGACATGCTCGTCTGTTCCGTCACCGACAACGGCATTGGGCGCAAACGGGCCGCGCAGGAAAAGCAGGCCCAACCCACCCGCAAATCGCATGGCCTGAACATCACTCAGGCCCGAATCGAGATTATCAACCGGCTGAAAAAAGCAAATGGGTACGTAACGCTCGCCGACCGAACGGACGGTACCGAAGCAACCGTTGGCCTACCGCTGAGTATTGCCTAGTCCCCTACCGATATGCTCCGAACCCTGCTTATTGACGACGAAAACCCCAGCCTGGACAAGCTTGAAAAACTGCTGGCACATTACTGCTCCACCACGGTGCAGGTGGTGGGCCGTTGCCAGACCGTAGAATCTGCCCTGCTGGCTATTGACACGCAACAGCCCGACCTGGTTTTTCTGGATGTTCACCTCGGCGATAGAACAGGCTTCGACCTGCTGGCCGGCGTACCCGATATCACCTTCGACGTGGTGTTTAGCACGGCCTACGACACCTATGCGCTCCGGGCGTTTCAGGCCAATGCCGTCGATTACCTGCTGAAACCCATTGACCCCGACCGATTGAGAAAAGCGGTCGAAAAAGTACAGTCCCGCTCGGTGCATGACCGCACAGAATACCGGCAACAGATAATTCAATCAGTTGATAATCAGCAACGTCGGGTTGGTAAAGTCAGTATTCCCGTTGGTAGTGGCCGCGTCTATATTGCCGTAGGCGACATTGAATACTGTCAGACCGATACGGAGCGAGGCTGCCTCAACCTGTATGGCCTTCGGGAAAAAAAGATGGTCGAAAACGAGTTAGGTTTGAAGGAAATCAAGTTGGTCGATAACGTACTCGGCAGACTCACGCATACGCTCGATGAGTTTGAGAAGTCGTTGAACGATCCTGCCTTTTGCCGGATTCACGAAAGTCGCCTCATCAACCTAACGTATCTGAAAGAGTATATCAACGGGCGGGGTGGGACCGTCATCATGACCGACGGCACCGAACTCATCGTATCAGACCGGCACAAAGCAAACTTTAAACGGCGTACACAACTTGGGTCATTTTAATCACGTCTCTCACCGCTACCGATGCCCGTTTTTCCTCCACTAACTGCTTGAGCTATTGATCGTATGCAGACAAGTTTGTAGGTTTATAGGATAGCTTCTGTTGCTGCCACACCCCATGAGCCATCTTGTTGTCCTGCCCCTGTTGATACTGTCGGCAACACTGCTGGCGCAGCCCTCTGTACATCCCAAACTCGCCCAGGCCCAGGCCCAGTACCGCCACGCATTGGCGCAACATGATACCCTGGCCATGGCCGACGCTGCCTACCTGATGGGCAAGCGGTTCCGGGCCTCCGGCGATTATGCGACTTCACGAAAGTGGTTCCTCTACGCTCTTAAAATCTGGGAGCCACGCGGCCCATCTGTCAACCTCAATAAAGTGTATGTTCAACTAACCGGCGATGGGGCCACGGTTGGCAATTTTAGTGATGCCTTCGGCTATGCTAGGCGGGCACTGGCCAACAGCCGACAATTGAATCACCCGCACAGCCTGATGAGCAGCTACGTTATGTTGAGCGGCCTGCACTGGCAATGTGCGCAAGACACCTCCGTCGACAAATCGCTGAAGGCTTCTGCCGATAGTGCGCTTTTGTACGTAGAAAAAGCCGAAGCCATTGCCCTGACACTAGCTAACCCCAAAGAATTGGCGGGCGTGCGCTACAACTGGGGTTGCATGCTGTCAGTACGGCAACCCCGCAAGGCCATTCCGCTCCTCACCTATGCACTGGCAATGTATGAGCAGGAAAAAGGATCAAACAACCAGGTTGTTTTACATAACACTTTGTTTACCAGTTACATGGCCATCAAACAGTTGTCAATGTCTTATGCTCATCTGTTGAAAGCTGATTCTATTTGTCAAACCCAGAAGCTAGTCGATGCCCCCGTACGAACCACTGTTCATTACAACTGGGCTATCTGGCACCAAAAGAAGGGTCAATGGCAACTGGCTTATACTCGGCTGAAAACGGCCGACTCGCTAAGCCACGCTACATTGACTGCCGACCAACGGGCTAACATCGCCCGACAAAATGTGATGTACGAGACTGAACGGCGAGAAGCCATGCTGGCTAGTCAACGCACCGAACTGGCGCTACGTGATAGCCGGTTGCAAGTACAACGACAGTACACTTTCGCAACCGTGGGGCTGCTGGCTCTGGCTGCTGCTTTTGGTACGGTATTTTACCGGCTCAACCAAACCAATAAACGCATCAGTCGGCAAAATGCACAGTTAGTAGACGAGCAAAGCCACCAGATGAAAAACCATTACCAGAACATTACAAGCCTGCTCAGCCTGCAATCGAACCGGCTAGTCGATGCTGATGCTAGGCGCGCCATGGAAGAAAGTCAGTTGCGGGTACATACTATGGCCGCGCTGAGCCAGAAACTCTACGATACCAAGAAACTGATGAACCTGGGCCTGACTGTCATCATTCCCGACCTGGCGGGGGGGATTCTACGTAGCTACGGCTACGACAGTATACAGCCCGACTATGACCTTACCAACGTACCTATACAGCCCAATCAGACCATTCCTATTGCACTAATTATCAATGAGTTAATTACGAATTCTTGCAAGTATGCTTTCCCCAATAATCCAGCGCCGATGCTTCATATACGTTGCTGGCAGGAGGCAGGCCGGTTGCGGTTACGAGTTCAAGACAACGGTCCAGGTATCGCCCCAACGGTAGGTGAGGCTGGTTTTGGAATGTATCTCATTGCCATCCAGGTAGGGCAACTAGAAGGCAGTTATACCGTTAGTGGCCCGCCCGGATTCACGTTTGATTTATCGTTATGAAACAACCTTTACAGATTCTGATTGTCGAAGATGAGTTGCTGATGGCGGTGGCCATTGAAGAAGCCCTGGTTGGGGCAGGCTTTGGCATTTGTGGCATTGCCCGTACTTACCAGGACGCGATTCGGCTTATTGCATGTAGTACGGCACAAGCTGCTGTGGTCGATATTAACCTGGCAGGCAGTGCCGACACCTGTCTACCTGAACTCGATGGCGTTGCCACAGCTCGTGCCCTGCTCCGCCATACGTGGATGCCCCTGATTTACCTCACTGGCAACACCGACGAGGCCACCTTTGAGCGGGCCAAAACAACCAATCCGTTTGCTTTTTTGACTAAACCCCTGCGCCCACGGGAATTGGTACAACAAGTGCAATTGGCCCTGCATAATTTTCAGCAGAGTGAACCGATAAGGGCGGGAGCTACCGAAGAACCCGTGTATTTGCCGACCGAAAAGGGATATGCGCGTGTCCAGCAGACGGAGATTTTGTACCTACAGGCAGCCGGTAATTTCACGTCTGTCTTTCTAACTGCCCCGGCAACAAAACGGCTGATACCAGAAGGAAAAGGAGAAAAACCACTGATACTGACGGGCAATTTGGGCTATTGGGGAAACCACCTATCACCCCGGCTTTTCCTGCGGTTGTCGAAATCACTGATCGTCAACCTAACGCACATTGACCGGGTCGAAGCGCACCAAATCACGCTGGCGCATTGTAGCGCCCCCCTACCCCT
Source organism: Fibrella aquatilis (assembly GCF_017353255.1). GTDB lineage: Bacteria > Bacteroidota > Bacteroidia > Cytophagales > Spirosomataceae > Fibrella > Fibrella aquatilis. The sequence goes on along the minus strand of NZ_JAFMYU010000002.1, from coordinate 3,806 downwards.
GCCCGGTGGCACACATAAATCGCTGCTCAACCGGCTGCACGTCATCCGCACCCGGTGATAGTTATGCTGAAAATGCTTGAATCAGCTCTGTAGTGGCCTATTTTTGCAGCCCATATGCTCCGGCCATTCATGCCCGATTCCACACACGCCCCCCGCGCCGTTCGTCATTCGCAGACGACCCTGACCGAACTGATGATTCCGGCCTACGCCAACTTTGGCGGCAAAATTCACGGCGGCACGTTACTCTCGCTGATGGATAAAGTAGCCTACGCCTGTGCCGCCAAACACGCGGGCGAATACTGCGTAACGGTGTCGGTAGACGGGGTCAATTTCCGGCAACCGGTTGAGGTAGGCGAGTTAGTATCGCTGATGGGGTCGGTCAATTACGTGGGGCGCACATCGCTGGTGGTGGGGATCAAGGTTATTGCCGAAAACGTGAAGACGGGCGTGGTGAAGCATACCAACACCTCCTACTTCACGATGGTGGCCAAAAACGAAGCGGGCGAGCCTACCGAGGTGCCTCCCCTGCTGCTGGAAACCCCCGACGACGCCCGCCGTTTTCTGGAGGCCATGAAACGCAAAGAACTCCGCGCCGCCTACAGCCAGCATTTCGACAATGCCCGTACGGCTATGCTCCTGCAAGAAAATATGGCCGCGCTGGCCGGAGAGCGGTGTGTGGTAGGGTTTTAGATTTACGAATTACGATGTACGATTTACGATTTATTGCTGACGCACTTGGGCTAAGCCAGCGTACTTCGGCGTCAGCAATAAATCGTACATCGTAATTCGTAAATCAGATCGCTTTCGCCAGCTTCTGCCCATCCACTACGCCAAGGCCGGTGGCGGCGTCCCAGCCGGGTTGGGCTTTGTAGCCTTTGTTGCCCGCCACGGTGATGTTGTCGCCCTGGGTGATGTCGCGGCAAACGGCGGGGTTAGCGTAAAGAATGGGATTCAGGAAACCCACCGGTTTGGCCCGCTGCTGGTTAAGCAGGGCTACCAACCCCGCCATAAGAGGTGACACCGCGCTAGTACCCCCAATGACCATATTCTGCCCATCCACCCGGACGTTGTAGCCTGTAGCGGGGTCGGCCACGGCCGATACGTCGGGCAGGCCGCGGCCAACGCGCTTGCCGTCGTTAACGGAAGGTGGCACCCCGGCTTTTTGCTGGTAGTCGGGCAGGTCGAAGGCGTCGCTGATGCCCCCGCCGGTGGCGCTGTCTTTACTGGCGTGCCAGACGGTTTCGGAGATGATTACGTTGCCGTTGGTCTTCAAATTAGTCCCCCCGCAGGCCAGCACAAACGGGCTTGAAGCCGGAAAATCGACGTGGGCTTTCCCATCGTTTACGCCATCGCCCGACCCGGTGTCGCCCGCCGCCGCACAGACGGTGATGCCCAGCGCAGCGGCCCCCTGAAACGCCTGGTTGAACGTGGTTAGCGACTGGGCGGTCCAGTTTTTTTCGGCGGCACCCCAGCTAATCGAGATCACCGACGGCTTATTGACGGTATCGTGCAGGGCGGTGGTGATGGCGTCCAGAAATCCTTTGTCGGTGTTAGGCGCGAAGTAAACAATCAGCTGAGCACCCGGCGCTACGGCCCCCGCCACTTCGATATCAAGCATCACTTCGCCGTCGGCACTGTTGGCAGTACTGGGACTGTTGACCCCACCATCGACCGATACAGCCTTGACCACAGGGGCCTTCAGGCCGAGGCTTTTGAAATAGGCCGTGATGTCGGCGGGCCGGAAACCACCCCCCAGTTCAATAATGGCAATGCGCTGGCCTTTGCCCGTTACGCCGGTGGGGTAGTTATAAATGTTGGCCAGTTGATTGGGGTTAAACGACGTGGTGACGGCACGGGGGTTGGCAATGCCGCCCGCCTCTTTCCGCAGCACCTGGAAATGGGCCGTGGCCGCCGGGCGGTTATCCAGCCCGAATACACCTTCGAGTAAGTCAACCAGTTCAGCGGGTACCTGCACAGGGCCACTACGCCCTCGAAAAACGGTACCGTCGGGTGCTTTGTAGTTGGCCAGTGATACGCCAAAAGCCGCACTGAACTGAGCCACCGTGCCCCGCACAATCACACTGCGTCGGGCCGCGCTAAGCAGCACCGTACTCAGCCCCTGTGTGTGCAGGTAATCTTCTACCAGCCGCAACGTAGCCGGGTCGCCGCCAAACTGCGCAGTATACTGACTTTGCGTAAGCGGCTGCGCCACTGTGGCCTCCGTACTCACCAGCGATTCAATGGGCTGGCGGCGTTTCACACGCACGGTTACGTCGAAAACATCAGTAGGTTTGAGCGTGTTAAGTGGGTCGCTGTTGGGGGCAGTTTTGTCGCTGCCGGGCAGGGGAACCAGGGTGTCGAAACGGGCCATGAATTCAGTTGATTTAATACGTTATTGGCCAATCAAGATGCAACAGGTTGGGCATAGTTGGGTGCGCGTTGGGTAGAATTAATAAATCGTACATTAATACATGTGGTACTTCATTCTCAAGCAAGACGACCTGCGGTCTGAGCCGTACCGGGCCTTGCAAAAACAGGCCAGCCTAACCGAGGTTGAGCCGTTTAATGAACCCTTCGACAACCTCGTCGTATTTACCGTCGACAATTATGCCACCTTTGTGGACGCGCTGGACCTTGAAGGGCTGCGCTACGACGTGGTTAACGAACGCCCCACCCGCGACGCCCTGCTTGCGCGGCTGCGCAGCGAATGACTACTAACCACCAATAACCAACAACATGACCTATTCAAACACCCGCGTAAAACTGGCATCGCGACCAGTGGGCATGCCCCAACCCGCCAACCTTGAGATTGATACAGTAGAGATACCGCCCCTGGAGGATGGGCAGATTTTGGTGAAAACCCTCTTTATTTCTCTCGACCCCGCCATGCGCGGCTGGATGAACGAGGGCAAATCCTATATCCCTCCCATCGGCATCGGCGACGTGTTTCGGGCGGGGGCAGCCGGGCAGGTGGTCGAATCGAAACACCCCGCCTTTGCCGTCGGCGACTACGTTACGGGCGGGCTGGGCGTGCAGCAATACGTTCTTGCCGATGGCAACGTGGCCAGCGACCCCGCCAGTCCGGCGTATTTACTCAAAGTTGATACTAACCTGGCACCGCTGGAAACGTACCTCGCCACGCTGGGTATGCCTGGCATGACGGCCTATTTCGGGTTAATCAACACGGGACAACCCAAAGCGGGCGAGACCGTGGTAGTGTCGGGTGCAGCGGGGGCCGTAGGCAGCGTGGTGGGGCAGATTGCCAAAATCAAAGGCTGCCGCGTGGTAGGCATTGCCGGCGACGATGAAAAGTGCGCTTACTGCGTGAATGAACTGGGCTTCGACGCCTGCATCAACTACAAAACCCAGCCGGTCCGCGCTGCTCTCCGCGAAGCCTGCCCCAAAGGCATCGACGTGTATTTCGACAATGTGGGGGGCGATATTCTGGACGACGTGCTGACCCAGATTCGGCTGCGGGCGCGGATCGTGATCTGCGGGGCCATTTCGCAATACAATAATACTACGCCCGTAAAAGGGCCATCAAACTATCTGGCCCTGCTGGTCAACCGCGCCCGGATGGAGGGTATTGTGGTATTCGACAACGCCCCTCACTACAGCATTGCCGCTCAGGAAATGGCCGGCTGGATTCAGGAAGGCACGATGAAAACGCCCAAAGTGCAGGTGGAACACGGCATCGAAAACTTCCTCCCCACGCTGCTAAAGCTGTTTTCGGGCGAAAACTTCGGCAAGCTGGTGCTAGCGCCGTAAATAACGGTAAGTGATGAGTGCGGTCCGACGGGTCGGTA